>NZ_CP193627.1:7902500-9718062 GCF_052936295.1 Saccharothrix sp. DSM 118769 | reverse complement strand
CTCCGCGCTCCCCTCCCCTCGGTGTACTTCTCCGCGGCCAGTCCCCGGGGACTTCCACGACGTGGACACGGAGAATAGAGGCATCCACAGAGTTATCCACAACTGTGCACGAACGCGCGTCGGAGCGCAGTGGCTCCCCCCGTTGCTTTCCGAGCACCTGCGGTCTGCGTGGCGGCGGCGCACCGGCCCGCTCCTACCCGCGAAGGCAGCACGCTAACAAGGTGCGGGCGCTGCCACAAGGCGCGCTGGTGGGCAAGTCCTTTCCGCCCGCACCCGGGGAGCGCACCCGGGTGCCGGCCCCGCCCGCACCCCCGCGGAGAAGGCCCGCCGCACCCCTGCGGAGAGGGCCCGCCGGGACCCCGCCGAACACCCCGCCGGCACCCTGCCGGACACCTCGACGACGACCCCGATTTGAACAGCGCCCCCGGGGCTGCGTACCCTCGTAACCGTCTCCCGCTCGCGCGGAGTGCTCTTCGCGCGCCTACGAATCGGCAGGGGACGACCACAGACCTGCTTGGCAGTTAGCACCGGGAGTCCGACCGTGAGCAAGGGTAAGCGCACCTTCCAGCCCAACAACCGCCGCCGTGCCAAGACGCACGGTTTCCGGCTGCGCATGCGCACCCGCGCGGGTCGCGCCATCCTGGCCGCGCGCCGTGGCAAGGGCCGCAAGCAGCTGTCCGCCTGATCGCCGCAGCGCCGTGCTCCCCGCGGCCAACCGGCTGACCCGCAGCCAGGACTTCGGCCTGGTGGTCCGCCGAGGCCGCCGGGCGGGCCGGCCCCGGCTGGTCGTGCACGTCCTGACGGCGGACCAGGCCGGTGACACCTCGGCGCAGCCCACCTTGGACACCTCCAAGGTGGGCTTCGTCGTGAGCAAAGCAGTGGGCAACTCCGTCGTCCGGCACCGGGTGAGCCGCAAGCTCCGCCACCTGGTCCGCGACCGGCTCGCCTCGCTGCCCGCCGGAACTTCCCTCGTCGTGCGCGCGTTGGCACCGTCAGCCGATGCGAACAGCGCCGAGCTCGGCCACGACCTCGACGCGGCGCTGCGCAAGGTGCTGCGATGACGACCCACCAGGCGGCCTCCCAGGCGAGTCCCCTCGCCAAGGCCCTGCTGTTGCCGGTGCGCTTCTACCGGAAGTTCATCTCACCGGCGCTGCCACCGACCTGCCGCTTCCACCCCAGTTGCAGCACCTACGCGGTGGAGGCGCTGACCGTCCACGGTGCGCTGCGCGGTACCTGGTTGACCCTGCGTCGACTGGGCCGCTGCGGACCCTGGCACCCTGGTGGCCTGGACCCGGTCCCGCCCGCGCGGAACGCGGTCCCCGACCTTCCTGCCGAGGAGTAGCAAGTGCTCAACTTCATCTACTACCCGGTGTCCTTCATCCTGTGGTGTTGGCACTGGGTGTTCGGCCACGTCTTCGGCGAGTCGAGCGGGTTCGCGTGGGCACTGGCCGTGGTGTTCCTCGTCTTCACGCTCCGCGCGATCCTCTTCAAGCCGTTCGTCGGCCAGGTCCGCTCGATGCGCAAGATGCAGGAGTTCGCGCCGGAGCTCCAGAAGATCAAGAAGAAGTACGCGAACGACAAGCAGCGCCAGGCGCAGGAGATGCAGAAGCTCCAGTCCGAGCACGGGGTCAACCCGCTCGGCGGCTGCCTGCCGATGCTGGTGCAGATCCCGGTGTTCATCGGCCTGTTCCACGTGCTGCGCTCGTTCAGGCCCGGCTGGGGCGAGGTGTACTTCTTCGACGCCCAGGGCGTCGAGTCGTTCGTCAACGCCAAGCTGTTCGGCGCGAACCTGTCGACGTTCATCACGATGCCGGCCGACCAGCTGGAGCAGTTCGCCACCTCGCGCAACGCCGTGCTGCTGGTCTCGATCCCGCTGATGATCATCGCGTCGATCGCCACGCACTTCACCGCGCGGCACTCGGTGGCCCGCCAGACGCAGGCGGCGGCGGACAACCCGCAGACCGCGATCATGAACAAGCTGACGCTGTACTTGTTCCCGATCGGCGTGCTCGTCGGTGGCCTCTTCTTCCCGGTCGCGATCCTGCTCTACTGGCTGAGCAACAACGCGTGGACGCTGGGCCAGCAGTACGTCGTGTACCACCGCATCGACCGCGAGGAAGAGGCGAAGAAGGCGGAGGCGATCGAGCAGCGCCAGGCGCTCGCGCCGAAGCCGGGCGTGAAGCCGCGGCCGGGCGCCAAGCCGCAGCCCGGCGCGAAGCCGCAGGCCGGCGCGAAGCCGGCGGGCAAGGGCGTGCAGCCCCCCGCCCCCAAGCGCGTCAGCGCGAAGGCCGCCGGCATCAAGCCCGCGGGCGCCAAGCCGGCCGGCGCGCAGCCCGAGCCGAAGACCCAGGACGCGGCGGACGAGCCCACCACCGGGACCGCCAAGCCGTCCACCGAGATCCCCGGTCTGAGCCCAGACCGTTCCGCGGGCAAGAAGCAGGGTGGCGGCAAGAAGCGCCGCTGATCCTGGAGAGGAGACATCGTGTCGGAGACGTTGCAGGCGGCCGACGTGGACGCGCCGGAGGCCGAAGCGGCCCCGCCGGTGCGGTCGGGCAACTCGGAGGACCTGCTCGTCCAGGAGGGCGACATCGCGGGGGACTACCTGGAGCGGCTGCTCGACCTGCTCGACTACGACGGGGACATCGACCTCGACGTCGAGGCGGGCCGGGCGATCGTGAGCATCGACGGTGGTGACGACCTGGAGAAGCTGGTCGGTCCCCGGGGTACCGTCCTGGAATCGCTCCAGGAGCTGACCCGGCTCGCCGTGCAGCAGGAGACCGGCGTCCGCAGCCGGCTCATGCTGGACATCGCCGGGTGGCGCGCGGGCCGGCGGGCCGAGCTGGCCGAGCTGGGGCGGACGACGGCGGAGAAGGTGCTGTCGAGCGGTGAGAAGGTGCGGCTGCACCCGATGACCCCGTTCGAGCGCAAGGTCGTGCACGACGCCGTCGCCGCCGTGGCGGGCGTGCACAGCGAGAGCGAGGGCGAGGAGCCGCAGCGCCGCGTCGTGGTGCTGCCCAAGCCCTGAGGTTCGCAACACCGAACGGCCCCGGTCCCCTGTGGGACCGGGGCCGTTCGCGTTGACCACGGTCCTCTTCCCCTCGACCTGTTTCACGTGAAACGGTCGCCGCATGTCTGAGATCGTGCGGAACCTCCGCGTCGCCGCCTACGCCGTCATCATCGACGACGGACGACTGCTCCTGTCCCGCTGGCTCGGTCCGGACGGGCCGAGGTGGATCCTCCCCGGCGGCGGGCTCGACCACGGCGAGGACCCGTACGACGCCGTGGTGCGCGAGGTGTTCGAGGAGACCGGCTACCGGGCGGAGGTGGACCGGCTGCTCGGCATCCAGAACGCGCACGGGCCGATGGTGCGCGACGGCGTCGAGGTCGACTACCACCGCATCAGGATCATGTACGAGGCGCGCGTGGTCGGCGGCGAACTCACCTTCGAGGTGGGCGGTTCGACGGACCGGGCGGCGTGGTTCCCGCTCGACGAGGTGACCGGGCTCGACCGCGTCGAGTCGGTCGACTACGCGCTCGAACTCCTCCGCACCGCGCCCCGGGACGGCCGTGTCCCAAGTTTCACGTGAAACGCGGGCGGGGATTTGGCGTGTCGCCGGGGTGATCCGTCATAGTGGGCACCGGCACTTCTCGCGGGGCGCGCCGCCCCCTGACGAGACGCCCAACCCCATCACCCACACCGGTCGCATGTGTGGTTTCACGTGAAACGCCCCGGACGGAGACATGGTTCAAGAGGTGGAAGACCGCGCGAGGCTCGTGTTCGGTGAGCACTACGACAAGGCGGTCGCCTTCACCGCACTCCTCACCGAGCACGGCGTCGAACGCGGTCTCATCGGTCCGCGCGAGGTCGACCGCCTCTGGGAGCGCCACGTCCTCAACTCGGCCGTCGTCGCGGAACTGCTCCCCCAGGGGAGCCGGGTCGTGGACGTGGGCTCGGGCGCGGGACTGCCGGGACTCCCCCTGGCGATCGCGCGCCCGGACCTCGACCTGACGCTCCTGGAGCCGATGGCGCGCCGCGTGGCGTGGCTGACCGAGTGCGTCGACGCGCTCGGCCTGGACGTCACCGTGCTCCGCGGTCGTGCCGAGGAGAAGCCGGTGATCGACGCGCTGGGCGACAGCGACGTCGTGACGGCACGCGCCGTGGCCCCGCTCGACCGCCTCGCGCGGTGGTGCCTGCCGCTGCTCAGGCCGGGCGGGCTCCTGGTCGCCCTCAAGGGCGAGAGCGCCGCCGAAGAAGTGGAACGCGACGCCGAGGCGGTGCGCAGGGCCGGGGGCACCCGGGCCCGCGTCACCTCCTGCGGCGGCGATGTACTCGAAGTGCCGACGACCGTCGTGCTCCTGGAGCGCGACGAGCAGGCGAGCCGCCGTGACGGCGCGCGTCGCAGAAGGAAGGATCGGTGAAGTGAACCCCGACCCGCTGCAACCGGTGTTCCGCGAGGCCGCTGTTTCACGTGGAACAGGTCCCGAACGCGATCCGCGCCCCCGGCACGACTCGCCCCCTCGGCACCGCTCGCGCCCCGAGAACGACCTCCCTCCGAACAACGACCTCCGCCCTGCGCAGCACGGCGCAGGTCTGGCCAACACCGTGGACCCGGCAGGAGACAGCACCGTGTGGACCCCCATCGCGGAAGAAGCGGCACGCGCTACTCGCGTCCTCCACCCCGACACCCTCCAACTCCCCCGCCCGGACCGCCCCCGCGTCATGGTCGTCGCGAACCAGAAGGGCGGCGTCGGCAAGACGACGAGCACGGTGAACCTGGCCGCCGCCCTCGCGATCCACGGGCTCAAGGTCCTCGTCATCGACCTCGACCCCCAGGGCAACGCGAGCACCGCGCTGTCCGTCGAGCACCGCTCCGGCACCCCCTCCGTCTACGAGGTGCTGATCGGTGAGATGTCGGTCGCCGAGGCCGCCCAGGTGAGCACCGCCTCCCCCAACCTCTACTGCGTGCCCGCCACGATCGACCTCGCGGGCGCCGAGATCGAACTGGTCTCGATGGTGGCCCGGGAGTCCCGGCTCAAGGAGGCGCTGAGCCCGGAGGCGCTCGACTCGATCAGGCCGGACTACGTGTTCATCGACTGCCCGCCGTCGCTCGGCCTGCTGACCGTCAACGCGATGGTCGCCGCGCAGGAGGTGCTGATCCCGATCCAGTGCGAGTACTACGCCCTGGAGGGCCTCGGGCAGCTCCTCCGCAACATCGAGCTGGTGCAGGCGCACCTGAACCCGACGCTCAGCGTGTCCACCATCCTGCTCACCATGTACGACGGCCGCACGAAGCTGGCCGACCAGGTGACCAGCGAGGTGCGCGGCCACTTCGGCGACACGGTGCTCAAGACGGTCATCCCCCGCAGCGTGAAGGTCTCCGAGGCGCCGGGGTACGGGCAGACGGTGCTCGCCTACGATCCCGGCTCACGGGGCGCGATGAGCTACCTCGACGCGGCACGCGAGATCGCCGAGTTCGGCGCGAGGATGGGGTCGGTATGACGGAACAGCGCAAGGGCGGCCTCGGTCGCGGGCTCGCGGCCCTGATCCCGAGCGGTCCCCCGCCGGGTGCGCCGGCTCCCACGCCGATCCGCGCCGTCCCCAACGGCAGGGCCTCCTCCCCCGCGCCGGACCTCTCCCCCGCCGGGGACGTGGCGGGCGCGGTGTACCAGGAGCTGCCGGTCACCTCGATCCGCACCAACCCGAAGCAGCCGCGGCAGGTCTTCGACGAGGAGGCGCTCCGCGAGCTGGAGCACTCGATCCGCGAGTTCGGCCTCATGCAGCCGATCGTCGTGCGCGAGATCAGCGCCGGCGCGTACGAGCTCGTCATGGGCGAGCGGCGGTGGCGCGCGACCCAGCTCGCCGGGCTGAAGACGATCCCGGCGATCGTGCGGCACACCGCCGACGACGTGATGCTGCGCGACGCGCTGCTGGAGAACATCCACCGCGTCCAGCTGAACCCGCTGGAGGAGGCGGCGGCCTACCAGCAGCTGCTCCAGGAGTTCGGCGTCACGCACGAGGAGCTGGCCGACCGGATCGGCCGCAGCCGCCCGGTCGTCACCAACACGATCCGGCTGCTGAAGCTCCCCCTCCCCGTGCAGCGGCGGGTCGCGGCGGGCGTCCTGTCCGCCGGGCACGCCCGCGCGCTGCTCGGTCTGGAGGACGCGGGCGTGCAGGAGGACCTGGCGACCCGGATCGTCGCGGAGGGCATGTCGGTCCGCGCGACCGAGGAGGCGGTCACCCTCGCCAAGGGCGCCGAGCCCGCGAAGGCGAAGCAGGCGCGGCGCAAGCCGATGCAGGCGCCGGGCCTCCAGGAGTTGGCCGAGCGGCTGTCGGACAACTTCGACACCCGCGTGAAGGTCGAACTGGGGCAGCGGAAGGGCCGGATCGTCGTCGAGTTCGGCTCGGTCGACGACCTGGAACGCATCATCCAGCTCATGTCGCCGGAAACGACAAATCGGACACGAGTGGGCGACTAGGGATCACCCCAGGCACTTATGTCACGGTGACGATGACGGCCCGCGTCCAGAAGGACACGGGCCGTCACCTCGTAGGTAGGGCTTCTCAGCGGCTCATGGCTCGCTCGACCAGCCCCGCGTAGATCTCGCCGAGCGACTTCCCGGCCGCCTCCACCGCCATCGGCAGCAGCGAGGTCTCGGTCAGCCCCGGCGACACGTTCACTTCGAGGAAGTGGACCGAGCCGTCGGCCGCCACGACCGCGTCGGTCCGCGACACGTCGCGCAGACCCAGCAGCCGGTGCGCCGACACCGCCAGCTCCCCCACCGCCCGCGCCGCCTTCTCGTCCAGCCGCGCCGGCGCGTGGAAGTCGGTCAGCCCCGCCGTGTAGCGGGCGGTGTAGTCGTACACGCCGTTCTCCGGCACGATCTCCACCGGCGGCAGCGCGTACGCACCGTCCGGCCCGTCGACGACCGCCACGGCCACCTCGACGCCCTCCACGTACCGCTCGGCGAGCACGGTGTCCCCGTACGCCAGGCAGGCGACCATCGCGGTGGGCAGGTCGGCCGCGTCCCGGACCACCCGGGCACCCAGCGCCGAACCGCCCTGGTCGGGCTTGAGCATCAGCGGCAGCCCGAGCCGGTCGACCAGCGCGTCCAGCACCGGCTGCGCGCCCAGCTCCCGGAACGTCGCGTGCGGCAGCACGGCCCACTCCGGCGTGGTGAGCCCGGCGCGGGCCAGCTCGCCCTTCGCGGTCGGCTTGTCCCACGCCCGGCGGCACGCGCGCGAGTCCGTGCCGACGAACGGCACGCCGAGCATCTCCAGGAGGGTCTGCACGGACCCGTTCTCGCCCTCGCCGCCGTGCAGCGCCACCACGACGGCGTCCGGCCGGTGCTCCTTCAGCCGGGCGAGGAGCTGGGCGTCGGCGTCCCACTCCTCCACGACCAGGCCCGCCGAGCGCAGGGCGGCCGACAACCTGCGACCGGACCGCAGGGACACCTCCCGCTCGTGCGAAAGGCCACCGGACAGCACTGCGACCCAGCGGTCGGTCAACTCACTACTCCTGCTCAGGCGGTGCCGGACCTCACGGGCCGGCTCGGGTGGTGTCGGCCTCGGAAGGGGCCGGGGCTCAGGCGGTGTCGGGCGACGGGTTCTGCGGTCCCTGCACGGCGCGGCCCGGCCCGGTGGGGCCGAACGTCTCGTGCAGCTCCATCTCGTCCTTGATGACGTTCGCCAGCCGCCGCACGCCCTCGCGGATGCGGTCGGGCGTCGGGTAGCAGTACGAGATGCGCAGCTGGCGGCTGCCCAGGCCGTCGGCGTAGAAACCGGTGCCCGACGCGTACGCGACGCGCTGGGTGATGGCCCGGGGCAGCATCGCCTTGGTGTCGACGCCCTCGGGCACGGTGACCCACACGTAGAACCCGCCGTTGGGCTTGTTCCACGTGGAACCAAGCGGCATGTGCTGCTCCAGCGCCGAGACGGCGGCGTCGCGCCGCTCCCGGTACGCCTCGCGGTAGGTCTTGACCTGGCCCTTCCAGTCGTGCGTCGCCAGGTACCGCGACACGACCATCTGGTTGAGCGTGGGCGGGCACAGCGTGGCCGACTCGGCGGCCAGCACCAGCTTCTCCCGCACCGCGTGCGGCGCGAGCACCCAGCCGACCCGCAGGCCCGCGGCGAACGTCTTGGAGAACGAACCGAGGTACACCACGTTGTCCGGGTCGGTCGACCGCAGCGCCGGGTACGTCGTGCCGTCGAAGCCCAGCAGGCCGTACGGGTTGTCCTCGACCACGAGGATGCCGTGCCGCCGGCAGATCTCCAGCACCTCGGCGCGCCGGGCCACGGCGAGCGTCACGCCGGCGGGGTTGTGGAAGTTGGGGATCGTGTAGAGGAACTTGATCCGGCGGCCCGTGCGCTCGACGGACGCGATGGCCTCGCGCAGGTTCTCCGGCACCAGGCCGTCCGCGTCCATGCCCACGTGCACGACCTGCGCCTGGTAGGCCGAGAAGGACCCCAGGGCGCCGACGTAGGACGGGCCCTCGGCGAGCACCACGTCGCCCGGGTCGCAGAAGATCCGGGTCACCATGTCCAGGCCCATCTGCGAGCCGACGGTGACGACCACGTCGTCCGGGTGGGCGTTGATGCCCTCCAGCGCCATCACGTCGCAGATCTGCTCGCGCAGCTCCGGGATGCCCTGCGCGCTGCCGTACTGGAGCGCGACCAGGCCGTCCTGGGCGATGAGCCGGCCGACCTCGGCCGAGAGCGAGTCGAGCGGCAGTGCCGCGAGGTGCGGCATCCCCCCCGCCAGGGACACCACCTCGGGTCGGCTCGCCACCGCGAAGAGCGCCCGGATCTCGGATGCCGTCATGCCCGCCGTCCGCGCCGCGTACCGGCGCAGGTGGGGGTCGAGGCTTCGCGGGCCCTGCTTGGGGGGCTGTCCGGGTAGGTTCACGGGGAACTCCGTAGGTGGCTGTTACCGGCGGGTTGGTTCCCGCACGAGTGTAACCGCCGTCCCGTTCGGGGCATCCGGCTTCCGGGCCGGGGTCCACTCCGCCTATCCTCGTAGGGGTAACGTCCGGGGGCTTGGAGGTACGGGTGTCGCGTCGCGTGGTAGGCGTCACCTTGGACAACCTGGAGCACCTCTCCAAGCACAGCCGCACCTGCGTGTACTGGGAGCTGGCGCCGCACCTGAAGGAACAGGCCGAGGAGTTCGGCGACACCGAGTTCGAGAAGGAAGCCTGGGTCTCCAGCGTGCTGCTGGAGTGGGGTTCCTGCGGTCGGATCATCTACTGCGACGGCATCCCCGCTGGTTCCGTGTTCTACGCGCCGCCGGCCGCCGTGCCCCGCTCGCTCGCCTTCCCCACCTCCCCCGTCAGCGCCGACGCCGTGCTGATGACCGGCCTGGAGGTGCTGCCGGAGTTCCGCGGCGGCGGCCTCGGCCGGGTGCTGGTGCAGAACGTGGCGAAGGACCTCACCCGGCGCGGCGTGAAGGCCGTCGAGGCGTTCGGCGACAACCAGCCCGACAACGGCGACGACCGGCGCTGCGTGACGCCCGCCGACTTCCTGCTCCAGCTCGGCTTCAAGACCGTGCGCCCCCACCCCCGCTGGCCCCGGCTCCGGCTGGAGCTGCGCAGCGCGTCCTCCTGGCAGGAAGACGTGGAGGCGGCGCTGGAGCGGCTGCTCAGCTCGGTCACGGTGACGAACACGATGGCCGAACCGAGCTTCCGCCCCGCCTGATCCCGGCCCCGCTCCATCCCGGCCCAGCCCGGTCCGGGATGGTCCCCGTCCCACCTGATTCCCGCCCTGACCTGCGGTTCTCCCACCGCACGTTGACATGCAGGTAAATGCCTGCATATTGTTCCGCCCCGTGGACGAGGTGTTCAAGGCGCTGGCGGACCGGACCCGCCGCCACCTGCTCGACCGGTTGCACGCGGAGAACGGGCAGACGCTGGGCGAGCTGTGCGCACGGCTCGGCATGGCCAGGCAGTCGGTCACGCAGCACCTGGCCGTGCTGGAGGCCGCGAACCTCGTCACGACGGTCCGCCGCGGCCGGGAGAAGCTGCACTACCTCAACCCCGTGCCGCTGCACGAGGTGCAGGAGCGGTGGATCGACAAGTTCGAGCGGCCGCGCCTGCGGCTGCTCGCGGACGTGAAACGACGAGCGGAGGAACCGGTGAAGCCGGATTTCGTGTACGTCACCTACATCGAGAGCACCCCGGAACGGGTCTGGGAGGCACTCACGGACGCGGACCTGACCGCGACCTACTGGGGGCACCACAACGTCTCCGACTGGCGGGTGGGGTCCACCTGGGCGCACCGCCGCGCCGACGGCTCGGGCGTGGACGACGTCGTGGGCGTGGTCCTGGAGGCCGACCCGCCGCGCCGCCTGGTCGCGTCGTGGGTGGACCCGGCCGACGAGGAGTCCACCTCGACCGTGACGTTCCTGGTGCAGCCCTACCAGGACATCGTGCGGCTCACCGTGACGCACGCCGGGCTGGACGACACCGGGCGCGCCCAGGTCGCCCAGGGCTGGCCCGCGGTGCTGTCCAACCTGAAGTCCCTGCTGGAGACCGGCCGCGTGCTGTCCGGCATCCCGTGGGAGATGCCCGTCTAGGGCCTGCGGACAGCACGGGCCAAGATCAATAAGATGCGGTCCGTGGACACGGGGACGGAGATCCAGCGGGCCGTGCTCGCCGAGATCGAGGGCAGGCGGGACTTCGGGCGCATCAGGGCCGTGCTGGCGCACTGGCGGGAGCGGGGCATGGGGACCGACCTGCTGGTCGACGAGCTGACCGACCTGATGCTCGACCTGCGCGCCCAGAACCGCGGGGACGACGAGGACGCCGTCGCCGAGGTGCTGGACGCGCTGGTCGGCTGGTGAGGGGCTAGCGGGCCTGGCCGGTGGCGACCTCGTGCCGCATGAGGTCGTCCAGGGTGAACGTGCCGGTGGGCTGGTCGTCCTTGCCGAGCAGGTAGAGGCGCTTCACGGCCACCAGGACGCCCTCGGCGACGACGTCCCGGAACGACGGGTTCGCCAGTCGCTGCCGGTCCCCCGGGTTGGTCAGGTAGCCCACCTCGACGCGCACGGCCGTGCAGCGGGTCATCCGCAGCATGTCCCACGTCTTGGGGTGGGTGCCGCAGTCCTTCAGGCCCGTGCGGGCGACGATCTCGCGCTGGATGTAGCCCGCCAGCGCCTCGCCGACCGTGGACGACGTGCCGTTGCCCGTGCCGAAGTGGAAGCTGGCCACGCCCGAGGCCAGCGGGGAGCGGTTGGCGTCGCTGTGCAGCGACAGGATCAGGTCCGCGCCCGCCTCGTTGGCGAACCGGGCCCGCTCGCCCTCGTCCGGGTTGTTGTTCGGGCCCCGGGTGAGCAGGGCCTCCATGCCGGTGGCCGCCATCTTGCCCTCCAGCAGGCGGGCCAGGTCCAGCATCACGTCGGCCTCGGACACGCCGTCGACGACCACGCCCCGGTCGTCGCCGCCGTGCCCGGGGTCGATGATGATCCGCTTGCCGGACAGCCGCGGACCGGCCCGGCGCACGCGCTCCTGCTCGCGCAGGAACACCGGTCGCCCGCCCCGGACCTTCGGCTGGAGCTGGCGCAGCGCGCGCACCGTGTCGGGACCGCACATGCCGTCGACGATCAGGCCGTAGTCGCGCTGGAAGCTGCGCAGCGCCTGCTCGGTCTGCTGACCGAACTCGCCGTTGGCGCGGCCCGCGTCGTAGCCCAGCTCCAGCAGCCGCTCCTGGAGGGCGGACACGTCGTCGCCGGTCACCGGCTGCGCCATCAGGAACGCCAGCGGCCGGTCACCGAGGCGGTAGGTCGCGTCGCGCAGCGCGCGGTAGGTGGCGGGGCCGACCAGGCCGTCGGTGATGAGACCCCGCTGCTGCTGGAACGCTCGCACGGCGTGCTCGACCGGTAGGTCGAAGACCTGCGACGGCTGCGGGTCGGACAGCAGACCGAGTTTCGTCAGGGTCGCCCTGACCTCGGCGACGTCCGGACCGAAGTCCCCGCGGCGGAGTAGCAGCATGCACCCCTCGCTCACTTAGGCGCCGACACGCGTCGACGTTGAACTTGACGCCCCATTGTGCCTTGCTCACGCGGATGCCACTCGCAGGGCTACTGGCAGTGCGCGCGACTCCCCGTACGAGTGAGCCGTCCGTCTTCCGGGAAGACGGACGGCTCACCCTTACGGGTTGCACGTCAGAGCACGTCGGCGAGGTCGTTCAGCAGCGCGGCCTTCGGCTTGGCGCCCACGATCTGCTTCACCGGGCGACCGCCCTGGAACAGGATCATGGTCGGCACCGACATGATCTGGTAGTCGCGGGCGATCGACGGGTTGGCGTCGATGTCGAGCTTCGCGACGGTGATCTTCTCGGCGTGCTCGGCGGCGATCTCCTCCAGGACGGGGGCGACCATCTTGCACGGGCCGCACCAGGTCGCCCAGAAGTCGACCAGGACGGGCTTCTCGCTGGTCAGAACGTCGTCGGCGAACGTCTGGGCGGACGTGACCACGGTGGAGCCTGCCATTGCGTATCTCCTCTTGGGGGGTGGGGTCAGCTGGTGGTGACGGGCTCGCCGTAGCCGCCGCCCACGTGCTCGGCGGACACCTCGGCCTGGGCGACGCCGTGCTCGGCGAGCCAGCGCTCCGCGTCGATCGCGGCGGAGCAGCCCGACCCGGCGGCGGTGATGGCCTGGCGGTACGTGCGGTCGACGAGGTCACCCGCGGCGAACACGCCGTCGACGCCGGTGTGGCTGCTGCGGCCCTTGGTCAGCACGTAGCCCTCGCCGTCCAGCTCGACCTGGCCCTTGACCAGGGAGCTGCGCGGGTCGTGGCCGATCGCGACGAAGAAGCCGGTGAACGGGTGGGTGGTCTCCTCGCCGGTCCGCGTGTCGCGGGTCTTCACGCCCGACACCGAGCCCTCGCCCAGCACCTCGACGACCTCGGCGTTGAGCAGCCACTTGATCTTCTCGTTGGCGCGCGCCCGCTCCAGCATGATCTTCGAGGCGCGGAACTCCTCGCGGCGGTGGACGATCGTCACCGACCGGGCGAACTTGGTGAGGAAGGTGGCCTCCTCCATCGCCGAGTCGCCGCCGCCGATGACCGCGATGTCCTGGTCGCGGAAGAAGAAGCCGTCGCAGGTGGCGCAGGCCGACACGCCGCGGCCGAGCAGCTCCTGCTCACCGGGGACGTGCAGGTAGCGGGCCGCCGCGCCCATGGCGAGCACGACCGCGCGCGCCGCGTACCGCGTGCCGTTGGCGGTGACGTACTTCACCGGCCCGTCGAGCTCCAGCTCCTCGACGTCCTCGGCCCGCAGCTCGGCGCCGAAGCGCTTGGCCTGCTCGCGCATCTGCTCCATGAGGTCGGGGCCCATGATGCCGTCGCGGAAGCCGGGGTAGTTCTCGACCTCGGTGGTGGTCATCAGCGCGCCGCCGTACTGCGAACCCTCGAACACGAGCGGTTCGAGCTGCGCGCGCGCCGCGTAGACGCCCGCGGTGTACCCGGCGGGCCCCGATCCCACGACGATCAGGTTCCGAACGTCCGACACCACACGACCTCCGTTAGTCGTCCCGCCGGGGTTCCCGGCGGGCTCTTCGTCCAACGGATCGTAGGGCCAGGTAATTCCTGCCCGCCGGGGTGAGGTGGGCTACGGCTCGATCGTGCTGTTCGCCAGGACGCCGTCCGGGTTGTCCGGTCCGCACGTGCCGGGGTCGACCACGACGATCCGGTACGCGCCCGGCTTGCCGCCCGGCAGGATCGCCATCACGGCCGGTCGTTCGTCCAGCGTGATGGGGCTGACCCCGATCGGCTTGCCCGCCGTGATGTTCGCGCCCCGGAGGCAGCCGCTCAGCTTGTCCTGGTTCTCCAGCGGGCCGTAGTTCTGCGCCTTGAGCACGTCGCCGAAGACCGGGCCGAACTCCTGGCCCTTGACCGCGAGCGGTGCCGAGACCTGCGAGTTCGGCGTGTCGCCCGGCTGCGCCTGGTTGCCGCCGCCGTCGTCGGCGGAGTTGTCCCGGGGGACGGTCAGCACGGCGATGCCGACGGCCGCCGCGGCGGCCACGACGACGCCCGCGCCCCAGCCGAGGCGCTTGGCGCGCTTGGCCCTGGCGGCGGCGAGGTCGACCACGGGGGCGACGGGAGCGCTCTCGCGAGCGGTCGGGCGTGCCTCGGCGGCCAGGGCCGCGTCGATCCGGTCGGCCACCGCGCGCGGCATCGGGATGGGCGGCAGGTCGCGCAGGTCGGCCAGGGTGGCGTCCAGGGCGGCCAGGACCTCGCGCGCCTCGGGGTCGTTCTCGACCAGTGGCCGCAGCTCGGCCTCGGTCCGCGGGTCCAACGCGCCCGCGTGCAGGTCAGCCAGCAGGTCGACGGACCACGGCGGCCCGGAACGCCGCACATTGCCGCTCATCGTTCCTCCAACTGACGTCCCTGTTGCACCTGCACATCGCTCCCTGGGACGTTCGCATCTGCACCCCGGTTCCGGAGGTGACCCAGAACTTTGGCGAGCTTCGCGCGTCCGCGCGCGCACCGCGACTTCACGGTTCCCTCCGCGATGCCGAGCATCTGCGCGGTCTCCGCCACCGAGTAGCCCTCGACGTCGACCAGGAGGATCGGCGCGCGCTGCTCCTCGGGCAGCTCGTTCAGGGCCTCCTGCACGACCAGGCGGGTCTCCCGCTCGGCCATGGCGTCCCGCGGCGAGACCGGCTCGCCGGGGCCGGCCTCCGGCAGCGGCACGGTCGGCCTGGTCTGTCTCCGGCGCATCCGGTCCAGGCAGGCGTTCACGACTATTCGGTGCAGCCACGTCGTGACCTGCGACTCGGCCCGGAAGCTCGCCGCCGCGCGGAACGCGGAGATGAACGCCTCCTGGAGCGCGTCGGCCGCTTCCTCCGGGTCCCGGAGCGTGCGCAACGCCACCGCCCACATCCGGTCCCGGTGCCTGCGCACCAGCTCGGAGAAGGCATGCGGGTCACCCGCGGCGTGCGCCGCGATGAGGTCTGCGTCCGAGCTGGCTGCGGCGGTCACGCGCGGAGCTTATCGGTCCTGCCCGGTGCCGGTCCGATCACCCGTTCCGGGCACCGCGACGTCACCGGGGGTGTCGGCGGTCACCGCGAACGGGTCACCGCGGACGGGCGCGGACGGGTCACTGGGCGCGGGTGTAGACGAGCTCCGCGACCTCCGACCGGTTGTTCTTGCCGCTGCCCGCCAGCTTCGTCACCCACACCAGCAGGTGCTGGGTCGGCTCGTGGTCGTTGAGCTGGATCTGCGTCTGCCCCGCCGACAGCGTCGCGGTCGCGATGACCTTGGTCTCCTCCAGCGGCACGCCGTCGGCGCCCGCCACCCGGATCTCCACGACCGTGCCCTCGCTGGGCGAGGTGACCGTGACCGAGGCCAGCTTCACCGGTTCGGCGAACCCGGCCATCAGGCCGATGCCCGGCTTGAGCGCCGGGAACGGCTGGAAGTAGTTCTCCGTCTGCCACACCGTGGTCGGGTTGTTGTCCACGGCCCGGTTCGCCCGGTTGGCGTTGTCGGGCTGGTTCGTCACGTCGTAGACGCCGACCGACGCGGGCTGCACCGGACCGGCCGGCTGCGGCGCCGGCGGGGCGGGCTGGCCGCTCGCGCCCGGCGTGTTGGACTGGCCGATGACCACGGTCGGGCCGCCGGTGCCGGACGGCTCGTCGCTGAAGAAGCTCACGATCTGCACGCCCAGCCACGCGATCACCGCGAGCGTCGCCACGGCCAGCAGGGCCACGCTGATCATCAGCTTGCGGTTGTGCTCCTTGCCGCGCGCCGGCCGCTGCGTGGTCCACACCGCGCCGTCGTCCGCGGCGTCGTTCACCGGCTGGATCAGCGCGGTCTCCGCCTCGGAGCGCGAGATCTGGTCGAGCACCTGGAGGATCGCCGCGCTGGTCCGGATGCCGCCGACGCTGGTGTCCTCCAGGCTGCGCACGGCCACCGACGACAGCTCGTGCGGCACGTACGGGTGCAGCGCGCTCGGGGCGACCACGGCGCCGTCCGGCCCGGTGGGGGCCACGGGCACGTTCTCCGGGCCGCCCGGCAGCGCCCACCGGCCGGTGAGCAGCAGGTAGAGGACCGCGCCGAGGCCCTTGACGTCGTCGCGGGCGATGGCGTCCGGCCGGGGGCCGGGGAACGCGAGCCGCAACCGGCCGTCGGGGGTGACCCGGATGCGCTGCGGGTGGTCCGCGCCCAGCACCAGGCCGGCGTGGTGCGCGCCCTCGATCGCCGCGCCCAGCGGCTCCAGCAGCCGGGTCGCCGCGCCCGCGGCCAGCGGGCCCGCGGCGACCAGCTCCATCAGGTCGGTGCCCCGGGTCCACTCGGCCACGACCATGCCGAGGATGCCCTCGTCGAGCTTGATCCCCGCCCCGGGGGTCAACACGTCGATGACCCGGGCGACGCCGGGGTGGGTGAAGCTGGACGCGTGCATGGCGCGTTCCGCGGTCCGCTTCGCGCGGGCCGCCGCGGTGTGGTCCGCCGGGTTGCCCACCAGGATGGTCAGCGCCACGTCCCGGTTGAGCTGCCCGTCCCGGGCGCGCCACAGCTGCGCGTCGCACCGCCGGTCGGCGCCGGCCTGGGCCAGCAACCGGTAGCGGCCGTCGCCGATCACCCCGCCGGGCACCAGCGAGGTGTTCTGGATCGGGCCGCTGCTCACGGGGCCGAGGGTACGTGAACGGGGGGTGCCAGAGGGCTCATCGGCGACCCACCAAACGACTGATCTTGTCGATCGCCGGCTTCACCTCGGGCACCCGGAACAGGGCGAGCAGCAGGAAGCTGAGCGGGAGCCCGACGACGGTCTGGATCACGACCTCCACCCAGGCGTTCGCCACGCGGGAGTCGAATCCCAACATGCGGACGGCCAGCCAGGCGAGCCCGGTGGCCGCGCCGAACGCGATCGCGGACGCCACGACGGTCAGGCATATCGTCCACGCAGTGTAGCCGGTGCGCAGCCGGCCGAGGCGCACCCGCAGCCACACCTGCCCCACCAGCGCCCCGACCACGAAGCTCAGCGACATCGCGATCGACACGCCGACCGCGAGCTTGTCCGGCGGCGAGATCGCCAGGAACGCGTACAGCAGCCCGATCCGGACCACGACGATGACCGCCTGGATCAGCGTCGGCGTCCGGGCGTCCTTCATCGCGTAGAACACGCGCAGCTGGAGCAGCGTGATCGCGTACGGCACCAGGCCGAACGCCGACAGCGCCAGCGCCGTGCCGATCGCCTCGCCGCCCTCGTAGCCGGACGCGCCGTGCGCGAACACCGCGAGGCCGATCGACACGCCCGCCACGGTCAGCAGCGCGCTGAACGGCATGAGCAGGATCGACGACATGCGGTTGCCGAACGACAGGTCGCCGACCAGCGCGCCGGTGTCGTCCGCCGCCGCCGCGCGGCTCATCTTCGGCATCAGCGCGGTCAGCAGCGACACGCCCAGCACGCCGTACGGCACCTGCGCGATCAGCCACTGCATGTTGTAGGCGGTGATCGCGCCCGGGTCGTGCGTGGCGACGCGGGTCAGCACCACCATGCTGGCGAAGCCCAGGCCCACGTACAGCAGCACCCAGAACGCGAGGCCGCCGAACTCGGCGAGCCTGCGGTCCCAGCCCCACCGCCAGCGGAACCGGAACCCGGTGCGCTTCATCGCGGGCAGCAGCACGGCCGCCTGGAGCGCCACGCCGAGCATCGTGCCCAGGCCCAGGACCAGCAGCTTCGGCTCGCCCATCCGCACCGGGTCCAGCGAGACCTCGCCCGGCATCAGCCAGTACACGCCGAGCGTCGCGATCACCACGACGTTGTTCAGCACCGGCGCCCAGGTGGGCAGCCCGAACACGTTGCGGGTGTTCAGGATGGCGCCGAGCAGCGCGGACAGGCCGTAGAACACGATGCCCGGCAGCACCAGGTACGCGAACGCGGTGACCAGCTCCGGGTTGGCGTCGGTGTCCGAGCTGACGAACAGGGCGGTCAGCAGCGGCGCGCAGGCGATGGCCACGACCGTGCCCACGCCGAGCAGCACGGCCGCCATCGTGACCATCCACTGCGCGTACGACTCGCCGCGGTCCTCGTCCTCGGTCTCCGCCCTGACCAGCAGCGGGATCGCGACGCTGGTCAGCACGCCGCCGAGGAGCAGCTCGTTGATCATCGTCGGCAGCGTGGTGGCGACCTGGTAGGAGTCGTTCAGCACGTCGACGCCGACGATCGTGATCAGCAGCAGCTTCGAGAGCAGGCCCGACGCGCGGCTGACGACCGTGGCGATCGCCATCGACCCGCCCGCCCGCGCCAGCGAGGGCGCCGGCTGCGCGCCGCCCACCGCCGCGATCACCGCCGTCTCCTGGGCCGCCGTCTCCCGGGCCGCCGCTCCCGGCCCCCCTGCGTTGTGGACCACCGTCGTCCCGCCCGTGGTTGTTCGCCTCAACTCGTGCTCGACCTCTCCGGGGTTACCCCGCCGGCGTCGTCCGGGACACTCGCGGCGGCCTCGCGCGTGGCGCGCACCCGCCGGTAGATCCGCCGGGCGGACAGCAGCACCAGCGCCGCGCCCGCCAGCGCGGTGATGACCACCGTGATGGTCCCGTACGCGGACGACGACACCTCCAGCCGGGCCCGTTCGCCCAGCTCGACGCCGTCCGGCGTGGTGATCCTGATGTGCACCGGGAACCGGCCGGACCGCAGCACCTCGACCGGCACCTGCACCAGCAGGTCGCCGCGCGCGGGCAGCTCCTGGGCCGGCAGCGCCTTGGCCTGGAGGCTGGGCGTGTCCTCGATGACGACCCGCACCGTGATCCGCACGTCGAGCCGGTTCTTGATCGACACCAGCAGCGGGCTCTCGGCCGACCCGAGCAGGATCGGGCTGTTCGGCTCGGTCACCGTCACCTGGCCCAGCAGGGCGTCGACCTGCTCGCGGCCGAGGGCGAGCGCCGTCCGCGCGCCGCTCTCGTTGCCCCGCCACGCCCCCGACACCGCGTGCAGCAGGCCCAGCCGCAGCGGGTCCACCAGGTCGGCGGGGTCGGTCGACGCGGCGTCCGGCTGGCGCATCGCCGCGGCCAGCCGCCCCAGGTCCCGCCACGACTCGCCGACCGCCGCGGTGACCGCCGGCGGCACCTCGCTCGCGCCCGCCTCGACCGGGTAGCTCAGCGCCGCCGTCTGCTCCGGCGGGGTCGCCAGCAGCGAGCCGAGGCCCACCGCCGTCGCGTACCCGCTGCCGATCAGCGACTTCGTCGTCTCCAGCAGCGTGTTGACCTCGCCCGTCGGCGCGTTCCACCGGCGCGGCGGCGCGATGACCACGTTCTGGCCGGTGTCCTGGAACGCGGCGCGGAACGCCAGCGCGGCCAGCGCGTTCTGCACCGACACGGGCTTCGCCTCGGCCGGCGTGCTCACCCCCGCGGTGGGCCTGGCCGCCGCCGCGCCCCGGAGCGCGTCGGACACCATGCCGTCCACCCGCACGGCGGTCACCGGCTCGCCCCCGGCCTGCTCGAACCGCACCGGCCCGGCGCCCGGCGTGCCCGCCACCGCGGCCTGGTCCAGCACCAGCGACGTGGTCCCCGCGGCCCGCAGGTCGTCGAAGGTCTGCTGGTCCAGCACCCCGTCCTCGGGCCACACCAGGCCCGGCGTCGGCTGCACGTCCAGCACCTCGCGGACCACCTCCGCGCCGCCCAGCGCCAGCCCGCCCAGCTCGGTCAGCCGGGCGCGGGACAGCGCCACCAGGTCGGCGTCGGAGTCGGGCAGCGCGACCACGCACCGCCCGCCCGCCAGCAGGCGCAGCTGGGCCAGCCACAGCTCGGCCTCGCCCTCGCCCTTGCCGGCCCCCTGGCCGCGCACCTCGTAGCCCTGCGCCATCGCGGACACCGTGCGCAGCAGGTCCGGGTCCACCGCCAGGCACACGCCCGGCCCCAGCGGCCCCTCCAGCGCCGACCCGTACGCCTTGAGCAGGCCCCACAGCCGCCCGCCCATGGCCAGCGACCCGGCCAGCTCGTCGTCCGTGAGCACCGCCGGGGCCTGCGTGACCAGGCGCGGCCGGTCGGCCAGCGGCCACAGCAGCGTGATCTTCGCCGGGTTCGCGGGCGTGCCGCGCCCCTCGCCGCCGGGCACCGCCACCACCGGCAGCAGCGTGCTCAGCGCGGCCAGCCGGGCGCGCCCGCCGAAGTCGGGGACGCCGTTGATGTTCGCCAGGACCGGGTAGACGCCGGGTTCGTCGATGTCCAGCGACGTCGCCCCGTTGCCGCGCAGCGGGACGGTCAGCTCGAACGGCTTCGACTCGTTCTGCTCCAGCCGGTCCGCGATCCGCGTGAAGCCCGGCTGCACCACCTCGGCGTCGGTGGGCTCGCGCAACGCCTTGCGGACGTCTTCCTCGCTGGTCAGCGGGTCGCCGCGCTCCAGGCGCAGCTCGATGTCGTCGATCCGCCGGTCGCCGACGTTCACGACCTTGCCGGAGATCCGCACCGAGTCGGTCGACCCGGTGACGACGCGCGGGGACATGTCCTCCACGTCGAGGCGCAGCAGCACCTGGGCCTGCTGGCCGGGTTGGCTCGACAGCGCCCTGGTCGCCCACACCTGGGTCGCCGGCGCCGGGCGCACGGGCAGCCTGCCGCCGTCGGGGGCCGCGTGCGCGGCTGCTCCCGAGGTCACGACCAGGAAGCCCGCCGCCGCAAGCGCGGACAGCAGCCGTTTCACGCCGACTCCGCTCCGTCCGTCCGGTACCCGTTCGCGCGGTACCCGCTCGTCTCGTACTCGGAGAGCAGTTCGGCGGCGCGGCGCACCAGTCGGCGCTCGTCCGCGTAGGCGAGCCGCTCGTCCAGTTCGCCGAGGGGGACCCACGCCACCTCGGTGACCTCCACGTCTTCGTCCGAAAGCTCGCCGCCCAACGCCTCCAGGAGGAAGTGGTGGACGGTCTTGTGCACCCGCCGGTCCTCGGCCACGAACCAGTAGTCGATCGAGCCGAGCGGCCGGAGCACCCTGCTATGAATACCGGTCTCCTCCGCGACCTCGCGCACCGCGGTCTGCTCCGCGGTCTCACCGGCCTCGATGTGACCCTTCGGCAGGGACCACAGCAGCCGCCCCCGCCGGTCCAACCGCCCGATCACCGCGGCGGCGCGCTGCTCGAAGTCGAGCACCAGCCCGCCCGCCGACGTCTCGTCGACGGTTTTCAGCCGGCGACCGCGGCGCCGGTTCCGGCGCCTCGGCTTGGGACCGCCGGAGCGACCGGACGACTGGGGCATGCCCCTGATGGTAGTGGCGACCAGCCATTACGGGACGTGACCGTCCTGTAGCGACACGTGATCATCTTCACGGAGGGCGACCGGGGGGCGCTCGCACGCAGGCGTCCCCCCGCCCGGGGGTCCCCCTGATTTCCAGCCAACCAGGGAGTCGGGCGGCGCGGGGCGCGGGGCGGGCCGCCTGTGGACAACTCGTTCTGGACCGCGTCGCGCGACCAGTACCCTGGCTCCCCGTGTCCGGACCCAACGCCCCCGCCGTGCAGGACAATGCCGTGGTGGACCTGCTGAGCGGTGCCAGCTTCCCCGTGGCCGACGAGCTGGCCGCCCGCTTCCACGCGGCCGGCCACCGGCTCTACCTGGTCGGCGGCAGCGTGCGGGACGCCCTGCTCGACAGGCTCTCCGGGGACCTCGACTTCACCACCGACGCCCGGCCGCCGCAGGTCCTGGACCTGCTCAAGGGGTGGGCCGACGCGATCTGGGACACCGGCATCGCGTTCGGCACGCTGGGCGCGACCAAGCACGGGCGGACGGTGGAGATCACCACGTTCCGCGCGGAGGCCTACGACGGCGTGTCGCGCAACCCCGAGGTGACCTTCGGCGACTCCCTCGAAGGCGACCTGGTCCGCCGCGACTTCACCGCCAACGCGATGGCGTACGACCTGGTGAACCGCGAGCTGATCGACCCCACCGGCGGTCGCCGGGCGCTGCGCGACCGGGTGCTGGACACGCCCGCCACGCCGCAGGAGTCGTTCTCCGACGACCCGCTGCGGATGCTGCGCGCCGCCCGGTTCGCCTCGCAGCTCGGCTTCGCCGTCGCGCCCCGCGTCCGCGAGGCGATGACCGCCATGGCCGGCGAGCTGGCCCGCATCACGGCCGAGCGCGTGCAGGTGGAGCTGTCGAAGCTGCTGACCGGCGCGCACCCGCGCGTGGGCGTGGAGCTGGTGGTCGACACGAAGCTCGCCGACGTGGTGCTGCCCGAGCTGCCCGCGATGAAGCTGGAGATCGACGAGCACCACCAGCACAAGGACGTCTACACGCACTCGCTGACCGTCCTCGACCAGGCCGTCGACCTGGAGGACGGCCCGGAGCCGGACCTCGTGCTGCGGCTCGCCGCGCTGCTGCACGACATCGGCAAGCCGGGCACCCGCCGGTTCGAGGAGGGCGGCGGGGTGTCGTTCCACCACCACGAGGTGGTCGGCGCCAAGATGGTCCGCAAGCGTTTGCGCGCCCTGAAGTACCCGAAGGACGTCACCGAGGACGTCGCCCAGCTCGTGTACCTCCACCTGCGCTTCCACGGCTACGGCGGCGGCGAGTGGACCGACTCGGCGGTGCGCCGGTACGTGACGGACGCGGACCACCTCCTGTCGCGCCTGCACAAGCTCGTGCGCGCCGACTGCACCACCCGCAACAAGCGCAAGGCCAACGCGCTCCAGCGCACCTACGACGACCTGGAGCGCCGCATCGAGCGGATCGCCGCCGAGGAGGACCTGAAGCGGGTCCGGCCCGACCTCGACGGCAACGAGATCATGCGGCTGCTCGGCCTGCCGCCGGGCCCGCTGGTCGGCCGGGCCTGGAAGTTCCTCAAGGAGCTGCGCCTCGACCGCGGCCCCCTGGACCACGACGAGGCGGTCGCCGAGCTGCTCGCGTGGGCGCGTGCGGAGGGTGTGCGACCCCCCGGCGACTGAGGAATCTGCCACACCAAGTGACCAATTCCGGTCAAACGGGTTGGCCAGTGACAGCCCGTTGCGGGACCATGACTGTGTGCGCAGGACGCGCACTGGGGGTGGTTCGCATGAACGCTTGGGGGTTGTCCGAGGGGGGCACCCGGGCGCACGGCCTGGAATCGCTGACCGACCGACAACGGGCGGTGCTCCGCTGCCTGGCCAGGGGGTTGGCCGATCACGAGATCGCGAGGGTGCTGGCCATCAGCCAGCGCCAGGTGGGGGTGGTGGTGTCGGAGATCCTGGGAGCGCTGAACCTGCGGGACCGGATGGCGGCGGTGGTGTACGCCCACGAGACGGGCGTCATCAGGCTGCCGCTGCCGCGGTGACCTACCGGCGCCGCCCCGCGGCGGCACTCCTGGTCATCAGCAGGTAGCCGAGCAGTCCGAGCAGGTACGCCACCGTCGCGGCGACCACCAGGCCGGGTGACCGGCCGTCCAGGGGCACCACGGCCGCCGCGGCGGTGACGGCCGCCACCTGCGTGGCGTTGAACAGCGTGTCGTACAGGGCGAACACCCGGCCGCGCACCTCGTCGCCGATGTCGCCCTGCACGGCCGCGTCCACGCACAGCTTCACGACCTGCCCGGCGAACGTGAGCAGGAACGACGCGGCGAGGATCGTCGGCAGCAGCATCGGCAGGCCCAGCCCGAGCTGGGTGGCCGCGGCCAGCACGAGGGCGCCGCACACCGCGCCGCGCCGGCCGAGCACGTCCACGACCCGGTCGGTCACCAGGCCCGCGAGCAGGATGCCCGCGCCCCCGGCGACGGCCACCTCGCCGAGCCCCGCCAGGCCCGCCTTCAGCGGCCCGAAGTCCTCCAGCGAGTGGCGCATCAGCAGCAGCGTGAGCAGCAGCGACGCGCCGAACGCGGCCCGGTGCGCGAGCAGCGCCAGCAGCGCCGCCGCCACGGTGGGGGTGCGCCACGCGGCGCGCGCGCCGTCCAGCAGGCCCCGGGCGACGGCGGTGGCCGTGCGGCTCGGCTCGTCCACCTCGTCCGGCCCGAGCGCGCCGCGCGCGAACCGGGACGCCAGGAACGCGGCGGTCAGCGACCCGACGACGGCGACCGCCGTGGTGGACCCCGACCCGCCGTCACCGGCGCCGAACAGCTCCCGCAGCCCGACCGCGCAGCCCGCGCCGAGCACGGCCGTGAGCGAGCCCGCCGTGGTGGCGAACGCGTTGGCCTCGACCAGGTGGTCCCCCGGGACGACGTGCGGCAGCGACGCGGACAGCCCCGAGCCGACGAACCGGCTCACGCCCGTCACGACGAGGGCCGCGGCGTACAGCGGCACACCGGCCAGCCCCAGCCCGACCGCGCCGGCGGTGAGCAGGACGAACAGGCCGCGCGTGAGGTTCGCCACGACGAGCACGCGGCGGCGGTCCCACCGGTCGAGCAGGGCGCCCGCGAACGGCCCGACCACGGAGTACGGCAGGAGGAGCACGGCGAACCCGGCGGCCACCGCGAGCGGGTCGGCGTGGCGCTCCGGGTTGAACAGCACCGCGCCCGCCAGACCGGCCTGGAACAGGCCGTCGCCCCACTGGGCCGCCAGCCGGGAGGCCAGCAGCCTGCGGAAGTCCGCAGCGGCGAGGAGCTTCCGGGCACCGAGGTGGTGCTGTGCCGTGGTGGTCCCGGCGGTGGTCACGGGGACGAGCCTATGCCTCCCGCGGGGAGGACGACGAAGTGCGGACCCCCGACCGGGGCGGGTGGGTACCGGGAAGGCCGGACCCCTGGGGGCCCGGCCTTCCCGGGTGCCAGGCGCCCGGTCGCCTCACGGCGGCTTGCGCAGCGCGGCTCCAGCCGAACGGTATTCCGCGAAGGCGGTTTCTAGTGAGCCCGGGGGACACGAAGACGCCTGACGGTCCGTACAACGGCGGCGGTGCCCCGGATGTTCCCCTCCCGGTGTGATCCACGTCTTCTGGGATCATGCGGGGTGTGCGCCCTGATGCCGATGTCGAACCGGGTTCGCTGCTGGTCGCGGCACCGACCCTGGTCGACCCCAACTTCCGCCGGACCGTGGTCTACGTCATCGACCACCGCGGCGAGGGCTCCCTCGGGGTGGTCCTGAACAGGCCGAGCGAGGTGGCGGTGCACGACGTGCTGCCCGCGTGGGGTCCGCACGTGACCCGCCCGCAGGCGGTCTACATCGGCGGCCCGGTGGAGCAGAAGACCGCCCTGTGCCTGGCCACGATGCGCACCGGGGAGGACCTGACGTCACTCGAAGGTGTGGTCGGCGTGCACGGTCCGGTGGCGCTGGTCGACCTGGACGCCGACCCGGGCGCCCTGGTGCCGAGGGTGCGCGGGATGCGCGTGTTCGCCGGCTACTCGGGGTGGGGCGAGGGCCAGCTGGCGGGCGAGGTGGGGCGCGGCGACTGGATCGTGGTCAAGGGGCTGCCCGACGACGTGCTCACGCCGCCGGGCGTCGACCTGTGGGGGCGGGTGCTGCGCCGCCAGGGCGTGCCGACGGCGCTGCTGGCCACGTTCCCGTCGGACATCCGCCGCAACTGAGGGCCGCGCCGGTCGGGCGCGGGTGAGGCCGGTCGGTCGGGCGCGGGTGAGGCCGGTCGGTCGGGCGCGGGTGGGGACGCCGGTCAGGCGCGGGTGAGGACGCCGCAGCCGCCGCCGGCGCAGGCGCACCCGCCGCAGCCCGCCGGGGCCGGCTCGGGCATGGCCTCGGCCGCCCGGTGCCCCAGCACGCCGCCCGCGCCCGCCACCACGAGGCTGCCGACGAGCCCGAGGAGGCCGATGACCAGCGAGGCGGCCGGGTTGACCGCGCTCGCCGCGCCCGCGACCAGCGCGATCGCGCCCGCCGCCAGGTTGGGCACGCCCGCGATGCGGTTGGCCAGGGCGAACGCCTCGTCGTCGCGGAGCGTGGCCTTGGTGCGCACGCCGAAGAACCGGTTGCGGTGCAGCGCGCCGCGCACGCCCAGGAAGCCGACCGCTCCGAGGGCGACGCCGATCAGACCCAGTACCACAGGCAGCACGATGTTCACCCCGACGAGGGTAGGCGCGTCCTTCGACCCCGGTCGAACCAGCCCCGGGTGACGTCCGCTGCACCCGCGGGCGTCCCGCCGGTTCACCGCGCTTGCGCTGCGCTGATACCGTTGACGGCATGAGCACGGCCCGCCTGCTCCTTAGCTAGCCGCGCAGACCTCGTCAGGCCAGGTCGGCGCGGCAACCCCTCATGCCCCTCGGGCTGGGGGGTTTCGTCATGTCAGGGGCAGGTACCGATGGAGAGGGACATCCCGATGAGCACCGACGCGGCGGACGAGAAGCCCGCCTTCCGCTACACCGCCGAGCTGGCGGGCGAGATCGAGAAGCGGTGGCAGCAGCACTGGGAGGAGCGCGGCACCTTCCACGCGCCGAACCCGGTCGGCCCGCTCAAGGGCGACGTGCCCGCGGACAAGCTGTTCGTGCAGGACATGTTCCCGTACCCGTCGGGCTCCGGCCTGCACGTGGGGCACCCGCTGGGCTTCATCGGCACGGACGTCTACGCCCGGTACCACCGGATGAACGGCCGCAACGTCCTGCACACGATGGGCTTCGACGCGTTCGGCCTGCCCGCCGAGCAGTACGCCGTGCAGACCGGCCAGCACCCGCGCAAGACCACCGAGGACAACATCCAGACCTACCTGCGGCAGATCCGCAGGCTGGGCCTGGGCCACGACGAGCGCCGCCGGATCTCCACGATCGACCCGGGCTACTACAAGTGGACCCAGTGGATCTTCCTGCAGGTCTTCAACTCCTGGTACGACACGCGGGTCGCCAAGGCGCGCCCGATCGCCGACCTGGTCGCCGAGTTCGAGTCGGGCGAGCGCGCCACCCCCGACGAGCCGTGGGCGGCGATGACCGGCGCCGAGCGGGAGAAGCTGCTGGGGCAGTACCGCCTGGCCTACCTGTCCGAGGCGCCGGTGAACTGGTGCCCCGGCCTGGGCACCGTGCTGGCCAACGAGGAGGTCACCTCGGACGGCCGCAGCGAGCGCGGCAACTTCCCGGTGTTCCGCCGCTCCCTGCGCCAGTGGATGATGCGGATCACGGCCTACTCCGACCGCCTGGTCGACGACCTGGACCGGCTGGACTGGCCGGAGAAGGTCAAGTCGATGCAGCGCAACTGGATCGGCCGCTCGAACGGCGCGCGGGTCCGGTTCGCGGTGGGCGACACCGCCGACATCGAGGTGTTCACCACCCGCCCGGACACGCTGTTCGGCGCCACCTACGTGGTGCTGGCGCCCGAGCACCCGCTGGTCGACGTGATCACCGCGCCCGAGCGGGCGGACGACATCGCCGCCTACCGGCGCGAGGTGGCGCGCAAGTCCGACCTGGACCGGCAGGAGAACAAGGACAAGACCGGCGTCTTCACCGGCGCCCACGCGACCAACCCGGTCAACGGCGCGCAGGTCCCGGTCTACGTCGCCGACTACGTGCTGATGGGCTACGGCACCGGCGCGATCATGGCCGTGCCCGGCCAGGACCAGCGCGACTGGGACTTCGCGACGAAGTTCGACCTGCCGATCATCCGCACCGTGCAGCCGGCCGAGGGCTTCGACGGCGAGGCGTACACGGGCACCGGGCCGGCGATCAACTCCAGCCACGAGAGCAGCCTGAGCCTGGACGGGCTGGACGTCGCCGAGGCGAAGAAGAAGGTCATCGCCTGGCTGGAGGACAACGGCCGCGGCGAGGGCACCGTGCAGTTCAAGCTGCGCGACTGGCTGTTCTCCCGGCAGCGGTACTGGGGCGAGCCGTTCCCGATCGTCTACGACGAGGACGGCACGCCCGTCGCGGTGCCCGAGTCGATGCTGCCGATCGAGCTGCCCGAGGTGGACGACTACTCGCCGCGCACCTTCGACGCCGACGACGCGAACTCCGAGCCGTCGCCGCCGCTGTCGCGCGCCGAGGACTGGGTGACCGTCGAGCTGGACCTGGGCGACGGCCCGAAGAGGTACCGGCGCGAGACCAACACCATGCCCAACTGGGCCGGTTCGTGCTGGTACCAGCTGCGGTACGTGGACCCGACCGAGACCGAGCGGTTCGTCGACCCCGAGAACGAGCGCTACTGGCTGGGCCCGCGCACGGCCGAGCACGGCGCGACCGACCCGGGCGGCGTCGACCTGTACATCGGCGGCGTCGAGCACGCCGTGCTGCACCTGCTGTACTCGCGGTTCTGGCAGAAGGTGCTGTTCGACCTGGGCCACGTGACGGGCGACGAGCCGTACCGGCGGCTGTTCAACCAGGGCTACGTCGAGGCGTACGCCTACACCGACGCGCGGGGCACGTACGTGCCCGCCGAGCAGGTGGAGGAGCGCGACGGCAAGTACTTCTTCGAGGGCGAGGAGGTGCGGCGCGAGTACGGCAAGATGGGCAAGAGCCTGAAGAACGTCGTCACGCCCGACGAGATGTGCGCGAAGTACGGCGCGGACACGTTCCGGCTGTACGAGATGTCGATGGGCCCGATGGACGTGTCGCGGCCGTGGGCGACGAAGGACGTCGTCGGCGCGCAGCGGTTCCTGCAGCGGCTGTGGCGCAACCTGGTCGACGAGACCACCGGCGAGCTGCGGGTGACCTCGGAGGAGCCGGGCGAGGAGGCCCTGCGGCTGCTGCACAAGACCATCGCGGGCGTGCACGACGACTACGCGAACCTGCGCTACAACACGGCGGGCGCGAAGCTGATCGAGCTGAACAACCACGTCACCAAGCACTTCCCGGGCGGCGCCCCGCGCGCCCTGGCCGAGCCCCTGGTGCTGATGCTGGCCCCGCTGAGCCCGCACGTCGCCGAGGAGCTGTGGGCGAAGCTGGGCAACACCGCGTCGCTGGCGCACGGCCCGTTCCCGAAGGCCGACGAGAAGTACCTGGTGGAGGACACCGTCGAGTACCCGATCCAGGTCAACGGCAAGGTGCGGGCGCGCGTCGTCGTCGCCGCGTCGGCGTCCCAGGACGAGGTGAAGGCGGCGGCCCTGGCCGAGGAGAAGGTGGCCGAACTGGTGGGCGGCAAGGAGCCGCGCAAGGTCATCGTCGTCCCGGGCCGGCTGGTCAACGTGGTGCTGTAGTCGCCCTCACGGGGGCGGGAGGTGGGCGGCGACCTCGGCGAGCGCGTCGAGCAGAGCGGGGTCGACCGCCCCTCCCGCGGGTTCGGACTCGGCCACGGCGACGGTGTCGCCGCGGCGCTCCGACCAGTAGTGGGCGGCGGTGAAGCGGATGTCGGCCAGGCCCAGCAGGGTGCTGCCCAGCGGGCGGACGTCGCCGGTGCCGTGGACGTCGACGAGCCGTTCGAAGCGGGTCGTCGCGGTGCGGTCGGCGAACGCCACCCAGGCCACCGACACGACGACCACGCCGCCGGTGTCCAGGTCGGCGGCGAAGATCGCCCGGTCGAGCGCGCGGCACGGGGTGGTGGCGAAGAACTGCCGGACCTGCCCGAACGAGTGGGTCAGGCACTCGGCGGCGGGCTGCCGCACCGGGTCGCGCCGCAGTCGCGCGCCCAGGCGGTTCAGCGCGCCGTCCAGGTCGCCGTCGCGGGCCGACTTCCTGCTCTCGGCCTTGCGGGCGTTCAGGCCGGGCGACGAGGTGCCCGCCTGCGGCCCCGCGGACAGCGTGGCCCCGCCGCCGACGCCCGCCGCGGCGATGCCGACCACGGCCGCCGCGAGCACCGCGCCGCCACCGCTCTTCTTCTTCCCCTTGTCCGATCCGCCGCCCTTGCCGCCGATCCGCCGATCCGCCACGTCGTCCCCCTCGTCCGGCGATGAGGGGGACATGCAACCGCGTCCGGCGCGCACCGCGACGGCACTGCGGCGGGTACCGCCCGAACGGCGCAGCCGCGTCCCGCAATAATGCGCTGAACTGGGCTTTTACCGGCGCGGGAGCCGCTGTTACGGGCGTGGGAGCTGGGCGGCGACCTCGGCGAGCGCGTCGAGCAGCTCGGGGTCGGGGGTGCCGCCCGCGGGTTCGGACTCGGCGATCGTGATGGTCGTGTCCCTGGTCTCCGACCAGTAGTGCGCGGCGGTGAACGGGATGTCGGCCATGCCGAGGACGGTCGGGCTGAGCGGTCGCACGTCGCCCGAGCCGTGCACGTCGACGACGTCCTCGAACTGCCGGGCCTGCCTGCGGCCGGGGAAGGTCACCCAGGCGACCGAGACGACGGCCGCGCCGCCGGTGTTGTCCACGACGGCGAGCAGCAGCCGGTCCAGCGCGGTGCACGGGGTGCTCGCGAAGAACTGCTGGACCTGGCCGAACGAGTTGGCGCCGCAGTCCAGCTCCTGCTTGACGGCCTGCTTGGTGATCCGCACGCCGAGGTTGGCGACCGCGCCCTCGGTGTCGCCGCCGCGCGCGCTGCGCTTGGCGTCCCACTTGCGCACGCCGATGCTCTCGACGGGCGCCGCGCCGCCGCCACCGCTCGCGCCGGAGTTCAGCGCCGCGCCGCCCGCGCCGCCCGCTCCCGCGAGCACGACGAGCACCGCGGCCACGAGCGCCACGCCGCCGCCACCCGAATCCTTCTTCGCCACCGCCCCCGCCTCAGTCGACCCCCGTGCGGTCCCCGCACCATGCAACCCCGACGAGTGCGGTCCGGATGCGCCCGAACCGCGAAAAGCCCTCGAACGGCCCAGCGGGTCTCACCGGAAGTCGCAGCTCACGGTTGCGGAGCGAAACCCGTCTCGGCCAGCATCCGGCGCAGCATCGAGTCGAACAGCGGTTCCGGGTTGGACACCGCGAACGGGAACCGGCCGAACACCTCCAGCGCCACGTGCCCGTAGATGCGGACCCAGCACTGGGTGATGTGGTGCACCGCGCCGAGCGTCAGCACGGTCTCGTCCACCGCCGGCCCTCCCCCGTCCCCGGGGCCCGCAGCCCCGGAGTCGGCGGCACCGGGGTCGGCGGCCCGGGAGTTCACCGCGGTCAGCAGCACCTGCCGGAACGCGGCGAGGTCGGCGTGCAGCTCGGCGGGCACGTCCTCGTCGGTGCCCTCGGGCATCGGGTGCGCGACGATCAGCCGCCCGGCGACCCGGAGGAACACCCGGCCGAACTGGTCGCCGACCACGCCCGCGCCCGCGTCCGGGCCGCACCGCGCCAGGTGGTCCTCGGTGGAGGCGAAGACGAGGGTGAACTCCTGCGGGTGCGCCAGGGCCCACCGCCGGAACCCCCGGCACACCGCGAAGACCTGCGCCGCGACGTCGTGCTCGTCGACGCCGGCCAGGCCGCGGTCCAGCTCGGCGGCGAGGTCGGTGCAGATGTCCTCGGCGAGCCTGCGGAGCAGGTCCTCGCGCGAGTCGTAGTAGCGGTAGAGGGCCGGCGCGGTGATGCCGACCTCCCGCGCGATGGCGCGCAGCGTGACGGCGTCGCGTCCCTGTTCCACGAGCAGGGCCCGCGCCTGGCGTCGGATCTCGCGCTCGGTGTCGGCACGCATCCGTTCCCGTCGCGTGGCCTCGGTCATATGTCACCCAATCAGGTTGTAGCGGTGCTCGTCCGGGTATAACTTCCGAACTGGTTTGGTGAACGGTGTTTACCGAGATGCCGCCATCCGCGCAACGGTAGCCCATCAACCTGGGAGGACACGTGTTCGCGAAGTGGGGGGCGTTGGCCCACCGACGCCGCTGGGTGGTGCTGATCGCGACCGTCGTCCTGGCGGTGGCGGGCGGCGTCTGGGGCCTCGGCGTGTTCGACAAGCTGAGCCAGGGCGGCTACGAGGCGCCCGACAGCGAGGCCGCCCGCGCCACCGAGGTCGCCCAGGAGGCGTTCGGCCGCCAGGGCGGTGACGTCCTCGCCGTCTACGGCACGACCGACCCGGCGAAGCTCCAGCAGGTCTCCGAGCAGCTCGCCGACCTGCCGCGCGACGCCGTGCAGACCGTCCTGCCGCCGGTGCCGTCGCCGTCGGGCGACAAGTCGCTCGTCGTGATCACGCTCGCCTCCGGCGACTCGAACACGCAGATCAAGCAGTACGAGCAGATCGCCGACCGGCTGGCGGTCGGCGGCCTGGACCCGCTCGTCGGCGGCTTCGTGCCGACGCAGAAGGCCATCAGCGACATGTCCGCCTCCGACCTCACCAAGGCCGAGGCCGTGTCGCTGCCGATCGTGCTGCTCCTGCTGGTCGTCATCTTCGGCGGCCTGGTCGCCGCGTCGCTGCCGGTGCTCGTCGGCGGCCTCTCGATCCTGGGCTCCCTCGGCGTGCTGCACGCCGTCTCCTACGGCGCGGACGTGAACTCGTTCGCGGTCAACGTGGCCAGCCTGCTCGGCCTCGGCATGGCGATCGACTACGGCCTGTTCATGGTCGGCCGGTTCCGCGAGGAGCTGGCCGCGGGCCGCGAGGTGCCCGACGCCGTCCGCCGCACCGTCATGTCCGCCGGCCGCACCGTGGTGTTCTCGGCGACCCTGCTGGTCATCGCGCTGGCCGGCCTCCTGCTGTTCCCGCAGGGCTTCCTGAAGTCCCTCAGCTACGGCGGCATGGCGGCGGTCGCCATCGCCGCGCTGGTGTCGCTGACCCTGCTGCCCGCGCTGCTGGGCGTCCTCGGCCACCGCGTCGACAAGCTCGCCGTGCCGTGGCGCAAGGACAAGGCCCCGTCCGAGGCGGGCTGGCGCCGGCTCGCCGGCCGGGTCATGAAGCGCCCGGTGCTGGTCGCGCTGCCCATCGTGCTGCTGCTGCTCGGGCTCGGCGCGCCGTTCCTCGGCGTGAAGTTCGGCGAGGTCACCGAGAAGGTGCTGCCCGAGGGCAACGAGGTGCGGGTCGCCGCCGAGACCATCAATGACGACTTCGCCGAGCTGTCCAACTCCGGCTTCAGGATCGTCATCACCGGTGACCCCCGGCCCGCCGAGGTGCAGGAGTTCCTCGGCCGGGTCGGCGCGGTGCCCGGCGTCGGCGAGGCGCGGGTCGCCGCGGAACCGGTCGGGGGCGTGTGGTCGGCCACCGCGGGCCTCGACCAGGACGCGCTGGGCGACGCGTCCAAGCAGGCGCTGCGGGACGTGCGCGCCCTCGACGGCCCCGGCGACGAGGTGCTCGTCGGCGGCAGCACGGCCGTGGTGTCCGACAGCCTCGACGCCATCGCCGAGAAGCTGCCGTGGATGGTCCTCCTCCTGGCCGGCGCCACGTTCGTGCTGATGTTCCTCGCGTTCGGCTCGGTGCTGCTGCCGATCAAGGCCGTGGTGATGAGCGCGCTCAGCCTGTCCGCCACGTTCGGCGTGCTCGTGTGGGTGTTCCAGGAGGGCCACGGCGCGTCGCTGCTCAACGTCACGCCCGCGCCGCTGGAGTCCGGCATCGTCGTGCTGATGGCGGCCGTGGTGTTCGGCCTGTCCACCGACTACGAGGTGTTCCTGCTGTCCCGCATGGTCGAGGCGCGCGGACGTGGCGCGTCGACCGAGGAGGCGGTGACGGCGGGCCTGGCCAAGACCGGCCGGGTGATCACCGCGGCGGCGCTGCTGCTGATCGTGGTGACCGGCGCGTTCGCGTTCTCCCAGATCACGATGATGCGGTTCGTCGGCGTCGGCATGATCCTCGCGCTGGCCCTCGACGCCACCGTGGTGCGGATGCTGCTCGTGCCCGCCGTGATGAGGCTGCTCGGCGACGCCGCGTGGTGGGCGCCCGGCCCGCTGCGGCGCGTCCAGCGGCGCGTGGCGCTGCACGACGAGGTCCCGGTGGAGGACGAGAAGGTGCCGCAACCCGCCTAGCCCCGGTCCGGCCGCTCGAAGGCGATGGCCGCGACCTCGGAGTCGCGGCCGTCGTCGTCCAGCCCGCCGAGCGGGTAGGTCGCCAGCACCCGGCCGTCCGCGCCGTCCAGCACGGTGGCGGTGTCGCCGGTGGCCAGGAACACGCGCGCGTCGCCGGGCGCGACGGCCAGCGTCCCGGCGGTGAACGGCAGCGTCCGGGTGGCGCGCGTGCCCGCGTCCACCACCGCCACGCCCCGGTCGAGCGCCACGTAGACCCGCCGCCCGTCCGGGGTGACCGCGACGCTGCCCGCGCCCTCGCCGACCGGCGTGGTCCAGCGGACGCGGTGGTCGACCGGGTCCAGCTCGGACACCGTGCCGGTGCGCTCCCCCACGTCCAGCGAGCTGACGTAGACCGCGGAGCCGTCCGGGCTGACCGTCACGTGCTGCGGCAGGCCGCCCACGGGGATCGTCGCCACCGTGCTCGCGGCCCCCGTGTCGAGCACCACCACGGTGCCGTCCTGGGCGTTGGCCACGTAGAGCCGCGCGCCGTCGGGGCTGATCGCGATGCCCTGCGGCCGGCCGCCCACGGGGATCGCGGCGACCAGCCGGAACCTCTCGGTGTCGATCACCGCGACCGAGTCGCCGCCGGTCACGTAGAGCCGCCCGCCGCCCGGGTGGGCCACCGCCTCGGCGAGCTGCGCGCCCGCGTCGATGCGGCCGGTCACCCTGCCGCCGGCCGGGTCCACGGCGGTCACGACGCCCGCCCACCCGTTGACCACGTACGCGCGCCGCCCGTCCGGGTCGACCGCGGCGCCCGTCGCCCACGACCCGGTCCGCGCGCGGGCCACCACCGCGCCGTCCCCGGTGTCGAGGACCTGGAGCGCGCCCCCGTGCGCCACGAAGTACGCCCTGGGCGCGGGTGCGTCCGCCGTCGTGGCGACCGGGGAGACGGGGCGGCCGGTGGCGGAGAGCGCGGCGGCGAGGAGCAGGGCGGTGGTCCCCGCGGCGGCGGCGGTGCGTCGTCCCCACATGCTGCGAGGGGAACACCCGGACTCGGTCGAGATCCACCTCGGTGCTACGGACGGGTGGCATTCTTGCCGGACCGGGTGATCGTCGGTGTGCGAACCGGGGGCGCCCGGCGCCGGTCGCTCGGGGGGCGAAACGACCGACGCCGGGCTCCAGCCGGTGCTCTCGCACCGGTGGCCCAACCCCGACGACGTAGAACTACCACCAGGTTGACGCAGCGCGGGGCGTTTTGGCTCCCGAGAGCTACGAATCAGCCGAAATTCGTCGCGTTGCCACCAGCTTGGCGTAACGCGTGCCCGCCGTCAGGAGGACGAGGCCCGCCCCGATGAACGCCAGCACCCGCGCGATGCCGTCCAGCGCGGCCAGGTCGAACAGCAGCAGCTTCGCCACCGCGGCCCCGACCAGCACCAACCCGGCCACCCGCAGCGCCCGGCGGTCGATGCCCCGGACCAGCAGGACCAGGGCGGCGACCGTCCACGACACGGTCACGATCGAGTGGCCGAACACGAACCCGGTGACGTCCTGTGACACCAGCAGCGCGCCGCACAGCACCGCGCCCGCCGCCGCGTACAGCAGCACCACGCCGGCGACGACCCACGGGAGCGGCTGCCTGCCGAGCGCGCCGAGGGTCGACGCGACCCACGGCAGCACGACCGCCACCGCGCCGAGCACCAGCGCGGTCAGCGCGCCGGACACCAGGAACCCGACCGTCACCGCCCGGCGGGGCGCGTCGAGCAGCAGGTCCGGCGGCACGGCGTGCGCCAGCGCGAGCAGGGTCCCGACGGCGGCGAACGCCGCGGACCCGACCAGCGGGCCGCGCGAGGCGACGAGCCTGGCCAGGACCGCCAGCACCAGCGCCTCGGCCAGCACGGCGGCGGCGCGCGTGCTGCCGTCCAGCGCCACGGCCGTCGCCTGGAACGCGGCGAACACGCCGACCGCGCCGACACCCGCCGCGAAGGCGCGCGGCAGGTGCCCCCGGCCGCCCGCCCACAGGCCGAGCATCACCAGCGCCACCGCGCCCGCGACCGCCGCGCCGAGGTACCGGTCGAGGACCGCCGTCGTGACCAGTGCCGGGACCGGCGAGCCGACCGCCAGGCCGAGCGCGGTCACGTCGCCGGGCCGGACCCGCGCGGTCAGCACCGCGCCCGCCACCCCGACCACGGCGGTCAGCAGGGCGATCGCCGCCAGCACCCGCTGGTCACCCACCCGGCCCACGGCCAGGAGCGTCGCGAGCAGCGGCGGCACACCGGCGGTGACCGCGAGCCACGGCCAGTCGCGCCGCAGGTGCACGGGCGTCGCGGCGGCCTTCAGCACCAGCAGGAACCCGACGAGCAGCGGCGTGAAGCCCGCCGTGAGGACCGGCGCGCACGCGGCGCACGCCGCCACCACGCCGATCGCCAGGACCGACGAGTCCCACCTCAGCGCCAGCAGGAGCCCGCCGCCCGCGATGACCAGCCCGGCCACCAGCCCGCCGCCCTCCGGCAGGTAGGCGTAGATCGAGGTGGCCGCGACGACGTCCAGGTAGAGCACCGCGATACCGGTGGCGGCCAGGGCGAACGCGCCGGTCCGTCCCGCCGGCGTGCGGTGCAGCCACAGGCCGGCGCCGACCAGCGCCGCGCCGAGCGCTGCCCCGCCGAGGACGCGGGGCAGCGGTCCCAGGTAGCCGCGCTGGACGGCGAGCACCAGCAGCATCACGACGCCGAGCAGCGTGACCGCGCCGCCGACCCAGGCGAGCAGCCTGCTGCCCGCGCCGTCCTGGCCGAGCCGGTCGAACAGCGAGCGGCGCGGGGGTGGCGGGGTCCACTGCGGCGGGTTCCACCGGGGCGGCGGCGGACCCCAGCCCTGGCTTTGGCCTTGGCCCGGGTGGGGCATGGGCGCGGGGTGGGGCATCGGCGGCACGGCCCGCACCTGCGGCGGGACCGGCGGCCCGCTCCACCACGGTCCGCCGGCCTGCGGCGCGTTGGTCCGTGGCGCGTTGGCCTGCGGCGCGTTGGTCTGCGGTGGGCCGGCCTGCGGGGAGGGGGCGGCGGCTGCGGCGGGCTTCTCCGGCGCGTCGGGCTCGCCGGGCGCTTCCGACGCCGCAGCCGCCTCGACGGCCGACTTAGCGGCCGACTCCGCGGTCGTCTCGACGGCAGCCTCTGCGGCCGCCGGGGCTGCCGTCGTCCGGGCTGCCGTCCGCGCGGGCGGCACTGGCGACGCGGACGGTGCGGACGCTGCGGGCGACGCGGCCGGTGCGGGCGGCGCGAGGGTGGCCACCGCCCGGCCGTCACCCACCCGGTGCAGCTCCTCGCCCACCGCTTCGAGGCGGCGACCGAGGTGCGCGAGTTCGTCCGCCAGCCGCATCAGGGGTTCCTGCCCAGTCCCGGTCATGTGACCAGACTCGCCCGGACCGGGCGCACCCGACATCCGTACCTCTACTCAAGTGCTCGAACCCGCGTACCGAAGTGGTCACGCCGCCGGGTCCCGGGGGTGAGAGGGTGCTCGGCGTGACTGTCCTCGTGCTCGGTTCGGCGAACGCCGACCTCGTGGTCCAGGTCCCGCGCCGCCCGGCCGCCGGTGAAACGGTCCTGGGCGGCGACACCGCCGTGCTGCCCGGCGGCAAGGGCGCGAACACCGCCGTCGCCGCCGCCCGCCTCGGCGCGGACGTGTCGTTCGCCGGGGCCGTCGGCGCGGACCAGTACGGGGAGCTGCTGCGCGGGTCGCTCGCCTCCTCGGGGGTGCGAACCGGGCACCTCCGCACGTCCGCACGTCCCACCGGCATCGCGTACATCACCGTGACGCCGGACGGCGAGAACTCGATCGTCGTCGCGCCGGGGGCCAACTCGGACGTGTCCGACACCGACGTCGACGCCCTGACCTGGGACGGCGTCACGGTCCTCGCCTGCTCGCTGGAGGTGCCGGTGCCCGTGGTGGCGCACGCGGTGCGGGCAGCGGCCTCACGCGGGGCGAGGCCGCTGCTCAACCTCTCCCCCGTGGTGCCCGTCCCGCCGGACGTCCTGGCCCTGCTCGACCCGCTGGTCGTCAACGAGCACGAGGCCGCCTCCCTGGCCCCGACCCACGAGGCCCTGCTCGACCTGGGCCCCAGGTCCGCCGTCGTCACCCTCGGCGCGCGCGGCGCGGCGGTCGTGACGCGGGACGGCGTGGTCGAGGTCCCCGCCCCACCCGTGACGCCGGTCGACACGACGGGCGCGGGCGACGCGTTCGCGGGCGCGCTGGCCGCCGACCTGGCCGCCGGCGCGCCGCTGGTGGAGGCCGCCGCGTTCGCCGCGCGGGTGGCCGCGCTCTCGGTCACGTCGGCGGGCGCGCAACCGTCGTACCCGACCCGCGAGGCCGTCGAGCGGCTGGGCTGACGACCGCCATGCGCTGGTAGAGCGCTTCCACGGCTGGTCCGCTTTGCTGAACAGCCCAAAGCCGTAAAGTGGTTTGTGTCACGTCACGGCAATCCGTGCGTCACCCTCAGTCGCGAGCTTTGCTTCGCTAAGCAATGACGACCGCAGTTCGGCGGGTGGTGGTGGGTCCGGGCTACCAACTCCGCACCCACCACCACTTCTACCTGCGGCGACCCCGGACTCGGCAAAGAGGCGTATGGAGTCGCCGAGCGAAGCCTCCCCCATATGGGCGTCCTGGTTTACGTATTTTGATGACATTGGCAGCGGTTGCCATGAATTCCTGTCCCCCACGCACATCTTTCGCTCTGATGCAAGTCGAAGCTGACGACATCCGAACGGGCTACGTTCTGTAACGATGTTTGCCTGCCCGACGACTCTTATGCGCTTCCCGTGGCGTCACTGTCGGTTCACCTCTTCCTTGCGCGGGCTTCACGCGAATAGGCTCAACAGGTTCGCTCGTGTTGGCGCCAACTACCAGGCGCGATCGACCAGCGGACGGAGACCCCGGACTCGGCAAAGAGGGACGGAGGGGCACTCGTACCCATCAGTGACACAGCGTTGATCGTTTATGCGGTGGTGATCATCGCATATCTGGTGTTCACCACTTCAGTGGTGTGGATACTGGCCCGCAGGGTCCCGAGCGCGATGACTCGGACCTTGATCGCCGTGGGCGTGCTCGTCAGCGGTTTGCCGACCATTCTCGCGGTCCTGGCAAAGGTGCTCGCATGATGCCCACGGCGCAGGCCCCCGCCAATGCGGGAGAGCGGTGGCGTCGCGGCAGCATGGCCGACCGGCTGCCCGAACAGGTGCGCACCCAGTTGTTCGCGCTCGGGCGGGTGCTCTCCTACCCGGCGGGGGCCATCCTCTCCGAGCAGGGCAGTCGCCGGCCACCCGTGTTCCTGCTCCTGGGAGGGGTGGTGAAAGGGTGCCGCACCGCGCAACCGGACAGTCCGCCCATGTTGTTGAACCTTTTCCTGTCGGGTGATGCCCCCGGCACCGCGGACGCGGTGCTGAACGCTCCGGGGCACGTCACCTACATCGCCACCAAGGCGACAACCGCCCTGGCGATACCGCGACAGGCGTTCAAGAGCTTCTTCGAGGAGCGTTCCGCCGCGGCGAACGTCCTGGCCGCGGTCCTGGCGCGCGAGCTGCAGCTGCGCGACCGCTCGCTCGCGTACGCGCCGATGCCGGTCGAGGACCGGCTGATCGCGTTCCTGGAGCGGTACAGCAGGCTGTACGGCACCCGTTCCGCGTCCGACGAGGTCCACCTCGACCTCGGGCTCGCCCAGGCGGACCTCGCCGCCGCGATCGGCGCCTCGGCGCCTTCCGTGGCCAAGGTCCTCAACCGGCTCCGCGACGAGGGGAAGGTCGCCATCGGCTACCGCTCGCTCTTCATCAAGAAGCCCTTGGCGGTTCGAACGCCGCGTCCCCGCGGCGCGAGCTGATCCGCTGCCGGGCCCGTCGCAGGTCACCGACCGACGACGGGCCCGGCGCGGGCGGGCGGTGGAAAACCCGGTGACGACCGCCGGGTCCCCCGCGACCCTGGTGCCGTGGACGGGATCGGTGGGAACAGGCCGGCGTGGGGGGACCTGCCCGCGGCGGTGCGGGCGGCGGTCGAGGACGGGATCGGGGCGCGCGTCGTGCGGGCGGTCGGCCAGGTGGGCGGGTTCTCGCCCGGGGTGGCGGCGCGGTTGGAGCTGACCGACGGGCGGCGGGTGTTCGCGAAGGCGGTGGGGGCCGCGCCCAACCCGGTCAGCCCCACCCTGCACCGCCGGGAGGCGCTGGTCGCGCCGCTGGTACCGGGGCCGGAGCTGCTGTGGTCGTACGACGACGGCGACTGGGTGGCGCTGGTCTTCGAGGACGTGCCCGGCCGCACGCCCGCGGTGCCGTGGCGGGCCGACGAGTGGGACCGGGTGCACGCGGCCGTGGTGGGGCTGTCGCGGGTCGCCGCGCCGGACGGGTTCCCGGCGGTCGGGGCGACGTCCTCGGTGCTCTCCGGGTGGCGGCGGTTGGCGGGCTCGCCGCTGCCGGGCGTGGACGAGTGGGCGGCCGGGCGGCTCGACCTGCTCGCCTCGTGGGAGTCGGGCTGGGCCGAGGCCGCCGAGGGCGACTCCCTGGTGCACGGCGACCTGCGGGCCGACAACGCGCTGCTCACCGGCGACGGCGTGGTGTTCGTCGACTGGCCGCACGCCGCGCGCGGCGCGCCCTGGGTCGACCTCGTGCTGCTGCTGCCGAGCGTCGCCCTCCAGGGCGGGCCCGAGCCGTGGGACGCGTGGGCGTCGTCGCCGCTGTCCCGCGACGCCGACCCGGACGCGGTGACGGCGGTGGTCACGGCCGTCGCCGGGTTCTTCGCGCACAGCGCCCTCCTCCCGCCGCTGCCCGGCCTGCCGGCGCTGCGGGCGTTCCAGGCGGCGCAGGCCGGTCCGGCGGTGCGGTGGTCGCGGCAGCGGCTGGAGCGGTCCCCGATACGGTTCGCCGGGTGAACCCCACCCCGACCTCCGCCTACCTGGCCTCGACGCGCTCCTCGTACGACGTGGTGGCCGAGGACTACCACGAGCTGGTCGGCGGCGCGCTGGCCACCATGCCGTTCGACCGGGCGGTGCTGGGCGCGTTCGCCGAGGTCGTGCCGCCCGGCGAGGTGGCCGACCTGGGGTGCGGGCCGGGGCACGTCACCGCGCACCTGACCGGGCTGGGCCTGTCGGCGTTCGGGGTCGACCTGTCGCCCGGCATGGTCGAGGTGGCCCGGCGGGAGCACCCCGACCTGCGGTTCGGCGTGGGCACGATGACCGCGCTCGACCTGCCCGACGACGGCCTGGCCGGGGTCGTGTCCTGGTACTCGATCGTGCACACGCCGCCGGAGGTGCTGCCGGTGGTGTTCGCCGAGTTCGCCCGCGTGCTCGCGCCCGGCGGCCACCTGCTGGTGGCGTTCAAGGCGGGCGACCGGCTCCGCCACCTGACCAGCGGCTACGGCCACGACGGCCTGGACCTCCGGGTCTACTGGCAGCGGCCGGACGACGTCGTCGCGCTGGCGGCGGGCGTCGGCCTGCACGAGCACGCCCGGCTGGTGCGCGAACCCGCCCCCTCGGAGGGCGGGCCGCAGGCGTACCTGTTCTTCCGCAAGGCCGTTCTCCCGCGAACCCGCCCGTAGCTGTCAACACCGGGTAAACGGCGGCGGTTCGGGTAGCGGCCGGCCGTCGCGTCGCGTTGGCTCGTCCTTACGTCCCGTCAACCCGAAGGGTATGGTCTAGACCATGTCGAGCGCGCGCCTGCACGGTGTCGGGGTCAGTTCCGGACGGGCCTCCGGCCCCGTGGTGCGGGTGGCCGAGCCGCTCGGCGAACCGCCCGCCGGACCCGCGCCCACCGACCCGGCGGCCGAGGCCGCCCGCATCCGGCCCGCCGCCGACCGCGTGGTCGCCCGGCTGGAGGAGAGGGCCGCCACCGCGACCGGCGACGCGAAGGCCGTGCTGGAGACCACCGCCGCGATGGCCGCCGACCCCGCCCTGCTCGCCCAGGCCGAGAAGGTCGTGACCGGCGAGGACGTGCCCGCCGCCCGCGCCGTGCACCAGGCCGCCGCCGGGTTCATCGCCGCCCTCGAAGCCGCCGGCGGGTACATGGCCGAACGCGCCCGCGACGTGCGCGACGTCCGCGACCGCCTGGTCGCCGAACTGCTCGGCGTGCCCGCGCCCGGCGTGCCCGACCTTGCCTCGCCGTCCGTCCTGGTGGCCCGCGACCTCGCCCCCGCCGACACCGCCGGCCTCGACCCGTCGAAGGTGCTCGCCCTGGTCACCGAGGAGGGCGGCCCCACCTCGCACACCGCCATCCTGGCCCGCTCGCTCGGCATCCCGGCCGTCGTCGCGTGCCGCGGCGTGCTCGACCTGGAGGCCGGCTCGCTGCTCGTGGACGGCGACACGGGCGTCGTGCAGCTGTCCGACGGCACGGTCCGCGCCGCCCACGTCCAGGGCCGGGCCGAGTGGAACGGCGTCGGCGTCCTGCGCGACGGCCACCGGGTCAAGGTCCTCGGCAACGTCGGCTCGCCCGCCGACGCGGTCGCCGCCGCCGAGGCCGGCGCGGAGGGCGTCGGCCTGTTCCGCACCGAGTTCTGCTTCCTGTCGGCCGGCACCGAGCCGTCCGTCGAGGAGCAGCGCGAGGCGTACGCGGCGGTGCTCGCGCCGTTCGACGGCAAGCCCGTCGTCGTGCGGACCCTGGACGCGGGCGCGGACAAGCCCCTCGCGTTCCTCGCCCCCGACCCCGAGCCCAACCCGGCGCTGGGCGTGCGCGGCCTGCGCGTCGCGCTCGACCGCCCGGACGTGCTCGCGCGCCAGCTCGACGCCATCGCCCTGGCCGCCGCCGACACCGGCGCCGACGTGTCCGTGATGGCCCCGATGGTCGCGACCGCCGCCGAGGCGGCGTGGTTCGTCGAACGCGCCCGCGCCGCCGGCATCCGGCGTGCGGGCGTGATGATCGAGGTCCCGGCCGCCGCGCTGGTCGCCCGGGAGATCCTGGCCGTGGTCGACTTCGTCTCGATCGGCACCAACGACCTCGCCCAGTACGTGTTCGCGGCCGACCGCCAGGTCGGCGCGGTGGCGGCGCTGAACGACCCGTGGCAGCCCGCGCTGCTGCGCCTGGTCAAGCTCGTCGGCGACGCGGGCACCGCGCTCGGCAAGCCGGTGGGCGTCTGCGGCGAGGCGGCGGCGGACCCGCTGCTGGCGTGCGTCCTGACGGGCCTGGGCGTGACCAGCCTGTCGATGAACCACACCGCGCTCGCCGGGGTGGGCGCGAAGCTGGCGACCACCAGCTTCGACCTGTGCCAGCTCGCGGCCCGCGGCGCCCTGGCCGCGGCGGACCCGGCCTCAGCGAAGCTCGCCGCCCGCGCGCCCCACTAGGAAACGGGTCCAGGCGCCGGTGCCGAACACCAGCACGCCGCCCCCCGGGTTCTTCGAGTCGCGCACGCCGGTCGAGGTGCCGGTGTGCGCGACTTCGACGCAGTTGCCCCCATTGGGACCGCTGTAGCTGCTCTTGCGCCAGGTCATCGCGCTTCCTCCGCTCGACGGGCGATCAGGGCGGCACTGTCCTCCGCCGAGAGCGCACGGGTGGCCAAACCGGCGAAATCGTCCTGGAAGACCGCCAACTCCGCGGCCCTCTCCAGGAACCACCCTCCCAGCTGATTCTCCAGGTAGACGGCTCCGGGGTCATCCGGCTGCGGAAAACCGAGCCAGTGGTACGAGCCCAGGTGCCCCCGGTGCGCGCCGGCGTCGAAGGGCATCACCTGGATGGTGATGTTGGGCAGCTCGCCGAGCGCGACCAAGTGGTCCAACTGCCCGGCCATGACCTGGTCGTCGCCCATGCGCCGGAGCAGGACCGCCTCGTCGATGATCGCGTGGACGACCAGCGGGTCCTCCCGGTGCAGCGCCTCCTGGCGGCGGATGCGGGCGTCGACCGCGTCGGGGTCTTCGAGCAGCCGCCGGGCGTAGGGCCGGGTCTGGAACAGGCCGTAGATGAAGCCCGTCTCCCAGGAGCGGATCTCGCTCGCCCCCGCCTCCAGCCCCACGTACAGCGAGAACCAGCCCGGGATGGACCGGTCGCCGTCCCACCAGCCCTTCTCCCGCGAGATGTCGCACACCCGCAGGTACCAGTCGACCCGTTCGGCCGGCACCCCGAGGAACGGGAGCAGCACCTCCAGGTCCGGCCCGCCGACCGGTGTGCGCATGCTCTCCAGGTGCGTGATCTTGGTCGGGTTGCAGCGCAACCGCCTCGCCACGTCGGCTTGCTTCAACCCGGCCGCCTCGCGCAGGCGGCGGATCTCCTGGGCCAACCACCGGCGGCCGACGGTCGGGCTCAGCATGGACGGATCGGTTCCCGGCACGCGGCCAGTCTTCCAGCCGACCAGGACCACCCCATCGAGCGACTAGATCGTTCAGCTTGCGTTTGTAAGGCTTATCGCTGTGAACACGTACGTGCTGTGCCGAATGCGGGGCATCGGCGGGACCTGGCCGTGGTGCGAGACGGTGGCGACCGCGCCCGGCGGCGAGACCTCGGGCCTGCGCCCGTGGGCGCTGTCCCAACTCCGCGACCGCTCCCTCCCGGACGGTTTCTACCAGGCGTTCCAGGTCGAACCGGACGAGGACGGCGACTTCGACACCTACGACTCGATCCACGTCGAGGACGTCGTCTGGCTCTACGAGTCGGAGTACGTCCCGGCGGGCTGACGCAGGGCCTCCCGGACCAGCTTGATCAACGGGTGGTCCTCGCTGCCCGCCCGCACGGCCGCCACCACCCGCCGCAACGGGGCCGTGCCGCGCACCGGCACGCCCCGCACCGCGCCGCGCGGCACCAGGGCGACCCCCGCACCGGCCCGCACCAGCGCGCCGATCGCCGAGAAGTCGTCGGACGCGTGCGCGATGCGCGGCGCGAACCCCGCCTGCTCGCAGGCCAGCTCGACCACGTCGCGCACCGGGTTGCCGGGCAGCGTCACGACCCAGTCCTCGTCGGCCAGGTCCGCCAGGTCCACCCCGGCGGACCCGGACAGCGGGTGCGCGGGCGGCAGCACCACGTCGAACGGCTCGGTGTAGAGCGGGAACCTGGTCAACCGCCGGTCACCGGTGCGCGGCCGGTACTCCTCGGTGATGGCGAGGTCGATCTCCCCGTCCAGCAGCAGCGGCACGCTGGCGTGCCCCTCCACGTCCCGCACGCGCAGCGCCACACCCGGCGCGCGTACCCGCAGCGCGGCCAGCGCCGGCGCCACCACCTGCGTGATCGCCGACGCGAAGCTGCCCACCTCGACCCGACCCGTCTCGCCCGCGTCGAACGCCGCCAACGTCGCCTGCGCCCGTTCCAGCTCGGCCGCGACCGCGTTGGCGTGCCGCACCAGCAGCTCGCCCGCCGGGGTCAGCGACACCCGCCGCCCGCGCCGCCGCAGCAGGTCGTGCCCGACCTCCGACTCCAGGGCCGCGAGCTGCTGCGACACCGCCGACGGCGTGAGGTGCAGCGCCTGTGCGGCGGCCGTCACCGTGCCGTGGTCGGCGAGCGCGCGCAGCACCCGCAGCCGTCGTGGGTCGATCACGCGACCATCCTCGTCGGTGGCACCTGGTCGTGCGAGCCCTGGTCAGCCGGTGTACCAAGAGGACATGAGCACAGAGAGCGCACCGAACCGGCCCAAGGCGAACCACCTCCCGAGCAAGGTGATCGCCGCCCTGGGCCTCCTCGTCCTGGTCGTGTTCGGCGTCCTCGTCCCCAGCCTGCGCGCCGGCTCGTTCGAGGTGAACGGCACCGTCGTGCTGCTGTCGATCGTCGTGCCCGCGATCCTGCTGGTGTTCGCCGGCATCTGGGGCGCGAAGAAACCCTAGGTCACGCGCCGCGTCGCCCGGTCACATGGCCTCGCGCGCCGAGACGAACGCGTCCACCGCGCGGTTCACGTCGTCGGTCGAGTGGGCCGCCGACATCTGCGTGCGGATGCGGGCCTTGCCGTGCGGCACCACCGGGTAGGAGAAGCCGATCACGTAGACGCCCCGCTCCAGCAGCAGGTCGGCCATCCGGCCCGCCTCCGCCGCGTCCCCGATCATCACCGGGATGATCGGGTGCTCGCCGGGCAGCAGGTCGAAGCCCGCCTCGGTCATCCGCGACCGGAACAGCGCGGTGTTCTCGCGCAGCCTGGTCAGCAGCTCGCCGGACGTGCTGAGCAGGTCCAGCGCGGCGATCGCGGCGGCCGTGATCGACGGGGCCAGCGAGTTCGAGAACAGGTACGGCCGCGACCGCTGCCGCAGCATCTCCACGATCTCCGCCCGCCCCGACGTGTACCCGCCGCTCGCGCCGCCCAGCGCCTTGCCGAGCGTGCCCGTGACGATGTCCACCCGGTCCTGCACGCCGAACAGCTCGGGCGTGCCCCGCCCGTTCGGCCCGGTGAAGCCCACCGCGTGCGAGTCGTCCACCATGACCAGCGCGTCGTACCGCTCCGCCAGGTCGCAGATCTCGTCCAGCGGGGCCAGGTAGCCGTCCATCGAGAACACGCCGTCGGTGGCGATCAGCCGGTACCGGGCGTCGGCCGCGTCCTTGAGCTGCCGCTCCAGGTCGTCCATGTCCCGGTTCTTGTAGCGGAACCGCCGCGCCTTCGACAGCCGCACGCCGTCGATGATCGACGCGTGGTTCAGCTCGTCCGAGACGATCGCGTCCTCCGCGCCGAGCAGCGTCTCGAACAGGCCGCCGTTGGCGTCGAAGCACGAGCTGTAGAGGATGGTGTCCTCCGTGCCCAGGAACTCCGACAGCCGCCGCTCCAGCTCCTTGTGCGGCTCCTGCGTGCCGCAGATGAACCGCACCGACGCCATGCCGAAACCCCACCGGTCCAGCGCGTCGCGCGCCGCCCCGACCACCACCGGGTGGTCGGCCAGGCCCAGGTAGTTGTTCGCGCAGAAGTTCAGCACCTCGTCGCCGGAACCCACCCGCACGACCGCGTTCTGCGGCGTGCCGATCACGCGCTCCGCCTTGTGGAGACCCGCCGCGCGGATCTCGTCCAGGCCCGCCCGCAGGTCGTCGCGCATCGCGCCGTACATCAGTGAGCTCCCGTCCAGTCGAGGATGACCTTGCCGCACTTGCCCTCGCGGGCCGTCGCGAACGCCTTGTCGAACTCGGTGTGGTCGAACCGGTGCGTGATCACCGGCGTCAGGTCCAGACCGCCCTGGAGCAGCACCGACATCGAGTACCACGTCTCGAACATCTCGCGGCCGTAGATGCCCTTGATGTGGAGCATCTTCAGCACCACGCTGCTCCAGTCCACGGCGAACTCCCCCGCGGGCAGGCCCAGCATCGCCACCCGGCCGCCGTGGGCCATGTTGCCGATCATCTCCTGGAGCGCGACCGGCCTGCCGGACATCTCCATGCCGACGTCGAAGCCCTCCGTCATGCCCAGCTCCGCCTGCGCCTCCGAGATCGTCCGCTCGGCGACGTTGAGCGCCAGGTCCACGCCCACCTCCCGGGCCAGCTCCAACCGGTGCTCGCTGACGTCGGTGATGACGACGTTGCGCGCCCCCGCGTGCTTGGCGACGGCGGCGGCCATGATGCCGATCGGGCCCGCGCCGGTGATCAGCACGTCCTCGCCGATCACGGGGAACGACAGCGCCGTGTGCACGGCGTTCCCGAACGGGTCGAAGATCGCCGCCACGTCCAGGTCCACCGGCGCCCGGTGCACCCACGCGTTCTGCTCGGGCAGCACCACGTACTGCGCGAACGCGCCGTCGCTGTGCACGCCGAGACCTCGGGTGCGGGCGCACAGGTGACGCCGGCCCGCCTTGCAGTTGCGGCACGTGCCGCACACCAGGTGGCCCTCGCCGCTGACCAGGTCGCCGACCCGCACACCCGTCACCGACGCACCGGTTTCCACCACCTCGCCGACGAACTCGTGACCCAGGACCAGCGGCGCGCGGACGTTCTGCGCGGCCCACTCGTCCCACGAGTCGATGTGCAGGTCGGTGCCGCAGATACCGGTGCGCAGCACGCGGACGACGACGTCACCGGGACCGGGGGTGGGGTCGGGGACGTCGGTCAGGGACAGTCCCGGCCCGGCGGTCGCCTTGACCAGTGCCTTCATGGCGCGCAGTCTGCCGCCGGGCGGTTGTGCAGTCCATCAGGACTTTCTGAATTCACTCGTAAGTTCAGCTTCAGAGGCGATGTTGCCGACCATGCCGCCGAACACCAGCCCGTGGAACGGCCACACCAGCCACCAGTACACGTGCCCGGCCAACCCGCGCGGCACGAACACCGCCCGCTGCCGGTACGTCGACCCCGTCCCGCGCGGCACGACCTGGAGCTCCAACCAGGCCAGACCGGGAACCCGCATCTCCGCCCGCAACCGCAGCAACCTGCCCCGGTCCAGCGCCTCCACCCGCCACCAGTCCAGCGCCTCGCCCACGTGCAACCGCCTCGGGTCGCGCCGCCCCCGCCGCAGCCCCACCCCGCCGACCAGCCGGTCCAACCACCCCCGCACCGCCCAGGCCAGCGGGAACGAGTACCAGCCGTGCTCGCCGCCGATGCCCTCGACCACCTCCCACAGCCGCTCGGGCGAGGCGTGCGTCTCCTTCTCCCGCACGTCGCAGTACGACGAGCCGCCCGACCAGTCCGGGTCGCTCGGCAACGGGTCCGACGGCGCGCCCGGCACCGACGCGCCCGACCAGCGGGTCTCCACGTCCGCGTCGCGGACCCTGGCCAGCGCCAGCTCCACGGCCCGGTCGTACCCGGTCGTCTCGCCGGGCACCAGGTCGTCGATGTCGTGCTCCCGGCACACCACCTCGTGCACCAGCGACTCGATCAGCGGCTTCGCGATCGACTTCGGCACCGGCGTGACCACGTTGACCCAGTGCGACGACAGGCCCGGCGTGAGCAGCGGCACCGGCAGCACGCGGCGAGGCCGCAACCCGGCGACCCGCGCGTACCGCAGCATCATGTCGAGGTAGGTCAGCACGTCCGGGCCGCCGATGTCGAACGTCCGGTTCACCTCCGCGGGCGCGCGCACCACGCCCACCAGGTACCGCAGCACGTCCCGCACCGCGATCGGCTGGACGCGGTTGTGCACCCACCGGGGCGTGACCATCACCGGCAGCCGCTCGGTCAGGTAGCGCAGCATCTCGAAGCTCGCCGACCCGGACCCGATGATCACGGCGGCCTGGAGCACCACCGCGGGCACGGCGGAGCGCAGGAAGACGTCCCCGACCTCCTTGCGCGACGACAGGTGCGGCGACAGCGCGACCCCCGGCGGGTGCAGCCCGCCCAGGTAGACGATCCGCTGCACCCCCGCGTCCTCGGCGGCGCGCGCCGTGTTCTCCGCGGCCCGCCGGTCGGCGTCGGCGAAGTCGGCCACGCTCAGCGAGTGCACCAGGTAGTGCACGACGTCCACGTCCCGCATCGCGTCGTCCAGCGAGGCGGGGTCGAGCACGTCCCCCTTCACCACCTCGACCCGGTCGGCCCACGGCACGTCCCGCAACTTCTCCGGGGAGCGCACGAGGCAGCGGACGTCGTAGCCCTCGGCGAGGAGGCGGGGCACGAGCCGTCCGCCGAGGTAGCCGGTCGCTCCGGTGACGAGGCAGCGCATACCCCGATCCTGGGCGGAACAGCCGTGTTCCGCACGACGGGGGGCGCAGGGCCGGGACGCGCGCCGGGTGCCCGGTCCCGCTCGGCTGCCTCGCGGGTCACCGCGTTCGGTGCTCCGCGCTTGAAGCGCTCAAGCGGAGAACAGCGACCTGGGTGGTCGGCCTCACGGGGCGCGGTCAGGTGGAGCAGGCGTCACAGGGCACAGGTCCGGTGCGCCGCCGCCTCCACATTTCCGGCAACAACATCCCCCTTACCATTAATACCCGATCTTCGTGCCTCGATCGGGTGATCCCCGGCAGGGGTGGGCAGGGCAGGGATGGGCCGGGCGCGTCTGCCCGGACCACGCCCCACCCTACGGTCGTCGCCCGGTCGAACCGGCCGGCAACCCGCGCGGTCGCTCGTTCGTGCGGGGTCAGGCGTGCTTGAGCCAGTTCCGCTTCTTCTTGATCTCCACCGAGCCCGCCCGCACCGAGCCGTGCACCACGAAGTGCGGCCGCCCGTCCGCGCCCGTCCCCACCTTGTCCCTCATGTTGCTCGCCGCCAGCTCGACGTTCTCCGCGTTCACCGTCGCCCCGTCCGGCAGCACCAGCTTCACCGACCCCGCCGTCACGTCCAGCTCGATGTCGACCACGGCGTGCGGGATGCTCGCCTTCCGGAAGTCCAGCTGGGTCGACCCCATCCGGCTGTGCACGACCAACCGCCGCGGCACGGTCCAGCTGCCCTTGCGGTTGACCGAGGACATGGTCGCCTTCAGCTCCTGCCGCTCGACCAGCGCGACCGGCGTGGCCGCCGAGGCCGCCGAGGCCGGCGGCACCTGCGCGTTGTGCACGATGCCCGGCAGGTCGAGCAGCACGGCGTTCAGCTCACCCCTCGTCTTCGACGCCAGCGCGATGTCGGTGCGCTCGGTGAACTCGTCGAGCGTGAGCAGCCCCAGGCCGATGGCCTTCTGGAGCAGGCCGATCACGTGTTCGCGCTCCGCGTCGGACACGCGGAAGTTCCTCGGGTCGGGACTCCCGGTCACGGCACCCTCGGTCATGGCTCAGCCCTCCGGTTCGACGTCGAGCCCGTGCTCGATCGCGTACCGCGCCAGTTCGACGCGGTTGTGCAGCTGGAGCTTGCGCAGGGTGGACTGCACGTGGTTCTCCACGGTGCGGTGGGAGATGACGAGCCGGTTCGCGATCTGCCGCGCGGTCAGGCCCTTCGCCACCAGCCGCAGCACCTCGGTCTCCCGTTCGGTGAGCTGCGGCTTGTCCTCCTCGTCGGGGTTCGCGGCCATCCGCCGGTACTCGCCGAGCACCAGGCCCGCGAGCCCCGCCGTGAACACCGCGTCGCCGGCCGCGGTGCGGGTGACGGCCTCCACCAGCTCCTCGGCGGACGCCGACTTCACCAGGTAGCCCGACGCGCCGGCCTTCACGGCCTCCAGCACGTCGCTGTGCTCGCCGGACGCCGACAGCACCAGCACCCGGGTGCCGGCCAGCGCGCCCGTGATCATCGTCGTGGCCTCGACGCCGGTCGTCTCCCCCAGGTTGAGGTCCATCAGCACCACGTCGGGGCGCACGGCGCGGGCGATGCGCACCGCCGACGCGGCGTCGCCCGCGGTCGCGACCACCTCGAAACCGCGCTCGGTCAGGTCGCGCGCGACGCCGTCGCGCCACAGCGGGTGGTCGTCCACCACCATCACGGACACGTTCATCGGTAAACCCGCACCTCCCACTCGGTGCCCTCCCCCGGCCCCGTTTGCAGCTCAAGGGTCCCACGCAACGCCTCCACGCGGCCCCGGATGGACTGGGCGACACCCATCCGCCCCTCGGCCTCGGCGGAGGCGAGCCTGCCCTCGGCGATGCCCGGCCCGTCGTCGCGGACGCTCAGCACGACCTCGTCGCCGAGGTCCTCCAGCAGCACCCACGCCCGCGCGCCCGGCCCGGCGTGCTTGTCCACGTTGGACAGCGCCTCGCGCACCACGGCGGTCAGCTCGTGCGCGGTGGCGGCGGGCAGCATGACCCGGGTGGCGGGGGTGGACACCTGCACGCGGGGCGACGCCAGGAGCTGGAGCCCGGGCCGCACGTCCGCGTCGCCATCCACTGTGGACTCGCGGGGCGCGGCGGCGACCAGGGAGCGCAGCGCGACCTCCTGCTCGCCGGCCAGCTCGGCCAGCTCGCGGGCCTCGCCGCCGAGTTCGAGCCCGCGCTTGCGCACCCGGGCGAGCACCTGGAGCACGCCGTCGTGGATGGAGCGGGCCAGCCGTTCGCGCTCGGCGGTCGCGGCCTCGGTGCGCAGCGCCTGCGCGAGCCGCACCGACGTGCGCCGCGCCGTGGACGACGCCATGCCGATCACGAAGCCCGCGCCGCTGAGCAGCACCAGGTCCCGCACCAGGTCGACGCTCATCCCGCCGCGGTTGAGGTAGGTGAAGAAGCCGATGGCGAACCCGGACGCGGCGCCCGCGACCTGCCCGCCGAGCGCGCCGGCCGCCACCGCGGGGCCGCACGCCCAGATGGTGGTGATCAGCGGGACGTTGAACAGGAACTGCTGGTCGGTCATGATCAGCGGCGACAGGGACATCAGGCCGCACGTGACGACGAGGTCCGCGACCACGACCCACGGCCGCCTGCCGCTCTCGCGGCTGTAGGCGCGGATGGTGAACACCGACCAGCCGGCCATCACCGCGATCGCCAGCCAGGCGAGCCACGTCCGCTCGTACTCCGAGTGGTGGCGCACCGCGTTGCCCAACGCGAACAGGAATGTCACTACGCGTAGCGCTACCGTTCCCCGCCAGAGGTGCCCGACCGGGTCTTCCAGCGCCGAGGGCACCTGATCGGATGGCTTTGTGTGCACGGTGTGCTCCCTTCACCCCTAATCTTGCCGTGCCGGGGTGGTCTGGCTAACCCCCAGGTGGCCGTCTGTTCCACCACCGTCATCTGTGAAAGGCTGGCCGGGATCACCGAGCGTGATCTACCGGCGTCCGCCCCGCAGGGGGCGGGAGGGCGCCGCTCCTGTGGCGAGGGAGGGTCGATCGTGCGCCACTGGCCACTGTGGACGCTGCCGCGCCCCGCCCTGGCCTACTGGCTGCTCGTCGACCTGTGCGCGTTCGCCGTGGTCGTGTACGTCATCGCGGCGACGCCGCAGCCCGGGTCGGTCGAGATCGGCCGGTTCGCGGCCATCGCGGCCACCGCGGGCGCGGTCATCATCGGCAGCTCGATCCACAGCCACCGGATGGGCGAGACCGAGCGCAACCCGTGGGCCGCCCACCTGTGCTACCTCACCGCGGGCCTGGTCGCGCTGCCGTGCAACCTGCTCGTCCTGCTGCTGTTCGGGCCGGCGCTGCACGGCGTGCTGTCGCAGCGCCCGGAGTCGCACCGCTGGGTGTTCACGCTGTCCGCGACCGCGCTGGCCGTGTTCGGCACCCGGTTCGTCATCGGCTGGGCCGATCCCGCCACCGACCTCCTGGTGATGGTCGTCGGCGCGACCGTGCTGCTCGTGCTGCGCGCCGGCCTCATCGCCGTCGGCCTGAAGCTGCGCAACCCGCGCGCGTCCGGCGAGGAGGTCGTCGGCGAGCCCATCGACGTCACGCTCGGTGTCGTCGCGGTCAGCATCGGCGGCCTGATGGGGTTCGCCGCCGTCGCCACCGCCGTGCACGCCCTGATGGCCGGCCCGCCGCTGGCCCTGCTCGAACGCGCCGCGCAGCTGCCGCACTGGCGCCGGTCCGCGCAGCGCGACCTCAAGACCGGCCTGGCGAACGCCGTGCACTGGGACGGCCGGGCCCGCTACGAGCTGGGCAAGGCCCGCACGGCCGATCGGCCGATGGCCGTGCTGCTGCTCGACCTCGACCACTTCAAGCGGGTCAACGACGAGGTCGGGCACCTCGCGGGCGACTCGGCGCTCAGCGCCGTCGCGCTGCTGCTGACCAGCATGGTCCGCGGCGGCGACCTGGTCGGCCGGTTCGGCGGCGAGGAGTTCGTCGTGCTGCTGCCCGACGCCGAGCCCGCCGTGGCCCGCTCGGTCGCCCAGCGCGTGCGGCACGCCGTGGCCGACCTGGCCGTGCCGACGGTCGACACCCACGGCCGCGACCACCTGCTCACCGGCCTGACCGTGAGCATCGGCGTGGCCACCACCCAGCGGTTCGGCTACGAGCTGCCCGACCTGCTGGTGGCCGCCGACGCCGCGCTGCTCGCCGCCAAGGGCTACGGCCGCAACCTCGTCGAGATGGCCTGAGCGGCGAGGGCGGCCCGACCCGGAAGCCGACCGGGTGACCGGGTCACCGCCGGCCGCTGTGGCCGGGACCCGGGCGCTCCTCGCCCCCGATGTCCTCGACCCGGTCGCCCACCATGTCCACCGAACCGCTCTCCTGCGGCTCGTGCACGTCCACCTCGCGCGGCTCCACGTCCCGGTCCGACTCCGACAGCAGCGACCGGATGCCCGAGTTCAGCACCGCCAGCAGCGGCACCGCCAGCAGCGCGCCCGCGATGCCGCTGACCACCAACCCGGCCGCGATCGCCAGCACCACCGACAGCGGGTGCAGCTTCACCGCGCGGCCCAGCAGCAGCGGCTGGAGCACGTGGCTCTCCAGCTGCATCACGCCGATCAGGATGGCCAGCACCACCAGCGCCGCCACCGGGCTCACCGCCACCAGCGCCACCAGGACCGCCACCGCGCCGGTGATCACCGCGCCGACGATCGGGATGAACGCGCCGAGGAACACCAGCGCCGACAGCGGCACCACCAGCGGCACGTCCACGATCCACAGGCCGATGCCCACGCCGACCGCGTCCACCACGGCCACCAGCGCCGTCGCCCGCACGTAGGACACCAGCGAGGCGAACCCGCGCCGCCCGGCCACGTCGGCCCGGTCCCGCACGTCGCGCGGCACGATCCGGACCATGAACCGCCAGATCCCGTCGCCGTCGTGCAGGAAGAAGATGAGCGTGAACAGCGCCAGGACCAGGCCGGTCAGGATCTCGCCCAGGGTCGCCGCGGTGGTCAGCGCGCCCGAGGTGATGTCGGCCTGGTTGTCCTGGATGGTCTTGACGACCTCGTCCACGTACTCCTGGAACTGGACGTCGCTCAGGTGCAGCGGCCCGTCGCGCAGCCAGACGCGGATCTGGTCGAGGCTCGCGCCGACCTGCTTCTGGAGGTCCGGCAGGCCCTTGGAGAACTCGTTGATGACGAACGTGAGCACGCCGCCCACCAGCGCCAGCCCGCCCACCAGCACCAGGCCGGTGGCCACGCCGCGCGGCACGCCCGAGCGGTTCAGCTGCGTCACCGCGGGCGAGAGCAGCGCGGCCAGCAGCAGTGCGATCCCGACCGGGATGACGATGCTCGCCAGGAAGCCGATCACGTGGAACACGACGTAGAGGGCGGCCACGACGGCCACGAACCGCCAGCTCAGCGCCGCGCTCACGCGCAGCAACCCCGGAACCCTGCTGTCTTCGGACCGGTCATCCCTCTTGCTGCGCGTCACTCGATCACCGTATCCCCGGTAGGTGGCGGTTGGGGGTAGACCGCGCACCTGCGACGCAAACCACGCAAAACCTGGCGGGACGGGCACCGCGGGTGATCGGATCGGCACCGTGAGCGGAAGCGTGGAGGAGGCGGTGCGCGAGGCGTTCGCCGCCGGTCGTCGCCTGGCGTTCGACGCGAGGGCGCCCCGGCGGCAGCGGACCGTGCGCGGCGAGCTGCTGACCGACCTGCTCGCCGACGGCCCGCGCACCGCCGCCCTGCGGCTGACCGGCGCGCACGTGGTCGGCCCGTTCGCGCTGGAGGGCAGGCGCGTCGACCACGTCGTCGACTTCCTCGACTGCACCTTCGAGCAGCCGCCCGACCTGCGCATGGCCCGCCTGGTCGGGCTGCGGATGCGCGGCTGCGGGGTGCCCGGCCTGCGCGGGCGCAACCTGCGCGTCGGCAGCGACCTGGTGCTGGAGGCCGGGTTCACCAGCGACGGCGTGGTCGACCTGACCGACGCCTCGGTCGAGGGCACGTTCCGGCTGGCCGGCGCGGTGCTGCGGGCCAGGGGCGACCACGCCCTGCTGGCCGCGCGCATCCGGCTGTCCGGCTCGTTGCAGGCCATCGCCGTGCGCGCGGGCGGCGAGGTGCGGCTGCGCGGCGCGAACGTCGGCGGCAACGTGCACCTGGGCGGCGCGCGGCTGCTCAACGTCGGGCAGAACGCGCTGGACGCCACCGGCATCACCATCGCGGGCACCCTGTTCTGCGACGCCGAGGGCGGCCGGTTCACCGCCGAGGGCCGCGTCCTGCTCGACGGGGCCCGGGTCGGCGGCAGCGTCGTGTTCTCCGGGGCGCGGTTGCACGCCGGCGTCGTCGACCGCCCGGTGCTGGTCATCCCGCGCGGCACCGCCGACGAGGCCGCCACCCTGGTCGCCGACCGCGCCCGCGTCGACGGCAACGTGGAGCTGGACGACGGGTTCACCTCGTCCGGCACGGTCCGCCTGCCCAACGCCCAGATCGGCGGCTACCTGCGGCTGTCCGGCGCGGTGATCGGCCGGCGCGACGCGGTGGACGACCTCACCGGTCCCGCCGAGCCCGCGGGAGCCACCTCGGGGACCACCGCGGGAACCACCGACCCCGATACCGACCCCGACACCGGCGAGGCGGTCCAGCGCATCCCGGTCGCGCTGCACGCCGACGGCGTCCAGGTGCGCGGCGACCTGGAGGCCAGGGGCTCCGCCGACGGCCGGGGCGGTCGCGGCTCGGCCTTCCGCGCCCACGGCCAGGTGCGGCTGGTCGACGCGCAGATCCGGGGCAGCGCCTCGCTGTCCGGCGTGCGGCTGCACGGACCGGGCATCGACGTGCTGTTCGCCGACCGGCTGCGGGTCGGCGGCACGCTGTTCCTGCGCGACCTGTCCGCCCTCGGCTCGCTGCGCCTCCAGAACGCGGAGATCGGCTCGACCCTCGACTGCTCCGGCGCGTCCCTGCTCTCGCCGCGCCGCCGCCCCGACGGCACGGTCAAGCCCTCCCTGGACGCGCGCGTCGCCACCATCGGCAAGGACCTCCTGTGCAGCCACGGCTTCACCGCCGCGGGCGGCGTGCGCGTCCGGCTGGCCGAGGTCGGCAAGATGGCCACGTTCGCGGGCGCCCGGCTCGGCGGGCCCGGGTCCGCCATCGCGCTCAACGCCTACGGCCTGACCGTGCGGCAGCTCGTGCTGCGGCTGCCCGGCGAGCAGGCGCCGGTCGGCCGGGTGATCCTCACCAGGGTCGCCGCCGCCACCGTGCTCGACGGGCCGGGCCTGTGGGCGGCGACCGGCGGCGTGGACGTCGAGGACTTCACGTTCTCGTCGATCTCGTCCACCCCGCACGTGGACGTGCGCACCCGCCTGCGGTGGCTGCGCGAGGTGCAGCCGGACTTCGCGCCGGGGCCGTACGAGCAGCTCGCCGCGGTGTACCGGGAGGGCGGCGAGGAGGAGCTGGCGCAGCGGGTGCAGCTGGAGAAGCAGCACCGGCGCTACTCGGAGCTGCACCTGGCCGGCCGGGTCTGGGGCGCGCTCCAGCGCTGGACGGTCGGCTACGGCTACCGGCCGTGGCTCGCGATCGGCTGGCTCGCCGCGTTCTGGCTGTCCGGCGCGCTGTGGTTCCTGGGCCACGAGATGCCGAAGCTCAACGACGACGAGTCGCCGACCTGGAACGCCTGGCTGCTGGCGATCGACCTGCTGATCCCGATCGTGGACCTCGGCCAGGACGGCAAGTGGAAGTTCAGCGGCGCCTCGCAGTGGATCTCCAGCACGCTGATCGCGGTCGGCTGGATCCTCGCGTCCACCGCGGCGGCCGGCGCGACGCGCGTCCTCAAGCGAGGGTGACTACCCGTCGTCACGTGGCGCAACACACCGTGGCCGTCACACGATCCGGGGAACCCGGCCCGGAAGGCGTGCGCGTCCGGCTCGGCAACTGGCAGTCTCTCGGCGTCGGCTTGATCGGCTCGATCGCATCGCCGACGCGATTCCGCAGAAACCCCAGTGCTTTCCGGTGGAAGGACCAGCGATGTCGGCCGCAGACCAGCGAACGGGAACGGGGGCGAGCCGCGTTCGGCGGCTGCTCTCCCGCGCCCTGCTGGTCGCGGGCGGCGCGCTCGCCGGCACCGCCGCCGCCTGGGTGCTGTCCGCGGCGCCCGCCTCCGCCGAGACCCCGGTCGACCACGCAGACGCGGTCACCGGGATCTCGCGGGCGACGAGCCCGCTCGGCGGCTCCCTGCCCGGGTTCGGGCTGACCCCGGTCGAGCAGACCGGGGTCGGCCAGGCCGTGCAGGACCTGGACGCCGCGCTGCGCAGCCCGCAGGTGCGGGAACCGCAGCCGCCCGACCTGGGCCGCGTCGCGGAGGAGATCCGCGGCGCCGTCGGCCAGGTGGGCACCCTGTTCCACGAGCCGCGACCGTCCCGGCCGGTGCCGACCGACCCCCTGGTCGAGGCCCCCGCCGCCGCGCCGCGGCCCGTCACCGAGACCACCCCGACCACCACCGCCGTGCCGGTCACCGCCGGCACCCCGGTGGTGCACGGGGTGTTCGCGCAGTCGAGCCGCACGTGGCTCGACGCGTTCCGGCACACCGCCCCGGTCGTGCCGGCCACGAACGGGTCCCCGCTCCCGGGCGACCCGTCCGGCCTCCCGTCGCTGCCGTTCGCGCCCCCCGCGGGCGTGCCGGCGCACTGCGCCTGCGGTGGCGACGGCGCCGGTTCCGCCGGTGGTGGCAGCGGTCCGTTCGCGGCCTTCTCCACCGCCGTCCTCGACCCCGCCGTGGCCAGGGCGCTGTTCCCCGCCACCGAGCGGAACACCGTGACGCCGGGCAAGCAGCCCGGCATCACCCCCGACTGACCGAAGCGCGCGGTCCGCGGCAGCTCCCCCCGTCGAGCTGACCCCGGTAATCGACCGTCGCGCCACAGTCGTGCGCGCTCCCGCGACAGGTCGAGACGCCGCGCACCCCACCCCCCTGAACCGGGTGGTCGTCCACTCCGACGCGCTCGCCGCGTCCGACCACCCTTCACCTCCCGCAAGGGACACCGAAAGAAGGAGAAACCATGCAAACCTGGGCCAAGCGCGGTCTTCAGACCGCACTTGTCACTGGTGGTTTGCTGATGCTCGGTACCGGCATCGCTTCAGCCCAGGAGAACGTCAACCCCGACGCTCCCCCGAACCCCCTCGACGCGAAGGTCCGCGTCCCGGTCGACGTCGACCACAACAACCTGGGCACCCCGGTCGGCAACCGCGACCTGCCGACCGTGCACCGCGAGATCGGCACGCCGAGCGTGTCGGGCACCCCGGCGGGCCGCATCGCGGCGCCCGCCAACCCGCTGCTCCGCGCCGTGCAGGAGCGCGTCCAGGACGTGCAGGAGCGCGTCCAGGGCGTCGAGACCGCGGGCATCACCCGCGGCAACACCGCCGACGCCGACGTCGTCGTGCCGGTCGGCGTGTGCGGCAACGCCGTCGCCGCGGGCGGCGACGCCTACACCGAGGGCGACTGCGCCAAGTCCGTCGACAGCACGGGCGACATCAGGACCGACGGTTCCTACGGGGCGTTCTCGGGCAACGTCGCGTCGCTCGCCGCCGCCGTCTCCCCGCAGGTCAGCGGCAACGCCGTCGCGGGCCTGGCGAACGCCGAGACCCGCAGCACCACCGCGCAGGACGCCACCGCCGGCGGGGACGTCACCACGTCCGGCCGCCACGGCTCGCTGTCGGGCAACGTCGCGGCCGCCCAGGCCGCCGCGCCGGTCCAGGTGACCAACAACGCGTTCGCCGCCGGCGGCAACTCGCACAGCCGCTCGGCCGCGTCCAACGACGCCGCCGCGCCGGGTGTGCTGCGCACCTCCGGCGACCGCGGCACCGCCGGCGGCAACGTCCTCGGCGCGCCGCTGGCGCCCGTGGTCGCGGTCAGCGGCAACGGCGTCGGCGCCGCGGGCAACGCGGACGCCCAGGCCGAGAACAGCGCGTCCGCCAAGGCGGGCGACACCGAGGTCGAGCAGGGCTACGAGAAGTGGTCCACCACCTCGGGCAACGACGGCACGCTCGCCGGCAACGTGGTCCAGCCGTCCCTGGCGGGCCCCGTGTCGGGCGCGAACAACGCGTTCGCCGGCGTCGGCAACTCCGACGTCACCAGCTCGTCGGCCAACCGCTCCGAGGCCGGCGGCAACAGCGTCAGCTCGGCCCAGGACGGCGTGCTGTCGGGCAACTTCGCCGACGTCCCGATCGCCCTGCCCACGTCGGGCGCGGGCAACTCGCTGGCGGGCGTCGGCAACAGCTCGTCGCGGCACGCCAACGACGCCGAGGCGACCGCGGGCGGCGACACGTACACCGACGGCGACCGCTCGGTGCTGTCGGCGAACTCGGCCAACCTGCCCCCGGCGGGCGCGGTCGACCTGTGCGGCAACAGCCTGGCGGGCGGCGGCATCGCCGGCTCCGAGTGCGACAACGAGGTCACCGCGGACGCGGGCGGCCGCAACGGGTCGACCGGCAACGACGCGGTCGGCTCGGGCAACATCGGCCAGGTGCCGATCGGCGCGCCCGCCGAGGCGTTCGGCAACGGCGTCGGCGCGGCCGGCTCGTCGGCCGGCAACTCCTCGGAGCGCAAGACCATCCGCTCCGGCGCCGTGGCCGACAGCCACGACGACAACGGCACGGTGTCGAGCAACGTCATCTCCGCCCCGACCGCCGCCGGCGGCCAGGTGTTCGGCAACTCGGGCGGCGCGGTCGCCAACCCGACGTCCCGCACCGACAGCGACACCGAGATCGACCTGGGCAACCCGCCCAAGGCCAACGGCAAGCACGGTTCGGCGTCCGGCAACATCGTGCACGTGCCCACCTCCAACCCCGCCCAGGTGTTCGGCGACTCGGTCGTCGGCGTCGGCAACGGCTCCTCGGACACGACGAACAAGCTCGACTCCCGCTCGGGCGGCACGGCCGTGACGACCGGCGACGAGGGCTCCCTGTCCGGCAACGTGCTGTCCGTGCCCGAGGCGTCCTCGCCGCAGGTGTTCGGCAGCGCGATCGGCGCCGGCAGCAACGTCGACTCGGAGAGCCGCAACGAGTTCGGGTCGTTCTCCGGCGGCGACGTCTACACCTCCGGTGACGACGCGTCCCTGTCGGGCAACGGCGTCGGCGCCCAGCCGACCGTGCCGCTCCAGGTGTTCGGCGACGCGGCCTCGGTCGCGGGCAACGGCCGGTCCGACGTGGACAGCGGCTCCGACCTGGCCGCCGGCGGTCGTCACCTGACCTCGGCCGAGGACAGCTCCTGGTCCGGCAACCTGCTCACCGCCCCCCTCGGCGCGGAGCCGGCGGTGCACGGTGACTCGGTCTCCGCGCTCGGCATCGCGAAGACCACCACCGACAGCGTGGTGGAGAGCCGCTCGGGCGGGACCACCGACACCTCCGGTCGCGGTTCCGGCAGCGCGCACGACCTGGAGCTGCCCGGCCGCGCCGCGGCCCGCTTCTTCGGCGTGCCGCTCGACGTGATGGGCCAGGCGGAGACCAGCACCACGGACCGCAGCCGGGTGCTGACCGGTGAGCAGCGCCACGAGACCGCGCGGAGCGCGGAGCAGGGCGTCCAGCTCCCGGTCGGCGTCGACAGCCTGATGGGCGCGACCGAACTGCCGAACCTGGACGTGCTGGCCCTGCTGTCCGACTCCCGGTGGGCGCTGCGCGCCTCCACCCCGCACGAGCTGCGCGGCCTGCTGGTCCAGGGCGTGTCGAAGATCGGCCCCGCCCGCGACGTGCCGGCCGTGAAGACCCGCGTCCCGCGCACCGAGCTGCCCACCGACCAGCTCTCCGCGGTCACCCGCGAGCTGCCCAGGGTCGTCGAGGTCCTGCCCGGCACGGCCGACGAGCGTTCCTTCGCCGGTCAGCTGCCGGTGTCCGGCGACGTCCTGGGCCTGGACGAGACCCGGGAGCTGCCGGCGCTGGTGGAGACCCTGCCGGTCGGGGCCACCCTGCCGGGCGCGGGCCGCAGCATGCCGACCCTGCCCGTGGCCGCCCCGATCGCCCTGCCGTTCGTCGTGCCGGTGCCGGGCGTCGCCCAGCCGCGCACCACGACCCCGGCCCTCCCGCCGGCGTCGCTGAGCGGCCTGGACGTCAACCCGCTCCAGGACGTGGCCCTGCCGGGCCTGCCGCGCGTCGAGCGCACCCAGGCCCCGGCGCTGGCCGGCCTGGACGCGCTGACCGTGTTCGGCGCGCTGGAGGACACCACCGTGCTGCCCCGCATCTGAGGCAGGACGAGCACACCCCCCGCGCTCGGCCCCCGACACCGCACCGGTGTCGGGGGCCGAGCCCTTTCCGGGCCGCGTCAGCGGGTCAGGGCGCCGAGCATCGCGGTGAAGTCGTCCTCGGACACGATCGGCACCCGGTAGGCGCGCGCCCGCCGCGCCTTGCCCGACAGCGTGAACGGGTCGGCCGCCACCAGCACCCGCGTCGACCTCGTCACCCAGCCCCGGCCGACCAGGCCGGACGACGCCGCGCGGTCCAGCCACACGTCGCGCGGCGTGCGCGTCTGCCCGGTGAACACCACCGCGTCACCCCGGGCGAGCGTCACCGGCACCGGCGTCACCGACGCGCCCGCGGCCACGCCCCGCCGCACCTCGGCGACCGCCGCGGTCAGCCCCAGGTCCGGGAACGGCCCCGGGAACCGCCCCGGGAGCGGGAACGCGGCCGGGTCCGCGAGCTGCGCGGCGAACAGCAGCGCCGTCGCCCGCGCGTCGTCCAGCGCGGAGTGCGCCGTCCCCGGTTCGATCCCCGCCGCCGCGCAGCACGCCGCCAACGACCGGCGACCGCCGGCCAGCCGCATCGTGCACAGCCCGTCGACCTCGACGTCCACCCCGGCGCGGGCGAACTCCGCGGCCAGGAACCGCGCGTCGAACGCCAGGTTGTGCGCCACCACGACCCGCCCGGCCAACCGCTCCGCGAGTGCGCCCGCCACCTCGGCGAACGACGGCGCGTGCCACACGTCCGCCGCGCTGATCCGGTGCACGTGCTGCGGCCCCAGGTCGCGGCCGGGGTTGACCAGCGTGCACCACTCGTCGGTGATCCGGCCGCCGTCGTCGACCCGCACCACCGCGACCTCGACGACCCGGTCCGCGCGCCGCGCGGCGAACCCGGTCGTCTCCACGTCGACCACCGCGTACCCCATGACCGGCGCACCCTACCGACCCCGGTCAGGCCCGCAGCGCCCGCACCACCAGCGCCACCACCGAGTCGGCGTACTCCCGCGTCAACGGCCCGCTGCGCAGCAGCCACCGCTGGTACAGCGCCCCCAGCAGCAGCTCGGCCACCGCCTCCAGGTCCGCGTCGACCCGCACCTCGCCCGCCCGCCGCGCCACCCGCAGCCGCTCCTCCAGCACCACCCGCCGGGGCATCAGCAGCAGCGTCACCAGGTCGGTCCGCGCCTCGTGCACCAGCGCGCGGCACACCTGGTCGAACCGCCGGTCCTCCAGCTCCACCACCGCGTCCCGCAGCTCGACCACCAGGTCGCCCACGAGGTCGTGCGTGATCACCGCGTCCGGCACGGCGGGCACCAGCTCGACGAACGCGTCGAACAGCAGCGGCCCCTTCGACGGCCACCACCGGTAGATCGTCTGCTTCCCGACCCCCGCCCGGGACGCCACCGCCTCGATCGTCAACCGCGCGTACCCGACCGCCTCGACCAGCTCCAACGCGGCCACCAGGATGGCCCGCCTGGACCGGTCGCTGCGCCGCGCCGCGTCAGGTGGCATCCCACGATCGTAGGGGTCCTCACGTCCCGTCACACGCGTCTCATTTGGATGAATCTGGCCAACTCTGCAGGGTGAGACACGCCGGCTGTGCTGGGGAAACACGCTAATGCCATTCAGGCGCCATTCAGCGCACCGCAAAAATGCGGACGATGTGCGAATTGTGTGCTGGTAATCTCTGCGCCCTAACCGCTGTCCTTCGGTAGAAGCGCATTTGCTTGCTAGGGGAATGAATGTTCACCGATGGTGTCGGACCGGTTGTCGTCGCGGTGGACGGGCCGGCTGCCGCTGGTAAAACCTCTACCTGCCTGGCGCTGGCCGAAATTTTCGGTCTCACGTACCTCGAAAGTGGCCGGACCTATCGTATCGTCGCCTTCGAAGCTCTGCAACGTGGAATTCCCACTGATGATCAACATGCGGTGGTGACGTTGTGCGACGACCTGATCGAGAAGAGTCGCACGACGAGCCTCCTGGCGGACGGTCGGTACTCGTCGAGTTCATTGCGCTCCGGATCGGTCAACGTCGCGGTCTCGGCGGTCGCCAAGATCGCCGATCTCCGTCGTCGGATCACGGAACTCGTGCGGCTGTGGGCCACTTCCCAGGCGAAATGCGTGGTGGAAGGCAGGGACGTCGGTACGGTCATCTTCCCGGCGGCACCCGTGAAGTTCTACTTGACCGCGGCCCCCGAGGCGAGGGCCGCGCGCCGGGTCGCCCAGGAGCGTGCGGGGTCGTACGACGAGGTGCTCCAGGACGTGATCCGTCGCGATCGGATCGACATGGCTCGCGCGGCATCGCCGCTGGTGCCGGCCCGGGACGCGCTCATGATCGACACCACCGAACTCACGCTCGGGCAGGTGGTGGACCGCATGGCCTCGGTGTGCAAAAGCCGCGGTGTGCCGATTCCATGATCGGCGGCGATATACCGGTGTGACGACGCGACCGTCATGACAATCGGAAGGCGTGCATCCGAATGGAGGAGGTTGCTCTCCCGACCGGTGAGGGCGCGCTACCTTGATCAGGTCGGTACGGCCTGAGCACTGATCGGTGGGCTACATGTAGAGCGAGGAGTGTGATGCGGCGATCAGCAGCGGTACGAGAAGTCGGAGCAGTGGCTACCAGGGGGGCTGATTGCCTGTTCTGCAGCTTCGACGACACGTCGATCAACGACCTGCTGGTGGACGGCGAGTTGTGCTACGTGCGCCGGGACAACTACCCGGCAGCCGAGGGACACGTGGAGGTCGTGCCGAAACGGCACGTGGAGAGCTACTTCGACCTCACCGCCGAGGAGGCCGCCGAGGTCTACGCACTGATCAAGGAGGCGCGGCGGCTCCTCGACCGGAGTTACCACCCGGACGGCTACACGATCGGCGTCAACGAGGGACGCGCCGCGGGCCGCACCATCGACCACCTGCACATCCACCTGATCCCGCGCTACCGCGACGACGTGGCCGATCCCCGAGGGGGTGTCCGGCACGTGCTGCCCGGCACCGACCCGGATGAGTGGGGCTCCTAGCGCTTGACCGCGTCCACGATGAACCAGGTGCCGCGACGGCTCGACGTGGACCGCACGGACCCGAAGCCCGCGACCTGGAGTTCGGAGACGACGGACGCGCGGGTGCGCAGTGAGAACCACCGCTGGAGCGACAGGCGACCGCCGTCCATCCACCCCTCCGCCTCCCCCTCCTTGAAACTGATCGAGACCGCACCTCCCGGCCCGAGAACCCGGCCGAGTTCGCGGAAGACCTCGAGGTGGTGGCGGCGCGGCAGGTGGAGCACGCTCGCGCAGGCCCAGACCCCGCCGAACACCCCACCTCGGAACGGCAGCGACAGCAGGTCGAGTTGCACGACCTCGACGGCGTCGCACCGGGAACGGGTCATCTCCAGCATGCGTTCGCTCAGGTCGCCGGCGATCACGGTGGCACCCCGCGCGGTCAGGTACTCGGAGTCACGGCCGACGCCGCAACCGAGGTCGAGCACGAGACCGTCGCGCGGGACCGCGTCGATGAACCTGTCCAGTTCGAGGGCGAGGCCGGGGAACTGGTCGAGGTGGCCCGTCGTCGTGGCGTACTCGTCGGCGCGCTCGTTGTAGATCCGGCGGGTCGACCGCGCGATGCCCCTCGCCGTGTCCGGCCTCACGTGCACTCGAAGTTCTCCCGTCCGATGGCGATGCCGAGGTTGCTCATCTCCTCCAGCAGTTCACGTCGGTGGAGGACCCCGTGACCGCGACTGGCGTCCACGCTGATGCAGCCGATGAACTTGTTGCGGCCGTTCCTGATCGGGGTGGCGAACAGTGCGGTGCGGTGCTTCACCTCCTGGAAGGTCTTCCACGACAGGTTCATCACGGAAGCCGCCCCGAACCTCGCGACGTGCTCGTCGAACTTCTCGCGGTCGGTGAGCTGCGCGACCAGCGGCGCTACGTCGAACTCGATCTCGCGGTCGAGCTGCCAGCACAAGCCGACCGCACCAACCCCCCGCGTGGGGTGGAACTTGCGCGTCGCCGGGTAGCTCGACATCCGGTAGGTGGCGACCCGCTTGAGCACACCGCGCACCGGGTGTCGCAGGGTCCTGCGCTTGCGCCAGAAGTGCATGGCCAGATCCCCCATCGGCAGCGGCGGCCGCACTTCCTGGCTGATCACGAGCAACGTGCCGAACGTCGAGAGGACGCGGCGCCGCATGACCACGTCGCGGTTCGCCGCGGAACGCGACTGCCGGCTCTCGAACGGTGTCAGCGCACCGAAGACGCCGGCGATGCCGAGGAGCACGAGCAGCAGGTAGGGGCGGTTGTCCAGCACAGCGGTCCAGAACTGCTTCGAGGGCACGTCGTACGCCTTGCCGGCCAGGCACAGCGTCGCCGAGAGCAGTACCGCCTTGTCGATGGTCTTGGCCGTTGCCCTCCTCACGTACTGCGGTCGCCCGACTCGTTCGGGGAATGTCGCCAAGCCCTGCCCGGCAGGCTCGTGCGCGTTCCGTCGGTACGCACCAGGGCGACGTCCCGGTCTTCGGTCACCACGCCGATCCGGTGGAAGCGGAGCTGGTCGGACAGGGCGTCGACGTGCTCCGCGGGGACGGTGAAGACCAGTTCGAAGTCGACCGAGTCCCCCATGGACAACGTCAGCGGGTCGAGCCCGAGGTGCGCGGCCACGGCGTTCACCGCGTCCGGCACGGGCAGGTCGCGCTGGTGCACGGTGATGCCGACACCAGCGGCCTCCGCGATGGCCTCCAGGGTGGCTTTCAGGCCGTCCGAGGTGTCCTGGCAACTCGTCACGACGCCACTGCCGCTCAGCGCCAAGCCCTCCTCGACCCGAGGTGTCGGGCGCTTCCAGTTCGCGAGCATGCCGGCGAGGTGGTCCGAGTCGATGGCGGAGTCGGGTACACCCGCTCGCAGGTAGGCCATGGCCGCGCCCGCCAGTCCTGTGGGAGCTGTGAGGCACACGACGTCCCCGGGTTTTCCGCCCGACCGGAGCAGGGAACCGCCCGAAGGGCAGACGCCCAGGGCCGAGGCGGACAGGATGAGGCGTTCGGCGCCGCCGACGTCGCCGCCCACGTTCTGGCAGCCGGACAGCGCGCAGGCATCGCGGATGCCCTCCAGCACACGGCCGAAAACACTGTCGGTCATGTCGGGCGGGTAGCGCACCACGGAGAGCAGGCCGATGGGGTGAGCGCCCATCGCGGCTATGTCGCTGATGTTCGCGGAGGCCAGGTAGTACCCGAGGTCGTACTCGTCCAGGTAACCCATTTCATACAAACGGAACTTGGGTCCGCGTACGTAGTCGGAGCCGACGACCAAATCGTGTTCCCCGCTGAACCGGAATATCGCACAGTCGTCCTGGGCGTCCGCGCCGGCGATCAGTTCGACCTTGCTCCGGTCGAGCCGGACGACCGGGGAAAAAGCGTCGACCTGATTGCTGAAAATTCTGACGACAGTATTTGCCAGTCTGGTCGGCTCGTCCGAGAAAACGTTGTCCTGCGGCACGTCGTCAGTCCTTCGGGGTCGCATCGGGCGATCCGAGGCGTTCGGGCCAGTGTTCGACCGTCCGCATCGTCGACCGGAGGGCTTCCTTGCGCATGACGACGGCGTAGTCCCATTCGGGGTCGTCGATCGACAGCGTCGTACCGGCCACCGAACGCAGGTACTGCCTCCGCTGCCCCGCCGTGGGGAGGTACACGCGGCAGTGCCCCCCGTACAGGCGCAGGAAGTAAGCCGAGTCCGGCCAGGGGGGTCTGCCCAGGGCTGCCGGCGAGGGCAGGTCCAGGTGGCGGAGTCCGTCGGCGATCATCAGTTCGTCCACGGCGTCCCCGTCGACGGGGAGGAAGTGGAGGTGCGCGTGGGTGATGCAGGCGTGGCTCTCGTGGTTCGCCGTGGACCCGTGCTCCATGACGAGCGGTTCGCGGAAGGTCTCGGCGTACAGGCGCGTCACCTGCCCGACCAGGCTCTCGGTTTCGCCCGGGTGCCCGCGAAAGACCTGGGCGAAGGACAGGTAGTGTTTTTTCGGCAGCAACAGCAGGTGGCCGACCGCGAGTGGTGACATGTCGGCGAGCAACGTGAACTTCTCGGACGAATAGATTCGGCGAGAAGGCGGGTTTCCCTCGTAGAACCGGTTGAAGGACGTGTCGACCGCGCCTGAGATCTCCTCGCAGAAATCGGCTCCCGTGCACTGCACGGTGCTGATCATGGTCCCCCCTGTCGTCTGCTGCCCGGTACGGCTCGACGCAAGCTGCATTTTGCGTGCGGAACACGCGGTCCCACGCTTCTCTGTCGAGGTTAGCTCGGACGAGGCAGGTGCACGTCCGCAGTTGTGCGGGCATCTCCGGGTGTCGATCGAAAACGACATCGGGAGCTCGATGATTCCTGGGCGCGGTGAATCTTTTGCTCGGGTGAAACCGATAAATGCGGCTTCCCGCAGCGCGTTCGCCGAATGACCTGTGGTGGGCGTCGGCGCTTGCCGATGCACCGACGGCCGGTCCGGGACCGCGGGGTGCACCGCCTGCCCGGGAGCAGCGGCCACGACTTCATCGGCCATCCCACCTCCCGCGGCTGTTCCTGTTCGTCGATGCCGGACCTACGGCCGGACCGCCTGCGGCAGAATCGCCGGGTGCAGATCGGGATGCTCGGACCGTTCGAGGTGCGCGCGGACGACGGGGTCCCGGCGGAGGTGCCCGGCGCGCGGTTGCGCGCGCTGCTGGCGGCCCTCGCGCTGGAGCCCGGCCGAGTGGTGCCGAGGGCGACGCTGGTCGACTGGATCTGGGGCGGGCGCCCGCCGTCCGACGCGGCGAACGCCCTGCAACGCCTGGCCTCCCGGTTGCGCCGGGTGCTGCCGGACGGGGTGGTCGACGGGCAGGCGGGCGGCTACCGGTTGGCGGTGGAGCCCGACTCCGTGGACGCCGTGCGGTTCGAACGCCTCGTCACCCGGGCCCGCACCGGCGGGGAGCCCCGGCGGGCGGAACTGCTGCGCGAGGCGCTCGGCCTGTGGCGCGGCGCGGCCCTGGAGGACGTCGGGCTGTCGGACAGCGCGGCGTTCGACGCGGCGGTCACCCGGCTCGACGGGCTGCGCCTGACCGCGCTGGAGGACCGCTTCGAGGCGGAGGTCCGGCTCGGCCTCGGCGCGGAGCCGGTCGCCGAGCTGACCGGGCTGGTGGCCGCGCACCCGCTGCGGGAGCGGCTGGTCGCCGCGCTGATGCGCGCCCTCGGCGCGGCCGGCCGGAGCACCGAGGCGCTGGAGGTCTACCAGCGCACCCGGGAGGCCCTCGCCGACGCGCTGGGCGTCGACCCCTCGCCGGAGCTGTCCGCGCTGCACGTCGCGCTGCTGCGGGGCGAGGTGGGCCGGCGGGAGGAGAGCCGCGGGACGAACCTGCGCGCCGAGCTGACCAGCTACGTCGGCAAGGACGCCGACGTCGCCGCGGTCCGCGGGCTCGTCACCGGGCACCGGCTCACCACCCTGATCGGGCCGGGCGGCTCGGGCAAGACCAGGCTGGCCGCGGAGACCGCCCGCACGCTGCTCGACGACCTGCCGGACGGGGTCTGGCTGGTGGAGCTGGCGCCCGTCGTCGCGGGCGGTGACGTGGCGCAGTCCGTGCTGGCCGTGCTCCGCCTGCGGGACGGGGTGCTCGGCGGCGCGGTGGAGGCCGACCCGGCGGACCGGGTCGTCGCCGCGCTGCGCGAGCGGGAGGCGCTGCTGGTCCTGGACAACTGCGAGCACGTGATCGAGGCGGCGGCGAAGTTCGCCCACCGCGTGCTCGGGGAGTGCCGGCGGCTGCGCGTCCTCGCGACCAGCAGGGAACCGCTGGGCATCACCGGCGAGGCGCTGTGGCCGGTCGAGCCGCTGGCCCTGCCCCCGGTGGACGCCGACGCCGACGCGATCGGGTCCTCACCCGCCGTCCGGCTGCTGCGCGAACGGGCCGGCGCGGTGCGCAAGGACCTCGCGGTCGACGACGCCGCGCTGTCCACCATGGCGCGCGTCTGCCGCGCCTTGGACGGGATGCCGCTGGCCATCGAACTGGCCGCGGCCCGGTTGCGCACCATGTCCCTCGACCAGCTCGCCCACCGCCTCGACGACCGGTTCCGCCTGCTGACCGGCGGCAGCCGCACCGCGCTGCCCCGCCACCGGACGCTGCGCGCGGTGATCGACTGGAGCTGGGAGCTGCTCAACGACGCCGAGCGGGTGGTCCTGCGCAGGCTCTCGGCGTTCTCCGGTGGCGCGAGCCTGGAGGCGGCCGAGCGGGTGTGCGCGGGCGACGACGTCGAACCGCGGCAGGTGCTCGAACTGCTCACCGCCCTGACCGAGAAGTCGCTGGTGGTCACCGAGGGCGACGCGGCCCCGCGCTACCGGCTGCTCGGCACCATCGAGGAGTACGCCGCGCACCGGCTCGCGGAGGCCGGCGAGGCGGAGTCGGTGCGCCGCGCGCACCTCGCGCACTTCACCGGGTTCGTCGAGGCCGCCGAACCGCACCTCCGCCGCGCCGAGCAGCTGGAGTGGCTCGCCGCGCTGGAGGGCGAGCACGACAACGTCGTCGCCGCGATGCGGGGGGCCCTCGCGGCGGGCGAGGCGCACGGGGCGATGCGGCTCGCGGCCGCCGCCGCCTGGTACTGGTGGCTCGGCGGGCGCAAGGCCGAGGGCAACGAGCTGATCATGGCGGCCACCGCCGTGCCCGGCGAGGTGCCCGACGGGACGCGGGTCGTGGTGTACGCGTTCATCGTGTCGTTCGTGACCTCCGGGCCGGGCGACCAGTTCTGGGCCGAGGAGTGGATCCGCAAGGCCCACGAGATCAGCCTGCGGGTGACGAGCCCGCACCCGGCGGTGCGGTTCATCGGCCCGCTGGAGAGCATGCTGCACGGCCAGGACGCGTTCCTGCCCGCGTTCGAAGCGCTGCTCGTCGACGACGACCCCTGGGTGCGCGCCCTCGCCCGGTTGCACCTGGGCAAGCTGCGGATCGTGCTCGGCCACGACGGGCGGGAGGCGGACGCGCACCTCGAAGCGGCGCTCGCCGAGTTCCGCGCGATCGGCGAGCGGTGGGGGATCTCGTTCGCCCTGGCCGAGCTGGCCGACCGGATCGCCGTGCGCGGCGGGTTCGCCGCCGCGTGCGAGCACTACGAGCAGGCGATCGCGGTCGTCACCGAGCTCGGCGCGCTGGAGGACGTCGTGCGGATGCGGTCGCGGCAGGCCCAGCTGTACTGGCTGCTGGGCGACGCGCGGGCGAGCGCGGCGGCCATGGTGGAGACGCAGCGGCACGCGGACCGGACCGCCTGGCCGCAGACGGTCGTCGAACTGGCCCTGCTGAAGGCGGAGCTGGCCCGCTGGAGCGGTGACGCCGAGGAGGCGCGCCGGCAGTTCGCCGTCGCCACGGCGGCGCTGGGCGACGACGCCGAGCAGCCGAACATCCGCGCGATGGCGCACGACCTGCTCGGCTACCTCGCCGACGGGCTGGACGAGGTCCGCGACCACCGCGCGGCGGCCTTCCGCGCGGCGGCCGAGGCCCGGCACCCGGTCCTGGTCGCGCGGGTGCTCGTCGGGATCGCGGACCTGGCGCTGCGCCGGGAGCGGCCCGAGCAGGCCGCCCGGCTGCTCGCGGCGAGCGCCGGCGTGCGCGGCCTGCCGGACCGCTCCCACCCGGACGCGGTCCGGGTCGAGGCGGCGGTGCGCCGCGACCTCGGCGACGCGCGGTTCACCGAGGTCACCCTGGAGGGCGCGCGGGCGGACTGGCGCGAACTGGCCGAGGACGCCCTGACCCCCTGACCGCCCGCGCCCCCGACCGCCCGCGTTCCCCGACCGCCCGCGCCCCCCGACCGCCCGTGCGCGATCACCAGGTGACCGGCAGCTCGTGCACGCCGTAGATGTTCATGTCGGACCTGACCCGCACCTCGCCGGCGGGAACGGCGAGCCCGAGGGTCGGGAAGCGGCGCAGCAGCGCCTCGAACCCGGCACGCATCTCGATGCGGGCCAGCTGCTGGCCGAGGCACTGGTGCACGCCGTGCCCGAAGGCCAGGTGGCCGCGGGCGCCGCGGCGGACGTCCAGGGTGTCGGGGTCCTCGAAGCGCCGGGGGTCGCGGTTGGCGGCCAGCAGCGAGACGATGACCGTCGACCCCTCGCGGATCGTCTCGCCGCCCACTTCGAGGTCCTCGGTGGCGTAGCGGAAGAAGATGTCGGCGACGGACAGGTAGCGCATCAGCTCCTCGACCGCGCCGGGCAGCAGGTCCGGTTCCGCGCGCAGCGCCGCCAGCTGCTCAGGGTGCTCCAGCAGCGCGAAGGTGCCCAACCCCAGCATGTTGGCCGTCGTCTCGTGGCCCGCGAGCAGCAGCAGGAAGGCGACGCCGGTCAGCTCCTCGACGGTCAGCTCGTCGTGGCGCGCCAGGTCGGACAGCAGGTCGTCGTCGGGCTCGGCGCGCTTGCGCGTGACCAGCCCGGCCAGGTACGAGTTCAGGGCGCCGTAGGCGGCCATCTTGTCCTCCAGCGCCACCTCCCTCTCCATGAACTTGGCGGAGTTCGCCTGGAAGGACTCCCGGTCCTCGTAGGGGACGCCGAGCAGTTCGCAGATCACCAGCGACGGCAGCGGCAGCGCGAACTCCCGGACCAGGTCGACCGGCGGGGTCAGGCGCGCCACCTCGTCGAGCTGCCGCTCGGCCAGCTCGACGACGCGCTCCTCCAGCGCCTTCATCCGCCTGACCGTGAACGCGCCGGTGAGCATCCGCCGCAACCGGGTGTGGTCCGGCGGGTCCATGGCGATGAACAGGCCCGGGACCTGCGGCGACGGCTCGGTGGGCGCCGGCATCCCGGGGGTCTCGTACGGCATGTGGAGGACGCCGATGTCCTGGCGCGAGCTGAACCGGGTGTCGGCGAGGACCTGGCGCACCTCGTCGTAGCCGGTGATCAGCCAGCCCTCGTGGCCGTCCTGGAAGAGCAGCGGGCTGACCGGGCGGGCCCCGCGCAGCCCGGTGATGGCGCGGGGCGGGTCGAAGGGACCCGCGTCGCGCTCCGTGGGCAGGCCCTGCGGTACGGGGACGGTGCTGGTCATCCGGTGTCCTCTCGTGGTGGTTGTGGTCACCACGATCACCGGGTGACCTGACACGCCGCTGACACGGCCCGGACACCGCCCCCACGTCGTCATCCCCGCGCCGTCACCCCTGCGCCGTTACCCCTGCCCGCCGCAGAACACCTCGTCGAGGAGCTTCCCCAACGACTCCCGGAAGACCCCCTGGAGGGACAGCTCGGCGTCGTCCACGTAGGTCAGCGAGGCCGTCAGGGTCCTGCTGCCGTCCACCGAGCGGTACATCAGCGTCGCGTAGCCCTGCACCCCGCCGTTGTGGTTGAGGACCGCGCCGCCGCAGCCCGGACCGAGGTCCAGCACGAACAGCCCCAGGCCGTAGCCCGTCGCGGGGTGCGGTTCGCGCATCTCGGCCAGCAGCGGCGCCGGGAGGAGCGTCCCGCCCGTCAGGCCGGCCATGAACGCGGCCAGGTCCGCGGTGGTCGAGACCAGGTCACCGGCGCCGGGCACCCACGAGGGGTTCTGGCGGGTGATGTCGACGACCTCCTCCCGGCCGTCCTTCTGGTACCGGTAGTAGGCGTGGGCGTGCGGCCCGGGGATGCCCGCGGAGGTGCCCGGCACGACGGTGTCCCGCATCCCGAGCGGCCGCAGGACCCGCCGCCGGACCTCGTCGGCGTACGAGTTGCCGGTGACCGCCTCGATCAGCAGCAGGGCCAGCGCGTAGTTGGTGTTGCTGTAGCTCCAGCCCGTGCCGGGGGCGAACCGCGCCGGCCTGGACAGGGCGTACCGCGCCAGCTCCACCGGCCGGTAGGTGCGGAACCGGCCCTCCACCCACTCCGGGCCCGACCAGGTGATCCCCGGCTCGACCGTCCCGTCCGGGCGGACGTCGCCGGTGTGGTTGGACACCCCGCTGGTGTGCTGGAGCAGCATCCGCACCGTGATCCCCGGGTCCAACCCGAGACCCGGCAGGTGGTCGGCCGCCGACGCGTCCAACCCCACCGCGCCCTCGGCCACCAGCTGGAGCACCACGGTCGCCGTGATCGTCTTGGTGGCGCTGCCGATCCGGAACCGCCCGTCCGTCGGCGGCTCCGCGGCCCCGCCCAGCCTGCGCACGCCCGCGCTGCCGACCCACTCGCCCCGCTCGTCGCGCACCCGCAGCTGCATCCCCGCGATGCCCGAGTCGACGGTCTCCCGCATGATCGCCCGCAGCTCCGGGCGGTCCTGCCCGGCGGCGACGGCGCGGTCCGCGACGGCCACCCCCGGCGCGACCAGCCCGACCAGCAGCGACGCCACCAGCGCCACGACCCCCGCCCGCCGGACCCCCGCCCGCCGGACCCCACCGCGCCCGGCACCCCTGCTCGACCGCGACCACGCGGCCCCGTTCCGTGAACTCGTCATGGCGACCACGATCACCGGCCACCCTGACACCGCACCGCCACCACCCTGACGCCGAGCCACCCCGACGCCGAGCCGACGGCGCGGCCTACCCCTGGGCCAGGTCGGCGAACCGGCTGTAGTGCAGCTGGTGGGCCACCGTGATGGTGGCCGTCGGACCGGCGCGGTGCTTGGCGATGATCAGGTCCGCCTCACCCGCGCGCGGGTCGTCGCGCTCCCACGCGTCGGGCCGGTTGATCAGGATCACCATGTCCGCGTCCTGCTCCAGCGAGCCGGACTCGCGCAGGTCGGACAGCTGGGGCCGCTTGTCGGTGCGCTGCTCCGGGCCTCGGTTCAGCTGGCTGATCGCGATCACCGGGACCTCCAGCTCCTTGGCGATGAGCTTCAGGTTCCGGGAGAACTCGGAGACCTCCTGCTGGCGGGACTCGCTGCGCTTGCCCGACGACATCAGCTGGAGGTAGTCGACCACCACGAGCCGCAGGTCGTGCCGCTGCTTGAGCCGCCGGGCCTTGGCCCGGATCTCCATCATCGTCAGGTTCGGCGAGTCGTCCACGAACAGCGGCGCCTCGCTGATCTCGCTCATCCGCCGCGCCAACCGCGTCCAGTCGTCGTCGCTCATCTTGCCGCCTCGCATGTCGCCGAGCCGGATGCGGGCCTCGGCGGAGAGCATGCGCATGACGATCTCGGTGCGCGACATCTCGAGCGAGAAGATGGCGCTGGTCAGACCGTGCTTCACCGAGCAGGAGCGGGCGAAGTCCAGTCCCAGCGTCGAGTTGTGCGTGGGCACCATCGACCGGCCGGCGAGGTAGAGGTGGTCCGCGTTGTCCACCTCGACGCACCGCACCGGGACGCTCTCGACCGGGCGGACGTCGACGATGAACCGCGATCCGGTGCGGGCGGTGCCCGCGGCCCGGCGACGCTCCTTCAGCACGAGGCGCTTGCGTTCGAGGCGGAACACGTCGTCCTCGGTGCCGAACGTCAGGATGTACGCGGTCGACGACTCCTCGCTGCGCCCGCGCACCCGCTTGGTGCTGGTCGAGCACCGGTAGCCCAGTCCGACGACCAGCTCGCGGACGTCCTCGGCCAACCGCCGGTTGGTCACCGAGAACTGCACCGAGCCGCCCGCGGTGACGGTCCCGTCGGTGTCGAGCAGACCGGCCAGCAGCGCCCGCCGCTGGGCGGTGGACGCCCGCAGGTAGGTGGCGGGGACGTGCTTGTCGCCGAGCACCCCGAGGCCCCGCAGGAGCGCCTGGACGGTGCCGTGCCTGCCGTGGCAGTCCTGGCAGCGGCGCAAACCGCTCGACGGCCCCCCGCAGTCGGGGCAGGTCGGCGCGGGCAGCCGGATGCCGTGGAGGAGACCGCCGTGCGGCACCACGTCGTAGCCCTCGGCCTCGACGTGCCAGGCGATCTCCGGGTCCGCCGTGGTGAACCGCGCCGACGCCGAGTGCCCGTCGCCCAGCCACGCGCCGAGCGTGTAGGGACCGATCGGCAGGTCGGCCTCGGGCAGGTCGAGCGGCGCGGTGTTGGTCACCGAGTGGTTCAGGCGGGCGTCGGCGGTGCCGCAGCGCAGGGTCGCCGCGATCTCCCGGGTGGTGCGGACCTCGGCGGACGCGTGCTTCGAGCGCCGCGACGCGCGGGTCTCGGTGAGCCACTGGTGCTCGGCGTCGGCGACGATCACGGTGCCGTCGGAGAACTCGACCTCGTAGCACGGCCGGCCGTGCATCACCCCGGTCGCCGCGACCACCCTGGTGGGCCTGCCGTCGGCCCCGACGAGGTGGTCACCGACCTCGACCTCGCCCATCGTCGTCCAGCCCGTGGGCGTGGCGAGGGGGGTGTCCAGGGCGAGCGCCTTGCCCACGCCCGGCCGGGCCGCGACGATGATCATCTGACCGGGGTGCAGGCCGTTGGTCAGCTCGTCCAGGTCGGCGAACCCGGTGGGGATGCCCAGCGACGACCCGCCGCGCGAGGCGATGGCGTCGATCTCGTCCATGGTCGGCTGGAGCAGCTCCTCCAGGACCACGTAGTCCTCGGTGGTGCGGCGCTCGGTGACCTCGTAGATGGCGGCCTGGGCGCGGTCGACGACCTCGTCGACATCGGCTCCCTCGGCGCCGTTGTAGCCGAGCTGGACGATCCGGGTGCCCGCCTCCACCAGGCGCCGCAGCACGGCCTTCTCCGCCACGATCTCGGCGTAGTAGGAGGCGTTCGCGGCCGTCGGCACGGTGGCGATCAGGGTGTGCAGGTAGGGGGCGCCGCCGACGCGCAGCAGCTCGCCCCGGCGCTCCAGCTCCGCCGAGACGGTGATGGGGTCGGCGGGCTCGCCGCGGCCGTACAGGTCGAGGACGCAGTCGTACACGGCCTGGTGCGCCGGGCGGTAGAAGTCGTTGGGCGCGAGGACCTCGACGACGTCGGCGATCGCGTCCTTGCTCAGCAGCATGCCGCCCAGCACCGACTGCTCGGCGGCGAGGTCCTGCGGCGGCTGCCGTTCGAAGCCGGGCTCGGCCATGCCCCGGTCGTCCACCAGCGCCACCGTGAGCTCACCCCAATCTGCTGCCGTGCGGATGTTTCTACCCCGTCCGACCGACAAAAGCCGGTAACCCGGGTGCGGCGATTCAGCGACGCTAGAGGCCCCCGGTTGGACCAGGCAAACGGGACTGTGGACAACCCGGTGGACAGCTTGGGGATGGCGGGCCGAACCTGACCACAGGGCCTGCGAAACCTGTGGACAACTTGGGTACAAGTGGGTCCGTGACAGAAGTTGTGCCTGCTCAGACCCTGTGGATGAATTTGTGGACAACCGGTATGTCACAGCCCCGGCGTGTCGCGTGTTACCGCCTCTTCGGCGTGTCGCGCACACCGCGTCACACGAGTTGTCCACAGCCGAACGCACGAAAGCGCCGCCCGACCAGAACACCTGGTCGAACGGCGCTCCCGCGTGGAAAGTGCCTGGGCTCAGCCCTGGGCGGCGACCTCGACGGCCAGCGCCACGGTGACCTCCGGGTGGAGGCGGACGTTCACCGAGTGCTTGCCGAGGGTCTTGATGTGGCCCGCCAGGTCCACGGCCCGCTTGTCGAGCGTCGGGCCGCCGGCCGCGCGCACGGCCGACACGACGTCGGCCGAGGTGACGGAGCCGAACAGCTTCTTCGAGCCCGCCGCGGCCTTGGCCTTCAGCGTCACGGAGCCCAGGCCCTCCAGGGAGGACTTGATCTCCTTGGCGTGGTCCAGGTCGCGGACCCGGCGGGTCTCCTGCGCACGGCGGATGACCTCGACCTGCTTGGCCGCGCCCTTGGTGGCGACGATCGCCAGGCCGCGGGGCAGCAGGTAGTTGCGGCCGTAGCCGTCCTTGACCTCGACGATGTCGCCGGGGCCGCCGAGGCCGGTCACGTCAGCGGTGAGGATGAGCTTCACGATGCCGTCCCCTTTCTCAGCGAGCCGTCGAGGTGTAGGGCAGCAGCGCCATCTCGCGGGCGTTCTTGACGGCGACCGCGACGTCGCGCTGGTGCTGGGAGCAGTTGCCGGTGACCCGGCGGGCGCGGATCTTGCCCCGGTCCGAGATGTACTTCCGGAGCAGGGTGGTGTCCTTGTAGTCGATGAGGTTGGCGTTCTTGTCCTTACAGAACGCGCAGACCTTCTTCTTGGGCTTGCGCACAGGCGGCTTGGCCATGTGTGGACTCCTGGTATTACGCGGTGAAGTGTGGATGGACCGGTGCGCGGGTCTAGAAGGGGGGCTCGTCGGCGAAGCCACCGGAGCCGGCCGGCGGGGCGGAACCCCACGGGTCGTCAGCCGGGGCGCCACCGCCACCGCCACCGCGGGACTGACCGCCGCCGCCGCCGAAGCCGCCGCCGCCGTCACCCCTGCTCACCTTGTTGACCTTCGCGGTCGCGTAGCGCAGCGAGGGGCCGATCTCGTCGACCTCAAGCTCGATGACGGTGCGCTTCTCGCCTTCCTTCGTCTCGAAGGAACGCTGGCGAAGCCGCCCGGTCACGACTACGCGCGAGCCGCGGGTGAGGGACTCGGCCACGTTCTCCGCGACCTGCCGCCACACGTTGCACCGCAGGAACAGCGCCTCCCCGTCCTTCCACTCGCCGCTCTGGCGGTCGAAGGTGCGGGGCGTGGAGGCGACCGTGAAGCTCGCCACCGCGGCACCCGACTGGGTGAAGCGCAGTTCCGGATCGGCGGTCAGGTTCCCGACCACCGTGATCGTCGTCTCGCCGGCCATGGTCGGGAGCTCCTAGGCCCTGGCTGCCTTGGCGGCCTTCGCGGCGGCCTTGGCGTCCGCCTTGGCCGCGACCTTCGCCGCGGTCTTGGCGGCCCGGACCGGGTCGCGGCGCAGGACCTTGGTCCGGAGCACCGTCTCCTGGAGGCCGAGCTGGCGGTCGAGTTCCTTCACCGCGTCGGGGGTCGAGGTCAGATCGAGGATGGCGTAGATGCCCTCCGCGTTCTTGTTGATCTCGAAGCTCAACCGGCGCTTGCCCCACACGTCGACCTTCTCCACGTTGCCGCCCGTGGTGCGGATGACGTTGAGGAACGTGTCGAGGGACGGCGCGATCGTGCGCTCGTCGAGACTGGGGTCGAGGATGACCATCACTTCGTAATGACGCATGTGGACCACTCACCTCCTGTGGACTCGGCGGCCACGGACGTTCCGTGGCAGGAGGGTCTGTCGCGTCAGCAACCCGAAAAGGGTAACAAACCCCCGGACGGGTAAGTCCGGGGGCCTGTTCACGCAGGTCGGGCGTCGCTCACAGCTTCCAGTTGTGGAAGTTCGCGAAAGCCGGCTCGGTGATCCGGGTGCCCCGGTTGTGGTCCCCGTAGCCGTACGCGTGCACCGCGATGGCGCAGTACGTCGTGCAGCCGACGTGGTAGACGGCCGAACCGCTCTGCCCGCCCACGGTGTCCAGGTGGTAGGCGACCTGGCGGGTGTAGAGGGCCGAGACCGCGCTGCTGGTGAGCCACTGGGTGGCGCTGGGCTTGTCCTGCGGGTAGCCGGCGCTGCTCACCGCGCTGCCCGCGCCGGGCGTGGACGCCCAGTTCATGCCGTACCAGCCGGTGGTGGTGCCGACGGTGCAGTTGAGCTTGAGGGCGGCGTAGTCGTACTCGACGCTGGCGCTCTGGGTCCAGCCGGTGACGCTGAAGACGCCGGACGTGCCGCAGCTGCCGTACGGCGAGGTGGCGCCGTTGCGGCCCGGGTAGACGGTGAAGTTGGTGTTCCAGGCCCCGGACGCGCCGCCGGAGTGCACGCAGTGGCCCGCGGTGGCGACGGCGTTCGCCGCGTACAGCCAGCCCGTGCACCAGCTCGTCGCGCCGTTGGGCTTGGTGTAGGTGAAGTAGACGTTGGCGCGCGCCGGGTAGACCGTGGTCGGGGTGACCTGGGTGCGCTCGTCGGGCGCGATGATCGACGCGGCCGACAGCTCGTCGGGCGGCACGACGCGCGGTCCGGGGCCGGCGGCGGGGCGCGCGCCCCGGGCGTCGGCGGGGTTCCCGGTGCCGGTGGACCCGGGCGACCCGGACCGGGCCGCCCCGAGCTGGGGTGCGGTCCCGACCTTCCCGTCGGCGGAGACGGGGGTGTCCGGGGCGGGTGCCGTCGCCGCGGAGGCCGTGGCGGCGGCCCCTGCGGTGAGCGCGGCGGCTAAGCAGAGCGACAACAGCGCGGGCAGGGTTCGCCTGGTCATCGAGTTGCCCCTTCGGGGATCGAGGAGATGACGACCAGGTAACGCTCCCACTACCCAGAGTGGTCAGATAGCGGCATTCGCAGGAAAAATCCGCACGCCGCGTTACGCCTGCGGCGAGTCGCGGCACGGCGCACCCGGCGGATCGCGCCGCGCACCCGAGGGGGCACGCCACCGCGCATCGGCGGATCAGGCCGCCGCGCACCGAGGGGTCAGGCCACCGCGCGCCGCAGCACCCAGGTCCGGACCAGCGCGCCGGTCACGAGGGACAGCAGCAGCACGGCGAGCAGCACCGGGGCGGCCACCCCGCCGCCCGCCCGGCCGAGGTCGGGCAGCGCCTGCGCGCGGCCGGCGGTCTGCACGCCGTCCTGGTCGCCCGCGCCCGGCAGGCCGTAGCCGGGCCGGTAGCCGCTCACGGCGCCGCCGTAGCGCACGCCGGGCGACGGCGAGTACTGGCCGGGCACGGCGAACGGCAGGGAGCCGTAGCCGAACAGCGGCACGCGGCCGAAGTTGCCGCCCCACGGGTTCGCGCCGTACAGCGGCAGGTCGATCGCGCCGACCCCGCCGACCGGTGTGAACGGGCTCTGCGCGCCGCCGGGCGCGGTGCCCGGGGCGCCGGGGGTGCCGGGCGTGGTGCCGGGCCGGCCGGTGGGCGGCGGCGTGCCGGGGTTGGGCTGCGGCGGCGTGCCGGGCGCGCCGGGCAGGACCTGCCGCACGGCGCCCTCCGAGGCGTCGGCCAGTGCCTTCGACCCGTCCTGGACGGGTGCGGCGACGGCGTTGACGCCCTCGACGGCGACGCCGCACAGCCCCGACAGCGTCCGCTGCACCGAACCGGTGAGCGTGGTGACGATCGGCCCGAGCAGCGGCAGCTCGGCCAGCTCCGCGTTGACCTTGTTGGCGATCTCGCCGCCGGTGATGACGCCCTTGCCGGTGGGGACCGCGCCGATCGGGATGGGCGGCATCGCGGCGAACGCCTGCTTGAACGGCTCCGCCAGCGGCGGCCCCAGCAGCGGGACGGCGCGGATCAGGTCGACCACCGGGCCGAGGACCGCGCCGGTGCTCAGCGCGACCGGCGTGCCCGGAGCGCCCCGCACGGTGGCGGCGCAGTCGCCGACGACCACCGGTTCGGCGGCCAGGGCCGTGCCGGTGCCGCCCGCGAAGCCCGTCGCGCCGACCAGGAACACCACGGCGGACGCGATCGAGAGCCGGGTGAGCCGGGTCCGCATCGTTGGCCTCCTCGCCGTGCCGAGCACGTTTCCTACTTACAAGTAACGAGCGTAGGTCCTGATGGTGACGTGAGCCATCCCCCTCGGGCCACGAATTCCACATCGGCGGCCGGCGTCGGGGCGTTGCAGGTCCCGACTACCCTGCACAGCTATGCGCATCGGGGCCCACGTGCGAGACGACGACCCGCTCGGCGCCGCCGCCGATCGCGGCGCCGAGGTCGTCCAGTTCTTCCTGGCCGACCCCCAGGGGTGGAAGGCGCCGCAGCCGCACCCCCGGACCGATGGGCTGCTGGCCTCCGACCTGGACGTCTTCGTCCACGCGCCCTACGTCGCGAACGTCGCCTCGCTGAACAACAGGATCCGCATCCCGTCCCGCAAGATCGTGCTCCAGCACGCCGAGGCCGCGGCGGAGGTCGGCGCCAAGGGGCTGATCGTGCACGGCGGCCACGTGGCCAAGGGCGACGACCCGCTGGAGGGCGTCGCCAACTGGCGGAAGATGTTCGAGCGGCAGGCGGAGAAGGGCGGCTTCGCCGTCCCGGTCCTGATCGAGAACACCGCCGGCGGCGAGAACGCCATGGCGCGCACGTTCGACATGCTCGCCAGGCTGTGGGACGCCGTCGGCGAGTTCGACGCCGGGTTCTGCCTCGACACCTGCCACGCGTTCGCCTCCGGCGAGGACCTCGTGGGCATCGTGGACCGGGTCAAGGCCATCACCGGCCGCATCGACCTCGTGCACCTCAACAGCTCGCGCGACGCGTTCGGCTCGTCCCGCGACCGGCACGCCAACATCGCCTCCGGCACCATCGACCCCGACCAGCTGGTCGCGGTGGCCGCCGCCGCGGGCTCGCCCGTGCTGGTCGAGACACCCGACGAGGGGCAAGCCGAGGACATCGCGTTCCTCCGCGAGCACCTGGGCCGATGAGCGTGACACGGGAGGCGGTGGCCGTGCCGGGTGGCGCGGGCGCCAGGTCGGGGACGGCGCGCTTCGGCCGGGCCGCGCTGGCGGTCGTCGTCCTCCTGTGCGGGCTGACGATGTTCGTCGGCTTCCTCAACAAGGACCGGTGCACCGGTCCGCGGTTCGACCAGTGGGGCCGCAGCGCGCCGGACTACGAGGAGCGCAACAAGGCCGAGGTCTGCTACTCCGACATCCAGCACCTGTGGATCGGGCGCGACGTCGACCGCCACGTCTTCCCGTACGTGCACGGCAGCATCAACAGCAAGGGCGTGCTGGTCGGCGGCGTCGTCGAGTACCCGGTGCTGACCGGCCTGCTGATCTGGGCGGGCGCGATCTTCGCGCACACCGACGCGGCGTTCCTGCTGTTCTCGGCGCTGCTGATGGCCCCGTTCGGGCTGGCCGCCGGGTACCTGCTCGGCAAGCTCAGCCGGTGGCGCGCGCTGGTGTGGGCCATCGGCCCGCCGGTGGTGCTCTACGCGTTCCACAACTGGGACCTGCCGGTCGTGTTCTGCGCGGTCGCCGCGGTCTACGTCGTGCACCGCGGCTGGGGCAAGCGGGAACGGCCCCTGCTGCACCGGGCCGTCGTGGCGTCCGTGCTGCTCGGCATCGGGTTCGCGTTCAAGATCTACCCGGCGATCTTCGTGCTGCCGCTGTGCCTGTACGTGCTGACCGGCGGCCCGGGAGGGCGCGACCTGCCGCGCGGGGGGCGCTGGGACTGGGTGGGCGCGGTCAAGGTCGCGCTGGCGTCCGTCGTGACGGTGGTGCTGATCAACCTGCCGTTCGTCGTGGTCGGCCTGGAGGGCTGGAAGGCGTCGTTCGCGTTCCAGGGCATCCGGCGCGTCGACATCACGACGAACTCGATCTGGTTCTGGGCGATGCGGCCGTTCATGGAGGACGGCACCATGCAGTCGCTGGTGTCGGTGCTGTCGCCGGTCGGCATCCTCGCCTCGTTCGCCCTGGCCTGCTGGATCGGCTGGCGGCGCTACCGGGTCGAGGGGACCTACCCGTGGGTGCCGGTGTCGGCGGCCATGCTGTGCGGCTTCCTGCTGCTGCACAAGGTCCACTCGCCGCAGTACACGCTGTGGCTGGTGCCGATGTTCGTGCTGCTGCGCGTGCACTGGGGCTGGATCGCCTCGTACTTCGTCGCGGACCTCGCGATGGGCGTCGGCATCTTCCGCTGGTACTACGCGATCGAGTTCGCCCAGCCGTCCGGCATCTACGACGGGTTCTCGGCGCAGGCGGTCGTGATCGGCGTGTGGGGCCGGGCCGCGCTGCTGGTGGCGCTGTTCCTGGTGTTCCTGCGGTCCGAGGTGACCTTCCGGGACCGCGAGGCGACCCGCCGCCGCGAGCCCGCCGCCACCTGACCCCTCCCGGTCGAGGCGCGGACCGGTTCCGCACCGGCGCCGACACCGCGGGCCGGCGGGCGGTCGGCGCCGGGAGGAACCCCCGGGGCCGACCGCCCCGCCGTCAGCCCGAGGGCGTGGCGGGCGTCGCCGCGGGCTCCGCGCCGACTGCCCCGCGCTCCGCGCCGACGGCTCCGCGCCGCTTCCCGAACCGCAGCGCGAACCGGTCCGGCGCGCCGTCGACCACCCCGCCCGCCGGGTCGTCGTCGCCCGCCTGGCGCACCTTGTCCAGGTCCGGCCGGTAGACCTCGCGCACGATGACCGCGCACAGCACCACCACCGCGACGTCGCGCGCCACGACCGCGCCCAGGAACCAGTCGATCGGCAGGCCCTTGTTGTCCACGCCCAGGTAGAAGAACATCCGGGGCACCCACACCAGCGCGTCGATCGTCATCCACGCCAGCAGCAGCTTCCACCTCGGCAGCGCCAGCACGGCCAGCGGCACGAGCCACAGCGAGTACTGCGGGCTCCACACCTTGTTGGTCAGCAGGAACGCCGCCACCACCAGGAACGCGAGCTGCGCGAACCGCGGTCGCCGGGGCGCGGACAGCGCCACGAACCCGATCGCCGCGCAGCACACCAGGAACAGCACGGCGGACACCGTGTTCAGCACCTCGGGCGCCTGGCCCTGGACGAGCCCCGGGTCGAAGCCCCGCCAGCCGGTCCACTGGGCGACCACGTTGTAGAGCGAGTCGGGGTCCACGCCGCGCTCGGTGTTGAGCCGGAAGAACTCGCGCCAGCCGTCGGGGTAGAGCAGCGCGATCGGCGCGTTCACCGCCGCCCACGTCGCGAACGTCGTGCCGACCGTCGTGAACCCGGACCTGAGCTTCCCGGACCGCCAGCACAGCAGCAGCAGCGGCCCGAGCAGGAACAGCGGGTACAGCTTCGCCGCGCCGCCCAGCCCCAGCAGCACGCCCGCGAGCACCGGTTTCTTCCGCGCCCAGGCCAGCAGGCCCGCGGTGGCGAACGCGGTGGCGAGCGTGTCGAAGTTCGTGAACGCGTGCACGACGACCAGCGGCGACACCGCGACCAGCACCGCGTCGTACGGTCGCCTGCGGGCGATCTGCGACACCGCGTACACCGTCACCAGCCAGGCCAGCGCCAGCCACAGCGCGGTGATGTCGAAGTACACGATCACGGTCATCGGCGACGGCAGCCAGCCCGACTCCGCGATCTGCGTCCAGCCCTGCGCCATCCGGGCGTTGAGCAGCATGAACATGCCGGTCAGCACCGGGTACTCCATGTACCGCACGTGCGCCGTCGGCTTGCCCTCGTCGTCGACCCACGACGTCTTGTACGGGAACGTGCCGGGCCGGTCGAGCCGCTCCGCCGTGTACAGCGGCACGGTGTCGGAGTAGCACATGGCGACGAACTGCCTGCTGCCCCGCCAGTCCAGCTGCACCACGCCGTTGTCGTCGACGTACTGCTGGACGCACGGCGACTTCTGGAACCACGCCAGCGCCAGCGTGATCACCGCGAACAGCAGCACGACGCGCAGCGGCGTCCAGAACCACTGCCTGCCCACCGAGGCGTGCCTGCCGACCGGCCCGCCGAGCGGTCTGCTCGCCGCGCGGGCGAGCGGCTCGGTCCACGTCGGGCTGACCCGTTCCTCGGGGCCGAGGGAATCGGTGTCGTCGGCGTTCGCCTGCGTGTGCTGCGAAGGGCTGGCCACGGGAACGGATGCTACGGGCACCGGTCAACGGCGGTGGTGAGGTCCGGGCACGCGGGTCCGGGAACGCGGGAGGGGCCCGGCTCGCGCCGGGCCCCTCCTGTCGTCACGTCCGCGCGATCAGCCGTTCGGTGGTGTGGCGCCGCCGATCGGGTCGGGCTTCGGGTCCGTCTCCGACGTGGTCGACGGCGTGCAGAGCGGCGGCCGGCACGGCTGCTGGGTGCGGGTCGTGCTCGGGGTCGTCGGCCGCTCCGTGGTGGTCTGGTCGGAGGTCGGCCGCTCCTCGTCCCGCTTGGTGGTCGTGGTCGGGGCCGTCGTCGTGGTGGTCGTGACGACCGGCTTCTCGTTCTCGAACTGGTTCAGCGGCTTCGCCTTGACGAACTTCTCCGGCGGCGTGCCGTTGAGGGCCCGGTCCATGAACTTCTTCCAGATCTCACCGGGCAGGCCGCTGCCGAAGATCGGCTTGCCCTGGGCGTTCAGCAGGGCCTTGTTGCCCTCGTTGCGCCCGATCCACACCGACGTCGACAGCGACGGGGTGTAGCCCACCATCCACGCCTTCGAGTTCTGGCTGGCGTCGTCCGGGAGCTCGTGCGTGCCGGTCTTGCCGGCGCACTCGCGCCCGCCCGCGCAGACCAGGGCCGGCGTGGACGACACGACCGGCTTGAGCGCCTCGGTGACGTTGTCCGCGATGTCCTGGCTCTTGACCGGGTCCGGGTCGAACGCGGGCCGGGTCACGTCGATGTGCTGGTAGACGGCCTTCTCCGCGTCGTCGGTGATCTTCGAGATGAAGAACGGCTCGTGGTAGACGCCCCGCGAGGCGAACGAGGCGTAGGCGGAGGCCATGTCGAACGGCCTGACCTGCGCCTCACCGCCGCCGAGCGCGATGCCGACGTTCGGCGCGCCGCCGTTCTCGTTGGTCAGCAGGGCCCGCTCCGCGCCCTGCACGTTCACGGTCTTCGGGATGCCCGCGTCCCACGCGGCCTGGGCGACCGGCTGGGTGCCGATCTCCAGCACCATCTCGTAGAACACCGTGTTCAGCGACAGCCTCATCGCCTCGCGGATCGGGCACTTCTCGCCGCACCTGTTGCCCGGGTCCGAGGCGTTGCGGATGGTGATGGGCACGGGGCCCACGTTCTTGAACACCTTCGGCGACCGGCCGTCGTACGCCGAGCCGAGGCCCTTGCCCGCCTTGAGAGCGGCCACGAGGTCGAACGGCTTGAACGACGACCCCGCCTCCTGGAGCGTGTTGCGCGCGTAGTCCAGGCCCGCGCCGTCCTCGCCCGCGTAGTAGGCGCGCACGGCGCCGCTCTGCGGGTCGATCGCGGTCAGCGACTCCTTCAGCTCCTCCGGCTCGCCCTCCATGACCTCGCGGACGGTGTCCTCGGCGGCCTGCTGCATCGGGGGGTCGATCGTGGTGTGCACGGTGACGCCGGTCTTCTGCGACTTCTCCAGGCCCCAGCCGATCCGCTCCATCTCCTGGATGACCTGCTCGCGGATGTGCATGCGGGGGCCGTTCAGGCCGCTCTGCGCGGACATGTCGACCTTCTCCGGCAGCTTCTCGCTCTCCCGGTAGGTCGAGTCGATCCAGTTGAACCGGAGCAGCTGGTTCATCACGTACTCCCAGCGCTCCTGGGCGTACGCGGGCTCCTCGGACCGGCTCGGGCTCTGGATCATGCCCGCGAGCAGCGCGGCCTGCGAGTACGAGAGCTGCTTGAGGTCGTCGACGCCGAAGTACGCCTTGGCCGCCGTCTTGATGCCGTACGCGCCGCGCCCGAAGTAGATGGTGTTCAGGTACGCGGTGAGGATGTCCTTCTTGTCCTGCTGCTCGGACATCTTGTACGCGGTGACCATCTCGTTGAACTTGCGGGTCAGCGTCCCGTCGTCCTCGCCGGTGGCCTTCTTCACGTACTGCTGGGTGAGGCCCGAGCCGCCGGACTGGCCGCCGGTGGCCTGGTAGTAGACCGCGCGGGCGATGGCCGTCATGTCGAAGCCCATGTTCGTCTCGAACGTGGGGTCCTCGGCGGCGAACACCGCGTGCTTGACGGTGTCCGGCAGGTCCTCGTACTTGACGAGGGTGCGGTTGGCCTCGCCGGAGGCGATCCGGGTCATCTCCGAGCCGTCGGAGTAGCGGATCGAGATCGCCTTGCCCTGACCGGCGGCGACCTCCTCCGGGATGGGCACGTGCACGACCTGGTAGGCCACCGCGAAGGCGACGACCGGGGCGAGCATCATCAGGCCGAGGGTGACGTAGCTGGTGCGGCGCACGCGGCGCCAGACCTTCTTCCGGCGCACGGCGCGGGCCTCCCCCTCGGTCAGCTCCCCGTCGTACTCGTCGTCGTAGAACGGTTCGAGCTCGATCTCGTCCTCGCGGTGCGTGAGGAGCTCGGGCTCGCGCGGCGTGCTCTGCTGGTGCACGGGCGGCAGCAGGTCGGTCGGCTCCTCGCCGGGACGCCGCTCCGGACCGGGACCGCCGGGACGACGGGGACCGCCGGGGCCACCCGCGGGCGGGCGGGCGCCGGGCGGGACGGGACCACCGGGCGGGACGGGGCCGCCGGGTCGCCGCACGCCGCCGGGGGGCGTCGCGGGGCGCTGGGGCGGACCGCCGGGCACGCTGCCGGCCGCGCCGGGGACACCGGAAGCGCCGGGGCCGCCGGGCCTGCCGTTGGGCACGCCGGGGCCGGGCGCGCCGGGACCGGGCACACCGGGTCGGCCGCCGTTGCCGGGCACGCCGCCGGGGCCGCCGGGTGCACCGGGGCCGTGGGGACGACGAGGGGGCGGCCCGCCGCGGGGGACGCCGCCGGGCGGCGGTCCGACCGGGGGGTTGCCGCCCGGCGCACCCCCCGCCGGCGGGACGCCACCGGGGCGCGCGAAGCCACCCGGGGGGGTGCCGTGCCGAGGACCGTCGGCGCGCGCGAAACCACCTGGTGGGGTGTTCGGACGCTCCGGCTGATCCCCGGCGTCACGCCGAGGAGGATGCGCGCCGCCGTCCGGGTCCTCCCCGGTCGGCCACTGCGGCTCCCCGCCACGTTGCCTGTCGTCATGCTGGTCGTTCACGAAATGGCCTCCCAGACCGGCGTGCGAGCGCACGCGGTTCGGTGGTCGTACGCCACAGCCCCTCGGTGGAGCTGCGCCCGTGGCCGGAGCAGGTTCACTCCGCCGCGGTCCTCCTGCGCGGCTTGCGAGAGTCCAGGCCACGCGTTCCCAGGACGTACGACTGCACCAGGTGGTTCCAACTACATGTGCGGCAAACCTCGACGACGTACACGGTGAACTCCTCGAAGAGGCTCGCCATGCGCGTGAGCTCCTCGGCGGTGCGCGCGGACCCGGCCGCGTGCTTGAGCTCGTCGCCGTAGACCCAGGACACGTGGGTGAGCGGTTCCTTGCGGCACACCGGGCAGGTCACGTCGCTCGGTCGGCCGTGGAACTTCGCAGCTCGCAGCAGGTACGGGCTCGCGTCGCAGACCTCCATCGTGCCCACTCGGCCCGCGTAGACCTCCGCCAGCAGCGCACGGCGCTGCAGGGCGTAGTCCACGACCTGGCGTTGGGTCGACACGGGACCAGAGTACGTGGCGCCCCGACCGCTTCGATGGGCCGTTCAGGGCAGTGCGCCGAAGGCAGGGGGCGCTGTGTGCCACACGACACCGTGAAGGCGCACGCGGATGTATCGCACCGATATACTCACCACACCCATCGGCGCTCATCGGGCGGGAGGTGCCAGTGCTGGAGTTCGCGATCCTCGGGCTGCTGCACGAAGCACCCATGCACGGCTACGAGCTGCGCAAGCGCCTGACCGAGCTGCTGGGGGCGTTCCGCGCGTTCTCCTACGGGACGCTGTACCCCACGCTGCGCAAGCTGCAACGTGGCGGCCTCATCGTCGAGGAAGTGCCCGAGGCGGACCCCGTCCGCTGGGGGCGCCGGGCGCGCAAGGTCTACAAGCTCACCGCGGAGGGCAAGGAGAAGTTCGCCGACCTGCTGGCCAACGCCGGCCCCCAGACGTGGGACGACGACTCGTTCGGCGTCCACCTGGCGTTCTTCTCCCGCACCCCCGCCGAGATCAGGATGCGCATCCTCGAAGGCCGCCGCAGGCGGGTCGAGGAACGCCGCGAGGGGCTGCGCACCTCGTTATCGGCCACGAGTGAGCGGATCGACCGGTACACGCGGGAACTGCACCGGCTCGGGCTGGAGAGTTCCGAGCGCGAGGTGCGGTGGTTGAACGAGCTGATCGCGACCGAACAGGCCGAACAGCGCGAGCGGGACGAATGAACCAAGCAGAACAAGAAGGAGGACTCGGCATGGGCGACAACCGCCGCACCGTTCGAGTGGCCATCGTCGGGGTCGGCAACTGCGCGGCGTCGCTGGTGCAGGGTGTCCACTACTACCGCGACGCCGACCCGAACACCAAGGTGCCGGGTCTCATGCACGTCCAGTTCGGCGAGTACCACGTCCGCGACGTCGAGTTCGTCGCCGCGTTCGACGTGGACGCCAAGAAGGTCGGCACGGACCTGTCCGAGGCCATCGGGGCCAGCGAGAACAACACGATCAAGATCGCCGACGTGCCGCCGCTGGGCGTCACCGTGCAGCGCGGGCACACCCTCGACGGGCTCGGCCGGTTCTACCGGGAGACCATCGAGGAGTCCGACGAGCAGCCGGTGGACGTCGTCGCGGCGCTCCGCGAGGCCGAGGCCGACGTGCTGGTCTCGTACCTGCCGGTCGGCTCGGAGGAGGCGGACCGCTTCTACGCGCAGGCCGCCATCGACGCGGGCGTGGCGTTCGTCAACGCCCTGCCGGTGTTCATCGCCTCCGACCCGGTGTGGGCGGAGAAGTTCCGCGCCGCGGGCGTGCCGATCGTCGGCGACGACATCAAGTCGCAGGTCGGCGCCACGATCACGCACCGCGTGCTGGCCAGGCTGTTCGAGGACCGGGGCGTCCAGCTCGACCGCACCATGCAGCTGAACGTGGGCGGCAACATGGACTTCCTGAACATGAAGGAACTGGAGCGCCTGGAGTCCAAGAAGGTCTCCAAGACCCAGGCCGTCACGTCGCAGGTGGACCGCGACATGGGCAAGCGCAACGTCCACATCGGCCCGTCGGACTACGTGTCCTGGCTGGACGACCGCAAGTGGGCGTACGTGCGGCTGGAGGGTCGCGCGTTCGGCGACGTGCCGCTGAACCTGGAGTACAAGCTGGAGGTCTGGGACTCCCCGAACTCCGCGGGCATCATCATCGACGCGGTGCGCGCGGCGAAGATCGCCCTCGACCGGGGCATCGGCGGCCCGATCCTGTCGGCGTCGTCCTACTTCATGAAGTCCCCGCCGGAGCAGTACTCCGACTCCGCGGCGCACGAGGCCGTCGAGGCGTTCATCCGCGGCGACGTGGAGCGCTGACGCCTTCCGCCGGACCGGTGGCCCACCCGCGCGGGGCCACCGGTCCGGCGGTTCCCGCGCCGGGAACCGCCGGTCGGGGCCCGCTGTCGGGGCCTGCCGTCAGGGCCTCCAGTCAGGGTCCGCCGTCGAGGGCCGCCGTCGAGGGCCGCCGTCAGGGGCCGCTGTACGGCGCGACCTGGCCGACGTGCGTGGCCGGGCGGGTGGCACCGTCCTGGAGCAGCACGCGCCCCGCGGGCCACGCCAGCTCCTGCGCGGCGGTGGTGCCCGGCGGCGTGACCACCAGCCCGCGCACCTCCCAGCCGTCGGGCTGCGGCGCGTAGGTCAGCGTGGCCGCCGCCCTGCCCCCGGGGGTCAGCGTCAGCGGGGCGGTCTCCGCCCCCTCCTCGCGCGCGATGTCCCAGCGCAGCCCGTCGGCGCCGTCGAGCCGCACGCCGGGGAAGCCCGACACCGTGCAGTCCCCGTCGTCGCGGTTGGTGAACACGATCACCAGCGCCTGCCGGCCGCCGTCCGCCGGGGAGCCCGGGACCGCGGTCACGCCCAGGTCGTCGCACCGCTCGACGGGCTTGCTCCGGTTCGTCGTCTTGGCGCTCTTCGTGCTCTTGGCGGTGGTCGACCCGCCCTTCGACGACTTCGACTTCGACGTCGACGAGCAGCCCACCAGCGCCGTCGCCGCGACCAGTGCGACCAGGGTCGCCGTCACCCCGCGCGTCCACGTCCCGTTCACGCGTCCCCCGTTCCGTCCGCCCGCATTGCCGGGTAGGACGCGTCACCCCTCGCCGGAGAACACGTGTGTGACGCGGATCATGTCACCTCTTGGTCAGGCGCAGCGCCTGCCACGACCCGTCCGCGGTCCACCCGCCGTCCACGGGCAGCGCGACCCCGTTGACGAACCCGCTCCGGCGCGGGTCCGCGAGGAACGCCACCGCCTGCGCGACGTCGTCCGGCGAGGCGAACCGCCCCATCGGCACGTGGTCGGTGATGTCGGCGTCCGAGTAGTGCCCGCCGGCCTGGTCGGCGACGTCCATCTCCGTCTTCACCCAGCCGGGGCACACGGCGTTGACCCGCACACCCCGCCCGCCCCACTCGACGGCGAGCGTGCGCGTCATCCCGATCAGCCCGTGCTTGGTCGTGTTGTACGCGGCCCGGTCCGCCACGCCCCGCAGCCCGGCGACGGACGCGACGTTGACCACCGACCCGCCGCCGCGCGCCAGCATCAGCCGCCCCAGCGCCTGCGTGAGCAGGAACGGCCCGGTCAGGTTCACCGCCAGCATCCGCTGCCAGTCCTCCAGCGGCACGTCCTCGAACGGCGCGATCCCGGAGATGCCGGCGTTGTTGACCAGCACGTCCACCCGCCCGGCGACCCGCTCGACCACCTCCTCCACGTCCGCGGGCGACGCCACGTCCCCCACCACCCCGCCGGGCGTCTCCCGCAGGTCGAACCCGACGACCTCGTACCCGTCCCCCGCCAACACCGCCGCGACCCGCGCCCCGATCCCCTGCGCCGCCCCGGTCACCACCGCCACCCGCTGCTCCATGGGGTGCACGCTAGGGCCGCGGCACCCCGAGCGCGCCGGGCAGGTCCTCGATCCCGCCCAGCGCGGTGACCTCCGCCAGCACCGCCGGGTCCGGCGGGAAGTGGGGGTTCGGCACGGCGTACACGGTCATCCCGGCGGCCAGGGCGGCGCGCAGGCCGTTGGTCGAGTCCTCCACGGCGGCGCTGCGGGCGGGGTCCGCGCCGAGCTTCGCGCAGGCCAGCAGGTAGACGTCGGGCGCGGGTTTGCCGGCTCCCGCCTCCTCGCTCGACACGGCGACCGGCACGACCTCCGCCAGGCCCGTGGCGTGCAGGAACGCCGTGATCAGGCTCGGCGGGGACGAGCTGGCGATGGCCACCGGCCACCTCGCGGCCATGGCGCGGACCACGTCCGCGGCGTGCGGCAGGACCGGCGGGCCGGCCTCGTAGCGGCGGTCCATCTCGGCGACCACGCCGGCCGCCGCGTCCGCCGGGGACAGCTCGACGCCGACCTCCTCGACCAGGTAGGCGCCCCACTCGGGGGTGCTCATGCCCTGCATCGCGCGGGTCGCCGCCGGCGTCCACGTGCCGCCGTGCGCCACGGCGAACGCCTGCCTCACCTCGTCCCACACCGTCTCGGAGTCCACGAGCACGCCGTCGAGGTCGAACACCACCGCATCCACGCCACCGACCGTAGTGTGAGCGCACTTACTTCGTCATGCTAACCAAAATCGGTTAGGCTGGCTAAGTGAATTTCCTCGACCAACCCCGTCAGGTGTGGGTCACGGCGTTCGCCGCGGTCATCGCGTTCACGGGGATCGGCCTCGTCGACCCCATCCTGTTGTCGATCGCGGAGGGCCTGCGCGCCACACCGCCGCAAGTCACCCTGCTCTTCTCCTCCTACCTGGGCGTCCAGGTCGTCGCGATGCTGTTCACCGGCGTCGCCGCCGCCCGCTTCGGCGCCAAGCGCACCCTGGTCGGCGGCCTCGCCCTGATCGTCGTGGCGACCGTCCTGTGCTCGCTCGCCGGCAGCATCGGCCAGCTCGTCGGCCTGCGCGCCGTCTGGGGCCTCGGCAACGCCTTCTTCATCGCCACCGCGCTCAGCGTCATCGTCGGCGCGGCCACCGGCGGCCAGAAGGGCGCGATCCTGCTCTACGAGGCCGCCCTCGGCCTCGGCCTGAGCGTCGGACCGCTGCTCGGCGCGCTGCTCGGCAGCTTCTCCTGGCGCGGCCCGTTCCTCGGCACCGCCGTGCTGATGACCGTCGCGCTCGTGCTGTGCTCGGTCTTCCTGACCGCCGACGAGCCCCGCCACGCGATCCGCCTACTCGACCCGCTGCGCGCCCTCCGGCACCCCGACCTGCTGCGCACCGCCCTCGGCTCCGCCCTCTACACGGCCGCGTTCTTCGCCGTGCTGGCCTGGTCGCCGTTCGTCCTCGGCTGGGGCGCGGTCGAGATCGGCCTGGTCTTCTTCGGCTGGGGCCTGTGCGTCGCGGTCTCCGGCGTCTGGCTCGCGCCGCGCCTGGCCGACCGCTTCGGCGACCGCCGCACGACCGTCGCCGCCGTCCTCGCCTTCGCCGTGCTGATGCTGCTCATGGCCGTGCCGAGCAAGCCGCTCCTGGTGGTCGCGGTGGTCGTCAGCGGCATCGTGTCCGGGCTGCTCAACACCCTGTTCACCAGCACCGCGATGAGCGTCAGCCCGGCGCCGCGCCCGGTGGCGAGCGCGGGCTACAACTTCCTGCGCTGGCTCGGCGGCGCGCTGGCCGCCACGTTCGTCGGCCACCTGCCGCAGCCGTTCGCCTGGGCCGCCGCGGCCTGCGTGCTCGCCGCCGTCCTGCTCGCCTTCGGCCACGCGCGGCGGCACGCCGTCCCGGCCGAAGCCGTGCTGGTCGGCGAGGAGCCGGCGGGTTAACAACGGGTGAACGCCGGCCTACGGTCAGTTGGTCCCGGACTGACCGTAGGAGGCGTTCGAGTGCGACCACTACCCCTGCTGCCCGGCCACTCACCCGGCCGCGCGGCCGTGACCTGCCGGTACCGCTGCGGCGACGCGTGCTTCCACGACGTGCCCAACACCTCGGGCAACCCGTACTTCGGCGACCTGGTCGGCCGCCGCACCGCGATCAAGGCGGGCGTCGTCCTCGGCGCCGCGCTCACCACGACGAACGCGACGGCCGCCGCCGGCGCCGCGCCCGTCACCGGAACCGCCATCGACCCCGACCCCGCCGCCGGAGCCGAAGCCGAAGCCGGAGCCCACGACCGCCCCGCCCCCGGCCTCGACTTCGAGCCGGTCGCGCCCAACACCCTGGACGCGGTCGTCGTCCCGGACGGCTACCGGCAGGCGGTCGTCGTCCGCTGGGGCGACCCGCTGTTCCCGGACGCCCCGGCGTTCGACTTCGACCGGCAGACCGCCGCCGCGCAGGCCCGCCAGTTCGGCTACAACTGCGACTTCGCCGCCCTGCTGCCGCTCGACCCGCCCGGCCGGGTGAACCTGCTGGTCACCAACCACGAGTACACCGGCGAGCCGTTCATGTTCCGCGGCTACGACGAGGCGAACCCGACCCGCGAGCAGGTCGAGATCGCGTGGGCCGCGCACGGCCTGTCCGTGCTCCGCGTCGACCAGGACCGCGACGGCCGCCTCACCCCGCGCTTCTCCCCGCACAACCGGCGGATCACCGCCACCACGCCGTTCGAGCTGCGCGGCCCGGCCGCCGGGTCCGACCTGCTCAAGACCAGCGCCGACCCGACCGGCACGCGGGTGCTCGGCACGCTCAACAACTGCGCGGGCGGCGTCACGCCGTGGGGCACCGTCCTGTCCGGCGAGGAGAACTTCAACCAGTACTTCGCCGCCACCGGCGACCCGCGCGAGGTCCGCTACGGCATCAAGGACAACCCGACCACCCGCAAGTGGGAGCGCTTCGACGAGCGGTTCGACCTCGCGCGGGAGCCGAACGAGGCCAACCGCTTCGGCTACGTCGTCGAGATCGACCCGCACGACCCGACCTCGACGCCGGTCAAGCACACCGCCCTCGGCCGCTTCAAGCACGAGTGCGCCAACGTCCGCGTCGCCCGCGACGGCCGCGTGGTCGCCTACTCCGGCGACGACGAGCGCTTCGAGTACATCTACAAGTTCGTGTCCAGGAACAAGGTGCGCCGGGGCGGCAGCCGCTCGGCCCGCCGGCACAACACGACCCTCCTCGACGACGGCACGCTCTACGTCGCCCGCTTCACCGGCGACAGCCCGCCGGCCGAGGTCGACGGTTCCGGGACGCTCCCCTCCGACGGCCGGTTCGACGGCCGCGGCGAGTGGGTGCCCCTGGTGAGCGGCGACCGCTCGTTCGTGCCCGGCATGACCGCCGAGGAGGTCTACGTCTTCACCCGCCTCGCCGGGGACCGGGTCGGCGCCACGAAGATGGACCGCCCCGAGGACATCCAGACCCACCCGCACACCGGCGTCGTCTACTGCGCGCTCAGCAACAACGTCGACCGCGGCAAGGAGGGCAAGGAGGGCGCCACCGAGCCCAACCCGCGGGTGGACAACAAGCACGGCCAGGTCCTGGAGCTGACCGAACGCGGCGGCGACGCGCTCGCACTCGCCTTCACGTGGAACCTGGTGCTCGTGTGCGGCGACCCGGCGTCCCCGGACACCTACTTCGCGGGCTACGACAAGTCGCGCGTGTCGCCCATCTCCAGCCCGGACAACGTGGCGTTCGACCGGCACGGCAACCTGTGGATCTCCAGCGACTCCGGCGGCGCGCTCGGCGGCCTCAACGACGGCCTGTACGCGGTGCCGGTCGCCGGGCGGGAACGCGGCCACCTCAAGGCGTTCCTCACCGTGCCGCGCGGCGCGGAGACGTGCGGGCCGGTCATCGGCGAGCGCGTCGTCACGGTCTGCGTGCAGCACCCGGGCGAGGTGGACGGCGCGAGCGCGGACGCCCCGGTGTCGCACTGGCCCGACGGCGGCGACTCGCAACCCCGCCCGTCCGTGGTCGCGGTGTGGCGGGAGGGCCGCCGGATCGGTGAATGACCCCCTGTGACCAGGCGGTTCCCCTGGGTGCGGACTTCGAGGTGTTCGTCCCGCGTTCACCTCGAAGTCCGCTCCGCGTGGGATTGCACTCCTACGTTCGCCCAGTTCCCACTGAGCGATGTCGGAGGTCCGCGTGTCCTCATCCACCGGTCGGGGGCGGCGCCTGCTGCCCCTGCTGCCCAACCACCCCCTCGGGCGGTCGGCGGTCACCTGCAAGTTCCGCTGCGGCGACGCGTGCGCCCACGAGGCGCCCAACAGCTCCGGCAACACCTACTTCGGTGACGTCGTGGGCGAGGTCGTGCGCCGCCGCGGTCTGCTGAAGGCCGGTGCGGTGCTGGCCGTCGCGGGCGCGGGCGCCGGGCTGCTCGGCGCCGGCACCGCCGCCGCGGACCCCCGCCGCCCGGACGCCGACGCCGACCGCGACCTCGGTGGCGGCCGGCGGCAGGACGGCCTGAACTTCACCGCCGTCACCCCGAACACCGAGGACCGCGTGGTCGTGCCCGACGGCTACGACCAGTCCGTCGTGATCCGCTGGGGCGACCCGGTGCTGCCCGGCGCGCCCGCGTTCGACTTCGACCGCCAGACCGCCGCCGCGCAGGCGAAGCAGTTCGGCTTCAACAACGACTTCTGCGGCCTGGTGCCCCTCGACGGCCCCGGCGAGCGCTGGCTCATGGTGAGCAACCACGAGTACACGACCGAATCGGCGATGTTCAAGGGCTGGACCGCGGACACCACCACCCGCGAGCAGGTCGAGATCGCCTGGGCCGCGCACGGCATGTCCGTCGTCCTGGTCGAGCGCGACCGCCGCAGCGGCAAGCTCACGGCCAAGGTCGACCGCCGCCACAACCGGCGCGTCACGATGACGTCGGAGTTCAGGCTCACCGGCCCGGCCGCCGGCTCGGCCCTGCTCAAGACCTCCGCCGACCCGTCCGGCACGAAGGTCCTGGGCACCATGAACAACTGCGCCGGCGGCGTGACCCCGTGGGGCACGGTCCTGTCCGGCGAGGAGAACTTCAACCAGTACTTCGCCAACGCGGGCACCGTCACCGACCCGGTCGCCAAGGCCCGGCTGAGCCGCTACGGCCTGTCCGGCGGCGCGTCGACCCGCCGGTGGGAGGAGTTCGACAAGCGCTTCGACGTGGCGCAGGAGCCCAACGAGGTCAACCGGTTCGGGTGGATCGTCGAGATCGACCCGCTCGACCCGACCTCGACGCCGGTCAAGCACACCGCGCTCGGCCGCTTCAAGCACGAGGGCGCCAACGTGATCATCGCCCGCGACGGCCGCGTGGTCGCGTACATGGGCGACGACGAGCGCTTCGACTACATGTACAAGTTCGTCTCCGACGAGAAGTACAAGCCGGGCAACAGCCGCCACGCCCGCGACCACAACAAGAAGCTGCTCGACAAGGGCACGCTCTACGTCGCGAAGTTCAGCGGCGACAGCCCGGCCGCCGAGATCACCGGCACCGGCGCGCTGCCCGCCGACGGCGAGTTCGACGGCACCGGCGAGTGGATTCCCCTGGCGTCGGGCAACCGCTCGTTCGTGCCCGGCTTCACCGCCGAGGAGGTCTACGTCTTCACCCGGCAGGCCGCCGACGCGGTCGGCCCGACCAAGATGGACCGCCCCGAGGACGTCGAGCCGAACCCGCGCAACCGCCGCGTGTACGCCGCGCTCACCAACAACACCGACCGCGGCAAGGCGGGCAAGGAGGGGCCGACCGAGCCCAACCCGCGCCCGACCAACCGCCACGGCCACGTGCTGGAGCTGGAGGAGCGCCGCGGCGACAACACCGCGACGACGTTCTCCTGGAAGCTGCTGCTGGTCTGCGGCGACCCGAACTCCGCCGACACCTACTTCGGCGGCTACGACAAGTCGCAGGTCTCGCCGATCTCGTGCCCGGACAACCTGGCGTTCGACAGCCGGGGCAACCTGTGGGTCTCCACCGACGGCAACGCGCTCGGCTCCAACGACGGCCTGTTCGCCCTGCCGGTCGAGGGGAAGTACCGCGGCCGGGTGAAGCAGTTCCTCACCGTGCCGCGCGGCGCCGAGACGTGCGGCCCGGTCATCGAGGACGACTTCGTCCTGGTGTCCGTGCAGCACCCGGGCGAGATCGACGGCGCGTCCGCCGACACCCCGCTGTCGCACTGGCCGGACGGCGGCGCCACCCAGCCGCGGCCCTCGGTCGTGGCGGCGTGGAAGAAGGACAAGGGCCGCATCTGCGGCTGACCCGAGGGGGAGGGGTCCGTGCCGGGTGGTGCGGGCCCCTGCCCGTTAATGTCCTCCCATGACCCGACCCGTTGCCCTGATCACGGGTGCGTCGCGCGGCATCGGCGCGGCCACCGCCCGCGCCCTCGCGCCGACCCACGACCTGCTGCTGGGCGGCCGGGACACCGACGCGCTCGACGCGCTGGCCACCGAGCTGGGCGGTGCGCCGGGCGGCGCGTCCGGCAGCGCGTCGCCGTGGCCCGTCGAGCTGACCGACCCGGCCGCGCTCGCCGGGGCCGTGGCCGGCCTCGACCGGCTGGACGTCCTCGTGCACAGCGCGGGCGTCGCCGAACTCGGCCCGCTGGCCGACGCGGGCGTCGACGTGTGGCGCCGCACGCTGGACCTCAACGTCGTCGCCGTCGCCGAGCTGACCAGGCTGGCGCTGCCCCTGCTGCGCGCCGCGCGCGGCCACGTCGTGCTGGTCAACTCCGGCGCGGGCCTGCGCGCCAACCCGAACTGGGGCGTCTACGCGGCGAGCAAGTTCGCGCTGCGCGCCTACGCCGACGTGCTGCGGGCCGAGGAGGAGGACGTGCGCGTGACGTCCGTGCACCCCGGCCGGGTCGACACCCCGATGCAGCGCGGGGTCCGCGAGCAGGAGAGCGGCGAGTACGAGCCGAACCTGTACCTGCGGGCGGAGTCCGTGGCGCGCGCCGTCGCCGGCGCGGTGCTCGCGGGCGAGGACGCCCACGTCACCGAGGTCGTCGTGCGGCCCCGGCCCCGGACCTAGCCGGCGAAGGTCAGCACCCGGTCGGTGGCGAACCACGCGAGGTCGCGGTCCGCCACCGACGAGGTCGCCGCCACCGACGCGGACACGACCTCGCCGTTGCCGCGGAAGCCGTGGGTGGTGCGCCGGCCCGCGCCCTCGGTGAACACCACCAGGCCGCCGTCGTGCTGGCGGACCGCGCCCGTGCACCGGGCCAGGGCGCACACCCGCGCCGGGGTCGACCACCCCGGCCCCTCGACCCGCACGGACAGCGCGTCCGGGCCGCCCGGGGTGGTGAACCGCACCTCGCCGGTCGCGTACCCCGCGCCCCGGGTCCAGCCGGCGACCACCACGTCCGCCGACCCCGGCACCAGCCGCCGGACCAGCAGCGCCTCGCGCTCGGCGAACCGCGCCGCGTCACCCGGCGACCGCCCCGTCCCCGCGACCGCCGGGTTCCCCACCACCGGGTCGGCCACCACCGGGTCTGCCACCACCGGGCCCGCGCCCGCGACGAGGGAGGCGAGCGCGAGTGCGGTGGTCAGCGTCGTGCGGATCATCGTGCGTCCTCCCGAGGGGCGTCAGCCGTCTCCTCCAAGACGCCGCAGCGGGCCGATCTGTTGCCTAGCGGAGCCGTTCGGACACGGCGCGCACACCGGCCTGCGCCTCGTGCCGGTCCACGCCGGTCGTCTCGCCGTCGGCCACGACCTGCTTTCCGGCCACCCACACGTCCTTGACGCGCCGCGTGCCCGAGGCCCACACCAGGTTCGCCAGCACCTGCTCGTCCGGCGCGTCCAGGCCGGTCGCGAACGCCGGGTCGTCCACGTCGACGTGCACCACGTCGCCCCACCGGCCGGGCTCCAGCGCGCCCAGGTCGTCGCGGCCCAGCGCCGCCGCGCCGCCGCGGGTGGCCAGCAGCAGCGCGTCGGCCGCCCGCATCGCGGTCGCGTCCAGCGCGGTCACCCGGGCCAGCAGCGCCGCCAGCCTGGCCTCCTCGAACAGGTCGAGGTCGTCGTTGGACGCCGGCCCGTCCGTGCCGAGGCCCACCTTCACGCCCGCGTCCACGTAGGACCGGATCGGCGCGATGCCGGAGGCGAGCTTGGTGTTCGAGCCGGGGCAGTGCGCCACGCCCACGCCGTGCTTCGCGTAGATCGCCACGTCCTCCGGCGACAGGTGCACCGAGTGCGCGGACAGCACCCGCCCGCCGAGCACGCCCGCCTGCTCCAGCAGCCGCGGCACGGAGCCGTGCGACTCGCGCTGCGCCACGTCCTCCTCGAGCGACTCGGCGACGTGGACCTGGAACAACGCGCCCCGCTCGCGCGCCTCGCCCGCCACCTCGCCCAGCGCCTCCGGCGACAGCGTGTAAGCCGAGTGCGGGCCGTAGCCCAGCTCGACCCGCTCGTCCGGGCCGAACCGCAGCCCGTCCGCGTCGATCCACCGGGTGATCTCGTCCGCCATCGGCCGCCACGGCATCCCGGGCAGGTCCATGATCGCCGCGCCGAACAGCACCCGGGACCCGGCCCGGAGCACCGCGTCCACCAGCTGCTCGCCGTGGAAGTACATCTCCGCGCTGGTCGTCACGCCGTTGCGCAGCATCTCCACCGCGCCGAGCAGCATGCCCGCCCCGATGTCCTCGGGCTTCATCTTCGCCTCGGCCGGCCACATCGCCTCGCGCAGCCAGCGCAGCAGCGGCAGGTCGCCGCCGAGGCCGCGCAGCACCACCATCGGGCTGTGCGCGTGGGTGTTGACCAGGCCGGGCAGCAGGATGCCGGTCAGCTCGCGGACCTCGCCGGCGAACTCGGGCGCGTCGGCCCTCGGGCCGACGAACGACACCCGGCCGTCCACGACGTCGACGACGGCGTCGCGCAGGACCGAGCAGCCGGGATCACAGGGCAGGACGACGGGAGCGTGCAGGCGCAGCGACATGGTGCTGATCCTGCCCCACCCGTTCGGCTGACACACGCCACCGCCGCGTGCCCCTCCGGGTGACACGAAGAGGGGGTTTGGCCGTCTGGGCGAGTGCGCGGCGGGGATCGGCCGTAGCGTCCGGAAGCGGTTCGACGGATGCGGCGAAAGGGATGACGGTGGCGGCTCGTGACGGTGACGGCGCCGGGCCCGGTGCCCGTGAGCAGCGCGTGGTGGCGGTACTGCGGTCGGAGGCGGACTTCACCGACCCGAGCCTGTCCCGCGAGCACCGCTGGCTCGCGCTGTACCTGGTGGTGCACCTGGCCGACGGCCACGGAAGGCTGAGCACGGCCTGCCGGAGGGTCCTCAAGCTCGCCGCCCGGGACCGCAGGCACTGGGCGCACAACCGCTCGCTGGGCGCGGTGCGCGCCGAGGTCGGCCGCTGGATCGGACCCGCCGCGCGGGCGTCCGGCAGGCCGTCGTGGAACCGGGTGGCCGGCCTGGTCAAGGCGGCGGTGGACCCGGCGAAGGCCCAGGACGTCCTCACCACCGCCCGCTACCTGCACGCGCTGGCGTCGGGCGGCACCCCGGACCCGAAGGCCCGGCCGGCGTGGCTGGGCACCGAGGTGGACGAGGTGGGCGAGGTGAGCACGGCCCTGATCGGCGGCCCGGAGTGGGCGCGGAAGCACCGCCTGACCCCTGTTCTCCCCGCCGACGCCCCCACGGACCTGCCGACCGACGCCCCGACCGACGCCCCGGCGGACACCTCCGCCGACGCCCTGCCCACCGACGCCCCGCCCGCCGACGCCCCGCCCGCCGACGCCCCGCCCGCCGACGCCCCGCCCACCGACCTCCCGCCCGCGGCGGTCGTCCTGACCGCGCCGGCCGCCGCGGGGGGCGTCGCGACCGCCCCGTCCGTCCCGGCCCCGTCCGCCCCCGCCGATGCGCAGCAGGCCGACACGCCGCAGGCCGGGGCGACCCCGTCCGAGGCTCCGCAGGTCGGCACCGCCCTGTCCGAGGCACCCGCCAGGACCGGGACCGACCCCGAGCGCAGCAGCTACCAGCTGCTCTGGACCGTCGTCCGCGCCCACCGCGACGCGCAGGCCCGCTACGAGGCCCGCATCGCCGAGCTGGAGGAACTCGTCGGCGACCTGCGCGCGGCCATCGCCGCCGCCGGCCTCCCCGGCGGCATCCCCGCCCAGCGCCCCCGCCGGCGCCTCACCGCCGGCCGGCACCTCGCGCTCGACGACCCGGCCCAGGCGTTCACCTACCCGCTGCCCGCCGAGCTGCCCGAGCCCAGGACCGCCACCACGTAGGGCGCCTCACCCGGCCACCGGCAGCTCGGCCCGGACCTCCCAGCCGCCACCCGGCCGGGAGCCCGCGCTGAACCGGCCGCCCAGCAGCTCGACCCGCTCCCTCATGCCCACCAGCCCGTACCCGCCGGACCCGCCCACCGGCGCGGTCCGGGCGGCGCGGCCGTCGTCGGCCACCACCACGTGCACCCGGCCGTCCGCCACGGACACCGACACGTCCACCGCCGACACGCCCTCGGCGTGCTTGCGGGTGTTGGTCAGCGACTCCTGCACCAGGCGCAGCACCGACCGCCCCAGCGACGGCGGCACCGCGTCGGGCAGGTCGACGTGCAGGCGCACCGGCTGCCCGGACTCCTCCACGACCCCGCGCACGTCGTCGGCCAGGTCGCTGGTCGCGGCCGGCGACGGCGCCTCGGCCTCCGCGCCGCGCAGCGTGCCCACGAGCCGGCGCATCGCGGTCAGCGCCTCGTTCCCGCTGTGCGCGATGACCGGCAGCACCTCCTGCGCCGCGCCGGGCACGGCCTGCGCCGCCTGCGCGTGCACCACGATCGCCGTCACGTAGTGCGCCACCACGTCGTGCAGCTCGCGCGCCAGCGCCATGCGCTCCGCGTGCTGCGCCGCCGCCACCTCGGCGCGCACCGCCGTCGCGCGCTCCCGGTCCCGCGCCCGGAAGTACAGCCCGGTGCCGATCGACAGCGCGAGCAGCACCGACCCGCCCAGGGCCTGCTGCCACACCTCCGGCCCCGAGTACCCCAGCTCGGCCCAGTGCTGGAGGTAGTAGTTGGGCCGCAGCGGCTCGCTGACCGCCGACGCCGCGACGAGCGCCACCACCGCGACCACCGCGCGCGGCCACGGGGACTGCCGCACGACCACCGCGACGGTCGCCATCACGGCCGCCGTCTCGGAGATCGTCAGACCCGCGACCACGGGTAGCGCGGGCGACTGCCCGACGACCAGCAGCACCACCGACCCGGCGACCACGGCGGTGGCGGCGGCGAGCGCGGCGTCGAACGGCCGCCGGGGCGCCAGCACGGCCAGCGCGCAGACCACGGCCGTGCCGGGCAGCTGCCACCGGCCCGCGTCGCCGATCTGCTCCGTGGCGAGGAAGAAGAGCAGCGCGCACGCCAGGGGCCACTGGCGGCGGGCCAGGGCGCGCCACCCGAGGTGAGTGCTCTCCACGGCACACCACCGTAGGTCCTGCGGGTGGATCGCGCGTCCGCCCCCGGTCGGGTGGGGCATCCGCCGCGAGGCTGACCCGAATGCCCGCCGAAACACACCAGTGGCCGATGCCGGATGACGAAACGCGGGGTGACCCTGGAGCCACAAGTCGGGGAACGGAGGACCGCCGTGTTCGGAGTGGTGATGACGTGGGCTGGGGCTGTGCTCGGCCTGCTGGTGCTCGTGCTGATGGCGCTCGCCGGTGTGCTGGTCGACTCGCAGCGCTGACGAAAGGCGGACCTGACGAAAGTGGACCCGACGGCAGGCGGGCGCCTCAGGCCCCGGCGCGCCGCCGGAGCAGCTCGGCGAGGCGGCCGGGCGGCTGGGTCGCCGGGGTGCCGGCGGGGGCGAAGCGGCCGGGGCCGCCGGCGCGGGCCCGGCGGGCGGCACCCGGGTCGAGCCGGAACGCGGGCCGCCCGCCCGCGCCGCGCTGCCGCGAGCGCAGCCACGACAGGCGGTGCAGCGCCTCCGCGTGGTGGTCGGTGACGGTGACCCGGGCCAGGTCGAACGAGTGCAGCACGGCCCGGTTCAGCTCGACGACGGCGCGGTCGCGCCACAGCGAGCGCTCGGAGGACGTGTCCAGGCCCAGCGCCTCGGCCACCGGCCGGGCCGCGCCGCAGGCGTTCTCGTCGGCGAGGCTGCGCGCGCCGATCTCGGAGCCGACGAACCACGAGTTGAACGGCGCGGCGGGGTAGGTGACGCCGCCGATGGACAGCCGCGTGTGGGCGATCACCGGCACGGCGTGCCAGCGCAGCCCCAGCTGCCCGAACCACGGCAGGTCGGGGTGCTCCAGGCACACCTCGTGCACGACGTCCGGCGGCACGGTGAACAGCTTCGCGCCCTCGTGCGCGGTCTCCACGACCAGCGGCAGCACGTCGAACCGGCCGGGCGGACCGGGGGGCCGCCAGCCCATCTCCCGCACGGCCCGGGTGAACCCGGCGTAGCGGCGGTCGCCGGTGCCGTCGGCGTGGCCCGCGTACCGGACGAGCTGCTCGTTCCAGACGCACGGCCCGGGCGACCCCGGCGCGTCCGGCGCGAACACCGTGACCAGGGGGCGGATCTCGCCGCCGTTGGTGGCCAGGCGCAGGTGCTCGACGCACTCGCCCGCGACGGCGGCGGCGTTGCGCAGGCCGCGCAGGTCGCGGACCTTGAGCCGGCGCCACGGCACGCCGCTGGTGCACCAGCCGCTGTCGCGCAGGGCGATGCGCGCGCCGTAGGCCAGCTCGTCGGGGGTGTGGCGGTAGGTGCCGGTCCCCGCCACCTCGTCGCGGACGGCGGCCAGCCTGGGGCCGACCGGTCCGGCCCCGGGGTGCGCCGTGTGGAACATGCGGAGGAAGGACTCCGCGGCGTCCACGTCGAACGTGGTCGGTTCGGTGTCGACAGCGGTCACGGGCGGCAACCGTAGTTGCGGGGCGACGTCACCCGTCACTGCCGGACGGGGCACACCGGGTGATCAACAAATGCCACACCAAGGGGTGACGAAACTACGCCCAGTCGGTGCCTCGACCACTCGATATCGTGGCTTTAGTACACGGTCAGGTGAGTTCGTTCCGCTCGAACATCAGATCGTGGCTGATCCGGTCCTCCTCGACGGCGCGCTGCTCGAACTTCGTGACCGGCCGCCAGTCCGGGCGCGGCGCCCAGCCGTCGTGCAGGTTGCGCAGCAGCGGTTCGGCGGAGCAGACCTCCAGCATCTGCTCGGCGTACGGCTCCCAGTCGGTGGCCAGGTGCAGGGTGCCGCCCGGCCGCAGGCGGGACGCGACCAGGTGCACGAACCCGGGCTGCACGAGCCGCCGCTTGTGGTGCTTCTTCTTCGGCCACGGGTCGGGGAAGTAGATCCGCACGCCGGCGAGCGAGCCGGGCTCCACGTGGTCGGTGAGCAGGTCGACCGCGTCACCGCGCAGGACCCGCAGGTTCTCGACGCCGAGCGCCTCGGCGCGCAGCAGCAGCTGGGCCAGGCCGGGCTTGTAGACCTCGACGGCCACGTAGTTCAGCTCCGGGGCGGCGGCGACCAGCTGCGAGGTCGTCTCGCCCATGCCGGACCCGATCTCCAGCACCACCGGCGCCTCGCGGCCGAACCAGTCGGCGAAGCGCACGGGACCGGCCGGGAGCGCCTTGACCTCCTGGCCCAAGCGCTCCCAGTGGCGGTCCCATGCGCGCTGCTGCCCCACCGTCATCCGTTCACCGCGTTGCACGTAGCTGACGACGGATCGGTGGTGGGGCGGTCGCTGCTGGCTGGACGTCACGGGCGTACAGCCTAGGTGGTGCGCTAGGCGATGTTCTCCAGGTCCTCGATCTGCTCGCGCAGCTCGCCCGGGGTGAACTCGATGGCTTGGCGCTTGCCGGGGCCCCGGTGCGCCGGGAGCAGGTCCACGAAACCGGGGTGCCGGTCGGTGAACTCCACGGTGGTGGGCTCGGCGGGGCCGTACACGCCGCTCTCCGACGGCACGAACTCCCAGTAGCCCACCTCGCCCTCGTCGGCCCACGGGACGAACACCCACCCCGGCCGCGCGGCCAGGAGTCGGGTCACCTCGTCCTCGATCGCGTAGGCCGCCGCGCGCGAGGCGATCCTGCCCCGGTCGAGTGCCCTCAGCCACCAGGGTGCGGGGGCGTCGGACCCGACTGCGCGGAAGAGCGCGAGCACCTGCTGCTCGTCGGCCCGGTGGATCCAGGCCCGGCGGTTCTCCGCGGGCGAGTCGGCGATCCCGACCCCTCCCGCGGTCTCGATCGCGTGCGACCATTCCAGCGCCAGCATCGGCTCGACGCGGAGGGCGTGGTCGCGTTGCCTGGGCAGCTTCTCCCTGGGCAACTCCTTCGACCCGGTTGCCGAGTGGTCGGCGTTCAGGTTCGGATCAAGCACCGTCACGGGTTCACCTCCGGGGGGTTCCTTGACGGGGGGTATCCGAATTCGCGTGCGGGTGGCACCCACCTCACGATTCGTTGCTTTCCATCTGACCCGGTTCAGAAGCGCTTGTCATGGCCCTGTGCCGGAGTTCACGACCTCTTAACGAACAGATTACTCCGGTTGCCCGAATCGAGATCTGTGAAACATGACCGACATGGAATATTTGTGATTCCGACCACAGGGGGAATTCGGTGCGGTGGAGAGCGGTTCTCACCGCGGTCCTGATCGCGTTGTGCGTACCCGTCCCGGCGGGCGCGCAAACGGTCCGGGAACGGCAGTGGCACCTGGCCGCCCTCGGCGTGCCCGCCGCGCACGCCACCACGCGCGGCGAGGGGGTCGTGGTCGCGGTCGTCGACTCGGGCGTCGACGCCACCGCGCCCGACCTCGCGGGCGCGCTGCTGCCGGGCGCCGGGTTCGGCTCGGCGGCCGGCACGGACGGCACGCGCGACAACGCCGGCCACGGCACCGCGATGGCCGCGCTGGTCGCCGGCCGGGGCGTCGGCGGCGGCGCGCTGGGCGTCGCGCCGGGCGCGGCGGTGCTGCCGGTGTCGGTCGGCGCGGAGGGCGACCGGTTCACCGCGGCGGCCGTCGCCGAGGGCGTGACCTGGGCCGTCGACCGCGGCGCGGACGTGGTCAACCTGTCCCTGACGTCCGTCTCGCCGGCCGCGCCCGAGCTGCTGGCCGCGGTGGAGCACGCCCTGGCGCACGACGTCGTCGTGGTCGCCGGCACGGGCAACGAGGGCGTGGCCCGGGTGGGCGCGCCGGCCGGCGTCCGGGGCGTCGTCGCGGTCTCCGGCACCACCAAGGGGGGCGCGCCGTGGCCCGGCTCGAACACCGGCCCGGACACCGTGCTGGCCGCGCCCGCCGAGGACGTCGTGACCGCCCTGCCCCGGGCGAAGTCCGCCTCCGGGTACGCCTCCGTCGACGGCACGAGCGCCGCGACGGCCCTGGTCTCCGGCGTCGCGGCGCTGGTCAGGGCCCGCTACCCCGACCTCGACGCGGGCAACGTGGTGAACCGCCTCGTGATCACCGCGACCGACCTCCTGAAGCCGGGCCGGGACGACGCGACCGGCTTCGGCCAGGTCGACCCGGTCGCCGCGCTGACCGCCGACGTCGCCCGGGTCGCGCACAACCCCCTGCTCCCGCCGCCCACCAGCGGGAACGCCCCCGACGAGCCCTCGGCCGAGGAGTCGGCGCCGGAGGCCGCCGCGACCCGGCCACCGCCCGCGCCCGACGACGGTCGCCGCACCGGCCTGGCCGTCCTCGTCGTCTCCGCCACCCTCGCGGCGGCCGTCCTCACGTCGATCGCGCTCCTCGCGGCGCGCCGGGACCGAATCCGCCGCGCCGCCGTCCCGGCCGTCACCGAAATCCCGCCGCCGGACGACGATCCCCGGCCCGCCGACCGGTCGTGAGCGCGAATTCCGAACGCGTCGCGGGCCGCCGGCGCTATTCGGCGGCGTGGTACTCGACGGATTCCTTCGTCAACTGCATGAAGGCTTCTTCCAGCGAACCGAGTTGCGGGCTCAACTCGTGCAGCGTGATCCCGTTCGCCGCGGCCAGCTCGCCGATGGCCGACGCCTCGACGCCGTGCACGACGAGCGCACCGTCACCGGTCGCGGAGTCGCTGACGCGGGCCCGGTCGCCGAGCAGCTCGCGCAGGCGGTCGAGGTGCGGCGAGCGGACGCGGACGGCGTCCTCGGCGGCCTCCTTGATGAACTGCGCGGTGCTGGTCTGCGAGATCAGCCGGCCGCGACCGATGACGATCAGGTCCTGCGCGGTCTGCGCCATCTCGGAGAGCAGGTGGCTCGACACGAACACGGTCTTGCCCTCGTCGGCCAGCCGGTGCATGAACTGCCTGATCCAGAGGATGCCCTCGGGGTCGAGGCCGTTCACCGGCTCGTCGAACAGCAGCACGTCGGGGTCGCCGAGCAGGGTGCCCGCGATGCCGAGGCGCTGGGACATGCCCAGCGAGTAGGACCCGGCGCGGCGCTTGGCGACCCCGGTGAGGCCGACCAGGTCCAGCACCTCGTCCACCCGCGCGAGCGGGATGCCGTTGGACCGGGCGAGCCACTGGAGGTGCGCCCTGGCCGACCGGTTCGGGTGCACCCACTTCGCGTCGAGCAGCGCGCCGACGACCCGCAGCGGCTGCTTCAGCGACCGGTAGTCCCGGCCGTTCACCGTGACGCGCCCGCGGGTGGGGCTGTCCAGGCCGAGGACCATGCGCATGGTGGTGGACTTGCCCGCGCCGTTCGGGCCGAGGAAGCCGGTGACCCTCCCCGGCGCGACGGTGAACGACAGGTCGTCCACGGCCACGGTCTTCCCGTAGTGCTTGGTGAGGCCGGTCGCTTCGATCATGACTTCTCCTCGTCCGATCCGGGCTCGTGCCGAACCCGGGCGTCGTCGACCCGCTGCGGGTCGGGCCCGGGCCGCTGCGGGTCGGGCCCGGGTCGCCTCCCCGAAAGGCGACCCGGGCCCCACCCTCCCCCGTGCTACCGGGCGGCACGACCCCCGAAGACCGTGCCGCCCGGTTTCCCCCTTACGCGTCCCGCCGCTTCACGACCACCAGCGAGATGACGTAGACGACGAGCGCGATGCCGGCGAAGTAGGCGAACGACCCCCACGGGCTCAGCTCGCCGATGGCGGGCGGCCCGGCCCCCTCCGGGATGGCGCTCGCGTCCGGGTCGCCGAAGATGAACTTGCTGGCCACGGTGAACGGCATCCACTTCTGGATGTCGTCGCCGATGTTCGGGATGAACCCGACCACGCTCTCGATGACCAGCGCGAACACCAGGATGATCGACACGGCGCCCGCGGTCTGCCGCACCAGCGCGCCGACGCCGAGGGCGAGCAGCGCGCCCGCCGCGTAGACGAGGCCGACGCCGGCGACGTGCCGCCAGTCGTTGGACGACGACAGCGCGAGCTGCGAGGTGTCGTCGGCGAGCAGCCAGCCCAGGCCCCACGAGCCGAACGCGGCGGCCTCGCCGACCAGGGCGGCGAGCAGCATCACGACGACCGCCTTGGCGATCATCGGTGAGATGCGGTCCGGCACGGCCTGGAACGTCGACTTGATGGTGCCGAAGCGGTACTCGGTGGTGACCGCCAGCGCGGCCATCACCATGATCACGTACAGGCCGAACGTGTGCGTGAACACCGCGCCGATCACCGGCAGCGGGCCGGTCCAGTTCGCGGAGATCAACGCGGTGAGGCCGACGGTCAGCCCCAGGGCGAGCAACATGCACCACCACGGCGAGCGGGTGGAGAACAGCTTGATCCGTTCGACGGCGAGCAGAGTCATCGTGGTGTCACTTCCCCTGGGCGATCTCGGCGTGGTACTCGACGGAGTCGCCGGTGAGCTGCATGAACGCCTGTTCGAGCGAGCCGCGCTGGGGGCTCAGCTCGTGCAGGACCACCCCGGCGGCCGCGGCGACGTCCCCGATCTGGTCGCTGGTCGCGCCCGACACGGTGAGCGACGCGTCGACGTCCTCGCGGACCGTGAAGCCCTTGTCGACGAGCATCGCGCCGAGCTTGTCGGCGTGCGGGCTGCGCACCCGGACGGTGTTCTCGGTCGCCTGCTCGACGAACTCCGTCGTGGTCGACTGCGAGATCAGCTTGCCGCGCCCGATGACCACCAGGTCCTGCGCGGTGACCGCCATCTCCGACAGCAGGTGGCTCGACACCAGCACGGTGCGGCCCTCGGCGGCCAGGCCCTGCATGAACTGCCTGATCCAGAGGATGCCCTCGGGGTCGAGGCCGTTCACCGGCTCGTCGAACAGCAGCACCTGCGGGTCGCCCAGCAGGGCGCCCGCGATGCCGAGGCGCTGCGACATGCCGAGCGAGAACGACCCGGCGCGGCGCTTGGCGACCTTGGTCAGGCCGACCAGGTCGAGCACCTCGTCCACCCGGCGGTCCGGCAGGCCGTTGGACTTGGCGAGCCACTGGAGGTGAGCCCTGGCCGACCGGTTCGGGTGCACCCACTTCGCGTCGAGCAGCGCGCCGACCACCCGCAGCGGGCGGTCGAGCTGCTGGTACGGCTTGCCCCCGATCAGCACCTTGCCCGCGCTCGGCCGGTCGAGGCCGAGGATCATGCGCATGGTGGTGGACTTGCCCGCGCCGTTCGGGCCGAGGAAGCCGGTGACCTTCCCCGGTGCGACGGTGAACGACAGGTCGTCCACCGCCACGGTCTTCCCGTAGCGCTTGGTGAGGCCGACAGCCTCGATCATGATTTCTCCCCTGGACGGACACATCCCCCGTGTTCGGGTAAGACCTTGCCCGGTCCGAGGGGTTCGACGCATCGGTCTGTAGTTGACTTGTGGGTGCGACTTCAGTCTTATCGTTGCCGCTACCTCGGTTGTACTAATCCGTGATCACCCTGAGTCGTCCCCTAGGTCGATCTCCCTTCCCTCTCAGGGGAGGCACTACCGTGTGCGCCCATGGGGTACACCGACGCGCCCGAGGGCTGGTGGCGCGAGTTCGTCGCCGAGACACCGCCACGCACCGGCAAGCTCGCCGTCGTCCGCAAGGACGGCTCACCGCACGTGACCCCCGTCTGGGTGGACCTCGACGGTGACGCGCTCGTGTTCACCACGCACCCGGCGACGATCAAGGGGCGGTCGATCGCGCGCGACGGCCGGGTGTCGGTCTGCTTCGACGACGAACGCCCGCCGCACTCCTTCGCCACCGTCTCCGGCCGGGCCGAGGTGGTGGACGACCCCGAGCGGGTCCGCTACTGGTCCGCCCGGATCGCCGCCCGCTACCTGAGCCCCGAGCGGGCCGCCGCCTTCGCCGCCCGCGACGGCGTGGCCGAGGAGGTCGTGGTGCTGGTGCGCGACCCCCGGGTGGTCGCGAAGCTCGACGTGGCCGACTGAGCCGACCCGACCGGACTGAACCGACCCGCCCGACCGGACTGAACCGACCCGACTGACCCGACTGACCTGTCCGACCGCCCCGGCCGTCCTGACCGGGGCGGCCGGGCCGACCTCGTCGGTGGTTCGGGTCGGCGACCCGGCCGGTGACCTCAGGCCGCGAAGTACCGGTCCAGCACGGCGGCGGCGCCGTCCTCCAGGACAGTCGACGTGACGGCGTCCGCCACCTCCCGCACGGCGACCGGGGCCTGGCCCATCGCCACGCCGTGCGCGGCCCACCGGAGCATCTCCACGTCGTTGTCGCCGTCGCCGATGGCCAGCGTGTCCCCGGCCGCCACCCCCAGCTCGCGCCGCAGGTCCTCCAGGGCCGCGCCCTTCGTCACGCCGGGCGGCGTGAGGGTGAGCCACGGCTCGGTGTGGTCGCGCGAGGCGGTGACGCCCGGCAGCTCGACGTCCACCATCCGCAGCGCCAGCTCCTCGGGCGTGCGACCGACCCACCGCACGACCAGGCGCGACGTGGGTTCGGCGACCAGCTCCTCGAAGGGCACCTCGCGCACGTCGCCCCACAGGTCGCCGTCCGGGAACCGGCCGAGCGACAGGTTGCCGACACCGGTCAGCTCCACCGCGAACACCGCGCCCGGCAGCAGTTCCCGCAGCCGCAGCACGGACGGGCCGGGGTCGAACGCCACCTTGCGCACCACCTCGCGGGACGTCGTGTCCCACCACACCGCCCCGTTGGAGCAGATCGCGGTCGTGCCGCGCAGGCCGAGGTCGTCGACGATCGGCCTGGTCCCGATCAGGCTGCGCCCGGTGGAGAGCACGACCCGCGCGCCGCGGTCGACGGCCCGGTGGATCGCCGCGCGCACGGCCGGCGCGACCTCCTCGCGGCCCACGGGGGTGATCGTTCCGTCGATGTCGAGGGCGATGAGGCGCGGTCTCCAGGTCACTGCGGTCACCCTACTGGCCGCCAATTAATGAACCATGGTTCAATAACCGCGTGGCACGACCGAAGACGATCACCGACGAGCGCCTCGTCACCGCTGTGGGCGAGGTCATCGGCCTCAAGGGGCCGGGGTTCACCCTCGCCGACGTGGCGGCGCGCGCGGGCGTGTCGGTGGGCACCGTGGCGCAGCGGTTCGGCTCGAAGTCCGGGTTGCTCCAGGCCCTGACCAGGCAGACGAGCGAGCGCAACGCCGACCGGATGCGCGCGGCGGCGGAGGGCCTGGCCCCGCTCGACGGCCTGCGCGCGGCGCTGCTCACCTGGCCGGCCGGCATGGGTGACCCGGCCGAGGCGCAGAACCACCTGGCGCAGCTCGGCGTCGACCTGGTCGACCCGGAGCTGCGGGCGCTGCTCGCCGACCTCTACGAGGTGACCGGGCGGACCGTGCTCGAACTGGTGCGCCGGGTCGACCTGCCGCGCGGGCCGGGCCCGGAACGCGCGGCGCGGGTGCTCACGGCGTTGGTCTACGGGGTGTCGATGGACTGGTCGATCCGGCCGCGCGGCGCGCTGGTCGATCGGCTGGCGGAGGACGTGGACGCGGTGCTGGACGCGTGGAAGGGGAGAGATGGCTGATCTGACGGGGAAGGTCGCGGCGGTCACGGGGGCGACCCGGGGTGCGGGCCGGGCGATCGCCGTGGAGCTGGGCGCGGCGGGCGCCACGGTGTTCGTCGGCGGGCGGACGACGCGGGAGCGGAAGTCGCCGATCGGGCGCGACGAGACGATCGACGAGACGGCGGAGCTGGTCACCGCAGCGGGGGGCCGGGGCATCGCGGTGCGGTGCGACTTCACCGTGCCCGCCGACGTGGACGCGTTCCGCGAGCGCGTCGAGGCCGAGGGGGACGGCCGGCTGGACGTCCTGGTGGACGACGTGTGGGGCGGTGAGCAGGACACCGAGTTCATGGTCTTCTGGGAGCAGGACCTGGAGAAGCAGCTGCGCCTGTGGCAGAACAGCGTGCAGGCGCACCTGGTCACCCTGCACCGCCTGCTGCCGCTGCTGATCAGGCGGCCGGGCGGTCTGCTCGTGGAGGTCACGGACGGCGAGGACGACGAGTTCTACTCCGGGTCGCTGGCGTACGACTCGGTCAAGGTCGCGATCCGGCGGTTCGGCACCGTGATGGCGAAGGAGCTGGAGGCGTTCGGCGGCACGTCGGTCGCCGTGACGCCGGGGTTCCTGCGGTCGGAGCAGATGCTGGAGCACTTCGGCGTGACCGAGGAGAACTGGCGCGACGCCATCGCGAAGGAGCCGCACTACGTGATGTCCGAGACGCCGCACTACGTCGGGCGCGGCGTGGCGGCGCTGGCGGCGGACCCGGACCGGCACCGGTTCAGCGGTCGGGCGCTCGCGTCGTGGACGCTGATGCGGGAGTACGGCTTCACGGACCTCGACGGCTCGAAGCCGGACTGGGGCCGCTGGTACGAGGAGGTCTTCAAGGCCGGCGTGGACCCGACAACGGCGGACGCCGCGAAGTACCGCTGACCCCGCCCGTTCTTCCGGCGTGGCCGACCCCCGGGCTTGGTCGACCCGGCCTGGGCGGTCGGCCCGCACGACTCCTCAAGCAACCGCGTAGGATTGTTCAACAATCCTAACCTGCTCGGGGCGGCCCTGTCCTACAGGCTTAGTGGTCGGCGTCTTGGTCGACTATGGATTGTTGAACAATTCTTCGATGGAACGATCGCAGGGGCGGGGCAAAAGCTCGCCCGCCGCGACTGCGGAACTCGCCGCGACTGTGGAACTCGCCGCGACCGCGTGGAACTTGCCGCGACTGTGGAACTCGCCGAAGCCGCGTGGAATTCGCCGGCTAGCGTGGCGGCATGATCCGCGTCGCTGCCGCCCAGGTCCGGTGTCCGTGGCTCGACGTGGCCGCGGGCGTTCGCAAGGTCGTCGACTTCCTCGACCTGGCCGCGGCGGGCGGGGTGGGGGTTGTCGTGTTCCCGGAGACCTTCCTCCCCGGTTACCCGTTCTGGCTCACCCAGCCCGGGGGCGTTCCCCTCGACGATCCCCGCCAGCGGCTCGCCTACGCCGCCTACCAGGAGGCCGCCGTCGAGGTGGGCGGGCCCGAGGTGCGCCTGATCACCGAGGCGGTCCGCGACCACGGCATCTTCACCTACCTGGGCATCGCCGAACGCGACCCCGTCCACCGCGCCGTCCACTGCACCCTGCTCGCCATCGACCCGGCGCACGGCGTGGTCGGCGTGCACCGCAAGCTCGTGCCTACGCCCGAGGAACGGCTCGTGTGGGCCGACGGCGACGGTCACGGCTTGCGCGTCCACGACACCGGCGGTCTGCGCGCCGGAGGTCTGCGCGCCGGAGGTCTGCGTGTCGGTGGGCTGTGCTGCTGGGAGAACTGGTCGCCCCTGGCCCGGCACTCCCTCTACGCCCAAGCACCCGACCTGCACGTCTCGGTGTGGCCGGGCTCCACCCGGCTGACCGGTGACATCACCCGGTTCATCGCGCGCGAGGGCGGCGTCCACTCGCTCGCGGCCGGCGCGGTGCTCGACTGGACCGACGTGCCCGCCGGCTTCCCGCTCCGGGACGACGTCCTCGCCGCCGGCGGCACCTCGCCCTACGACGGCGGTTCCGCCATCGCCGGCCCGGACGGCCGGTGGGTCGTCGAACCGGTGGCCGGCGACGAACGGCTGGTGGTGGCCGACATCGACCCCCTGGTCACCCGGGGCCGGCGCCAGGCCGAGGACCACGCGACCCGCTTCGGCCGGCCGGACGTCTTCCGCCTCGTGGTCGACCGCCGACGGACCTCGCCCGCCCTGTTCGAGGGGTGACGGGACAGCGGGGCGAGCCGAAAAAGCCAGGGAGGCTGAAAGGCCGAAAAAGCCAGGGAGACCGGACCGGTCAGACGTCGCCCGGCCGGACCAGGCCCGTCTCGTACGCCAGCACCACGGCCTGCACCCGGTCCCGCAGCTCCAGCTTGGCCAGGATGCGCCCCACGTGCGTCTTCACCGTCGCCTCGGACAGGAACAGCTTCCGCGCGATCTCCGTGTTCGACAGCCCCTTGGCGATGAGCACCAGCACCTCGCGCTCCCGCTCGGTCAACGCCTCCAGCACCGAGGCGTCCCGCAGCTCACCGCCGCCGTCCCCGAGGAACCTCGCCAGCAGCCGCTTCGTCACGGACGGCGACACCACCGCGTCGCCGCTGGCCACCGCGCGCAGCGCCGACACGAGGTCGTTGGGCGGCGTGTCCTTCAGCAGGAACCCGGACGCCCCGTTGCGCAGCGCCGACAGCGCGTACTCGTCCATGTCGAACGTGGTCATCACGAGCACCTTCGACGTGCCCGCCTCGGCGATCCGCTTGGTCGCCTCCACCCCGTCGAGCACGGGCATCCGGACGTCCATCAGCACCACGTCCGGCCGCAGCGACGCGGCGAGGTGCACGGCGTCCAGCCCGTCCCCCGCCTCGCCGACCACGTCGACGTCCTCCTGTGCGCCGAGCACCATCCGGAACCCCATGCGCATGAGTTCCTGGTCGTCGACGAGCAGCACCCGGATCACGTTCCCACCCTATGACGGCACGAGGGGGAGGACCGCGCGGACCCGCCACCCGCCGCCGGGGTTGGGGCCCGCCTCCAGCGTGCCGCCGAGCACGCCGGCGCGTTCGCGCATGCCGATCAGCCCGTTGCCGCCGGACACCGCGACGAGGTCGTGGGGCGTGCCGAACCCGTCGTCGGCCACCTCCACGTCCACGTGATCACCTGCCTGGGTGACGCGGACGGTCGCCGAGGCGCCCGAGCCCGCGTGCTTCAGCGTGTTGGTCAGCGCCTCCTGCACGATCCGGTAGACGCCGAGCCCCAGGCCGACCGGCAGCGCGCCCAGGTCGCCCGCGGTCTCCAGCCGCACCGGCAGCCCGGCCGCCCGCAGGTTCTCGACCAGCTCGTTCAGCTCGCCCGCGCCCGGCTGGGGCACCCACTGCGTGCTCGACTGGTCCTCCGACCGCAGCACCCCCAGCAGCCGCCGCAGCTCGGTCAGCGCCTGCCGCCCGGTCTCGGAGATGGTCCGCACCGCCGCCTCGGCCAGCTCCGGGTCCGTCCTGATCGCGTACCCCGCGCCGTCGGCCTGCACGACCATCACGCTCACCGCGTGCGCGACCACGTCGTGCAGCTCGCGCGCGATCCGCGACCGCTCCGCGCCGACCGCGATGCGCGCCTGCTGGTCGCGCTCGGTCTCCAGCAGCTTGAGCCGCTGCTCCAGCTCCGACTGGTAGGCCCGCCGCGCGCCGACGAACTCGCCCATCGCCCAGCTGAACCCGAACAGGACCGCGATGACGAACACCATGAACGCGCTCTCGGCGTTCGCCCCGATGCGCCACAACGCCCAGGTGAGCGTGCCGGCGGCCAGCCAGACCAGGTACAGCAGGCCCTGCCGGCGGCCGGCGTAGGCCACCACGGTGTAGAGGGCCACGGCCAGCGCGACGTCGACCAGCCGGAGCGGGATGCCGCCGTCGTCCAGGCCGCCGTGCGTGAGCAGTTGCAGCACGCCGCCCGCGAGGATCGCGTAGCTGCTGCCCAGCGGGTACCGGCGGCGGACGGCGATCGGCACGCTCATCAGCACGCCGACGAAGAAGAAGGTGGCGACGGGCACGGCGGTGGCGTTCACCGACAGGAACGCCAGCTCGAACACGAACAGCAACCCGGCGATCAGGGAGTCCCCGAACGCCGGGTGCGCTCGCATCCACAGGCTCAGCCGTCGCACCACGCGACCAGGTTAGGTATCCGACGAACTCCGGCGCGTCGCGCCACGGGCTGACCGCGCCTAATCCTCCAGGCGGATGAGCACCCGCCCGGAGGAGCCGGCGACCGCCGGCACGACCGCCGGGTGGTCCGGCAACACCTGCCGGACCACCCGGTCAACGCTTATCGGATCGTCTTGACCTGCGTCGGGTCGACCTGCTGCCCGGCGGTCGGGACCGACGCGGGCCCGGCGACGGGTGCACCGGCCGCGGGCGGGTCCACCGGGGTCGCGGTCGGCGCGGACGCGGCGGCCGACGTGGTCGTCGGGTACGCCAGCGGCTCGGCCCGGTTCTGCGCCGGGACCCGGTGCGCCTGCTCGAACTGCCGGTGGTCCTCGGCCATCTCGTCGGCCAGCTGCTGCTGGAGCTGCCGGTCGCGGATGCGGCCCAGGATGACCATGGTCACCGCGTGCACCAGTGCCAGCACCAGCAGCACGACGCCCAGCTTGACCACGACGTCCTTGACCGGGTCGCCGGTGTCGACCGAGATCATCGACACGAGCGCCAGCAGGCCGAGCACGACCAGGTGGAAGAGAACGGTGGCGAGGCGGGTCATCGACCTGGCCGCCTCGGGATCGCCGTACGCGCGGTTCATGTAGCCCTTGCCGCTGCGGTAGATCAACTGGCCGTCGATCAGCACCAGCACCACGCCGAGCAGCAGGAACACCGCATAGCCCTGTTCCATGACGTGACCTCCCTCGTTGCCGCCGGAAATACCCTGAAAGAGGCGTTCACAAACCGGGCGTCACCCGCACGTGGCACGATTCCGGCGTGACAGCCCAGGCCCAGCAGCTCGCCGGCCCGCTCTCGGCGGCGGTCGCGAACCTCTGCGCCGGCCTGGCGCCGCAGGTCTCCCCGGCCACCGCCGCCGGGTTCCGCGAGGTGCTGCGCAGGCTGTCCGCGCCGTTGCAGGTCGCCGTCGCCGGCCGGATCAAGTCGGGCAAGTCGACGCTGGTCAACGCCCTCATCGGTCGCCGGGTCGCCCCGACGGACGTGGGCGAGTGCACGCGGCTGGTGACCCGCTTCCAGTACGGCACGGTGGACCGCGTCGAGGTCGTGTTCACCGACGGCCGCAAGCAGGTGCTGCCGTTCCAGGCGGACGGCTCCATCCCGCCCGACCTGGGCGTGGACGTCGAGCGCGTGTCGCACGTCGAGGCGTACCTGACCAACGCGGTGCTGCGCGACCTGACCGTGATCGACACGCCGGGCCTCGGGTCGCTCGACGCCGCGTCGGTGGCCCGCACCGAGGCGCTGCTGAGCGGCGAGCTGGACCCGGTGTCGCGCAACGCCGTGGCCGGCGCGGAGGCCGTGCTGTACGTCGTCACGCAGGGCGTGCGGCAGGACGACCAGCAGGCGCTGGCCGCGTTCACCGCCGCCACCGCGAGCCGCGAGGCGGGCCCGGTGAACGCCATCGCCGTGCTGAACAAGGCCGACACGATCGCCCCGGAGACCGTCGAGGGCGCGGACGGCGACACGTGGAAGGCGGCCGTGCTGCTCGCCGAGCGCCAGGCGCTCACCCTCAAGCCCCGCGTCGCGGACGTGCTGCCGGTGATCGGCCTGGTCGCCGAGTCCACCGAGACGGGCGGCTTCACCTCCGCCGACGCCGACGCGCTGCGCAGGCTCGCCGAGCTGGACGACGCCACCCGCGAGACCATGCTGATCTCGGCCGACCTGTTCACCACCTGGGAGTGCGACGTGCCGGCCGGCACCCGCGCCCGGCTGCTGGAGAAGCTCGACCTGTACGGCATCGGCAAGGCCCTCGAAGCCCTCGACGCCGAACCGGGCATCACCGCCGGGGCGCTGCGCCGCACGCTGCTCGACGCGTCCGGCCTGCACGGCGTGCGCGCGAAGCTCAACGCGGTGTTCCGGTCGCGCGCCGACGGCATCAAGGCCGCCGCCGCGCTGGCGTCCGTCACCGCCCTGGCCGCCGCCTCGGGCGACCCGGGCGAGCGGCAGCGCGTGCACGACGCCATCGAGGTGCTGCTGGCCAAGCCGGAGGCGCACCAGCTGCGGCTGCTGGAGGCGTTGACGCTCGTCGCGTCCGGCGCCGTGGCGATGCCGAACGACCTGGTGGAGGAGGTGCTGCGGTTCGGCAGCTCGCCGGACCTGGCCGAGCAGCTCGGCCTGCGCGGGCGGCCCCACCAGGAGCTGATCGCGTACGCGCTGGAGCGGGCCGGCTGGTGGCGGTCCTTCGCCTCGTTCGGCGCCACGCCCGCGCAGAGCCGGGTGGCGCACGTGGTGCACCGGGCGTACTTCCTGATGTGGCAACAACTGCGGGGGCGGCGATGACCGGACCAGGGGGAACCGGACCGGGCGAGAACGGAACGGCGGGGGGCGCGCCGGCGTCCGATGACGCTGTGGAAACCCTCATCGCCGGTGAGCTGCTGGACCAGGCGCTGGCGGAACGGCGCGCGCTGGTCCAGCTCTGCCTGTACGCCCTGGACCGCGCCCGCAGCTCCGGCGTCGTGGAACGGCTCGAAGAGGGCCTGGCGGGCATCGGTGTGACGGCCCTGCGCCCGGACGGCGAGCGGTTCGACCCGTCGCGGCACGAGGCGGGCGGCACCGTGCCGACGCGGGACGCGTCGCTGGACGGCGTCGTCGCCGAGACCGAGGTGGTCGGGTTCGCCGACCGCGGGCGGACGCTGCGCGCCCCGGTCGTCACCGTCTACACGGCGCGATGACGACCCTCCCGCAGGTGGTGCGGCAGACCAGGGAGAAGCTGACCGCCCTGGTGCGGTCGCTCGACCCCGCGGCGGCGTCGTTCGTCGAGACCCGGCGCAGCGGCCCGGCGTCGGTGGTCGTCGTCGGCGAGACCAACCGCGGCAAGTCGTCCCTGGTCAACGCCCTGCTGGCGACGCCGAACCTGTCACCGGTCGACGCCGAGGTGGCGACCGCGACGTACCTGGTGTTCCGGCACGGCGCGGAGTGGTCGGCGCGCGCCTGCTACGCCGGGTCGATGTCGCCGGTGGAGTTCGACCGGTCCGAGGTGGTCAACTGGGTGTCCGCCGCGCACGACCTGCCCGAGGGGATGCTGCCGCCCCGGTACGTGGAGGTCGACGCGCCGATCCCGCTGCTGGAGCGCCTGTCGGTGGTCGACACGCCCGGCGTCGGCGGGCTCGACTCGGCGCACGGCGAGCTGGCCGCCGAGGCCGCCGCGAACGCCACCGCGCTGCTGTTCGTGGTCGACGCGTCCGCCCCCTTCACCCGCGGCGAGCTGGACTTCCTGCGCTCGGTCGGGGAACGCGTCGAGACCGTCGTGTTCGCGCTGACCAAGGTCGACCGGTTCCGCGGCTGGCGGCAGGTGCTGGAGGCCGACCAGGCGCTGCTCGCCGAGCACGCGCCCCGGTTCCGCGGCGCGGTGTTCCACCCGGTGTCGTCGCGGATGTTCGAGATGGCCGCCCAGGCGCCCAACCCGGACGCGGCGGCGATGCTGCGCGAGCGGTCCGGCGTCGGCGAGCTCCAGGCGGCGTTGCAGGAGCTGGTGGTCGGCCGGGCCGCGATGCTCGGCGAGGCGAACGGCCTGCGCGCGCTCGCCACCGTGCTCGACGAGCTGATCGCCCGCAACGAGGCGGACAAGCGCGCGCTGTCGTCCGGCGAGGAGGAGGCGGAGTCGCTGCGCGACCGCCGCGACGAGCTGAACTCGCAGCGCCGGTCGTCCACGCGCAGCTGGCAGGTGCGGCTGCGCGGCGAGGTGCAGCGGGCCCGGGTGGAGGGCGCGCACGAGGTCAGCAGGCAGGTCCGCGACCTCCAGACGTGGTTCCGCACGGCCATCGACGCGGCCGACCGCGACCGGCTGGCCGCGCTGCCGCAGGAGGTCGACACCGCGTTGCAGCTGCTGTCCGGGCGGATCAGCGCGGGCCTGGGCACGCGGTTGGCGCGCGTCGCCGACGCCGCCCTGGCCGACCTGTTCTCCCCGGAGGAGCTGGCCGTGATCCGGGGCCAGTTCGCGCGCGGCGCGACCCCGCCGGTGGTGCTGCGGCCACCGGAGAAGCGCGCGCCGACCGCCGAGGACAAGCTGCTGGTGTTCATGGGCGTGTCCGGTGGCATCGGCGCGGGGCGGTTGGCGGCCCTGCCGCTGGCGGGCCTCGGCGTGGCCGCGCTGAACCCGGTCGTGCTGCCGGTGACGCTCGTGCTCGGGCTGGGCGCGGGCTGGTGGATGGCCCGCACCCGCAAGCACTCGGCCGACAAGCAGCACCTCAAGCAGTGGTTGTCCGACGCCATCGCCGACGCACGGTCCACGATGGACCAGCTGGTGGCCGAGCAGCTGATCGAGGCCGAGCAGCAGCTGTCGCTCGCGCTGGACGACGCGCTGGGCAAGCGGGTCGACGCGATCGAGGGGGAGCTGCGCGAGGTCGACCGGGCGCTGCGCATGGAGGCCGGCGAGCGGGCGAAGGCGCTCCAGGCCGTGACGAGGCGGCTGGCCGAGCTGACCGCCGGGCGGGCCAAGGTCGACGAGCTGCTGACCCGGATCAGGGCCGTGCGCGACCGCGCGTGACCACCCGGTCGGCCGATGTGCGGAGAACTACCCCATCGGAACCGAACGGGCATAACGTGAGTCCTACCGGTACAGGACGCGGGAGGGTGGGAACGGTGTACATCGACGAGACAGGCGCGACCGACGGCGAGCTGAAGGTCACGGTCGGCGACGAGGAGTACACCGCCGAGGCGAACTACGACCTCGACGAGGACGGGGTCGAGGAGAGCGCGGTCGTGGAGACCGACGACGGCGGTCACCTCGCGTTCAGCGACACCGACGGCGACGGCGACGCCGACCTCATGAGCACCTTCGACGCCGACGGCGAGCTGACCTCGCGGGCGACGTTCGACGAGGGGTCCGGCGACTGGGTCGCCGTCGACCCGTCGGACGACCACGACCAGCGGACCAACAGCAACGACGGCAGGTCGATGACCGTCGACGTCGAGGACGGCGGCGTGCAGGAGGTCGGCCCCGCCACCGAGGACACGGACGGCGACGGCCGGGCCGACACGGCGGTCGTGCGCGACGAGCAGGGCGACACCTGGCTGTTCACCGACGCCGACGGCGACGGCGACGCCGACATCGCCACCGAGATCACCCAGGACGGCGAGGTCACCGTCTCCCGGCACACCGGCGAGGACGAGTGGACCCAGGTCGAGCACGGCCGCATCGGCGAGGACGGCAAGTACGCGCCGGACAGCGACGAGGTGTGGGCGGCGGACGCGGAGCCGGTGGAGCGGAAGGTCACCGTGTCGGGCGTCGTGCGCATCGACTCCGTGACCGGGCAGTGGATCAGCCCGAACTGACCGGGGTGGCGCGCCGGTGCTGATCCGACCGCTCACGGCCGACGACGTCCCCACCGTCGTGGAGTTCTCGCTCCGCGCCTGGGCCCCGTGTTCGCCTCCTTCCGCGCCGTCGGGTTCGTCGGCGTGCGCGTCTCCGACGGCGAGATCCACACGCCGGCCGTGGACCCGGAGCACCAGCGCCGGGGCATCGGCACCGCCCTGACCGACCACGCCACCGAACGGCTGCGCGCCGCCGGGGTGGTCCTCGCGGTCGTCGGCACCGGCGGCGACCCGGGCCACGCCGCCGCCCGCGCCACCTGCGAGAAGGCGGGGTCCACCCCGTTCCCGCAGGTCCGGTACTACAAGCGGCTGGACCGGTGACCGCCCGCCCGGCGCGCCCGACCCGGCCGGTACTTCCCTTGCGGCGCAACGGAAAGCGCGGCGGGCACAGTTGTCCGGCCCGTTCCTGAATCCTTCGAGAAATTCGGACTTATCGGCGCGGCAATTCTTGTACGTGAACATGAGAGCGCTCTCACGACGTAACGAGCTGGTCACCCGGTCGTGTGGTGATCGACGCACCCGGGTGCTCTTGCATTCTGCGGACTAAAGCGCGGGTCACAGCCCGGTTTTAGAGTGATCGGGTGCTGAATCGATTCCAGGATCGGTTTTGTGAGGCAGCCGACAGGTCAGATGCGCGTTACCGGGGATTAACCCGGCTAGCCTCCGTCTATCCCCTTAATCGGCACGCCCTCCACCGGGCGGGCGGAGCCATTCCCGAGGACGTCCCACCCGGACACCGGCGTCCACCGTGGGCTGGCGCTCAGCTAGGAGACGAGACGAGATGACGGCAGTGACCATTCCCGGTCTCGACCAGGCACCCACCGACCACCCGCACCTGCTCGCCTGGGTGCACGAGGTCGCCGAGCTGACCTGCCCCGACGAGGTCGTCTGGGCCGACGGTTCCCAGGACGAGTGGAACCGCCTGACCGCCAAGCTCGTGGACGCGGGCACGTTCGTCCCGCTGAAGAAGAAGCCCAACTCGTTCTGGGCGGCGAGCGACCCCACCGACGTGGCCCGCGTGGAGGAGCGCACGTTCATCTGTTCCGCGGACCCGGCCGACGCCGGTCCCACGAACAACTGGATGGACCCCGCCGAGATGAAGGCGACGATGACCGAGCTGTACCGCGGGTGCATGCGCGGTCGGACGATGTACGTCATCCCGTTCTGCATGGGCCCGCTGGACGCCGAGAAGCCGATGCTGGGCGTGGAGATCACCGACTCCGAGTACGTCGTCGTCTCCATGCACATCATGACCCGCATGGGCACGAAGGCCCTGAACCGATTTGGCGACGACGCCGAGTTCGTCAAGGCGCTGCACTCGATCGGCGCGCCGCTGGAGCCGGGCCAGGAGGACGTCCCCTGGCCGTGCAACGAGACCAAGTACATCACCCAGTTCCCCGAGGAGCGGACGATCTGGTCGTTCGGCTCGGGCTACGGCGGCAACGCGCTGCTGGGCAAGAAGTGCTACTCGCTGCGCATCGCCTCGGTGATGGCGCGCGACGAGGGCTGGCTCGCCGAGCACATGCTGATCCTCAAGCTCACCTCGCCGGAGGGGAAGGCGTACTACGTCGCGGCGGCGTTCCCCAGCGCCTGCGGCAAGACCAACCTGGCGATGCTGGAGCCGACCATCCCGGGCTGGAAGGTCGAGACCCTGGGCGACGACATCGCCTGGATGCGCTTCGGCGAGGACGGCCGGCTGTACGCGGTCAACCCGGAGAACGGCTTCTTCGGCGTCGCCCCCGGCACCGACTACCACACCAACCCCAACGCGATGCGCACCATCGAGAAGGGGAACTCGCTGTTCACGAACGTCGCGCTGACCGACGACGGCGACGTGTGGTGGGAGGGCATGGGCGAGCCCCCGGCCCACCTGACCTCGTGGAAGAAGCAGGACTGGACGCCGGGCGGCGAGGAGCTGTCGTCGCACCCGAACTCCCGCTACTGCACGCCGATCGACCAGTGCGACATCAAGGCGCCCGAGTGGGACGACCCGAAGGGCGTGCCGATCTCGGCGATCTTCTTCGGCGGTCGCCGGGCCACCACGATCCCGCTGATCACCGAGTCGCGCGACTGGCAGCACGGCGTGTTCATGGGCGCGACGCTGTCCAGCGAGACCACCGCGGCGGCCGTCGGCAAGACCGGCGTCGTGCGCCGCGACCCGATGGCGATGCTGCCGTTCATCGGCTACCACGCCGGTGACTACTTCCAGCACTGGATCGACACCGGCAAGTCGGCCGACGCGGACAAGCTGCCGAAGATCTTCTACGTCAACTGGTTCCGCCGCGGCGAGGACAAGCGCTTCCTGTGGCCCGGGTTCGGCGAGAACTCGCGCGTGCTGAAGTGGGCCGTCGAGCGGCTGGAGGGCAGGGCCGCCGCCGTGGAGACCCCGATCGGCCACGTGCCGACCGCCGCCGAGCTGGACCTCGACGGCCTGGACGCGCCGCGCGAGGACGTCGAGGCGTCGCTGGCGTTCGACGCCGACGAGTGGCGCGCCGAGATCCCGATGATCGAGGAGTGGTTCGCGAAGATCGGCGAGAAGGTGCCGACCTCGCTGCGCGACGAGCTGGAGGCGCTGAAGCAGCGGCTCGGCTGAGCACCTGGCGTGGGCTCCCCGGACGGGGTGCCCGGTACGGGACCCCGGTGGCCAACGGCGCCCACCGGGGTCTCTTTTTGGTTGCCCAGCGTGATTACCGGCGCGTCCGGGCGTACCAAGGAAGGGTGACCCAGCAGGACGACTTCCTCGGTGGACTGCACTACGACGGCCCCCGCGACCCGGAGCCTCGACCCGCCCGGGAACCCGACAGGGGACCCGTCCGGGGGACTGTCCGCCACCACCCGGCTGACGGTCGGTTTGGCCCGGCGCGGAAGCGGGTACCAGCGTGGTGGCACGTGGGCGGGGTCGTCCTCGGTGCCTTCGCGGCGCTCGTCGCGGTCTTCGCCTGGGGCTACGGGATCGACCAGTTCGACGAGGTGCGGTCGCGCGGCCTGGTGGCGCTGGGGCTCGGGGGCCTCCTGGTGGGTCTGGTGTGCCTGGGGAGGCTGTCCCCAGCCGCGCCCCTCACCGCCGGCGTGCTCGCGCTAACCGGCTCGGTGCTGCACGAACTGGGCGAGGTCACCTTCTTGCCCGTGCTCAGGGCCGTGTTCGGCACCGGCGCGCCGATCTTCGCCGGGGTCCTGCTGATCGTCCTGGCGTTCCGCCGGAGGTAGTTGTCCACAGGTTGTGGATGAAGCTGTGCACAGCCTGTGGGTCGGCTGGTGACGGCTCCCGTGACGAATCGCGGTGAGGGCGGATGCCCGCCGTCAGGCCGGCAGCGGGTTCGCGCCCAGGCCCCACAGGCGGCCGGTGAAGGCGCGGGTCGCCTCGGCGTAGCAGACCGCGGACGTGAAGCCCTCCGACCACGCCTGGCTGCCGAACGCCCGCCACGAGGCGAACACGTCCGGGCGATCCGCGCCCACGTAGCTCCGGACGGCCCGCGCGCAGTGCTCCGCCGCCCTCGCGTTCACCTGCTCGGGTGAGGGCGCGGGGTCGCCGGGCGCGCCCAGGGACAGCACGCCGGGCACCGCCTCGGCCTTGTGCGGCTGGTCGCAGCCCGTGATCGCGGCGTCCCGGTCCACGCCCGGCGACGCCGCCGCGCACAGCTGCACCGTGCTGAACCCGGCGGCCTTCAGGAGGTCCTTCGCGCTGCCCGTGCGCTGTGCCCGCGACCCGTCCGGCTCCACCTCCACCACCGCGCACGCGCGCCACCGGTCGCCGCGCGCCCAGCCGTCGCGGCTCGGCCAGAACGCGTGCGCCTGGAGGCGGGTGGCGTCGTGGTCGGCGCTGCCCAGGTAGGCGGCGAGGGCGGCGCGGCAGGGCGGCAGGACGGCGCGGCGCAGGTCGCGGTCGGCCGGGTACGCCGAGCCCAGCTCGGGCAGTTGCCCGACCTCGGTGACCTCCGCGTCGTGCCGCTGCGCGCAGTCCACGACCTCGACGCCGGTGTTCGTGCACTGGCCGGGTTTCGGCAGCTCGTCGGGGGTCGGCGTGATCGAGGGGCGGACCACCTGGGCGTCCGGCACGCCCTCCACGTGGACCGTGCAGGCGGCGAGCGACAGCGCGACCAGTGCCGCGACCGCCGCCCGCCAGCGCCTCACGTCGATCAGGTTACCGACACCAGCGCGACCACCTGGTCGGCGATGGCGCGTCGGTCGCGCTCGAAGGCCGCGTCGGTGAGCGCGGCCGGGTCGACGGGCTGGCCGAGGACCGGGGTGTGCAGGTGGCCGCCCGCGACGGTGGTGGCGCCCAGGCCGAGGCGGAGCCGGTTGGCCCGGTACATCGACTCGTTGGACAGGTAGTCGCCGCCGCTGCCCTGGGCCGCCGCCGCGCCGGGGGTCGGTTCGTCGGAGCGGCAGTCGGGCGTGCCGGTGCCGGGGAACGTGCCGACGGGCCACTCGCAGAACGACCGGTTGAACAGCACCGGGAACGGGGTCGTGCCCGCGCCGGTCATCCGCTCGTGCGGCAGCGTCGTCTCGATGAACTCGACCGCGGGTTGCGGCAGGCCCGCCGCGTCCGGGGCCGGGCCGACCGCCGACACGTCGTTGTTGTCCCAGAACCCGCCGCGCCACCGCCCGGCCCACCGCTCCACGTCGAACTGCCCGGGACGACCCTGGCTGACCGTGACGAGGCTCTGCGCCCCCGCCCGCATCGCCCCATCGTAGAATCGTTCAACAATCCCCTCGTCAAAAGTTCCCCACAGCACGGGCAACACCGCCGCCTGGAAAACAACGCGCCCCTGCGGGGTGTCGACGACCCTCCCGTCGAGCCGCAGGGCGGCCGCGCCGGACGGGTTGCTGCGCCGCACCGAGGTGCCGCTCAGCTGGAACGGGTCGAAGCCGGTCACCGCGACCCGCTTGGCGCCGTCGCCGAACGCGACGTCGGACACGCCGCGCGAGGCCAGGTCGAACGCCTGGACCAGCCGTGCCCGGTCGCTCGTGGACAACGTGAACCGGGGCGCCCACTGTCGGAGCGCGCGGGTCCCCAGGAGGCGGGCCCAGTAGAGCGGGCGGTCGTCGTAGGAGTCCCACGCCTGCGCGGACTGCGCCCGGCGGACGGCGGCCCGCCACAGCTCCGTGCCCGCGGAGGAGGCGAGCTGCTGGGCCCGGCTCCGCGTCCCGGTCGCGCACAGCCGGGTGGTGAAGGAGGTGACGTCGTCCTCGAAGCCCGCGAGCCGCACCAGTTCAGGCCCCACCGGAGGGCCCTCGGGCGTCAACCGGTCGACCAGGCGCCCCTCCTCGACGGTGATGGGAGCGCTCTCGTTGAAACAAGCAGCCGCTGCCTGCGCCTGCGCCTGCGCCTGTGCGACGGCGGGTAAAGCCGGTGCGAGGGTCAGCCCGAACGCCAGCCCGAAGGTCAGTGGGATCACTGCACGGAGTCGTCTGATCACGCGACGATGCTTCCGGAGTCGGGGCGAACGCGGAACCCGTACATCGGACCCCGGCCTTCACGGACAAGGACGCGGCCCTCCAGGGCGGAACTCCCGGAAACAGCGGCGATCAAGCCCCACCCGGAACCGGCCCACCAGCGGCCAGCCGCCACCCCCAAGCCAGACCACTGCCCGCGGCCAACACCCGATCCGGCCGGGCTGTCGGCGGTCAGGCATTCGCCCGGCCGGGCCGCCAGGGGTCGAAGCCCTCGCCCAGGTCCGAGTCCAGGTCCGAGTTCAGGTCCGAGTTCAGGTCCATCGGGCCGCCCCTTCCCGCCGAAAGTTCATCATAGGATTGTTGAACGATCCTTCAATACTTCATTTGACTCGTTGAGGAGTAGGGTTGTTCAACATGACGACCGTCGACGCAGACGACTGGCTGGGCGCACTGGCCAAGGACCGCGGGGACATCGACCGCTCCAGCACCGCGGAGCGGGTCGCGGACAAATTGCGCTCCAGCGTGCTCGACGGCGACATCAGGCCCGGCCAGCAGCTCAACGAGAAGGCGCTCGGCGACGCCCTCCGCGTCTCCCGCAACACGCTGCGCGAGGCGTTCCGCCTGCTCACCCACGAACGGCTGCTCGTCCACGAGTACAGCAAGGGCGTGTTCGTCCGCCGTCCCGACGAAGCCGACATCGTCGACCTCTACGCCGCCCGCAAGGTCATCGAGTGCGGCGCCCTCCGCCAGTGGACCAAGGCCCCGGAAGAGGCCAGGCAGGCGGTCCGCGACGCCGTCGCCCTCGGCAAGAAGCACGCCTTCGCGGGCGACTGGACCGGCGTCGGCACCGCGAACATCAGGTTCCACCAGGCCGTCACCGCCCTCGCCGGCAGCGCCCGCCTCGACGCCGAGATCAAGCGCCTGCTCGCCGAGCTCCGCCTCGCCTTCCACATCATGGGCGACCCGGAGGAGTTCCACCGCGACTACCTGCCGCTGCACGAGATGCTCGTCGCCCAGCTCGACGTGGAGCGCGACGTCCCGGAGGCCGAGGCCACCCTCCTCACCTACTTCGAGCGCGCCGAGCAGCACCTGGTGGCGGGACTCCGCGGCGAGTGACCCGGGCGGGGTAGCCCGGGCAGGTGGCCCAAGCGGGTGACCCGAGCGGGATGATCATCATCGAATGATCACCCCTCGGTCACGATCCAGCTACGTCACCGAGGGGTAATGCGCTCGACATGGTGACGACGCTCGTCCTCCCGGCCTAGCATCGCGCGACACCCCGCCACCAGGGCCGTACGGAGGGCGCACAATGCCGTCAGCTCGACAATCCAGCCTCCGCTGGAGCAACTGGAACCTGCTGCTGCTGATCCCGTTGTTCATGCTCGTCACGTCGTGGTTCAACACCGACGGGCCCAGGGTGCTCGGGCTTCCGTTCTTCTACTGGTACCAGTTCGCCTGGGTCCCGGTCGGCGTGCTGTGCGTCGGCCTGGTCTACGTGAAGACGAAGGACGAGCCCGTCGTCACCGGCAAGCCCGACCGGCTCGGTGTGGACGACCTGGACGAGGGGGGCAAGTAACCGTGCAGTGGACCGAGTTGGTCGTCTTCAGCCTGCTGTTCCTGCTGGTGACCGTGCTGGGCTTCGTCGCGGCGAAGTGGAAGGCCGGCGACACCCTCGAACACCTCGACGAGTGGGGCCTGGGCGGTCGGAAGTTCGGCTCCTGGATCACCTGGTTCCTGGTCGGCGGTGACCTCTACACCGCGTACACGTTCGTCGCGGTGCCGGCGCTGGTGTTCGGCGCGGGCGCGCTGGGCTTCTACGCCCTGCCTTACACGGTCGTGCTGTACCCGATCGTGTTCCTGCCGCTGGTGCGGATGTGGTCGGTGTCCCGCGTGCACGGCTACGTGACGCCCGCCGACTTCGTGCGCGGGCGCTACGGCTCGCACTGGCTCGCGCTGATCATCGCCGTCACCGGCATCATCGCCACGATGCCGTACATCGCGCTCCAGCTCGTCGGCCTGGAGGCCGTGCTGCGCACGATGGGCCTCAACGGCTCCGGCATCCTCGGCCACCTGCCGCTGTTCATCGCGTTCGTCATCCTCGCGCTCTACACCTACCAGTCGGGCCTGCGGGCACCGGCGCTCATCGCGTTCGTCAAGGACACGCTGATCTACATCGTGATCCTGGTCGCGGTGATCTACCTGCCGAGCAAGTTCGGCGGCTGGGGCGCGATCTTCGACACCGCGCAGGCCAAGTTCGACGCGACGCCCGCGAAGACCGACGGCGTCCTGCTCACCGCCAACAACCAGCTCCAGTACGCCACGCTGGCGCTCGGCTCGGCGCTGGCGCTGTTCCTGTACCCGCACTCGCTGACCGGCATCCTCGCCTCGCGCGGCCGCAACGTGATCAAGCGGAACATGGTGGCGCTGCCCGCGTACTCGCTGCTGCTCGGCCTGCTCGCGATGCTCGGCTTCGTGGCCATCTCGGCGGGCGCCAAGCCGATCACCAACCAGGCGACCGGCCGCCCGGACACGAACACCATCGTCCCGGTGCTGTTCGGCCAGGAGTTCCCGGCGTGGTTCGCGGGCGTGGCCTACGCGGCCATCGCCATCGGCGCCCTGGTGCCCGCGGCGATCATGTCGATCGCGGCGGCGAACCTGTGGACCCGCAACATCTACAAGGAGTACCTGAAGAAGGGCGCCACCCCCGCGCAGGAGGCCAAGCAGGCCAAGCTCGCGTCGCTGGTGGTGAAGTTCGGCGCGGTCGCGTTCATCGTGTTCGTCGACCCGCAGTTCTCCATCGACCTCCAGCTCATCGGCGGCGTCATGATCCTCCAGACGCTGCCCGCCGTGGCCATCGCGCTCTACACCCGCTGGTTCCACCTGTACGGCCTGATCGCCGGCTGGGTGGTCGGCATGGGCTGGGGCATGTGGCTGCTCTACGGCATCGGCAACCCGGCCATCGGCAAGGCGCACTTCGCCGGTTCCGCGCTGCCGCTGGGCAACCTGTCGCTGTTCGGCTGGCACCCGTTCGCCGGGTCCGCCGTGCAGATCTACGTCGGCGCGCTCGCCGTCGTGGCGAACCTGCTGGTCGCGGTGGTCGTGACGCTGATCGCCCGCAAGGCCCGCTGGTCCGGCGGCACCGACGAGACCAGCGGCGACGACTACCACGTCGACGAGGACAACCCCCGCGTCAAGGCGATCGCCGTCCACTGATCCCGAGCGCGAGGGCCGCGGCCCCCACGAGCCCCGCCCGGCCACCCAGCCGGGCGGGCTCGACCCGCAGACCGTCCAGGTAGGACAGTCCGCAGTGGTCGGCGACGGTGCGGCGGATCGGGTCGAACAGCAGCTCGCCCGCCTGCGCCACACCGCCGCCGACCACGGCCAGGTCCAGGTCCACCACGGCCGCCGTGGCCGCGATCGCCATCCCGACGGCCCGCCCGGCCCGCTCGAACGCGGCCCGCGGCAGCTCCTCGCCGGCCTGCGCCGCCGCCGCGAGCAGCGCGGCGTCCGCGTCGTCGGGCGCCTGCCACCCGCGCTGCCGCGCCCACGCCACCATCCGCGGCCCGCCGGCCACCGTCTCCGCGCACCCGCGCCCGCCGCACGTGCACGGCTCCCCGTCCGGCTCGACCACGACGTGCCCCACGTGCCCGGCGTTGCCCGTGCGCCCGCCGAACGGCCGCCCGCCGAGCACCAGCCCGCCGCCGACGCCGGTGCTGACCACCAGCCCCACCATGAACGCGCTGCCCCGGCCCGCGCCCAGCCAGTGCTCGCCGAGCGCCATGCACGCCCCGTCGCCCGCCAGGTCGACCGGCACCCCCGGCACCAGTCCGGCCACCCGGTCCCGCAGCGGGAACCCGCGCCACCCCGGCACGTTGATGGGGCTCACCGTCCCGGCCGCCGCGTCCACCGGCCCGGCGCACGCGACCCCGACCGCCGCCACCGCCTCGCCGGCCAGCACCTCGTCCACCACCGCCGCGACCGCGCCGAACGTCTCCTCGGCGTCCCCGAGCGGTGTCCCCGCCCGCACCGCGCGGCGCACCGCGCCACCCCGTTCCACCAGCGCGCCGGCCACCTTGGTGCCGCCCACGTCCAGTGCCAGCACCAGGTCCGTCACCCGATCAGGTTAGGTCACGACCGGCGCGGTCCCGGACGGCGCTCAGCGCTTGAGCATCCGGGTCAGGCCCGCCGCCACCGTGGTCGCCAGCACCCACCCCACGACGATCAGCCCCGACGCGATCCACTGCGACGCGCCCGGCGTCTGCCAGCGGTTCTTGTTGCCGAAGTCGACGATCGGCACCACCAGGTCGATGGTGAACAGCCACGGGTTCCACGGCAGGTGGTCCTGCTCGTTGATCTCCGCCAGCTCCGGCCCGGCCGCGAACCACAGGCTGCCCAGCAGCCACGTCACGACCAGCCAGCCCAGGGCCCGCGCGGGCCGGTAGCCGTAGCCGACCATCGAGCGCTGCAACCAGCTCCACAGCAGCACCAGCGGGCCGAGCAGGCGGCGGCCCTCGGCGACGGCCCGGTACCGCAGCCGCTGCTTCTCCACCAGCACCGCCGCCGCGTGCTCGTCGTTGCCGCCCGCCCGCAGCATCTCGGCGAACTGGTCGTACGGCCCCGGCCGGTAGGTGCGCCGCATCGCCTGCCGCAGCCAGCGCAGCCGCCGCTCCACCTCCTCGTCGTCGCGCAGGTCGATCGGGTGGCGCAGCGAGTCGTAGCGGAACTCCTCCAGGTCGATCCAGCCGGTCGCGGCCCAGAAGTTCTCGTTGTCGTCGAGCGACGTGCAGCGCACCTGCCGCAGCGTCACGTCGCCGCGCGGCGCGGTGATCGGGGTCAGGGTCAGCTCCTGGACCTGCATCCCGAGCAGGTTCAACGGGTGCGAGTCCAGCTTGTCGCCGAGCACCGCCCCGTCGAACGTCGCCATCCGCCCCACCTGCGCCCGCCGCGCCCGCACGCCGCCGTGCGCGACGAACTCCTTGGCGCCGCGCGCGCAGATCAGGTCGCGGCCGATCACCGCGCCGCCCACGTCGAGCGACGGCTTGCCGGCGGGCTGGTGCCGGTAGCGGCCCGGTTTGGTGATGCGGCTGCCGCGCAGGTCGAGGTTCGCGCCGACGCGCACGCCGCGCAGCTCCAGGCCGCCGGTCACCTCGACCTCGCGGGCGGCGAGGTTGCTGCCCACGTGGGAGCGGTTGCCGAGCACGGCGTCGGCGCGCGGGTTGTCCAGCGCGGAACCGTCGAGGATGAGGCTGCCCTTGACCTGGATGTCGACCATGCGCAGCTGCCCGCGCACGCGGGCCTGGCGGCCGATGACGTCGCCGCCGACCCGCGCGCCGTCCAGGTGCAGGGCGCGGCCGTGGCCGGTGGGTTCGGCGTTGCCGTGCAGGGCGCGGCCGTAGCCGGTGGGCTCGTCCAGCTCGGGGCCGCCCGCGTCGAACGCCCCGCCGGACAGCGACAGCGTGCCGCCGAGCGCCGCGTTGACCATGCGCACGGTGCCGGTGCTGCGGAAACCGCGGTCGAGCTGCACGTCGCCGTCCACGGTGAGCCGGTCGAACACCAGCGTCGCGTTCGGGTCGGCGTGCGGGTCGAGCGCGTCGTCGTCCGCCCGGCCCTCCGCCACCGCCGCCCCGCGCATGGTCAGCGCAGAGTCGACCCGCGCCCCGGCGAGCAGCACCGTGCCGAGGATCGTAGAATTGTTCAACAACAAATTCCCGCCGATGTGCAGGCCGGTGCCGTTGAATGCGTGACCCAGAGGATTGTTGAACGATCCTCCGGTGAAGTTGCAGTAGCCGCCGACGTGGGCGCTCGCCATCCGCAGCTCGCCGGTGACGTGCGCGCGCTGGCCCAGCAGACCGCCGGCGAGCTTGAGCCGGTCGGCGTGGAAGGCGAGGCCGCCCGGCGCTGGGCCGCCCGACGCCGAGCTGCCCGACGCCGAGCTGCCCTGTGTCGGGCCGCCGTGGGCTGAGCCGCCCGACGCTGGGCTGCCGGGAACTGGGCTGCCCGGCGCTGGGCCGCCGGGAACTGGGCTGCCGGGGGCGATGAGGGAGGCGTCCTGCAACGACAGGGAGCCGGCGATGTCGGCGTCCACCAGGTCGACCAGGCCCTCGACGGTGCTGCCGGCCAGGGAGATCTCGTTGCCGCTGGACAGGTTGCGGCCCAGCAGCCCGGGCAGCCAGCAGCCCGCGAACTCGATCCCGGCCAGCTTGCCCTGGCGCAGGTCCGGCGGCTGCTCGAACCGGCAGCGCACGAACTCCAGCACGTACGGGAACTCGACCGCCCGCAGGTCCAGCACCCCGGTCACGAACCGGTCCGCCACCCGCACCACCGGCGGCACGCCCGCCCGCCGCCGCGGTAACCGCCACGCCCCGTCCGCCTCGCCGACCCCGACCCCGACGCCGCGCAGCACGTCGGCCGCGGCCGTGCGGGCGGAGCGCGGCGGGCTGGGGTCGAACACGTCCAGCCCCCGCGCCCCCACCTCTGCCATGTGATCGACAATGCGGGTTCCCGGCGCTCCCGCGCAAGGAAACGGAGAACTACGCGGAAGGTCCCTGGTGCGTCGGGTCGAGCACGCGCGCCAGGAACGACTGCGTGCGCTCGTGCTGCGGCGCCCCGATGACCTGCTCGGCCGGGCCCTCCTCGACGACGTACCCGCCGTCCATGAACAGCACCCGGTCCGCCACCTCGCGCGCGAACTGCATCTCGTGCGTCACCACGAGCATCGTCATGCCCTCGTCGGCGAGCTGCCGCATCACGCCCAGCACGTCGCCCACCAGCTCGGGGTCCAGCGCCGAGGTCGGCTCGTCGAACAGCATCACGTCCGGGTCCATCGACAGCGCCCGCGCGATCGCCACGCGCTGCTGCTGGCCACCGGACAGCTGGGCCGGCATCGCGTTGACCTTCTCGCTCAGCCCGACGCGCTCCAGGTTGCGCAGCGCGACCTCCTGCGCCGTCTTCTGGTCCCGCTTGAGCACCTTGCGCTGCGCGACCACCAGGTTGTTCAGCACGTTGAGGTGCGAGAACAGGTTGAAGCCCTGGAACACCATGCCGATGCGGGTGCGCGCGGCGTCGATGTCCACGTCCGGGTCGGTCAGCTCGACGCCGTTGACGACGATCTTCCCCGCCGTCGGCTCCTCCAGCAGGTTCACGCAGCGCAGCAGCGTGGACTTGCCCGAACCGGACGGGCCGATGACGCACACCACGTCGCCGCGCTCGACCCGCGCGTCGATGCCCTTGAGCACCTCCAGCGAACCGAACGACTTCTTCAGCCCGGTGATCTCGACCGCGGGACCGCTGTCCACCGCGACCGCCTCGACTGCCGCCTCGCTCACGAGGACACCCCCAACCCGGTCGACTCCGGCGTGCTGATCTTCTTGCCGCCCGTGCGCCGCTCCAGGTACCGCGACAGGTAGCCCAGCGGCAGCGTGATCAGCAGGTAGCACAGGCCGACCACCAGGATCGGGGTCAGCGACGGCGACCGGCTGAGCGTCTCGCGGCCGAACTTGGTCAGCTCGTACTGCTCGCGGGCCAGGCCGATGATGTAGATCAGCGACGAGTCCTTGGTGAGCAGGATCAGCTCGTTGGTCAGCGGCGGCAGGATGATCCGGAACGCCTGCGGGATGACGACCGTGGCGAGCGTGCGGCCCTGGGACATGCCCAGCGAGCGGGCCGCCTCGATCTGGCCCTTCGGCACGGCCTGGATGCCCGCGCGGATCGTCTCGGCCATGTACGCGGCGCCGACGATGCCGAGCGCGAGCATGACCGTGGAGTAGATGTCGAACTGGAGGCCGAACGCGAGCGGCACGCCGAAGCTCAGCGCGATGAACACCAGCAGGGCCGGGACGCCGCGGAAGAACTCGATGTAGATGGTGGCGATCCACCGGTAGGGCGGGACCGGCGACAGCTTCATCAGCGCCAGCACGAGGCCGAGGGCCAGGCCGAACGCGAAGCCGAGCGCCGTGTAGACGAGCGTGTTCTTCAGCGCCACCGTGATGACGCTGGGGAACATCGACGCGGCGATGTCGAGGTTGAAGAAGCTGCGCTGGATCTCGCCCCAGTCGGCGACCAGCGCGAGGACGACGGCGACCACGACCAGCAGCGCGTACTGGGCCCCGCGGAACGCCTTGGCGCGCTGTCGCTTGGAGAGTGCCATGTGTGGGTTACCTCGTGGGTGGGGTGGACAAGGCGCGGGGCCGGTGCTTCGTGAGCACCGGCCCCGCCGACGAGCCGGTTACTTCGCTTCCGGCTTCTTGCCGAACCACTTCTCGTAGATCTCGTCGTACTTGCCGCTGTCCTTGGCCTTCTTGATGACCTCGTCGACCTTGGCCTTGAGGGCGGTGTTGCCCTTCTTCAGCCCGATGCCGTACTGCTCACCGGTCTCGAACTCCTTGGTCACCTCGGTGTCCGGGAACTCCTTGGCGTAGTCGTAGAGCACGCCGTTGTCGTTGATGGCCGCGTCCACCGCGCCGGTGCGCACGGCGGTCTCCATCAGCGGCAGGTCCTCGAACTGGACGACGGTGTAGCCGAACTTCGCCGCGTTCTCGTTGGCGTACTCCTCGCCGGTGGTCTCCAGCTGCACGCCGATCTTCTTGCCGTTGAGGCCCTCCAGGCCGGTGATGCCGGAGTCCTTCTTGACCAGCAGCGCCTGCGAGGCGTCGAAGTACGGCTCGGAGAAGTCGATGGCCTCCTTGCGGGCGTCGTTGATCGTCATGCCCGCGGCGGCGAGGTCGCACTTGCCGGTGTTGAAGACCTCGCCGGAGGTGATGGTCTCGAACGGGGTGTCGAAGATCTCCTGGGTGGCGTTCAGCTCCTTCGCCACCAGGTCCACCAGGTCGACGTCGAAGCCCACCGTCTTGTCGCCCTCGGAGAACTGGAAGGGCTTGTAGGACAGGTGGGTGCAGGTGACCAGCTTGCCGCTCTGGACCAGGGTGATACCGGAACCGGAATCGGTCGTGCCGGTGTTGACCTTGGTCGCGCACGCCGTCATCGTGGCCGCCAAGGCGAGCACGGGGAACAGGGCGAGCGCAGCGTGCCTGGTACGACGGGCCACGGCGTCACTCCTCGTAACTGTGTCGGTCGAGTGTTCGGCATACTGCCACTTGGGTGACACGGTGGACAGCACGTGCGTGTTACAGACCTTTCGCACGCAGCATTCCTGTGTCACGGGTGACGGATGGCCGCAAAATGTTCGGCTGTTTGGGTTACATCACACAATAGGTGCACCGGGTGCGCCCGACTGGCGACGATCCGTCATCAGGGACGCGACCAGCGCGGTCCAGCCCGTCTGGTGCGTCGCGCCGAGGCCCTCGCCCGTGTCGCCGTCGAAGTACTCGCTGAACGTGACGTGGTCCCGCCACAGCGGCGAGTCGGTCGACTCGATCCGCTTGCCGTCCGCGGGCCGGCGGCCGTCGTGGTCGGGCAGGAACAGCGACACCAGCCGCCTGACCAGCTCGTCCGCCGCCTGGCCGGCCGTCACGTGCCGCGTCGAGCGGGTCGGAAGTTCCACGTGGAACGAACCGTCGTGGAACTCCTCGACGGTCCGCAGGGCCTCCACGAGCAGCGCGTTCGTCGGGAACCACACCGGGCCGCGCCAGTTCGAGTTGCCGCCGAACATCGGCGTGCGCGACTCGCCCGGCTCGTAGCCCATCCGGTGCTCCTGGTCCGCGACCTGCACCTCCAGGCCCTCGCGGTGCGCCGCGGACAGGCTGCGGATGCCGTGCGGGGAGAGGAACTCGCCCTCGTCGAGCATCCGGGTCAGCACCAGCCGCAGCTTGCGCTCGTCCAGCAGGCTCAGCAGCGCCCGGTCGCCGCGCCTGCTCACGAACGGCTCCAGCTCCGGCCGCTTGGCCAGCAGGTGCTCCAGCCGCCGGGTGAAGTCCGGCAGCTCCGCGAACACCCACGGCTCCAGCGTCGCGCACGCCAGCACCGGGATCAGGCCGACCATCGACCGCACCCGCACCGGCTTGGACTCCGTCGAGCCGTCCGGCAGCCGCCGCGTCACCGCGTCGTAGCAGAAGCCGTCCTTCTCGTCCCAGATCCCGCGCCCGCCCGAGCCGAACTGCGTCGAGGCGTCCGCGATGCTCAGGAAGTGCTCCACGAACTTCGTGGCCACGTCCTCGTACGCGTCGTCGTGCCGCGCCAGCTCCAGCGCGATCTGCATCAGGTGCAGGCTGTAGGCCGCCATCCACGACGTCGCGTCGGACTGCTCCAGCCGCCACTGGCCGAGCATCGGCTCCGACCGGTTCACCGGGCCGATGTTGTCCATGCCGAGGAAGCCGCCCTCGAACAGGTAGCTGCCGTCGGCGTCCTTGCGGTTCACCCACCAGGAGAAGTTCAGCAGCAGCTTGTGGAAGATCTTCGCCAGGAACCTGCGGTCCGGCACCTCCTCCGACCGGTACACCTGGAGCGCCGCCCACGCGTGCACCGGCGGGTTCACGTCGCCGAACTCCCACTCGTACGCCGGGAGCTGGCCGTTGGGGTGCATCAGCCACTCGCGGCACAGCAGGAGCAGCTGCTCCTTGGCGAACGCCGGGTCGACCCGCGCGAACGGCACCGCCTGGAACGCGAGGTCCCACGCGGCGAACCACGGGTACTCCCACTCGTCCGGCATGGAGATCACGTCGGCCACGTCGAAGTGCCGCCAGTGCGCGTTGCGCGCGTGCGGCGTGGTCCGCGACTTGGGCGCGGCGGGCTGCGCCGGGTCGCCGTCCAGCCACTCCCGGGTGCGGAAGCGGTAGTGCTGCTTGGTCCACATCAGGCCGGCCAGCGCCCGCCGCACCACGGCGGCCCGCCTCGGGTCGAGGTCGGTGGCGTGGAACTCGTCGGCCTCCCAGCGCCGCTGCCGCACGGTGTCCTCGAAGCTCGGGCCGAACGCGTCGAGGTGCCCGTCGCCCTCCACCAGCCGCAGCCGCACGGTCACCGACTCGCCCGGCTCCACCGGGTCGAACGAGTACCAGGCCGCCACCTTCGTGCCCGGCTCGCTCGCCTCGTCCGGGCCCACCACGCGGCACGCGCGCGGGTCGCGCCCGATGACGTACCGGTCGACGCCGTCCTTGGTGTACGGGGACGGGTTGCGCTCGGTGCCGAACAGCTCGACCTCGTTGGTCTCGTTGTCGGTGACCAGCAGCGTCGGCGTGCCCTCGACGTGCAGCGTGTAGCGGCCCAGCGCGCCGTGCTCGGCGGTGACGCGGCGCCAGCCGTCGTTCGTGCGGGCGACCAGCGACGGCTTGCGCTCGTCCCGGCCCCACGCCCAGGTGTTGCGGAACCACAGCTGGGGGAGCAGGTGCAGCGGCGCCGGGTCCGGCCCGTGGTTGGTGGCGGTCAACTCGACGCACACGTCCGTCGGGCTCGCCTTCGCGTAGCTCACGGTCACGTCGAAGAACCGGTTCCCGTCGAGGGCGCCGGTGTCCGACAGCTCGGGCTCGCGCTCGTTGCGGCCCGCGGTCCGGGCGCTCTCCCGCAGCTCGGCGTAGGGGAACTCGGCCTGGGGGTAGCGGTAGACGACCTGCATCCACGAGTGCGTGGGGGTGCCGTCGGTCACCCACCAGTGCTCCTTGACGTCCTCGCCGTGGTTGCCCTCGTTGTTGGTCAGGCCGAAGTACCGCTCCTTCAGGATCGGGTCGCGCCCGTTCCACAGGGCGACGCCGAGGTTCAGGAAGCCGTGGACGTCGCAGATGCCCGCGATGCCGTCCTCGCCCCAGCGGTAGGCCCGCGAGCGCGCGTGGTCGAACGGGAACGACGTCCACGCGTCACCGCCCGCCGAGTAGTCCTCGCGAACGGTTCCCCACTGGCGTCCGGCCAGGTAGGGGCCCCACAGGCGCCACGGTGCGGTCGGCGAGTCGGACTCCGCCAGACGCGCTCTCTCGGCTTGCCGGCTGTGCTCGTTCACTCGGCCAGTGTGCGGCATCGATCCAGTAAAGCGGTTACTCGCGGGTTAGGTCACAGCCCTGAAAGGTCTTGCAAAGACATGTCATGCTCACTCTCCGTGGACGACTTACCCCGGTGGGGCGATCGGCCGGCCCATCGCGAGGCGGTGCTGGAGCGGGTGCTGGAACAGGCGTTCGACCTGCCCGAGGTGCGGCGGGTCCTCGCGGCGGGCGAGCTGACCGAGCAGGACCTGCGGGACGAGGTGGCCGACGCCGGGCCGGTCCTCTTCGCGGCGGCCGCCACCCAGGAGGAGCAGTACGGGTGGTCGGCGGCGCAGCGGACGCCGTTGCCGGTCGGCCTCCTCAAGGCGGTGTCGGTCACACCGACGGGCGTGCTGCTGTTCGCCTGGACGGCGTCGGCGGTGGGGCTGCCGGGGGTTCCCGGGCTGCCGCCGTGGGCGTTGCTGCCGACGATGGTCGGGTTGGTCGCCGTGCCGCTGGTCGCGGTGGTGGGCGCGATGATGGCGAAGTTCTCCTGGGGCGGCGCGCTGGGGTCCTTCGGCCTGGTGCTGGCGGTCTTCGTGCTCCTCGGCCTCCCCGCGGTGCCGGCCCTCGTTCTCCTGCTTGTCTCCTGGTCCGCGGCGGTATTCCTCCCGGCGGCGCTCAGGGCGTCAAGGCGGCGCGCGCTGGCCGACGAGCGCCGCGCCGAAGCCCTGCTGTCCTGGTCCGGGGTCCTGCTGGAGGACGGTGTGCTCCCCGTCCTCTACGCGCGGATCAACGAGGTGACCCGGACGTCGTACTCGACCGTGCTCACCGTGCGCGAGACGTCCGCCCTGACCCGCGCCAACCCCCTGCGGATGCACGTCGTCACCCCGGCCGGCGTGCGGCTGGCCCGGTTGGTCTCCGGGCTCGACGGCGGCAGCTTCGCCGTGGCCGGGCCACGCGGCGCGGGCAAGACCCACCTGCTCCGGGCGTTCTGCGGCGGTCGCTATCAGGAATCCGGCCGGGCGCCGGACCTGGCCGTCCTGGTGTCCGCGCCGGTCGAGTACGCGTCCCAGGAGTTCGCCGCGCACCTGTTCGCGGAGGTGTGCCAGGCGGTGGTGGCGAGGTTCGGGCAGCCCAAGCCGGGGCGGCGCGGGTGGCGGCGACGCGTGCTCCCCCATCCGCTGGTGTCGGCAGCGCGCGAGCATCTGAGCCTGCTCGCGTACGTGCGCACCTACGCGAACGAGGTCAGCGGCAAGGGTGGGTTCAAGGGCCTCGAACTGGCCGGCAAGCGGGCGTGGACGATGACCGGCCGTCCGCTCACCCACCCCGAGGTCGTGAAAGGGCTGCGGGACTTCCTGTCACGGGTCGTCGTCGCGCTGTCCGCCGAGAGTGGCGCGGCCCCCGGTCGGGTGATCATTGCGATCGACGAGCTGGACCGCATCGGTACCGGCGAGCCCGCCCGGCGCTTCCTCAACGAGATCAAGGCCGTCTTCGACGTGCCCGGCTGCCACTACCTGGTCTCTGTCTCCACGGAGGCCCAGCACGACTTCGAGCTGTCCGGCATCGGCCTGCGCAGCGTCTTCGACAGCTCGTTCGACGAGGTCGTCCGGGTCGACTACCTGGACCTCGCCTACGCCCAGAAGCTGCTCCAGCGCTACGTCCTGGGACTGTCCGCGCAGTTCCAGGCCTTGGCCCACGTGTTCTCCGGCGGCCTCGCCCGGCAGCTCGTCCGCACCGCCCGCGCCGTCGTGGAGCAGGGGCGCGAACGACGGGGCAGCCTGCTGAGCGAGGTCGTGCGCGCGTTCGCCACGGACGAGCTGATCGGTGTCCGCCAGGTCGCGGCCGACGCCCTGGCGGTGGTGGACGACCGCGCCGGGGCCACCGGGCTGCTGCGGCTCCTCGACGAGCACCCCGGTACCCGACCCGACGACCTCGACGCCTACCGCGACCGCGTCCTGTCGGCGTACCCGGGCACGTCCGAGCAGGTCGGGCGGCTCCGCGACGCGGTGGCCGCGCGCGCCGCGTTCCTCTCCACCGCTGTCAAGATCTTCACCGACGACCTGGACGGGGCCAGGATGCAGGCCGTGGACTTCGACGAGCTCGCCCGCGCCCGCCGGTACTGCGACACGAACCCCGAAGCCGGTATCGGCCTGCTCGACGACATCACCCGGAGGTGGGACAGGTGACCTGGCAGGACGACCCCGTGGGCTCGGCGCTGCGCGGCGAGAACCCGACCGTGCTGCGCCGGCTCCACGCGGGCTTCGCCGCCCTCGGCGACGTCCAGTTCCCGCCCGGCTGCTGCGTCCTGCTCACCGACGACCCGTCGGTCGGGCGGCTCACGGACCTGCCGCGGCCCCGGCGCCTGCGCTTCCTCGCCGACGTCGAGCTGCTCGCCGAGGCGGTGGAGGTGGTGTGCGCCCGCCGCGACGAGCGGTTCCGCCGGGTGGACATCGAGATCCTCGGCAACACCGACCCGTTCCTGCACGCCCACGTGCGCGCCCGGTACGGGTGGGAACCACCCGAACTGGTCGGCCGGCCCGTCCACCTCCACCCGCCCGGGGTGTGGACCGACCCGGAGCACGCGCTCGGCCCGCGGCACGACGACCTCCGCGACGCCCTGGTCGCGGAGGTCGACCGGCTGGTGGCGCTCTAGCGGGAGGCGTGCGCGTCGAGCACCGCGGCCACGGCCTCGGTGACCCGCGCCGCCTGCTCCAGGTGCAGCCACTCGTCGGGCACGTGGCAGTTCGAGTCCGGCCCGACCGCGCCCGTGACCAGGAACTGCGCCCGCGGGTACGCCTCGGCCAGCAGCGCCATGAACGGGATCGAGCCGCCCAGGGCCACGGCCCGCCACGGCGCGCCGAAGACCTCCTCGCCGACGCCGTCGAGGGTGGCGCGCAGCCACGGCGCCAGCTCCGGCGCGTCCCAGCCGGTGGCGTGCTCGACGCGGGACAGCTCGACGACCGCCCCGTACGGCACGTCGGTGGTCAGCAGCCGCCGCACCGCCTCCAGGGCCGCGGCGGAGTCGGCCGTCGGCGGCAGCCGGAAGCTCAACACCAGGGTCGTGAACGGCCGCAGCACGTTGCCCGCGTCGTCCGGCGACGGCAGGCCGTCCGCGCCGGTGATCGACAGCGTGGGCCGCCAGCCCGCGTTCAGCGCCAGCTCGACCTCGTCCTCGACGACCGGCCGGGTGCCGCCCGCCCACGCCACGGGGCCGGTGAGCGAGCCCGGCGCGGCGGCCACCGCGTCGCGCACCTCGGCGAGCCGGTGCTCCGGCACGTCCACGTGCATCTCGCGCACCAGCACCTCGCCGGTGGCGGAGTCCTCCAGCCGGTCCAGCAGCCGCCGGGCGATCCGGAACGACGAGGGCACGACGCCGCTGCCGGTGCCCGAGTGCAGGCCGGCCTCCAGCACGCGCACCGTGGCGGTCACCTGCACGAGGCCGCGCAGGGACGCGGTCAGCCACATGCGCTCGTAGTCGTTGCCGCCCGAGTCCAGGCACACGACCAGCGACACGTCGCCCAGCCGCGGCCCGAGGTGCTCCAGGTAGGCGGGCAGGTCGGGGCTGCCCGACTCCTCGCCCGTCTCCAGCAGCACGACGCACCGGGAGTGCGCGCCGCCGGCCGCGCGCACCGCCTCGATCGCGGCCACCGCGGCGTACCCGGAGTAGCCGTCGTCGGCCGCGCCGCGCCCGTACAGGCGGCCGTCGCGCACGACCGGCGTCCACGGGCCGAGGCCCTCGGCCCAGCCGCCGACCGGGGGCTGCTTGTCCAGGTGCCCGTACATCAGGACGGTGTCGTCGGACGCCGCACCCGTGCCGGGCACGTCGACCAGCAGCAGCGGCGTGCGGTCGGGCAGCTGGACGACCTCGGCGGTGGCGCCCGGCAGGTCGCGGTCGGCGATCCAGGCGCGCACGTGCTCGACGGCGGCGGCCAGGTGGCCGTGCGCCGCCCACGCGGGGTCGAAGGCGGGGGAGATCGCGGGTATCGCGACCAGGGCGGACAGGCTCGGGAGGATGTCGTCGTCCCAGAGCCCGCGAACGGTGCGGGTCAGTGCTGAACGGTCCACGGCCCGATCCTGTCACGGCTCCCTGCCCCGGCGGACCCGGTCGGCTGACGGGGTGGGCCGACGGGTGGGCCGACCGGGGCGGCGCGCCGGCGGTTTCGCAGGGTGGAAAAGCCCAGTCGCCCCGATGGTCGGTAGTCCATCCACGCGGCCGACCCCCTACGTGGGCGGTTGCGCCCGACCGGCCGCGCCCCGCCGCGTGCGACCGGGGTTAACGAACGGTAACCGGGACACGGGCGTCCGCTGTCCGGACGCTGTGGTCGGACTGCCGAAGATTGGCCGTCCAACCGTTACCGCAGGTGAGGGGGCTGCGCTCTGAGTCACGAACTGGGACGGGGCTCACCATCCCGGGTGAGGCCATGTCAGGATGTGGATGAGAACACCGTCAGCGCCGACGGTTGCCCGACCCCCGACACCCAGGGGGCGACGGCGACTGGCGGTGCAGCCGCGCAGTGTCGTCACAAGCGACCGGGCGGCCTCGTAGACGAGGAGACAAGGCGCATGTCGTCCCCCGAAGAATGGACGCACCCAGGGCCGGACGCAGCTCCGGCCACCGGTGCGGCACCGACCGCGGAACAGGTGATCGCCGGCTTGCGAGCGACAGACGAAGGCGGCGCCGACCTGGTGCAGCTGCTCACCCCCGAGGGCGAGCGCGTCACGCACCCGGACTTCGACATCGACATCACCGGCGAGGAGCTGCGCGGCCTGTACCGCGACATGGTCCTGGTCCGCCGCGTCGACCGCGAGGCCAACGCCCTCCAGCGCAAGGGCCAGCTCGGCATCTGGGTCCCGCTGCTCGGCCAGGAGGCCGCGCAGATCGGTGCCGGCCGCGCGCTGCGCCCCACCGACATGGCGTTCCCCAGCTACCGCGAGCACGGCATCGCCTGGACGCGCGGCATCAAGCCGACCGACCTGCTGGGCATCTTCCGGGGCACCGACATGGGCACGTGGGACCCGGTCGAGCACCGGTTCCACCCCTACACCATCGTGATCGGCAACCAGGTCCTCAACGCCGCCGGCTACGCCATGGGCCAGAAGTTCGACGGCAAGGTCGGCGACGCCGACGGCGAGGCCACCATCTGCTTCTTCGGCGACGGCGCCACCAGCCAGGGCGACGTGCACGAGGGCTTCGTGTGGGCCGCGGTCTACGACGCGCCGCTCGTGTTCTTCTGCCAGAACAACCAGTGGGCCATCTCCGAGCCGACCGAGCGCCAGTCGCGCCTCCCGCTCTACCAGCGGGCCCGCGGCTACGGCTTCCCCGGCATCCGCGTCGACGGCAACGACGTCCTCGCCACGCTCGCGGTCACCCGCTGGGCGCTGGAGGAGTGCCGCCAGGGCAACGGCCCCATCCTGATCGAGGCGTTCACCTACCGGATGGACGCGCACACCACGTCCGACGACCCGTCCCGCTACCGGCTCTCCGACGAGCTGGAGCTGTGGAAGCTCAAGGACCCGATCGAGCGCGTCAAGGTGCACCTGGTCAAGCAGCAGTGGGCCGACCAGGCGTTCTTCGAGTCGATCGAGGCCGAGGCCGAGGAGATCGCGGTCGAGCTGCGCGACTACTGCGTCGCCCTGCCCGACCCGCCGGCCGAGCGGATCTTCAGCGAGGTCTACGCCGAGGGCAACCCCGTCCTGGAGGCGCAACGCGACGAGTTCCTGGCCTACCACGCCGGGTTCGCCGGAGGTGAGCACTGATGGCCGCTCCGACCATGGACCGCACCGCGGCCACCGCGTCCGCCGCGCCCGCCGCGGTGCAGACGACGACCATCGCGAAGGCCCTGAACAACGGCCTGCGCGCGTCGATGGAGGCCAACCCCAAGGTCATCGTGATGGGTGAGGACGTCGGCAAGCTCGGCGGCGTCTTCCGCATCACCGACGGCCTCCAGAAGGACTTCGGCGAGCAGCGCGTGCTCGACACCCCGCTCGCCGAGTCGGGCATCATCGGCACCGCCGTCGGCCTCGCGATCCGCGGCTACCGCCCGGTGTGCGAGATCCAGTTCGACGGCTTCATCTTCCCCGGCTTCGACCAGATCGTGTCGCAGGTCGCCAAGCTGCACTACCGCACCCAGGGCCGCATCAAGCTGCCCATCGTCATCCGGGTGCCGTTCGGCGGCGGCATCGGCGCGGTCGAGCACCACTCCGAGTCCCCCGAGTCGTACTTCGCGCACACCGCGGGCCTCAAGGTCGTCTCCTGCTCCAACCCGGCCGACGCCTACTGGATGATCCAGCAGGCCGTCGACTGCGACGACCCGGTGCTGTTCTTCGAGCCCAAGCGCCGCTACTACGAGAAGGGCGAGGTCGACACCACCGCCGCCCCCGGACCGCTGTTCGAGTCCCGGGTGCTGCGGACCGGCACCGACGCCACGCTCGTGACGTACGGCCCGATGGTGCGCACCTCGCTCGACGCCGCCGCGGCAGCCGAGGAGGAGGGCAGGTCGCTGGAGGTCATCGACCTCCGCACGCTGTCCCCGCTCGACCTCGCGCCCGTGTACGAGTCGGTGCGCCGCACCGGCCGGCTGGTCGTGGTCAACGAGGCGCCGTCCGAGTCGTCCATCTCGTCGGAGATCGCGGCCAAGGTGCAGCAGGAGTGCTTCTACTCGCTCCAGGCGCCCGTGCTGCGGGTGACCGGGTTCGACACCCCGTACCCGCCGTCGAAGTTGGAGGAGGAGTTCCTCCCCGACCTCGACCGCGTGCTCCACGCCGTCGACCGCTCGCTGGCCTGGTAGGGGGAGAGCTGTGCCGCAGTTCAAGCAGTTCCCCCTGCCCGACACGGCCGAGGGGCTGACCGAGGCCGAGATCCTCACCTGGCACGTCAAGCCAGGTGACGCGGTCAAGGTCAACCAGGTCATCTGCGAGATCGAGACCGCCAAGGCGGCCGTCGAGCTGCCGTGCCCGTGGGACGGCGTGGTCACCGAGGTGCTGGCCGAGGTCGGCCAGACGGTGGAGGTCGGCTCGCCGATCATCACCATCGACCTCGACCCGTCCGGCGCCGCGGCCCCGCCCGCCGCACCCGCCACCAACGGCAAGATCGGCGAGGAGATGCCGGGCGGGCGGATCGCCACCCTGGTGGGGTACGGCCCGAAGTCGGGCGCGGCCAAGCGCCGCGTCCGCAAGGACGCCCCCGCCGCGCCCGTCGCCCCGGCGGCCCCCGCGCCCGCCGCCGTCCAGGCCGCGCCCGCCCCGCCGGTCGCCCCGGCGGTCGTCCCGACCCCGGTACCCGCTCCGGCTCCGGCTCCCGCCCCGGCGGTCGCCCCCCGGGGCGGCTACGTGCCGCTGGCGAAGCCGCCGGTGCGGAAGCTGGCCAAGGACCTGGGCGTGGACCTCTACGCGGTCCCCGGTTCGGGCCCCGGCGGCGTCATCACCCGCGAGGACGTCGAACGGGCCGCCGCCCCGTCCCCGTCCTCGTCCGCCGCCGCCCCGGTCGCCGCTGCCGTCCCCGGTGCCCGCGAACGGCGCGTGCCGATCAAGGGCGTCCGCAAGGCCACCGCCCAGGCGATGGTGGACAGCGCCTTCACGGCCCCGCACGTCACCGAGTTCCTGACGGTCGACGTGACGCCGATGATGGAGCTGCGGGCGCGCCTGAAGTCGCACCCGGAGTTCCGGGACGTCAAGCTCACGCCCCTCGCGTTCGCCGCGAAGGCCGTGCTGCTGGCGGCCCGCCGCACGCCCGACGTCAACGCGACGTGGGACGAGGCGGCGCAGGAGATCGTCTACAAGGACTACGTCCACCTGGGCATCGCCGCCGCCACCCCCCGTGGCCTGGTGGTGCCCAAGGTCCGCGACGCCGACGGCATGTCGCTGAAGGAGCTGGCGGTAGCCCTGGACGCCCTCGCCACCACGGCCCGCGACGGCAGGACGACGCCGGCCGACATGATGGGCGGCACGTTCACCATCACCAACGTCGGCGTCTTCGGCGTCGACACCGGCACGCCGATCATCAACCCGGGCGAGGTCGCCATCCTGGCCCTGGGCGCGATCCGCGACATGCCGTGGGTGGTGGACGGCCAGGTCGTGCCGCGCAAGGTCTGCCAGCTGGCCCTGTCCTTCGACCACCGAGTGGTCGACGGCCAGCAGGGCTCGCAGTTCCTGGCCGACGTGGGCGCGCTGCTCGCCGACCCCGGCGTGGCGATGACCTACTAGCCCGACCCCTCCGCGAACGCCGGGAGCCCTCGACGGCTCCCGGCGTTCGCCTTTCCCGGTGCCCCGCCACCGCCCGTGCGTTAATCGGGTTGAACTTCCACCCACTGGAGATTCCAAGGTGGTCCCCGTGACGCACTACTACTCGATCGGCGACCTGGCGCGGATCACCGGGCTGTCCACGCGGACGATCCGGTTCTACTCCGACTCCGGCATCGTCCCCGTCGCGGGGCGGACGGTCGGCGGGTTCCGCACCTACGACGTCGACGGTCTGGCGCGTCTCCGGCTCGTCCGCACACTGCGCGACCTGGGCGTCGACCTGCCCACCGCGCAGCGGGTGCTGGCGAGCGAGGTGTCCGTGGCCGAGGTGGCCCGGACGCACGCGGACGCCATCGACGCGCAGGTGCGCGTGCTCCGGCTGCGCCGGGCCGTGCTGCGCGTCGTGGCGAGGAACGGGGAGGTGGAGATGGTGCACGAACTGGCCAGGCTGTCCGAGGAGGAGCGGCAGGCGATCCTGGACGACTTCTTCGACGAGGTCTTCGGCGGGCTGGACATGGACCCGGGCTTCGTGCGGGGCATGCGGTCCGTCCGGGTCGAGCTGCCCGACGACCCGACGACCGAGCAGCTGGAGGCGTGGGTCGAGCTGGTGAACCTGGTGCGCGACCCGGGCTTCCGGGCGTCGATCAGGCGCATGTCGGAACGCCACCAGGAGATGAAGGCCGAGGGCGCCGACCTGTCCGGCACGGTCGACTCGAAGCAGATGGAGGCGTTCCAGTACGGCGTGGCCCAGGTCCGCGAGGCGCTGGACAAGGGGATCGCCCCCACGTCACCGGAAGCGGCGGCGGTCGTGGCCCGCGTCAACGAGAGGTGGGCGGAGGTGACCGGCGTGCCGGTCGGCCCCGAACTGGCCCGGCAGCTGGAGGAGTTCGGCGACCCGAGGGCGGAGCGCTACTGGGCGTTGATCGCGACGATCAACGGCTGGCCGCCCGTGCCGGACACCACCGCGGAACGTGCCTGGCTGGCCGAAGCGAGCCGTTAGCAATGCCGGGTGTCGAGGACCTCGGCCGAGCCGAGGTCCTCGACACCCACGTCCGGGCGAAACCGCCGCCCGGGAGGTCGGCTCACTTGATGTGCATGCCCGAAATCGCCCTGGCCACCACCAAACGCTGGATTTCGCTGGTCCCCTCGAAGATGGTGAAGATCTTCGCGTCCCGGTGCATGCGCTCCACGGGGTGCTCGCGCGTGTACCCGGCCCCGCCGAGGATGTGGATCGCGCGTTCCGTCGCCCACACGGACACCTCGCCCGCCTTGAGCTTCGACATCGACCCCTCGCCCGCCGTGAACGGGACGTTGTTGCGGCCCATCCACGCCGCCCGCCACACGAGCATGCGGGCCGCGTCGATCTCCATCTTCATGTTCGCCAGGTCGAACGCGATCGACTGGTTCTCGATGATCTTGCGCCCGAACGCCTCGCGGTCCTTCGCGTACTCCAGCGAGTACTCGTACGCCGCCCGCGCCACGCCGACCGCCATCGCGCCCACGGTCGGCCGGGTCGTCTCGAACGTCGCCATCGCCGCCTGGCCGCCGGCCTTCTGGCCCTCGCGCGCCCGCGCCAGCCGCTTCTCCAGCCGCTCCTTGCCGCCCAGCAGGCACCGGCCCGGCACGCGCACGTCGTCGAAGAACACGTCGGCCGTGTGGGACGCCCGCATCCCGTGCTTCTTGATCTTGCCCGGTGACGACAGGCCGGCGGTGCCCGGGGGCACGACGAAGCCCGCCTGACCGCGCGCCCCGAGGGACGGGTCGACCACCGCGGTCACCACGTGGACGTTCGCGATGCCGCCGTTGGTCGCCCACGCCTTCTGGCCGTTGATGACCCACTCGTCGGTGGCCTCGTCGTACACCGCGCGCGTCCGGTACCCGGCGACGTCCGATCCGGCCTGCGGCTCGGAGGCGCAGAACGCGGCCAGCTTCGGGTCGTCCTCGGTGCCGAAGCACTCGGGCACCCACTCGGCCAGCTGCTCGGGCTCGCCGGAGGCGAAGATGCCCGCCGCCGCCAGCCCGGTGCCCATCAGGGCCAGCGCGATGCCCGCGTCACCCCAGAACAGCTCCTCGGTCGCGATCGGCAGCGACAGCCCGATCGGGTCGGCGAACCACGTGGCCAGCGACTCGAACCCGTACAGGCCGATCTTCGCCGCCTCCTGGATCACCGGCCACGGCGTCTCCTCGCGCTCGTCCCACTCGGACGCCGCCGGCCTGATCACGTCCTTCGCGAAGCCGTGGACCCACTCCCGCAGGTCGACCTGGTCCTCGTTCAGCTCCAGCGAAAAACCACCCATGGTCCCCTCACGCCTTCGGAATGTCGAACAGGCTCATGAACCCGGCGGCGAACCCCAGGTCGCCCTTGACCTTGAGCTTCCCGGTCATGAACAGCACCGGCGCCGACGCGTTCCCGGTCGCCAACTTCAGGAACTCCACCGGTCCCAACGCCACAGTGGCACGGGGGTCACGGGTCTCGTCCTTGTTGATCACGCACGCGGCGTTCTCGACGATCGCCTCGTACACGTCCTCGCCGGAGTCGGTGAAGCCGCCGGTGAGGTGGAAGTGCACCACGGCGCGGGTCGCGCCGGCGCGGTCGCCGCGGAAGTGGACCTCCATCCGCCGGAACACCTCGTCGAGCACGCGTTCGCGCAGGCCGGGCCGGGACGTCACGGCCTCGATCTGGCCCTTGGACGCGCGCGAGACGATGCGCGCGAAGTTCTGCGCGTCCATCTTCGCGAGGTCGAGGTCGGCGCCGCCGTCGGCGAGGTCGCCGAGCGCGCCGAGCAGGTCGGCGAACTCGTCCTCGCCGAGCTTCCTGGGGTCGATGCCCCGGGCGATGACGTCGATGTCGACGCCCGCCAGCGCGGGGTCGGCCGGGTCGACCCGCTTGAGCGTTGAGATCAGCTCGCCGGGGCTGAGCTTCGCGATCGCCTCGGTGGTGAGGTCGATGGTCATGGTGGCACCTCCGCTACCTACTCGGCGGTAAATCTACTGGCGAGTAGGTAAGGGGGCAAGGCCCTCGGAGTAATCTTGCTCCAGCAATCCAGGGGGTGCGATGCACGCAGAGCAACCGGTCCGCACCGGTCGGGCGAAGAGACTGCCGCGCGCGGTGCGCGAACGGCAGATCATGGACGCCGCGGTGGACGTCTTCTCGCGGCTGGGGTTCCACGCCGCGTCGATGGACGAGATCTCCGACGTCGCGGGCATCTCGAAACCCATGCTGTACGCGTACCTGGGGTCGAAGGAAGAGCTGTTCGCCACCTGCATCCGCCGCGAGGCGACCCGGATGATGGAGGCCATCGCGACCGGCGTCGAGGCCGGCGAGCCACCGGACGTCCAGCTGTGGAGCGGGCTCCGGGCGTTCTTCGGGTTCGTCGGCGAGAACCGCGCGAGCTGGCAGGTGCTGCACCGGCAGGCGTCGTCGCAGGGCGGGCCGTTCGCCGCGGAGCTGGCCGACATGCGCGGACGGGCGATCAGCCTGGTGGCGGCGCTGCTCGTGCACTCGTCGGACTTCTCCGACGTGCCGCGCGCCGGCGACAAGGAGGCCGAGTCGCTGGCCGCGGCACTGGTGGGGGCGGGCGAGTCGCTGGCCGACTGGTGGCTCGACAACCCGGCCGAGCCGGCCGGCGTCGTCGCCGCCCGGCTGATGAACCTCGTCTGGATGGGGTTCGGCGACCTCGTGGCGGGCGACGTGTGGCACCCGCCGTCGAGGCGCGCCGAGCAGGCCGACTAGCCGAGCAGACCGACCAGCCGAGCAGGCCGAGCGGCCGAGCGGGCCGACCAGCCGAGCGGGCCGACTAGGCCAGGGCGTTCTTCAGCACGCCGATCGCCTGGGTGATGGCGGCTTCGGCGGCGTGGGTGCCGCGCAGGGCGTTGAGCATGACGAAGTCGTGGATCACGCCCTGGTAGCGGACGGCGGTCACCGGGACGCCGGCCTCGCGCAGCTTGTTCGCGTACGCCTCGCCCTCGTCGCGCAGCACGTCGGCCTCGGCGGTGATCACGAGCGCGGGCGGCAGGTCGCGCAGCTGGTCGACGGACGCGCGCAGCGGCGAGGCGGTGACCTGCGCGCGCTCGCCCTCGTCGGTCGTGTACTGGTCCCAGAACCACTGCATGGCGTCGCGGCGCAGGAAGTAGCCCTCGGCGAACTCGTGGTACGACGCGGTGTCGAACGCCGCGTCGGTCACCGGGTAGAAGAGGACCTGCTGGGCGAACGCGACGTCGCCGCGCTCCTTGGCGAGCAGCGTGAGGGCGATCGCCATGTTCCCGCCGACCGAGTCGCCCGCGACGGCGAGCCGCGAGCCGTCCAGGCCCTTCGCGGCGCCCTCGGTGACGACCCAGCGCGCGACGGCGTAGTTCTCCTCGACCGCGGTGGGGTACTTGGCCTCGGGCGAGAGGCTGTAGTCGGGGAACACGACGGCCGCGCCGGTGCCGACGGCCAGCTCGCGGACCAGGCGGTCGTGGGTGTGGGCGTTGCCGAACACCCAGCCGGCGCCGTGCACGTAGAGCACGACGGGCAGCGGGCCGGTCGCGCCGACCGGGCGGACGATCCGCACCGGCACCTCGCCGACGTTCACGGTCTCCTCGTCGACCTCGGGCTTGAACACCTCGCCGGACTGCACGGCGTCGACGGTCTTGCGGCCCTCGACCGGGCCCAGGTCGAACAGGTACGGCGGGGTGGCGGTCGCGGCGGCGAACTCCGCGGCGGCGGGCTCCAGGACGGTCATGTCGGGCTCCTTCTGGTTCTGGCCGGTCAACGCGGCCGACACCAGGAAAGCTAGCTCCCAAGTAACTTGTGCACAAGGTAAATGAGAGCGTGAACACCGTGGCGGTGCTCACCCCGCTGCCGGGCGTGGTGTCAGGCGGTGATCACGCCCTCCAGGTGCGGCCGGTCCGACCACACGGCGAACCGCCAGCCGTCACCGGTCGGCGCGGCCGAGAAGCCGACCTCGCCGGGCAGCGGGATCGGCGCCTTGAACCGCACGTCGACCTCGTACGCGCCCGGCAACCGCCCCTCGAACGACGCCACGGCCCGCGCCTTCGACCACATGCCGTGCGCGATGGCCCGGGGGAAGCCGAACGCCTTCGCGGTCAGCGCGTGCAGGTGGATCGGGTTGCGGTCGCCGGACGCCGCCGCGTACCGCCGCCCCAGGTCGCCGGGCAGCCGCCACACCGCGGTCGGTGCGGGAGCCGAGGCGCGCTCGCCCGCCCCCGACATCGCGCCACCGACCCCGCCGGTACTGCCATCGCCGCCGGCCTCGCGACCGCCGCTGTCGGTGCCAGTGCCGTCGCCACCGCCGCCGCCGCCGGCCTCGCGCCGGAGATATGTCGACACATCGACCCACATCTCCTCGCCGTCCACCGACACCGTCGTCACCACGTCGAACTGCCGCCCCCGCTCGTGCGGTCGCAGGTTCGCCAGCTTCACGTGCAGCGACAGCGGTTCGGCGGCCAGGAGCGGCCGGGTCCGCGTGATCCGGTTCGCCACGTGCACCAGCCCCGGCAGCGGGAACGGGAAGTCGCGCGCGGTCATCAGCCGGACCTGGAGGGGGAAGCCGAGCACGTGCGGGTAGGTGGTCGGCAGCTCGTCGCGCACCCCGAACCCGCACACCGCGTTGTAGGCGGCCAGGTGCTCGGGGTCGGTGGTCACCTCGGCGTCCAGCGACGTCGACGGCAGCACGGAGCCGCGCCGGGTGAACGCGGTCAGCGCGGCCTTGGCGTAGAGCAGGGTCAGGTTCGACATCACGCCCCCAGCAGGCTCTGCCCGCACACGCGCACGACGTTGCCGTTCACGCCGGACGACGCGGGGTGCGCGAACCAGGCGATCGTCTCGGCCACGTCCACCGGCAGCCCGCCCTGGGACGCGCTGTTCATGCGCCGGCCCGCCTCGCGGATCAGCAGCGGCACGGCGGCGGTCATCGCGGTCTCGATGAAACCCGGCGCGACCGCGTTGACGGTGGCCCGCCCGGCGAGCCGCTCGGACAGCGCGTCGACCATGCCGATCACGCCCGCCTTGGTGGTGGCGTAGTTGGTCTGGCCGACGTTGCCCGCGATGCCCGCGATGGACGACACGCCGACGATCCGCCCGTTGGGCCGCAGGACCCCGTCCGCCAGCAGCGCCTCGTTGACCCGCTGCTGCGACGCCAGGTTCACCGCGACCACCGCGTCCCAGCGGGCCGCGTCCATCCGCCCCAGCGTCTTGTCCCGGGTGATGCCCGCGTTGTGCACGACGACGTCCACACCGCCATGTCGCTGGGTGAATTGTTCAACAATCCTCTTCGGCGCATCCGCCGTCGTGATGTCCAGTTGGATTGTTGAACCTTTCACCCGGTTCGCCACGCGGGACAGGTCCTCGCCCTGCGCGGGCACGTCGAGGCAGACGACGTGCGCGCCGTCGCGGGCCAGCACCTCGGCGATGGCCGCGCCGATGCCGCGGGACGCGCCCGTGACCAGGGCGACCTTGCCGTCGAGCGGCCGGTCCCAGTCGCGGGGGACCTCGACGTCGGCCGGGCCGACCCGCACGACCTGGCCGGACACGTACGCCGACCGCCCGGACAGCAGGAACCGCAGCGTCGACTCGACCGCGTCCTCGGCGCCCGGCGCCACGTGCACGAGCTGCGCCGTCGCCCCGCGCTTCAGCTCCTTGCCGACGGACCGGGTGAACCCCTCCAGCGCGCGCTGCGCGATCCGCTCCTCCGTCGACCCGGTCAGCTCCGGCGGCGTGCCCAGCACGACCACCCGGCCGCACGGGCCGAGCGACCGGATCACCGGGTGGAAGAAGTCGTGCAGGCCGCGCAGCCCCTCGACCGTCCCGATCCCGGTCGCGTCGAACACCAGCGCCCCGTACCGGGGACCGCCCTGGGCGTTGCCGGGTGCGTGCTCCGGCGCGAGGTCCAGCCCCGCCGACGTGAGCGTCGTGCCCAGCGCGTCGACGAGCCGCCCGCCGCCGCCGAGCAGCACGGGGCCGTCCAGCGGGGGCCGGGTGGGTGAGTGCCTGCGCAGCGGGTAGGGGGAGGGCAGGCCCAGCTTGCCCACCACGAACCGCCCGACACCGGAGTTGGCGAACGACTGATACCGATCCATGGGCACATCACACTCCCTACTCGCTAGTAAGTCTACTGACCAGTAGATTAGGCTGGGCGGACACGCCCCTCACCCTGGAGGACGACATGGCCCGAGTTGCCATCCTCGGCGGCAACCGAATCCCCTTCGCGCGCTCGAACGGCCCGTACGCCACGGCGTCGAACCAAGACATGTTCACCGCCGCGCTGGACGGCCTGGTCAGCCGGTTCGCGCTCCAGGGCGAGCGGCTGGGCGAGGTCGTCGCGGGCGCGGTGCTCAAGCACAGCCGGGACTTCAACCTGGTCCGCGAGTCCGTGCTGGGCAGCGGCCTGTCCGCCGAGACCCCCGCCTACGACCTCCAGCAGGCGTGCGGCACGGGCCTGCAGGCCGTGATCGCGGTGGCCAACAAGATCGCGCTCGGCCAGATCGAGGTCGGCGTCGCGGGCGGCGTGGACACCACCAGCGACGCGCCCATCGGCGTGAACGAGGACCTGCGGGGCGTGCTGCTGGAGCTCAACCGGGCGCGGACCGCCGGCGCGAGGCTGCGGGCCGCGCTGAAGCTGCGCCCCAAGCACGTCGTGCCGTCGGTCCCGCGCAACGGCGAGCCGCGCACCGGCCTGTCCATGGGCGAGCACGCCGCGATCACCGCGAAGGAGTGGGGCATCGCCCGCGAGGACCAGGACGCCCTGGCCGCCGCGAGCCACCACAAGCTCGCCGCCGCCTACGACCGCGGGTTCTTCGACGACCTGGTCACCCCGTTCCAGGGCCTGACCCGCGACCAGAACCTGCGGCCGGACTCGTCGGTGGAGAAGCTCGCGAAGCTCAAGCCGGTGTTCGGCCGGGGCGAGGGCGCGACGATGACGGCGGGCAACTCCACGCCGCTCACCGACGGCGCGTCCACCGTGCTGCTCGCCTCGGAGGAGTGGGCGGCGGCCCGGAAGCTGCCGGTGCTCGCCCACCTGACGTTCACCGAGACGGCGGCGGTCGACTACGTGCACGGCGGCGAGGGGCTGCTGATGGCGCCCGCCTACGCCGTGCCGCGGATGCTGGACCGCGCCGGCCTCGCCCTCCAGGACTTCGACTTCTACGAGGTGCACGAGGCGTTCGCCTCGCAGGTGCTGGCCACGCTCAAGGCGTGGGAGGACGCGGACTTCTGCAAGGGCAGGCTCGGCCGGGACGCGCCGCTGGGATCGGTCGACCGGGCGAAGCTCAACGTCAACGGCTCGTCGCTGGCCGCCGGCCACCCGTTCGCGGCCACCGGCGCGCGGATCGTGGCGACCCTCGCCAAGCTCCTCGCGGAGAGGGGGTCGGGCCGCGGCCTGATCTCGATCTGCGCGGCGGGCGGGCAGGGCGTTACGGCGATCGTGGAGCGCTGATCACCTCCCGTTAACCCAAAAGGGTGACGGCGGTAACAGAACGGAGCGTTTTCCCGCTTCACGTGACATGAACCACTCACGGCTCTTCGCCGCAGTCGTGCTTGTGGCGGCTTGTGCTGCCTGCGGGGAGGACTCCCGCGACCCCACCACCGTGCGCATCGGGGTGACCGCGTCCGCCAACGAGCCCCGGGTCGGCCTCACCCCCGCGGTCGTCGACCGGCTGTCGGCCGCGCTCACGCGCGGCGAGACGCGGGTCGTCGTCTACCGCGAGGGCGAGGACGCGGGCACCGCGTACTCCGACGAGGTCCTCTCGGCCGCCGACGACGCGGAGGTCCAGGACCGCCTGACCCGGCTGGACGGGCAGCTCGCGCAGATCGGCGGCGGCACCGGGCGGCTCGACCCGCTGTCCGTGCTCGCCGACATGGCCGCCGCGCCCGGTCCGGCCGTGCTCGTGCTGCACAGCAGCGGGTTGCAGACCACCGACCCGCTCGACCTGACCCGCCTCGGCCTCGACCTGGACGTGGCGGCCGCGGCCGCCGCCGTGCCGGACGACGCCCTGCCGGACCTCGCCGGCAAGGACGTCGTCTTCTCCGGCCTCGGCCAGGTGGCCGGCGCGCAGCAGCCGCTGCCGCCCGGCGCGCGGGACGCGCTCGTCGAGCTGTGGCTGGGCGTGTGCCGCGAGTTCGGCGCGGCGAGCTGCACCCACGACCCGGACCCGGGGCCCGCGGGCGGGCCGATCGCGCGCACCGAGGTGCCGACCGTGGACATCGGGCACGTGGAGAACCGGGACGCCCTGGTGCACGTGCCCAGCTCGATGGTGTTCCGGGCGGGCGGCGACGAGCTGGCGCCCGGCGCGCAGGACGTGCTGCGGCAGGTGGCGGAGAAGTTCGACGGGCGCACCACGGCGCGGGTCGTCGTGCGCACGGCCACGTCGGCGTCGGCGGAGCAGGCGGTCGGCCTCACCCAGCGGCGGGCGCAGCGGGTGATGTCGGCGCTGACCGACCTCGGGGTGAGCCGGTCGGCGTTCGTCGAGGTCGTCGGCGCGGGCTTCGGCGCGCCGCTGGACGTCGACGTGGACGCGGCGGGCGACCTGATCCCGGGCGCGGCGGCGCGCAACCGGTCCGTGGTGGTGGAGCTGGTCCAGCCGCGCACCAGCAGCTGAGCGACCGCCGTCCGACGAGGTCGGCCCGGGGAGTTCGGGTCGGGGGAGGCCGGGCCGGGGAGTTCGGGTCGGGAGAGGTCGGGTCAGTCGAGCAGGGCCCAGGTGGCGGTGCACCGGACCGCCACCGTGATCCGCTGCGCCTCCAGCGCGAGCTGGTCGACCTGCGGCGGCACGCCGGGCGACCCGCCGTACCCGGCGGTCATCGCGCGCGACGACTCGGCGGCCCACTGCGCCTCGGCGTCGCCGTCGGCGAGCCGTTGCAGCGGGCCCAGCCGGGCGCCCAGCGCCCGCGCGTAGCCCTCGGCCCGCCGCCGCGCGTCCGCCACTGCCTCCCGCTGCGCCTCCGCGACGGCCTCGACGTCGTCCCTGAGCTGCCAGGTCGGCCCGCCGAGCCACGTCGGCTCCGCCGCGACCACGGCGGCCAGCAGGTCGTCGAGCCCGGCCACGTCGTCCACCCGGACCACGTAGTTCTGGCTCGCCCGGCTGCCGGAGCGGTGGGTGCCGTCCCAGTTGTCGTGCACGGCCAGCTGCCGCGAGCGCACCTCGACGCCCGGTCGCGCGAACGCGGGTTCGAGCGCGCCGACCCGCTCGGTCAGCCGGTCCACCGCCTCGGCGCGCGTCGAGCCGGTCGTCTCGAAGCTCACCTGCACCTCGGCCCGGTCGGCGGTCCGCTCGACCCGGCCGACGCCCTTCGTCACCACCTCAGCCACGACGGCCACGCTACCGGCGATGACGCTCCGCGCCCGTGCGGCTCCGTCACCGGGCACCGCGCGGGAGCGGGCCGCGCCGCCGGTGGTGCCGTCCGGTCCAACAGGTGTCGTCCAGGCGAATCGTCGGGAGCTACGCGGTTGCTGCCGAAGATTCGTCGGCGTGTGCGCCACCTCACCGTTGAATCGGGTGCATCGCGCGTGCCGATGAGGCATACTTGAGGCACACCACCGAGGAACGTTGAGAGGGATGAACCCCGTGAACTTCACTGCGAAGCTCCGCGCTCGTCGTGTCGAGGCTCGCAACCGCAAGGCCGTGGCCCGGGCGATCGACATGGCACCCACCCCGGCGATGCGCCACGAACTGATGGCGATCGCGCAGGCCCAGGTGACCTCGCTCCGCTGACGCGGCGCAGGACCTGCCGGATCGAGTGACGACCGCCCGACGACACGCGGGCGCGCGCCCCGTCGTCCACGTCCGGCCGGGGGGAAAGAATGAAGCCCTGCCGCACCTCCCGCGCGGCAGGGCTTCGTCATATTCACAACGTGACCTGCGTCACACCCTCTAGGGGGTGTAACAGTCCACGATCGTGTCTCGATGTCCCAGGTGACCCCGCGGTGCTGTCGGACCCCCGACCTGGCAGCACCGCGGGGTTTCCCACGTCCGGCTACGTGGTCGTCGCCGAACCGTTCCAGGTGTCCTTCGCCCTGCGGGCACGCCCCATGACCACTTCTTCCCCCTCGTCCTCGCCTCGTCCCCCGTGGACGACACCATCGTGCCGGCGGGGTCCGACAACATCCCGCGCGTTCGCCGGCAGCATGGCGCGATGACGCTCCCGCTCCTGGTCGTGGACGCGGCCAACGTCGTCGGCTCCGTCCCCGACGGCTGGTGGAAGGACCGGGCCGCCGCCGCCACCCGCCTTAGGGACGACCTGGTGGCCGTGGCCGAACGGGGCCTGCCCTCCCACCCCGGCCCGCTGGAGGTCGTCCTGGTGGTCGAGGGGCGGGCGAGGCACGTCGGCTCCACCCCCGGCGTCCGCGTGGTCCCCGCCACCGCCGACGGCGACGACAAGATCGTCGAGGTGGTCCGCGACGAGGGCGCCGGCCGCCCCGTCACCGTCGCCACCGCCGACCGCGCCCTGAGGCGGCGCGTGGAGGCCCTCGGCGCGACCGTCGTCGGCCCCCGCTCGGTCCGGGGGCACTGACCTCCCACATCGTGGACGCCGGAACAGGTGCGCCGTCCCGCGGTGTTGGATCGGGACGTGACGACCGCTCAACGCCGCCGCGCCCGCGTCCGCGCCCCCGAACTCGTCGGCCGGGGCTGGCTCAACACCGGTGGGCGCGACATCGCGCTCAAAGACCTCCGCGGCAAGGTCGTGCTGCTCGACTTCTGGTCCTTCTGCTGCATCAACTGCCTGCACGTGCTGGACGAGCTGCGCCCCCTCGAAGCCGAGTTCCACGACGTCCTGGTCACCATCGGCGTGCACTCGCCCAAGTTCGCGCACGAGGCCGAGGCCGCGTCCCTCGAAGCCGCCGTCGAGCGCTACCAGGTCGACCACCCCGTGCTGGACGACCCCGAGCTGACCACCTGGCAGAACTACGCGGTCAAGGCGTGGCCGACGCTCGTCCTGGTCGACCCCGAGGGCTACGTCGTGCACGTCGCCGCCGGCGAGGGCCACCTCGACGCGCTGCGCCAGGTCGTGTCCGAGGTCGTCGCCGAGCACGCGGCCAAGGGCACGCTGCACCGCGGCGACGGCCCGTACGTCGCGCCGCCGCCCGCCGCGACCGAGCTGCGCTTCCCCGCCAAGGCGGTCCTCACGCCGCGCGGCACGCTGCTGGTCAGCGACTCGGCCCACCACTCCCTCGTGGAGCTGGAGGCCGACGGCGAGACCGTCGTCCGCCGCGTCGGCACGGGTGAGCGCGGTCGCGCCGACGGCACGCGCCCCACGTTCTCCGAACCCGCCGGCATCGCGCTGCTGCCCGACCGCGTCGCCGCCGAGGTCGGCTACCACGCGGTCGTCGCCGACACGGTCAACCACCTGCTGCGCGGCCTGAACCTGGACACCGGCGAGGTCACCACGGTCGCGGGCACCGGCGAGCAGTGGCGCGACGGCGCGACCGACGGCCCGGCCGGCGAGGTCGACCTCACCAGCCCGTGGGACGTCGCCTGGTGGGAGCCGGCCGGCGGCGTGGCCGTCGCGATGGCGGGCAACCACACCCTCGGCCTGTTCAAGCCCTTGGAGAACCGGGTGGAGCGCCTGGCCGGCACCACCGTGGAGGGCCTGCACGACGGCCCGGCCGAGGAGGCGTTCTTCGCGCAGACCTCCGGCCTGGCCGCCGCCGGCGACCGGCTGTGGCTGGTCGACTCGGAGACCTCGGCGCTGCGCTGGCTCGACGCCGACCGCACCGTCCACACCGCCGTCGGCAAGGGCCTGTTCGACTTCGGCCACCGCGACGGCCCGGCCGACGAGGCGCTGTTCCAGCACCCGCTGGGCGTGACCGCGCTGCCGGACGGCGCGGTCGCCGTCGCCGACACCTACAACGGCGCGATCCGCCGCTACGACCCCGCCACCGGCGAGGTGTCCACCCTGGCCACCGACGTCGCCGAACCGTCCGACGCGGTCCTGGTCGACGGCGAGCTGGTCGTCGTGGCCTCCGCCGCGCACCGCCTCGAACGGCCCGTCGCGCCCGGCGTGCGGCTGGTCAGCGGCGACGCCCACCGGGTCAAGCGCCCGCCGTCGGTGATCGCGCCCGGCCCGGTCGAGCTGGCCGTCGTGTTCACCCCGCCGACCGGCCAGAAGCTCGACGACCGCTTCGGCCCGTCCACCCGCCTGGAGGTCACCAGCTCCCCGCCGGGGCTGATCGCCGAGGGCGCGGGCACGGGCACCGACCTGGTGCGCCGGCTGGTGGTCGCGGAGGGCTTCACCGAGGGCGTGCTGCACGTCGTCGCACAGGCCGCGAGCTGCACGGACGACCCCGCCGTCGAGCACCCGGTGTGCGAGCTGGCCCGCCAGGACTGGGGCGTGCCGGTGCGCGTCGAGGCGGGCGGGCCGGACAGGCTACCCCTGATGATGGGTGGCCTCGACGAGGGCATCTAGACTCCGCTGGTGGCCGATGTCAAGCTCGAGATCCAGATGCTGCACGACCGCGTGATGGTGCGGATCTCGCCGGAGGACGGCGAACGACGCAGCAGCGGTGGCATCGTGATCCCGGCGACCGCCCAGATGGCGAAGCGCCTGGCGTGGGGGGACGTGCTCGGGGTGGGCACGAACGTGCGGCACGTCAAGATCGGCGACCGGGTGCTGTTCAACCCCGAGGACCAGTTCGAGGTCGAGGTCCAGGGGAACACCTACCTGGTGATGCGGGAACGGGACGTGCACGCCACCGCCACCGAGCGGACCGACCACGGGACCGGTCTTTACCTGTGAACCGCCCGAACGTGATCATCACGTGACGGCGGTCGGGTAATCAGTCCCAGGAGCCTGAGGAAAGGCAAGAGGGGGAAGCGGTGCCGGAGAACGAGCGACCGGAGTACGACGCCGAGCGGACCAAGGCGATGGAGCCGGTCCGCCCGTCGGGCACCGCTTCCGAGCGCACCAAGCACATCCCGGCCTCGGCCGTCCAGGAGGCCGCGTGGCCCCAGGAGGAGCCGGACGCCGAGCCCGCCGACGCCTCGGCGACGGTGCGCAACATGACGCCGCCGAGGGGCGTGCCCGTGCCGCCGAAGGCCGTGCCGACCCCGCCGGGGGGCGTGCCGTCCGCCGACGTGACCCGCGCACTGTCCGGCGAGGTCACGCGCGACCTGAACGGCGAGCAGGCGCGGAACCCGAACGGCGAGCAGACCCGCGCGATCCCGGCGGAGCAGGCCCGCGTGACGCCGGCCGAGCAGACCCGGGCGATCCCGCTGGAGCAGGCCCGCGTGACGCCCGCCGAGCAGACGCGCGCGATCCCGACCGACCAGACCCGGGCGATCCCGGCGGAGCAGACGCGCGCGATGCCCGCGCCGCCGCCCCCGCCCGCCGAGCGGACCAGGGGCGCCCACACCCCGCCCGGCGGGTTCGACCGGCAGCCGTCGCCGTCGGAGCAGACCACCGTCTTCGCCACCCCGGTCACCGCGCCCGAGCCGACCGACTCCGGCGTGTACGGCCCGGTCATGGTCGACGAGCGCGCCGAGGCCGACGAGGCCGACGCCAAGCGCAAGCGCCTGCGCAAGACCGGCCTCATCGCCGCCGCCGCGATCGGCGTGCTGGTCGTCCTCTACGGGCTGGACATCTTCGTCTCCTCCGGCAACGTGCCGCGCGGCGTGACCGTGGCGGGCGTGGACGTCGGCGGCCTGAGCCACGCCGAGGCCGAGCAGAAGCTGCGCGGCGAGATCGGCCCCCGCCTGGCCGCGCCGGTGAAGGCCCGCGCCGGCGACGTGACGGCCGAGATCGACCCGGAGTCCGCCGGCCTGGAGCTGGACTGGGCGAAGACGCTCGACCAGGCGGGCAGCCAGCCGCTGTCCCCGATCACCCGCGTCACGTCGTTCTTCACCTCGCACGAGGTCGGCTTCGCCACCAAGAGCGACGACGCGAAGCTCGCCGCCGCGCTGGAGGGCCTGCGCCCCACCACCGACCACGACCCGGCCGAGGGCACGATCCGCTTCGAGGGCGCGAACCCGGTCGCGGTCGAGCCTCGGCAGGGGCAGAAGCTGGACGTGCCCGGCGCGTCCGGCGCGCTGCTCGCCTCCTGGGCCGACGGCGGCACGGTCGAGCTGCCGGTGGCCACCACCCCGGTGAAGACGACCAAGGAGGGCGTCGAGAAGGCGCTGAACGAGGTCGCCAAGCCCGCCGTGTCCGCGCCCGTGATCATCAAGGGCGAGGGCAAGGACGCGACGCTCACGCCCGAGCAGCTCGGCACCGTGCTGGTGTTCGAGCCCGCCGACGACGGCGGCCTGAACGCCAAGGTGGACAACAACAAGGTCGTCGAGCACGCCGGTCCCCAGCTCAAGGAGACCGAGAAGGAGGGCAAGGACGCCGAGATCGTGTTCGAGGGCGGCCGGCCCACCGTGAAGGAGTCGGTGGACGGCCTCGGCATCGACTGGGAGAAGTCCCTGGCCACCTTCATGGACGTGGTGAAGCGCGACAACGACCGCGCGATCAAGGCGGAGTACAAGCACACGCCCGCGAAGGTCACGACCGAGCAGGCGAACAAGATGGGCATCAAGGAGGTCATCGGCGAGTTCCAGACCGGTGGCTTCGCGGCCGACTCGGGCGTGAACATCCGCGTGGTGGCCGAGAAGGTCAACGGCGCGATCGTGAAGCCGGGCGAGACGTTCAGCCTCAACGGCTACACCGGTCCGCGCGGCACGGCGCAGGGCTACGTCGAGGCGGGCATCATCGAGAACGGCATCCCCGGCCGCGCGGTCGGCGGCGGCATCTCGCAGTTCGCCACGACCCTCTACAACGCGTACTACAACGCGGGCATGAAGGACGCGGGCCACAAGGAGCACAGCTACTGGATCACGCGCTACCCCAAGGGGCGCGAGGCCACCGTGTTCATGGACAACGCCGGCAACAGCCTGATCGACATCAAGTTCACCAACCCGGACGAGACGGGCGTGGCGATCCAGACGATCTGGACGCCGTCGACGATCAAGATCGTGCTGTGGGGCACCAAGAACTACGACGTGACCGGCTCCACCAGCGGGGACTTCAACCCGACCCCGCCGCAGGAGAAGAAGGTCACCACCAAGCCGTGCACGCCGAGCAACGGCTCGCCCGGCTTCTCGGTGACCGACACCCGCACGATCACCGACCGCCGCACCGGCCAGTCGCGCAGCGAGTCGCGGACCGTCCGGTACGACCCGCAGTTCAAGATCATCTGCGAGGGGTGACACCCGGGGCGACCTCGGGGTTTCGCCGGTAGCCACGATTGGGTAGTCACCCGGTCGTGGCTACCACTGCTTCAGAGGTGCGAAGACATCCCGCCGTGCAGGTCCTCGGACGCGCGGGGATGGTCTGCTACGGGGTCGTCCACGTCCTGTTGGCGGCGTTGACGGCGCAGGTGGTGCTCGGTGACTCCGGTGAGCGCACCGACCAGAAGGGCGCGGTGGCCCTCGTCGCGGAGACCGGCTTCGGGCCGTTCCTGCTGTGGGTGCTGGCGATCGGCCTGTTCGCCTTCGCGATCTGGCAGATCACCATGGCCGTCTCCGGGTACGGGTGGGAGACCGAGAAGCGCAAGCGGGTCTACCACCGGTTCGGTTCGGTGGGACGCGCCATCACCGCCGTCGCCATCGGCGTCGCGGCGGTCAACTACGCGACCGGCACGTCCCAGAGCAGCTCCACCGAGAAGTCCCAGGAGTGGACCGCGAAGTTCCTCGCGCTGCCGTTCGGGCAGGTCATCGTGGGCATCGCGGCGGTGGCGATCATCGTCCTGGGCGCGATGGTGGTCCGCAAGGGCGTGAAGAAGTCGTTCGAGCGCGACCTGGACATGTCCGAGCTGCCCGCGGGCAGCCGGAAGTGGGTCGAGCGCACCGGCCGCATCGGCTGGATCGGCAAGGGCATCGCCTACGCGCTGATCGGCGTCCTGGTCGGCCTGGCCGCGCTGAGCGCCGACCCGTCGCAGTCCGGCGGGCTGGACAAGGCGCTGCACTCGCTGGCCGCCCAGCCGTACGGCGTCTTCCTGCTCGCCGTCATCGCCCTGGGCTTCCTGGGGTTCGGCGTCTACTGCTTCGCCGCGGCCAAGGCCCACAAGGGCTGACCGCGTTCCGCGTCCCCGCGAGGGCGGCACCCACCCGGGTGCCGCCCTCGTCCCGTTCCGCCGCGTCTGGTTCACCACAACCGGGCGAGCCGCCCTTGCCGGGGTTACTGACAGGTAATACCCTGTTGTTACCGGTCAGTAGGGGACCGCCCCGACCAGCATGGAGTGGACGACGAGATGGGTCACTACAAGAGCAACGTCCGGGACCTCGAGTTCAACCTCTTCGAGGTCTTCAACGTGCAGGACCACCTCGGCACGGGGCCGTTCGAGCAGTCCGACGAGGACACCGCGCGCGGCGTGCTTGCCGAGCTCAACAACCTGGCGGTCGGCCCGCTGGCGGACTCCTTCGCCGACGCCGACCGCAACCCCCCGGTCTTCGACCCGAAGACGCACTCGGCGACGCTGCCCGAGTCCTTCAAGAAGTCGTTCAAGGCCGTGTGGGACGGCGAGTGGTACCGCCTGTCCCTGCCCGATGAGCTGGGCGGCTTCGGCATCCCGCCGTCGGTGCAGTGGGCGGCCTCCGAGCTGATCCTCGGCGCCAACCCCGCCATCTACATGTACCTGGCCGGCCCCAACTTCGCCTCCGTCGTGCACCGCAACGGCACCGAGGAGCAGAAGCGCTGGGCCGAGATCATGATCGAGCGCGGCTGGGGCGCCACCATGGTGCTGACCGAGCCCGACGCCGGCTCCGACGTGGGCGCGGGCCGCACCAAGGCCGTGCTCCAGGAGGACGGCACCTGGCACCTCGACGGCGTGAAGCGGTTCATCACGTCCGGCGACCAGGACATGACCGAGAACATCATGCACCTCGTGCTGGCGCGGCCCGAGGGCCCCGGCATCGAGCCCAGGCCCGGCACCAAGGGCCTGTCGCTGTTCCTCGTGCCCAAGTGGCACTTCGACTCGCGGACCGGCGAGTCGACCGGCGAGCGCAACGGCGCCTTCGTCACCAACGTCGAGCACAAGATGGGCCTCAAGGTCTCCACCACGTGCGAGCTGACGTTCGGCCAGCACGGCGTGCCCGCCCGGGGCTGGCTGCTCGGCGAGGTGCACGACGGCATCGCGCAGATGTTCCAGGTCATCGAGTACGCCCGCATGATGGTCGGCACCAAGGCCATCGGCACGCTGTCCACTGGCTACCTCAACGCCCTGGCCTACGCCAAGGAGCGCGTGCAGAGCGCCGACCTGACCCGCATGACGGACAAGACCGCGCCGCGCGTCACCATCACCAACCACCCCGACGTGCGCCGCAGCCTCATGCTCCAGAAGGCGTACGCCGAGGGCCTGCGCGCGGTGTACCTGTACACCGCGACCCAGCAGGACAAGATCGCCCTGGGCGGCGCCGACAAGGAGCTGGCCGAGAAGGTCAACGACCTGCTGCTGCCGATCGTCAAGGGCGTCGGCTCGGAGCGCGCCTACGAGCAGCTCGCGCAGTCGCTCCAGACGCTCGGCGGCTCCGGCTTCCTCCAGGAGTACCCGATCGAGCAGTACATCCGGGACTCGAAGATCGACTCGCTGTACGAGGGCACCACGGCCATCCAGTCGCTGGACTTCTTCTTCCGGAAGATCATCCGCGACAAGGGCCAGGCGCTGGGCTTCATCAACGGCGAGATCCAGGGGTTCCTCGACAACGAGGGCGGCAACGGCCGCCTGAAGGAGGAGCGCGCGCTGCTCAAGCAGGGCCTGGAGGACCTCCAGGGCATGCTCGGCGCGCTGGTCGGCTTCCTGACCGGCTCGCAGGAGGACGTGCGCAACCTCTACAAGGTCGGCCAGAACACCGTCCGCCTGCTGATGACCGCGGGCGACGTGCTCGTGGGCTGGCTGCTGCTGCGCCAGGCCGAGGTGGCGCTGGAGAAGCTGGGCGGCACCCCGTCGGCCCGCGACAAGGCGTTCTACGAGGGCAAGGTCGCCGTGGCGTCGTTCTTCGCGAAGAACGTGCTGCCCGAGCTGACCGCGCGCCGCAAGATCGCCGAGGCGACCGACAACTCGCTGATGGACGTGGACGAGGCGTCGTTCTGACCTGAACCACACGAGCAGGGGTCCCCTCCGCGGGGGCCCCTGTTCCCGTTCCAGCCCCTTTCGGGGCCCTCCTGGCCCCGGGACCCCGTCCGGACCCCTGACCCCCTCCGGACCCTCAGCCGACCGCGTTGCTGCTCGTGCCGCTCGTCAGCAGCCCCGCCTGGTAGGCCAGGGACACGGCGTGGGTGCGGTCGCGGGCGCGCAGCTTGCGAAGGATGTTCTTCACGTGCGTGCGCACGGTCTCCACGGACACGTACAGCTCGCCCGCGACCGCCTGGTTCTCCAGGCCGTCCGCGATGAGCTGGAGCACCTCGTACTCCCGGCGCGACAGGGCCCGGCGCGACCCGGCCTCGGCGGTCGGCGTGAAGCCCGCCGCCAGCGGGGCGAGGGTCGGGTCCAGGTAGACGCGATCGGTGTGGGCGCGCACGATCGCGTGCAGCACCTCGCCGATCTCGCCCGCCCTGGGCACGAGGCCGCGCACGCCCGCGGACAGGGCGGACCGCACGTACTTCGCCGTCCGGTGCGGCTCGCGCACCAGCGAGACGACCACGAGCTCCGGGTCGTTGGCCGCCAGCAGGGTCGCCAGGTGCCCCTGCGGGTCGAGGACCGAGTCGATCAGCAGCACGTCGGGCCGCAGCCGCTCGTGCAGCCGCACGACGGCCTGCGGGTGGCCGGTCGCGCCGAGCCACTGGAGGCCGGGCGTGCGCCGGACCACCGCCGCCACCCCTTCGCGGTAGAGCGGCACGGGGTCGACCAGGGCGATCCCCGGTCCCGCGGCACGCCGATCACCGCCCGTCACGGGCGGACGTGCGTTGACACCGGTTCGCATGCCCATGCGACACCTTCGCGCGCCGCGCATGACGCGGTTTCCGTGAAAAAACTTTGCGTCCGATCCGGTCACGTATATGAACAAGAGTCACGAATGTGACTCAATGACCTCCCGCGACCTTCCGCACGGGGCAACACCCTCGTAAGACGTACGTCACACACCCATGTGGGGCGTCGCGCACCGCCGCCCGCAGTTCCGCGCTGCCACCCCGTGGGCCGAGCACTCGTGGAGGTCTCATGGGCACCCTCGACTGGGTCGTCGTCGGTGGGTACTTCTTCGTGATGGTGGCCATCGGCTACTGGTCACGTGGCCGGATCAAGAACATCGCGGACTTCTTCACCGCGGGCGGACGGATGCCGTGGTGGCTCTCCGGCATCTCGCACCACATGTCCGGTTACAGCGCGGTCATGTTCGTGGCCTTCGCGGCCGAGGCGTACCGCCTCGGGCTCACCGTCTACATCTGGTGGGCGCTCACGATCGGCCTGGGCGTCGGGATCGGCGCGTTCCTCTGGGCCGGCGCCTGGAACCGGCTGCGCTCCAAGCACGGCGTGAAATCGCCGCTGGAGTACCTGGCCCGCCGCTACAACGTGCCGACGCAGCAGGTCATGGCGTGGGCCGGCGCGGCGCTGAAGGTCGTCGACATCGCCGCCAAGTGGGTCGCGGTGGCGCTGCTGCTCCAGGGCTTCGCGGGCGTGCCGATCTGGCTCGGCATCGCGCTGGTCGGCGCGGTCACGATGGTCTACTCGGTGCTGGGCGGCCTGTGGGCCGACGCGCTCACCGACTTCGGCCAGTTCATCATCCAGGGCCTCGCGGGCATCGCCATGTTCATCGCGGTCGCGTCGCACTTCGGCGGCATCAGCTTCATGTGGGAGATCTGGGACGAGCTGCCCGAGTCGCACTCCGACCCGCTGTCGGGCCAGTACACGCTGATCTTCTTCATGGCGCTGTTCCTGATCAAGACGCTGGAGTACAACGGCGGCATGTGGAACCTGGCGCAGCGCTACATGGCCGCGCCGACGGGGGCCGCCGCCAAGCGCTCCGCGCTGCTGTCCAGCGCCCTGTGGCTGGTCTGGCCGCTCATCCTGTTCTTCCCGATGTGGGCGGCGCCGCTGATCGTGCCCGGCATGGAGGCCAACGCCGAGCAGGCGTACGTGGAGATGGGCAAGGAGATGCTCCCCGCGGGCATGGTCGGCCTGGTCCTGGCGGGCTTCTTCTCGCACACCATGGCGATGGTGTCCTCGGACGCCAACGTGATCTCGGCCGTCATCACCCGGGACATCCTGCCCCGGCTGTGGAAGGGCGCGGCCAGGCTCGGTGAGGCGGCCCAGCTCCAGCTGGCCCGGGTCACCACGTTCCTGTTCATCGGGCTGAGCATGACGATCGCGCTCACCGCCGACACCAAGGGCTTCGTGCTGAAGGTGGTGATCGCCCTGGTGGCGGCCACGATGGGCCCGATCGCGATCCCGCTGATGCTCGGCCTGCTGCCGTGGTTCAAGAAGGTCGGCCCGACCGCCGCGATGAGCTCGACCATCGGCGGCCTGGGGACGTGGGCCGTGCTGTACGTGCTCCAGCTGAACAAGGTCGAGTTCGTCACGCAGGCGGTGATCGTGTCCTGGCCGCTGCTCGTGTCGCTGGTGCTGTACCTCGTCATCGGCCTGGTGATCAAGCCGGAGCCGTCGGAGGACCGGGCGGCGCTCGTCGACTCGCTGCAGTCCGACTCGGACGACGAGCGGGAGACCGTCCGCACCTGACCGGGCCGGCACCCGACCGGGGTGTCGTCCGACCGGGCGTCGTCCGGCCGGACCGCCCCCCCGACCGGGGTGTCGTCCGACCGGGTCCGCAGTTCCGCAGTGAGTACCGCCCCCCGCGGTGCGGGTGCCGCCGCGCACCCGCACAGTGGGGGGATGGGTGCCTGGCAGCCGCGGGACGAGGCCGAGTCGCACGCCGGGTGGCGGCTGTGGATGGCGTTGAACACGCGCGTCTGGCCGTCGCCGGAGTGGGACGGCACGCCGGCGGCGGCCGTGCGGGACCTCGCCGACCTGATCGCCGCGTGCGCCGACATCCGCGCCGGCTACCCGGGCGACCCGCGGGCGGCCGTGCTCCGGCTCCTCGACTCCGTGGTGTTCGTGGTGAGCCTGCCCGTGGACCTGTGGCGCGACGACCACGTCCCGGTCGACGCGGACCGGGCGGCCCTGCTGCACAGCGACCTGGCCGGCGTGGCCGAGCACGCCGCGTCGGTGCGGGCGCTGCTCGCGCTCGGCGGCGGGTGGGCCGAACTGGACGCCAGGTGAGCGGACCCGTCCGGCCGAGGTAGTATGGGCACTAATGATTAGTGCACAAAACGTAGAGGACCCGCTGGACCTGGAGCGCCAGGTCTGCTTCGCGCTGTCCATCGCGTCGCGCAACGTGGTCGCGCTCTACCGCCCGCTGCTCGACCCGATGAACCTGACCCACCCGCAGTACCTGGTGATGCTCGCCCTGTGGGGGCGGGCTCCCCTGTCCGTGAAGGAGCTGAGCAGGATGCTGGCGCTCGAACCCGCCACGCTGTCCCCGCTGCTCAAGCGGCTGGAGGCGATCGGCTACGTGACCCGGTCGCGGGACGCCGCCGACGAGCGGCTGCTGGCCGTGGCGCTGACCCCGGAGGGCGCGGCGCTGCGCGAGCGGGCACTGGAGATCCCGCCCGCGATCGTGGCGAAGCTCGGCATGTCCCTCGACGAGCTGCGCGACCTGCACGGCGTGCTGACGCGCGTCATCGGCGCGTCGGGGCGCCGGTGAAGCCCCCGTGGTACCTGGCCGCCTGGTACCTGGTCGGCGGCCGGCTGCCCCAGCGGTACCGCGAGTGGGTGTTCCACCAGGCGACCAAGCCGACGTGGCTGCTGTGGTTCGGCGTGCGGATGTTCCTCCAGGTCCTGCCGCTCACCATCCTGATCACCCTCGCCCTGGTCCTCGGCCTGGGCTCCCCGCTGCCGCTGGCCGTCGCGTGCGGGTCGCTCGGCCTGATCGTGGGCGTCTACTTCGGCGTGTCGTACGCCATCGAGAGCACCGACCACCGGCTGACGAAGTACGGCTACCCGCGCGGCGCGGCGGCCGGGGTGCGGCGGGCGCGGGCCGAACGCGACCAGGAGCGGTACCGGGCGGTGTGGCGGTCCACCGAAAACGGTTCCTGACCCGCCCCCGACCCGCGCTAGCGTGCCCGTCGTGGAAGCGGTGGCGCGGGCGTTCGACCTCGGCGAGGTGCTCGACCACGTCCCGGTGACCGGCGGCGCGTCGCACCTGGTGTGGCGGCTGCGCACGTCCCGCGGCACGTGGGCCGCCAAGCGCCTGAACCGCTCCCGCGAGTCCTGGTGGACCGACGCCTACCGCGTGTCCGCCGCCGTCCAGCGCGACGCCCTGGACCGCGGCCTGCCCATGCCGCGCCCCGTCCGGCCGCTCGTCGAGGCCGAACCGCTGCTCGCCGACGTCGACGGGCACAGCTGGCTGGTCCACGAGTGGCACGACCCGGTGCCGCCGTCACCCGTGCTCCCCTGGGTGGGCGCGACGCTGGCCGCCCTGCACGCGCTGCCAGCCGGCGGGACGCCCGGGTGGCGACCGCACCCGGTCGACGAGTGGCTGACCTGGCTCGACGAGTCCCCCGGCCCGCTCACCGACGCCGTCCGCGGCCACCTGCCCGACATCGCCGAGGCCGTCGCGCTGATCGGCTCGCACGACCCGGCCGACCTCACCCCGGTCCGCACGCACGGCGACGTGAAGCCGGACAACGTCCTGCACACCGCCGCCGGCCCCCTCCTGGTCGACTGGGACGGCGCGGGCGAGGACCACGCGGAGTGGGAGCTGACCCGGTCGGCGCTGGCGTTCGCCGGCCTGACCGACCGCGCCGCCTTCACCACCGTCGTCGAGGCGTACGAGTCGGCGGGCGGCAGGCGTCCCCCGGCGACCACCGCGTCGTTCGCCGGTCACCTCGGGACCTGCCTGGGCGGCGCCGCGTGGATGCTGTGGCGGGCCCTCGGCCACCGCCCCGTGACCCCCGCCGAACGCGCCGCGGCCGGACCGCACGCCCTCCGCCTGCTGGCGGACCTGCGCACGTCCCTGGCGTCCCTGCCGGAGTGGACGACCTGGCTGCGCTAACCGCGCGGCACGACCACCACCTGGTGCTCGTCCTCGTAGACGACCCGACCGGGATCGGCGGACTCGACCCGCTCCCACCCGATCCCGTGCGCGGTCAGGATCTCCAGGTACCCGTCGACCCGCGCCACCAGGTGCCGGGCCGCGTCGACCTTGAACCAGGCCACCGCGCCGGGGTTGACGTCCCGGTCGTACACGGTCGGGTCGACGTGCGACGGCGTCGTGTAGGCCCCGTCGAACCACTCGTTGTTGACCCGCCTGAACAACTCCTGCTCGGCGGTCAGCACCCCGTCCCGCGCCAGGCGGTTGACCAGCATGAAGACACCGGGGAAGAAGCCGCGCTCATGGCGCCGCGTTCCCTGGAAGCGCACGTAGGGAGCCGTCGTCACGGGGTAGACCCTGCACACGGCGAAGGCCCGGGTCAACGACCCGGGCCTTCGACTCACTGAGCGGGTGACGGGAATCGAACCCGCCTCTACAGCTTGGGAAGCTGTCGTTCTACCAATGAACTACACCCGCCTGCCGTGCGTGCTCGATCATACACGGACACCCCCGGCGGGTCGTACCGCCTCTCCCCCCACCTAGGCTGTGCCCGTGCTGTTGAGCGACCGCGACCTGCGCAAGGAAGTCGACTCCGGACGTCTCGTCCTGGAGCCGTTCGACGACGTCATGGTGCAGCCGTCCAGCATCGACGTCCGACTGGACCGGTTCTTCCGCGTCTTCAACAACACGCGGTACACGCACATCGACCCCTCGGTGCAGCAGGACGACCTGACCTCGCTCGTCGAGCCCGTCGACGACGAGCCGTTCGTGCTGCACCCCGGCGAGTTCGTGCTCGGCTCCACGTTCGAGCTGGTCACCCTGCCCGACGACCTGGCCGGCCGGTTGGAGGGCAAGTCGTCCCTCGGCCGCCTGGGCCTGCTGACGCACTCCACGGCGGGGTTCATCGACCCCGGCTTCTCCGGCCACATCACGCTGGAGCTGTCGAACGTCGCCAACCTGCCGATCACGCTGTGGCCGGGCATGAAGATCGGCCAGCTGTGCCTGTTCCGGCTCAGCAGCTCGGCCGAGTTCCCGTACGGCTCGCAGCAGGCCGGGTCGCGCTACCAGGGGCAGCGCGGACCGACGCCGTCGCGCGCCTACCTGAACTTCCACCGCTCGTCGACGGAGCGCTAGAGCCGCAGGTCGCCGTACCTGGCCAGCACGCGCGCCCGCAGGTCGGGGTCGGTGCGCGGCACGGGTTCGAGGAACACCTCGTCCAGCTCGGGGTGCAGCTCGCGCAGCGAGGCGTCGATGCGCACGCACGCCCGCTCCAGCTCGGCGGCGGTCAGGGAGTCGTCGAAGTCCAGCCGCGCGCACAGCAGCACGCGGTCCGTGCCGACGGCCATCGTGAGCAGGTCCACGACCTGCTCGACCTCGGGCACGTCGCGCAGGTACGCCCACGCCGCGCGCACCAGGTGCGGGTCGGCCTGCCGCCCGATGAGCAGGCCGCGGTTGGTGGAGGCGAGGGTGTAGGCGACCACCGCGAGCAGCGCGCCGATCAGCAGCGACGCCACGCCGTCCCACACCGACGACCCGGTGAGGTGGTGCAGGCCGATCCCGCCGAACGCGAGCAGCAGGCCGACCAGGGCCGCCGAGTCCTCCAGGAACACCGTCTTCACGGTCGGGTCGTCCGACACCCGCAGGAACGCCCACACCGTGCGCCCCTCCTCGCGGGACTGCCGCCGCACCTGCCGCACGGCCTGCGCCCACGACACGGACTCCAGCGCGAACGCGATGGCCAGCACCACGTACCCGACGACCGGGCTGCCCTGCTCCTCCGGCGCGCCGAACACGGTCCGGAACCCCTCGTAGAACGCGAACACCGCGCCCGACACGAAGATCGACACGGCGGCGAGCAGCGACCAGAAGTACCGCTCCTTGCCGTACCCGAACGGGTGCCTGCGGTCGGCCGGGCGCTCGGAGCGGCGCAGCGCGGTGAGCAGCAGGGCCTCGGTGAACGTGTCGGCCACCGAGTGCGCGGCCTCCGACATCATCGCCGCCGAGCCGGTGATCACGCCGGCCACGGCCTTCATGATCGCGATGGCCAGGTTCACCGCCAGGGCGAGCAGCACGGTGAGCGTGCTCTCCCCGCCGCCGGTCTTGGGTGAGGACTCCTCGGGCATGCCACGACGCTATGCCCGCGGGCGCTGATCCGCAGCGCTGTGACACAGGTCTCGAAACGATCAGTGCTCGCTTTGCGACGACGAGGTGAGAGATTCGATCTTCAGGGGGATTCCGGGTGCGAAACCTGATCGGCCGCGTCGCGGCCGTGCTCGTGGCGGCGGCCGCGGTGACGACGACGGGCGGCATCGCCCAGGGCCAGGGGGGCACCGTCACCATCGAGGGCCTGGTGTGGTTCGACCGGGACGCGAACGGCCGGTTCGACGAGGGCGAGCAGCCCCTGTCCAACGGCCGCGCGGTCCGCGTCTTCGAGCACGACACCAAGGCGTTCATCGGCGAGTACGGCACCGACGCGAACGGCCGCTACCGGGTCGAGGGCCTGCCCGACGTCAAGCTCGCGATCTACAACCCCAACACCGACCGCTACGAGGCGACCACCGACGCCCAGTTCTTCGGGTCCGGCAGCCGCACGCTCGACTTCGGCATCCGCGGCGGCACCGTCGAGGTCTCCACGTTCATCGACGCCGACCAGGACGGCACCCGCCAGACGTGGGAGCGCGAGGTCGAGGGCGGCGAGCCCATCAGGCTGATCTTCGACCGCGTGGACCGGCCCGCGCCGGTGCGCGGCGCGGACAACGTGCTGGTGTTCCACGACCTGCCGTTCGGCGAGCACCTGCTCCTCGCGCCCGAGCAGCGCCCGTTCTTCGAGCTGGCCCCCGTGCTGACCGAGCGCGACGTGGACCCGGCCACCTACCGCAAGGCGTTCCACGTCGACCCCGGCACGACGACGCGCGTCGACGTCCGGTACGTGCGGCCGGACAGCGACTGGTCGGTGGGCGCGGCGCGGCTGGAGCCCGCGAAGGACGTCTACCAGGTCGGCGACGAGGTGGAGTTCGTCGTGTCGGTGACCTCGGGCGCCGTGCAGGACCAGACGTCGGTCTTCATGTTCAAGGACCCGGGCGAGCTGCTCTCGCTGAGCGACAACCTGGTCGACGCGGGCGCGGGCGAGTTCGTGATGGCCGCCCCGGTCGAGCCGAACACCACCAGTGAGTTCCGGTTGCGGTACCGGGTGACCGACCTGGAGGTCGAGCAGCTGCACCTGTTCGTCGACCTCATCTCGCGGCGGTCCCTGCCCGACCCGGACAGCAAGGACAACCACGCGTTCCTGCCGATCGAGGTCGTGGAGCGCACCACCACGACCCCGCCCGCCGAACCGACCACGACCGCGCCGGCGAACCCGACCGACCCGGTGGCGCCCACGACGACCACCACGGCCGCCGCGGTGGCGCAGACCGGTCCCGGCGGCGGGTTGGCGGGCACGGGCGCCGCGCCGTTCGCGCTCCTCGTGGCCGGTGCCCTGCTGGTGGGCGGCGGTTCGCTGGCCCTCCTGGCGGCGCGCCGCCGCCGTCGCGCCTGACCCGTTCGGCCGACCGCCACCGCTAACCTGCGGCAGCATGGGCATTCTCGTGCACGTGCTGCTGACGGCGGTGGCGGTCTGGGTCGCCACGGTCATCCCGGGCATCGACCTGGACGCGGGCGCGCCGACGCCCGTCAAGATCGTCACGCTGATCGGCGTGGCACTGCTGTTCGGCCTGGTCAACGCGGTGGTCAAGCCGCTGGTGAAGTTCTTCGGCTGCCTGTTCTACGTGGTCACGCTCGGCCTGTTCGGCCTGGTCGTGAACGCCCTGCTGTTCTGGCTCACCGGGTGGCTGGCGGGGGAGCTGCGCCTGCCGTTCGAGGTGAGCGGCTTCTGGCCCGCGTTCTTCGGCGCGATCATCGTGGCCCTGGTCGGCTGGGTGCTGAACCTGGTCTACGACCGCGTCACCGACCGCGACTGAACGACCCGGACCGAACGACCCGGACCGAACGACCCCGACCGGGCGAACAGGACCGGCAGGACGCCGAACGCCCCCCTCCGCCTGGTGCGGAGGGGGGCGTTCGGCCGTGCACGGGGCGGACCTAGTTGGTCGCGGCCTTGTCCTCGTCCGGCAGCGGGGTGCCGGTGGACGTCTCGTCCGTCGGCACGTCCTGCGCCTCGCGGTCCTGGCCGCGCCGCACGGCGGTCAGCAGCAGCTGCGCCACGTCGACGACCTCGACGTGCGGCGCGGCGACGCCCTCGTTCTGGCGGGCCGTCACGCCGTCGGTGAGCATCACGCGGCAGAACGGGCAGCCGGTGGCGATCTTCGACGGCGCGGTGCCGAGCGCCTCGTCCACGCGGTCGACGTTGATCCGCTTGCCGATGCGCTCCTCCATCCACATGCGGGCGCCGCCGGCGCCGCAGCACATGGACCGGTCGCCGTGCCGCGGCATCTCGCGCAGCGTGGCCCCGGACGCGCCGACCAGCTCGCGCGGCGCCTCGTAGACCTTGTTGTGGCGACCCAGGTAGCAGGGGTCGTGGTAGGTGACGTCCTCGGCGATCTCGGCCACCGGCACCAGCCGCCGCTCGCGCACCAGGCGGTTGAGCAGCTGCGTGTGGTGCACGACCTCGTACTGGCCGCCGACCTGCGGGTACTCGTTGGCCAGGGTGTTGAAGCAGTGCGCGCAGGTCACGACGATCTTGCGCTGGCCGGGGTCGCGGCCGTCGAACACGGTGTTGAGCACCTCGACGTTCTGCTGCGCCAGCATCTGGAACAGGAACTCGTTGCCCGCGCGCCGCGCCGGGTCACCGGAGCAGGACTCCTCCGGGCCGAGCACGGTGTACTTGACGCCCGCGGTGTGCAGCAGCTCGGCCACGGCCCGCGTGGTCTTCTTCGCCCGGTCCTCGAACGCGCCCGCGCAGCCGACCCAGAACAGGTACTCGGTGTCGCCCAGCTCGCCGTCGAACACCGGCACCTCGAAGTCCAGGCCCTCGGTCCACGCGAGGCGGTCCTTGGAGTTCTGGCCCCACGGGTTGCCCTTGTTCTCCAGGTTCTTGAACATGCCGCCCAGCTCGGACGGGAAGTTCGACTCGATCAGCACCTGGTAGCGGCGCATGTCGACGATGTGGTCGACGTGCTCGATGTCCACCGGGCACTGCTCGACGCACGCGCCGCACGTGGTGCAGGACCACAGCACCTCGGGGTCGATGACGCCCATCTCGTCCACGCCGCCGATGAGCGGGCGCTCGGACTCGGCCATGGCCAGGACGTCGATGGACTCCAGGCGCTTCTTGTAGTCCTCGTACTTGTCCTCGGTGATGCCGACCTCGTCGCCCGCCATGTCCTTGCTGCCGCCGGCGAGCAGGTAGGGGGCCTTGGCGAACGCGTGGTCGCGCAGCTGGGTGATGACGAGCTTCGGGGACAGCGGCTTGCCGGTGTTCCACGCGGGGCACTGGGACTGGCAGCGACCGCACTCGGTGCAGGTGCTGAAGTCCAGCCAGCCCTTCCAGGAGAAGTCCTCGACCTTGCCGACGCCGAACACGTCCTTGTCGGGGTCGGCCTCCTCCAGGTCGAGGACCTGGCCGCCGCTCATCATCGGCTTGAGCGCGCCCAGGGCGACGCCGCCGTCGTCCTCGCGCTTGAAGTAGATGTTGAAGAAGGCGCTGAACCGGTGCCACGCGACGCCCATGGTGAGGTTCTTGGCCACCACGACCAGCCACACCATCGCGGACAGCAGCTTGATGATCGCCATGACCGAGACCCAGTCGGGGTTCGACGGCAGGACGGTCGACAGCGGCGCGGTGACGAAGGACGACCACAGCGGCGGGTCCTCCAGGCCGGCGGCCTGCTTGAACGCCTTCACGCCGAGGATGCCGAGGCCCTCGATGATCACGACCGCCTCGACGAAGTAGGCGGACTTGAAGCTGGAGCCCGCGAACCGGGACAGCCGGTCGGCGCGGCGCGGGTGGTTGAGCTGGCGGATGACCGCGAGGGCCACGCCGCCGACGACCGTGCCGAGGCCGAGCAGCTCGATCAGCAGGGCCCACGCGGACCACGTGCCGATGACCGGCCAGTGGAAGCCGGGGTAGAAGACCTCGCCGTACGCCTCGAACAGCACGACGGACCCGATGAGGAAGCCCCACATCACCATCCAGTGCCAGGGGGCGACCTTGCGGAACTTGGCCATCCGGGTGTGCGCGGCGAACTCCACGACCAGCGTCTTGAGGCGCGGCCAGAACGGGCCGTTGCGCGTCGCGTCCGGCTGGCCGAGGCGGATGATCCGGATCATCCGCATCACACCGGCGACGAACAGACCCCAGGCGTACACGCTGACGGCGACGCCGATGGCGCCGAGGGTGAGCTGGAGGGCTCCCATTGTGGTGGCGGCCTTTCTCGTCCGTGCTCCTGGCTGGGCAGCCTACGCCCGATTACTGACCGGTAACCACTTGGACGTGTGCGATCACATAGAGCGGCTACACTTCTGGAACACTTGTTCAACTTGTCGTGAGGGGACTCCTGTGCTGGTCTACGCGGCCCTCGCGGTGGCGATCGTCGGTGAGGTCGTCGCCACGGTGTCCCTCAAGCTGTCCGAGGGGTTCTCCAAGCCGATTCCCTCGATCGTGGTGGTCGTGGGGTACCTGGTGGCGTTCACCGCGCTCGCCAAGACCCTTCAGATGGGCCTGCCGATCGGCGTGGCGTACGCGATCTGGTGCGCGTTCGGCATCGCCGCGGTGGCCACGGTCGGCGCCGTGCTGTTCAAGGAGCCGATGAACGCGACCGTGGTGGTGGGCCTGCTGCTGGTGATCGCCGGGGTCGTCGCCATCGAGCTGGGCAGCGCCGGCGGGCGCGGGTGACGGGCGCGACCGGCGGGTAGTGGGTGGCGGCGGTGGCTGACGGGCGGCGGGCGCGCGGCGACCGGCGGCGGCGCGCCCTGCTGGAGGCGACGCTGCGGGTCGTCGAGCGGGACGGCGTGGCGGGCGTGAGCCACCGCTCCGTGGCGCGCGAGGCGGGTGTGCCCGCGACCTCGGCGACCTACTACTACGCGACCCTCGACGACCTGCTGGTCGCGACGCTGACCTGGTCGGCGGAGGAGATGGCGGCGAGCTTCCGCGCCCTGGCGCCGACCCCGGCGGCGGTCGCCGGGTTCCTGGCCGACGCCGTGGGCCCGCACCGCGGCCGCACGATGGCCGAGTACGAGCTGTACCTGCTGGCCGCGCGGCGGCCGGAGCTGCGCGCCGCGGCGCGCCGGTGGCTCGACCTGGTCGCCGAGGCGGTCGGCCCGTCGATCGGCGCGGCGGGCCCGGTGGCGGTGCGGGCGCTGCTCGCGGGCCTCGACGGGCTGCTGATCCAGGGCCTGATCGCGGAAATCCCCCCAATGGCGCACGAGTTCGAGCCCGTCGTGTCCCTTCTGATGCCCGCCGGATGACCTTCGCGCGGGACACTGGGTGGCATGGGGTTCCCCAGGCGTGAGTCGTGGCAGGTGTCGCACGGGACCAGTCGCGCGGTCACCACCGCCCTGTTCGTGCGCGACACCCTGGCCCTCTCCGTCGACACCGTGCCCGAGCTGCCGGGCCTCGACCCGTCCGTGCCCGTCGTCGTCCCGGCGGGCGTCGACCGCGCCGCGGCGGTCGACGAGTGGTTGGGCTGGTGGGCCGACGTCCTCGACCACGTGCGCGCCGAGGCGTCGTCCCCGGCGCCGACCGACCCGGGGAGCCAGTCCCTGCGCGTCCGGCCCGCCCTGCGCGCCGCCGTGCTCGCCCTCGGCGAGGCGGCCGACGACTACGCCCGCCACCACGCCACCACGCGCGGCGCGCTGCCCATCGGCGAGGTGGTCCGCGGCGTGGAGAACCGGCTGGGCCGCTACGTCCGCCCGTTCCGGCTGGTCGTCACCGAGGTGCCCGTGCAGGGCATGGTGTGGGAGCGGATGACCGACGCGCACGTCATCGCCTCGCAGCGCTTCCTCGGCGACCCGGCCCGCGCCGCGCCCGCCCTGCGCGCCGTCGTGGAGGCCCTGGCCTGACCGGGCCGGGGGTAGGGACAACCCCCGCACGCCCTCGGGGGTCTCCCCGGTGTGGCGGCCCCCCGCGCCGCCCTAGCGTGGTCACGACGAACGGGTGATGTCTGAGGGGGCAGTCGTGGTCAAGCGGATCGCGTGGTTCGCGGTCGTGGCGGTGGCGGCGGTCGTGCCGCTCACGTCCTGCGTGCGGCTCGTGCAGGAGGGCTTCGACGACCGGCACGCGGTGACGGGGCGGGTCGCCGAGATCAGGGTGCAGAACGGGTCGGGCAACGTGGTCGTCCGCAGCGGCACGGGGGCGACGTCCACCGACGTCCGGCGGCAGGTGCGGTACCCGAAGTCGTCGGACCGGCCGAGCGGCGAGTCGCACCGGCTGGAGGGGGACGTCCTGGTGCTCGACGGCTGCGGCAACCCGTGCTCGGTCGACTACGAGGTCGTCGTCCCGTCCGCCGACGTCCGGGTCACCGGCGAGGTGGGCTCCGGCGACGTGCGCCTGGAGGGCGTGGCCTCGGTCGAGGTCGTGGTCGACTCCGGCAACGCCGTGCTCCGCGACGTCAGCGGCGCGGTGCGGGTGGAGAACGGTTCCGGCGACGTCGAGGCGGCCTCGGTCGGCGGCGCCTTCAGCGGCCGGGTCGACTCCGGCAACGCCCGGCTGTCCGGGATGCGCGGCGCGGTGACCGTCGAGAACGGCTCCGGCGACGTGGACGTGGAGATGGCCGTCGCGGCGCCCGTGCACGCCTCCGCGAGCAGCGGCAACGTGCTGGTCCGCGTGCCGGAGGGGGCGTACCGGGTGGACGCGGTGGCGGACAGCGGGGACCGGGTCGTCGACGTGCGCGAGGACGCCGGCGCCGCCGTCGAGCTGGTGCTGCGCAGCGACAGCGGCAACGTGGCGGTCCGCACGAGGTAGTCGCGGTCAGCGAGGAGCAGCGGTGGTCGGCGACGGCCCCGGCCCCGGTCGACACCGGTCGGCCGGGGCCGTCCGGCGTCCGGGGTGGCGCGGATCACGTCCCGCCGGGAACACCCCGGAGGCCCCGGTCGTTGGACAGGCAGGAAGGTTGAGCCGACTGGACTCAAGTCCGGAAGACCTGGCAAACTTGAGCCGGGACCGCTCAACGCGGGGCTCTCACAGACGCACTACCAGGAGGAATCCAAATGGCGCGAGCGGTCGGCATCGACCTGGGGACGACCAACTCCGTCGTCGCGGTTCTCGAGGGTGGCGAGCCGACGGTGATCGCCAACTCCGAGGGCTCGCGGACGACCCCGTCCATCGTGGCCTTCGCCAAGAACGGCGAGGTGCTCACCGGTCAGCCCGCCAAGAACCAGGCGGTGACCAACGTCGACCGGACGATCCGGTCCGTGAAGCGGCACATCGGCACGGACTGGAAGACCGCCGACGTCGACGGCAAGCAGTACACCCCGCAGGAGATCAGCGCGCGCGTGCTGATGAAGCTCAAGCGCGACGCCGAGGCGTACCTGGGCGAGGAGATCACCGACGCGGTGATCACCGTCCCCGCCTACTTCGAGGACTCGCAGCGCCAGGCCACCAAGGAGGCCGGCCAGATCGCGGGCCTCAACGTCCTGCGCATCGTCAACGAGCCCACCTCCGCCGCCCTGGCCTACGGCCTCGACAAGGGCGAGAAGGAGCAGACCATCCTGGTCTTCGACCTCGGTGGCGGCACGTTCGACGTCTCGCTGCTGGAGCTCGGCGACGGCGTCGTCGAGGTCCGCGCGACCTCCGGTGACAACCACCTCGGCGGCGACGACTGGGACCAGCGCATCGTCGACTGGCTGGTCGACCGGTTCAAGCAGAGCAACGGCATCGACCTGACCAAGGACAAGATGGCGCTGCAGCGCATCCGCGAAGCCGCGGAGAAGGCGAAGATCGAGCTGTCCAGCTCGAACAACGCCTCCATCAACCTGCCCTACATCACGGTCGACTCGGACAAGAACCCGCTGTTCATGGACGAGACGCTGTCCCGCGCCGAGTTCCAGCGGATCACCAACGACCTGCTGGAGCGCACCCGCGCCCCGTTCAACAACGTGATCAAGGACGCCGGCATCAGCGTCGGCGACATCGACCACGTCGTGCTCGTCGGCGGCTCGACCCGCATGCCCGCCGTGGCCGAGCTGGTCAAGGAGCTGACCGGTGGCCGCGAGCCCAACAAGGGCGTCAACCCGGACGAGGTCGTCGCCGTCGGCGCGGCCCTCCAGGCCGGCGTGCTGAAGGGCGAGGTCAAGGACGTCCTGCTGCTCGACGTCACCCCGCTGTCCCTGGGCATCGAGACCAAGGGCGGCGTGATGACCAAGCTCATCGAGCGCAACACGACCATCCCCACCAAGCGCTCCGAGATCTTCACGACGGCCGACGACAACCAGCCGTCCGTGCAGATCCAGGTCTTCCAGGGCGAGCGCGACTTCGCGGCCGACAACAAGAAGCTCGGCATGTTCGAGCTGACCGGCCTGCCGCCCGCGCCCCGCGGCGTCCCGCAGATCGAGGTCACCTTCGACATCGACGCGAACGGCATCGTGCACGTGTCCGCCAAGGACATGGGCACGGGCAAGGAGCAGCGGATGACGATCACCGGCGGCTCCGCGCTGCCGAAGGACGACATCGAGCAGATGATCAAGGACGCCGAGGCGCACGCCGAGGAGGACAAGCGCCGCCGCGAGGAGGCCGAGGTCCGCAACCAGGCCGAGACGCTCGTCTACCAGACGGAGAAGGTCCTCAAGGAGAACGAGGACAAGATCCCCGCCGAGGTCAAGGAGAAGGTCGAGGCCGCCCTCGCCGAGACCACCGAGGCCCTCAAGGGCGAGGACATCGCCAAGGTCCGCACCGCGGTGGAGAAGCTCGCCACCGAGTCGCAGGCCATCGGCCAGTCCCTGTACGCCAACACCGCGCCCACCGCCGACGCCGCGGGCGCCGCGGGTGGCCAGTCCACCGCGGGTGACGCCCCCAAGGCCGACGACGTGGTCGACGCGGAGATCGTGGACGAGGACGAGAAGAAGTGACCCAGTCCGAGGAGCAGCCCCGAGTGGTCGTGAACGACCGCCGGCGCGTCGACCCCGACACCGGTGAGGTGCGCGTCCAGGCGGACGGCGCCGCGGCCGAGGCCCCGGCGAACGGGGGTGGCCGCCACGCCGCCCCCGAGGACGCCCCGGCGTCCGGCACGCTGGACGTCGAGGACGCCCCGACCTCCGGGACCACCCCCGAGGTGGCCCCGGAGGCCCCCGCCGAGGCCGTGTCCGACGTGACGCCCGACGCGGCGCCCGAGGTGGCCGACGACCCGTCCGTCGCGCTGAAGGCCCAGCTCGACGAGCGGACCGCCGACCTCCAGCGGCTCACCGCCGAGTACGCCAACTACCGCAAGCGCGTCGAGCGCGACCGCGAGGCGGTCGTGGCCAACGCCAAGGCGCAGGTGGCCGGCGAACTCCTCGGCGTGCTCGACGACATCGAGCGGGCCGGCGCGCACGGCGACCTCACCGGCGCGTTCAAGGCGGTGGCCGACAAGCTCGTCAACGCCCTGCACGCCACCGGCCTGGAGCCGTTCGGGCACGACGGCGAGGAGTTCGACCCGTCCGTCCACGAGGCCGTGCAGCACAGCACGTCACCCGACGTCAGCGGACCCACCGTGACCGCCGTGCTCCGGCGCGGCTACCGCTTCGGCGAGCGCGTGCTCCGGCCCGCGCTGGTCGCGGTGACCGACCACGAGCCCGCGGCCGCACCGGCCGCGGACGACCAGCAGGACTAGGAAAGGGGGCGGCGTCCGATGAGCGCTAGGGACTGGATCGAGAAGGACTTCTACCGCGAACTGGGCGTCTCCTCCGACGCCTCGGCCGACGAGATCAAGAAGGCGTACCGGAAGTTGGCGCGGGAGCTCCACCCCGACGCCAACCCCGGTGACGCCAAGGCCGAGGCGCGCTTCAAGGCCGTCTCCGAGGCGTACGGCGTGCTGTCCGACGCCGCGAAGCGCAAGCAGTACGACGAAGCCCGCCGCCTCTTCGCCGGGGGCGGCGGGTTCCCCGGCGGCTTCGGCACCGGTGGCGGCGGCGGGTTCGACGTCGGCGACCTGTTCAACCGGCAGCAGCAGGCCGGCGGCATGGGCGGCGGCCTCGGCGACCTCCTCGGCGGGCTGTTCAACCGCCGGGGCGGCGGCACCGCGTCCGCCACCCGCCCCCGGCGCGGCGAGGACGTCGAGACCGACGTGCGCATCGACTTCACCGAGGCCGTGCGCGGCGCCACCGTCCCCATGCGGCTCGCCAGCCCCGCCACCTGCGGCACCTGCACCGGGTCCGGCGCCCGCCCCGGCACGTCCCCCCGCACCTGCACCAACTGCGGCGGCGCCGGCCTCGTCACCCGCAGCCAGGGCGCGTTCGCGTTCAGCGAGCCGTGCGCCGACTGCCGCGGCACCGGCCGGCTCATCGACGACCCGTGCCCCGAGTGCGGCGGCGACGGCGTCAGCACCAAGACCCGCACCCTCACCATCCGCATCCCCGCCGGCGTCGACGACGGGCAGCGCATCCGCCTCGCCGGCCAGGGCGAACCCGGCCGCAACAACGGCCCGGCGGGCGACCTGTTCGTGCGCGTCCACGTGACGCCGCACCCCGTCTTCGGCCGCACCGGCAACGACCTGACCCTCACCACGCCCGTCACGTTCCCCGAACTGGCGCTCGGCACCACGTTGACCGTGCCCACGCTCGACGGCAAGGTGACGTTGAAGGTCCCCGCCGGCACGGCGAGCGGGCGCGTGCTGCGGGCCAAGGGCAAGGGCATCGCCCGGCGCGACGGGCAGGTCGGCGACCTGCTCATCACGCTCCAGGTGGCCGTGCCCAACAACATGGACGCCGACGCCCGCGAAGCACTGGAGAACTACGCCTCGGCCACCGCTCAGCACGACCCGCGCGCCGAGCTCAACGCCCTGTTGGAGAAGAGGTCGGTGTGAGCTTCCCGTTCCCGCCCGGCACCGACGAGGACACGCCGTTCTTCGTCATCTCCGTGGCCGCCCAGCTGTCGGGCCTGCACGCCCAGACCCTGCGCGCCTACGACCGCATGGGCCTGGTCTCCCCGGGCCGCACGTCGGGCGGCGGCAGGCGGTACTCGATGCGCGACATCGTGCTGCTGCGCGAGGTGCAGCGCCTGTCCCAGGAGGAAGGCGTCAACCTGGCGGGCGTCAAGCGCATCATCGAGCTGGAGAACGAGGTCGGCGCCCTGCGGACGAGGGTGCAGGAGCTGACCGAGGAGCTGGCGCAGGCCTTGGCGGCGGCCGAGCACGCGGCGGCCTCGGTGCACGCGTCGTACCGGCGCGACCTCGTGCCGGTGCGGCACGAGACGGCCCTGGTGGTCTGGAAGCCGGCGAAGAAGCGCTGATCAGACCGGGGGCGGCGACACGATCGGGTGATCATCGGCCCTGAGGTGTACGTAAACGGGGGTCCGGCCACTCGGTTGCACATGAGGAACCCCGCGACGCACCACCCGACCATCCCCACCCACCGCCGGCCCACCCCGGTCAGCCACCCCAGCCGGCCATCCCCGGCCCGTGATCTTCAGCCCGGCCGATCCCAGCCCGGCCGATCCCAGCCCGGCCGATCCCAGCCCGGCCGATCCCAGCCCGGCCGATCCCAGCCCGGCCGATCCCAGCCCGGCCGATCCCAGCCCGGCCGATCCCAGCCCGGCCGATCCCAGCCCGGCCGATCCCAGCCCGGCCGATCCCAGCCCGGCCGATCCCAGCCCGGCCGATCCCAGCCCGGCCGATCCCAGCCCGGCCGCTCGCACCCGCTGACCGCCGCTGCCGCCCAGGCCCCGCCGCCTGTGCGCCGCTGCTCGCGGCTGTTCGCCTGCGCGCCGCTCCTCGCCTGCTCGCGGCTGTTCGCCCGTGCCGCCAGGGCCAAGGCCGTCGCCAGGGCCGGGGGCGTAGTCGGGGCGGAGCCGAGGACGGGAGCGGTCAGTCCAGCGTGAACGGGTCGTACTTGATCCGGTCCAGCGGCGTCCCGGCGACCAGCATCCGCGACACGGTGGCGCGGATCATCGACGGCGACCCGCACACCAGCACGTCGCGGTCCTGCCACGTCCCGTACCGCGTGACCACGTCGGCCAGCGTGCCCTGCTCCACGCCCCGCGCGCCCGGGTCCGACTCCAGCACCGGCACGACGGTCAGCCACGGGTTGGTCATCGCGAACCGCTGGAGGTTGTCCAGGTCGTACAGGTCCTCGCGGGTCCGGCCGCCCATGAACAGGTGCACGCGCGGGTTCTCGCCCCACTTGGCCATCTCGTCGATGATCGCGTGCATCGGCGCCACGCCCGTGCCGCCGGCGACCATGAGCACGTCGCGCCCGGACTTCCGGTCGACCGACAGCCGGCCCATGGGCGGGCCGATGCGCCAGACGTCGCCGGGCTGCGTGTGCCCGACGATCGACCGGCTGACCCAGCCGCCCTCGACCGAGCGGATGTGGAACTCGATGATGCCGTCGTCGCGCGGCGCGTTGGCCGGTGTGAAGTAGCGCCACAGGCGGGCGCGCTGGGGCGTCTCCACGCTCACGTACTGGCCGGCGCGGTAGTTCACCGGGTGGTCCGGTTGCAGCCGCACGACGGCCAGGTCCCAGCTCACCCGCTGGTGCTCCAGCACGGTGGCGTGCCAGTACGCGGGGCCGTCGTCGGCCGCGGCGGCCTCCTGCATGGCGCGCGCCATGATCGTGTACGCCTCGGCCCAGGCCATCTCGACCTGCGGCGTCCACGCGGGCCCGGCGAACTTCTTCACCGCCGCCAGCAGCGCCGTGCCGACCGACTCGTAGTGCACGTTGACGACACCGAACTTGCGGTGGTCACGGCCGAGCTGGCGCAGGAACGGGATCAGGTCGTCCGGGCGGTCCACCATCTGCACGACGTGGACGAGCGCGCGCAGCAACCGGCTCCGCTGGACCTCCATGTTCGCGGGGAACATCTCGCGGGTCGCGGGCGCCAGGCTGAAGAGCATGCCGTAGAAGAACTTCGCGACCTCTTCCTGGCGCGGCTCCACCACCGCGAAGCTCTCCCGGATCATCCGCACCATCGCGGTGACGCCAGGAGGAGGTTCTCGGTGCGGAGGGCTCGGGATGGGGCTCAACACAGCGTTCGCAGTCATGGTCCGGGCGCAGTCTCCACGTTTCCAGCGGCGCCAGCAAGGCGCTACCTCGTCAAGCTTCCATCCCCGACGAGGGGACCCTAACCCGTCAACTGGCTGGTTGACTCCTTGATGCCACCTTCGAGTGCAGTGCGATTACCGAGGGTCGCGAGTCGTTCCGACCAACGGGTGGTCATTCCCCATCACTTATACCGAAACAGGGCTTCTTGGCCTACTCCCCCGGCCATGTTCGGCACGAAGAGTCCGATGGGACCCGGGCGGGTGACCGGGCGCGACCCCCACCGAGGAGCCGCGCGCCGCAGGGGCCGGAGGCGTCACCTCACCGGACGAACGCGACCCGCACTGGTGCGGTCCCGCACCGCGCCTGTGGATTCCCACCTGCGGATTGTGGACAACTCGCGTCACCGTGTGGACAACCGCGTGCGACATCCGGGTGACGTGCTCAGCCCTGTTCCTCACGCTCGGCCGCACTCCGCTCCACGCAGAACTCGTTGCCCTCCGGGTCCGCCAGCACGACCCACCCCGTCCCGTCGGGACGGCGTCGGTCGTCCACGAGTGTCGCACCCGCGCGCAGCAGCCGCTCGACCTCGGCGTCGCGGGGGATGTCGGGCTGGAGGTCGAGGTGCAGCCTGTTCTTGACGGTCTTCCCCTCCGGCACCTGGATGAACAGCAGTCCCGGCCCGGACGGCAGCTCGACCAGCGCCTCCGGGTCGCCCGGCTGGTCGTCGTCGCCGACGGGCCGCCCGGTCACGACGCTCCAGAACTCCGCCAGCGCGTACGCGTCCCGGCAGTCGACGGTGATGTGGTGCACGAGAGAGGTCATGCGGAGATCCTCACGCCCGCGCGTGGTCGGCGCACCGGAGTTTCGCCCGACGGGCCGAGGAGCCCGGAGTCGACGAGCCGGCGAACAGGCGAACAGGCGAGCCGACGTGGCCCACGTCACGTGCTTCGGCTAGGTTGAGCGGAACAGGCTCAACTTTTCTGACGTTGAGCAGGACGAGAGCCGGCGCGGACCGCCGGCCCGCGCGCACGAACACCCGACCGAGGTGAGGAATGGACGCTTTCAACCCGACCACGAAGACCCAGCAGGCCGTGTCCGCCGCCGTGCAGGCGGCGACCGTCGGGGGCAACCCGGACGTCACCTCCACCCACCTCCTCGCCGCCCTCCTGGCCCAGGGCGACGGCCTCGCCGCGCCGCTGCTGTCCGCGGTCGGCGCGGACCCGGACCAGGTGCGCAAGGAGCTGGAGCAGCTCTCCCGGGCGCTGCCCTCGGCCAGCGGCTCGTCGGTCTCCGCGCCGCAGCTCTCGCGCGACGCCGTCCGCGTCCTGGGCAAGGCCCAGGAGCTGGCCACCGGGATGGGCGACGAGTACGTCTCGACCGAGCACCTGCTGGTGGGCCTGGCCCACCACGGCGGCCAGGTGGCCGACCTGCTCAAGCGGCACGGCGCGACCCCCGACGCGCTGCGCGAGGCGTTCACCAGGGTGCGCGGCTCGGCGCGGGTCACCAGCCCCGACCCGGAGACCACCTACCAGGCGCTGGAGAAGTACGGCGTCGACCTGACCGAGCGCGCCCGCAAGGGCGAGCTGGACCCGGTCATCGGCCGCGACGCCGAGATCCGCCGGGTCGTGCAGGTGCTGTCCCGGCGCACCAAGAACAACCCCGTCCTGATCGGCGAGCCCGGCGTCGGCAAGACCGCCATCGTCGAGGGCCTGGCGCAGCGCGTCGTGGCGGGCGACGTGCCCGAGTCCCTCAAGGGCAAGCGCGTGGTGGCGCTCGACCTGGGCGCGATGGTCGCCGGCGCGAAGTACCGCGGCGAGTTCGAGGAGCGGCTGAAGGCCGTCCTGAAGGAGATCACCGACTCCGCGGGCCGGGTCATCACGTTCATCGACGAACTTCACACGATCGTGGGAGCCGGCGCGGGCGGCGACTCCGCCATGGACGCGGGCAACATGATCAAGCCGATGCTGGCGCGCGGCGAGCTGCGGATGGTCGGCGCGACCACCCTGGACGAGTACCGCGAGCGCATCGAGAAGGACCCGGCCCTGGAGCGCCGCTTCCAGCAGGTCTTCGTCGGCGAACCGTCCGTCGAGGACACCGTGGGCATCCTGCGCGGCCTGAAGGAGCGCTACGAGGTGCACCACGGCGTGCGCATCACCGACGCCGCCCTGGTCGCCGCCGCCACCCTGTCCGACCGCTACATCACCGCCCGCTTCCTGCCCGACAAGGCGATCGACCTGGTCGACGAGTCGGCGTCGCGGCTGCGCATGGAGATCGACTCCCGCCCGGTCGAGATCGACGAGGTCGAGCGCGCGGTCCGGCGGCTGGAGATCGAGGAGATGGCGCTGGCCAAGGAGTCGGACGCGGCCTCGGTCGAACGCCTCGCCGCGCTGCGCGCCGAGCTGGCCGAGAAGCGCGAGGCCCTGGCCGGCCTCACCGCCCGCTGGCAGAACGAGAAGGGCTCGATCGAGAAGGTCCGCGACCTCAAGGAGCAGCTGGAGCAGCTGCGCGGCGAGTCCGAGCGGGCCGAGCGCGACGGCGACCTCGGTCGGGCCGCGGAGCTGCGCTACGGCCGCATCCCGGCCCTGGAGAAGGAGCTGGAGGAGGCCACCCGCACCACGCAGGACGCCGCCGTGATGCTCAAGGAGGAGGTCGGCCCGGACGACGTGGCCGACGTGGTCTCCGCCTGGACCGGCATCCCGGCCGGCCGGCTGCTGGAGGGCGAGACGGCGAAGCTGCTGCGCATGGAGGACGAGCTGGCCAAGCGCGTCGTCGGCCAGGGCGAGGCGGTGCGGGTCGTGTCGGACGCGGTGCGCCGCACTCGCGCGGGCGTCGCCGACCCCGACCGCCCGACCGGCAGCTTCCTGTTCCTCGGCCCCACCGGCGTCGGCAAGACCGAGCTGGCCAAGGCGCTCGCCGAGTTCCTGTTCGACGACGAGCGGGCGATGATCCGCATCGACATGAGCGAGTACTCCGAGAAGCACTCGGTGGCCCGGCTCGTCGGCGCGCCCCCCGGCTACGTCGGCTACGACCAGGGCGGGCAGCTCACCGAGTCCGTCCGGCGCCGCCCGTACAGCGTGGTGCTCCTCGACGAGGTGGAAAAAGCTCACCCGGACGTGTTCGACGTGCTGCTCCAGGTGCTCGACGACGGCCGCCTCACCGACGGCCAGGGCCGCACGGTCGACTTCCGCAACACCATCCTGGTGCTGACCTCGAACCTCGGTTCGCAGGTCATCGCGGACGCCAACCTCGACGAGCGGCAGCGCGAGGACGCGGTGATGGGCGTCGTCCGCACCCACTTCAAGCCCGAGTTCCTGAACCGGCTCGACGACGTCGTGGTGTTCCACTCGCTGGCCACCGAGGAGCTGACCTCCATCGTGGACATCCAGGTCGAGCGCCTCGCGCGGCGCCTGGGCCAGCGCAGGCTGACCCTGGAGGTCACCCCGTCGGCCCGCGACTGGCTCGCGCTGAACGGCTTCGACCCGGTGTACGGCGCGCGCCCGCTGCGGCGGCTCGTGCAGTCGTCGATCGGTGACCAGCTGGCCAAGGAACTGCTGGCCGGCGAGGTGCGCGACGGCGACGTGGTCAGGGTCGACGTGGTCGACGACCAGTCCGGCCTGATCGTCGGGCGCGGCTAGCGGCGTCCCCCGGCGTTCCCCCGGCGTTCCCCCGGCGTTCCCCCGGCGTTCCCCCGGCGTTCCCCCGGCACCCGGCGTCCCACCCCCCGGTGGGGTGCCGGGTGCCGCCTTCCGGGTAACAGCTTGATCCGTTTGCGCGTGCCGCGCCGCCGGTGATCTTCGCTCCGGCGGCGGGTCCCGCTACTCTCGCACCCGTGGGCATACCGGCGTGGGTCTGGTTCACCGTCGCCGCGGTCGCGGGCGTCGCGGGGTTCGCCCTGCTCGCCACCGACCGGGCGCAACGAACCGCGCGTAACCGCGAGCGTCGCAGATGGGCGGCGCTGCGCGGCTGGCAGTTCGAGGAGACCGACCACGTGCTGCCCACCCGGTGGGAGAGCGGCGCGATCGCGTACTACGGCGCGGGCGTCGCCAAGGACGTGGTGGCGGGGTCGACCTTCACCGCCGACGGTCGCCGCCAGGTCTACGTGCTCGACCACGAGACCGGCGGCAAGATCAACTCGGTGCTGGTCGGCGTGCGCTGCCGGCGTGCGCTGCCGGTGGTCGTGGAGCTGTGGCTGCCCAGCGTGCCGTTCCAGCGCGACCAGATGCCCGACCTGCTCGGACCGGTCGGCTCGCGGTACGCGTTCGTGAGCGAGCTGCCCGCCGCGCGCAAGCTCATCACCCCCGACCTGGTGGACGCCGCCGAGGAGATCGGCGCCGACGTCACCGTCGTGTGGCTGGAGAACGACTGGGTGCTGGCCGCCGCGCCGCCCGGCTCGACCCCGGCCCGCATCGAGCGGCTGCTGCGCGACCTCGGCGAGCTGGCCGACGTGGTCGACCCGTTCGACGCCGAGGACGACCCCGGCGCCGAGATCCACCGACCGCAGTTCGGGGGGAAGCAGTGACGCCACCGACCGCCCTGGTCACGGGCGCGTCCTCGGGCATCGGGGCCGCGTTCGCGCGCCGCCTCGCCGCCGAGGGGCACGACCTGGTGCTCGTCGCCCGCGACGAGGCGAGGCTGGAGCGCGCCGCGGCCGAGCTGCGCGCCGCGCACGGCGTGGCCGTGCGGGTGCTGCCCGCCGACCTCGCCACCGAGGAGGGCCGCGCCGCCGTGGCCGACCACCTCGCCGCGCACGAGGTGGACCTGCTGGTCAACAACGCGGGGTTCGCGCTGTCCGCCGAGTTCGTGGACGCCGACCCGGCCGCGCTGGAGTCCCAGTTGGACGTCAACGTGCGCAGCGTGCTGCGGCTGACCAGGGCCGCGCTGCCCGGCATGGTGGCGCGCGGCCGGGGTTCGGTGGTCAACGTGTCCAGCGTGGCCGGTTTCCTGCCGGGGCGCGGCACCACCTACAGCGCCGACAAGGCGTGGGTGACGTCGTTCTCCGAGGGCATGGGCATGGCCACCGCGGGCACGGGCGTGCGCGTGATGGCGCTGTGCCCCGGCTTCGTGCGCACCGAGTTCCACCAGCGGGCGCGGATCGACATGTCGAAGACGCCCGACCTGCTCTACGTGGACGTCGAGCGGCTCGTGCACGACGCCCTCGCCGACCTGCGGGCCGGCCGGCAGCTGTCCATCCCGGGTGCCCAGTACAAGGCCATCACCCTGTTCGCCCGCCTCGTCCCGCGCCCGCTGCTGCGCCGGATCGCGTCGCGCGTGGCGGGCGGCCGGGGGCGCACCTAGATCGCGTGGAACCCGGGCGGCGCGCCGCTCGTCGGACCCCCTGAGGTGGAACAGGGAGGACCGTCCGTGGGTGAACAGTTCAGGGTGGAGCCGGCAGAGCTCCGCGGGTACGGCGAGTTGCTGACCCGCAACGCGCAGCACTTCCTGGCGATCAAGGAGCACGCGATCGCCAAGGGGGGCGACACCTCCGGCTTCACCGGGCTGCTCTCGCTGCTCCAGCCGGTCGTCACCGGCGTCGCCGCCCTGTACGGGGAGACGCTCGACCTCGCGAACCAGAGGATGGTCAAGGAGGCCGAGGGGCTGACCGCGGCGGCCGACGTGTACCAGCGGGGCGAGGAGATGGCGATGAGCTACCTCGACCGCGTGCTGGAGCGGCTGGCCGAGGTCTCGCCCGTGCCCGCGCTGGGCGGTGACGGCGAATGACCGCGTACGCCGATGTCGAGGACCCGTCGGTCGCGCTCAACGCGGCGGCGGAGGACCGGCCCGGTCGCCAGTCCACCAGGGAGCTGATCGAGAAGGCCGGCTGGAAGATCCAGGGCGTCAACTGGATCTACGAGAAGGTCACCGGCGAGAACCTCGTCGAGTCGCTGATCAACCCGCTGCTGGGCGACTTCGAGAAGATCGACGCGAACGCCAACGCGTGGGACCGGGTCGCCAAGGCGCTGGACTCGGTGCGGCACAACGTGGGCGAGGGCGCCAAGCAGCTCGGCCCGCACTGGGAGGGCGACGCCGCGCAGGCGTTCGAGACCCGGATGGGCACCGTGTGGGTCGTCGCCATCGAGGCCGACTCGCAGGTCGCGCGGATCATCGGCAACCAGTTCCAGTCGACCGCGAAGACCTGCCGGACCGCGTGCGGGCTGGCGCTGACGCTGCTCGACATGCTCGTCGGCAAGCTCATGGAAGCCGCGATGACGGCGTGGATCCCCGTCGTCGGCTGGGGCCGCGCGGTGTGGATGGTCTACGACGCGATCCAGATCGTGGACGCCATCCGCAAGATCATCATCTCCATCCAGACGCTGATCGAGGGCGTCAAGGGCATGGTCGACGGCATCGTCGCCATGGGCACCGCGCTGGCCAAGCTCAAGGACGTGCGCGACGTCAACGACCTGCTCGACGTGGTCGACGGCTACCAGGACGGCAGGCAGAAGTACGACGACGGCGTGGCCGCCGCCAAGTCCGGCGCCATCGGCGTCGCCATGGGCGGCTACTCGCTCGGCAAGGCGGGCACCGCGGCGCACGGCCGCTACCAGCAACCGCCGCCCTCGGCACCGGCCCCGGTGCCGGCGGAGTCGGGCGCCGGGGGTGGTGGGCAGTGACGTTCCCCTACGACAGGGCCCGCCTCGACGGGCTGGTCGCCGACGTGGAGGCGCGGATCGCCGACGTCGAGCGGACGGCGCGGCAGGCGAGCCAGGTGCGGATGCGCTCGCGCGGCCTGGGCCAGGCCGACTTCGCGGAGATCTCCCGGTTCGCGAACGGCCCGGGGGCGCCGCGCGAGCTGAAGGAGCTGGCCCGGCGCGTGGACGCGGGCGAACTGTCCTGGGAGGACATCGCCTCGGGCCGCGCGGTGGACGACGACGGCGTGCAGCGGGCGTTGCAGGCCGGCGTCCCCGACCTCCAGCGCGCCTACACCGCGATCCGGGAGGGCGACGACCCCGAGGACGTGGTGTCGGCCGGGTCGCCGCGGCCGGGCGGGCGCGGCGACGACGACGAGCCGCGCGGGTTCACCGAGGACGCCTGGTAGGACCTGAGGGTGCGCCGACCTGCCGTTCGGTCAGAACGGCAGGTCGATCGGGCCCCCACCGGCGTGGTTCGTGCCCACGCCGCGCACCACGTCGTGGGCGACCGCGGCGGCGATGGCCAGCGAGCGCACCGGTTCCGGGGTGCCCGGCCGGAGGCGGACGGTGTCGCGGCGGACCCTGCGGCCCTCGCGCTCGGTGATCTGGCGGGTCGTGAAACCGGCCACCTCGCCGAGCGACGCCAGGCGGTTGCCGTTCGCGTCGTAGAGCCCCGCCGCGCCCCGACCCTCGTTGCGGACCGTGCCGACGAGCGCGCCCGCCGGGGTGAGGACCTGCACCGGGGGGCGGCCGACGCCCTTGACGACGCGCAGCACCGGCTGCCCGCGGTCGGCCAGGACCAGGTCGAACCCCGTGCGGCCGGAGAAACCGGTGGCGCGGACCAGCCTGCGCAGCGGCCCGGGGCCCCGGCGCTCGGCCACGGTCGCCAGCGGCGTCCCCCGCTCGTCGCGGACGTCCATCCGGAAGCGGGTGCGCAGGAACAGGCTGCGCGCCGTCCACGGTTGTTCCAGGAACAGCGTGTGGGTGCCGGGAAGGGTCACGGTGTGCCAGCGTACGGCCCGGTGTGACAGTCTTGGGACCCGTGCGAACTGAAGTGGTTCTGGACCCCGCGGCCAAGGCCGAGCTGGCGCGGCTGGTGAGCGAGTTGGCCGTCGTGCGCGGCAAGGTCACGCTGTCCTCCGGCAAGGAGGCCGACTACTACGTCGACCTGCGCCGGGCGACCCTCCACCACGCCGCCGCGCCGCTGGTCGGCCGGCTGCTGCGGCAGCTCACCGCCGACTGGGACTACGTCGCCGCGGGCGGCCTCACGCTGGGCGCGGACCCGGTGGCCACCGCGATGATGCACGCGGCGGTGGCGTCCGGCGAGGTGCTGGACGCGTTCGTCGTGCGCAAGTCCGCCAAGCAGCACGGGATGCAGCGGCAGATCGAGGGCGTCGAGGTCGCCGGCCGGCGCGTGCTCGCCGTCGAGGACACCTCCACCACCGGGGGCAGCGTGCTCACCGCCGTGGAGGCGCTCAAGGAGCACGGCGCGACCGTCGTCGGCGTGGCCACCGTCGTGGACCGCGGCACGGGCGCGCGCGAGGTCGTCGAGGCCGCGGGCCTGCCGTACCGGTACCTGCTGGACCTCGCGGACCTGGGCCTGGCCTGACATGACCGCCCTGGTCCTGCTCCTGGTGATCGTGGCGATCCTCGGTGCCGGGGTCGCCGTCGGGCTGTCGCGCCGGAAGCGGAACCCGTTCGCGGACCAGGGGTTCGTGACCGGGTGGGAGCAGCGGATGCGGGCGCTGGAGGCGTCCCTCGGGTGGCGGTTCGTCGCCGAGGACCAGGGCTTCCAGGAACGCGTCCCGCAGATCGGCCGGATGCTGGAGGCCGACCGGAGCCGGGTGAAGTTCCAGCTCGTCGGCCACTGGCGCGGCGTGCCGGTGCTGGCGGTCGAGGTCGTGCTGCGGACGGACAACGTCGTCACGTCCGAGTACCGCACCTACTCGGTCGTCGTCGTGCCGCGCCCCATGCCCGGTCCGTGGGTGCTGATCAGCCCGCGCGAGGACGGCGTGTGGGGCCTGTTCGAGCAGTTCGTGCCGTCCGGCGACCCGAACTTCGACGCCCGGTACGAGGTGCGCCGCCGCAACCCGGCGTTCGCGGGCGCGCTGCTCGCCTCGGGCCTGCCCCAGGCCCTGCTCCGGGACCCGCGCGCGCAGGGCGTCGCCATCGCGTTCGACGAGCACGCCCTGGCCGCCGCCGTGCCCGCGCCGCTGCTCCAGGCCCCGTTGGGCCACTTGGCGGACCTGCTGCTGGACCTGGCGGGCAACGTGCCGTGGCAGGCCCTGCCGCGAGGCTGAAGACCGTTCGCATTTGGCGCGCGCGTGATCGCCGACGGGCCTACCCTGGGTTCAGGGAGGAGGTCGCTATGGTCGCGCGCGCGTCAGCCGAGTTGGTCATGGTGGTGCACTTCGGGGTCCTGCTCTTCCTCGTCGTCGGCGGGTTCCTCGCCTGGCGCTGGCCGAGGCTGCTGTACTTCCACCTGGCGATGGCCACGTGGGGCCTGCTGGTCGTGCTGTTCCCCCTCGCCTGCCCCCTGACCTGGCTGGAGAACACCTTCCGCACGGCCGCCGGCCAGGAGCCGCTCGTCAGCGGCTTCATCGACACCTACATCGACGGCGTGCTGTACCCCGACGCGGCGGCCCGCCCGGTGCAGGTGCTGGTGGCGCTCGCGGTGATCACGTCGTGGGTCGGGTACTACCTGAAGCGACGCGCTGGACAAACCTCGTCGGCGCGCACGCCGGAGGCGTGTCGCTGAACCGGCTCAGCGGCCCGTTCGGCTGTTGGACCTACTTCGACCGCTCCGCTCCCCTCCCCGTTCTACGCTGACCGGGAGGCGATCGGTGTGAAATGGTTCACGCGCAGGAGAACCGCTTGGCGGTTAGACCTCTACTCGAATCTCCTGGCCCATTACTGCGGGCTTGTCGAACAAGGGATGGGGGCCAATTGGCGCGTCATCACGTGGGACCAGGAAGTGCGGGTGGCCGAGAACGGTGACGTGAGGCAGCGGCTGCTCTTCACCATCTCGGCGGAGTGCGACAGGCTCGACTTCGTCAGCTTCCACGACGCCGTGGACTGGGACTGGCCCGCGAAGCACCGGGATCGGGTCAGGATCGAGGTGCGATCACCGGAGGTCGACGGTGTCGGTGGTGCGAGGCTCGACGTGACGCACCGCCGGTCGGGCGACCGGAGGCTCAGGTCGTTCATCCACTTCGACCGCCCGCTCACGCGTGGCGAGGAGTTCACCGCGGTCGTCGAGGTGTTCTGGCCCGCGATGTGCCTGCCGTTCGTCCTCGGGCACGGACCCGACCGGTTCACCTCGTCGTTCGGCGAGACCGCGCGGCTCGTGAGCCACCGGGTCCTGGTGCCGAAGAAGTGGGCGGTGAAGTTCGAGCACGTCGGTGTGCTGCCCGGGCGGGACGATTACGCGTTGACCGTTTCCCACAACGCGCGAAATCAGGTCGAGGCCTCGCTGACGGTGCGCGACGTGCCCGGTTACCGGAAGGTCGGGTTGAAGTTCGACACGGCCCGGACGCCGGCCTGACTACGATCTCCGGGTGTCGCGAGTCGTCCTCGAAGGTTTTCACGCGGTCAAGCACGCCGTCCGGTTCGGCGCGACCGTCGAGCGGCTGGTCGCGCTCGACCGGGACGCCGCCGTCGCGCTGGCCCGCTCGCACGCGCCCGACCTGGTGGACGTGTTCGAACGGGCCGAGGTGGTGGACGTCGCCGGGTTCCAGCGGGTCGTGGGGCGGACCCACCCGACCGGGGTGGGGGCGGTGGCGGTGCGGCCCGCGGCGGAGGGGGTTCGGCCGGGCGCGCCGGTCGTGCTGCTGGACAACCCGCGCAACCTCGGCAACCTGGGCGCGGTCGTGCGGGTGGCGGCCGGGTTCGGGGCGGGGGGCGTGTGGTCCACCGGGGACGTCGACCCCTGGCACCCGACGGTGGTGCGGGCGGCGGCCGGGCTGCACTTCGCGGTGCCCGTGGCGCGGGTGGACCGGGTCGGGGAGATCGGCGGGACGGTGGTCGCGTTCGACGCCGGCGGCGTGGACGTGCGGGGTTTCCGGGTGCCCGACGACGCCGTGCTGGCGTTCGGGTCCGAGCGGCACGGGTTGTCGGCGGCGGTGAGGGAGCGGGCGGACGTCGTGGTGTCGCTGCCGATGCGGCCGGGCGTGTCCAGCTACAACCTGACCACCAGCGTGGCCATGGCGCTCTACCACTGGGAGCTGTTCCGGCCGGGCCCGTGACCGGCCGGGCCCGTGACCGGTTGGGCCCGTGACCGGTTGGACGGATGATCAGTTGGACCCGTGATCAGTTGAACCCGTGATCGGCGGGCACCCTGGTGGGGTGAGCACACCGAAGACCCACACCGCGCGGGCGGGGGCGGCCGAGCGGGCCGTCGTGTCGCGGCACGTCCGCCGGCTCTGGGGGCTGCCGGGCACGGCCCTGGGGCTGGCGCACTGGCCCGCCGACCCGCCGGACCGCGCGCACGTCCGGTTCGGCTACTGGTGGCAGGCGCACCTGCTGGACTGCCTGCTCGACGCCCAGCTGCGCGCGCCGCGCGGTGACCGGGAGGAGCTGGTCGAGCGGCTGGTGCGCGGCATCCGGCTGCGCAACCTGGGCCGCTGGGTCAACGACTACTACGACGACGTCGCGTGGCTGGGGCTCGCGCTCCAGCGGGCCGGGCGGGAGGGCCGGGTGTCGCGGCCGGGGGCGGTGGGGGTCATCGCGCGCCGGCTGCGGGACGCGTGGACCGACGACGCCGGCGGCGGGATCTGGTGGAAGACGGACGACGACTTCAAGAACGTGCCCGCGAACGGCCCGGCCGCGATCTTCCTCGCCCGCCTCGGCGAGCGCGGGCGGGCGCGGTCCATCGTGGACTGGGTCGAGGGCAGCCTGCGCGACGAGGGCACCGGCCTGCTGTGGGACGGCCTGCACGTCCACCCGGACGGCACGGTCCGCGAGGTCGAGCACAACCTCTACACCTACTGCCAGGGCGTCGTGCTGGGCGCGTGCGTCGAGCTCGGCGGCGAGCACGACGACGTGGCGGCGCGGATCGTCGACGCGGTCGGCGACCACCTCGCGGCGGACGGCGTGCTGCGCGGGCACGGCGGGGGCGACGGCGGGCTGTTCACCGGCATCCTCACCCGCTACCTGGCGCAGGCGGCGCTGCGGCTGCGCCGTCCCCAGGCGGCCCGCGCGGCCGACCTCGTGCTCCGGTCCGCGGAGGCGGTGTGGGCGAACCGGGCCGTCGTGGAGGGCGGGCCGCTGTTCGGTCCGGAGTGGTCGGAGCCCGCCGGCCGGCCGGCGGGCGGTGCTCCGGAGCGCGACCTGTCCGTGCAGCTGGGCGGGTGGATGGCGCTGGAGGCCGCGGCCCTGCTGGAGCGCGACGGCCGGTGAGCCGGGCGTGCGGTGAGCCGGGTGCCGGGGGCCCGCGGTGGAACGGGCCTGCGGTGGAACGGGCCTAGTGGCAGCCGCAGGACTGCCGGTGCCTCAGCACGGGCGGCAGGCGGATCGTCTCGGGCGGCCGGGTCGGGTCCTCGATGCGGGACAGCAGGAGGCGGACCGCGGTGCGGCCGATCTCCTCGACCGGCTGGGCCGCGGTGGTCAGCGGCGGGTCGACCAGCTCGGCCCACTCCACCTCGTCGTAGGTGACCAGCGCCAGCTCCGAGCCGATCCGCACGCCGTGCGCGCGGGCCGTGCGCAGCACCTCCACCAGCACCTGGTGCCCGCCCACCACGACCCCGGTGACCTGCCCGAGCAGCGGCTCCAGCGACGCGGCGACGATCGACTCGTCCCACGGCAGCCCGGCCCGGCCGAGGCCGAGGCGGTAGCCCAGGACGCGCTCGTCGGTGGTGGCCAGGCCCGGCGTGCCGCGGACCAGGCCGATGCGCCGGTGGCCCAGCTCCGCCAGGTGCCGGACCAGCGAGGACGTGGCCTGCACGTTCTCCGGGCCGACCTGGTCGGTGTCCTGCGCGACGGTCAGCCGGTCCACCAGCACGGTCGGCACGCCCAGCCGGCGCAGCTCGGGCAGCGCGGCCGAGCCGGACGTGGGCGTGAGCAGCACACCGTCCACGCGGCGCGAGCGCAGCATCCGCACGGCGGCCTGCTCGGACTCGGCGTCCCCCTGGGTGTCGATCAGCACGAGCGAGTACCCGGCGCGGGTGGCCTCGCCCTCGATGGCCGCGATCAGCTCGGCGAAGTACGGGTGCGACACGAGCGACACGGCCAGGCCCAGCGACTTCGTGCCACCGGTGACCAGCGAGCGCGCGATGGCGTCACCGGTGTAGCCGGTCTCCTCGATCGCCTTGAGGACCCGTTCCCTGGTGCCGGCCGCGACGGGTCTCGTCTCGTTGATCACGTGTGAGACCGTGGTGATGGAGACGCCGGCGAGACTGGCGACCTCCCGCATGGTGACCATGGACTCGTCCCCGTTCGGGCCTGTGCGCAAGCGATTGCGTGGGACTTTACCCGCCGGAGGGCCGTGCCGTGGTCTGCGTGCTGTGTGTCGGGCTGACGACCGTGGACGTGACCCAGCGCGTCACCGAGTTCCCGGAGCCGGGGCGGAAGGTGCAGTCGCTGGGCGTCGAGGTGGTGCCGGGTGGACCGGCGGCGAACGCGGCGCGCGCCGTGGCCGCGCTCGGGCACCGGGCCGTGCTGCTGACCGCCGTGGACGGTGACCTGGGCGGGTTCGCGCGGGAGCGGCTGCACCCGGTGGAGGTGCGCTCGATCGGGCCGGGGCCGGCGGTGAGCGCGGTGGTCGTGCGCGACCGCGACGGCGAGCGGACCGTGGTCTCGCGCAACGCCGCCGACGTGGAGGTGGGCGCGCTGGGGGCGGGTGCGGTGGACCCGGCCGTCGTGGACGGGGCGGACGTGGTGCTCGTGGACGGTCACCTGGGCGCGGCGGCGGTCGCGGTGGCGCGCGAGGCGCGGCGGCGGGGCGTGCCGGTGCTGCTGGACGGCGGCAGCTGGAAACCGGTGCTCGACGAGCTGCTGCCGCTGGTGGACGTGGCCGCGTGCGCCGAGGGGTTCGAGCTGTCCGAGGCGGAGCTGCACGACCGGGGCGTGCCGCTGGTCGTGCGCACGCGCGGTCCGCGTCCCGTCACCTGGTCGCGCGGTGGTGCGACGGGCTCGCAGGAGGTACCTGTTGTCGAGGTCCGCGACACCAACGGCGCGGGCGACGTGTGGCACGGCGCGCTGGCGGTCGCCCTCGCCCTCGGCCGGTCGATCGGACCGGCGGTGCGGTGGGCGAACGAGGTCGCGGCGGTGCGCGTGCGGCACGCGGCGGCGGACTGGGTGGAAGGGCTGGGACGGTGGCGGGACAGTCGGTGAGGTTCGACGAGCTGGTCGACCGGGCGCGGCTGCTGGCCGACACCGGTGAGCGCAGGCTGCTCGGCATCGGCGGCGCGCCCGGGTCGGGCAAGTCGACGCTCGCGCGCCGCCTGGTGGACGCGCTGGGGCCCGCCGCCGCGGCCCTGGTGGAGATGGACGGCTTCCACCTGGCGCAGCGCGAGCTGGAGCGGCTGGGCATCGCCGACCGCAAGGGCGCGCCGGACACGTTCGACGTGCCTGGCTACGTCGACCTGCTGGGCCGGCTCAAGGCGCGCGGGCCGGACGTGGTGTACGCGCCGGAGTTCCGCCGCGAGATCGAGGAGCCGGTGGCGTGCGCGGTGCCGGTCGACCCGTCCGTGCCGCTGGTCGTGACCGAGGGCAACTACCTGCTGATGCAGTACGACAAGTGGAAGCGCGTGCGGCTGGTGCTGGACGAGGCGTGGTTCCTGCTGGTCGACGAGGACCTGCGGGTGGCGCGGCTCGTCGACCGGCACGTCCGGTACGGGCGGTCGGCGGAGGAGGCGCGGGAGCGCGTGCTGCGCGGCAGCGACCACGTCAACGCGCTGATGGTGAACGCGTCGAAGGCCACCGCCGACCTGGTGATCGGCGAGGTGCTCTGAGCGGGGTCGCGGCCACCGGGGGTCGCGGCCACCGGTAGTCGCGGCTACTGGGGGAGGGAGGCTTCCTCGTCCACCGGCTTCTTCATCTCCTGCCGGTAGCGGAACACGCCGTACGCCGTGCCGAGCACGAAGAACGCGACGCTGACGACGAGCGCGACCGTCTCCAACCACGGCACGGCCGACAGCAGGCCCGCGCCGTAGTAGCCGGCCAGCACCAGCGTCGGCACCCACGCGATCGCGCCGATGGTCGTGGCCAGCATGAACCTGCGCGGGTCCATCCGGGCCGCGCCCGCGATCATCGGGGCCAGCGTGCGCACCCACGGTATCCAGCGGGCCAGCACGACCGCCCAGAAGCCGCGCCGGTCCAGGAAGTCCCGCGCCTTGTCCAGGTTCTGCCGGTTCAGCACCTTGCCGCCACGCCGCGCGAGCAGCCTGGTGCCGGTGTGCCTGCCGATGTAGTAGCCGATCTGGTTGCCGACGACGGCCACGATCAACGCGGCCAGCGACAGCAACCAGGCCGACAGCTCGCCGTCGTGCGACGCCAGGACGACGCCGGCGGCGAACAGCAGCGAGTCGCCGGGCAGGAACAACCCGAAGACGAACGCGCACTCGAAGAAGATGAAGCTCAGCGTGATCAACCACACGGCCGTGGGGCCTGCGGAATCGAGCGAGCCGAACGACATGGCTTCGGACGTAGCGGACAACACCACCCGTGCAGGGTACGTGGCACCGGGGGCTCGACTGGGCGACTTGGCGTCAACGGTTCGAGGAAGCCTCGAAGTCGTGGCTCAACGGTGACCGACGACTACGCAACGCAACCGTTGCCTTCGCGTCGAACGGCGTTAGCGTGGGGGGATGGGGTCCCTGCTGGCCGAACTCCGCACCGCCATCGGCGCCGACGCGGTGCTCACCGACGCCGACGTCACCGCGGCCTACCGGCGCGACATGATGCCGCTGGCCCCGCACGGGCAGCCGCTGGCCGTCGTGCTGCCGTCGTCCGCCGAGCAGGTGCAGGCCGTGGTGCGGGCGTGCGCGGCGGCCGGCACGCCGGTCGTGCCGCGCGGCGCGGGCAGCGGGCTGTCCGGCGCGGCCAACGCGGTCGAGGGCTGCGTCGTGCTGGTCACCACGAAGATGAACGCGATCGTGGAGGTCGACCCGGACAACCGGCTGGCCGTCGTCGAGCCGGGCGTGGTCAACCTCGACCTGCGCGCCGCCGTGGAGAAGCACGGGCTGTTCTACCCGCCCGACCCGTCGAGCTACGACTGGTGCACGATCGGCGGCAACCTGGCCACCAACGCGGGCGGCCTGTGCTGCGTGAAGTACGGCGTGACCACGGACTCCGTGCTCGGGCTGGACGTCGTGCTGGCCGACGGCGAGCTGCTGCGCACCGGCCGGCGGACCGTGAAGGGCGTGGCCGGGTACGACCTGACCAAGCTGTTCGTCGGCAGCGAGGGCACGCTCGGCGTGATCACCCGGGCCACGCTGGCGCTGCGCCCGCTGCCGCAGGCGCCGGCCACGCTGGTCGCGACGTTCGGCAGCACGGCGGCGGCGGGCGCGGCGGTGAGCCGGGTCGTGGCCGAGGGCGTCGTGCCGTCCCTGATGGAGATCATGGACCGCACGTCGATCCGGGCGGTCGAGCAGCACCTGAAGACCGACCTGAACGCGGGCGCGGCGCTGCTGCTGTGCCAGTCGGACTCGGGCGGCGAGGCGGCCCGGCGGGAGCTGGCCGCGATCGAGGAGGCGTGCGCCGCGGCGGGCGCGGAGCTGGTGTACGCCACGGACGACGTGTCCGAGGGGCGCGACCTGCTGGCCGCGCGGCGGGCCGTGCTCCCCGCCCTGGAGGTCTACGGGGCGTGGCTGACCGACGACGTGTGCGTGCCGCGGACGCGGATCGCGGACCTGATCGCCGGGTGCGAGCGGATCGCGGACGAGGTGGGGCTGCGGGTCGCCGTGGTCGGGCACGCGGGCGACGGCAACATGCACCCCACGATCGTGTACGACCCGTCGTCCGAGGGCGAGCTCGCGCGGGCGCGGCGGGCGTTCGAAGAGATCCTCGGGTTGGGCCTGGCGCTGGGCGGCACGGTCACCGGCGAGCACGGCGTCGGCAAGGTCAAGCGCGAGTGGCTGGAGAGGGAGATCGGCCCGGTCGGCCTCCGCGTCCACCGCGACGTCAAGCGCGCGCTGGACCCGCGGAACCTGTTCAACCCGGGGTCGATGTTCTCGCTGTGAGCACCGGGCCGTGAGCGCCGGCCGTGAGCGCCGGCCGTGAGCGCCGGCCGCGCGTGGGCCGTTGGTCGGTGCGCTGCTGGTCGGTGCGCTGTTAGTCGATGCGCCGGATCTGCTGGGTGCGGTCGTCGGCGAAGCGGTGCTCCTCGGCGAAGTCGTCCACGCGGTCGATGACCTGCGTGACGTCCTCGACCTCCTGGGCGAGCAGCGACTTCTTCTCGCGCCGCGCCTTGATCACCTCGATGATGATCGGGACGACCGAGATCAGCACGATCAGGATCAGCATCATCTCGATGTTGTCCCGCACGAACGGGATCTGGCCGAGGAAGTAGCCGAGGACCGTGATGCCCGCGGCCCACGCGATGCCGCCGATGAAGGAGTAGGTGAAGTACTTGCGGCGGTCCATCCGGCCCACGCCCGCCATGGCGGTGATGAACGTGCGCACGATGGGCACGAACCGGGCCATGACGATCGCCCGCGCGCCGTACTTCTCGAAGAACTCCTCCGTCTTGTCGACGTACTCCTTCTTGAAGATCTTCGACTCGGGCTTGCTGAACAGCGCGGGCCCCGCCCGGTAGCCGATCCAGTAGCCCACGACGTTGCCGAGCATGGCGCACACCGTGAGCAGCAGGCACACCAGCCACAGCGGGTACTCCAGCAGGCCGGTCGCCACGAACATGCCCGCCGTGAACAGCAGCGAGTCGCCGGGCAGGAAGAACCCGACCAGCAGGCCGCACTCCGCGAAGATGATGAAGCAGAGCCCGACCAGCATGTACGGCCCGAGTCCTTCGAGCAGGACCTGCGGGTCGAGCCAGTCCGGACCGAGGGCAATCGGCGACACCGTCACGCCGCCCACCGTACAGCCTCAACGGAGCGTGACGACCGCCACGACCGTGCCCGACGCGAGGCCCAGCAGCACGGCGAGCAGCAGCACCCACCCCGCGCCGAGGGTCGGGCGGGGCGGGCGCGCCGGGACCGCGGGGTGCGCGCCGGAACTGGTGGCCTGGGCGCGCAGGGCGTCGGTCACCAGCTTCTCGTGGTCTTCGGGCACGGACCCAGTGTGGCACCGGCCCCCGCTCCCGGGAGCCGGTTCGCGCGGGGCCGGTCGGTTCGCGCGGGGCCGGTTCGCGCGGGGGTCGGTCCTCGCCGGCGTCAGTCCTTGACCCAGGCGCCCCGGCTCATCACCTCGCGCGGGCGCAGCTCGGCGTCGAGGACGACGACGTCGGCGGCCAGGCCCGCGCGCAGCTCGCCGGTCACGCCCTCCAGGCCCAGCAGCCGCGCCGGCCGCGCGGAGGTGGCGGACACGGCCTCCTCCACGGTCAGGCCGCAGGAGGTGACCGCGTTGCGGAACGCGGCGTCCATGGTGAGCGTGCTGCCCGCGAGGGACGCGCCGCCCGCCAGCGTCGGCACGCCGTCCACCACGCGGACCTCCAGGCCGCCGACGTCGTAGACGCCGTCGCCCACGCCCGCCGCCGCGATGGCGTCGGTGACCAGGACGGTGCGGTCGCGCCCCGCGTGCCGGGCGGCCAGGCGCACGGCCGTCGGGTGCAGGTGCACGAGGTCGCAGATCAGCTCGACGGTGACCCGCTCGTCGTCCAGCAGCGCGCCGATCGGGCCGGGCTCGCGGTGGTGCAGCGGGCGCATCCCGTTGAACAGGTGGGTGGCGACCGTCGCGCCCGCCTCGACCGCCGGGCGGATCTGGGCCTCGGTGGCGTCGGTGTGGCCGATCGCGGCCAGCACGCCCTGCTCGACCAGGTGCCGGACGGCGTCCACGCCGTGCTCCAGCTCCGGGGCGACGGTGATCATCCGGACCGCGTCGCGGCCGGTGGGGACGCTGCCCGCGGCCAGCAGCCGGTCGAGCGCGCCGCGCTCCGGCGGGCACAGGATGGCCGGGTCGTGCGCGCCGCAGCGCGCGGCGGACAGGAACGGGCCCTCCAGGTGGATGCCCGCCAGGACACCGTCCTGCACCAGTTCGGTCAGCGCCCTGACCTGGTCGGCGAGTTCCGGGACGGGGCGGGACACCAGGCTCGCGACGATCGTGGTGGTGCCGTGCCGGCGGTGCGCGTTCGCGGCCTTGGTCACGCGGGACGGGTCGGCGCTGGTGAACGCCTCACCGCCGCCGCCGTGGCAGTGGATGTCGACGAAGCCCGGCACCACCCAGCCGCCGTCCAGGTCCGTCGTCGGGCCGTCCGGCGGCGCGCCCTCGCCGACGGCCGCGATCAGGCCGTCGCGCACCGCGACCCACCCCTGTTCGAGCACCCCGTCGGGCGTGACGACCCGACCACCGGTCAGGGTCACGTCCACGGGCCCACCCCACGTGCTCATCTTTCCTCCAGCATGTCGATGGCCAGCAGCGCGGCGCCGAGGCACCCGGCCTCGTCGCCCAACGCCGCCAACCGCAGTTCAGGGCGCCGCTGGAACGTGATCAGCTCGTCCAGCCGCTCGCCCAGCGGGTCCGTCAGCAACGGCCCCGCCAGTGCCAGGCCACCGCCCAGCACCACCGCCTCCGGCCCGAGCAGGGCCGCCACCAGCAGGATGCCCCGTGCGAGGGCGTCCACCGCCTCCGTCCACACCGCTGCCGCGTCCGCGTCACCCGTGCTGAGCAGTCGGGCGACCTCCGCCGCGCCGCCGACCTGCCGGTTCGTCCGCTCCGCGTAGCGACGGGCGATGGCGGCGCTGCTCGCGCGCGCCTCGACGCACCCCGTCTGGCCGCACCCGCACGGGTCGCCGTGGCCGACGTCGACGTGGCCGACCTCGCCGGGTGCGGGGGAGACGCGGCCGTCCAGGACGAGGGCGGCGGCGATGCCGGTGCCGATGGGCATGATCACCGCGTTGGTCAGGCCGCGGGCGTTGCCCAGGCGCAGTTCGGCGAGACCGCCGGCGCGCACGTCGTGGCCGAACGCGGTCGGCAGGCCGGTGGCGGCTTCGAGGGTGGTGCGGAACGGGTGGTCGCGCCAGCCCAGGTTGGCGGAGTAGACGCCGGTGCCGGTGGTCTCGTCCACGATGCCGGGGACGACCAGGCCGACGGCCTCCACCGGGTGTTCGCTCGCGGTGCGCAGTTCGTCGACCAGGGAGGTCACGTCCTCGACCACGGCGTCGCCGCCGGGCCTGGTGGGACGGCGTTGCTGCTTCACCGGCACGACCCCGTCCGGGGTCCCGGTGACCAGGGCGGCCTTCGTCCCGGTCCCGCCGACGTCGACGGCTATCACGTGTCTGGTGCGCGCCACGAGGGTCGATACTGCGGCATGGGACGCCATTGGTCTATACCAAGTAGCGGATTGGGACAGTTGCCGTGCCGTGACGACCCTATTTCGCCGCTGTTGTGTAGCACGGTCCTACAAAAGGATTGTTCAACAATCCTCTATTCGAGGTAGTGGACAGCGGCACACCTCAAGGCAGGGCAGCACAGCGGAAGCCGGCGCAGGGACAGGGGCAGGGGCAGCGGAAGCCGAGGCCAAGACAGCGCAGCGGAAGCCGAGGCCAAGACAGCGCAGCGGAAGCCGAGGCCAAGACAGCGCAGCGGAAGCCGAGGCAGGGCGGGCGCAGCAGGACTGAGGGCGGGGTGCGGCGGGCGGGCAGGGCAGTGGCAGCGGAGGTGCTGGGGGCAAAGCAAGGCAGGACTGGCGGCCGGGCAAGGCAGGGCGATTGGCCGAATCTGGAGCGGCGCCGGGCAGGGAAAGGCAAGGCGGGCAGGGAAAGCCAAGGTCGGGTCAGGCCGGCCCGGGTCAAGTAGGACCGCGTCAGGCCGAGCCGGACCGGGTCGGGTCAAGCAGGGCCGGGGTTGGGCGGGGCCGGGCAAGTCCCAGGGCGGGACCAAAGCCGGGCTGGGCAAGGCTGGGCCGGGTGGGGCAAAGCGAGCAGGCGGCCGGGCGAGGCTGGCAGGGGCCGGTGGCCGGGCGGGGCGCAGTGGCCGGGCGGGGTGGCCAGGTGAGGGCGGCCGGGCGGCTTGCCGAGGTGGCCGGATGGGGCGGCCGGGTGGGGTTGAGCGGGTGGGGTGGGTTGGTTGAGGATTGGGGTATTGTTGAACAATCCGGCGATACTTGCCTGGCCAGGTGGGCTGGCGAGTGGGGTGGCGGATGTAGCTGGCGCTGGGCGCTGGGTCAGCGGTTGGCCATGATCTTCTGGAGGGCGTCCAGGGCTCGGCTGGCGGTGCTCTTGACCGTCCCCTTGCTGATGCCGGTGGCCTCGGCGATCTCGGCCTCCGACAGGTCGCCGTAGTAGCGCAGGACCAGCACCTCGCGCTGGCGCGGCGGCAGCTGGGACAGCGCGGACACCACCGCCTGGTGCTCCGCCGTCAGCATGGCCAGGCTCTCCGCCGACCGCGCGTTCGCCACGTGCGGCGGGGTGTAGTCGCGGGCCGTCTTGCGCCGGCGCAGCACGCTGCGCGAACCGTTCACCACCGCCGTCCGCAGGTAACCCACGGCGGCCTGCGCGTCCCTCAGGTTGGACCAGTTGCGGTGCAGGCCGGTGAACGCCTCCTGGACCACGTCCTCCGCCGTCGCCGGTTCGTCGACCAGCAGCAGGGCCAGCCGCACCAACCGCATCCGGTGCTGGCGGTAGAGGTCTTCCAGGGTCAGCGGGCCTGTCGGCGCGGGTGCCGCGCCGTCCTGGATGCGCAGGTTCGTCAGCGTGTCCTGCACGCGCGCGATGCCACCGCTGTTCTGCTCCGGACCGACCACGGAAAAGACGTTACCGCGTCGGGGGGTAGCTTCGGTGCGGCGTCGTGCAACGGAGGTGTGTCCACATGGCCAGGTTCGCGGTCGAGTTGGTGTTCGGGGACGACCAGGAGGCCCGGCTGGCGGTGCGACCCGCCCACCGGGAGTACCTGGCCGCGCTGGTCGAGCGCGGTGTCCTGCTGGTCTCGGGACCGTGGTCCGACCAGACCGGCGCGCTGCTGGTCTACGAGGTGGCCGACGAGGCGGAGCTGCGCGAGGTGCTCGCCGCCGACCCGTACACGCCCGCCGGTGTGGTGACCGAGACGCGCGTGCACGAGTGGCAGGTGTTGATGGGGAACTGGGTCTCCTGACCCGCGGCGACGACCCGGGCGGGACCGGCGATCCGAGCGGGATCGGTGGCCTGAGCGGGACCGGCGGCCCGAGCTGGACCGACAGGTCCGGCGGGTCCCGGCCCGGCGGTCAGTTCTTCCCGGCCGCGGTGCCGCCCGGGCCCACCAGGCCGGACGTGTCGTTCTCGGCCATCGCGCGGTCGGCGGCGGCCATCGACTTGGGGATCTGCCGCGCGACCACGGCCGGCGTGAAGGCGCGGAACATCTTGAGGCCGCCCACCCAGCCCGGGACGTGCGCGGCCTTGGCCCGCCGCTCGACGGCGCGGACCACGGCCCTGCCCACGTCGGACACCGGGTACTTCCTGCTCGCCAACCCCGGCATGCCCCGGCGCAGCGGGCCGAACACCGGGTGCTCGTCGGCGCTGTTCACCATGTCCGTGGAGATCCACGAGAAGTACGCCACGCCCACGTCGACGCCCAGGTGCCGGACCTCGGCGCGCAGGCTGTCGGCGAACGCCTCGCAGCCCGCCTTGGCCGCCGAGTACGCGGCGTTGCCCGGGATGTGCACGATCGCCGCCAGCGACGACACGACGAGGCAGTAGCCGCGGCTCGCGACCAGGTGCGGCAGGCACGTGCGCACGGTCCGCCACACGCCGAGCAGGTTGACCTCGATGACCCGCTCGAAGGCCGCCCGGTCCATCGACCGGATGAAGCCGGTGGCGGCGATGCCCGCGTTGGCGACGACCACGTCGAGGCCGCCGTAGTGGTCGACGACGCCGGCGACGGCGGTCTCCAGGGCGTCCCAGTCGGTGACGTCCGCCTCCCACGCCCGCCCGCCGCACTGCTCGGCGACCTCGCGCAGCTGCTCGCCCTCCAGGCCGACCAGGGCCACCTTCGCGCCCTTCGCGGCCATCCGCCGCGCCACCTCCGCGCCGATGCCCCTGGCCGCGCCAGTGATCAGGACGACCTTGCCCGCAACGTCCACGGTGACCTCCTCAGGCTCGAAGGAGGCCACCGTAACGCAACTTACCGCCAGTAAGCTACTGAAGAGTTAAACATTGCTCGCGGACGTGAGCGCGTCCAGCTCGTCGGCCGTCAGCTCCAGCTCCAGGGCCGGCAGCAGGGCCTCCAGCTGCTCGGCGCTGCGGGCGCTCGCGATCGGCGAGGCCACCGTCGGCCGGCTCGCGAGCCACGCCAGGGCGACCGCGGACGGGGTCGTCCCGCGCGCCCCCGCGACCTCGTCGACGGCCGCGAGGACGCGCAGCCCGCGTTCGTCGAGGTACTTCGACGCCGCCGCCGCGCGCGGGCTGTCGACGGTCGCGCCGGGCCGGTACTTGCCGGTCAGGAAGCCCTTGGCCAGGCCCCAGTACGGCGCGGACGCCAGCCCGGCCGACGCCACGACGTCCCGCAGGTCGCCCTCGTAGTCGCGCTCCACCAGGTTGTAGGGCTGCTGGAGCGCGACGAACGACGCCAGCCCCTCGCGCCGGGAGACCTCCAGCGCCGAGGCCAGCCGCTCCGCGGTGTAGTTCGACGCCGCGACGTGCCGGACCTTGCCCGCCCGCACGAGCCGGTCGAACGCCGCGAGCGTCTCCTCCTGCGGGGTGTCCGGGTCGTCCCGGTGCGCGTAGTACAGGTCGATGTGGTCGACGCCGAGGCGGCGCAGCGACTCCTCGGCGGCGCGCTCCACCGTGTCCGCCCGCAGGCCGTCCAGCCCGCGGAGCATGCCCACCTTGGTGGCCACGACGACCTCGTCGCGGTTGCCCCGGGACTTGAGCCACCGGCCGATGACCCGCTCCGACTCGCCGCCGATGTGCCCCTCGGCCCACATCGAGTACGAGTCGGCGGTGTCCACGAAGTTGCCACCCGCACGGGTGAACCCGTCCAGCACGGCGAACGAGGTCGCCTCGTCGGCGGTCCACCCGAAGACGTTCCCGCCCAGGCACAGCCGCGACACGTCGAGGTCGCTGGTTCCCAGTTTCGTCATGCCGCGAACCCAACCCCACCCGTCCGCTCCGCGCCGAACGGAGCAGTCAGGACTAAAACCAGGGGTGGAGGGGTTGCTGCTGTCCGAGGGCTGGTTCGCAGGGAGGCGAAATGTCTGTCGAGTTGGGCGGGTACGGCGTGTGGGACATGGCGCCGAAGTGGGTCGGTGGTGGCGAGCGCGCCCGTGAGCTGGAGGAACTCGGCTACGGGACGCTCTGGTTGGGCGGGTCGCCCGGGTCCGAGGTCTTCCCGACCGTGGCGGACCTGCTGTCGGCCACCGAGAAGCTGACCGTGGCCACCGGCATCCTGAACGTGTGGACGACGCCCGCGTCCGAGGTCAACGACGGGTACCGGGAGCTGGCCTGGACGGACCGCTTCCTGGTCGGCATCGGCGTGGGCCACCGGGAGATCGTGGGTGAGGTGTACCACAGCCCGTACCAGAAGCTGGTCCACTACCTGGACGAGCTGGACGTGCCGCGCGACCGGTTGGCGCTGGCCGCGCTCGGGCCGCGGGTGCTGCGCCTGGCCGTGGCGCGGACCTCCGTCGCGCACCCCTACCTGGTGACGCCCGAGTACACGGCGCGGGCCCGCGATACGGTCGGGTCTGGCGCGCTGCTGGCGCCCGAGCAGCACGTGGTGCTGGAGGAGGACCCCGCGGTGGCCCGCGACCTGGGCCGCCAGGCCCTGTCGTTCTACCTGGGGCTGCCGAACTACACGCGCAACTGGCTGCGCCACGGGTTCACCGAGGACGACCTGCTCGACGGCGGCAGCGACCGCCTGGTGGACTCGCTCGTCGCCTGGGGCCCGGTGGAGCGGGTCGCCACGCGGCTGCGCGAGCACCGCGAGGCGGGCGCCGACCACGTCGCCGTGCAGGTGGTCGGCGCCGCGCCCGGTCGGGACGCCTACCGCGAGGTCGCGGAGGCGCTCGGCCTGGTCACCGGTCAGGGCGCCCCGGCCCGCCCGGTCGAGAACGACCGGGCGACGCCCCCGACCGGGTGAAACCCCTGACCGGGCGACGACCCCGACCGGGCGACGACCCCGACTAGTCGGACACCTCGACGCCGCGCCAGAACGCGACGTGGCCCTTGATGTTCGCCGCGGCCTCCTTGGGCTCCGCGTAGTACCACGCGGCGTCGGGGTTGTCCTGGCCCCCGACGTGGAGGGTGTAGTAGTTCGCCGTGCCCTTCCACGGGCACACCGACGTCGTCTCCGACGGCCTGAAGAACTCCGTGCGGACGGACTCGGCGGGGAAGTAGTGGTTCCCCTCCACCGTCTCGGTCTTCTCGCTCTCGGCGATGATCTCGCCGTTCCACCGTGCGATCGCCATGCCACCACTATGCCGGTGATCAAAATTCCCCGCCGGGCGTGGCCGTAGGATGCTGCCGACACCGCGTTCCGGGCACCCGAGGAGGACCCACCGATGCCCATCGCAACCCCCGAGGTCTACGCCGAGATGCTCGACCGCGCGAAGGCGAACGAGTTCGCCTACCCCGCGATCAACGTCACCTCGTCCGAGACCCTCAACGCGGCGCTGCGCGGCTTCGCGGAGGCCGAGAGCGACGGGATCATCCAGGTCTCGACCGGTGGTGCCGAGTTCGCCTCGGGCACCAAGGTCAAGGACATGGTGACCGGCGCGGTCGCGCTGGCGGAGTTCGCGCACGTCGTCGCCGAGAAGTACCCGGTGAACATCGCGCTGCACACCGACCACTGCCCCAAGGACAAGCTGGACGGCTACGTCCGCCCGCTCGTCGCGATCAGCCAGGAGCGCGTGGACAAGGGCCTCAACCCCCTGTTCCAGTCGCACATGTGGGACGGCTCGGCCGTGCCGCTGGACGAGAACCTGAAGATCGCCGCCGAGCTGCTCGACCTCACCGCCAAGGCGAAGATCATCCTCGAGATCGAGGTGGGCGTCGTCGGCGGCGAGGAGGACGGCGTCGCGCACGAGATCAACGAGAAGCTCTACACCACGCCCGAGGACTACCTGAAGACGGTGGACGCCCTCGGTGCCGGCGAGAAGGGCCGCTACCTGGTGGCGGCGACCTTCGGCAACGTGCACGGCGTCTACAAGCCGGGCAACGTGAAGCTGCGCCCGGAGATCCTCAAGCAGGGCCAGGACGTGGTGGCCGAGAAGCTGGGCCTGGCGGCCGGCTCCAAGCCGTTCGACCTGGTCTTCCACGGCGGCTCCGGCTCGCTGCTGGAGGAGATCCACGAGGCGCTGACCTACGGCGTCATCAAGATGAACATCGACACGGACACGCAGTACGCGTTCACCCGGCCGATCGTGGGTCACTTCTTCCAGAACTACGACGGCGTGCTCAAGGTGGACGGCGAGGTCGGCAACAAGAAGGCGTACGACCCGCGCTCCTACCTCAAGGCCGCCGAGCAGGGCATGGCCGCCCGCATCGCCCAGGCGTGCGAGCACCTGAAGTCCTCCGGCCGCATGATCGCCGGCTGACGCACCCGCACGACAACCGGGACGGCCCCCTCCGCGCGGTGTGGAGGGGGCCGTCCCGCGTCCGGGGTCGGTCAGGCCGTGACGAGCGGTTCCCGGGCGGTGGTCCTCGTCGTGAGGCGGTCCGCGACCACCCAGAGCACCGCGAGCAGCGCGAACGTCGCGACGGCCGAGGGGTAGAGGATCGGCGGGGCCGCGTCGAAGGACTGCTGGAGCCAGATGCCGCCGTAGCCCAGGCCCGTCACGGCGGCGGCGCCGAGGACGGCGGACACCGGCGCGGGCACCCGGCCGAGGTGGGCGGCGTCGACCGCGAGGCCGACGAGGACCAGGAACAGCGGCACGGCGGACAGCGGGAAGTCGGCGCCGGCCAGCAGCGGCCAGACCAGGCAGCGGTAGGCGACGTAGCCCGCGGCCACGGCGGTCGCGGACCAGCGTCCGCCGAGCGTGCGGCGGGCGACGAGCAGCACCAGCGCGGCGGCCACCAGGCCCCACACCGGGTAGACCCAGTCCGGGATGGGCAGCGAGAACTGGACGATCGACTCGCGGTCCACCGGGCGGCCGATCTGGTCGGCGGCGAACTGGAGCAGGATCGGCTCGGCGTACGGGTCGCCGCGGTCCCACGAGGCGATCTCCAGGACGCCGTACTCCTGGTGCTGGTTGGGGAACCAGGCGTTCTCCAGGAAGAAGAACCACAGCGCGGCGAGGCCGGGCACGCGCCACCGGGTGGCCGGGTAGAGCCGCAGCCAGCCGCGGACCGCCCCGGCGAGCATGATCGCGGTGCCCAGGTAGAGCAGGGCGTGCGAGCCGCTCCACGACGTGATGTCCAGGCCGTTGACCCGGTGGTTGATCAGGTCGATGGGCAGCGCGACGAGGAAGACGCCGGTGCCCCACTGCATCAGGCGCAGCGCCGTGCGGTCGGCGCCGTAGCCGGTGTAGGTGTGGAACAGGGTGAGCGCGACGACGATCACCGTGCCCAACGTGTTCAGCATGTGGGGCGGGGCGAGTTCGTCGCGCAGCCACTTGAAGTGCCACGCCACGTCCCACGTGGAGCCGAGCAGCTTGAGCAGCAGGCCCGCCAACCACAGGTGGTAGAGACCCGCGGCCAGCCGCGGCGGGGTGTCGCGGCCGGGTTCGCCGCGCTCCCAGTACTGGTCGCGGAACTGCCTGCCGCGCTCGATGACCCCCGTTTTCACCCGCTCATGATGCGTCCGGGCCGGTGTCGCCGGAAGGGTGCTCTCCCCCGGTTTCATGCTGGTGTTTCCCCTAGGGGTGAATGTGAGCTGGCCTTTTCCTCGACAATTGACCCTAACAGGTGAGCGACGTTGCTCTGTTCGGCCGGGTGCGGGAAAGTGCCCCGGCTGAGAGTCCGCTGAGAGTCGTGGAGCGTCGTGATGGGCAAGAGGGTCGTCGCCGGGATCGTCGTGACCGCGCTGGTGCTGGCACTGGTCGCTGCGGTCGCCCGGGTGTTCCTATCCTGACCGCATGGAGAACCTGCTCGGTGGTCCCGCCCCCACGCTGCTGCCCGACCGGCCGGAGGCGCAGGCCGCCGCCGAGGCCGGCACCGACCCGGCCAAGATCGTCCGCGCGTACCCCGACTTCAGCGAGGCGTGGGCGCTGCTCGCCGAACGCGCGTTGCAGACCGGCGACCCGGTCGCCGCGTACGCCTACGCCCGCACCGGCTACCACCGCGGCCTCGACCAGCTGCGCCGCGCCGGCTGGAAGGGCCACGGCCCGATCCCGTGGTCGCACCGCCCCAACCACGGCTTCCTGCGCGCGCTCGCCGCGCTGGCCCGCGCCGCCGACGAGATCGGCGAGGCCGAAGAGCACGAGCGCTGCCGGGGGTTCCTCGCCGACAGCGACCCCGCGGCGCCCGCCGCCCTCGGCCTGGGCTGACGGCGTGGGTGCCGTGCGCGACGAGGTGGCGCGCAGGCTGAAGCGGTGGCGGAGCACGGCCCTGCCGATCGCGCAGGCCGCGCTCGCCGCCGGGCTGTCCTGGCTGGTCGCCACCGAGGTCGTCGGTCACGCGCACCCGTTCTTCGCGCCGATCGCCGCCGTCGTCTGCCTCGGCGTCTCGCTGGGGCAGCGGCTGCGGCGGGTCGTCGAGCTCGTCGTGGGCGTGTCGGTGGGCGTGGGCGTCGGCGACGTGCTGATCTCGCTCATCGGTTCCGGCACGTGGCAGATCGCGCTGGTCGTGGCGCTGGCGATGTCGTCGGCCGTGCTGCTCGACGGCGGCGCGGTCATCGCGCTCCAGGCCGGGTCGTCGGCCGTGCTGGTGGCCACGCTGCTGCCGCCCAGCGCGGGCGGCGGGCTCGACCGGATGGTCGACGCGCTGGTGGGCGGGCTCGTCGGGCTCGCCGTGACGGCGCTGCTGCCCGCGAACCCGCTGACCGTGGCGCACCGGCAGGCGAAGGTGGTGCTCGGCGAGCTGACGACCGCGCTGCGCGGCGTCGCGGCGTCGGTGTCCGAACGGGACGCCGTGCGGGCGGCCGGCGTGCTGGCGCGGCTGCGGGACAGCCAGGACGCGGTGGACGAGTTCACGTCCGCGCTGAAGACCGGCGGCGAGATCGCCACCATCGCGCCGATCCGGTGGCGGCGGCGGCACGAGCTGGGCCGGTACGAGACGGCCGCGGCGCCGGTGGACTACGCGCTGCGCAACACGCGCGTGCTGGCCCGGCGGGCGCTGGCGGCCCTGCGCGACGGCGAGCGCGTGCCCGACGTGCTGCCCGACGTGCTGCGGCGGTACGCGGACGCGGTCGACGTGCTGCGGAACGAGCTGGAGCGCGGTGACGAGCCGGTGGGGGCCCGCGCGGCGGTGTGCGGGGCCGCCGCGGCGACGACGCACGTGCTGGGCGGCGAGGGCTTCTCCACCAGGGTGGTGCTGGCCCAGGTCCGGTCGGTCGCGGTGGACCTGCTCCAGGCCACCGGGCTGTCCCGGGCGGAGGCCGTGGAGGCGCTGCCGCCCCTGACCCGCAAGGGCTGACGCGGGTCGGGGGCGGCGCCCCTCTGGGGTCGACCTCCCGGGGCCGACCCTCCCAGGGCCGACCCTCCCGGGTGACTACCCCTCCGGCCGGTTGAGCACGCCGAGCAGGACGGCGTGCACGGCGTCGTGGTCGCGCGGGTCCGCGAGGCGGCACGACGCGCCGGTGATCGCGTACCACTCCTCCGCGCCCTCGTAGCGGACCTCGGCGCGCAGCGCGCCGCGCTCCAGCGTGGTGCGCAGTTCGAGGTCACCGGTGACGACGCCGACCTCGTCGGTCATCACGCCACCGGGACCGGCCACGAAAGGGGACGAGCGTTCGGCCACCCGGATCAGCTCCCAGAATCGACAATCAACACCCGCCGAGCATGGCCTGCAACGCAGACTTCTCCGCCGGGTTCACCGTCAAACCCCACTTGTACTTGGATCGCGTCCACATCTTGGCGTAGGTGCACCAGTACGAGCCCAGCGGCGGCTTCCACAGGGCCGGGTCCTGGTCGCCCTTGGCCTGGTTGACGTTGTCCGTGACGGCGATGAGCTGCGGGCCGCCCAGGTCGTTCGCGAACGACTGCCGCCTGGTCGTGGTCCACGACGACGCGCCGGAGCGCCACGCCTCGGCGAGCGGCACGACGTGGTCGATGTCCACGTCGGACGCCGCGCTCCAGGTCGCGCCGTCGTACGGGCTGTACCAGCGGCCGGAGGTGGCGGCGCACGCGGAGTCGGTGACCACGTTCGTGCCGTCGCGCTTGAGCACCTGCTCCCGGGTGTTGCAGGCGCCCGAGACGGTGGTCCAGTGCGGGAACTTGTCCCGCGAGTAGCCCGTGGAGGACCCCTCGGCCGCCACCGCGAGCGCGGCCAGCTCCGCCAGGGCGGTGCTGGTGCTCGGGATGTTCGGGGGCGTCGCCTGGGCGGGGGTGACCAGGCTCAGGGCCAGCGCACCAGCCAGGAGCAGGGAGGAGATCGAGAATCGCGCGGCTTTGTTGACCGTTGACATAATTCCGACCTTCCTAGTTGGAAGCTGTCGGAATCACCCTGGGGCAATTTTTCGGCCGGTACAACGCTTTCGCGTGACACTCGAATGACCGACGAGAAAATTTCTCCGTCAGTGCACCCCGCGGACGAGCCGCAGGTCTTCCGTGTGGCGGTACCACGTCCACTTGCCCATGGGCCGCGGGTGCGCCACCCCGTCGGAGTCCACCTGCACGGGCAGGCACCCGAGCTGGAACGCCCGCGCGGCCGTCGTCCTCACCTTCCGGGTGAGCAGCCGCTTGTGGATCACCCGGACGAGGAGCCCGAGGCCGCCGTCCGGGTCCGGGGTCACCTCGATCCGGCTCGCCTGCCCGCGCAGCACCACCGTGTCGTCGCCGTAGCCGACGCCGCGGACCGGGCCGAGCGAGCCGAGGCCGACGAGCACGCCGCCGACGTCGTTGCGCACGAGGGACACCCGGTCGGGGTCGCCGGACAGGGCGAGGTCGAGCGCCCGGCCCGGGTCGGTCGGCAGGCCCCACAGCTTCGCGACCTCCGAAGCGGGGTCCGAAGGCACGTACCCGACGGGCGTCTCCGCCAGCCGCTCGGTGCGCAGCAGGCGCAGCACCACCGCGTTGAGGTCGGCGTCCGTGCCGTGCACGACGAGACGCGCGTCACCCAGACCGGCGACGACCGGGTCCACCTCGGCCTTCCCGGGGCGTGCGGCCGTCCGGCGGACCTCCAACCGGTCACCGTCAGTGATCAGTGGCGACTGCGAGTTTCCGCAGGCCAGCACGATTCCGCGCACGTTCATCTCCTGGTCTACCCTCAAGCACCGGCATTCGCTCTTGCCCTGTAACCATCCGTCCTACCGCTTGGAGTTTCACATGCCGGCCGTCGTGCTGATCGGTGCCCAGTGGGGCGATGAGGGCAAGGGCAAGGCAACGGACCTGCTCGGTGACCGCGTGCAGTGGGTCGTCCGCTACCAGGGCGGCAACAACGCCGGGCACACCGTCGTGCTGCCCGACGGGCAGAAGTTCGCCCTGCACCTGATCCCCTCCGGCATCCTCACGCCCGGCGTGACGAGCGTCATCGGCAACGGCGTCGTGGTCGACCCCGGCGTGCTGCTGGAGGAGCTGGCCGGCCTGGACGAGCAGGGCGTGGACACCAGCAAGCTGATCATCTCCGCCGACGCGCACCTGATCATGCCCTACCACGTGGCCATCGATAAGGTCACCGAGCGCTACCTGGGCAAGGCCAAGATCGGCACCACCGGCCGCGGCATCGGCCCCTGCTACCAGGACAAGATCGCCCGCGTCGGCGTGCGCGTCCAGGACCTGCTCGACGAGAAGATCCTGCGGCAGAAGGTGGAAGCCGCCCTGGACTTCAAGAACCAGGTGCTGGTCAAGGTCTACAACCGCAAGGCGCTCGACGCCGACGAGATCGTGGACAACGTGCTGGAGCACGGCTCGAAGTTCGCGAACCGCATCGCCGACACCCGCCTGCTGCTCAACCAGGCGCTGGAGCGCGGCGAGACCGTGCTGCTGGAGGGCTCGCAGGGCACCCTGCTGGACGTCGACCACGGCACCTACCCGTTCGTGACCTCGTCCAACCCGACGTCCGGCGGCGCCTCGGCGGGCTCGGGCATCGGGCCGACCCGGATCACCACGGTCATCGGCATCCTCAAGGCGTACACCACGCGCGTCGGCTCCGGCCCGTTCCCGACCGAGCTGAACGACGACATGGGCGAGCACCTGCGCAAGACCGGCGGCGAGTTCGGCGTCACCACGGGCCGCTCGCGGCGCACCGGCTGGTTCGACGCCGTGATCGCCCGCTACGCGGCGCGGGTCAACGGCATCACCGACTACTTCCTCACCAAGCTGGACGTGCTGTCCGGCCTGGAGAAGGTGCCGGTGTGCGTCGGCTACACGGTCGACGGCGAGCGCGTCGACGACATGCCCATGACGCAGACCGACGTGCACCACGCCGTGCCGGTGTACGAGGAGCTGCCGGGCTGGTTCGAGGACATCAGCGCCTGCCGCACGTTCGAGGAGCTGCCCGCCAACGCCCGCGCGTACGTCGAGCACCTGGAGGAGATCTCCGGCGCCCGGATGTCCGCGATCGGCGTCGGCCCCGGCCGCGACCAGACCATCGTGCGCCACGAGATCATCTAGCCCTCTCCCCTCGGACCAGTGCCTCCGACCCCGAAGCAATCGGGGTCGGAGGCATTTTCACGATCCGGGACGCGTTGACTTCCCCTCGGGGCACGACGAAAACTCAGGTCCGCCGAGTGGACGACGTCGGAGCTGCCCGGCGCGGCGAACCCGACGGCTGCACGTTCCAGGGGAGCGGTCATGAGCGTCGTACTGCACTGGTTCCTGCCCACGTCCGGCGACGGGCGCACGGTCGTCGAGCGCTTCCACGCCAACCGCTCCCTCGGGGCCGCCGCCCAGCGCGACCCCGACATCGACTACCTGGCCGAGGTGGCTCAGGCGGCCGAGCGCAACGGCTTCGAGGGCGTGCTGACGCCCACCGGCACGTGGTGCGAGGACGCGTGGCTCACCACCGCCGCGCTGATCGCCCGCACGTCCACGCTGAAGTTCCTGGTCGCCTTCCGGCCGGGCGTCCTCTCGCCCACCCTGGCCGCCCAGATGGCCGCGACCTACCAGCGGATCTCCCGGGGCAGGCTGCTGCTCAACGTGGTGACCGGCGGCGACGAGGTCGAGCAGCGCCGGTTCGGCGACTGGCTCGACCACGACCAGCGCTACGCCCGCACCGACGAGTTCCTGCACGTCGTGCGCGCCGCGTGGTCCGGGACGCCGGTGCACTTCGAGGGCGCCCACTACCGGATCGAGGGCGGCACGGTGCTGGGCGCGCCCGACCCCGTGCCGCCGATCTACTTCGGCGGTTCGTCGGACGCCGCCCTGCCGGTCGCGGCCCGCCGCGCCGACGTGTACCTGACGTGGGGCGAACCCCCGGCGCAGGTGGCGGAGAAGATCGGCCGCGTCCGCGACCTGGCGGGCGACCGCCCGATCCGGTTCGGCATCAGGCTGCACACCATCAGCCGCGACACGTCCGCCGAGGCGTGGCGGGAGGCGGAGAAGCTGCTGGAGGCCCTCGACCCGGCCCAGGTGGCGCGGGCCCAGGAGCAGCTGCGCACCTCGCAGTCCGTGGGGCAGCAGCGCATGGTCGCCCTGCACGGCGGCGACCTGTCGAGGGGCGTGCGGGGCCTGGAGGTCCACCCCGGCCTGTGGGCCGGCATCGGCCTGGTGCGCGGCGGCGCGGGCACCGCCCTGGTGGGCAGCCACGAGGAGGTGGCGGACCTGGTCGAGGAGTACCACGCGCTGGGCGTGGACGAGTTCGTGCTCTCCGGCTACCCGCACCTGGAGGAGGCGTACTGGTTCGGCGAGGGCGTCCGCCCCCTCCTGGCCGCGCGCGGCCTGCTCGCCCGGCCCGGCGACGCCGCCGCCCTGTCGGTGCCCCGTGACACCCTGTCCCTCGGGGGGTCCTGATCACCGGGTGACCCCCGCCTGAGCGCGCGGGAGGGCCCCGGCGGTGTGCCGGGGCCCTCCGTCGCACGGCCCTCCGTCGCACGGCGGTCAGCCGTTGCGGGCTTCCACGGCGGTGTCCGGGTTGTCGGCGAACACGCCGTCCAGGCCGGTGGCGTAGAACGCCGTGTACTCGTCGAACGCGCGCCCGTAGGCGGCCGGGTCGGCGGAGGTGCGGAGGTTCGCCGGCAGGAACGCGTTCTCGTTGCGGAACGTCCAGGCGTGCACGACCAGGCCGCGCGCGTGGGCGTCGCGCACGAGGGTCGTCGGCGTCGTCAGGTTGCCGTTGGCGTCGCGCGGGATGATGCGGCTCTTCTCCGCGCCGACGCCCGACGCGTAGGTGCGGATCTCGCGCAGCCCCTCCGGCGTCACGAGGTCGCTGTAGGTGCGCTTGTCACCGGCCTTGACGAAGTCGTACGGCGCGCCCGAGCCGCTGACCAGCTGCACGAGCGGCACCCGGAGCTGCCGCTTGAGCGCCTTGAGGTTCGCCACCTCGAACGACTGCACGTACACCTCGGCGCCGTGCCGGTTGAGGCCCTTGCGGTTGAGCACGTCGACCAGGCGCGGCTCCAGGGGCAGGCCGATCTCCTGGAAGTACGTCGGGTGCTTGGTCTCCGCGTAGAGGCCGATGTCGCGGCCCAGCTCGCGCGACAGCCGCCGGGTCAGCTCGACGACCTCCTCCAGGGTGGGGACCTCGAACCGGCCGTTGTAGAGCGCGTTGCGCGGCCGGGTGTCCGGGATGCGCTCGACGGCGCGCAGCGTCTTCAGCTCGGCGAGCGTGAAGTCCTCGGTGAACCAGCCGGTGATCGACGTGCCGTCGATGACCTTGGTGGTCTTGCGCGCGGCGAACTCCGGGTGCGCGGCCACGTCGGTGGTGCCGCCGATCTCGTTCTCGTGCCGCGCGACGAGCTTCCCGTCCTTGGTGACGACCAGGTCCGGTTCCACGTAGTCCGCGCCCATCCGCGCGGCCAGCTCGTACGACGCCAGCGTGTGCTCCGGGCGGTACCCCGACGCACCCCGGTGGCCGACCACCAGCGGGCCCTTGCGCGCCACCTGCGCGCGGTCGTCGCCGCTGGCGGAGCCACCGGGCAGGACCGCCACCGCCCCGGCCACCACCAGCGCCGCGAGCGCCGCCCCGACGATCCTCGTCCGCACCATCGCCGACCTCCCGTAGAGAATCCAGACGCGCGGCAGCCTCGTCGCGCACCGCGACGTCCGGGTCACCGTAGGGCGAACCCGGGACCACGTCACGGTGAACGCCTCGGGCGCCCGCCGTCACTCGCGGGAGATGGCGGCCTCCTCCAGGTCCAGTTCGCGCAGCACGCGGAACAGCACCTCGTCGTCGATCCGGCCCTCGTCCCGGGCCTCGACGAACACCTGGCGCTCGGCGTCGAGCATGGTCCGCCGCAGCCGCCGGTAGGACGCGGCGGGCGACTCGTCGTCCTGCCGCCCGAGCCGCTCCCACGCCGCGTTGCCCCGGTGCTCGGCCATGATCCGCAGCCGCTCCACGACGTGCCCCGGCGTGCGGTCGTCGTCCTCCACCACCTCGTCGAGCCGCGCCACCGCCGCCTGCGCCGCCGCGTGCTGCACCTGCGCCTCGGCCAGCGCGTCGGCCCGCGCCTCGTCGCCCCGGTGGCCCAGCTTGCGGATGACGAACGGCAGCGTCGTGCCCTGCGCCAGCAGCGTCCCCACCGTGACCACGAACGCGCAGAACACGATCACGTCGCGCCCCGGCAGGTCCAGCGGCAGCGCCGCCGCGGCGGCCAGCGACACCACGCCCCGCATCCCGGCCCACGAGATCACCGTGACGCCCCGCCACCCCGGCGCCGGCTCGCGCTCGCGGACCCGCCGCGACAGCAGCCGGGGGAGGTACGCGGCCGGGTACATCCAGGCGAACCGCACCAGCACCGTCGCCGCCAGCACCGCCGCCGCGCCCCACAGCAGCGCGGACGTGACGTCCACGGCCGCGACGACCGTCTTGAGCTGCAACCCGATCAGGGCGAACACGAACGACTCCAGCAGCACGTCCACCGACCGCCACACCGCGGTGTCCTGGAGGCGCGTGTAGTACGAGCTGCGCGGCGCGTAGTGCCCGATGTAGAGGCCCGCCACGACGACCGCGAGCACCCCCGACGAGTGCAGCTCCTCGGCGAGGATGTACGCGCCGAACGGCACCAGCATGCCCAGCGCGCTCTCCAGCACGCCGTCGTCCAGCCGGTCGCGCACCCACCGCACGGCCACGCCGACCACCAGCCCGACGACCACCCCGCCGCCCGCGCTGACCAGGAACGTGCCGGTGCCCGACGCCCACGTCGCGGTGGCCCCGGCCGCCGCCGCGACGGCCACCTTGTACGCGGTCAGCGCGGTCGCGTCGTTGATCAGGCTCTCGCCGGTCAGCAGCGTCATGGTGCGGCGCGGCAGGTTCAGCCGGCGCCCGACCGCCACCGCGGCCACCGCGTCCGGCGGGGCCACCACCGCGCCCAGCACGAGCGCCGACCACAGCGGCAGCTCCGGCAGCGCCAGGTGCGCCACGACGCCGACGGCGACCGTGGTGGCCAGCACCAGGCCCACCGCGAGCAGCCCGATCGGCCGCAGGTTGGCGCGGATGTTGTGGTACGAGCTGTCCAGCGCCGCCGAGTACAGCAGCGGCGGGAGCACCAGCACCAGGACGAGCTCGGGTTCCAGGGCGAACGCCGGCAGGCCCGGGATGAACGACACCGCCAGGCCGACGCCGACCAGGACCAGCGGCGCCGACCAGCCGAGCCGCTTGGCGGCCGCGGTCACCAGCAGCGCGCCGACGAGCAACAGGAGCAGTTCGGGTCCGTGCATGGCGCAATCTTGCGTGATGATGGCGGGTATGACCTGCCCCCACACGACGGAACTGCCCACCGAGGTCTCGCCCGACAACCCCGAGGGGTGCGCGGACTGCCTGGCCGCGGGCGAGCACAACTGGGCCCACCTGAGGATCTGCCTGAGCTGCGGGCACGTGGCGTGCTGCGACTCCAGCCCCCGCCAGCACGCGACGGCGCACTTCCGCGGCGCGCACCACCCCGTGGTGCGCTCGTTCGAACCGGGCGAGGACTGGCGCTGGTGCTACGTGGACAACCGCATCGTGTGACGGCTTTACAGTCCCTTTAGACGGTCGGCCTATGGCTGTGACCGGTGTCACGGATAGCTTCGTGGGCGCTCCACCAGGCGCGACACGAAGGGGTGCGCGTGTCCACGACGCAGCAGCCGGGGCCCGACGCCGCCACCGGCACGGCAGAGGTAGACCGGCTCATCGCCGAGCACGACGAGGAGCGCCCGTCGCGCGCCCTGTCCCGGCGGTGGGACCTGGGCGTGCGGGTGGCGGGGTTCGCCGTCGCGCTGCTCGTGCTCAAGCAGGTGTTCTGGCCGTTCGCCGAGGGCGGCCAGTACTACCTGGTCGTCTTCCTGGCGGTCACGCTGCCGCTCGTCTTCCTCTGCTACCGCCCGCGCGGTCGGCGCGGCGGCGCGGTCGGCGACGACCCCGGCCCGCTCGACTGGGCGTTCGCCGCCGCGGCGTTCGCGGTCGGCGCGTACCCCCTGTTCGGGGGCTTCGACGCGTTCCTCGACCGGCAGGGGCAGCTCACCGACCTCGACGTGGTCGCCGGGACGCTGCTGCTGGTCCTGGTCCTGGAGGCGTGCCGGCGCACCACCGGGTGGGTGCTGCCGGTCGTGTGCCTGGCGTTCATCGCGTACGCCTACTACGGCGGGTACCTGCCGCAAGCGTGGGACGTCGCCCACGCGGGCGTGGACTTCGGGCAGGTCATCAACGGCTTCTACAACGACGCCACCGGGTTCTACGGCACCCCGCTCGACGTCGCCGCCACCTACATCGTGCTGTTCACCGTCTACGGCGCGGTGCTCAACGCCTCCGGCGCGGGCGCGTTCTTCGTCGACATCAGCTTCTCCGCGTTCCGCGGGTCGCGCACCGCGCCCGGCCGCACCACCGCCACCGCCGGGTTCCTGCTCGGCACCGTGTCCGGCTCGGGCACCGCCACCACCGTGTCGCTCGGCGCGGTGACGTGGCCGATGCTGCGCGAGGCCGGCTACCCCCGGGAGAACGCGGGCGGCCTGCTCGCCGCGTCCGGCATCGGCGCGATCCTGTCCCCGCCCACCCTCGGCGCGGCGGCGTTCATCATCGCCGAGTACCTGGAGACCTCGTACCTGCAGGTGCTGGTGTGGGCGATCCTGCCGACGCTGCTGTACTACCTGGGCATCGCGCTCGCCGTCGAGGTCGACGCCCGCAAGTTCGGCGCGAAGCCGGTGGAGGTCGACGCGCCCCGCCCGTGGGCGCTGCTCAAGCGCGGCGGCCACCACTTCCTGTCGCTCGGCGTGATCGTGCTGTTCCTCGCGCTCGACATCCCGGTCTACTCGGCCGTCGTCTACGCCACCGGCGTGGCCGCCGCGTTCGCGCTGCTCGCCCGGCGCGGCGACGTGCGCGGCTGGCTGCTCGACCTGGCCGACGCGCTGTCCACCGGCGTGCGGTCCGCGCTGCCGGTGATCGCCGTGTGCGCGGCGGCCGGCGTGATCACGTCCACCATCACCAAGACCGGCCTCGGCCAGGTGCTGGCGTCCACGCTGGTCGACATCGCGGGCGCGATCTCGACGAACCCCACCGCGGTGCTGGCGATCACCGCCGTGCTCGCGGCGGTCGCGGTGAGCGTGCTCGGGCTCGCGGTGCCGGTGACGGCGTCGTTCATCATCGCCTGGGTCGTCATCGGGCCCGCGCTGACCGAGCTGGGCGTGGCCCCCGAGGAAGCGGCCATGTTCATCTTCTACTACGCGGTGCTGTCCGAGGTGACGCCGCCGACCGCGCTCGCCGCCGTCGCCGCCGCCGCCATCACCGGCGGCGACGTCATGAAGACGATGTGGCGGACGTGGAAGTACACGCTGCCCGCGTTCCTCGTGCCGCTCGCGTTCGTGCTCACCGAGCACGGCGCCGGGCTGCTGCTGCGGACCACGCCCCTCGACGCGCTCTGGGTGTTCGCCGTGTCCGCCCTGGGAGTGGCCGCCCTGGCCGTGCTCACCGGCGGCTGGCTGCTCGGCCCCGCGCGGTGGCCCGAACGCGCCCTGTGCGCGCCCGCCGCCGTCGCCCTGCTCTACCTGCAACCGGTCACCATCGCCGTCGGCCTGGGCTTCCTCGCCGCCGCGGTCGCGGTGCACCTCGTCCTGAGGAAGAAGGAACAGCATGCGTAGCTGGGCGTTCAAGACCGTCGCCGGCGTGCTCTCGATCGGGCTCGTCGCCGCCGGGTGCGGCGGCAAGCGGACCCCCGACGCGTCGTCGGGCTCCGACGCCGCCGCCTGCGAGGCGGGCGACGGCCGCATCACCATCGCCACCGGCAACTCCGGCGGCGTGTACTACGTCGTCGGCGGCGGCCTGGCCAAGCTGATCAGCGACAACACCAAGCTCAAGGCCACCGCCGCGGAGACCGGCGCGTCCGTGCAGAACATCCAGCAGCTCGTCTCGGGCGACTACGACGTGGCGTTCTCGCTCGCCGACACCGCCGCCGACGCCGTCGCGGGCAAGGGCTCGTTCGAGGGGAAGCCGCAGAAGGTCCAGGCGCTGACCAGGCTCTACCCCAACCACACCCAGGTGCTGGTGCGCGCCGACTCCGGCATCTCCTCGATCGCCGACATGCGCGGCAAGCGCATCTCCACCGGCTCGCCCAAGTCCGGCACCGAGGTCATCGCGACCCGGCTGCTCAAGGCCGCCGGGCTCGACATCGACACCGACGTGCAGGCGCAGCGCCTCGACCTCGCCAAGACCGCCGACGGCATGAAGGACGGCAGCCTCGACGGCCTCGTCTGGTCCGGCGGCCTGCCCACCGCGCAGATCACCGACCTGACCACGTCGCTGGGCGACGACGTGCGGTTCCTCGACACGACGCCGCAGCTCGACGCCCTCAAGGAGGTCAACGAGGTCTACGACCGGGGCGTCGTCCCGGCCGCCGCCTACGGGCAGCCGGCCGACGTGCCGACCGTCGTGGTGCCCAACGTGCTGCTCGTCCGGGAGGACTTCCCGGTGGGCGACGCGTGCGCCGTGACGAAGCTCCTCTTCGACAAGAAGGGCGACCTGGAGGCCGTGCACCCGGCGGCCAAGGGCATCTCGCGGGACGACGCCCGCGAGACCGGCCCGGTGCCGCTGCACCCCGGCTCGCTGGACGCACTGGGAGGGTGAGCCACCGGGTCATCTAGGCTTCCGCACCGTGCGTGTCCTGGTCATCGGGTCTGGCGCCCGTGAACATGCCCTAGTCCTCGCCTTGTCGCGGGACCCCTCGGTGATCGCCTTGGCGTGCGCGCCCGGCAACGCCGGCATCGCCGGTGCGGCGGAGACCTACGGGGTCGACGTCACCGACGGCGCGGCGGTCGCCGCGCTGGCCCAGGAGTGGAAGGCCGACCTCGTCGTGGTCGGGCCGGAGCAGCCCCTCGTGGCGGGCGCGGCGGACGCCGTGCGCGCCGCCGGCATCGCCTGCTTCGGCCCGTCCGCCGAGGCCGCCCGCATCGAGGGCTCCAAGGCGTTCGCGAAGGACGTCATGGCCGCGGCGGGCGTGCCCACGGCCACGTCCGAGGTGGTCGACAACCCGGCCCGCCTCGACGCCGCGCTCACCCACTTCGGCCCCACTTGGGTCGTCAAGGACGACGGCCTCGCCGCCGGCAAGGGCGTCGTCGTCACCGCGGACCGCGCCGTGGCCCGCGCCCACGCCATGACCCTGCTCGACCACGGCCACCCCGTGCTGCTGGAGTCGTTCCTCGACGGCCCCGAGGTGTCCCTGTTCTGCCTGGTGGACGGCGCCACCGTGGTGCCCCTGCTGCCCGCCCAGGACTTCAAGCGCGTCGGCGACGGCGACTCCGGCCCCAACACCGGCGGCATGGGCGCCTACGCCCCGCTGCCGTGGGCCCCGGCCGACCTGGTCGACACCATCGTGTCCACCTGCGTGCAGCCGGTCGTCGACGAACTCGCCCGCCGCGGCACCCCGTTCGCCGGCCTGCTGTACGCGGGCCTGGCCCTGACCTCGACGGGCCCCCAGGTCATCGAGTTCAACTGCCGCTTCGGCGACCCGGAGACCCAGGCCGTCGTCGCCCTCCTGCGCACCCCCCTGGCCGGCCTCTTCCACGCCGCCGCCACGGGCTCGCTCGCGTCCGCGCCGCCCCTGGACTGGTCGGACGGCTACGCGGTCACCGTCGTGGTGGCCGCCGAGGGCTACCCGGGCCTCCCGCGCACCGGCGACGTCGTGGGCGGCGCCGAGGCCGAGGGCGTCCTGCACGCCGGCACCCGCCGCCGCGAGGACGGCGCCGTCGTCTCCACCGGCGGCCGGGTCCTGTCCGTGGTCGGCACCGGCGCCACCCTGGCCGAAGCCCGGACCGACGCCTACCGGCGCGTGGACGCCGTTCACCTGACCGGGTCCCACCACCGCACCGACATCGCGCTGCGCGCGGCGGAGGGCGTGATCGAGGTCCCGTAGGTCACGGCCCGCCGGGCACCGCTCGTGCCCGGCGGCCGACCGCGCGGGCACCCGTCGTCGCGGCCTCCGCGAGGCTCGCGCGGCCCCGGGACCGGTGGGCAAGTCCTCCGAACCCGCGGGAACCGGCGGAGGTGCGGCTTCGTCCAACCTCAGACCCGGTTCACGCGGTCGTTGGTAGCCTCGGACCGGGAGTGAGTCGTCACCGAGCGTACGGGGGTAGGGCGTCGTGGCAGAGGAGAACGGCCTACTGGGCGCGGTCGCGGGCATCGGCGGAGCCATCGGCAAGGCGGTCGGAGAGGTCTTCGCGGCGGAGAAGAGCCTGGGTCGGACGATGGCCTCGGGACCCGGCTCCAGCCAGAAGTTCGAGGTGTCCGAGGAGACGGTGCTCCAGGCGGGGAAACTCGTCAACGACCAGATCGACGCCCTGCGCACCAGTTACCGCGCGGCGTTCCGCGACATCAGGGTCAACCTCGACGGTCTGGACGACCTGAACACGGAGATCGCCGCGGCCTGGAACGACCGGCTGATCGAGAACGACGACTCCTACACGAGCCGCATCGAGCAGTACATCGACAGCCTCAGCAGCCTGGTCGAGCAGTTGCGCGCCACGGCGACGCAGTACGGGCACACCGAGGAAGAGGTAGTGGCGGCTATGGGGGCAGCGGGTGCTTCGAAGCAGTAGGGCTCTGGTCGTGGTCGCCGTGGCCGGTGCGGTTCTCGCCGGCTGCACGACCCAGGAGCCCGGCGACCCCACCCCGCGACCGACGGGGACCAGCGGTTCGGCCGGTCCGACGTCCGGTTCGTCGAAGCCCACCGTCGAGTTCCCGGCCAGGCCGGCCGAGGTCACGCTCGACGGCATCGCCGACGCCTGCCGGGCCCTCACGCCCGAGCAGCAGGAGCGGTTGGGAATCGACGAGGCGATCAGCGAGCCCCAGGACGTCATCGAGGGCAAGAACTCGCCGGGGTGCAGCTTCCAGGGCAACTCCCGGCCGCTGTTCAGCTACGAGGTCACGCTGATCGCGGACGAGGGCGTCGACTACTGGGAAGGCCCGAGCAACCTCGAAATCGAGCAGAAGACGGTCGCGGGCTTCGGTGCCTACCAGGTCACCCTGATCGGCACGACCAAGGGCGACTGCGCCGTGGCGGTCGACGTGGCGGACGGGCAGCAGCTGTTCGTGTCGTTCCTGCCCATCGGCGACGGGTTCACCCGGGACCAGATGTGCGAGAACGCGGCCAAGGGCGCGGAAGCGGCGCTGACGACTTTGCGGACTCTGAAGTAAGGGGCAGGCATGGGCTTCAGGCAGATCACGGACCACCGCTTCGAGGGCTACTCCAACGCCGCCCTGGCCGGCCTGGTCGAGCAGTTCCAGAGCGGCGACGCCTCCCAGCGCTTCAGCAACGCCTCGCACGCCCTGCGCCAGCTGGCGGCGACCCTGGACGAGACCGACGAGACGCTGCGCAACGAGCTGAAGAAGCTCGGCATCAACTGGCAGGGCGCGGCCGGTGACAACGCCGGGAAGGCGGTCACCGTGTCGGCGGACGTGGCGTCGTCCGGCACCGACGCCGCCAAGCAGAACTCCAAGGCCACCGCCGTGCAGGGGGCCAACTACAGCCAGACGCGCAACAGCATGCCGCCGCCCACCGCGTTGCAGGGCGACACGGAGACCAGCTTCTGGGACGACGCGGGCGGGTTCTTCGGGTACGAGACCGACCACGCCAAGGAGGTCAAGGCGACCCAGGCGGCGCGCGAGCAGACCATCCGCGGGCTCGACCAGTACACCGAGGCGAGCCGCGACGCGCTCGACCAGTACCAGGGCATGAACAAGCCGCCGCAGTTCGACGTCACCTCCGCCTCCAGCGTCAGCACGCCGGTGTCGCCCGCGATCCAGCCCGGTGGCGGGATCACGGGTGTGCCGGGGGCCGTGCCCGGGTCGCTGCCCGGCGGTGGCGGGGTCGGGTCGGTGCCCGGCGGCGGTTCGGTCGGGCTGCCGCAGCAGTTGCCGGGGGTGCTGCCCGGCGGTGCCGTCACCGGCATCGCGCCCGGCACGCCCGGGCCCGGTGGGACGGTGCTGCCGCCCGCCGCGCTGGGCAAGGTCGGCGGGTCGAACCTCGGGCTGGGGCTCGGCCTCGGCCTGGCCGGCGGTGCGGCGCTCGGGTTGGCGGCGGGTGCCGCGCGCGGGGGACGGGTCGTGCGCAACCCGTCCGGTGGCGGGCTGCCCGCCGGCGCCAAGGTGCCGGAGGGCGCGGCCGGCGGCAAGGGCGGTTCCGGTGCCGGTGGCGGCGTGCCCAAGGGCGGGGTGCCCGGCGGTGCCGGTGGCGCGTTGACCGGCAAGCCCGGCGTCTCGGCCACGATCGGCATGATCGACCCGGACGAGCGCGTCCCCGGACGTCCCGGTGCCGCGGGTGTCGCCGCGGGCAAGGGCGCGGGCGGGTCGATGATGCAGGCCGCCGCGGCCCCGCAGCGCGGCGAGGGCGAGGAGGACGCCGAGCACGTGCGCAAGTACGGCGTGGACTCCGACGACGTCTTCGGCGACGAGCGGATGGTCGTGCAGTCGGTCATCGGCGACGAGCCCGAGAAGAAGTGAAGTGAACACGGTCGTCCTGTCGACCCTGGAGTTCGACGTCGCGTGGGAGGGCGAGCGGTCGGCCAGGCGCAGCGTCGCGCTGGACGTGCCCAGCCCCGGTGTCACGCACACCGAGCGGGCCGCGCTGGTGGACCAGGCGTGGCAGTCGCTCGCCGTCCGCGGGTTGGCCCGGAACCGGCGGCTGACGCCCGAGCTGGCCGACGCGTTCGCGCTGCTGGCGAACCCGCAGGTGTCGATTGACCTGTGGGTGTGGGTGGACCGCCGCAAGATCAAGGGCCTCGCGGCCTCCGCCGGTGACGACGGCCTGCTGGCCGTCGTCGACGGCGACGAGGTGTGGTTGATCGAGGCACGCGCCAGCGCGCTCGCCGAGGCGGCGGTGTCCGTCGCCGGCGAGGTGAACGCCGGGTACGGGCGGTCGATCAGCCTCCCGAACGACGTGCTGCGCAAGGCGTCCGACGAGGCCGGACGGGACGCCGAGAAGCTGGTGCTGTCGCTGGAGCGGCACGGGTTGCCGCTGCACGAGGCGCAGGAGCTGGCCGCGATGTGCGACGGCATGAGCACCCGCGGCCAGTTCGGCGCCGAACGCGCCCAGCGCGGCGGACCGCCGGTCCGGGCCTCGCGGGTGGTGGCGTGGCACGACACCCCGTCCGGCCGGTACCTGCACCTCGTGCGGCCCAGCTCGGACGGCCGCGAGTGGAGCACCATCACGCCGATCGACAACGCCCGGCTGGCGGCCTGCGTCTGGGAGCTGCTCCAGGAGGTCTGACCCCTTTTTCAGGGGGGTCACGGGGGCCGTACAGGGGGTGGGTCCGGGAACCCCGACGCCCCGCACCACGTCAATCCCGTTGCGGGCCTGGGGGGCCAAGCACTGCCCGCCGTCATTCGGGAGTGACGTTCGGTGACCAACGCTACGCTCAGCGCTACCGCGTTCCGCACGGCATGGGAACACCTGGACCTCGGCGCCATGCCGATCGTCCTGCACGTCCAGGACGACCCCGCACCGTGGAGCCACCTGACCGCGCAGGGCCTGGCCCGCGGCGGGGAGCTCGACCCGTGGTTGGGGGCCGCGTTCAAACTGCTCGCCTACCCGCCCCGTTCGGCGGACCTGAGGCTCGGCTTCGGCAGCACCGCCGTGCGCGCGCTCGCGGCGTCCTCGGGGACCGGGTCGCTGCTGGCCGTGCTCAGGCGGGACCTGCTCACCGTGCGCGAGGTGGACCACGACCTGGCCACCGCGCTCGTCGGCCTGCTGCCCCGGCAGCCGGGTGGGCGGGTCGGCGCACCGGACCTGCACGGCCAGTTCGGCGCCGCGGCGACCGACCGGACCGGGCGCAGGCGCCGCGCGGCTGACGTGGTCGGCTTCCACGGACCGACGGACCCCGCCGACCTGCGCGAGAGGATCGCCGTGTTGTTGAACGAGTTCCGCGACTAGGCCGGGTGCCACAGGTGGGGTGATCGGCACCGCGGACGGCCCGGCCGGCGTGGGTGACCGCGGGCGGCCCGGCCGGCGCGGGTGGTCCAGGCGGCCCGAACGGCCCGAACAGCCCGGCTGGCGTGGGCGGCCCGGCCAGCACGAATGGCGCGGGCGGCCCGGCTGGCGTGGGTGGCGTGGGTGGCCCGGGCGGCGCGAATGGCGCGGGTGGCCGGGCTGGCGCGGGTGGCCGGGATGTGGCCGCGGTGTCCGCGCCGAGGTCGGGAACGGCGGTCGCGCGGGTCGACGCCGAGGTCGTGCGGCGGTGCTGTGGCCGTGCGGCGGTGCCGGCGCGCGGTCGGCGGACCGGCGAGTCCGGCGGCGCGACCGCCGGGTCGCCGGACTCGCCGGCGCTGTCGGCGCTGCCGGGGGCATGCGGTTGTGCGGTGACCAGGGGTTAGCCTGGCGTCCATGCTGGGTGTTTCGGCTCGTGCGGACGTTCCTCCCTTCCACGTGATGGAGGTGCTGTCGGCCGCCGCCCGCCGGCAGCGGACGCACGGGGACGTCGTGTCGTTGGCCGCCGGGCAGCCCTCCAGCCCCGCTCCCGCGCCGGTGCTGGAGGCGGCGCAGCGGGCGTTGCGGGAGCAGCCGTTGGGCTACACCGAGCAGCTCGGGATCGTCGAGCTGCGGGAGGCGCTGGCCGGCCACTACGACCGGCAGTACGGCCTCTCGGTGTCCGCCGACGACGTGGTGGTCACCACCGGGTCGTCGGGGGCCTTCCTGCTCGCGTTCCTCGCTTCCTTCGAGGCGGGTGACCGGGTGGCGCTCGCGCGCCCCGGCTACCCGGCGTACCGGAACATCCTGCGGGCACTGGGGTGCGAGGTCGTCGAACTGCCGTGCGGACCGGGGACCCGGTTCCAGCCGACCGTCGAGATGCTGGAGGCGGCGGGCCGCCTCGACGGGCTGATCGTGGCGAGCCCGGCCAACCCGACCGGCACCGTGCTCGCCCCCGACGAGTTGCGCGGGCTCGTCGAGTGGTGCGCGGAGCACGGGGTGCGGCTCGTCAGCGACGAGATCTACCACGGCATCGGCTACGGCACGCCCCTCGCCTGCTCGTGGGAGACCTCCCGGGACACCATCGTCGTCAACTCCTTCTCCAAGGTTTTCGCCATGACCGGCTGGCGGTTGGGGTGGATGCTGCTGCCGCCCGACCTGCGCCGGGCGGTGGACCGGCTCACGGGCAACTTCACGCTCTGCCCGCCCGCGCTCGCCCAGCACGCGGCCGTCGCGGCGTTCGAGCCCGAGTCGTACGCGCAGACCGAGCGCCTGGTCGAGGGGTACCGCCTCAACCGGGACCTGCTGCTCAAGGGCCTGGCCGACCTGGGCATCGACGAGGTGGCCCCCGCCGACGGCGCCTTCTACGCCTACGCCGACGTCTCGCACCTCACGACCGACTCGACGGACTTCTGCCGCCGCCTGCTCGACGACACGGGCGTCGCGATCGTGCCCGGCGTCGACTTCGACCCCGTGCGCGGGCACGAGTTCATCCGGATGTCCTTCGCCGGGGCCGGCCACGACATCGAGGAGGCGCTGCGGCGGATCGGCGGGTGGTTGTCGTCATCATGATGACCGTTGTACCCGCGTTGGTCGCCGGGTGGGGGAACTGACGGCGGGTGTCGCTCGTTCGTGTGGCATGGCCCGAATAATCCTGTGGCTGCTCGCCGCGTGGATCGTGATCACCGTCGCCGGGGCCCTCATCGAGGGCATCTTCTGGCTGGCCGTGGTCGGTGGCGTGCTGTTCCTCGGCACCGCCGCGTACGGTGCGATCAAGTCGAACGGCCGCAAGGGCATCAAAGGGCCGTAACGCCGCACGGAGCTGGTAAAACGCCGAACCGACGCTCACGATGGTGCGGTGTTCGAGACTGATGAACGCCGCCTGGTCCGCTGGGAGCGGCGCGTCGAGTGGCCCCTGACGGGCCTCGCCGTGCTGTTCCTGGTGGCCTACGCCTGGCAGGTCCTCGACGACCGGGCGACCCCCGGTCTGCACGGCGCGCTGGAGGTCGTCCTCTGGTTCGTCTGGCTGGTCTTCGCGGTCGACTACGCGGCCCGCCTGGTGCTCGCCGCGGACAAGCGGCGGTTCCTGGTCACCCACCTGGTCGACCTGCTCGCGGTGCTGCTGCCGGCGGTCCGCCAGCTGCGCGTGCTCCGCCTGCTCACCGTGCTCAAGCTGCTCAACCGCCGGTTCGCGGGCCGGGTCCGGCAGCGGATCGGCCTCTACGTCGCGGGCGTCACGGCCCTGATCGGCCTGTCCGCCTCGCTCGCCGTCCTGGACGCCGAGCGCCACCACCCCGACGCCACGATCACCACGTTCGGCGACGCGGCGTGGTGGACCCTCACCACGATCACGACCGTCGGCTACGGCGACCGCTACCCCGTGACCTGGGAGGGGCGGTTGGTCGCCGCGCTGCTCATGGTCGGCGGCATCGCCCTGCTGGGTGTCATCACGGGCACCATCGCGTCCTGGATCGTGGACCGGCTCAGCGGCGTCGAGGGCTCGGTGGCCGAGGCCGAGCAGGCCACCGCGGCCGAGCTGCGCCTGGTGCGGGCGGAGCTGGCGGCCCTGCGGGAGGAACTGGCCGGGCGAGCGGAACCGGCCGGGCGGGCGGAGCAGGCAGGGAGCGGGGAGCAGGCCGGGAACGGGGCGCAGGTCGGGAACGGGGAGCAGGCCGGGCGAGCTGGCCCGGCCGGGGAGCTACGGGCCGAGCACCGACCGGGCGTGTGAGCTGCCCCGCCACAGCACGCCGGTCAGGCCCGCCGCGTTCGCCCCGTCCACGTTGACCTGCCGGTCGTCGAAGAACACGCAGTCACCCGGCTCCGCCCCGAGCCGCTCGACCAGCGCGGTGAAGATCCGCCGGTCCGGCTTGGCCACGCCCAGGTCACCGGAGAACACCAGGTGCCGGAAGTGCGCGGCCCACGGCTCGCGCTCGGCGACCCGCGCGAACGACGCGGGCGCGTTGGACAGCAGCGCCAGCGGCACCCCGGACGCCGCCAGCTCCTCGACCAGCGCCACCACCGACGGGTCGGGCAGCAGCCACCCCCGCACGTCCACGTCGGTCAACCGCGCGGCCAGCTCGGCGTCCACCCCGACGCCCAGCCGCGCGCCCACGGCCCGCCAGTACCCCAGGTCCGGCGTGCCGCTGTCGTAGTCGTGCCGCGGAGCCCAGTAGGCCGCCGCGAAGCCCTCCTCGGGCACGCCGAGCAGGGACGCCAGTTCGGGCAGCGCCTCCGTCGGCCGCGAGATGACCTCGCCGTAGTCGAACACCACCCAGCGCACGTCAGCTCACCGACACGATCCGCCGCAGCGCCTCGGCCACGTCGTCCGCGCCCACGTCCCGGTGCGTCACGAACCGCACCTTGCCCGACATCGGGCCCGCGTACACGCCCAGGTGCCGCAGCCCGGCGAGCGTCACCTCCAGGTCCGGCACGCCCGCCAGCACGATGTTCGTCTCCGGCTCGTCCACCTGCCAGCCCAGGGCGGCGAGGCCCTTGGCCAGGGTGCGGGCGTTCGCGTGGTCCTGCGCCAGGTCGTCCAGGCGACCCAGCCCGACCAGGCCCGCCGCGGCCAGCACACCGCCCTGCCGCACGCCGCCGCCCAGCATCTTGCGCACCCGGCGCGCCTCGGCGACGAACAGCGACGACCCGGCCACGACCGACCCGACCGGCGCGCCCAGGCCCTTGGACAGGCACACCTGCACGGTGTCCACGCCCACGGTCAGGGCCGCGGGCGGCAGCCCCAGCGCGACGGCCGCGTTCCACAGCCGCGCGCCGTCCAGGTGCACCCGCAGCCCGGTCTCCTTCGCCGCCGACACCAGCAGCGCGTGCTCGTCGGGCTGGGTCACCGAGCCGCCCGCCGAGTTGTGCGTGTTCTCCAGGCACAACAGGGTCGTGCGCAGCGTGTAGTACGGCCCCGAGGACCCCGCCGCGGCGCGCACCGCGTCCGGCGACGCGCGACCCGGCCCGGCGTCGCACTCCAGCGGGTGCGGCATCCCGCCCGCGATGAACGCGGCCGTGCCCAGCTCGCTGTCCAGCACGTGCGCGCCGCGCGGCGCGAGGAACCGGTCACCGGGGCGCAGGTGCACGGTGAGCGCGATGAGGTTGCCCATCGACCCGGTCGGCACCCACAGCGCGGCCTCCACGCCGAGCACCTCGGCGACCCGCTCCTCCAGCAGTCTCATCGTCGGGTCGTGGTCCAGGACGTCGTCGGCGACCTCGGCGCGCGACATCGCCAGTCGCATTTCCTCGTCCGGCTGGGTCACGGTGTCCGACCGGAAGTCGAGCGGCGGGAGCAGGGTCACGAACGGATCACATCACACCGCGCAAGTCCTGACCCGATCGCGCCGGCCGTACGACGATGGGGGGTGACGCACGTCTCGCCGGAGGGGCGTGCAACCGTTGACCGTCCCGGTTCCGTCCAGCAGGTGCAAGCACGACGAGCGGAGAGAGTCCGCGTGGATCAGCGCGACGAGCAGGAGTTCGCGGAGTACTTCGCCGCTCGCCGGGAGGCCGTGCGCCGAACGGCGTTCCTGCTCTGCGGCGACTGGCACCGGGCGGACGACCTCGCGCAGACCGCGTTCGTCGCGCTGCACCGCAGGTGGCGGAAGGTCCGGGACAAGCAGGCCCTGGACGCGTACGTCCGCCGCAGCGTGGTGCGCGCGGTGATCGACGAGTCCCGGCGGCCGTGGCGGCGGGAGCGGTTCGTGGACGAGGTCCCGGACGCGCCCGCGACCGACGGCGAGGTCGCCGACTCGGTGGCGACGCGCGAGACCCTGGTCACGGGCTTGCGGCGGGTGCCACCGAGGCAGCGGGCGGTGCTCGTGCTCAGGTTCCTGGAGGGGCTGGACGTCTCGGCGACCGCGGTGGCGCTGGGGTGTTCGGAGGGCACGGTCAAGAGCCAGACCTCCCGGGGCCTGGAAGCGTTGCGCGAGGCCCTCGGCGACGCGATCGACGACCTGCGGCCCGCGTCGTGAACGGGAGGTGGAGGTAGGTGGACGAGCAGAAGCTCTCGGAGCTGTTCCGCGACGCGGCCGGCGACGCGCCCCCCGCGTCCTTCGACGTGGGCGAGGTGCGGGCGGCCTCGGCGCGCGCGACCGCCCGCCGCAGGTCGGCCGCGGCGCTCGGCTCCGCGCTCGCCGTCGTGCTCGTGTTCGGCGGGGTCGTCGTCTCGACCGACCTGTTCGCGAAGTCGACCGGCGACACGACCGCGGCGGGTTCCGCTGAGAGCGCCCCGTCCCCTGACGTCACCCCGTTCGGTGAAGCCGAGGTACCCGCGGTCCCGAAGGACGCCTCACCGGACCGGAGCGGTGGAATGCCGCCCAAGAGCGTCCCCGACGACCCGTCCACGCAGGGGGACGAGCCGTTGGGGACAGCCGACCGCCCGACGGTCGGCCGCACCCCGGGTGGGTGTGTGGAGGTGGACCGGGAGCTCGCCGTCGCCCTCGCCGACGAGCTCCCGGTCGCCCGCGGCCTCCAGCCCTCGCCCGCCGCCGCGAACTGCCCGGCGGGCGGTCGCGGCGCCGGTTACCTGGTCCGCGACGGCGGTGCCACCGGCACGGTGTCCGTCGTCGTCGTGCCCCCGGGCACGCCCGACCTCGTCCCGGACCGGTCGGTCCGGTTCCAGAGCTCGCCCACGTCGGGCGGCGAGGAGCTGTACGTGCTCAGCGAGCCGGCGGCCGGGTCGGGGGTCGCGCCCTTCGCGGACGAGCTGGCGTCGCTGGCGCGGCGGCTCGGGGACCGGTTCTGACGCGCGCACTAGTACCTTCCCTGCAATGACAGCCGCTACGCCGAAGGGTGAACGCCGGCGCCAGGCGCTGGTCGAGGCCGCCGCGGACCTCCTGGCCGACGGCGGGTTCGACGCGGTCCGGCACCGCGCCGTCGCCGAGCGCGCCGGCCTGCCCCTGGCGTCGACCACCTACTACTTCGACTCGCTGGACGACCTGGTCGCCGCGGCCCTGGAGCACCGCAGCATCGCCGAGCTGGCCTACGGCAAGGCCCGGCTGGAGGAGCTCGACCCGGCGGACTGCGGCGGCGACGCGCTCATCGACCTGGTGCTCGACCTGCTGCTCGGACCCGTGGGCGACGGCGACGCGGAGGCCGTGCTGCTGCGCTACGAGCGCCTCGTCGCCACCGGCAGGCGGCCCTACCTGCGACCGCTGATGCGCCGCATGTCCGGGCAGCTGCACGACCTGCTGTTCGACATCTTCACCCGCACCGGCCAACCGGTCACCCGTGAGCGCGTCGAGGAGCTGATCGCGCTGGTCGACGGCGCCGTCGTGAACGCCCTCATCGAGATCAGCCCGGACCCCCGCGCCGCCGCCCGGCGCATGTTGGAGAAGTCGATGCAACCCCGGTGACCCCCGACCGCGTTCACAAGGTGGGGGCGCGGAAGGGGATGGCATGCGCAAGGCCGATGAGCAGGGGTTCCGCGAGTTCGCGGTGGGGCACGCGGCCTCCCTGCGGCGAACGGCGTACCTGTTCTGCGGTGACTGGCACATGGCGGAGGACCTGATGCAGGCGAGCCTGCTCAAGCTCTACCAGGCGTGGCACCGCATCGAGTGGCGCGACAACGCCTCGGCCTACGCCCGCAAGGTGCTGCTGCGCACGTGGCTCGACGAGAAGCGGCGCCCGTGGCGGAGGGCCGAGCAGCGCGACGGCGAGGTGCCGGACGTGGCGGACTCGTCGTCCGACCCGGACCGGGCGGGCGAGCAGCTGTGGGCGCGCGACCTCGTGCACGCGGCGCTGCTGCGCGTGCCGCCGCGCCAGCGGGCCGCGCTCGTGCTGCGCTACTTCGAGGACCTGCCGGTGGCGGAGGTCGCGGTGGCGATGGGCTGCACCGAGGGCACGGTCAAGAGCCAGACCGCGCGCGGGCTCGTCGCGCTGCGCGTCGCCGTCGAGGAACTGGAGCAGGGGGCGGTGGTGGCCTCGTGAGCGAGGCGGAGCTGAGGGAGGGCCTGCGCGCCGCGGTGGGGGACGAGCCGCCGCTGGACTTCGACCCGGACGCGCTGATCGCCCGCGCCCGGCACGCGCGCAAGAGGCGTCGTGCGCTGGTGGCGGTGGCCGTGGCGACCCTGGCGCTGACCGGGACGGCGCTGTCGCTGCCGGGCGCCCTCGACCGGCGCCCGCTGCTCGACGCGGCGGCGGGGCCGCTGCTGACGACCGCGGCGTCCCCGCCCCCGACCGGGCGCCCGCCCGCCCCCACCGCCCTGCCGCCCACCACCACGCCGGAGGCGCCCACCCCCCGGAGCGGACCCGAGGGCCTCCTGGCGCGGCGCGTGACCGACCTGCTCGCCCGGGTGGCCCCCGGGGCCGAGGTGGTCGCGGTCGACTTCGACGACAAGGACCAGCAGGGCGCCCGGTTCATCAGCGGGCTGGTGCAGTACGTCGACGCCGAGGGCAGCAGCGGGATCGCCGTGCAGATCACCGGTGCCGGGGTGGGGCCGGACCCCGACCGGTTCTGCGCGTCGGCGACCTGCGTGTCGACCTCCACGCGGCCGGACGGCAGCCGCGTCGAGGTCGCCGTGGCCGACGGCGGACCGGAGGGCACGACCGTGCTCACCGCCGCGCACTTCCGCCTCGACGGCACCGTGGTGCAGGTCAACGCCTACAACTACGACCCGGCGAAGGGGGGTGCCCTGCGCGCCACCGTGCCCCTGTCGGTGGACCAACTGGTCGAGCTGGCCGTCGACCCCGGCCTGGCCCTGCTCTGACGTGCCCGGTTCCCGGTCCCGGCCGGACGGCAAATATGCTGGTCACGTGACGGTCAAGCCCCGCATCGCCAATGTCCTCGCCGGTCGCTACGCCTCCGCGGAGCTGGCCACGCTGTGGTCCGCCGAGCACAAGGTCGTGCTGGAGCGGCAGCTGTGGCTCGCCGTGCTGCGGGCGCAGGCCGAGCTGGGCGTCGACGTGCCCACCGGGGCCGTCGCGGACTACGAGCGGGTCGTCGAGCAGGTCGACCTGGCGTCCATCGCCGAGCGCGAGCGGGTCACCCGGCACGACGTGAAGGCGCGCATCGAGGAGTTCAACGCCCTCGCCGGCCACGAGCACGTGCACAAGGGCATGACCTCGCGCGACCTGACCGAGAACGTCGAGCAGCTCCAGGTCCTGCGCTCGCTGGAGCACGTGCGCGGCAAGACCGCCGCCGTCCTCGCCCGCCTCGCGCAGCGCGCCGCCGAGTACACCGACCTCGTCATGGCCGGTCGCTCGCACAACGTCGCCGCCCAGGCCACCACCCTCGGCAAGCGCTTCGCGACCGCCGCCGACGAGGTGCTCGTCGCGTTCCGGCGGCTGGAGGAGCTGATCGCGCGGTACCCGCTGCGCGGCGTCAAGGGCCCGGTCGGCACCGCCCAGGACATGCTCGACCTGCTCGGCGGCGACCGGGACAAGCTGGTGGCGCTGGAGCGCGCCGTCGCCGGGCACCTCGGCTTCGAGCGGGTGCTGACCAGCGTCGGCCAGGTGTACCCGCGGTCGCTGGACTTCGACGTCGTGTCGACGCTCGTGCAGCTGGCGGCCGGGCCGTCGTCGCTGGCCAAGACCATCCGGCTGATGGCGGGCCACGAGCTGGTGACCGAGGGCTTCAAGCCCGGCCAGGTCGGCTCCAGCGCCATGCCGCACAAGATGAACACCCGTTCGTGTGAGCGCGTGAACGGGTTCGCGGTGATCCTGCGGGGCTACCTGTCGATGGTCGGCGAACTCGCGGGCGACCAGTGGAACGAGGGCGACGTGTCGTGCTCGGTCGTGCGCCGGGTCGCGCTGCCGGACGCGTTCTTCGCGTTCGACGGCCTGCTGGAGACGTTCCTGACGGTGCTCGACGAGTTCGGCGCCCACCCGGCCGTGGTGGCCCGCGAACTGGACCGCTACCTGCCGTTCCTCGGGACGACCAAGGTGCTGATGGCGGCCGTGCGCGCGGGCGTCGGCCGGGAGACCGCGCACGAGGCGATCAAGGAGAACGCGGTCGGCGTGGCGCTCGCGATGCGCGAGCGCGGCCTGGCGGAGAACGACCTGCTGGACCGCCTCGCCGCCGACGACCGCCTGCCGCTCGACCGGGCCGCCCTGGACGCCCTGCTCGCCGACCGCCTGTCGTTCACCGGCGTGGCGGAGCAGCAGGTGGCGGCCGTGGTGGCGCAGGTCGAGGACGTGCTGTCGGCGTTCCCGGCGGCGGCGGGCTACGTGCCGGAACCGATCCTCTGACGAGCGGGTCGGGCCCTTGAAGGGCGTCGGCCCGCGTCGGAACGGGCCGGGCCCGGCCGAGGGCGGTCAGCGGACGCGCGTCCAGCGGAGGCGGTCCCGGCGGCCCGGTTCGCAGGTCAGGGCGCGGCCCGCCGGGTCCACGGCCGTCGCGCCCCGCTCGTCGCACGGGAAGCCCTCGATCGCCACCTCGTCGAACGCGGGTTCGGTCGTGGTCGGCGGCGGCGCCGGGGGCGCCGGCGGCGGCACGGGCTGGACCTCCACCGGCGGTGGTGGCGGCGGGGGTTCGGTGGTCGCCTCCGCGGTGGGGGGCGGGGTGGTGGCGACCGCGCGGACGGAGATGCTCGCCACCGCGGGCACCGACGCGGGGGGCGTCGTCGAACCGGTGGTGATGGTGGGCAGCTCGACCGGTTCCGGGGCAGCCGTCGGCTTGCCGCACGCGCCCGCGAGCAGCACGGCGATCAGGCTGCCCCCCGCGACGGGGGCCAGTAGCGCCTTCCGGTGGACCACGCCGAGCAGAGTAGGGGCAGCAGGCCCGATACCCCAAGTGGCGGTGTGCCGGACGCACACCCGGAGTAGAGCTACAGCCTCCCCGCGTCGATGATCCTCTTCAGGAACTGCCGGGTCCGCGGGTGCTCCGGGTCGCCCAGGACCTGCTCCGGCGGCCCGGACTCGACGAGCCGCCCGCCGTCGAGGAACACCACCCGGTCGGCGACCTGGCGGGCGAACCCCATTTCGTGCGTCGCCATCAGGATCGTCCTGCCCTGCCCCGCCAGCTCCCTGACCAGCGACAGCACCTCGCCGACGAGTTCCGGGTCCAGCGCGCTGGTGATCTCGTCCAGCAGCAGCAGGCGCGGCACGTGGGCCAGCGCACGGGCGATGGCGACGCGCTGCTGCTGCCCGCCCGACAGCTGCTCGGGGTAGCCGCGGGCCCGGTCGGCGAGGCCCACGCGCCCCAGCAGGTCCAGGGCGGTGCGCTCGGCCTCCGCCCGGGGCACGCCGTGCACGACGCGCGACGCGAGGGTGACGTTGTCGAGCACGGTCATGTGCGGGAACAGGTTGAACGCCTGGAACACGACGCCCATCGCCCGCCGCGCCACGTCGGCGTCGACCCGCGGGTCGGACACGTCGACGCCGTCGAGGAGCACCTGGCCGTCGTCCAGCTCCTCCAGCAGGTTCACGCAGCGCAGCAGGGTCGACTTGCCCGACCCGGACGACCCGATCAGCGCCACCACCTCGTGCTCGTGCACGTCGAGGTCGACGCCGTCGAGCACCGTGCGGCCCCCGTAGCGCTTCACCACGCCGCGCACGGACAGCACCGGTCCGGGCAGCCCCCGCGCGGGTGCACCGCGGTCGCTCATCGTCCCCCCTGACGCCGTTCCACCCGGCGGCCCACCGCGTCGGCGAACCGCGCCGTGGGCACCGCGAGCAGTACGAACAGCAGCCCCGCCACCACGTACGGGGTGAAGTTGAACGCCCTGGCCTGCTCGATCTGCGCCGCGCGCACCGCGTCCACCGCGCCCAGCACGGAGATCAGCCCGCAGTCCTTCTGGAGCGCCACGAAGTCGTTGAGCAGCGCCGGCATGACCCGCCGCACCGCCTGCGGCAGCACGACCAGCCGCATCGTCTTGCGCGGCGTCAGCCCCAGCGAGCGGGCCGCCGCCACCTGCGACGGGTGCACCGACTCGATGCCCGCCCGGAACACCTCGGCCACGTACGCGGTGTAGGCGAGCACGAGCGCCACGCCGCCGAGCACCACGAAGTCGTTCGGCACGCCCGTGAGCCGCAGCGCGGGCAGCCCGAACCCGACCAGGTACAGCAGGATGATCAGCGGCAGCCCGCGGAACAGGTCCACGTACACGGTGGCCAGGGCGCGCAGCGGGAACCACACCGGGCTGCGCAGGGTGCGCAGCGCCGCCACGCCGAGCGCGAGCACCAGGATCAGCGCCCCGCACACGACCAGCACGCGCAGGTTCAGCCACAGCCCCTCCAGGATGGCGGGCAGCGACCGCCACGCGACCTCCGGGTCGAAGAAGGAGTCCCGGACGCGCGGCCAGCCGGGCGCGGTGGCGACGGTCGCGGTGGCCGCCGCGGCGAACACGACCGTGGACAGCAGCGCGACCAGCGTGGACCGCCGCGAGCGGGAACGCCGGTAGGCGAGGCGCTCCCGTTGCAGCAGGCTCGTCACGTCAGGCGGTCACTTCAGCTCGGGTGCCGTGCCGGCGGCCGACAGCCACTCCTGCTCGATCTTCGCCAGCGTGCCGTCGGCCCGCAGGTTCTCCACCGCGGTCGACACGCACGCGGTGAGCGGGCTGCCCTTGTCCAGCACGACGCCGAACTGCTCGGGCTTGCCGTCGCCGGGCGGCACCTGGCCGACGATCAGGCCGTCCTCCAGCTCCGCGGACGTGATGTAGAACGCGGTCGGCAGGTCCACCACCAGCGCGTCGATCTGCCCGGCGCGCAGGGCGGCCTTGGCGTCGTCGTTGGTGTTGTAGACGGCGACGTCCTGCGCGGGCTGGAGCCGCTGGGCGGCCTCGAAGCTGGTCGTGCCCACCTGGGCGCCGACCTTGACCTCCTTCAGCTCGGCGAGCGTCTTCACGGACGCGGCCCTGGACGACTCCAGCGTGATCACGGCCTGGTCCACGTCGTAGTACGGCGCGGAGAAGTCGACGGCCTGCCTGCGCTCCTCGGTGATGGAGAACTCGGTGAGGTTGGCGTCGTAGGTCTTCTTCCCCGGCTGGATGGCCGCGTTGAACGGGACGCGCGTCCAGACGACGTCCTCCTTCGCGTACCCCAGCTCCCCGGCGAGGGCGTGGGCGACGGCGGACTCGAAGCCCTTGCCGTTGGTCGGGTCGTCGTCCACGTACCACGGCTCGTAGACCGGCTGGTCCGTGCCGAACGTGATCCTGCCCGCGGTCAGGGTCGCCAGGTTCGCCTTCTCGCAGGCGACGCCGTCCACCTGGTTGGTGGGCGGCGCGGCCTGCTCCTCGGGGGCGCAGGCGGCCGCCGCGAGGAGGGCGGTGGCGGCGAGTATCACTCCGGGTGCACGCATGGGGGAGATCTTGCCGCAGGTGGGAAGGGGTGCCCACGGAGCGGGACAAGTAGGCTTCGGATCGTGCCCAAGCTCGCCGATTACCGGCTGGTCGCCACCGGCAAGGTCCGCCAGGTCCACGAGGTGGACGACGACCTGCTGCTGTTCGTGGCCTCCGACCGGATCTCCGCCTTCGACCACGTGCTCTCCACGGAGATCCCCGACAAGGGACGCGTGCTCACCGCGATGAGCGTGTTCTGGTTCGAGAGGTTCGCCGACCTCGTGCCGAACCACCTGGTGGCGTGGGACGACCCGCGCATCCCGGACGAGGTGCGCGGCCGGGCGCTGCTCGTGCGCCGGCTCGACATGGTGCAGGTGGAGTGCGTCGCCCGCGGCTACCTCACCGGGTCCGGCATGGCCGAGTACCGGCGCGACGGCGGGGTGTGCGGCGTGCGGCTGCCCGAGGGGCTGGTCGAGGCGTCCGAGCTGGCGGAGCCGATCTTCACCCCGGCGACGAAGGCCGAGATCGGCGCGCACGACGAGAACGTGTCGTTCGAGCACGTCGTGGCCGAGGTCGGGGCCGGCCTGGCCGGGCGGCTGCGGGACGCCACCCTGGAGATCTACGGCGCGGCGCGCGAGTTCGCCCGGTCCAAGGGGGTGGTCCTGGCCGACACGAAGTTCGAGTTCGGCCTGGACGCCTCGGGCGCGCTGGTCCTCGGCGACGAGGTGCTCACGCCCGACTCGTCGCGCTACTGGCCCGCCGACGGGTACGCGCCCGGCCGGGTGCAGCCGTCGTTCGACAAGCAGTACGTGCGCGACTGGCTGACCTCGGACGCCTCCGGCTGGGACCGGGCGTCCGACGCGCCGCCGCCCCCGCTGCCCGACGACGTGGTGGCCGCGACCCGCGCCCGGTACGTCGAGGCGTACGAGCGGATCACCGGGCTGTCCTTCGCCGACTGGCCGTCCGGCACCCCCTGAGCCCGACCTCGTGATTTCGCCCGATCCGCACCGGCGCGTCACCTCGTCGCCAAGCGGGCGACACGCCGGTGCGGCGCACTGGGCACATGGGCGCCCACCTCGTGGTTTCGCTGTCCGGCATCGGGCCGAGCACGCTCGACCGGTGCGCCGACCTGGCCGGGGAGCTGGACCGGCGGCACGTGCCGCTGTCCCTGCTCCTGGCCCCGCGCAAGGCCGTCCCCGGCGCGGTCCCCGACTGGGTCCGCGCGCGCGTCGCCGCCGGTGACGCGCTCGTGCTGCACGGGTTCGACCACGCCGCCGACCCGACGCACCGGGCGGTGTCGCTGCGCCGCCGGGCCGAGTTCTCCGCGCTGCCCGCGCACGAGGCGGGGCTGCGGCTGGTCGCCGCCCGCGCCGGCCTGGAGCGGCTCGGCCTGGCCACCGACCTGTTCGCGCCGCCGTCGTGGCTCGCGTCGCCGGGCACGCTGGTCGCGCTGCGCCGGCACCGGTTCGCGGTGTGCGCGGACATGGCGGGCGTGCGCGACCTGCGCACCGGCGACGTGCGGCCGGGGCGGGTGCGGATGGCCGTCGACCACTGGGGCCACCTGCTCGCGGTCGGCCGGTCGGCGCGGCGCGGCGGCCTGGTGCGGCTCGGCGCGGACGCCGCGTCGCTGGACCGGCTCGCGCCCGTGCTGCTGGAGGCCGTGGACCTGGCCCTGCACCACGGCGCGACCCCGACGACCTACAGCGCCTCGACCTACAGCGCCACGACCTCCCCCTCGGGCAGCACGACCACCTCGACGCCCTCCGGCGCGGTGCCGGTCAGGACGCGGTAGTACACCCCGGGGTGGGCCAGGAGCGACTGGTGGATCGGCACGGCCCGGCGCGGGCCGACCGCGGCGAGGAAGTCGGCCGCCTCGGACAGCTTCATCCACGGCGCGGCGGTCGGCAGGCCCAGCACGTCGACGCGCTGCCCGGGCACCCTCAGCGAGTCGCCCGGGTGGTAGAACGCGCCGTCGTCGACCAGGTAGCCGACGTTCGCGGGCAGCGGGACGCTCGGGTGGATCACCTCGTGCGGCGCGTCGAGGACGCGCACGGACGTGCCGCCGAACCCCAGCACCGCGCCGGGCTCGGCCCGGGTCGCGCCGTCGAGGTCGAACGGGGCGAAGACCGGGACGCCGGGGTTGGCGTCGCGCAGGGCGGGCAGCCGGGCGGGGTCGAGGTGGTCGGGGTGCTCGTGGGTGACCAGGACCGCGTCGAGCCCGGTGACCCCCTCGAAGCCGGTCGAGAACGTGCCGGGGTCGAACAGGACGCGCGCGGAGCCGGTGTCGACCAGCAGGCAGGAGTGTCCGAAGTGGACGATTTCCATGGTGGTGCCTCCTCAGGGCACCGTTCTACCCCGGTTCAGCCGATCGCGCGCAGCAGCTCCCGCTCCACCTCGGGCGGCAGGCCGGCGCGGCGCTCGCGGTCCGGGCCCAGCTCCCGCTCGTGCGCCAGGGCGTCGACGGCGGTCCCGGCGGTCGGCCGGACGCGCAGCCCGGCGGCCAGCGCGGGACCCGCGTCGCGGAACATCATCGACCGGTGGCTGCGCGGCAACCACAGCGGCAGCGACCTCGGCCCGGCCCACGGCTGGACCCCGTGCCGCGCCAGGACGTCCCCCGGGACGCGGACCAGCTCGGTCCCCGGCGGCGCCACCGCGCCCGCGACCTCGCCGAGGACCATGCCCAACGGGTTGCTCGGCCCGATCGCGTCGTAGGTGCCGGTGACGCGCCGCTCGGCCGCGTCCACCACCCACGCGGCCAGGTCGCGCACGTCCACGTGCTGCGCCGGCTGGTCCGCCGCGTCGGGCACGACCACCCGGCCGCCCCGGCTGAGCCGGTTCGGCCAGTACCCGAACCGGTCGCTCCGGTCACCGGGCCCGGTGATGAGGCCGGCGCGGACGATGAACGCCCGGTCGCCGTGCGCGTCCAGCACCGCGTTCTCGCAGGCCACCTTCACCGACCCGTACAGCTCGGGCGTCGTCGGCGCGCCGGGCTCGTCCTCCGCCGGCGGGAGGGTCGCCGTGCCGCCGGGGGTGGCGTGGTCGGCGTAGACGGAGCAGCTGGAGATGAACGCCCAGTGGTCCGCGCCCACCGAGCGCAGCGCGTCGCGCACCCAGGTCACCGACATGGTGGCGACGTCCACGACCGCGTCGAAGCGCGTGCCCGCCAGCTCGCCGAGCCCGGCGTCCCGGTCGACGGGCACGTGCACGGCCCCCGCGGGCACCGCCCCGGACTCGCCGCGCGCCGCGCACACCACCTCGTGCCCGCGCCCCACCGCCTCGGCCGCCGTCGCCCTGCCGAGGAAGACCGTGCCGCCGAGCACCAGCATCCGCATGGGCCCACCCTGGACCCCGCGGGGCGCGACCGCCGGCAGGTCAGCCCAGGGCGAACAGGTGAACGTGTGCCCCCGGCCACCTGTGAACTGGATGAACACCCAGGTCAGGTACCCTTCGCCAGTACCGCAGTCCTCCTACCTTGGAGCAGCCTGTCGTGGCCCGAGTCGTCGTCGACGTCATGCCGAAGCCCGAAATCCTCGACCCGCAGGGACAGGCGGTGGCCAACGCGCTGCCCCGTCTCGGGTTCGACGGAATCACCACTGTCCGCCAGGGCAAGCACTTCGAGCTGGAGGTCGCCGACGACGTCGACGACGCCACGCTCGCGAAGATCGCCGAGACGTTCCTCGCCAACCCCGTCATCGAGGACTGGGTCGTGAGGCGGGTCGAGGCATGAGGGTCGGGGTCATCACGTTCCCGGGCACGCTGGACGACGTCGACGCGGCGCGCGCGGTCAGGTACGCGGACGGCGAGGCCGTCCCGCTGTGGCACGCGGACCGCGACCTCAAGGGCGTCGACGCGGTCATCGTGCCCGGTGGCTTCTCCTACGGCGACTACCTGCGCTGCGGCGCCATCGCCCGGTTCGCCCCGGTGATGGAGGAGGTCGTCGAGGCCGCGAACAAGGGCATGCCGGTCCTGGGCATCTGCAACGGCTTCCAGATCCTGTGCGAGGCCCACCTGCTGCCCGGCGCGCTCGTGCGCAACTCGAAGCTGCACTTCGTGTGCCGCGACCAGTGGCTGAAGGTCGAGAACACCACGACCGCCTGGACGACCCGGTACGACGAGGGCGCCGAGATCCTGGTGCCGCTCAAGTCCGGCGAGGGCGGCTACCAGGCCGACCAGCGCACCCTCGACGAGCTGGAGGGGGAGGGCCGCGTCGTGTTCCGCTACGTCGGCGAGAACCCGAACGGCTCGCGCAACGACATCGCGGGCATCACCAGCGCGAACGGCCGGGTCGTCGGCCTCATGCCGCACCCGGAGCACGCGATCGAGGCGCTGACCGGCCCCACGGACGACGGGCTCGGCATGTTCCTGTCCCTGCTCGACTCGGTGGTGAGCGCATGACCGTCGACACCGTCGAGAACGCCGGGAGCACGCCGGACCAGGAGCAGCCCTACAAGGAGCTGGGCCTGAAGGACGACGAGTACGCCCGCATCAAGGAGATCCTGGGCCGCCGCCCCACGGACGCCGAGCTGGCCATGTACTCGGTGATGTGGAGCGAGCACTGCTCCTACAAGTCGTCCAAGGTGCACCTGAAGTACTTCTCCGAGACCACCACCGACGAGATGCGCGCCAAGATGCTCGCGGGCATCGGCGAGAACGCGGGCGTGGTCGACATCGGCGACGGCTGGGCGATCACGTTCAAGGCGGAGAGCCACAACCACCCGTCCTACGTCGAGCCGTACCAGGGCGCGGCGACGGGCGTGGGCGGCATCGTGCGCGACATCCTGGCCATGGGCGCGCGCCCGCTGGCCGTGATGGACCCGCTGCGCTTCGGCCCGGCCGACGCTCCGGACACGCGCCGCGTGCTGCCCGGGATCGTCGCGGGCGTCGGCGGCTACGGCAACTGCCTGGGCCTGCCGAACATCGGCGGCGAGGTCGTGTTCGACGCGACCTACGCGGGCAACCCGCTGGTCAACGCCCTGTGCGTGGGTGCCATGCGGGTCGAGGACCTGCACCTGGCGCACGCCTCGGGCACCGGCAACAAGGTCGTCCTGTTCGGCGCGCGCACCGGCCTCGACGGCATCGGCGGCGTGTCCGTGCTGGCGTCCGAGACCTTCGACGACACGGCGGGCAAGCGCAAGAAGCTGCCCAGCGTGCAGGTGGGCGACCCGTTCACCGAGAAGGTGCTCATCGAGTGCTGCCTGGAGCTGTTCGCCGAGCGCATCGTCGTCGGCATCCAGGACCTCGGCGGCGCGGGCCTGGCGTGCGCGACGTCGGAGCTGGCCAGCGCCGGTGACGGCGGGATGCACGTCTACCTGGAGCGGGTGCCGCTGCGCGCCACCGGCATGACGCCGGCGGAGATCCTGTCCAGCGAGTCGCAGGAGCGCATGTGCGCGGTCGTGCGGCCCGAGGACATGGACGCGTTCATGGCGGTCTGCGCCAAGTGGGACGTCATCGCCACCGAGATCGGCGAGGTCACCGAGGGCGACCGGCTCGTCATCACCTGGCACGACGAGGTCGTCCTCGACGTCCCGCCGCGCACGGTCGCGCACGAGGGCCCGGTGTACGACCGGCCGATCGAGCGCCCGGCCGACCAGGACGCCCTCCAGGCCGACGTGCCGGACGCGCTGCCCCGGCCGGCGGACGGCGAGCTGCTGGAGCTGGTCAAGACCATGGCGGCATCGCCGAACCTGGCGTCGAAGCGGTGGGTCACCCAGCAGTACGACCGGTACGTGCGCGGCGGCACGGTGCTCGCCCAGCCGTCCGACTCGGGCATGATCCGCATCGACGAGTCGACGCACCGGGGCGTGGCGCTGGCCACCGACTGCAACGGCCGCTACACCAAGCTCGACCCGTACGCGGGCGCGCAGCTCGCGCTGGCCGAGGCGTACCGGAACGTGGCCACGTCGGGCGCGACGCCGGTCGCGGTGACGAACTGCCTGAACTTCGGCTCGCCCGAGGACCCGGCGGTGATGTGGCAGTTCGAGCAGGCCGTGAAGGGCCTCGCGGACGGCTGCGTCGAGCTGGGCATCCCGGTGACCGGCGGCAACGTCAGCTTCTACAACCAGACCGGGTCGACGGCGATCCTGCCGACGCCGGTGGTGGGCGTGCTGGGCGTGATCGACGACGTCCGCCGCCGCACCCCCACCGGGATCGGCGCGGAGGCCGGCGAGACGCTGCTGCTGCTCGGCGAGACCCGCGCCGAGTTCGGCGGGTCCGAGTGGGCGCACGTCGTGCACGGGCACCTGGGCGGCCTGCCGCCGAAGGTGGACCTGGCGCGGGAGAAGCTGCTCGGCGAGGTGCTGGTGGCCGGGTCGCGCGACGGGATGCTGTCCGCCGCGCACGACCTGTCCGACGGCGGCCTGGCGCAGGCGCTGGTCGAGACGTGCCTGATCGGCGAGGTGGGCGCCCGGGTGTTCCTGGAGGGCGACCCGTTCACCGAGCTGTTCAGCGAGTCGGCGGCCCGCGTGCTGGTGGCCGTGCCGCGCACGGAGGAGCTGCGGTTCACCGACATGTGCACGGCGCGCGGCCTGCCGTGGCGCAAGGTCGGCGTGGTGGACCCGGAGTCCGGGGCGCTGGAGTTCCAGGGCCTCGGCGCGCTGCCGCTGGCGGAGCTGCGCGAGGCGTGGGAGGGCACCCTCCCGGCGCTGTTCGACTGAGGTGACGGCGGGGGTCGGCCGGGCTGCTCGCAGCCCGGCCGACCCCCTCGCCGCGTGCGGCGCGTCAGCCGTTGGCCAGCGCCTGCAGGCGGTCGTAGGCGCCGTTGAACTCGTTCTGGTCGATGGGCGAGGACGAGTACTGCCAGATCGTGTGGAACGGCCAGGCGTAGGGCAGCGTGCCCACCGAGGTGGAGTAGCGCGCCACCCACAGCGGGTTGGTGGAGCTGAAGTCGCCGCCGACGCACTGGTTCCACCAGCTCGTGGACGTGTAGATGACCGGCCAGCGGCCCGTGCGGGCGTGGTAGCGGTCGCTGAACGACAGCACCCACGACGTCATGCCCGCCTTGGACAGGCCGTAGCAGGTCGAGCCGTACGGGTTGTACTCCATGTCGAGCGCGCCCGGCAGGGTCCGGCCGTCGCGCGACCAGCCGCCGCCGTTGGCGATGAAGTAGTCGGCCTGGGCCGCGCCGCCGGACCGGTCGGGCAGCGCGAAGTGGTACGCGCCGCGGATCATGCCGATGTTGTACGAGCCGTTGTACTGCTGGGCGAAGTACGGGTTGCGGTAGTTGGTGGACTCGGTGGCCTTGACGTAGGCGAACCGCTTGCCCTGGTTCCACCAGTACGCCCAGTCGACGTTGCCCTGGTGGCCGCTGACGTCGATGCCGTGCACGACGGCCTGGGCGCCCGGGTCGGTGCCGACCGACCGGCGTTGGCCCTGGCCCTCGTGCTTGCGGATCTGCGAGCCCATGGCGTGATCGCCCACGGGGGCGTCGGCGGTGGAGGTGGGGGGTGCGGCGGTGGCGGTGGTGGCCGCGAGGCCGGAGAGGACCAGTCCGGCGGCGGCGATCAGGGACGTGGCGGAGCGGGCGAAGGTCTTCATCGGGACTCCTTGAGCCAGTGCAGGGGTTGACTCGATGGGCAGTGTGCCGTCCGTTTCACCAATTCACCAGGGTTCGTGTTAATTGGTCACGAAAACGGAGCAACGCCCACGGGGTCGCCCTGCGCTCGGGCGGGTCCCGCCACCGGGTGAGGACACGCCGGAGGGGGTCGGGACCGCAGCACGCGGTCCCGACCCCCTCCGGCGTGATCGGCGGGGCACCCGGTCGGGCGGCGGGGGTGCGCGGACGGGTGCGCATCGCCATCGACGCCCCCGTTCGGCCCGCTGTGCTGGTACGGATGGCCTAGATCATCGGGCCACCCGCCCCGTCCCGCATCCGGGGACCGGTCACCCGTCCAGGCGCCGCAACTCCTCCGGGGTCAGCCGGACGTGCACCGCGTCGGCCGAGTCGGCGATGCTCGCGGGCCGCGACGCGCCGGGGATCGGCACGACCTGCGGCGCCTTGGCGAGCATCCAGGCCAGGCACACCTGCTGCGGGCTCACCCCGTGCGCCTCCCCGACCTCGGCGAACGCGGCGAACCTGGTGCCGAGCTGCCCGGCCGAGCCCATGCCGCCGAGCGGGCTCCACGGCAGGAACGCGATGTCCAGCTCCGCGCACAGCTCCAGCTCCGGCTCGCTGGAGCGGAACGCGGGCGAGAACTGGTTCTGCACGCTCGCCAGCCGGCCGCCGAGCACCTCGTTCGCCTCGCGGATCTGCGCCGGGTCGAAGTTCGACACGCCCGCGAGCCTGATCTTGCCCTCGTCGAGCAGCTCGGCGAGCGCGCCCACCGACTCCGCCACCGGCACCTCCGGGTCGGGCCGGTGGAACTGGTAGAGCCCGATCGCGTCGACCCCGAGCCGGCGCAGCGACGCCTCGCACGCGGCCTTGAGGTACTCGGGCCGCCCGTCGAGCCCCCACCCGCCGTCCGGCGTGCGGGTGTGGCCGCCCTTGGTGGCGACCAGGACGCCGTCGACGCCCTTGAGGGCCTCGGCGATCAGCTCCTCGTTGTGCCCGAAGTCGGTGTGGTCGGCCGAGTACGCGTCGGCCGTGTCGATCAGGGTCACGCCCTTGTCGAGCGCGGTGCGGATGGTGTCGACCGACCGGTCGCGCTCGGGGCGGCCGGCCAGCGACATCGGCATCCCGCCCAGGCCGATGGCGCTGACCTCGACACCTCCGATACGGCGAGTCAGCATCGTGGACCTTCCTCCTGTGTCGTCACTTTGTGCGGTTCCAGCTTGGGCCGAACGCATTAAGCTGTCCAACAGAAGGACCTGATGCCATTCAGCAGCACGGGTGATGAATACACGGGCGGGTGCCGGGATCGTGGAACTGCGCCAGCTGGAGTACTTCGTGGCGGTGGCCGAGGAGTGCCACTTCACGCGCGCCGCGCGCCGGATGCACGTCGCCCAGTCGGGGCTGTCCGCGTCGATCCGCGCGCTGGAGGTGGAGCTGGGCGCGCCGCTGTTCGTGCGCAGCACCCGGCAGGTCGAGCTGACCCAGGCCGGCCGCGCCCTGCTGGTGGAGGCGCGCCGCGCGCTGGGCACGATCGACGCGGCCCGCGACGCGGTGGCCGCCGTGCAGGGCCTGCTGCGCGGCACGCTGGCCGTGGGCAGCGTGCAGTGCCTGCACGCCGTGCACCTGCCCGCCGTGCTGGCCCGGTTCCACGAGCTGCACCCCGGCGTGGAGATCCGGCTGCGCCAGGCCGGGTCGGGCGAGCTGGTCGACCTGGTCCGCGCGGGCCGGCTCGACCTCGCGTTCGCCACGCCCGGCCGGGTCGCGGCCGGTCAGGTCGGGAACGACCTGGAGGTGGCGACCCTGTCCAGCGAGCCGATGGTCCTCGCCTGCGGGCCCGGGACGGGCTTCGCGCAGCGCTCGTCCGTGCGGCTCGCCGACCTCGCGGGTCAGGCGTTCGTGGACTTCCACCCGGACTGGGGCACGCGCGACGAGGTGGACCGCGCCCTGGCCACCGCCGGGGTCGACCGGCGGGTCGCGGTCGAGGTCAACGACGTGCACTCGCTGCTCGACTTCGTCGGCTTCGGGCTGGGCGTGGCGCTGGTGCCCCGGTCGTTCGCGGGCAAGCGGACGCGCGCCAGGTTCGTCGAGGTGGTGGACGCGCCCGCCGCGGAGGTGGTCGTGGTCGCCGCGCCCGCGGTCGGCGCGGCGGCGTCAGTCCTGCTGGACATGGTCCTCAGCGCGCGCGGGCTCCCCGCCACCGGTTAGCGGCCACCCCGCCGGGTCGACCCGCAGCGCGGTGCCCGGCGACAGCGCCAGCGCGCCGACGACCTCCGGCGGCCGAGGGCCGACGTGCAGGAACACCCCGACCCGGGCGCCGGTGACGTTCAGCTCGCGGGCGAAGGAGACGTCCTGGAAGGAGAGGCCGCCGGCGAACCTCCCGTCCCGGAAGTCCACCCGCCCGAGGAACTCGCCGCCGGAGAACAGCGCGGGCTTGACCAGCTCGACCTCGCGGAACGCGGTGATGCCGTAGAACCGGGCGCGGCGGGCGACGAGCCGGCCGAACCGGCGGCCCTCCAGCCGGAAGTGCACGAGCTTCGCGCCGGTCAGGTCCAGCTGGTACGGCGTCGCGTCCGGGTCCTCACCCCACGGCAGCAGGTCGGTGATCAGGCGCTGCGCGGTCATCCGCACGGTCATCTCCCGGTCGTCGGCCTGCGGCACCTCGGCCGCCCGCCGCTCCGGGTCCCCGAAGTACGCCTGCTCGGGGTCCTCGGGCTTCTCCACCAGCGACGCGTGCTCGAACGGCTGCCGCAGGTAGGAGCACAGCACGCTGAGCACGGTCTGCTTGTAGCGCGGCGCGCTGCCCGCCAACCCGGCCAGCACGTGCATCGCCCCCACCCTGACCTGGTCGGCCTCGTTGCCCAGCAGCTCCACGGCGCGCGCGAACCGCTCGTCGGCGACCTTCTCGCTCTCCAGGGCGTGCCGGGCGCTGTCCAGCTCGTGCCGGGCCTCCTCGGTGCGGCGGCGGCGGTCGTTGAGCCACAGCGCGTACAGCGCGACGACCGCGCCGCCCGCCAGGCCGCCGGTCTTGATCGCCTCCGCCTTCGGCTGCCTCGGGTCGACCAGCAGCAGCGCGGTGGTCGTCCCCACCGTCACGACCAGCGCGGCGAGCACGCTCGCCAGCAACAACCCGCGTCCGCGCACGGTCAGCTCCTCACCAGGCCGGTGCCGTCGGGGCGGCGCTCGACCACCCAGCCGTCCGGCAGCGCGTTGCCGTGGTCCAGCGCCACGTGCATCCCGATCGTGGCCGCACCCTCCGACCCGGCCACCCGCAGGTCCACCCCGCCCAGGAACCGGGCGCCGGTGAAGTCGACCGGCCGGGTGAACACGGCGTCGGCGAACCCCGCCTCGGCGGTGAACCGGGAGTCGGCGAACTTCGTCGGCCCGAGGAACCGGGTGCGCGCGAAGTCGACCCGGTCGCGGCAGGTGAAGCGGCTGAACCACGCCTTCCCGTGGAAGGTCACGTCGTGCACGTGCAGCCTGCCCTCGCTGACCGCGTCGGTGAACCACGCGCCGGTGCGGACCACCGAGTGGTGGAACGAGTTCGACTCGGCGAGGTGGGCGGCGCGCAGGACGAGCAGGCCCACCTGGCGGTGCGAGATGTCGAAGTACTCCAGGTAGGCCCGGGTCAGGTCCAGGTCGTAGCGGCCGGCGGCCGGGTCGTCGTCGCGCGGCAGCAGGTCGGCGATCAGCCGCTGCGCGGTGAGCCGGACCTCCAGCTCCCGCCCGTCGACCGGCCCCGTCCCGACGTCGGTGGTGGCGAACGGCCGCCGCAGGTAGGCGCACAGCACGTCGAGCACGGTCTGCCGGTACTCCCCGCGGGACCGGGCCAGGCCCGCGAGGGCGTGCATCGCGCCCACCCGCACCTGCTCGGCGTCGTGCCCGAGCAGCTCGACGGACCGGGCGAACCGCTCGTCGGCGACGCGCGACCGGTCGTGCTCGGCGCGCTGGTCCTCCAGCTGCTGCCGCCGCACCTCGATCGCCTGCCGGTCCTCGTCCGTCCGCCGGCGGCGGTCGTTGAGCCACAGCGCGTACAGCGCGACGACCGCGCCGCCCGCCAGGCCGCCGGTCTTGATCGCCTCGTTCTTCGGCGCGTTCGGGTCCACGGCGAACAGCCAGCCCGCGACCAGCAGGAACGCCCCGATCGAGCCGACCAGGGTGGGGACGAGCAGGTGCTGCCCGTTGCGGTGCCGCAGGACGAGCAGCACCGCCGCGGCGGTCACCGCGACCGCACCGGCGATCCAGAGGTAGCCCACAAGGGGGACATTCTCCCCGGTGACGGGACGCGGGGTGATCCATCCGGGAGAACAGCGCAAACGAGCGGTGTGCTAACTCACCGGATTGGCCCATGATGTGTGGGTCACCGCAACGGTGGAATCGCGCGGCCGTGAGGAGAACGGGCTTGGAGAGCGTGGAGCGGCCGGACTGGGCACCGGGGGACATCGACCTGGGCCGGCCGAGCATCGCGAGGGTCTACGACTACTGGCTCGGCGGCGCGCACAACTTCGCCGTCGACCGGGCGGTGGCCGACCGGGTGCTCGCCGACGTGCCGGTGCTCAAGACCCTGATCCTCAACCACCGGTCCTTCCTGCGCCGGGCGGTGCGCCACCTGCTGTCGCGGGGCGTCCGCCAGTTCCTCGACCTGGGCTCCGGCATCCCGACCGTGGGCAACGTGCACGAGATCGCGCAGGCCGTCGACCCGTCCGCGCGGGTGGTCTACGTCGACCGGGACCCGGTCGCGGTGGCGCACAGCCGGGCCATCCTCACCGGCAACCCGCTGGTCAACGTCCTCCAGACCGACATGCGGGACGTCGACGCCGTCGTGCGCTCCCCCGAGGTGCGCGGGCTGCTGGACTTCGGCCGGCCCATCGGCGTGCTCATGGTCGCCCTGCTGCACTTCGTGCCGGACGACGAGGACCCGCGCGGGATCGTCGCCGCGTACCGGGACGCCGTCCCGCCCGGCAGCTTCCTGGTCCTCTCGCACGCGGGCTACGAGGAGGGCGAGTGGGACCCGGTGTGGAACGACGCCAAGAACACCTACGACCGCGGCGTCAGCGAGATGACCTACCGCCCGAAGCGGGAGGTGGAGGCGCTGTTCACGGGGTTCGAGCTGGTGCCGCCCGGCGTGGCGCGGCTGCCGCTGTGGCACCCGGAGTCGCCTGACGACGTGGACGAGGGCGCCGCGCACTTCCTCGGCTTCGGCGCGGTGGGGCGGAAACCCTGATGGGCGGGACCCGGGCGGGACTGACCACGTCGCGCGTGACCCGGCCGGGTGATGCGCCGTCGGGTGAAGGCGCACCCGGCCGAGTTGTCGACTCCGTCCGGCGGGCGGCCGTATCCTCTGCGGGTGTGGCGGTAGGCCGGCGGACATGACGGAACAGGTTGACCATCGGGTGGCAGCACCGGGCCGATCGAACCTCGACCCCGCCGTACTGGCCGGGGCGGAGTCGTTCGCGCGGACCTGGGCCACGGCGGTCATCGGCAGCAGCTACGTCCCGATGACCCGGACCGAGGTCGCCGAGCACCTCCAGGCGCTGACCGAGGTGCTGGTGCACGCGCTGCACGCGAGCCCGTTCCGCACCGCGCCCGGCTACGAGATCGGCGCGCGCCTGGTCGAGGCGCACTTCACCGGCACCGACACGCTGGGCCGCACCGTCCAGCTGCTCGGCGACGACCTGCTGACCGAGCTGGGCATCGCGCCCGACGAGCTGGTGCGCTCCCGCCTCGCCGCGCTCCAGGGCGCGCTGGCCGCCGGGTACGCCCGGGCGCTGCGCGAGCGCACCCTCGCCGAGCAGGAGGCGATCCGCGCCGCCGTGCTGGACGCCCGCGACCAGGCCGAGGCGGCGCTGCGCGCGTCCGAGGCCCGGTTCCGCGCGATGTTCACCGAGGCCGCCATCGGCATCGGCATCGCCGACATCGAGGGCCGCATCCTCGACGTCAACCAGGCGTTGCAGGACATGCTGGGCTTCAGCGTCGAGGAGATGCGGCAGTACAACATCCGCGACCTGATGCACCCGGAGGACGGCGGCAGCGTCTGGCGGCTCTACGACCAGCTCACCGCGGGCGAGTGCGACCACTACCGGGCCGAGAAGCGGTTCCGCCGCGCCGACGGCGAGCAGGTGTGGACGCACCTGACGCTGTCGCTGGTGCGCGACGACCACGGCGACCCGCAGTACCAGGTGGCGATGATCGAGGACGTCACCGACCGCCACCTGCTCCAGAACCGGCTGCGCCACCAGGCCCTGCACGACCACCTGACGAGCCTGCCCAACCGGGCGCTGTTCCTGGAGCGGCTGGTCCGGGTGTTCAACAACCGCGCCCGGCAGCGCGCCGGCCTGTGCTACCTGGACCTCGACGGGTTCAAGGTGATCAACGACAGCCTGGGCCACGACATCGGCGACCAGCTCCTGGTCGAGGTCGGCCGGCGGCTCCGCGACGCGGTGTCCGGCGAGGGCAAGCTGGTCGCCCGGATGGGCGGCGACGAGTTCGTGATCCTGGTGGAGGGCTCCCGGGACACCCAGGACATCGTCAGCGTCGCGGACCGCGTGCTGCGCGAGCTGGAGTCCCCGATCCGCATCGGCGGCCACGAGCTGACCGTGTCCGCGTCGATCGGCATCGTGGAGCGCGCCCTGGCCGGCACCACCCCGGCCGACCTGATGCGCGACGCCGACATCACGCTGTACTGGGCGAAGGCCGACGGCAAGTCGCGCTGGGCGCTGTACGACCCGGAGCGCAACGCCAAGGAGGTCGCCCGCTTCACGCTGTCCGCGACCATGCCCGCCGCCCTGGAGCGCGACGAGTTCTACGTCGACTACCAGCCCCTGGTGCGGCTGGAGGACGGCGTCGTGGTCGGCGTCGAGGCGCTGGTGCGCTGGCAGCACCCCGAGTTCGGCCGGCTCGCGCCCGACCGGTTCATCGAGCTGGCCGAGGAGACCGGCCTCATCGTCCCGCTGGGCCGCTGGGTGCTGCGCAAGGCGTGCGAGCAGGCCCGCCGCTGGCTGGACGAGTTCGGCGAGGACGCGCCGTTCGTGTCGGTGAACCTGGCCGTGCGCCAGTCCCGCGACCCCGAGCTGGTGCGGGACGTCAAGCGCATCCTCGACGAGTGCGCCCTGCCGCCGCACCACCTCCAGCTGGAGCTGACCGAGAGCGCGATCATGGGCACCGCCGACGAGCCGCTGGAGGCGCTGCGCGTCCTGTCGGACATGGGCGTGCGCATCGCCATCGACGACTTCGGCACCGGCTACTCCAACCTCGCCTACCTCAAGCACCTGCCCGTGCACGAGCTGAAGATCGCCGGCTCGTTCATGGAGGGCCTGCGCGCGGCCGACGAGGAGGACGCCGTGGACGCGCAGATCGTCTCCACCCTCGTCCAGCTGGCGCACGCGCTCCAGCTGGGCGTCACCGCGGAGGGCGTGGAGACGCCGGCGCAGGCCAAGCGCCTGCACCGCATCGGCTGCGACACCGGCCAGGGCTGGTTCTTCGCCAAGCCCATGCGGCCGGAGTCGATCGACGAGCTGCTGCGGCGCGGCTAGCCGGCGGGGTCAGGTCCGGCCGGGTCCGGCCGGGTCAGGCCGGAGCAGGTCAGGTCAGGTCCACGACCACCTTCACGTCGTCCTCGCCCTTCTCGAACGCCTCGGTGAACCGCTCCAGCGGCACGCGCCGGGTGATCAGGCCGTTCAGCCACGCCGCCGGCGCGTCGGCCAGCGCGTCCGCCGCGGCCCGGTAGTCGGCCAGGCCCGCGTTGACGGTGCCGAGCAGCACCTTGTTGCCCAGCACGACCTCGTCGAACACGTGCGGGTCCAGCGGCACGGGGTCGTGCTCGCCCGCGATGCCCGCGAGCACCGTCACCGAGGCGCGGCGGGCGCAGTCCCAGACCAGCGGCGCGACGCCGGTGCACTCGATCGCCACGTCGACGTCCGCCGGGAGCCGGTCCGCGCCTCGGTGGTAGGTGGCGCCCAGGGCGGTGACCAGGTCGGGCTTGCGGCCGTCGGCGACGCGGTCCACCACGTGCACGTCGAGCCCCCGCTGCACGCCGAGCAGCGCCGCGAGCAGCCCGATCGGGCCCGCGCCGGTGATCAGCGCGGTCCGGACGGGCAGGTGGGTGCGCTCGGCCGCGTCCTCCGCCCGCGCCCACGCCTTGGCCACCACGGACGCCGGTTCGGTGAGCACGCCCGCGTCGCCCAGCGCCGGGTCGAGCCTGATCGCGAACCCCGGCGGCACGGTCCAGCGCTGCGCGCCGTAGCCGTCCAGCTCCTTGATGCCGCGCTCGGTGTAGCGGCCGTTGCGGCAGAAGTCCCACGCGCCCACCGCGCACGCCGGGCACGGCTCCGGGTCGGGCCGGCGCACCACGCCCGCCACCAGGTCACCGGGCGCGAAGTCCGCCGTGGGGCTGGAGATCACCCGTCCGAGGGATTCGTGGAACGGCACCACCCGGTCCCGGCCGGGCGGCGGCGTGCCGAACCCGTCGCGGACGATCTCCACGTCCGTGCCGCACACGCCGGCCAGCAGGCCCTCGACGAGCAGCTCGTCACCGGCCGCGGGGTCCGGCCGGTCGACGACGCGCGACGCGCCCGGCTCGCCGGGCACCACCTCCGCGGCCCTCACGCGGCACCGCCGCGGTGACGCTCCTCGCGGGTGTGCCCGCCGAACAGCACCGCCGCGCTGTTGACCAGCGCCAGGTGGCTGAACGCCTGCGGGAAGTTCCCGGTCATCCGCCCCGGCGGGCCGTGCCGGTCCCCGGCCGCGTCCCCCGCCGGGCCATGATCATCCACGAGGTACTCCTCGGCCAGCAGCCCCACGTCGTTCACCAACCCCACCAACCGGTCGAACATCGCCCGCGCCTCCTCGTGCCGCCCCGCCAGCGCGAGCGCGTCGACGTACCAGAACGAGCACGCCAGGAAGCTTCCCTCGACACCCGCCAACCCGTCCACTTCGGACTCCCCCGGTCCGGTCTGGTAGCGCTCCACGAGGTCGCCGCGCTTGAGCACCCGGGCCACCGCGTCGAGCGTGCCGAGCACGCGCGGGTCGTCGCCGGGCAGGAACCCGACGGCGGGCACCAGCAGCGTCGCCGCGTCCAGCTCCGTGCCGCCGTAGTACTGGGTGAACGAGTTCAGCGAGGCGTTCCAGCCCTTGGCCAGCACCTCGGCGTGCACCTCGTCGCGCAGCTCCCGCCACCGGTCCACCGGACCCGGCAGGCCGAACTCCTCGACCGCCCGCACGGCCCGGTCGAACGCCACCCACAGCATCACCCGCGAGTGGGTGAAGTGCCGGTCCGGCCCGCGCACCTCCCACAGCCCCTTGTCGGGCCGCTGCCACACCGTCTCCAGGTGCCGCATCATGCCGCGCTGCATCGCCCACGAGTCCGGCGTCTCGCCCAGCCCGCGCTCCCGCGCCAGGTGCAGGGCGTCCATGACCTCGCCGTACACGTCCAGCTGGAGCTGCCGGTAGGCGGCGTTGCCGACCCGCACCGGGCGTGCGCCCCGGTACCCGGGCAGCCAGTCGACCTCCCACTCCACGAGGTGCCGCTCGCCGCCGATGCCGTACATGATCTGGAGGTCGGCCGGGTCGCCCGCCACGGCCCGCAGCAGCCACTTCCGCCACGCCAGCGCCTCGTCGGTGCAGCCGAAGTTGTCCAGCGCGAGCAGCGTGAACGTCGCGTCGCGCAGCCAGCAGTACCGGTAGTCCCAGTTCCGCCCGCCGCCCGGCGTCTCCGGCAGCGACGTGGTGGGCGCGGCCACGATCCCGCCGGTCGGCGCGTACGACAGGCCCTTGAGGGTGATCAGCGACCGCCGCACGACGTCGGCGTGCGGCCCGTCGTAGGTGATGCGCGAGGACCAGTCCAGCCAGAACGCCTCGGACCGCGCGACCTCGCCGAGCGGGTCCACCGGCGCGGGCGGCTCGTCGGGAGAGTGCGCGAACTCCATCACCCACGACAGCCGCTCGCCGGCGGAGACGGTGAACACCGCCTCGTGCGCCCGCGCGCCCGGCACCCGGTACGGCAGGCGGTCGCCGTACAGCGCCACCGCCGACGGCCCGGCGACGGCGACGACGCACTCCTGCCCGTCGCGCTCGCCGCGCCGCACCCACGGCACCGAGTCGGCGTAGGCGAACCGCAGCACCCACCGCAGCCGCACCTCGACCTGCCCGGACACGCCCTCCAGCACGCGCACGACGCGCGTGTCGGCGTCCCAGTGGTCCTGCTCGGGCGGCATGGTGTCGATCAGCCGCACCACGCCGTCGTCCGTCTCGAACACGGTCTCCAGCACGAGGCTGCCGTCGCGGTACGCCCGCGTCGCCGACCGGACCTCCCCGGTCGGCGCGATCCGCCAGTGGCCGTCGTCCTCGGTGCCCAGCAGCCGCGAGAAGCACGACGGCGAGTCGAACCGCGGCATGCACAACCAGTCGATCGACCCGTCGCGCCCCACGAGCGCCGCCGTCCGCAGGTCCGACAGCAGCGCGTAGTCCTCGATCAACCCCGGTCCGGTGTCCGTCACGCCGCCGAGGTTACGGTCACCCGTTTGAGCGCGCTCGGCGCTGCGCACCCCCGGGGCATGACCCCGTTAGTCGCGGCGCTGCTGGCGAGCGCGCTCACCGTCCCCGGACCACCTCCCGCCGTCCCCGGACCACCGGCCACCTACGCGCCCGCCGACAAGCTGGGCTTCGGCACGGCCCGGCAGGCGGAGAGCCCGGTGTGGTTCACCCTCGGCCGCACCGGCCTCACCGAGGTCTTCCACCCGGACCTGAGCACGCCGGCGACGCGCGACCTGAAGCTCGTGGTCGACGGCCGCGAGGCGGCGGACCCGCGCACCGAGCAGGTGGGCAGGCTGCGGTTCCGCCAGGTGTTCCGCGGCGAGGGCTGGCGGGCGTCGTTCACCTGGACCACCGACCCGGGCCGGGCCGCGGTGCTCGCGGACGTGGAGCTGCACGCCGACCGGCCCGTCACCGCGCAGGTCGTGCTCGACCCGAACCTGTCCCGCGACGGCGACGACGACTCGGCCGTGGACCGGCCCGACGCGCTGGTCGCCCGGGACGCCCGGTCCGCGAGCGCCCTGGTCGCAGACGAGGGCATCACCCCGCGCGGGTCCACCACCGGCAACGTCGTCCAGACCGGCGACCTGCGCGTGGACGGCGTCCACGACCGCCGCACCACGCTGTCCCTCGGCCTCGGCGCCACCCCGGAGGAGGCGCTGAGCACCGCCCGCACCTCGCTGGCCGAGGGCTTCGCCCGGCACGCCCGCGGCTACGACCGGGGCTGGGAGGACCACCTCCGGTCCCTGGCCCGGCCGCGGTCCGCCGACCGCGCGCTCTACGAGACGTCGGTGCTCGTGCTCGCCGCCACCGAGGACAAGCGCAACCCCGGCGCGTTCGTCGCCGCGCCCGGCTTCCCGTGGGCGTTCGGCTTCGACCGGGAGATCGCCCCCGAGTTCGGCTCCTACGCGCTGGTCTGGCCGCGCGACCAGTACCAGGTGGCCAGTGCCCTGCTCGCCGCCGGCGACCGCGCCGCCGCCGACCGCGCCCTCGACTTCATGCTGGAGGTCCAGCAGCAGCCCGACGGCCACCTGCCGCAGAACACCCGCGTCACCGGCGAGCCGTACTGGACCAACGTCCAGCAGGACGAGCAGGCCGCGCCGATGCTGCTGGCCCACCTGCTGGGCCGCACCGACCGGTCCACGCTGGACGGCCTGGTCGCGGCGGCGGAGTTCATGGTGTCCCAACCGGACGCGCCGTTCACCCAGCAGGAGCGGTGGGAGAACCAGAGCGGCTACTCGCCCGGCACGATCGCCGCCGAGATCGCCGGCCTGGTGTGCCTGGCCGACCTGCTCGGCCGGGTGGGCGACCCGCGTGCCGCGAGGTACCTCGGCATCGCCGACGAGTGGGAGCGCCGCGTCGAGGGGTGGACGGTGACGCGCACCGGCCCGTTCTCCGCGAAGCCCTACTACCTGCGGCTCACCAAGGACGGCCGGCCCGACGCGGGCACCACCTACAACCCCGGCGACAACCACCCCGTCGAGATCGACCAGCGCGCCGCCGTGGACCCGAGCTTCCTCGAACTGGTGCGCCTCGGCGTCCGCCCGGCCGACGACCCGGTGGTCCGCGACACCGTGCGCGTCGTGGACGAGCAGCTCAAGGAAGGCCGCTTCTGGCACCGCTACAACGGCGACGGGTACGGCGAGCGCGCCGACGGCGGCCCCTGGAACATCTACGAGGACGGCACCCGCACGTACGGCCGCACGTGGCCGATCTTCGCGGGGGAGCGCGGCGAGTACGAGCTGCTGGCGGGCGACCGCCGCGCGGCCCGGGGCCGCCTCGCCGACATGGCCACCGCCGCCAACGCGGGCGGGATGCTGCCCGAGCAGGTGTGGCGCGGGCGCGGCACGACGTCCGCTACCCCGCTGGGCTGGGCGCACGCCCAGTACGTGCGGCTGGCGTGGTCGATCGACGCGGGCGCGCCGGTCGAGCGGCCGGCCGTCGTGGCGTGCCGCTACACCGGTTGCCGGTGACGCCGAACGGCCCTTGCGGGTGAGGCCGATCCGCTACGTTCGGCCCATGCGCCGTGCCGTGCCGCTCCTCGCCGCCCTGGCCCTGCTCGCGGGTTGTTCCGAGACGACGGGCGGGTCCGGGACCGCCGCCGGCGGCCCCACCGCGGGCGGCTCGACCACGGGTGGCTCGACCACGGGTGGCCCGACCGCGGGTGGCTCGACCGCGCCCGCGTCGTCGTCGGCCGCGGAGCCCGTCGACCGGCCCGAGTCGGTCGACGTCGGGAAGTCCGACCCGTGCGCGCTCCTCACCGAGGCGCAGCGCGCGCAGCTCGGCCTCGACCGGCCGCCGCTGGCGGGCACGTCCAGCGTCTACCGGTCGCCGACGTGCGACTTCTCCCGCGAGGACCGCGCGTACGGCGTGCGGATCACCACCGTCACCACCACCGGCATCGCCTGGTACACCGACGGCAGCTTCGACGTGGAGGCGGAGGAGGTCCGGGTCGCGGGCTTCCCGGCCGTGCTCGGCCGCAACTCGGGCGACCGGCAGACCTGCTTCCTGGGCGTGGACGTCTCGGCCGGGCAGATGCTCGACGTGCAGGTGGCGAGCTTCGAGGGCACCCCCCAGGACGAGCTGTGCGGGCTCGCGCCGAAGGTCGCCGAAGCCGCCGTCGGGACCCTCGTGAACGGGTAGAACTACTCCCTTCGGACGTGGAACCGCCCACCTCCGCCGCGCATCAGAGCTAGAGTCGTCCCACTTGCGCACGGTGGGGTGTGCGCACGTACTGAGGAGGGTGAGTCGTGTTCATCGCGGATGGTGGTGGCGGGGGGTCGACGCAGTCGCTCCCGGACTACAGCGGGACGCAGCAGAAGCTGAGCATCCAGCCCTCGGCGATCCCCGAGGCCCGCAAGGTCTTCACCGATGCCCTGGACCGCCTCGAAGCGCAGCTGCGGGACGCCAAGCCCGCGCTGCACGCCCGGCGCTGGGCGGGTGACCCGGTGAGCCGGGAGACCGCGGAGAAGTTCAACCAGGACACCTTCGAGGCGGGTGACTCGGCCGCCCTGACCGCGATCCTCGCCTACCGCGACCAGCTCCAGGGCGTCGTGGAGCAGCTGACCGCGATCGAGGCCGACTACCGCCGCGTCGAGGGCGACAACACCGCGTCCTGGGGACGCGTCGAGAACCAGTGAACACCATGACCGACGCACCCCGGGAAGGCGAGCACGATGGGTGACCACCGCTGGCGCGGATACGCGCACCCCGAGCTGTACGACATGATCAACTCAGGTCCCGGCGTCGCCGCCTCCCGTCCGATCGAGGACAAGTGGAAGGCGCTTTCCGAGGCGTTGGGCGAGATCGACACCTCGATCCACCAGGGCCTGGAGAGGCTCGGCGCGAGCTGGGAGGGTTCCAGCGCCACCGAGACCCGGGCCGCCCTGTCGCCGCTGGGCGAGTGGGCGACCGACGCGCAGCGCGGCTCCGACGTCATGAAGACGTCCGCGCAGCTCCAGGGCGAGTACATCGCGGACGCCCGCAAGGAGATGCCGGAACCCGTCCCGGTGACCACCGAGGCGCCGTCCACCGGGGACAAGGTCCTCGGCGCGCTGGCCGGTCCGTTCGGGATGATGCACGTCATCCAGCAGCAGGAAGACCACGAGCGGCAGGAAGCGGCGCAGGACAACGCCGAGGCCAAGGCCGTCGAGGTGATGAACAACTACCAGTCCAGCAGCGAGTGGAACAGCAGCACGCTGGGCGAGTTCGTGCCGCCGCCGAAGGTCGTCGTCGACACGCCGCCGCCGGCCGGGGTGGGCCAGTTCAACAGCACCAGCGCGGGCTACACCAGCACGCCGACGTGGACGCCCCCCGGTGAGGGCGGCACCACGCACGCGTCGTGGGCGCCGCCGTCGACCGGCACGCAGGTCGCGCCGGTCACCCAGGTCCCGGGTCAGCCGCCCACGGGCGGCACCACGAACCCGTCCTGGGCGACGCCGCCCCCCACCCCGACGCCCCCGCCGTCGCTGCCGCCCCCGCCGCCGCCGGGCGTGAAGCCGCCCGTCGTCGGCCCGTTCCCGCCCGGCTGGACCCCGCCGAGGCCCCCGGGCGGCGGCCTCCCGCTCCCGCCCAGGGGACCCGGTCTCCCCGGCGGTCCCGGCGTCAAGCCCGGCCTGCCGCCCACGGGCGGTCGTCCCGGCCTGCCCGGTCCCGGTGTGCCCGGTGGTCCTGGTGGCCCCGGTGGTCAGCGCCCCGGCGTGCCGACCGGCCCCGGCCAGTTCCGCGGGATGCCCGGCGGTCCCGGTGGGATGCCCGGCGGTGTGCCCGGTGGCCCGGGCGGTCCCGGCGGCTTCGGCCCCGGCGGTCCCCACGCGGCCGGACGTCCCGGCGGTCCCGGCATGCCCGGCCCCGGCGGCTTCGGCCCCGGTGGTCCCGGCGGCCCGGCCGGCGGTCGCCCCGGCGCGCCCGGTGCTCCCGGCGCGGCCGGTCGCGGTCCCGGTGCGGGCGGCGGCGTGGCCGGCGGTCAGGGCGCCAACGGCGAGGACGACATCGAGCACAAGGCGGCCGACTACCTGGTCGAGACGAACGACGTGTTCGGCGACGACCGGCTCGTCGCACCGCCCGTGATCGGGGAAGTGCAGCAGTAGCGTGGTGGTGGTGCACGGGCCCGCGCTGTCGACGACGGCGCGGGCCCGTGCCCGGTTTCGAGGACGGGGGTCGCGGTGACGTTTTTCGGGGGCCCGGCGGAGCGGGAGCCGATCACGCTCTCCGCCGAGGAGTTCGACGTGCTCTGGGAACGCCTGGACCTGGGGCAGATGCCGCTGGTCGTCAAGGTGCCGTCGCCGGGGAAGACGCACGCCGAGCGCGCCGACCTGGAGCGGCGCGCGTGGGACGGCATCGGCGCGCGGGGCCTGGGCGGTCCGCGCGGCCTCGCCCCGGAGCTCGACCACCTGCTGCGGCTGCTGTCCCGCCCCGAGCGCGAGGTGGACGGCCGGGTGTGGATCGGCCGGAGCGTGCGCGTGCTGGCCGCGGCCAACGGCGACCACGGCGTGCTGGCCACGCTGACCGACTCGCGGCTCACGCTGCGGCACGCGGCGGGGTCCGGCCTGGCGGGCGCCGTGCTGGGCGTGCTGCCCGCGCACCCCGCCGGCACCGGCCACTCGGTGACCATGCCGAGCGCCGACCTCGAAACGGCCGTGAAGAAGTCCGACGGGTCGCCCAGGTCGCTGGAGAACTCGCTGCGCGAGCACGGCGTGCGCCAGGAGGACGCGACGACGCTGGTCAAGATGTTCACCGGCCTGGTGCACACCGGGAACTTCGGCGCGGCGGCCCGTGACAAGTACGGCAAGCGCTGCCGCCCCGACCGCGTGGTGGCGTTCTTCGACACGGAGGACGGCCGGTACCTCCAGCAGCGCCGTGCGTCGAACGGCACCGAGCCGTGGTCGACCTTCACCCCCACCGACTCCCGCCGGCTCGTGCACCAGGTGGAGGAACTGCTCGGCGAGGCGGTGCGGGCCGCGAAGCAGCCCTGACCCCCGATACCGCCGGCACTGCCGGTCCTTCGCGCCGCCAGTGCTTCCAGTTCCCCGCGCCGGTCCCCGCGCCTCCGGTCCCTCGCGCCGCCAGTGCTTCCAGTTCCCCGCGCCTCCGGTTCCCGCGCCTCCGGTCGCCGGGCATCCGGTCCTTCGCACCTCCGGTCGCCGGGCATCCCTGAAACCTCCGGTCGCCCGGCACCCCGCCCTTCCGGCACCCCCTCCGGTCCTCGACCCCAGTACTCCGCCGCCCCAGCCGTTCCGCCGTTTTTTGCCGCCCGGCTGTCCCGCCGCCTCGCCGCTTCCGGCGCCCCGCCCTCGCCTCCAGCCGCCGCCCTCCAGCCGCCGCCCTCCAGCCGCCGCCCTCCGCTCCCGGCCTCCGGTCACCACCAGCCGTCTCCGACCGCTCATGCGGCTCACCCGGACCAAAGCAGGTCGCCGTGAGGATTGTTGAACAATCTGATTGTGGGGCAAGTGACCCCGCAGACCTCGTCAGGCATCGCGCGACCTGCGCCGACACCGCCGCTAACCTGGGCGGGTGCCGTCCAAGCCCGCAGACCCCCACGAGGTGCGCGCCGCGGTGGAAGCCGTGCTGCCCTGGCTGACCGGCGACGCCGACCAACCGCCCCGCCCGGTGCTGGCCGCCGCCGTGCGCCTCAGCCTGCGGACCCTGGAGCAGGTCGCCCCCGGCCGCAGCGTGGAGGTGCGCGTCCCCCCGTTCGCCGCCGTGCAGTGCGTGGAAGGCCCCAGGCACACCCGCGGCACCCCGCCGAACGTGATCGAGACCGACCCCCGCACCTGGCTGGAACTCGCCGTCGGCCACCGGACCTGGTCGGACGCCCTCGACGGGGCGAAGGTCACCGCCTCCGGCAGCCGAGCGGACCTCTCGAACCTCCTCCCGCTGCTGCGCTTCTGACTAAGCTCGACCGGGTGAAGGCGCTGAAGGCGTGTGCCGCCGTCCTCGCGGTGGGAGCGGCCCTGGTCGGGTGCGGCAGCGAGTGGTCCGGCGAGGTCAGGTTCAAGGTCGTCGAGGTCTCACCCCGCACGGACCTCACCGGCACCGAGACCGTCGGCAGCCGCTTCCGCCTGGAACTCGACCAGGAGAAGCCGGACTCCGTCGCGGGGTTCTCCCACGCGTCGGTCACCGACGAGCAAGTCCCCGAGGGAACCGCGGTCGGCGACGCGCTGGTGTGCCAGGTGCGGCAGTCGGACGACAACAGCCTCGACGACGTCGGCCTCAAGACCGACACCGGTCCCTGCCGCGCCGCCTAGAACCGCGCCCAGAACCGCGACCCGCCCAGAACCGCGACCCGCCTAGAACCACGACCCGACGGTCTTGTCCCACACGTCGCCGACGCCCTCGACCGCGTCGCGCCCGAACTCGACCACGTCGCCGACCCCGCCCACCACGACGTCCAGGCCGTCGCTGACGATCTCCTTGCCGGTGTTGAGCAACCCGGTGCCCGCGTCGGACCAGTTCCCGTTCCACGCGTCGCGCCCGGCGTTGTAGAGCCCCGTCCCGGCGTCGCCGACCAGGTCCGCCGCGCCCGCGACCGTGCCGCTGACCACGTCCACGACCGGCCCGACCACCGGCAGGTTCGACCCCGGCAGCGACGGCCCCAGCGGGTCGTCGTACCACTTCTGCGCGGTCACCGAGCCGCCGTCGCCGGTCGCGATGCGCGCCAGGTTCTGCACCGACTCGGTGCCCTCGTCGTAGTAGGCCGAGTGCGCGTGGCCGATCATCGACGAGTCGGTCGTGCCGAACACCGTCGCGCCGAACCGGTCGTCGTACGGGCCGATCGACGACCCGTCCTCGGTGAACCAGCTGTTGCTGGTGCCCTGGACCACCGGGTCGTGCTCGGTCGCGCCCACGTAGACGTGCCCGGGTCCCACCGAGAGCTGGTCGACGTTCGACGCGCCCACGCCCGGCGACCCGATGAACGCGATGTCGTCGGCGGCCAGGCCGTTCATGCCCGCGTAGCCGACCGTCGTGGAGCCGTAGGAGTGACCGATCACGGTCAGGTGCTGGCGGTTGCCCGCGGCCTCGGCGGCGGCCCGGTACCCGTTCACGTCGGCGACCAGGTTCGCGCCGCCCTCGCGGGCCTGCGCCGGGTTGTCGACCTCGCCGATCGCCCAGCCCGGCGCGTCGTAGCCCAGCCACTGGATGGTGGCGTTGCCGTTCGGCCCCATCTGCTCGCGCAGGTTCGCCGCCTGGTCCAGGCCGAAGCTGCCCATGTCCGACCCGGTGCCGGGGACGCAGACCGCCAGGTTGGCGGCGGTGTCCGGGTCGCCGAACGCGACCGCGATGCCGCCGTCGCCGCGCGGGCCGTACGGGTCGTAGGCGAGGACGCGCACGTCGCCCTCCTGCCAGCCCTTCTGGTGCGCGAGCTCCCTGGCCTGCTCGACGCTGGCGGACGCCTTCTGCGCGTTCTCGGCCTTGGTCGACGCCTCCTGCCACTGGTCGCGCAGCGAGGCGTACTGCGGGTCGTTGAGCAGCCGCGCCACGTCGCCGGAGTCGTCCGGGTCGAGGCCGAGTTCGCGCGCCCGGTCCCGCATCTGCGCGTCGAGCTGGTCGCGCTGCGCCCCGAACCGCTGCACGTCGTCCTGGATGCGGGCGAGGTTCGCCTCGTTCAGGACGCCCGACGGCAGGCCGCGGAGCTGTCCCAGCTCCTGGAACCTGGTGCGCAGCAGCTCGTCCTGCTGCTCCTTGGTCAGCGACTTCCACCACGCCGCGACCTGCTTCGGGTCGGTCCCGGGACCCGGCACGGCGGCGGTGGTGCGCATGGCCGTCACGGCGGACGCCCAGCCCGCGTCCCGGCCCGCCGTCTCCTCGAACCCGGGGCGGACCCTGGTGAGGGCGTCGGCGTAGCTGCGCAGGACCCGCTCGTAGCCGTTCTTGACGTTGGTGAGCTGCTCGTTGACCCGGTTGGCGAGGTCGCGGGTCTGCGCCTCGTCCAGGGCGGGCGAGCGGCCGCGCCAGAAGTCGATCAGCTGGTCGGCGCTGCCGCGCATCTGGCCGTACGCGCGCGACGCGGCCTGCACGATGTCCGACCCGGCGGCCAGGCGCTCGCCCGCGACCGCCGCCGACTTCGAGGACAGCTCGGCCCGCGCGCGGAACCTGTCGGCGGAGGAGCCCTGCCACGTCGCGGTCGCCGTGGAGCCGCCCGCCGCCACGGAGTCGCCCGCCCGGCCGACGGCGCTGCGCGCGCCCGTGATCGGGTCGGCCGCCGCGGCGACGCGCCCGGCGTCACCGGTCGCCAGCCGGCCGTACAGGACCTCGGGATCGGTGTAGCTCACGCCATGCCCCCCTCGATGCCGCGGAACGAGGCGGTCGAGTCGTCGTCCGCGCGCTGGTAGGAGTCGGCGTTCTCGGTGAGGCCGTCGCCCGCGTCGCGGTACCAGGCGCTGCCCCGGCGCAGGTCGTCGGACTGCTCGCCGGCCCACCTGGCCAGCGCGTCCACGAACTCGGCCGCCGCGGGCACCTGGCCCAGCGCGTCCGCCTCCAGCCTGAGCATGGAGATCAGCTCGGCGCCGTCCCCCGTCGCGTCCGCGCCCTCGTGGAACTGCTTGGACGCCGCGCGCAACGTCTCTGGTTGCACACCGAACACGGTTACCCGCCCTTCGTGCCGCCGGCCGCTGGAGGTGCGACGCACGGTCATCCTCCCCGGTTCCCACGCGGCACGGGGCCGGGTGGGTGAATCCGGAACCCTCCCGTCTCCCCCTCCCGAATCACTCGATCGTGATCTTGCTCATCTCGAACAGCCGTTCGACCATGGACGCATGACCAAGAACCCCCGTTCCCGCCCCGCACACCGCTTCCAGTACCGCACCGACCCGCGCGCCTGGCTGGCGCACGCCCTTGACGTGCTGATCCAGCCATCGGGAGGCCGCCACCGGGCTCCGTCGCGCTCGGTCCTGCTCTGTCGGGCGTTGCGGGCGTGCATCACCCGTCTGGCCTCATCGGTGCTCCCGGGCCGGCCCTACCCGTTGAGGCCGCCCGCGCACCGGCTGGCCATCGCGTGGCGGGGAGGGGTGCACGTGCGGGCGGGCTAGCCACTACGTGGGCCCGCACCGCTCTCCTCTTCACCCGCTCTCGCGTCCTCGCGTCCTCCTGTCTTCCCGCCCGCCCGCCCGTCCCGTAGTCCCGTAGTCCCGTCGTCGTGGACGCGTCGTCATCGATGTGCGGCTTCGGGCGCGCCCGGTCCGGGCGGTGCGGCACGATGTGGCCCACCGACGACAGCGGTGAACGGCGGAGAGTGGCGGGGAGGCCGGACGTGCCAGGAGGTTGGACCACCCAGCGGTGGACCGAGGTGTTCACCGAGCAGGCGGCGATGTTCCGCGCGGCGGTCGGGAAGGCCGACCCCGCCGCCGCGGTGCCGAGCTGCCCCGGCTGGACGTTCACCGAGCTGACCCTGCACGTGGGGCGGTTCTTGGAGACGTCGCTGGAGTACCTGCGCACCGGGAGCACCGTGCAGCTCAAGCTGCCACCGCCGCCCGCCGGCGTGGCCCCGCTCGACTACCTGGACGCCCAGCTGGCGAAGGCGGCCGAGCTGCTGCCGGCGACCCCGGGCAACCGGGCCGCCTGGACGTTCTCGCCCGCCGCACCCGACCTGGCGTGGGTGTGGCACCGGCGGATCGCGCACGAGATGGACCTCCGCCGCTGGGACGCGCAGGCCGCGCTGCGCGAACTGGTGACGGGCGACGCGGACTTCGCGGTGGACGGCATCGACGAGGCGCTGACCACCCTGCTGGCCGCGAAGCACTCGACCGACGTGCCGCCGAGCGCCGCGGGCACCGCCCTGGTGCAGCTCACCGACGTGCCCGAGGCGTGGGTGGTGACGTTCACACCCGGGTTGGTGCCGGAGGTGCGCGCGGCGTGGCCGGGGGAGCGGACCGACCTCCAGGTCACCGGTGAGGCGCAGCTCGTGCACTACGGGCTGTGGGGTCGGCTGCCCGTCAAGCGCACCGGAGAGGAGCAGGTGTGGTTCGCCCTGAAGATGGAGTGAGGGTGCGTTTCATCACGTAGTCGGCCTCCTGCCGGCCCTGGATGCGCCTCCGTTCGCCGTACACTCGGTCGTGCAGCCCGACCTCGTCGCTAGGGAGCACTCGGTGGTCACCGACCAGTCCGCAACCGGCCGCACCGACCACGATTCACAGGAAGAGCGCGAACCCCGCGAGGAATGCGGTGTGTTCGGCGTCTGGGCTCCTGGCGAAGAGGTCGCGAAGATGACCTACTACGGCCTGTACGCCCTCCAGCACCGCGGCCAGGAGGCGGCGGGCATGTCGGTCGGCGACGGCAGCCAGGTGGTGGTCTTCAAGGACCTCGGCCTGGTCAGCCAGGTGTTCGACGAGCAGGTGCTGTCCAGCCTGCGCGGCCACGTCGCCGTCGGCCACTGCCGCTACTCCACCACGGGCTCCACCACGTGGGAGAACGCGCAGCCGACGTTCCGCACCACCGCCACCGGCTCCGGCCTGTCGCTCGGCCACAACGGCAACCTGGTCAACACCGCCGAACTGCTGGTCAAGGCCCGCGAGGCCGGTGTCGACACCGGCCACGGCGCGACCACCGACTCCGACCTCGTGTGCGGCCTGCTCGCCGCCCACGCCGCCGACATCGGCATCGAGCAGGCGGCCCTGGAGCTGCTGCCGACGCTGCGCGGCGCGTTCTGCCTCACGTTCTCCGACGAGTCGACGCTGTACGCGGCCCGCGACCCGCAGGGCGTGCGCCCGCTGGTGCTCGGCAGGCTGGAGCGCGGCTGGGTCGTGGCGAGCGAGACGGCCGCGCTGGACATCGTGGGCGCGTCGTTCGTCCGCGAGGTCGAGCCGGGCGAGCTGATCGCGATCGACGAGAACGGCCTGCGGTCCAGCCGGTTCGCCAACCCCGAACCCAAGGGCTGCATCTTCGAGTACGTCTACCTGGCCCGCCCGGACACCACCATCGCCGGCCGCTCCGTCCACGCCACGCGCGTCGAGATCGGCCGCCGGCTCGCGGTGGAGCACCCGGTGGAGGCCGACCTGGTCATCCCGGTGCCCGAGTCCGGCACCCCCGCCGCGATCGGCTACGCCCAGGCCAGCGGCATCCCGTACGGCTCGGGCCTGGTGAAGAACGCCTACGTCGGCCGCACGTTCATCCAGCCGTCGCAGACGATCCGCCAGCTCGGCATCCGGCTGAAGCTCAACCCGCTGCGCGACGTGATCCGCGGCAAGCGCCTGGTCGTCGTGGACGACTCGATCGTGCGCGGCAACACGCAGCGCGCCCTGGTCCGCATGCTCCGCGAGGCCGGTGCGGTCGAGGTGCACGTGCGGATCGCGTCGCCGCCGGTGAAGTGGCCGTGCTTCTACGGCATCGACTTCGCCTCGCGCGCCGAGCTGATCGCCAACGGCCTCGACAACGACGGCATCCGCCGGTCGGTCGGCGCGGACAGCCTCGGCTACGTGTCGCTGGAGCAGCTGATCGCCGCCAGCGAGCAGCCGAAGACCCGCCTGTGCACGGCGTGTTTCGACGGCGACTACCCGATTCCGCTGCCCGACGACGCGCTGATCGGCAAGCACCTGCTGGAGGGCATCCGCGGTGTCTCGGGCTCGGCCGCTCCCGTCCTGACGAACGGGTACGGTGCCGAGGACGCCCTGCGCCGACCCTGACCGGGCCGGAACGGGCCGACGACCAGCCCTCGACCCGACCGCGGGGCCGCGACGCCGGCACCGCGACACCATGGAGCACAGAGAAGTGACGGACAGCGCCAAGGCGACCTACGCCGCAGCTGGGGTAAGCATCGAAGCCGGCGACGAGGCGGTGGAGAAGCTCAAGCCGTGGGCGGCGAAGGCGCAGCGTCCCGAAGTGCTCGGCGGCATCGGCGGCTTCGCGGGCCTCTTCCAGCTCAAGCTCGACCGCTGGAAGGAGCCGGTGCTCGCGTCCTCCACCGACGGCGTCGGCACGAAGATCGCCGTCGCGCAGGCGCTGGACAAGCACAACACGATCGGCATCGACCTGGTCGCGATGGTCGTGGACGACCTCGTGGTCTGCGGCGCCGAACCGCTGTTCATGCAGGACTACATCGCCATCGGCCGGGTCGTGCCGGACAAGGTCGCGGCCCTGGTCGAGGGCATCGCGGCGGGCTGCGTGCAGGCCGGGTGCGCCCTGCTGGGCGGCGAGACCGCCGAGCACCCGGGCCTGATGGGCGCGAACGACTACGACATCTCCGGCACGGGCGTCGGCGTGGTCGAGGCGTCGGCCATGCTCGGCCCGGACCGCGTGCGCGCCGGTGACGTCGTGATCGCCATGGGCTCGTCCGGTCTCCACTCGAACGGGTACTCCCTGGCGCGGCACGTGCTGCTGGAGATCGCCCGGATGCCGCTGGAGGGGCACGTCGAGGAGTTCGGCCGCACGCTCGGCGAGGAGCTGCTGGAGCCGACCCGCATCTACGCCAAGGACTGCCTGGCCCTGGTCGCCGAGACCGAGGTCCGCACGTTCTCCCACGTCACCGGCGGTGGCCTGGCCGCGAACCTGGCCCGCGTCCTGCCGGAGGGCCTGCGCGCCCAGCTCAACCGCAACACCTGGACGCCGGCCCCGGTCTTCGCCCTCATCGCCCAGCGCGGCCGCGTCGAGCGCGCGGAGATGGAGAAGACCTTCAACATGGGCATCGGCATGGTGGCGGTCGTCGCCCCCGAGGACGTGGACCGCGCGCTGGCCGTCCTCACGGCCCGCCACGTGCCCGCCTGGGTCCTGGGCGACGTGGTCCGCGCCGAAGGTGACGAGCCGCGAGCCACCCTGGTAGGCGACCACCCCCGCTTCTGACTACCTTCCCGAACCCCTCCAACCTGCGGAAACAGCGCCTCGGACCTCACGATCGGGTGAACATGGGCCCGAACATGTACGAAAACGCCGTTACCGCCATCGGTTGAAGTGAGAACGGAACGCCGCCAACCCACCCCCGTGCCGAGACGCCCCCGAACCCCCTCCCCGTACCAAGCGGCGACGGAGGAGGGGGCCGCGGCGGACCAGGACGACGAGCCCGGCGAACACGCCGACACCCGCCCGCCGACGCCCACACGGCCGGCCGTGTGGGCGTCGGCCGCGCGGAACCCGTGCGCTGGCTGTGCGGAAGCCCTCATGCCCGCCGCGCGGCGACCGCACCGCGCTGCTGGGCCTCGACGGGGGCCGGGGCCGGTAAACCCGGCGACCGTACCCCGGTTGATCTTCTAACCTGGACGCATGGCTGAGGACCTGGTCGTGACGCGGACGCTGGTGGTGCCGGCGACCGAGTTGAGCGAGCGGTTCTCGCGCTCGTCCGGTCCCGGCGGCCAGGGCGTCAACACGGCGGACAGCCGGGTCGAGCTGTCGTTCGACCTGGCGTCCTCGCCCTCGGTGCCCGGCTGGCTGAAGAACCGGATGCTCGGCCGGCTGGAGAAACGGCTGGTGGACGGCGTGCTGACGGTCGTCGCCAGCGAGCACCGGGCCCAGTTGCAGAACCGCGTGGCGGCACGGGAGCGGCTCGCGCGAATCCTGCGCGACGCCGCCGCCGCGCCGCCCCCGGTGCGCCGGGCGACCAAGCCGACCAGGGGCTCGCAGGAGCGCCGGATCGCGGAGAAGAAGCGCCGGGCGCAGACCAAGCAGGGGCGGGGTCGCGGCGGCAACTGGGACTAGCGACCGCAGCGGCGATGAGAACCGGTGTCGGGAACCGGTCAGACCCGCCACACGTACAGGCGTTCCGGCCGTCCCGTCCCGCCGTACTTCAGCTTCACCTCGGCCCGGCCGGCGTTCACGAAGTGCTCCAGGTACCGCCGCGCCGACACCCGCGCCAGCTCGGTGGCCTCGGCGCACTCCGACGCCGACACGCCCTCCGGCCGCGCCCGCAGCACCCGCTCCACCAGCGCCGCGGTCTGCGCCGACAGCCCCTTGGGCAGCACGGGCGCGCTGGGCGGCCTACCGCCGAACACCTGGTCCACGTCGGCCTGCCCCGCCGACGACAGCTGCTCCAACCGCCGGTCGAGGGCGGCGAAGTGGGCCAGCTGGTCGCGCAGCGCCGCGTACTCGAACGGCTTGATCAGGTAGTGCAGCACCCCGCCGCGCATGGCGGTGCGCACGGTCTCCACGTCGGTCGCCGCGGTGATCACGATGACGTCGACGTCGTCGGCCGGTCCGCGCAGCTCGCGCAGCACGCTCAGCCCGTCGACGTCGGGCAGGTACACGTCGAGCAGCACGAGGTCGGGGCGCAGTTCGCGCACGAGCCGCAGCGCGTCGGCGCCGGTGTGGGCGACGCCGACGACCTCGAAGCCGGGTGTCCGCGACACGTACCCGCTGTGCACCTTGGCGACCATGAAGTCGTCGTCGACGACGAGCACCCTGATCACGCGACCACCTCCGGCACGGCGGGCAGTCGGGCGGTGAACGCGGCGCCGTCCACCCGCACGGACCCGCCCCGCCGCAGGCACGTCTGCCGGGTGAGCGCGAGCCCGAGCCCGCGCTCGCCCTGCTCGGCGGCCTTGGTGGTGAACCCGTGCCGGAACACTTCCTCGGCGAGTTCCGGCGCTACGCCCGGCCCGGAGTCGCGCACGACGACCAGCACCCCGCCGTCCGGCACCCCGTCGCCCGGCACCCCGTCGTCCGGCACGCCGTCCGAGGACCTGACCAGCACCTCGATCCACCCGTCGCCGCCGGACAGGGCGTCGAGGGCGTTGTCGACGAGGTTGCCGATGACGGTGACGAGGTCGGTGGACAGCTCCTCGTCGACCGGTCCGAGTGAACTCGACGGGTCCATCCGCAGGCCGACGCCGCGTTCGGCGGCGAGGCTGGACTTGGCGACGAGCAGCGCGGCGACGGCGGGGTCGGCGACGGCCGCCGCGACCTCGGCCCGCCACGCGCCCTGGGCGTGGCTGAGCCGGCTGATGAACCCGCGCACCTCCTCGTACTCGCCCAGCTCGACCAGGCCGGCGATGGTGTGGAGGCGGTTGCTGAACTCGTGGGCCTGGGCGCGGAGGGTGTCGGTGGCGTGGCGGGTGGCGTCCAGCTCGTCGCGGAGGGTCATCAGCTCGGTGCGGTCGCGCAGGGTGACGACGGCGCCGTGCGCGTCGAGCGGCACGTGGTTGAGGGTCAGCACGCGGCCGCCGGTGAGGGCGAGCTGGTCGACGCCGGTGGCGCGGCCGGTGAGCACGTCGCGCAGCCGCTCGTCGAGGTCGAGGGACGCCACGGAGCGCCCCACGGCGTCCCGGGGCAGCGCGAGCAGCGTCCGCGCGTGGTCGTTGACCAGCGTGATCCGGTGCTGCGGGTCGAGCGCGACGACGCCCTCCTTGATGCCGTGCAGCAGTGCCTCCCGGTACTCGACGAGCGCGGTGATCTCGTGCGGCTCCAGGCCGAGCGTCTGGTTCTTCACGCGCCGGGCGAGGAGCAGCGACCCGGTGACGCCGATGACCAGCGCCACGCCCAGCAGCCGCAGGGCGTTGTCGGGTGAGTCCAGCACACCCTCCCAGAAACCCGGTGCCCGCTGCCCGGCGGCGACCAGGCCGACGACCGCGCCGTCGTCGCCGATGACGGGCACGGTGGCGGTGGTCGCGCCGCCGAGTTCGCCGACCCACGACCGGCCGCGCGGGGCGGTGCTGTCGCCGATGTCCAGGAGCGTGCCCACCTGGCCGGGGTCGGGGGAGGTCAGGACCTCGCGCGCCGGGTCGGTGATGATCACGTAGCTGGCGCCGGACAGGCTGCGGGCGCTTTCCGCGAACGGGGCGAGCACCTGGTGGGTGCGCCGTTCGGGGTCGACCAGGGAGGCCCGCACGCCGGCGGTCGCGGCCACGTCCTCGGCGACGGAGAGCATCCGGCGTCCCTCGGTCGTGCGGAAGTTGGCCCCCGCCTGGACGACGGACAGCACGCCGACCGCGCACAACAGCGCCACGACCACCACCAGTTGCCACGCGAGCAGCTGGCGGGCGAGCGAACCCCGACCTCCCACCAGCACCTCCTACCACGGATCGCGCTCGCGCAGGAGCGGCCGGGGAGCGACCACAAAGACCACAAGAACCCTTAGGCGCGCAAGCGGGACTTCCCTGTTTACACGAGTGCAACATGTCCAACCACGCGGAAGAGAGGTGGGGATCACAGTGAGGGTCCGGAACTGGCTGGCGGTGGGCGCCGCCCTGGCGGTGGTGGTCCTCGTGCCCCCGCTGCTCACGTCGAACGCCGACAGCGGCACGGCGTCGCTGCGCAGCCTGCGCGTGCTGGTGCCGAACGCGCCGGGCGGCGGCTACGACGTCACCGCGCGCACGGCGGCGAAGGCGATGGAGGACGCGGAGCTGATCCGCAACGCGGAGGTGTTCAACCTGCCCGGCGCGGGCGGCACGGTCGGTCTCGGCCGCACGGTCAACGAGCGCGGCAACGGCAAGCTCGTCATGTCGATGGGCCTGGGCGTGGTGGGCAGCGTCTACACGAACAAGGCGCCGTCGTCGCTGCTGGACACCACGCCGATCGCGAAGCTCATCGAGGAACCGGACATCGTCGTGGTCGGCAAGGACTCGCCGTACCGGTCGCTGGCCGACCTGGTCTCGGCGTGGAAGGCGGACCCGGGCGCGGTGCCGGTGGGCGGCGGTTCGTCGCCGGGCGGGCCGGACCACCTGGCGCCCATGCTGATCGCGAAGGCCGTCGGCCTGGACCCGCGCACCGTGAACTACGTGCCGTTCGACGGCGGCGGCGAGCTGCTGGCGTCGGTGCTGGGCGGCAAGGTCGCGTTCGGCGTGTCGGGCGTCGGCGAGTACCGCGACCAGATCGAGGCCGGGCAAATCCGGGTGCTGGCGGTGACCAGCGGCGCACGGCTGTCCGGTGTGGACGCGCCGACGCTGCGCGAGTCCGGTGTGGACGTCGAGTTCACGAACTGGCGGGGCGTGGTCGCGCCGCCGGGCATCGCGGACACCGACCGGGCGCGGCTGGTGGACCTGTTCACCGACCTGCACGCCACGCCGCAGTGGCGGGAGGCGGTGGCGCGCAACGGCTGGACCGACGCGTTCGCGCCCGGTGACGAGTTCGGCGCGTTCCTGCGCGAGGAGAACGACCGGGTGGCGAGCGTGCTGAAGGAGTTGGGGCTGGCATGAGCGGGACCGAGGCGCGCGAGGCACCGGGGACGGGCGGACCGGACGCGCCCGAGGCATCGGGCACGGGCGGGACGGACACGCGTGAGGTGCCGGGAACGGGCAGGACCGACGTGCGCGAGGCGTCGGGTGGGAGCTGGTGGCGCGGGCACTCGGAGCTGGGCGTGTCGGCGGTGCTGGTCGCGCTGGGCGTGCTGGTGCTGGTGGACGCGATCCGCATCCACACCGACTTCGCGCAGCGCGGCCCGGTGGGCCCCAAGGCGGTGCCCGTGGTGGTGGGCGTCGGGCTGCTCGTGGTGGCGGCGCTGCTGGCGCGGGACGTGCTGCGCGGCGGCCGGGGCGAGGCCGAGGGCGGCGAGGACGTCGACCTGAGCGCGCCCGCCGACTGGCGCACGGTGCTGCTGCTGTGCGGGGCGTTCCTGGCGAACGCGGCGCTGATCGGCGTGGTCGGCTTCCCGATCTCGGGCGCGATCCTGTTCTGGGGTGCGGCCTACGCGCTGGGCAGCCGTCACTTCACGCGTGACCCGCTGATCGCCGCCGGGCTGTCGGTGGGAACGTTCCTCTTGTTCAACAACCTGCTCGGGGTGCCCCTGCCCGGCGGGCCTCTGGTGGGGATGTTCTGACGTGGAATCGTTCAACAACCTCCTCGACGGGTTCGCGACGGCGCTGACGCCGACGCACCTCGCGCTGGCCGCGCTGGGCGTGCTGCTGGGCACGGCGATCGGCGTGCTGCCGGGCATCGGGCCGGCGATGGCGGTGGCGCTGCTGCTGCCGGTGACCTACGGGCTGGACCCGACGGGCGCGTTCATCATGTTCGCGGGCATCTACTACGGCGGCATGTTCGGCGGCTCGACCACGTCGATCCTGCTGAACACACCGGGCGAGAGCGCGGCGGTGGTGGCGGCCATCGACGGCAACCCGATGGCCCGCAAGGGCCGCGGCGCGCAAGCGCTTGCGACCGCCGCAATCGGCCACTTCATCGGCGGGATCATCGGCACGACCCTGCTCGTCCTGCTCGCACCGACCGTGGCGGAACTCGCCGTCGACATCGGCGCGCCCGACTTCTTCGCGATCATGGTGCTGGCGTTCATCGCGGTCACGTCGGTGCTCGGCGCGTCCCGGGTGCGCGGTTTCGCGTCGCTGCTCATCGGCCTCGCCATCGGCCTGGTCGGCCTGGACGAGATGACCGGCCAGCAGCGGCTGACGTTCGGCTCGCTGCACCTGGCCGACGGCATCGACGTGGTCGTGGTCGCGGTGGCCCTGTTCGCGGTCGGCGAGTCCCTGTGGGTCGCCGCGCACCTGCGCCGCAAGCCCGTGCTGCCCATCCCGGTGGGCCGCGCGTTCCTGGGCCGCGAGGACCTGCGCCGGTCGTGGAAGCCGTGGCTGCGCGGGCCGTTCATCGGCTTCCCGTTCGGCGCGGTGCCGGCCGGCGGCGCGGAGATCCCGACGTTCCTGTCCTACGTGGCGGAGAAGCGGCTGTCGAAGCACCGCGCCGAGTTCGGCAAGGGCGCCATCGAGGGCGTCGCCGGTCCCGAGGCGACGGCCAGCGCGTCCGCCGCGGGCACGCTCGTGTCGATGCTGACGCTCGGCCTGCCGACCACGGCGGTGGCCGCGGTGATGCTGGCGGCGTTCCAGCAGTACGGCATCCAGCCCGGCCCGCTGCTGTTCGAGCGGGAGTCGCAGCTGGTGTGGGGCCTGATCGCGTCGCTGTTCATCGGCCTGTGCCTGCTGCTGGTGCTGAACCTGCCGCTCGCGCCGGTGTGGGCGAAGCTGCTGCGCATCCCGAGGCCGTACCTGTACGCGGGCATCCTGTTCTTCGCGAGCGTCGGCGCGTACGCGGTGAACGCGGACGTGTTCGACCTGCTGGTGATGTTCGTGGTCGGCGTGCTCGGGTTCGTGATGCGCCGCTACGGCCTGCCGGTGCTGCCCGCGATCATCGGCGTCATCCTCGGCCCGGCCGCCGAGCAGCAGATGCGCCGGGCGCTCCAGCTGTCGGACGGGGCGCTCACCGGCCTGGTCAACACGCCGTTCTCGATCGCCGTGTACGCGGTCGTGGCGTTGTTGCTGCTGTTCCCGCTGGTCAGGAAGCTGACCCGCAGGCCGGAGCCGCCCGTCGAGCCGTCGCCCGAGGTGGAGCGGCCGAAGGTCGACGCCTGAGGCGCTGCCCGGGGCGCTGCCCGAGGCGTTGTCGAGGCGCTGCCCGGGGTGACGCCCGGGTCACGGTGCGGGTGCGGTGGTCGAGCGGACGACGAGGGACGGGTGCAGCAGGTGCCGCACCGGTTCCGCCCGCTCGCCCCGCACCCGTTGCAGCAGCGCCTCGGCGGCGAGCCGGCCGAACTCGTTGCGCGGCTGGTCGACCGTCGTCAGCGACACGTGCCGCAGCGCCGCCAGCGACGTGTTGTCGTAGCCGACCACCGACACGTCGCGCGGCACGCGGTACCCGGCCCCCTCCAGCGCGGAGATCGCGCCGACCGCGTTGACGTCGTTGCACGAGACGATCGCGGTGGGCACGTCGCCCAGCAGCTCCCGCACCGCCCGCGCGCCCGCCGCGTCGGTGTACTCGCTGGGCACGACCCGCGGCGGCAGGCCGTGCGCCGCCATCGCCGCCAGGTAGCCGCGCCGCCGGGACGCCGCCTGGGCGCCCCCGCCGCCGTCGAGGTGCGCGATCCCGCGGTGCCCCAACGACACCAGGTGGTCCACGGCCAGCGCGATGCCGCGCTCGCCGTCGTCGTTGACCGTGTCCACCGTGGCCAGCCGGGACGAGCGGGCGACGAGCACCACCGGCGCCTGGTCGGCCGCCCGGCCCAGGTCCGCCGACGGCACCACCGGCGACAGCAGCGCCAGGCCCGCCGGCCGGAACGACAGCAGGCTGTCCAGCGCGCGCCGCTCCCGCGCCGGGCTGCGCCCGCCGGTGTTGATGATCAGGTCGAAGCCGCGGTCCCGGGCCACCTCGTCCAGGCCGTCCACGACCTCCGCGAAGAACGGGTTGTGCAGGTCGGACACCATCACGCCGAGCACGTGCGACGTGCGGCTGGCCAGCGAGCGGGCCATGGCGTGCGGCGAGTAGCCCAGCTCCCGCGCCGCCCGCAGCACCGCCGCACGACGCTGGTCGCTCACCCTCGGTGACCTTCGCATGACGAGCGAGACCAGGGCGCGCGAGACCCCGGCGCGGGCGGCGACGTCCTCCATGGTGGGTCTTGCCACGGGTGCCTCCTCGGCGCCGCGCCTGCCGGCGGCGAACGCGACCTTGACACCAGTGTGACGCACGCTACAGCATTGGGGCGCTCCAACCAATAGAGCGCTCTAACGGTAGACCGCGTCTACCAGGACGGAGAGCAGCGGAATGCGGATCGGAGTAGCCGGGGTCGGTCGGATCGGCACCATGCACGCCACGAACCTGGCCACCCTCGACGACGTCCACGAGGTGCTGCTGTTCGACCCCGTCCCCGGCCGCGCGGCGGCGGCCTCGGTGCTCCTGCCCGGCACCAGAAGCGTGGACGACCTCGACACGCTGATCACCGCGAGTGACGGCGTCCTGCTGGCCACGCCCACCACCACCCACCCGGCGCTGCTGCGCGCCGCCGTCGCCGCGGGCGTGCCCGCGCTGTGCGAGAAGCCCGTCGCGAGCGACCTCGACGAGATGGCCGCGCTGGTCGCCGACGTGGAGGCGTCCGGCGTGGAGGTGCTCGTCGGCTTCCAGCGCCGGTTCGACCCGGCCGTGTCCGAGCTGCACCGCCGCGTCCGCGCGGGCGAGGTCGGCGACGTCTACCTGGTGCGCGCCCTCGGCAACGACGCCCGGCCGCCCGACCCGTCCTACCTGCCGCAGTCCGGCGGCATCTTCCGCGACCTGCTCATCCACGACCTGGACGCCGTCCCGTGGCTGGTCGGCGAACCCGTCGTCGAGGTCTACGCCTCCGGGTCCGTGCTGGTGGACGAGGCGTTCGCGGCGGCCGACGACGTGGACAACGCCGTGGTGCTGCTGACGTTCGCGGGCGGCGCGCACGCCGTCCTAGCGGGCGGCAGGCACGACCCCGTCGGCTACGACCACCGCATCGAGGTGCTCGGCAGCCGCGACTCGCTCGCCACCGGCCTCGACCCGCGCACCCCGCTCACCTCGCTCGAACCCGACGGGCCGAAGGCCGGCGCCGACGCCTACCCCGGCTTCCCGGAGCGCTTCCACCGCGCCTACCTCAACGAGGTGGCCGTGTTCACCCGCGTCGTCGCCGGCACGGCGGCCAACCCCTCGCCCGTGCGGGACAGCCTGGTCAGCCTGCGGCTGGCCGAGGCGTGCGAGCGGTCCCGGCGCGGTCGCGCGCCCGTGCGCGTCGAGCAGGAGGCCGTCGCGTGAGGCTCGCCGGGGCCCCGATCTCGTGGGGCGTGTGCGAGGTCCCCGGCTGGGGCCGCGTCCTCGACCCCGCCACCGTGCTCGCCGAGATGGCGTCCCTCGGCCTGCGCGCCACCGAACTCGGCCCGCCCGACTACCTGCCCGCCGACCCCCGGGCCCTGCGCGACCTCCTCGCCGGGCACGGCCTCGCGCTCGTCGGCGGCTTCCTCGCCGTGCCGCTGCACACCGGCGACCCGGCCGCCGAGGCCGAGGCCGACCGGGTCGCCGCCCTGCTCGCCGCCGGCGGCGCCGAGGTGCTCGTGCTCGCCGCCGCCACCGGCCTCGACGGCTACGACGACCGCCCCGACCTCACCGGCGACGAGTGGCGCGCCCTCGTCGCCGGCGCCGCGCGGGTCCGCGACCGGGCCGCCGCGCACGGCCTGCGCACCGCCCTGCACCCGCACGTCGGCACGCACGTCGAGCGGGCGGCCGAGGTCGAGCGGTTCCTCGCCGACTCCGACCTGCCGCTCTGCCTCGACACCGGCCACCTCCTCATCGGCGGCACCGACCCCGTCGACCTGGCCCGCCGCCACCCCGACCGCGTCGGGCACGTGCACCTCAAGGACGTGCGGGCCGACGTCGCGGCCACCGTGCGCTCCGGCGCCACGACCTACGCCGACGCCGTCCGGCACGGCCTGTACGCGCCGCTGGGCGACGGCGACGTGGACGTCGCGGCCCTCGTCACCACCCTGCGCGCCGCCGGCTACACCGGCTGGTGGGTCCTGGAGCAGGACACCGCGCTCGACCCCGACGACACCCCGGGCACCCCGAGCACCTGGGCCGCCCAGGGCACCCGGGAAGCCCCGGCCGGCCCGCTGCACGACACCGCGCGCAGCCTCGCCCACCTCGCCACCCTGATCCCCGAACTGGAGCGACGATGACGTCCCCCCGAACGGCGGTGCGCGCCGGCCTCGCCCTGGCCGGCCTCGCGCTGCTGGCCGCGTGCAGCGGCCCCGCCGCCACCAGCACCGACGGCACCGGCACCGGCGCGGCCCAGGCCCCGACCGGTGACCTGCGCGTCGCCGTCATCTCCCACGGCACCGCGGGCGACGCCTTCTGGAACGTGGTGAAGAACGGCGCCACCGACGCCGGGAAGCAGCTCGGCGTCACCGTCGACTACAACTCCGACGGCGACCCCGGCCGCCAGGCCACCCTCGTCGACAACGCCGTGTCCCAGCGGGTCGGCGGCATCGTCGTGTCCCTGGCCAACCCCGACGCGCTCAGGACCTCCGTCGAGAACGCCGTCAAGGCGGGCATCCCCGTCATCACCATCAACTCCGGCTCCGCGCGGTCCGCCGAGTTCGGCGCGCTCGCCCACGTCGGCCAGGAGGAGACCGTCGCCGGCGAGCAGGCCGGCGTGAAGCTCAGGGACGCGGGCAAGCGCAAGCTGCTGTGCGTCATCCACGAGGCCGGGAACATCGGCCTCGACCAGCGCTGCGACGGCGCGCGCACCGGCTTCGGCGGCGACGTCACCACCCTCCAGGTCGACATCAACAACCCCACCGACGCCGAGGCCCGCATCCGGGGCGCGCTCCGGACCGACACCTCCGTCGACGCCGTCCTCGCGCTCAACCCGCAGGTCGCCGGGTCCGCCGTCAACGCCGTCAAGGGCGCCTCGTCGAAGGCCGTCGTCGCCGCGTTCGACCTCAACGCCGACGTCACCGCCGCGATCAAGGCGGGCGACGTGCTGTTCGCCGTCGACCAGCAGCAGTACGAGCAGGGCTACCTGCCGGTCGTGATGCTCAAGCTGTACCGCGACAACGCCAACACCGTCGGCGGCGGCAAGCCCGTGCTCACCGGGCCCGGGTTCGTCGACGGGTCCAACGTGGACGAGGTCGCCGAGTACGCCGAGCGCGGCACCCGGTGACGACCGCGCCCGCCGCGGCCGACGAGCGCACCCGGTCGCGGGGTCCGCTCGACCGGCTCGTCCTCCGCCCCGAGATCGGCTCGCTGCTCGGCGCGCTGCTGGTCTTCGCGTTCTTCTCGGTGGCCACCGAGCGGTTCCTCAGCGTCGGCGGCGTCGCCACCTGGCTGGACGACGCGTCCACCCTCGGCATCATGGCCGTCGCCGTCGCGCTGCTCATGATCGGCGGCGAGTTCGACCTGTCCGCCGGCGTGCTCACCGCCTCCACCGCCCTGGTCACCGCGATCCTGGCGACCCGGCTCGGCTGGAACGTGTGGCTCGCCCTGCTCGCGTCCCTCGTCTTCGCCCTCGGCGTCGGCGCGCTCAACGGGTGGCTCGTCCTGCGCACCGGCCTGCCCAGCTTCATCGTCACCCTCGGCACGTTCCTCGCCCTCCAGGGCCTCAACCTCGGCGTGACGCGCCTGGTCACCGGCACCGTGCAGGTGTCCGGCATGAGGTCCGCGGACGGCTACGCGTCCGCTGGGTTCCTGTTCGCCTCGACGGTCACGATCGGCGGCACGGCCTTCTACGCGTCGATCGCGTGGTGGGTGCTGTTCACGGTCGTCGCCTCCGCGGTCCTGCTGCGCACCCGCTTCGGGAACTGGACGTTCGCCGTCGGCGGTTCCGCGCCGTCGGCGCGGGCGGTCGGCGTGCCGGTGTTCCGCACCAAGGTCGCCCTGTTCACCACCACCGCGTTCGCCGCGTGGGTCGTGGGGTCGATCAACATCCTGCGGTTCACCAGCGTGCAGGCCAACCAGGGCATCGGCCTGGAGTTCCAGTACATCATCGCGGCCGTCATCGGCGGCTGCCTGCTCACCGGCGGGTTCGGCTCGGCGGTCGGCGCGGCGATCGGCGCGCTCATCTTCGGCATGGCCCGGCAGGGCATCGTCTACGCCAACTGGAACTCCGACTGGTTCCAGCTGTTCCTCGGCGTGATGCTGCTCGCCGCCGTGCTCGTCAACAACGCCCTGCGGCGCCGGGCGGAGAGGGTGCGGCGATGAGCGTCCCGCTGATCGAGGTGCGCGGTGTCGGCAAGACCCACGGCAGCGTCGTGGCCCTGCGCGACGTGTCCGCCGTCGTCGACGCCGGCGAGGTCACCTGCGTGCTCGGCGACAACGGCGCGGGCAAGTCCACCCTGATCAAGATCCTCTCCGGCGTGCACCGGCACGACACCGGCGAGTTCCTGGTCTCCGGCGAACCCGTCCGGTTCGGGTCGCCCCGCGACGCCCTCGACCTGGGCATCGCCACCGTCCACCAGGACCTCGCGGTCGTGCCGCTGATGAGCGTGTGGCGCAACTTCTTCCTCGGCGCCGAACCCACCACCGGCGTCGGCCCGTTCCGCTTCCTCGACCGCCGCCGCGCCCGCGAGACCACCAGGACCGCCCTCGCCGGGATGGGCATCGACCTGCGCGACGTCGAGCAACCCGTCGGCACGCTCTCCGGCGGCGAGCGCCAGTGCGTCGCCATCGCCCGCGCCGTCCACTTCGGGGCCCGGGTCCTCGTCCTCGACGAGCCCACCGCCGCGCTCGGCGTCAAGCAGGCGGGCCTCGTGCTCAAGCACGTCGCGCGGGCCCGCGACCGCGGCCTCGGCGTCGTGCTCGTCACCCACAACCCGCACCACGCCTACCCCGTCGGCGACCGGTTCCTGCTGCTCAAGCGCGGTCGCCCGCTCGGCACGCACGACAAGGCGGACATCGGCCTGGACGAGCTGACCCGGCAGATGGCGGGCGGCCCCGAGCTGGAGGCGCTGACCCACGAGCTGCGGGGCACGACCTGATGGGCGCGCCGCCGGAGCTGCTCGCCATCGGCCGGGTGGGCGTCGACCTGTACCCGGAGCAGAGCGGCGTGCCGCTGGCCGAGGTCCGCACGTTCGCGAAGTCCCTCGGCGGGACCGCCACCAACGTCGCCGTCGCCGCCGCCCGCCTCGGCCGGCGCGCCGCCGTGCTCACCAAGGTCGGCCCCGACGGCTTCGGCCCGTACGTGCGGTCCGCGCTCACCTCGTTCGGCGTGTCGGCAGAGTTCGTCGGCACCGCCCCCGGCCTGCGGACGCCCGTCGTGTTCTGCGCCCTCGACCCGCCCGAGGACCCGCCGCTGCTGTTCTACCGCGAACCCCTCGCCCCCGACCTGGCGCTGGAGCCGGCCGACGTGCCGTGGGACCTGGTGGCCGAGGTGCCCCTGCTCTGGGTGACCGGCACCGGCGTCGCCGCCGAACCCGCCCGCGCCACGCAGCGCGCCGTCCTCCGCCACCGCGCCCGCCGGGCGCACACCGTGCTCGACCTGGACCACCGCCCGGCGTTCTGGCCGGACGGCGGGTCCGCGCGCCGCGAGATCGGCTGGATGCTCGACCACGTCACGGTCGCCGTGGGCAACCGGGCCGAGGTGGAGGTCGCCGTGGGCACCGCCGACCCCGACGAGGCCGCCGCCCGCCTGCTGGACCGGGGCGTGGAGCTGGCCGTGGTGAAGAAGGGCGCGGAGGGCGTGCTGGTCGCGACCCGGGCCGGGGCCTGGACCGTGCCGCCGCACCCCGTGGACGTGGTGTGCGGCCTGGGTGCCGGTGACGCGTTCGGCGGCGCCCTGGTCCACGGCCTGCTGTCCGGCTGGGACCCGCCGCGGACCGCGCGGTACGCCAACGTGGCCGGCGCACTGGTCGCGGGCAGGCTGGCGTGCGCGGACGCCATGCCCACCGCGCGCGAGATCGAGGAGCACCTGTGACACCGGGAGGTCCACGCGTGGAGCTGCACCGACCGCTCGGGAGCCTGGCCCGCGGCGGGCACCCCGTCGAGCTGACGCCCGACGACGCCGGGTGGGAGCGGGTCGCGCTGCGGGTGCTGCTGCTCCACGCCGGCCGGGAGCTGACCGTGCGCACGGGCGGGTTCGAGGCGTTCGTCCTGCCCCTGTCGGGCGGCTGCGCGGTCGAGGTCACCGCGGCGGACGGGGCCGTCGAGCGGTTCGACCTGGTCGGCCGGGAGTCGGTCTTCACCCGGGTCACCGACTTCGCCTACGTCGGCCGGGACTCCGAGGTCCGCCTGTCCACCCGCGACGGCGTCGAGGTCGCCCTCCCGATGGCCCGCTGCGAACGCCCGCTGCCGCCCCGCTACGGCCCGGCGGAGGACGTGCCCGTCGAGGTCCGGGGCGCGGCCGGCGCCACCCGCCAGGTCACGAACTTCGGCGTCCCCGGCGCCTGGGACCACGCCGACCGCCTGATGGCCTGCGAGCTGATCACCCCGGACGGCAACTGGTCGTCCTACCCGCCCCACAAGCACGACGGCACGTGCGACGTCGCCAACGAGGAGGTCTACTACTTCCGCGTCGCCGGCCGCGACCAGGTCACGCCGTCGCGCGAGGGGTTCGGCCTGCACCGCACCTACACCGACGACGGCGCGCTCGACGAGGACGTGGTCGTCCGCGACGGCGACGTCTTCCTCGTCCCCCGCGGCTACCACGGTCCGTGCGTCGCCGCCCCCGGCTACCCGCTGTACTACCTGAACGTGTTGGCCGGTCCCGGCCCGACGAGGTCGATGGCGTCCTGCGACGACCCCGCCCACTCCTGGGTCCGCGACACCTGGGCCGCGCAGCCGACCGACCCGCGCTGCCCGGTCACCACCGCCAGGGGGAGGCGCCGGTGAGGCTCACCACCGCCCAGGCCCTGGTCCGCTGGCTGCTCGCCCAGCGCACCGAACTCGACGGCGGCGCCGCGGCCCCGCTGTTCCCCGGCGTCTTCGCGATCTTCGGCCACGGCAACGTGCTCGGCCTCGGCACCGCCCTGGAGGAGGTCGAAGATCACCTGCCCGTGTGGCGCGGGCACAACGAGCAGGGCATGGCGCTGGCCGCCGTCGGGATCGCCAAGGCCACCCACCGCCGCCAGGTCGGCGTCGCCACCTCCTCCCTCGGCCCCGGCGCGCTGAACATGGTCACGGCCGCGGGCGTCGCGCACGCCAACCGCCTGCCGCTGCTCCTGCTGCCCGGCGACGCGTTCACCAGCCGCGCGCCCGACCCCGTCCTCCAGCAGGTCGAGCACTTCGGCGACCCGACCACCACGGTCAACGACGCGTTCCGGCCGGTCAGCCGCTTCTTCGACCGCATCACCCGCCCCGAGCAGCTCCTGAACGCCCTCCCGCAGGTCGCCCGCGTCCTGACCGACCCGGCCGACTGCGGCCCGGTCACCCTCGCCCTCCCGCAGGACGTGCAGGCCGAGGCGTTCGACTTCCCGGACGCCCTGTTCGCCCCGACCACCCACCGCCCGCACCGCCCGCGCCCCGACGCCCGCGCCCTGGGCGAGGCCGCGGACGTGCTGAGGAGGGCGGAACGGCCGCTGCTCGTCCTCGGCGGCGGCGTCCGGTACTCGCGCGCCGCGGGCCGGGCCGTGCGCTTCGCCGAGCGGCACGGCGTCCCGGTCGTGGAGACCACCGCCGGCCGCACCCTCGTGCCGCACGACCACCCGCTGCACGCCGGCCCGCTCGGCGTCACCGGCTCGTCCTCGGCGAACGCCCTGGCCGCCGAGGCGGACGCGGTGCTCGCCGCCGGCACGCGGCTCCAGGACTTCACCACCGCGTCGTGGACGGCGTTCGCCCCCGGCGCCGCCCTCGTCGCGCTCAACGCCGCCCGCTTCGACGCGGTCAAGCACGGCGCGCTGGAGCTGGTCGCCGACGCCGACGAGGGCCTGCGGGAGCTGACCGACGCCCTGGGCGACTGGCGGGCCGACCCCCGGTGGACGGCGCGGGCCGCGCACGAACGCGCGAGGTGGGACGCGTACGTCGACCACCTGCGCGCCCCGTCCGGCACCCCCTCCGGCGCCCCGTCCGGCACGCCGACGTACGCGCAGGTCGTGGGCGTGGTCAACGACCTGTCCGGGCCGGCCGACTACGTGCTGACGGCGTCCGGCGGCCTGCCGGGCGAGCTGGTCGGCGGCTGGCGCGCGGTCGGCGAGGCCACGATGGACGTCGAGTACGGGTTCAGCTGCATGGGCTACGAGCTGGCGGGCGCGTGGGGCGCGGCGATCGCGCGCACCGGGGGCGTGGTGACCACCCTGCTCGGCGACGGCTCGTACCTGATGCTGAACTCCGAGCTGTTCTCGGCGGCGTTCGCCGGGCACGGCTTCGTGGCCGTGGTCTGCGACAACGACGGCTACGCGGTGATCGACCGGCTCCAGCGGGCGCAGGGCGGGGCCGCGTTCAACAACCTCTACGCCGACGTCCGCACCCGGCACGCCGAGCCGCCGCGCGCCGACTTCGCCGCGCACGCCGCCGCCCTGGGCTGCGCGGTGTTCCGGGCGGACGGGGTCGACGACCTCCGCACCGCCTACCTCGACGCCCGTGCCGCGGCGGCGGCCGAGCACCGGCCGGCCGTGGTCGTCGTCCGCACGCACCCGTCGTCGTGGACGGACGCGGGCGCCTGGTGGGAGGTCGGCGTGCCCGAGGTCGCCCACCGGCCGCAGGTCGAGGCCGCGCGCGGTGAGCTGGCGGAGGGCCGGCGGCGGCAGGTCCGCTACCTGCGCCGGAGCGGCGGAACGGGACCGGGCGGAACTGGACCGGGCGGGTGAGCCGGGTCGGGTGACCCGGGTCGGGTGAGCCGGGTCAGGTGAGCCGGGCGCGGGGCAGCCCCGGGCCCACGTCGTGCAGCACCGCGCGCAGCGCCCGCGCCGCCTCGGGCCTCTCCCACAGCATCGTGTGGATCGACCCCCGCCACTCGGTGGCGAACTCGGCCCGCGCCAGCTCCATCCGGACCCGCGGCACGGCGACGAGCCTGCTGCGGGCCTCCTCCATGCGCTCGCAGACCAGCTCGCACCGGGTGGGGGCGAGCGCCGCGGCCACCCGGGTGCGCAGGTCCGGCCACAGCTCGGTGTCCGCGGCCCCGGCCAGCGCGCCCGCGGTCGCGCCGGCGAGCAGCCTCAGGGGTTCCTCGCGCACCTCACGCCCCCTCGTCCCGGCGGTACCCCGGCCCGAAGTGCGATCCCCGCTGGTCGTTGCGGTCGAAGTTCTGGATCACGTCGGCGCGCTGCGGCGAGGCGTACACGTCCCGGCCGCCCTGGATGACCGTCGAACCGCCCTCGGCCCGCGCGGTCTGGGTGATCCCGCCGGTCGGGGCCGGCGGACCGGCGACGGGCGCCGGCACGGCGTCGTCGGGCACGGCGTCGGGCGCGGCGGTGGCGTCGGCCGGGGCGGCGGGCGGCGCGCCCTCCTCCTCCAGCCGCACGGCGTGCGCGTCGCCCTGCGGTATCCACAGCCACCCGTGCCCGGTGAACGTCTTCACCCGCACCTCGACGCGCCGGAAGTCGGCGGCCCGCAGCGTCGTGTACCCGCCCTGCACGAGCGAGCTGTAGACCACCTCGGACAGCACCACGACCAGGTCGGCGTCGGTCTGCTCCAGCCCGGCGCGGGCGGCCTTGCTGTCCAGCAGCCTGCTGACCAGCACCGAGTCGGCCCCGGGGTAGCCGTTGGCGCCCTCGGCGGTGATGCCGTGGTGGATGGCCATCCGCATCCGGAGCCGGGCGTGCGGCACCCGGTAGGCGTTGACGTGCTCCAGCTCGGACGCCAGGGCGCGCACGTAGCCGTCGACCACGGCGTCCTCGGCCGTGGTGGAGGGCACCACGGCCCACTCCTCGTCGCCCTTGGGCTGCCGGACCCACTGCGACCGGTCGATCCCGGCGGCGGCGCCCGCCCGGTCCAGGGTGCGGACCAGCAGGTCCTGCAACTCGCGCTGGAGCCGGTCGTCGGCCGAGCTGTAGCTCCTCAGGTCGCAACAGACCAGCAGACCGCGCTGGAAGCTCATGGGTTCGACCCTTTCGACGTGCGGGTACGGGAGTGGCGCGACCGCGCGCACGCACGGCCGCGCAGGGTCACTGTGGAGTACGACATCGGCGTCAATCCCGCAGAACTGCGGTTCGGCCTCAGATACCCGCGAATTTCCGCAACCCGGCCAGGTCCGGCACCAGCACGTCACGCCTCAGGTGACTGACCACCACCCCCGCTTTCCGCAGATCGGAGAACGCCTTCTCGGCCGTCCTGGGTTTCATCCCCGCGATGGAGGCGAGTTCGACCTTCGTGAGCGGAATTCCCAGCGTCCACCCGTGCGCTTCTTCCCGGCCGTACGTCTGCACCAATTCGGCGAGCACCCGCGCCACGCGCTCGGCGGCGGGGTGGGACAGGAAATCGCGCCGGCGCTGGTTCGCCCAGCGGAGGCGGTCGTTGATCATTCCGATCAATTCGACGAAAACGTCGTTCCGCCGGTGCAGGAAGCTCATCAGCTCACCGCTGGTGATCAGCTTGGCGACCACGTCGCCGCACGTGACCACGGTGGCGGAGCGGGGCTTCTGGTCGAGCGCGGCCATCTCGCCCACGAGGTCGCCCGCCACCCTGATGGCGAGCAGCGCCGTGTCGCCCGTCTCGTCGGTGGTCTGCACCTTGACCACACCGTCGAGCAGCAGTAGGACGTGAGTGTCTTTCGCGTCTTGCTCGATGACCTCGCGGTCGGCCGTGTACCGCACGACCGTGCCGATGTTCAGCAGCTCTTGGCGGGTGTTCTCCCGGAGGCGGCCCAGCAGGCTGTTGCTGGGCCACGCTGGATCATGTGCGAACGTGGTGGTCGGCATGGGCAGCATGGGGGTCCTGTTACTGTCGTGACCGGCGGGACTTCGAATGGGCCGACCTGCGTCAGGTGGCAAGTGATGGTCTCCCCGAACGTGCTGCGGACAGTACACCCGAATGGGCGTAACTGGCCCCCTCTTGTCCGGCGTTTTGCGTGCCGACCCCCTCGTGAAGATCACGTGCGAATGCACGCGCAATACCGATCCGAATGGAATTGCGCAGCTCCCGCGACGTGAGACGGTCGACACGCGGGGGAACAAGCTGTCCGATCCGGGACCTTGGACCTGTAGACGCGCCGAACGGCCCGTCACCCACCGGACCCCCCGAGGAGCCGCCCCGTGAGCCCGCTGTTCAGCCCGCTGACCCTCCGCTCGGTCACCCTGCCCAACCGGATCGCGGTCAGCCCGATGTGCCAGTACTCGGCCCGCGACGGCCTGCCGAACGACTGGCACCTGGTGCACCTCGGCTCCCGCGCGGTCGGCGGCGCGGGGCTGGTGCTCACCGAGGCGACCGCCGTGCAGGCCGTCGGCCGGATCTCGCCCGAGGACACCGGCCTGTGGAGCGACGCCCACACCGAGGCGTGGCGGCCGGTCGTCGAGTTCGTCAAGGCCAACGGCGCGGTCGCGGGCGTGCAGCTCGCCCACGCCGGGCGCAAGGCGTCCACCTACGCCCCGTTCGCCGAGCGGCGCGGCGGGGTCGCCGACGCGGACGGCGGCTGGACGCCCGTCGCGCCGAGCGCGGAGGCGTTCCACGAGTCGTACCGGCGGCCGGAGGCGCTGGACGCCGACGGGATCGCGCGGGTCGTCGCCGACTTCGCCGCGGCGGCGCGCCGCGCGGTCGAGGCCGGCTTCCAGGTCGTCGAGGTGCACGCCGCGCACGGCTACCTCCTGCACGAGTTCCTCTCGCCGCTCAGCAACCACCGCACCGACGAGCACGGCGGTTCGCTGGAGAACCGCACCCGGCTCACCCGCCAGGTCACCGCCGCCGTCCGGGAGGCCGTGGGCGAGGACGTGCCGGTGCTCGTGCGCATCTCCGCCACCGACTGGGTCGAGGGCGGCTGGACCGCGGAGGACAGCGTCGTGCTGGCGCGCGACCTCGCGGCCCTGGGTGCGGACCTGGTCGACGTGTCCACCGGCGGCAACGTGCCGCAGGCCGACATCCCGACCGGACCCGGGTACCAGGTGCCGTTCGCCGAGACCGTGCGGCGGAAGGCCGACGTGCCCACCGGGGCCGTCGGCATGATCACCGACGCCCGGCAGGCGGAGCAGGTCCTCGCGGACGGCTCAGCCGACCTGGTGCTGCTGGCGCGTGAGCTGCTCCGCGACCCCTACTGGCCGTTGCACGCGGCGCAGCAGCTCGGGGTGCGGCTCAACCCGCCGCGGCAGTACGCCAGGGCGTTCTAGGTGCCCGTGCCAAAGGTCGGGCTGCCGGTGGTGTTCCGGCAGCCCAACCTCTGACAGCGGGTGTTGTGACGCGTCAGCGACGGTAGTCGTCGTATTCGTCGTCCACCGGGTCGTCGAAGCGTTCTTCGCTCCGGCGACCTGCGGCGGACTCGCCGCTGGACAGCTCGCGTTGCAAGGCGTCGACGTCGATGGAGTGAGAGCTGTATTTGAGCTCCCTCGCCACCTTGGTCTGCTTGGCCTTCGCTCGGCCGCGCCCCATGGCTCGACCCCCTCGCACAGGGACGGGGGCGGCCGGGGGAACGGCGGCCCCACTCGTCTCGACAACTAGTTCCTGGTAACTACCGTACCGTGTCGAAGGGGTTCCTCGCGACGCGGTAGGCGTGACACGTGCCGCCAAATCTCACCATGGGAGGATGCGCGGGTGCCTCGACCGTTCGTCGCCTACCTCAGGGTGTACGAACCGCTGTCGGCTCTTGACGCACCGTTGGCCGATCAGGTGCGAAAAGCCCTGGAGAACGGGCCCTTGAGCCGGGCGGACGTCGGCGCGCGGGAACGGGAGCTGTGGTTGCGGTCACAACTCACCCGACCGCGTCGCCTCCTGCCCGGTGAGCGCCCGGACGGCGGCGTCGCGCCCGACGCGCCGTTCGACGTGATGACCATCAGCCCCGCCGAGGTGCCGGGGGAGGTCGGCCCGGGACCCCTGGTCTGCCCGCTGGACCTCCGCGCCCGCTCGGCCGCCGCCCTCATCGGCTTCCTCGCCACCTCCACCGGCCCGCTCCAGGACGAGGCGGTGGCCGTCGAACCGGACGCCGTCCGGGCCCGCGCCGCCGCCGTGATGGCCGAGCTGGCCGGCGGGGCGGTGCACGTCATCTCCACCACCTGGACGGTGCCGCTGCCGTGGTTCGCGCTGGTCGAGCCGGAGGCGCGGCGGATCGTCCTGGCGCCCCGGGACGACCCGGAGCGGCAGGTGTCGTGGCGGGTGGCGATGGCCGACGCGCGGGAGCGGGTGGCGCGGGCGCACCGCGTGGTGTCCGGCTCCCTGGGCGACGAGGGGCCCGCCAAGGTCCTCGCCGACACCAAGCGGTGGCTCGACCACTTCGCGCCCGGCTCGGCCGTGGAGCTGGACTACGGCGGCCTGGTGCAGCTCGTCGAGGACGAGGACCTGCTGGAGGACACCTCGGCGGCGGACGTGAACGCCGTCGTGGACGCCCTGGAGGCGGGCGACGCCGAGGAGGTCGCGCTGCGCTACGAGCGGCTACGGGAGTTCTGGGGCGAGCTCGCGCGGCGCGAACGGCACGGATAGCAGCAGGCGGGCCCCCACCGCCGCCGCGGCGGCCAGCAGCAGGGCCGAAGACCACCCGATCGTGACGGCGACCCAGCCCGCGAGCGGGGGCGTGACGGTCGCGGACAGGTAGTTGGCGGTGTTCTGCATCCCCAGCGCGGTGCCCGTGCGGCCCGGCGGGGCGAGTTCACCCGCGGCGGTGATCGCGACGCCGTTCCAGCACAGCGCCAGGGCCGCCGTGGGCACGAGGACCGCCACCAGCGCCGGCACCGGCGCCCGGTCGAGCGCCGCGCACAGCGCGAACCCGACCGCCACCAGCACGCTGAGCACCTTCAGCGGGCCCACCCGGGTCGCCGAGCGGTCCGACCAGACGCCGACCACGAGCCGGCCGAGCCCGCCCGCGACCTGGGCGGCGGCGAACAGCCCGGCCGCCGCGCCCACCGCCAGCCCGCGGTGTTCGTGCAGCAGCTCGACCATCAGCGCGGCGGCGGTGAACTGGGGCACCACCAGCAGCCCGCTGGCGGCGGAGAGCCGGATGAGGTTCCGGTCCTTCAGCACGACGCCGTGCCCCCGGCCGGTGGACCGCACGTTCCACGGCGGTTCGCGCACCAGGAGGGCGACGGCGAGCGCGACGAACCCGGTGAACCCGGCCAGGGCGAGGAACGCCACCGGCACGCCCGCACCCAGCGCCAGCACCGGCAGCACGACGGCGGCCAGCGCGGCGCCCAGCGGGGTGGCGGTCTGCCGCAGGCCCATCGCCAGCCCGCGCCGGTCCGGCGGGAACCAGGTCAGCACGGCCCGGCCGCTCGCCGCGTTCACGCTCGCGCCGAACAGCCCCACGCCGACCAGTGCGATCCCGGCGACCACGGCCCCGTCGAGCGCCGCCAGGGCGAGGAACAGGGCCGCGCCGACCCCGCCGACAGTCATCACGAGCCGCTCGCCGCGCCGGTCGGCCATCGCGCCCCACGGCACGAGGGTGAGCATGGTGCCCAGGTTGACCGCGCCGAGCAGCAGGCCGACCTGGGGGAGCGACAGCCCGAAGTGGTCGCGCAGCTGCGGCGAGATCGCCGGCAGCCCCAGGAACACCGCGGCGTTGGTGCCCTGGGCCAGCGCGCCGACCGCCAGCACCACCCAGCGGTACCGGGTGGGCGGGATCGTCGGGCTCCGCTGTGCCATCAAGCGGCCACGGTAGGCGGCCTGTCCGGATGGCGGGAGTGTGATCCTATTCCTTGGAACGCCCCGGGTTGTTCGGCCACCCGCGCTCGGCGGCCAGCAGCTCGTCCACCGACGCGCTGCCGCTCTGGTAGCGGCCCGCGATCTCGGCGTTGAGCCGGTCGACCACGGCCTGCACCTCGCGCCGCCGCCCCGACACCGACGCCTCCTCGCCGACGAACACCCGCAGGGCGAGGACCAGCTTGTCGTCCGACAGCGCGCTGACGTCCGACAGGTCCACGTCGGAGACCAGCGCCTCGACGTGCCGCCGGTGCGCCTCCGCCCGGGACGGCTCCTGCGTCTGGTAGCGACCCAGGCCCGTCGCCGGTCCGACCGCGTTCGACGACAGGATCGTCGCCAACTGGTCCACCACGGCCGACCCGCCCGAGATCCGGCGCTCCTGCTCGGCGCGCACGATGTCGATCCGCGCGTGCAGCAGCCGCCTCAGGTACGACAGGTCGGTCTCCTCCTGCGCCGCTTCGTCGCGCAGCGCCCGCACGTCGGCGAGCGGGAGTTGCTCGACCCCCTCCGCGTAGTCGGGGGCGAGCACCCGGTCGATACGGCGGCGCCCGCCAGGACGCACCTCGATCACGTACTCATCCTGAGGTAGTTCCTGCCCACCCGCCAACACAAACCTGCTTCCAAAGTTGTTTCAAACCTGTACCGGACTGCGCACGCCCAAAAGTGCACGTGCATCTGCACACGGGAGCGGCGGGCGTTGCGCGATCTTCGCCAACCCGGCCGCACGGGCCACCAACTGCGCGTTGTCCCGGACCGGCTGTCCCTTCGCGTAGGAAATGGTGTCCTCCATTCCCACCCGGAGGTGCCCGCCCGCGGCGAGCGCCGTCAACATCACCGGGAGGGTGGTGCGCCCGATCCCGGTCGCGGAGAACGACGCGCCCTCCGGCAGCAGCCGCAGCGCGGAGGTGAGCGTCTCGGCGTCGCCCGGCATCCCGCCCGGCACGCCCATCACCAGGTCGACGTGCACCTTGCCGCCCGCGGGCAGGCCGTGCTGGTCCAGCAGCCTGCGCAGCGACGCCAGCTGCCCCAGGTCGAAGATCTCGTACTCGGGGGCGATGCCCCGCTCCTGCATCCCCTTGTGCAGGGCGACGACGAACTCCCAGCGGTTCAGGAACACGTCGTCGCCGAAGTTGACCGTGCCCATCGTGCAGGACGCCGAGTCGGGCAGCGCGTCCAGCACCCGCAGCCGGTCGGCCTCCGGGTCCGTCACCGCGCCGCCCGTGGAGAGCTGCACCACCAGGTCGGTGCTCTGCCGCAGCGCGGCCACGGTCTCCTTGAGCAGGCCGAGGTCGAGCGTCGGCCGCGTGTCCGCGCCCCGGACGTGCACGTGGACCACGGCCGCACCGACCTGCTCGCAGGCCCGGGCGGTGGCGACCAGCTCGTCCAGGGTGACCGGGAGCCGGGGCACGTCGGCCTTGGCGTGCTCGGCCCCGGTGGGGGCGACGGTGAGCAGCGTGCCGTGGGAACCGGGTCGGGACATGCCGGTGATCCTGGCACAGAACCCGTTCGGACCAGCGCGGCGGCGGGGCGGGTCCTCCGCTCCGCCGCAGGTCGGGGGTGTTGCCGGTTTTCCGGTCCGGACGGCCGGACCGGTGCGCGCTGTCGGTGCCCCGCTGTCGGTGCGTGCCGCCGGTGTCCCGCTGCCGGTGTCCCGCCGTCGGGCCCCGGGTCAGCGCCCCAGGTTGCGGGCCGCCTCGCGGCCCAGGCCCGGGGTGTCCGGCGGCACCGAGTCGGGGTCGATCGCGGCCTGCACGCGGCGGTCCTCGGTGCCCACCAGCAGCTCGGTCTCCGGGGACACCGAGCGCTTGACCAGGGCCAGCGCGACCGTGCCCAGCTCGTGGTGCAGGGCGACGGTGCCGACGCGGCCCACCACGCGGTCGTCGACCAGGACCGGGTCACCGGTCTCGGGCTGGACCTCGCGGGAGCCGTCCAGGTGCAGCAGCAGCGTCCGGCGGGGCGGGCGGCCGACGTTGTGGACCTTGGAGACGGTCTCCTGGCCCCGGTAGCAGCCCTTGTTCAGGTGGACGGCCTCGTCGACCCAGTTCGCCTCGTGCGGAATGGTCTTCTCGTCGGTGTCCACGCCCAGCCGCACCCGCAGGGACTCCACGCGCAGCGCCTCGAACGCCCAGCTCCCCGCCGGCCGCGCCCCCGCCCCGGTCAGCCGGCCCCACCAGTCGGCGAGCGCGGCGCGCGGCACCACCAGGTCCGCCGCGTGCCGGCCGGGCCACGACGTGCGGCGGACGAACCCATCGCCGTCGAGCGCGACCACGCCATGAGGATCGTCCGGCAAGGGAACATTCAGATTGTTGAACAATCCCACGATCTCCGGGCCGATCACGGACAGCACCGCCAGGTCGGCGGAGGCGTCGCGCGGCTCGACCTTGGACCAGAAGACCATCTTGGTCAGGTAGCCGAGCAGGTCGCCGGCCCGCTCGGAGCCGGTGTCGAGGTAGACGACGCCGCCGACGTTGGCCGCGGCGGCGTGGTGCTCGACCCGGCCCTGGACGTCGAGGATCAGCGCCTCGGTGGCCCGGTCCTCGCCGAGCGCCTCGAAGTGCTGGCTCGTCAGCGAGTGCAGCCAGGTCAGCCGGTCCTCGCCGGAGATCGCGAGCACGGCCCGGTTCGACCGGTCCACCACCACCACCGAGCGCACCGCCGCCCGCTGCTCCGCGAACGGGTCGCCGAAGTGCCACGGCACGCCCTGGTCGGGGTTGCCGTCGAACGGGGCGACCGCGCCGGGCGCGGTCAGCAGCGGTGAGTTCACTCGGACTCCTTCGGTTCGACCTCGGCGAGGCACTCGCGGCACGTGCCGGACAGCGCGAGGTGGCTCGCATCCAGTTCGAACCCGTACTCGGCCGCCAGTGTTCCCCCGAGCGGGGACAGCAGCCCGCACGGGATCTCGTCGACCCGGCCGCAGCGGTGGCACACCAGGTGCACGTGCTCGTGCGCGTCGACCGAGTAGTTCGGCGCGCCGTGGCCGAGGTGGGTGTGCCGGACCATGCCGAGCCGGTCGAGCAGGTCGAGGGTGCGGTAGACCGTCGTGATGTTCACCGTGGGCGCGGTGACCTGCACGCGGCGGCAGATCTCCTCGGGCGTCGCGTGCCCCAGTTCGCGCACCGCGTCGAGCACGAGCTGGCGCTGGGGCGTCATGCGCATGCCGCGGTCGTGCAGCGTCTTGCGCAGGGCTTTCGGGCCGCCGGCGGTGTCCACGAAAGCCATGGTAGGGCGTGAGTAGTCTCACGGTATGCGCGTGCTGGCACTCCTGGACGGAACACTGGCCGACCCCGACGCCCCGCTGATCCGGGTCGACGACCTCGGTCTCCTGCGCGGCGACGGCGTCTTCGAGACGATCCTCGTCGTCGGCGGCGAACCCCGTGAACTGGGCCCCCACCTGGACCGCCTGGCCCGCTCGGCGGCGATGCTCGACATGCCCGAACCCGACCGCGCCGCGTTCGAGCGCGCCGTCGACCTCGTGTTGAGCACCTGGTCGGGCGGCCCCGAGATCGCGCTGAAGCTCGTCTGCACGCGCGGTGTCGAGGGCGGCGACGGCACGCCCACCGGGTTCGCCCTGGCCGCGGACATCTCGCCGAAGGTCATCGCGCAGCGCGCCGAGGGCATCGCCGCGATCACCCTCGACCGGGGCATCGAACCCGGTCTGGCCGAGCGCGCCCCGTGGCTGCTGCTCGGCGCGAAGTCGCTGTCCTACGCGGTCAACATGGCGGCGCTGCGCGAGGCCGAGCGGCGCGGCGCGGACGAGGTCGTGTTCACCACCTCGTCCGGCTCGGTGCTGGAGGGGCCGACGTCCACGCTGGTCCTGGCGCGCGGGCGGACCCTGACCACGCCGCCGTCGACGCTGGGCATCCTGCCGGGCACCACGCAGGCCGCGCTGTTCCGGGCCGCCGAGCGCGACGGCTGGACCGTCGAGGTCGCGCCGATCGAGGTCGAGGAGCTGTACCCGGCGGACGGCGTGTTCCTCGTGTCGAGCGTCCGCAAGATCACCCGCGTGCACACGCTGGACGGCAAGGTGCTGCCGGACTCGACCGCGCTGCACGCCGTGCTCGACGGGTTCTACGAGTCGGAGTACTGAGCGGCGGCGGCCCCGGTCACCCCCGCCCCGGTCACCCCTGCGGGGAGAACCGCAGCGCGGTGCCCGGGGCGGCCTGGCCGAGCAGCGGGAGCGCGTCGGCCGGCACCACGCCGATCACCGGGTAGCCGCCGGTCGTCGGGTGGTCGGCGAGGAAGACGACCGGCGCCCCGTCCGCCGGCACCTGCACCGCGCCCGTCACCAGGCCCTCGCTCGGCAGCTCCCGCCCCGCGCGGCGCGGGTCGCGTTCGAGGGCCGTCCCGGTGAGCCGGAGGCCGACCCGGTTGCTGCGGTCCGACACCACCCACCGCCCGGCGCGCAACCGGCCCGCGGGGTCGGTGAACCAGTCGTCGCGCGGGCCGAGCAGCACCGGCACGACCAGCACGTCCGGCACCCGGACCGGCACCAGCACGTCCACGCCCACCGGGACGCCGGTCGGTTCCCCGAGCGGCAGCTCGTCACCGGGGGCCAGCGGCGCCGGGCCGAGGCCGGAGAGCAGGTCGGTGGACCGGCTGCCGAGCTCGGCAGGCACCGCGACGCCACCGGAGACGGCGACGTAGCACCGCAGCCCGCCCGAGGGTGCCCCGAGGGCGAGCGTGTCGCCGGGGGCGAGGTGCAGCGGGGAGTCGCGCGGCACGCCGTTCACCAGCGCGGGCGTGACCGGCCCGGTGACCGCGACCGTGCAGGAGGCGCCAGCGCGCAGGACGAGGCCGCCGAGCAGCACTTCGAGACCGGCCGCCCCCTCGGGGTTGCCGACCAGGCGGTTGGCGAGCGCCAGGGACGGTGCGTCGAGCGCCCCGGAGGGCGGCACGCCGAGGTGCGCGTTCCCGGGCCGGCCGAGGTCCTGGACGAGGGTCTGCGGTCCGGTGCGCAGGACGGTGAGGGTGCGCGCGCTCACCGGGCAGCCCCGGAACCGGCGGCATCCGAGCGGGTGGCCTTCGGGTAGTAGCCGGTCGCGGGGTGGCCGGTATCGGCACGGTCGGACTCATCGCGGCTGCCCTCGGCGTGGTCGGACTCGGCGCGGCTGGCCCTGGCACGGCCAGCCTCATCGCGGCCGGACTCGGCGTGGCCGGTCCCGGAGCAGGCGGGCTCGGGGCGGTCGGCTTCTGGACGGTCGGGCTCGGCGCAGGCGGGCTCAGGGCGTTCGGCCTCGGCGCGGTTGGAGTTGGTGTGGTTGGGCTCGGCGGGGTGGGGGGTGGTGCGGGGGGTGCCGAGGTGGCCGACGGCTGTGAAGCGGACCCGGTGGCCGGGGGCCAGCAGGGCCGGTTCCGGGCGTCGGGGGTCGAAGAGGGGCGCGTCGGTGCTGCCGATCAGCCTCCAACCGCCGGGGGTGGCCCTCGGGTAGGCGGCCGTGTACTCGCCGGCCACGGCCACCGAGCCCGCCGGGACCTTCGTGCGCGGGGAGTCCAACCTGGGCTGGCGCAGCGGCTCGGGGAGGCCGACCAGGTAGGCGAAGCCGGGCGCGAACCCGCAGAACGCCACCTGGTACTCGGCACCGGTGTGCAGCTCGACCACCTCGGCCGGGGTGAGCCCCGCCGTCTCGGCGACCAGGTCCAGGTCCGGCCCGTCGTAGCGGACCGGGATCACCACCTCGCGGGACGCCGTCCCCACCCGGTGCGCCAAGTCGACCCCGGCCAGCACCTCGCGCACCGCGCGCAACCCGCCCGGCCTCGTCCCGACCAGCACCGTCCGCGCGGCCGGCACCAGCTCGACCACGTCCGGCAGCTCGGCCGCCGCCAGCGCGGCGCGCACCGCCTCGACCTCGCCGAGCGAGTCCACCTCGACGAGCACCGCGTGGGTGCCGCAACGCCGCAGCCGCATGCCGACAGCTTACGGCCAAGATGAGGATTGTTGAACAATCCAATCGGAGAACGTCCCAACAAGGGGGATGTTCAACGATCGGACGTTCAGCCCACGATGCGCTTGAGGTGCGCCGAGGTGTGCGGCTGGAGCGGCTGGCCCATCATGGCCCGCTCCTCGACGTACGCCAGGTCGCCGCTGTTGACGATGCCGTACAGGCGCTGCGCCCCGGTGACGTCCTTGGCGGTCGCCGTGCGGACCACCGCGTCCGTGCCCAGCTCCCACGACGTCGGGTTGAGCGGCTTGCCGTAGTACAGCTCCACGATCCCGGTGTTGTGCGTCAGCAGCAGCTCGATCGTGTCGTCCGCCTGCGGGCGCCAGAACCCGGTCTCCCGGGCCGCCGGGCGGATCACCGCGCCGTTCTCGTCGAGCAGCCACGACCGGGCCTCGTAGTACAGGAACGGCCGGCCGTCGTGCGCGAACGTGATCTGCTGGCCGAACCGGTAGGGGCCCTCGATCGTCGGGTACACGACCTCGCCCTCGCCGCGCCACACGCCGATCAGCGGCAGCAGCGCCAGGCACGCGTCGTGCAGGGAGGGGCCCTCGCGCAGGTTCGCCGTGTCCGCCGGGATCGGCAGGTCGTCGAACTGCGGCAGGTTGCGCCCGCCCGTCACCGACGCGCGCGCCGCGGCGGCCTGCACGGCCGCGTCACCGCTGCCCGGGACGGGCGCCCCGCCGTTCGCGGCCGGACCGCTTGCGGCCGGACCGTTCGCAGCCTGACCGCTCGCGGCCGGACCGTTCGATGCCGGGTCGTTCACGCCCGGACCGTCCACGCCGGGGCCGTTCACCGCTGGTCGGAGAACAGCCGGTACACGACGTACCCGGCGAACCACACGACGAGCAGGGACACGAACACCAGGAGCCCTGTGAAGAAGTGTTCCACCAGCCGAGTTTATCGCCCTCGCCCCGGACGCCGCCGGTCCCGGTGGCGAACGCCACCGGGACCGGGGAGAACAGCGACCCGGGCGACCGGATCGGCAGCGGACCGTCAGGCCACCGCGACCGCGACCGAGTGCACGCCGGGACCGTCGGCGCTGACCGACGCCTGCCCGTTGCCCGAGCGGTGCAGGGCGCGGACCGTCCAGGTGCCGGGCGCGGCGAAGAAGCGGAAGTCGCCCTCCGGCGAGGACACGACCTCGGCGGTGAACTCGCCGGTCGAGTCCAGCAGCCGCACGAACGCGCCGCCGACCGGCCCGTCGCCCGACGTGACCTTGCCGCTCAGCACGACCTCGTTCGCACCCACCGCGATGTCGACGCCCTGCTGGGGCGCACCGCAACCGTCCAGGCTCATGATCAGTTCCCCTTGCCGTCGCCCAGCTCGACCGGCACGCCGACCAGCGAGCCGTACTCCGTCCACGAACCGTCGTAGTTCTTCACGTCCTCGTGGCCCAGCAGCTCGTGCAGCGCGAACCACGTGTGCGACGAGCGCTCGCCGATGCGGCAGTACGCGATCGTCTTGCGCGAGCCGTCGAACCCGGCCTCGCCGTAGATCTCGGCCAGCTCCTCGTTCGACTTGAACGTGCCGTCCTCGTTGGCCGCCTTGCTCCACGGCACGTTGATCGCGCTCGGGATGTGGCCGCCGCGCTGCGCCTGCTCCTGCGGCAGGTGGGCGGGGGCCAGCAGCTTGCCGGAGAACTCGTCGGGCGAGCGCACGTCGACCAGGTTCTTGTTGCCGATCGCGTCCACGACCTCGTCGCGGAACGCGCGGATCGCCAGGTCCTGCTCCTGCGCGGTGTACGTGGTGGCCTCGCGCTGCACCGGCTCCTTGTCGAGCGGGCGGCCGTCGAGCTCCCACTTCTTGCGGCCGCCGTCGAGCAGCTTCACCGCGTCGTGGCCGTACAGCTTGAAGTACCAGTACGCGTAGGCCGCGAACCAGTTGTTGTTGCCGCCGTAGAGGACCACGGTGTCGGAGTTGGCGATGCCCTTGGCCGACAGCAGCTTCTCGAAGCCGGCGCGGTCGACGAAGTCGCGGCGGACCGGGTCCTGGAGCTCGTTCTTCCAGTCGATCTTCACCGCGCCCGGGATGTGGCCGCCGTCGTAGGCGGTCGTGTCCTCGTCGACCTCCACGAACACCACACCGGGCGCGGTGAGGTTCTCCTCGGACCACGCGGCCGAGACCAGGACGTCTTCACGGCTCATCGAGCTGCTCCAATTTTCTTCGTTCGTACTACTGGGGGCGGGCGAGGGCGGGTGCGTAGCGGCGCAGGAGCAGGAACACCTCGCAGCCGAGGCACAGGCCGAGCGCGGCGTTGAGCAGCGCGGCGACCAGCGCGGCGGAGGTGGCGGCGACCCCGAGCGCGGTGAGTCCGGTGGCGTACCCGATGGTGCCGACCAGCGCGAACACGAAGCCGACGCCCTGCGCGAACCGCAGCGGGGCGGCCTCCTCGCGCTCGGCGGTCGGGGTGATCCTCGGCTGGACGGCGTACCGGTAGACGTGGCCCCACGGGTTGAGCTTGAGCGAGACGAACGCGCACAGGCCGAACAGCACGGTCTGCGCGGCGAGCAACCGCCACGAGCCGGTCAGCAGCACCACCGCGAGGATGGCGGTGGTGATCCAGGCGCTGAAGCGCGGACCGCGAGGGTCAACTGGGGCATCTTTCGACACGGCGACGACCTCCTGACGGGGACAAGACCTGGTAGTCCGTCTCAGGCGGTGGTAGAGGCGCGGCGCGCGTGCGTCAAGGGCACGGGGCCGGCCGGGACCGCCCGGTCAGCTCGTCGCGCGACACAGGCTGCTGCGCACGCGGCACAGGTCCACCGCGAGTCGCTTGGTCAGCAGCGTGGTCATGGGGGCGAGGGTAGTCGGTCGTCCCTCTGGTCGGGAGTACCGCCCATGTGGTGGGAAATCCGGCTTCACCCGTTCGGGTCAGGCAGGTGCGGGCGCAACGCCGCGACGAGGACGTCCGGTCGCGGTACGCCGCCGACCCGCAACAGCTCCGCGCCCGACGCGTCCAGCGCGAGGGTCGTGGGCGCCCGCAGCACGCCGAGGGCCTTCGCCACCTCCGGCAGGTCGGTCACGTCCAGCTCGACGTGCCGCAGGCCCTCGGTCCGCCCGGCGAGCGCGCCGAGCAGCGCGCCCGCCCGCCGGCAGTTCGCGCAGAACGACGTGGAGACCTGGAGCAGGGTCACCGGCGTGCCCGGGTCGAGCAGGTCGCGGACCTCGCGCGGCAGATCGTCGCGCGGCAGCCCGTCACGGGGCAGCCCGTCGCGCGGCCCGCCGTCACGGGGCGGGGCCGGCGCGCGGACCCGGCCGTCGCGCCGCTTCAGCAGCACGCCGACCAGCGCCACCACCAGCACCGCGCCCAGCAGCGCCCAGGCACCGGTCACTGCTGGTCCAGCGGGATGTCGTTGATGGTGCCCTCGACGGTGAACGCGCCGCTCTCCACCTTCACCGCGGTCGGCGTCACGGTGAACGGCAGCACGCCCGGGTCGATCGTGACGCTCAGCGCCTCGCGCACCACGCCCAGCACCGCGTCCAGGCCGGCGAGCGCGGTGTCGTCCAGCTCGACGTCGTTGATCGCGATGGCGACCTGGCCGTTGACCAGGGACACCGTGCCGTAGGCGGCGATCCGGATCTCGCGGCTCGCGACCGTCGTGGTGCCCGACAGCTTCACCGCGGCCACCGTCGGGTTCGGCGCCTGCCCCGCGGGCGGCTCGGTGCGGGTGTCCGGCTCGATGGCCATGTCGGAGAACGGCGTGACCTGGTCGACCAGCCGGTTCAGGTCGGCCGCCTGGATCTTCACGCTGCCGCGCACCTGGTCGATCTTGGCGTCGCGGGTGTTGCCCGACAGCAGGTCCGACAGGCCGATGCGCACGTGGTAGAGGTTGGCCCGGATCTCCAGGTCGCGGAGCTGGTCGGCCACCGGCACGCCGGTCGCGCTGATCTCGATGTCCCGGTAGTCGCCGGCGAGGGCCTGGGCGGTGAACGGGAAGCCGTTGATGCGGACCGAAGGGTCCTCGCTGAGCCGGAACTTGTCCCGCATCTTCTGCGCGACCTGGTACTCGCCCGCCGCCGCCAGCCCGAAGTCGGCGGCGACCAGCAGGCCGCCGAGCACGAGTGCGGCGATGACGATCTTGCGTCCCCTGGTGGGGCGGCGCTTGGTCCCGGTCGCCGTCATGGTCCTTCTTCCGCGGTCGCGTGGTGGGTCGCTTCGGGGGACGTGCGGCGGTCCAGCCAGGTTGCGATCCGGTCCACGAGGGCCGGCGTCATGGCCGACTCGGCGTGCCGCACGCCGGGTTCCAGCCACAGCTCGGCGTCGCCGCCGGCCGCGCGGTGCAGCGCCACGGCGTGCGCGGGGCCGAAGTAGTGGTCCTGCTCGCCGTGCACGATGAGCAGCGGGGTCGGCGCGATGCGGTGCACGACCTCCAGCGGGCTCTCCGGGGGCGTGGTCCACGGCGCGCCGAGCCGGACGCCCAGCGCGCGGGCGGCGAGGCGGCCGTGCGGCTGCTCCAGCAGCCAGTGCACCCGGCGCATGGCCGGGGTCTCCCGCACCCACCAGCGGGAGGGCGCGCTGACCGCCGCCACGGCGTCCGGGCGGTCCTCGTGCAGGCCGGCGTGGCGCAGGGCGATCGAGGCGCCCATGGAGAACCCGACGGTCACCACGCGTCGGTACCCCAGTTCGCGGGCCAGCGAAACGCCCGCCGCGAGGTCGTGCACCTCGTCGCCGCCGACCGTGGACGCGCCGCCGGAGCGGCCGTGGCCGCGGAAGTCCAGCGCGACCACCCCGCCGTGCCCGGCGAGGCGGCGCAGCACTCGTGACACGAACGGTTTCCGCACGTGGTTGGTGAAGCCGTGACCCACCACGAACGCCAGGTCGGTCACGGACCGTGTCGACCTCACGTGCACACCGTCCAAACGGACGGCGTCGTGTGACATGGATGTAACAGGCGTGACGCTTGTGGAAACAACTGTGACCCTGACCTGCTGACCTGGGTCTTTTGCGGTGCGCACCGGTATCGTCTCCGTCATCCGCAGGCAACGGGGCCCGGTCACCGTACTTCGCGCTGCCTGGTCCGGTGACCTCACACCGGCCGAACGAGAGGGCGCCGCGATGAGCATCGACGTGCTGCTGCTGACCACCGACTCCGATCCCGAGGCGGTCCTCCCCGCGCTGTCGCTCCTGCCGCACGAGGTGCGACCGCTGCGCCCGGAGGTCTCCGCGCTGCTGGAGGCCGGTCCGCACGACATCGTCCTGGTCGACGCCAGGACCGACCTGGTCGCCGCGCGCAGCCTGTGCCGGCTGCTCGACTCCAGCGGCGTGGACGTCCCCGTCGTGGCGATCGTCACCGAGGGCGGCCTGGTCGCGGTCAACTCCGACTGGAGCGTCGACGAGATCCTCCTGCCGACCTCCGGCCCGGCCGAGGTGGACGCCCGCCTGCGCCTCGTGCGCTCCCGGCGCGGCACCCAGCAGCCCGGTGGCGACGGCTCGCTCCAGCTCGGCGAGCTGGTCATCGACGAGGCGACCTACACCGCCCGGCTGCGCGGTCGCCCGCTCGACCTCACCTACAAGGAGTTCGAGCTGCTCAAGTACCTCGCGCAGCACGCGGGCCGCGTCTTCACCCGCGCCCAGCTGCTCCAGGAGGTCTGGGGCTACGACTTCTTCGGCGGCACCCGCACCGTGGACGTGCACGTCCGGCGCCTGCGCGCCAAGCTCGGCCCCGAGCACGAGTCGCTCATCGGCACCGTGCGCAACGTGGGCTACAAGTTCGTCCGCCCGCCGCGCCCGGGTTCGGCCCGCCGCGTGGAGCACCTGGACGCGCCGGAGACGACGATCGACGACGCGGAGCTGATCTTCAGGGCGTGACCGGGCTCCCGGTAGGTTTCCCGACGTGGAATCGACCTGGTTCGAAGAGCTGACCCCCGAGCAGGCCGGAGAGGTTTCCGGCCTGCTCGGGGCCGTTGAGGCGGCCGACGGCGTGGCCCCCGTGGGGGAGGCCGTCGTCCTGCGCCTGCGCCCCGGCGCCCGCGGCAGCGCCCACCTGCTGGCGCGCGTGGACGGCGTCCTGGCGGGCTACCTGCACCTGGACGTCTTCGGCGACGCCGACGGCAACAAGGTCGCCGAGCTGGCCGTCCACCCGGAGCACCGCCGGCGCGGCACCGCCACCGCCCTGCTCGCCGCCGCCCAGGAGCGCGTCGCCCTCCTGGGGGACGCGCCCCTGCGCGTCTGGGCGCACGGCGGCCGGCCCGAGCAGGAGGCCCTGGCGGCGAAGCTCGGCCACCGCAAGGTCCGCGAGCTGCTCCGCCTGCGCCGCCCCCTCGACGCCGGCCTGCCGTCGCCGGTCCTGCCCGAGGGCGTCCGGCTGCGGTCGTTCGTGCCCGGCCGGGACGAGGCGGCCGTCGTCTACGTCAACCACCGCGCCTTCTCCTGGCACCCCGAGCAGGGCGCGATGAGCATCGAGGACGTCCGGCACAAGGAGGAGGAGCCGTGGTTCGACCCGGCCGGCTTCCTGCTGGCCGTCGACGCCGAGGAGCGGCTGCTCGGCTTCCACTGGACGAAGGTCCACTCGGCCACCCTCGGCGAGGTCTACGTGGTGGGCGTCGACCCGGGCGCGCAGGGCGGCGGGCTGGGCAAGGCCCTCACCCTCGCCGGGCTGGCGCACCTGCGGGACGCCGGGCTCACCGAGGTGATGCTGTACGTCGAGGCCGACAACGCGGCGGCACTGGCCGTGTACACCCGGTTGGGGTTCGCCCGGTGGGATTCGGACGCCCAATACGCCCGGTAGTGACGAAGCCATCACGTCATGCAAACGTGCAGGTCACGGGACCACCCAAAAGGCGGTGTCCCCAGTCACCTCCCGTATGGAGTTCACCTCTCGTTCACCTTGTCCTGGGCGCCTGTCCACCCTCGCTGCCTACCGTCCGTGTCGAGCGGCGGAGGTTCGTCGCGACACCGTTTTTCGCAGCTGGAGGACCCAGGTGAAGACCAAGCGACACGGCGCCGTTCTCGGCCTGATCGCGGCCGGTGCGCTTCTGCTCACCGCGTGCGGCAGCGACAACAACACCGGTGGTGCGGGCACCACGTCGGCGGCGGGCCAGTCGTCGACGCCCGTCGAGTGCGGTGGCAAGTCCAACCTGAACGCAGAGGGTTCCTCCGCGCAGAAGAACGCGATCGACACGTTCATCCAGGCGTACCAGCAGAAGTGCGCCGGCGCGAACGTCGCCTACAACGCCTCCGGCTCCGGCGCGGGCGTGAAGAACTTCAACGCCGGCCAGGTCGACTTCGGCGGCTCCGACTCCCCGCTGTCCGAGAGCAAGGGCGAGGTGGCCGCCGCCGCCGAGCGCTGCAAGGGCAACCCCGCCTGGAACCTGCCGCTGGTCTTCGGCCCGGTCGCGCTCGGCTACAAGCTGGAGGGCGTCGCCGACCTCACGCTGACCGGCGAGGTCGCCGCCAAGATCTTCAACGGCTCCGTCAAGAAGTGGAACGACCCGGCCATCGCCGCGCTGAACTCCGGCGCGTCGCTGCCCGACAAGGACATCAAGGTCGTCTACCGCTCCGACGAGTCGGGCACCACCGACAACTTCCAGCTCTACCTCCAGGCCGCCTCGAAGGGCGCCTGGACGCAGGGCGCCGGCAAGCAGTTCAAGGGCGGCATCGGCGAGGGCAAGGAGAAGTCGGCCGGCGTCGCGCAGGCGGCGGGCTCGATCGACGGCGCCATCACCTACGTCGAGCTGTCCTTCGCCCAGGACAACAAGCTGTCCATCGCGAAGATCGACAACGGCTCCGGCCCGGTCGAGCTGACCAACGAGACGGTCGGCAAGGCCATCGACGGCGCCACCGTCAAGGGCTCCGGCAACGACCTGGTCCTCGACCTGAACTCGATCTACGGCTCGTCCACCGCGGGCGCCTACCCGCTGCTGCTCGCCACCTACGAGATCGTCTGCTCCAAGGGCTACGACGCCGACACCGCGAAGGCCGTCAAGGCGTTCCTCACGGTCGCGGCGACCGACGGCCAGGCCGGCCTGGCGGACGCGGGTTACGCTCCGCTCCCCAAGGCGTTCCAGGACAAGATCCTGACCGCCATCCAGGCGATCGCCTGATCAGGCCGGCAGACTCCACGCAGGCGTTGAGGCGATGAACGACCGCACCGTGGTCGAGCGCCCCGCGGGCACCGCTGACAGCGGTGCCCGCGGGGGCGTTCCGGCCGCTCGACCCGACTCGGAGGCTCCGATTCCCCCGACCGCGGAAGCCGAGAACAAGAAGCACGTCCGGCCGGGTGACCGGATCTTCGCCGGTCTCGCCACCGGCTCGGGCATCTTCATCGTGGTCCTCATCGGGGCCATCGGCATCTTCCTGCTGATCCAGGCCATCCCCTCGCTGGGGCTGGACAAGGTCAACTTCCTGACCAGTCGCGAGTGGTCCACCAGCGACGTCAACAACATGCGCTACGGCATCCTGGACCTGCTCCTGGTGACCGTGGTGTCGGCGGCGTTCGCGCTGGTCATCGCCATGCCCATCGCGCTGGGCATCGCCCTGTTCCTCACCCAGTACGCGCCGCGCAGGCTCGCCCGGCCGTTCGCGTACGTCATCGACCTGCTGGCCGCCGTGCCGTCGATCATCTTCGGCCTGTGGGGCCTGCTGGTGCTCGGCCCGGTGCTCACGCCCATCGGCGAGTGGCTCACCGCGAAGCTCGGCTGGATCTTCCTGTTCGCCGAGGGCAACGTCAGCATCGAGATCGGCGGCACCATCTTCACCGCCGGCATCGTGCTCGCCGTCATGATCCTGCCGATCATCACCGCGGTCAGCCGCGAGGTGTTCGACCGGACCCCGCCCACCCACGTCGAGGGCGCCATCGCGCTCGGCGCGACCAAGTGGGAGGTCGTCCGGACCACCGTGCTGCCGTTCGGCAAGGCCGGCTACGTCAGCGCCTCCATGCTCGGCCTCGGCCGCGCGCTCGGCGAGACCATCGCGCTCACGATCATCCTCAGCGGCACCGCCGCGACGTTCGGGTGGAGCCTGTTCGACGGCGGCGCGACGTTCGCGTCCAAGATCGCGCTGGCCGCGCCCGAGTTCAACGACCCGCGCATCGCCGGCGCCTACATCGCCGCCGGCCTCGTGCTGTTCGTGCTCACGTTCGGCGTCAACGCCATCGCCCGGTCCATCGTCGCCGGTCACAAGGAGTACGAATGACGACCGACACGGCGGACCTCGACCGCCTCGCGACGCCGCCGACGTTCCAGAGCGTCAGCGGCTCGCGGAAGTTCAAGAACGCCGTCGCCACCACCCTGGTCTACGGCGCGTTCCTGATCGCCATCGTGCCGCTGGTCTGGGTGCTGTTCGTGGTGGTCCAGCGCGGCTTCCCGGTCATCCTCGACGCCGACTGGTGGCAGAAGTCGCTGTCCGGGCTGCTCTCGCGGCAGCAGGGCGGCGGTGTCTACCACGCGATCTACGGCACCCTCGTGCAGGGCCTCGTCTGCGGCCTGATCTCGGTGCCGATCGGCCTGTTCGTCGCCGTCTACCTCGTCGAGTACGGCGGCCGGTCGAAGCTGTCGAAGGCCACCACGTTCATGGTGGACATCCTCACCGGCGTGCCGTCCATCGTGGCCGCCCTGTTCGTCTACACGCTGTGGATCACCTACTTCGGCTTCGGCCGCAGCGGGTTCGCGGTGTCCCTCGCGCTGGTGCTGCTCATGGTGCCGGTGATCGTGCGGACCACCGAGGAGATGCTCAAGATCGTCCCCGACGAGCTGCGCGAGGCGTCCTACGCGCTGGGCATCCCGAAGTGGAAGACGATCGTCAAGGTCGTCGTGCCCACCGCGCTGTCCGGCATCGTCACCGGCATCATGCTGGCCCTCGCCCGCGTCATGGGCGAGACCGCGCCGGTGCTCGTGCTGGCCGCGTACGCGCCGTACATCAACTACAACCTGTTCGACGGCCCGATGGCGTCGCTGCCGCTGCTGATGACGTCCGAGCGGAACAACCCGACGCAGGCGGGCTTCGATCGCATCTGGGGCGCGGCGATCACCCTGGTGCTCATCATCACGCTGTTCAACCTGCTGGCTACCGTGATCTCGCGGTGGCTGGCTCCGAAGACGAAGTGAGCGGGCGGTCATGGCCAAGCGCATCGACGTGAAGGACCTCAACCTCTTCTACGGCAAGTTCCACGCCGTCCAGGAGGTCTCCCTGGCCGTGCCGCCGAAGAACGTCACCGCGTTCATCGGACCCTCCGGTTGCGGCAAGTCCACCGTGCTGCGGTCGCTGAACCGCATGCACGAGGTGGCGCCGGGAGCCCGCGTGGAGGGCAAGGTGCTGCTGGACGGCGAGGACATCTACGCCTCGTCCATCGACCCGGTGCAGGTGCGCCGGACCATCGGCATGGTGTTCCAGCGGCCCAACCCGTTCCCCACGATGTCGATCCGCGACAACGTGGTGGCGGGCCTCAAGCTCGCGGGCGAGCGGAACAAGAAGAAGCTCGACGAGGTGGCCGAGAGGTCGCTGCGGGGCGCGAACCTCTGGAACGAGGTCAAGGACCGCCTCGACCGCCCGGGCGGCGGCCTGTCCGGTGGTCAGCAGCAGCGCCTCTGCATCGCGCGCGCCATCGCCGTGCAGCCCGACGTGCTGCTGATGGACGAGCCGTGCTCGGCCCTGGACCCGATCTCCACGCTGGCGATCGAGGACCTGATCACCGAGCTGAAGAAGGAGTACACGATCGTCATCGTGACCCACAACATGCAGCAGGCGGCGCGGGTCTCCGACCAGACCGCGTTCTTCAACCTGCTGGGTGTCGGCCAGCCGGGTCAGCTGATCGAGGTGGACGACACGGAGAAGATCTTCAGCAACCCGAGCCAGAAGGCCACGGAGGACTACATCTCGGGCCGCTTCGGCTGAGCAGTCCCCCGGTCGAGAGCCCTCCCACCTGCGGTGGGAGGGCTCTCGCGCGTTCGGGTGATGCGGGAACCGGCGGTTGGCGGCGACCGTCAAAATCGAGACACGGTCCTCCGTCCGGGGGTACCGTGACGGCTGGGATCGGCAGACTCGCAGGGGGTAATCGTGGCGCCGGAAGGTGCGTGGAGCGTCCAGTCCATGCAGGCCATGACGGCCAACATGCAGGGCCTGAAGGCCGCGGCGGACTCGGGCTCGTTCGCGATCAGCCAGTCGGGGGCGGAGGCGTACCTGAAGGCGATCGACAGTGCGCTGATGGACCTCCAGAAGCTCGACAACAACCTGTCGCACCTCCAGCAGCGCGCCAAGCTCGGGACCAGCCCGGACGCCGAGGCGATCACCCGCTACAACCAGGAGAGCGTCGAGGGCGGGGCGGGGACGACCGGCATAGTCCCGGCCATCAACCAACTGCGGTCCGCGTTGACGGAAGCACGGCAGGCGATCCAGAAGGCGATCGAGAACTACCGCGAGGTGGACACGTCTGCCGCCGGAACCTACAACCGCTACTGAGGGTGGAAGTCAGTTGAGCGAGGGATTGTCGTCACGCGTCCTCCTGGCCTTCGCGGTCGTGGCCGCGGTGGCCACCGGCTGCACCACGGAGGAACCGGGTGACCCGACGCCGGGCGGTACCGCGTCGAGCACGACCGGCAACGCGGTGGAGACGACCACCAGCACTCCGGCGACCGGCGGTGACGTGTTCGCGGGCTTCGACGCGTGCGACGTGCTGGAATCGGTCGCCGGCCAGGTGAGCCTGACCGAGATCGAGCCCGACGGGGATGCGTGCGACGCCATCCTGGGAACCACCAACGCGGTGTCGCTGAAGCCCGAACCGGACCTCAAGATCGACGAGGCGGTCGGCAAGGACGTGTCCAGCATCTCCGTGGGCTCTCGGGACGCCAAGCTCGTCAAGGCACCGGCCTCCGACACCTCGTGCCTCGTCGCGATCGAGGTGACTCCGACCGACAGGGTCGACATCGCCTCGTCCGACAACACGTCGCTGGACAAGGCGTGCGACGCCGCGACGCGGGTCGCCAACGCCATCGAACCGACGCTGCCCAAGTAGTCCAAGGAGAACGTCGTGGCACCGCCGAACTCGAACTCGCAGCAGAACAGCCAGGCCACCCAGGTCACCTACGCCGGGCAGACCGAGGCCGAACTGCGCGCGGAATACGAACGTGCGCGGACCGAGAACCCGGGCTTCTTCGGGGCCATCACGACCCTCGACGACTACATCCGCTACAAGCAGCAGTCCGCGCAGTACCAGCAGGAGCAGGAGCGCAACCTCGAGCAGGCGGTCGAGAACTACCGGCCCCCGCTCACGCCCGCCGGGTCGTTCTACATGGGGTACGACCACAAGGCCCTCAAGGACATGGTCACCACGAACATGGCCCCCGGCACCGCGAACGACCAGGGCGAGGCGTGGACCAAGGTCGGCAACACGCTGGCCCAGCTCCAGGCCGACCTCACCAGTGCCACGAACGCCAGCAAGGGCGCGTGGCAGGGCAAGGCGGCCGAGGCGGCCCAGGGGTACTTCACCAACGTCGCCACCTGGTCCGGCAACGCGGCCCAGGGCGCGCAGCTCACCGGCAACAAGCTCTACACGCAGAGCCAGGCGGCCGAGGCGGCCAAGAACTCGATGCCCGAACCGGTCGACTTCAGCACCGCCGACGCCTACAAGATGTTCTTCTCCGAGCCCAACCCGTTCAAGTGGGCCGACACGATCGACCAGATCGAGCAGAAGTTCGAGGAGAAGCAGCAGGCCCACGAGCGGGCGGCCGAGGTCATGACGACCATGTCCACCAGCTTCCAGGAGTCCGGCTCCACGATGCCCGCCTTCTCGCCGCCCCCGCCGATGAGCGGCGCCGGGGGGAGCGGTGAGTCCACCGGCACGGGTGAAAGCGGGATCGGCAGCCGCCCGACCGTGCCCAGCGGTGTCGGCACCGGGACGGGTACGGGCACCGGGACCGGCACGGGCACGGGCAGCGGCTCGTTCGGCGACGTGACCATCCCCGGCGGCGGTGGCGGCGGCGGCAACACCAACCAGTCCGGCCTGAACGGCGGCGGCATCACGCCCCCCGGCGGCGGCGGTGGCGGTGGTGGAGGCGGCGGCGGTGGCGGCGGCGGCGGCCAGAACGGCGGCGGTGGCGGCGGCATCTACCCGCCCGGTGTCTTCCCGCCCGGTGGCACGCCCCCCGGCGGACGTCCCGGCGTGCCCGTCCCCGGCGGACGCCCCGGCCAGAACGGTCCCGGCGGCCTCGGCGGTCGGGGCATGCCCGGCGGCGGCCCCGGTGGCCTCGGCGGTCGCGGCATGCCCGGCGGCGGTGGCGGTGGTGGCGGCGGGCTCGGTGGGCCCGGCGGCATGGCGGCGGCCGGTCGCGGCGCCGGTGGCGTGGGCGGCATGGGCGGTTTCGGGCCCGGCGGCACGACGGGCGCGCTCGGCGAGGCCGGGCGCACGGGCGCGGGCGGCTTCGGCCCCGGCGGCAGCGGCGGTTTCGGGCCCGGCGGCGCGGCGGGCGCGGCCGGTCGCGGTGGCGCGCCGGGCGTGGGCGGCATGGGCGCGGGCGCCGGTCAGGGCCAGGGGGAAGAGGACAAGGAGCACAAGGCGGCGTCGTACCTCGTGGAGACCGAGGACGTCTTCGGCGACGGCACCATGGTCGCCCCGCCGGTCATCGGCGGGTGAGCGTGTTCTCGTTCGCCCTGTCGCACGCGGCGGCCGACATGGTCTGGGAGGACCTGAAGCTCGGCAGCCGGCCCTACCCGTTCGACTTCCCCTACCTCGGGCAGACGTTCGACGAGCGGCGCGGCATCCGTAACGCGGTGTACCGCGACCTGGAGTCGCGCGGCCTGGCCCGCCGCGGCCGGGTCGTGCCCGAGGTGGAGGAAGCGCTCACCCTGCTCGTCCGGTTCGACTACTCGCTCAGCGCCATCGCCTCGCTCGACCCGCGCAACGTCGAGCGCCAGCTGCTCGCGCGCGCCGGCGCGGCGAAGGAGAACGCGGCGTTGGCCGTCATGGACGACCGGCAGATCAAGGTCGACCTGCTGCGCTCGGCCACGCTGGTGCGCTCGGTCGTGGAGCTTGTCCCGGGCAACCGCCCGGGACCGGGCCAGTCGATCACGGTGCCGATGCCGTCCTCGGCGCCGCCCCCGCCGCCGCGCCGCGACGACGACTTCGGCAACGCGACGTTCACCCGGGCCATGGCGCCCCGCAGCACGGCCGCCACGCAGGTGCGCGCCCTGGAGGCGGTGTTCGAGCGGCAGCGGCTGCGCGCCGGCCAGTTCGGCGTCACGGTCCGCGGCAGGCACGGCCGCGAGCAGCGCGCCCCGCAGGTCGCGTGGTTCGACAACGACCAGGGCCGCTACATGTCGCAGACCCGGCAGGGGCCGGACGGCCAGAAGTGGCTCACCCACGCCCCCGCCGACAACCCCCGCATCGCCGCCCAGCTCACCCAGGAGCTGAACGGCCTGCTGGGCTGAGCCCTTCCCCGACCCGGGAAGGGCTCAGCTCTCGTCGGAGCCGCCGTAGCCGGGCATCCGCCCGGTCACGACGAACACGGTCCGCTTCGCCACCGACACGGCGTGGTCGGCGAACCGCTCGTAGAACCGGCCGAGCAGCGTGGTGTCCACCGCGGACGGGACGCCGTGCGCCCACTCCTTGTCCATGATCACCGTGAACAGGTGGCGGTGCAGGTCGTCCATCGCGTCGTCGGCGTCCTCCAGCGACCGCGCCCGCGCCGCGTCCTGCGTGCGGATGATGTCGGTCGCCTCGCGCGCCAGCTCGACGGCGATGCGGCCCATCTCCGAGAAGTACGGCTGCACGGTGTCGGGCAGCACGTGGTTCGGGTGCCGGCGACGCGCGGCCTTGGCCACGTGCAGCGCCAGGTCGCCCATGCGCTCGACGCTCTCCGCGGCGTGGATCACCGCGAGCACGATGCGCAGGTCCGTCGCGACCGGCGCCTGGAGCGCGAGCAGCGCGTACGACTGCTCCTCGATGGCCGCGCGGACGTCGTCGATCTTGACGTCGTCGCCGATCACCTGCTCGGCGAGGGCGAGGTCCGCGTCGAGCAGCGCCGAGGTGGCGCGCTCCATGGCCTCACCCGCCATCGCGCACATGTCGGCGAGCTGCCCGGCGAGTTGTCCGAGCTGGTCGTGGTAAGCCTCACGCATGGCGGTCAGCCTACGTGCGGGTCGTCGCGGTAACGACCCACCCCGGTGAACCGGCGGTGAACCCGAAACGTCCAGTCGGCTCACGCACAGGGGTCCGCCGCGGCGTTGACGACCTCCAGGTCCTTGGGCGGCTGCGGCGTGCCGGCGTCCGGCGGTGCCGCGCCACCACCCGCCTGCGGGGCCCGCACGACCTCGTCCCAGTTCGGCCCGATGAGCAGCTGCACCGCGCCGCCCATGGACGGGTCGGCCACCAGCACCGCGCCCGGGATGGACGCCGCCAGCGTCGCCGCGGCGTCCTCGCCGCCCGTGTGGTACTTGATGACGGTCTTGTCGGTCGTCTCGCCGTTGCCGGTGATGACCACGTCGTACCCGAGGTCCTCCAGCTCGGTCGTCGCGTACAGCGCGAGGCCGGTGGAGTCGGGGTCGCCGTTGAGGACCTGGACCTTGACGCCCTTGGGGTCGACGACCTTGCCCGGCTTGGGCCCGACGGGCGCGGGGGTCGGCGCGCCCGTCGCGGGCGCCGAGGTGTCCGGCTTCTCGTCGGGCAGCGGCGTGCCGTCGATGATCGACTGGAACAGCGCCCTGGTCTCCGCCTCGCGCAGCATCTCGACGTTGTCGTCGTTCGACAGCGTCGGGCCCTCGTCCGTGTAGTGCGGGACGGTCACGAAGCTGACCCGGCCGGCTTCGAGGCTGCGCAGCGACTGCGCGAGCGTGAGCATGTCGTTCACGCCGATGTTGTCGCCCACGGTGGCCGCGGCGAACGCGTTGAGGAAACCGTTGAGCTTGCCCGGGTTCAGCAGGATCTCCGACGACAGCGCCTTGCGGAGCAGCGCGGACAGGAACTTCTGCTGCCGCGTCACGCGGTCGTAGTCGCCGAACTGCTCACCGGACACCTTGCGCGCGCGGACGTAGTCGAGCGCCTTGCCGCCGTTGACCTGGAACCGGCCGGCCTTGTCGAAGATCGTGCCCAGCTCGTCGTCGACCATCGGCTTCGGCACGCACACCTCGACCTCGCCGACCGCGTCGACCATGCCGCGGAAGCCGTTGAAGTCCACGCTGATGAAGTGGTTGATCTCCAGGCCGGTCAGCTCGGTCATGAACTTCGCCACGCACCGCGGACCGCCGTCGAAGTAGGCCGTGTTGGCCTTCGCGCCCTCCTGCGCTTCGAGCTGCGTGCCGGTGTACTGGCCGGTGCTGGAGTCCCACTGCTCGCACGCGGGCCGCGTCACCGTCAGGTCGCGCGGCACCGAGACGACGACCATCCGCTTCCGGTCGGCCGGGATGTGGGCGAGCATCAGCACGTCGGACCGCGCGCCCTGCACGGCGTCGGTGTCGCCGACGCCGTCCTGCGCCTTGGCGCCCGCGCGGGTGTCCGAGCCGATGATCAGGAAGTTCTCGTCGCCGAGCTGCTTCTCGGCCTCGTGGACGGCCGCGGAGTTCGAGCCGAGCGCGTCGACCTCGACGATCTTGCTGTCGATGTAGAGCATCGCGCCCCAGCCGAGGCCCGTGGACACGAACACCAGCACGGCCGCCGCCAGCGACACGACCTTGACGCTGCGCACGATCCTGCTGTGCTTGGCCGTGCGACCGCGGCGGCGCGGGCCGTCGCCGTCGTCGTCGAGGACGTCGACGGGCGCGGCGTACTCGGTGGCGTCCTCGTCGTGGTCGGCCTTCCACGGCATCAGCTTCTGCCGGCGCTCCTTGCGGATGCGCTCCTGCTCGGCCAGTTCGTCGTGGACGGCGGAGAAGCGGGCCAGCGTGTGGTCGACCTCGCGACGCTTCTTGACGTCGTCGCTGATGGCCTCCATCTCGGTGGTGAGGCTGGCCGGGTCGATCTGCTCGCGCGGTTCGGGGCCGCTCGGCGGGGCGACCGGCGCCGGGGGCGCCTGGCTGCCGAGGCGGTCCGCGATGGGAGGTGCCTGCTCGGCCGGGTCCTCGGCGAAGCGGCGGCCGGGCGCGTCGGGCGCGACCTGCGGCCCGTCGGCGAGCCGGCGCGGGCCGCTGCCCCGGTCCTGGTCGTCCACCGGCGGACCGGCGGGACGACGCGGTCCGAACCCGGGTTCACGGCCCGGGTCACGGCCGGGTTCGTCGGCGGGGCCACCCGCGAGCCGGCGCGGCGCGCCGCCCTGGTCGATGCCGTCGACGGGCGCGCCGGCCAGGCCGCGCGGACCCGGTCCACCGGCGAGGCGACGGGGCGCGCTGCCGCGGTCCTGGTCGTCCACCGGGTGACCGAGGGGCCGGCGCGGGTCGGCGGGGCCACCGGCGAGGCGGCGCGGTGCGCTGCCCCGGTCCTGGTCGTCCACGGGGCGACCGGGCACGCCCTGGTCGTCCACGGGCGGGCCGGCGGGGCGGCGGGGATCGCCGGGACGACGGGCGTCCGGGCGGGGAGGTCCGGCGGGGCGGCGGCCGGGAGCGGCGTCCTCGGCGAGCCGCCGGGGGCCGTCACCGTGCGGGCCGTCCACGTCGGCGGGGCCGACCGGGCGGCCCATCGGGCGCCTGCCGGTGCCCTCGCCGGGGCGCACGGGCGGTTCGGGCCCGTCCTCGGCGAACCGGCGGCCGGGGGGCTCACCCGGCACGCCTTCGGGCCGGCGGCGCGGGCCGCCGTCCGGGGCGCGGCGGGGGTCGAGGTCCTCGGGGCGCTGCGCCGGTCGGCGAGGACCGTCCGGCGGTTCGGGCCGGGCCCGGCGACCGGTGCTCTCGCCAACCCGGTGCGGCACGTCGGCCACCCCGTCCACGGGGCGGCGGGGGTCCGGGCGGGGCACGTCCGACCTGGACACCTCGGCCCTGGGCGTGTCCGGTCTGGGCACGTCGGGCCGGAAGGCGTCCGAGCGGGGGGCGTCGGGCCGGGGCACGTCGGGCCTCGGTACGTCCGACCTGGACGCGTCGGGCCTCTGCACGTCCGGCCGCGGCATGTCCGGCCTCGGCACGTCGGGTCGGAAGGCGTCCGGCCGGGGCACGTCCGGCCTCGGCACGTCCGACCTGGACGCGTCGGGCCTGGGCACATCGGGCCTGTGCAAGTCCGGCCTGGGCACGTCCGGCCTGTACGCATCCGGCCTCGGCACGTCCGGACGCGGCCCGTCGTGCCGGAAGGCGTCGGGGCGAGGTGCCTCCGGCGGCGCGGCGGGACGTGCGCGTCGACCGGTGTGCTCACCGGGTCGCGGCCCCTCCGGGTGCACGGGCGGCGGGACCGGGCGCTGGGCGTTCGGGTCGCCCTCGGGGTAGCGGCGCGGCGGTTCGGCGGCGCGGCGGCCGGGGGCGTCCGGCGGCTCCGGCCGCGCCCGCCGCCCGGTGCCCTCACCGGGGCGCCTCGCGTCGGCGGGGGCGGGGTGGCCGTTCGGCGCCGCGCGTCGCGGGCCGTCCTCCGGTGCCGGGCGCGGCGCGCGCGTGCCGGTGCCCTCCTGCGCGGGGGCGAAGAAGTCGTTCGGGGGGGCCTGGCGCCTCGGCGGCTCCGGGCCGTCCGCGGACGGCGTGAAGTGGTCGGGCGCGGCGCGGCGGCCGGTGGCCTCCGGCGGGCGCGTGCCGTTCGGCGCGGGCCCGCGGGGCGGTTCGGGTTCGGGCGCGGCCCGGCGGCCGGTGTCCGCGGGGCCCGGCGGAACCGGCCTCGGGATGTTCGTGCGGCTGTGCTGTTCGAGCAGGTCGGACACGCTCAGCCCGCCATCGTCCAGTGACCTGCGGCGACGTCCGGTCGGCTGGTCGTCCTGGGGGGCGTGGTCTCCACCGGGTCCGGGGCCGCCACGGCGGGGCTCGTCGGGCACCCGGTCTCCCTTCAGCTTCGGTCACTAGTGGGTCGTCATCACGAGTTGACGACAGCAAGGACACAGTGGTTGCACCAACGGCGTGTCACTTGCCCTGGCGATACTACGGATGACCGCCAGTCCTGACGACCACTCCCGGTGATACAGGGGTCGGCAGTACTCGGAAGTGCGCAGCAGACTACGCCCGAAAGGGTGAGCAACCAGTAGGGATCAGTAACCGGCAACCCGCGATTCGGCTATACCGCGTCGCCCGGAAGCGGGACCGGCGAGGCGCACGCGACCGTTCTCCCGGTACGCCACCGCGTTCCGTCCTGACTGCTTGGCCGTGTAGAGGAGGCTGTCCGCGCGCAGCAACTGCTGCTCCGGGGACACCGGCGGGCGCGTCGACGGGTCGGTGGCCGGCGGCTCGTAGGCCAGCCCGACGCTCACCGTCACCCGCAGCCCCGGCGCGAGCGAGGACCAGGAGTGACGCTCGACACGCAGTCTCGCGGCTTCGGCCACGCCGATGGCCGTCACGGCCTCGACGTCCGGCAGCACGAGCACGAACTCCTCGCCGCCGTACCGGGCGCAGAACGCGCCCTCCGGCAGCTCCTCCTGGAGCAGCTCGACCACCCGTTGCAGCACCCGGTCGCCCAGGACGTGCCCGAACGTGTCGTTGACCTGCTTGAACCAGTCGAGGTCGATCAGCGCGATGGCCAGGCCGGAGGCCGCCGTGCCGCGTTCGGCGACCATGTCGACGAGGCGCTCGTCCAGGTAGCGCCGGTTGTAGCTGTCGGTGAGGCTGTCCCGGAGGCTCTGCTCCCGCGCCTCGGCGTGCTCGCGGCGCAGCCGGTCGACCTCGCGGCGCAGCTGCTCGGGCACCTGGGGCTGGTCGTCCTGGTCCGCGTAGACCAGGTCGAACGCCGAGCGCAGGTGCTGGTACGCCTGCCGCCACTGGCCCCGGGAGGCGAGCAGCGTGGCGATGGACTCGTGCAGCTGCACCAGGCCGCCGCCCTCGCCCCGGGACGACGCGGGCTCACCCGCTGCGGGCCGGCCGTCGCTGTCGAACTCGGCGACTTCGGGTCGCAGTGCGGTCATCGCGCTCACCTCCTTACTTGCCAGGTGTCGTCTGTTACGACGCGGCGCTTGAGCCGGCAAGACGCGTCTACTAGTGATTTCCCTCTACTGGTTGACCGTGCACTGCTCCGAACTGGTGACGTTCGACGATCTATAGGGATCGCCGTGTGCTGAGCGTGGTCGAACGGCCCTCGGGCCGGTCACGGCCCTCGGGCCGGTCAGTTCGCGCAGGGGGCGAAGCCGTACGCCTTGCCGTTGAGCAGCACGACGTGCTGCGAGCCGATCTGGCTGCCGACCTCGGTGCCGTCCTGCACGACGGTCAGCGTCACCGCCACCACCAGCACCACGCCGCGCGGGTGCTCGTCCGAGCCGGGCGGCGCCCACTCCGGGTCCAGGCGCAGCGTCGACATCGTCGGGTGCACCTCGATCGTGCCGGACGGCAGCCGGCAGTCGTCGTCGCGGAAGTCCGGGTGCTGGGTGGTGGTGAGCAGGTCGCGCTGCTCGGTCGCGCCCTGCGCGCCCGCCTCGTTCAGGTCGTTGAAGTAGCCCGTGACCATGTCGCGCTCCACGTCGCCCACCTGGAGCGGGCGCGGCGTGCCGGCCACCGAGGGACCGCACGCGGTCAACGAGAGCAGCAGGGCGCACATCGCGGCGGCCGTGGCGCCGCGCAACCGCACGTCACCCACCCGAGTGCATGTCTTCGGCGTCCGGGACCATGCCGTCCTCGGGGTCGTCCAGCCAGCCCTCGGGCAGCACGACCTTGGCGGGCGAGCCCTGCCGGCCGCGCGGCTCGTCGGCGCTGTCCGGGAACGCCAGGTCCGGGTCGAGCCGGCCGACCAGGTCGTCCAGCTCGGCGAGCGTGGACACCATGGCCAGGCTGCGCCGCAGGTCCGCGCCCACCGGGAAGCCCTTCAGGTACCAGGCCATGTGCTTGCGCAGGTCGCGCACGCCCTTGTCCTCGCCGAGGAAGTCCGCGAGCAGCGCGCCGTGCCGGCGCAGGATCTCCGCCACCTGCCCCAGCCGGGGGCCGGGCGGGATCGGCTCGCCCCGGAACGCCGCCTGGAGCTCGCCGAACAGCCACGGCCTGCCCAGGCAGCCGCGCCCGACGACGACGCCGTCGCAGCCGGTCTCGGCGACCATGCGCAGGGCGTCGCGGGCGCTGAAGATGTCGCCGTTGCCGAGCACCGGGACGTCGGTGACGGCCTCCTTCAGCCGGGCGATCGCCGACCAGTCGGCCTGCCCGGAGTACCGCTGCACCGCGGTCCGCGCGTGCAGCGCGACCGCCTGGGCGCCCTCATCGGCGGCGATGCGCCCCGCGTCCAGGTAGGTGAGGTGGTCGTCGTCGATGCCGATGCGGAACTTCACCGTCACCGGCACCCCCGCCGGTTCGGCGGCCCGCACGGCGGCGCGCACGATCCGCCGGAACAGCTGCCTCTTGTACGGCAGCGCCGCCCCGCCGCCCTTGCGCGTCACCTTGGGCACCGGGCAGCCGAAGTTCATGTCGACGTGGTCGGCCCGGTCCTCGCCGACGATGATCCGCACCGCCTCCGCCATGGACGTCGGGTCCACGCCGTAGAGCTGCATCGAACGGGGGCGCTCGCCCTCGCCGAAGGTGATCATCTGCATCGTCTTGGAGTCGCGCTCCACGACGGCGCGGGCAGTGATCATCTCGCACACGTAGAGCGAGCTGGAACTGCCGAACTCGCGGCAGAGCTGCCGGAACGCGACGTTCGTGATGCCCGCCATCGGTGCGAGCACGACGGCGGGATCGACCAGGTACTGGCCGATCTTCAGGGGCTTGGTGGCGTGCAGCGCGGTCGACATCGCTCCCATTGTCACCCAGCGACGCCAGTGGCGGTCGCCACAGACCGCGGACCGACCCCCTGCCCGCCGCCCCCCGCAACCAAGATGTGTCCCGCGACACCCCGCAGCCACCGTCGAACCCCACCCCCGACGTCCACTACCCTCGACCGCGGGCCGCTAGCTCAACTGGCAGAGCAGCGGACTTTTAATCCGCGGGTTCAGGGTTCGAGCCCCTGGCGGCCCACCAAACCCCCAGGTCAACGGCCTGGGGGTTTTGCTGTTCACGATCGCTGTCGGGGCTTCGGCGCACGTGAGGTCGTGGTCGACTTGGCGCGCGGTGGGGTGGGGTGGCGGTTAGCTTGGTCTCGTGCGGCTGGCTACCTGGAACGTGAACTCGGTCAAGCAGCGGATGCCCCGGTTGTTGGGGTGGCTCGACGAGCGGGCCCCTGATGTGGTGTGCCTCCAGGAGACCAAGCTCGCCGACGAGGCGTTCCTCGCGCTGCTGGGCGATGAGCTCCGGACGCGTGGGTACGGGGTGGCCGTGCACGGGCAGGCGCAGTGGAACGGGGTGGCGATCCTCTCGCGGGTCGGGCTGGACGACGTCGTCGTCGGGTTGCCCGGCGGGCCCGGGTTCCCGGAGCAGGAGGCACGGGCGGTGTCGGCCACTTGTGGGGGTGTGCGGGTGCACTCCGTCTACGTGCCGAACGGGCGGGAGGTCGACTCGGAGCACTTCCGCTACAAGCTGGAGTGGTTGGCGGCGCTCCGGCGGGTGGTGGCGGGTGGGCCCGAGGACGTCGTGGTGTGCGGCGACGTGAACATCGCCCCGGCGGACGCCGACGTGTTCGACCCGGCCGCGTTCGCGGGGCACACGCACGTCACGGACGTGGAGCGGGCCGCGTTGGGGGAGCTGCAGGCGTTGGGGCTGCACGACGTCGTGCGCGACCGGTGGCCGGACTCGCGGATCTACACGTACTGGGACTACCGGGCCGGGATGTTCCACCAGGACCTCGGGATGCGGATCGACCTGGTGCTCGCCTCGGCCGGTGTGGCGGCGCGCGCCGAGGCGGCCTGGGTGGACCGGAAGGCCCGGAAGGGGACCTCGCCCAGCGACCACGCGCCGGTGGTGGTGGACCTGGACGAGGCGCCGGACGGCGACATCGGGCCGGTCGTGCCGCCGCCCTCCGCGCCGCGTGCGCGCAAGACGGCCAAGGTTCCGCGTTGAGCACGTGAACCGCACGGCGCCGCCATCATGACGATGAGGACCTGCGCGGGGTTATGGAGCGGCGGTGCCGGTGAATGGACGACGCCGAGCCGGACGCCGTCGTGGACGACCGCTGCGCGGGTGAGGTGCAGACGCCGACCTCGGGCGCCGGTGGCCCGGCTAGTCGAACCGCTCGCAGGCCACGCCGTCGCGGTCCAGGTCGAGGTGGTGGCGGTCCCGGCCGTGCACCTCGATCCGGGTGACGCCCTGGTCGTGCAGCCAGCGGCAGCGGTCCCACACGCCGCGCGGGAAGCGCAGCGGTACGCAGACCCCGTCCGTGGTGTACGAGGGGTGGCAGTCCCAGCCCTGCGGTGACTCGGGCACGGGCGGCGGTCCGGGCGGTGGGGGGTGCGGCGGCGGGTGGTGCGGTGGTGGCGGGTGGTGCGGCGGGGGCGTCTCGTCCGGGACGTCCCCCACCGGCTGCCGCTCGCCCGCCGGCGACGGTGACGGGGGTGGTGGCGGCGGGGGTTCGGGGCGCTGCGGCGGCGGTGCGAGCACCACGACGGGGGTCGTGGACCGCACCACCTCGACGGTGGTGGTGAAGGTCGCGCTGAGCACGCCCGGCCCCACCGGCGCGACGGCTACCCGGTGCGCGTCCACGGGGCGCGGCCGGTCGACCGACAGGGCGAGCGCCACCAGCCCGGCGGACGCCAGCACGAGCGCCGCGCCGGCCAGGCCGATCCGTCTGCCACTGCTCATCCCAGCACCCGCTCCAGCGTTCCACGGTGTCACGTGGAATCGGTCGCGCGTGCCGGTGCGTTACGCCCGGCCCCCCACTGCGGGTGATCAGCCGCTCACGTCGGGTCCCGCGCGCTCGATCTCCACCCTGATCACGACGCGCCGCTCGCGCTCCATCGCCGCCCGGTACTCGTCCCAGTCGGGGTGCTCGCCGGAGATGCGCCGGTACAGGTCGACCAGCGGTTCCATCGCCTCCGGCAGGGGCACCACGGTGGCCGGCCCCTCGACCTGGAGCCAGTCGCCGAAGAAGCCCTCGGTGAGGAAGCACAGCGCGGCGCGCGGGTCGTTGCGCAGTTGGCGCGTCTTGTAGGCCGTCTCCCGGGTGCTGACCACGACGCGGCCCTCGTCGTCGACGGCCGCCAGCACCGGCGACATCTGCGGCGTGCCGTCCGACCGGTGCGCCAGCAGCACGGCGCGCGGGTTGCGGCGGATGAAGTCCCTTGCGCGGTCCAGGTCCATGGACCCATCCTGCCGCCGCCCGCGCCGTGCCACGATCGGTCGGGTGGACGTCGGACTGATGGGCCCGGACTCCGTGACGTGGCAGTTGCACGCCGACCCGGCGATGTGGGTGGCGGGCATCGCCGGCCTCCACCTCCAGGCGCTGCACCCGAGGGCCGTCGCCGGGGTGGTGCAGAACTCGGGTTTCCGGCGGGACCCGCTGGGTCGCCTGCTGCGCACCGCCGGCTTCGTCGGCGCGGTCAGCTACGGCTCGACCGACGAGGCGCGCCGGGCCGCGGCACGGGTGCGCGGGGTGCACCGCTCCCTGCGCGCCCGGGACGCCGCCGGCCGCGCGTTCCGCGTCGACGACCCGGAGCTGCTGCTGTGGGTGCACTGCGCCGAGGTGCACTCGTTCGCCACCGTGCTGCGCCGCGCCGGCTACCGGCTCACCGACGCCCAGGTCGACCGCTACTACGACGAGCAGCGCCGCACGGCCGCCCTGGTGGGCCTGCGCGCCGACGAGGTGCCGGGCAGCGCGGCGGGGATGGCCGCGTACTTCGCGGGCGTGCTGCCGGAGCTGCGGCGCACCGCCGACTCGGAGGTCGTCCGCCGGTTCCTGCTCCGACCGCCGCTGCCCGGCGCGCTGCGCCTGGGCCTGGGCGCCTACGAGCCGCTGCTGGGGCGCCTCGCGTACTCCGTGCTGCCGCCGTGGGCCGTCGCCCTGCACGGCCACCGCCCGTACCCGGCACCGGTCGCCACGGGACTGCTGCGGTCGGTGCGGGCCGCGGCGCTGCTGGTGCCCGCGCCGCTCCGGTGGCGCGTGCCCGAGGGGCACGTGAACAGGGCCGTGCGGCGGCTCGGGGTCCGCGCGGTGCCGAGGCGCGGCCTGCTGCCCCGGTGACGGGGTCGCGCGCCTCACAGGCCGCACTGCTCCGAACGGCGCAGCGGAAAGGTCCGGTGCGACGTTCGTCGCACCGGAGTTACCGACCGGTTTGCTTAGCATGGGAAAAGTCCGGTGCGCCGATCCGCACCGCGTTTCCCGAGCACCCGAGAGGTACGCAACCCATGTTGTCGCGACGACTGCTGCCCGCGACCGCCGTGGTGGCGGCCCTGTTCTCCAGCGCCGCGTGCGGCGGTGCGAGCGACGACACGTTGGAGGGCAGGGCCGAGGACGGCAGCCTCACCATCGGCATCCGCTTCGACCAACCCGGCCTGGCCCAGCGCAGGCTCGACGGCAAGTTCGTCGGCTTCGACGTGGACGTCGCCAAGTACGTGGCGGCCCAGCTCGGCGTCGAGGAGAAGGGCATCACCTGGAAGGAGGCCCGCTCCGCCGACCGCGAGAGGCTGATCGCCGAGGGCGAGGTCGACTTCGTCGTCGCCACCTACTCGATCACCGACAAGCGCAAGGAGCAGGTGTCCTTCGCCGGTCCCTACTTCCAGACCGGGCAGGGCCTGCTGGTGCGGTTCACCGAGGCCGACATCACCGACCCGGGCCACCTCGACGGCAAGCGCCTGTGCTCGGTCACCGGCTCGACGTCCGCGCAGAAGGTCAAGGACCAGTTCGCGCAGGGCGTGCAGCTCGTCGAGTACGGCCAGTACTCCGACTGCGTCACGGCGCTGCTGGCGTCCAAGGTCGACGCGGTCACCACCGACGAGGTCATCCTCGCCGGGTACGTGGCGGAGAACCCCGAGCTGCTCAAGCTCGTCGGGCAGCCGTTCACCACCGAGCGCTACGGCGTGGGGCTGCTCAAGGGCGACGGCGAGGGGCGGGCCGACGTCAACGCCGCCCTGGAGAAGATGATCAGCTCCGGCGAGTGGCTCGCGGCCCTGGAGCGCAACATCGGCCAGGCCGACATCGAGCTGCCGGAACCGCCCGAGGTGACCGAGAAGTAGATCCCGGGTTGACCAATGGGGTCCGAACGGTAGTGCTGAAGGTCACCCAACCGATACCCTCGGCAACGCAGGCCGTGGTTTCTGTGTTCGTGTCTCACGCTCGCGGAACGACACGCGGGCGTGCCGTCCCCGCTGGTGGCAGCGGGGGAAACGCCCCCGGGACGGCCGGGGTTGCACGGTGCAGCCCCAAGCTTCCCTGCGATGGAGGCAGGTACATGGCACTGGGCACTGTCAAGTGGTTCAACTCCGAGAAGGGCTTCGGCTTCATCGCCCAGGAGAACGGCGGACCGGACGTCTTCGTGCACTACTCGGAGATCCAGGGCCAGGGGTTCCGCACCCTGGAGGAGAACCAGCGGGTCGAGTTCGAGATCGGGCAGGGAACCAAGGGACCGCAGGCCCAGAACGTGCGCAAGGTCTGATCTTCCCGATTGGTCCCCACGAGCGTGACGCAGGCCCCCGACCGGTTCGGTCGGGGGCCTGTTCGCCGTCGTGCGGGGGTTTCCGGTCCTAGTAGCCGCGCTGGCGGGCTTCCCACTCCAGTCGCTGCATGACCCACTCGGTGGCCAGCGCCTGGGGGGACGTCTGCCGCTCGGCGGCCATCTCCTTCAGCTGCTCGTTCGCCATCAGCTGGAGGCGGAGCTGGTAGACCTGCGCGTTGCCGAAGCTGGTGCCGGCGGTGGTCTCCGCGTCCGCGGTCTCCGGGGCCAGCGCGGCGAGGTAGGACGCCAGCTCCTCGTCGGGGAGCAGTTCCTCGGGCTGTTCACGGTGTGGCGGGCGATGCCGGCCGGACTTCGAGCGTCCTAGCGATCCAAGAGGCACCGCGCCACGATAACGGTTGGATTGCGGAAGCGTACGAACTGTGGCCTGGGTCACACTTGTGTGCATGGAGAGGCCCCCGCGCCAGGGGGAGGAACGCGGGGGCCGGAGGGGATCTCCACAGGTGCTGACCGGGGGTGTGTCAGCAAATCGGATTGTTGCACGCGCACGGGGAGCTGGGGAGTGGGTTCGCGGTAAATCTTCGGCCCGCGACCTCCCCCCGGACCCGTCGCGGCGGCGACCGGTGGGACGGGTCAGGCCAGGGCGTACCCGGCCTCCTCGACCGCGGCGCCCACCTCGTCGCGCGACAGCTCCCGGGTGCTGGTCACGGTGACCGCGCCCGAGTCGAGCGCCACGTCGACGCCGGTCACCCCGTCGACCGCGGTCAGCTCCTCGGTGACCGAGCTGACGCAGTGCCCGCAGGTCATGCCGGTGACGGTGTAGGTGCTGGTGACGGACATGGCGCCCCTCGTCTTCCTCGTCGGTGCTCTGGCCTTCGAGGATACCCCTAGGGGGTAGAGGTGTCCTCTCCCGGGGGCTCCAGTTGCGTGATCTCGCCCTCCAGCCGCTGGACCAGTTCCTCCAGGCCCGCGAGCATCCCGTCCAGCTCGCTCATCTTGTCGCTCATCAAGCGGTCGATGTCGGCCTCGATGGCGGCCAGCGAGAGGCCGCCGAACACGTCCTGGCCGGCCGCCGGTGCCGGTTCGGGGGCGGGGTCCGCCGCGGGGTCCGGGGCGTGGCCGGCCGCGTGGTCCGGTGCGGAATCGGACGCGGAATCGGGCGCCCGGTCGGGTGCGGCCTCCACGGGCGCGGCCTGGGCGGCACCCGTCGTGCCCGGCAACGGCCCGCCGGCCCGCTCGGCGGCCGGCTCGGTGCTCCGCCCGGCGGCCGGCGACCCCGCGTCCGGCCGGTCGGCGTTCGGCGTTTCGGCGTGCGGCCGGTCCGCCGACGACGTGCCCGCGCCCGGGCGCGTCGCCGCCGCTGCGTCCGTCACCGCTGGTTCCGGCGTCTGGCCCGGTACCGGTTCGGTCATGGGTCCTGCCCTCCTCGTTCACGACAAGCACATCACGCGGCGCTTGACACCAAGTGGCCTACACGGAAAGTGACGCTCCGTCGCCCCCGAATCACTCTCCGGGGGGCTGCGGCGGTTCGACGGGCTCGCTTAGCCTCGCGCCAACCTCAAGTCGGGGAGGCGTCATGAGCGGGTCCCTAGAAGTACGTCAGTTCCTGTGGAACCAGGACGACACCATGTCCAGGCCGGGCGGAGCCGGAGTGCCCGCCCAGCGCACCGGCGAACCATCGCGGATCTCGGACGAGCAGGTGCACAAGGCGCGGCTGTCGGTCGCGCGGGGAGCCACCAGCGCCGAGGACTGCCGGTTGCTGCTCGACATGCTCGGGCTGTCGCCGGGTGAGGACGGGGGCCTGCCACCCGTTCAACGGTAGACGCGCAGGTGGCGACCCATCCGAGACGCGCACCCCCCGGAAGCGCGTCTCGGGTGGGTCGCTCAGGAACATACCGAGCGGTCTTTTTCCGGGCAACGCCCTTGCGGTGGGGCCGTGCCTGGGCGAAGGCTCCGGGGTGACCAATCACACCCACCGGAGCCCCGATGCCCCAGCAGCACCGCGCCGTGGCCACCCGTGACGCGATCCTGCGCGCGGCGGCCGAGGAGTTCGACCGGCTCGGCTACGAGGGCGCGGCGCTGAGCGCCGTCCTCGACCGCGGCGGCGTCACCAAGGGCGCCTTCTACTTCCACTTCGCGTCCAAGGAAGCGCTGGCCGCGGTGCTCGTCCGGCTCCAGGAGGAGCTGTGGCCACGTCTGGCGGGCGAGTGGCGCGCCCGCGGGCTCGACCCGCTGTCCACCGCGGTCGGTCTCGTCCAGGACGCCGCCGAGCGGCTCTCCCGCGACGTCGTGCTGCGCGCCGGCGTGCGGCTCGCGGCCGACCGGGAGCTGGACCACCCCGGCCTGGCCGCCTCGCACCTGCGCTGGGAGGCCGTCGTCGGCGAGCTGCTGGGCGACGCCCGCGCCGAGGGGCTGCTGCTCGCCGGGGTCGACCCGGCCGCCGCCGCGCGGGCGCTGTGCTCCGCGGCCCTCGGCGCCCGGCTGATCTCCGTCGCCGCGTCCCGCTGCGCCGACTACCCGGAACGGATGCGCGAGGTGTGGCGGCTGGTCCTGCCCGGACTGGCCGCCCCGGAGTCCCGCGCGGCGGCCGAGCGGCTCCTCGACGCGCCCTGAACGCGCTTCCGGAGCGCTTCCGGAGCGCTTCCGGCGGGACGGAATCGCAGGTCAGGCGTTTGTCGGACCCCCGTTTTGGAGCTGCGGGGCATCGTGCCCTATGCTTACGATGCTTCCACCGGACAGCGTGGAGGGCCTGGGAAAAAGGTGGCCCAAGGGCTGCCGGAGGAACTGGGTCCCCATCGTCTAGCGGCCTAGGACCCCGCCCTTTCAAGGCGGTAGCGCGGGTTCGAATCCCGTTGGGGGCACGTAGTACAGTAGGATCAGCAGTGCGCAGTACAGCAAGGCCCAGTGGCGCAGTTGGTTAGCGCGTCGCCCTGTCACGGCGAAGGTCGCGGGTTCGAGTCCCGTCTGGGTCGCAAGGCAGTTCGGCTATACGGCCGGGCCGCTGCCTGGCCAGGTAGCTCAGTTGGTACGAGCGACCGCCTGAAAAGCGGTAGGTCGGCGGTTCGACCCCGCCCCTGGCCACGCTCACGCGAAAAAGCCCCCGCAGAATTCCGCGGGGGCTTTTTTCATTCTCCCGGGGCGAACCGGACGAGCGCGAGCGCTTGGTCGTCGTGCACTTTCGACCGTCGCCACTTCGTGCGATCCGCATCACCCCGTTCAGCGACGCGAATCGCGTCCAGCACCGCGTCCGGCCCTTTTTCCGACGTGATGTGCGCCACCTCGTGCCAGTCGGTGAAGAGGCCGTAGTCGTCCACCCCGCACGACACGCCGTCGGTGGCGAGCAGGACGGCCCGCACCTCGTGCCGGGGCCAGGTGCGCCGCACGGCCCGGTGCGCGGCGGCCGGGTCGGCCTCGGCGACCCACCAGCCGCCCTCGCGGTTGCGCCAGTCGGTGATCCGGTCGACCGCGCCGCGCAGGTCCCGCAGCCGGGTGTCGGCGACGACGTGCGCGGCGGTGCCGGTGGCCGTGGCCGCGCCGGTGAAGACGACGACCGGGCTGTCGGCGAGCACGAGCACGTCCACGGTCGCCTCGGTCCACCGCGCGATCGCGACCGTGGACGACGGCGCGGCGCCGGGCACGAGGCCGTGCTCGTCGCGCAACCGGGTGATGGCGGCGGCCAGTTCGTCGGCGAGGTCGCCGTGCAGGCCGTCCGCCCCGGTCAGCTGCTCGGCGAGGTGGCGGGAGTGCCAGCCGCCGTCGCGTTCGCGCGGGGTGGGCGAGGTGGCGCCGTCCAGGAGCACGACGGCGTTCGGCAGGACGACGACGCGGTCCTCGGTGGGGCGCGGCAGGCCGTCCAGGCCGACCCCGGCGCGTTCGGCGGTGGTGATCTCGGGCTTCGGGGGCCGTGGCCCCGGCGGTCGTGGCCCTGGTGCTCGTGGCCCTGGTGCTCGTGGCCCTGGTGCTCGTGTCATCGGTGGTCGAGCCTAGTGCGTCAACCTGGGTTGACAACACCGGTTTTGTCAACCAAGGTTGACGGCATGACAGAGGCAACGGAGCTCGCCTCGGCGGCGGGCGACCAGGACCCCAGGGTCGGGCTGCGAGCGGTCAGCGCACTGCGCCGGCTCCTGGAGACGCTGGAGGCCGTGCAGGTGCGCAACGCCCGCGCCCGCGGCTGGTCGTGGCAGGAGATCGCGGCCGAACTGGGCGTGACCCGGCAGGCCGTCCACAAGAAGCACGGGGGAGACCGATGATCGGCGAGAAGTTCACCAGGGAGGCGCGGAGGGCCGTCCGCAACGCCGTCGTCGAGGCCGAACGGCTCGACGCCCACGAGATCGGACCCGAGCACCTGGCGCTCGCGCTGCTCGACGCGCCGGTGCTCGTGACCTTCGACCTGCCCCGCGACGAGGTGGTCGAGGCGTTCGCCGCCGCCCGCCGCAAGGGCGGGCTCAGCGACGCCGACACCCGGGCGCTGCGCGGGCTCGGCATCGACGTCGACGCCATCGTGGCCTCGGTCGAGCGCACCCACGGCGAGGGCGCGCTGGCCGTGGCGCCCCGCCGCCGGCGCAGGTTCTTCGGCAACCACCTGCCGTTCACCGCCGCCGCCAAGAAGACCATCGAACGCAGCCTCGTCGAAGCGCGCGACCTCGGCCACGACTTCCTCGGCCAGGAGCACCTGGTCCTCGCGCTGCTCTCCGCCCACGACCTCGTCACCGAGGTGCTGGGGGCGCGCGGCGTCGAGTACGCCGAGGTCAGGAAGCTGGTCGCGCGCTCACCCAGGTGACCAGGGGCAGGAACGCCTGGGTCAGCGGGCCGATGGACACCGCGTACAGGACGGTGCCGATGCCGATGGTGCCGCCGAGCAGCCACCCGACCGCCAGCACGGTCAGCTCCACCACCGTGCGCACCAGGCGCAGCGACGTCCCGGTCCGCGCGCAGAACCCGGTCGTGAGACCGTCGCGCGGGCCGGGACCGAGCCGCGCGCCGATGTAGACGGCGGCGGCCAGGCCGTTCAGCACGATGCCCGACACCAGGAACAGCACGCGCGGCAGCAGCTCGTGCGGCGCGGGCAGGATCGCGAGCGTCACGTCCACCGCGACACCGATCACGACGACGTTGCTCACCGTGCCGACGCCGGGGCGCTGGCGCAGCGGTATCCAGCACAGCAGCACCAGCACGCCGACCAGCGCGGTCACCGTGCCGAAGCTCAGCCCGGTGCGCTCGGTCAACCCCTCGTGCAGCACGTCCCACGGGTCGAGGCCCAGGGTGGCGCGGATCTGCAACCCCATGCTCGCGCCGTAGAGCCACAGGCCCGCGAGGAGCTGGGGAACGCGGCGGAGCGGGGAGACGGTGACGGGGACCTGGGTGAGTGCGGCGAGCATGTGGCCATACTTCGTCCTCATTGGCCTTGTATTCCAGGGCCAATGCTGATTAATTGGCCTCATGGGCACTGAAATCCCGCCAGGTGGACGTATTTCCGGGTTCCGCCTGGCGCGGCTGCTCGGCGAGTGGCGTCGCCGCGGTGCCCGGCAGGGTTCGGCCGACCTCGCCGCCGCGATCCGCCTGCTCGTGCTCGACGGCCGCCTGCCCGCCGGCACCCGGCTGCCCGCCGAGCGCGAACTGGCCGACGCGCTCCCCGTCAGCCGCACCATGATCACCGCGGCCCTCGACCAGCTGCGCGAGGAAGGGCTCGTCGCCAGCCGCCGCGGCGCCGGGTCGTGGATCAGCCTGCCCACCGGCGCGCTCGGCATCCTCCCCGACACCCCGCTCGTCGGGCACAGCATGGTCGACTTCGCCCGCGCCGCCCCGCCCGCGCTGCCCGGCGTGCTCGCCGCGTTCGACTCGGTGCGCCGCCGCCTGCCCGAGCACCTCGCCGACCACGGCTACTACGAGCACGGCCACCCCGACCTGCGCCGCGCCATCGCCGCCCGCTACGAAGCCCGCGGCCTGCCCACGTCACCCGACCAGATCGTGGTCACCAGCGGCGCGCAGCACGCGTTGGCCCTGGTCCTGCGCCTGCTCACCGGCCCGGGCGACCGGGTGCTCGTGGAGCAGCCGAGCTACCCGAACGCCCTGGACGCCATCAAGTCCGTGTCCGCCATCCCCGTCCCGGTGGCCATGACCGACACCGGCTGGGACCTCCCCGGCATCGCCGCCGCCCTCCGCCAAGCCGCGCCGCGCCTCGCGTACCTGGTCGTGGACTTCCACAACCCCACCGCGCACCGGCTGGACGCGGGGGGCAGGGCCGAACTGGCCGACACCGCCCGCCGCGCCCGCACCCCGCTCGTCGTCGACGAGACCGTCTACGAACTGGACCTCGACGGCGACCCGCTGGACGGACCACCGCCGATGGCGAAGTTCGCCGAGGACCTGGTCATCACCCTGGGCTCGGCGAGCAAGTCCCACTGGGGCGGCCTGAGGATCGGGTGGATCCGCGCCACCCCCGAGGTCGTCCACCGCCTGATCTCCACGAGGACCGCCCTCGACCTGGGGTCGGCGGTGGTCGACCAGCTGGTGCTGGCCGAGCTGCTCGCCGACCCGGACCCGGCGCTGCGCGAGCGGAGGGCGGAGCTGGCCGAGCGCCGCGACGTCCTCATGGCCGGCCTGCGCGAGCACTGCCCGACCTGGCGCTTCCGCCGCCCGGCCGGCGGGCTGAGCGTGTGGTGCGAGCTGGACGCGCCGGTCAGCACCCGGATAGCCGTCGTCGCCCAGAACCACGGCATCCGCCTGGCCCCGGGCGCCCGCTTCGGCGCCCACGGCGGGCTGGAGCGCTGGTTGCGCCTGCCGTTCGTCCAGCCGCCGGACGTGCTCCGGGACGCGGCGAAACGCCTGGGCCTGGTGGCGGCCTCGGTGACGGGGGTCGGCGTGCCGGTCGAATCGGACCTCGCCGTCCCGGTGGCCTGACCTGCGCTGATCCGCCCTGACCTGCGCCGCCCCCGATCCGCCCCCTTGGCCCGATCCTCCCTGCGCTGGCCCGACTCGGCCTGGTTCCGCTCGGTCGGCTCTCCGCTCGCGCTGGTCGGTCCAGCTTCGACCTGGCTTCCGCTCGACTCCTACCTCACCTTTCGCGCTCCTACCTGCTGCGGCTGACCCTGTCGCGCGGATGGGCGCGGGGGGCGGCGCTGGTGGGCTGCGGGTGGGGGGCAGGCGGTGGTGTGGCAGGTGGTGGTGCGGTGGGCTGGCGGTGGGTGGGCTGGCGGTGGGGCGGCGGTGGTGGCTGGTGGGTTGGGGGGTGGTCGCTCGGGGATTCCTCATGTCAACCGATGAGCGAGACCCCGTTTACGTACATGTTCGGGGCGATGATCACCCGATCGTGTGTCCCGTCGGGTTCCGGCACAGCCCCTCGATGAGCCGGAACCCGACGGCGGTGGTAGGACCTGCGGCGGGGGACGCTCCAGGGATTGGCGTCCCCTGCCGCAGGTTCCTGTGCGGTCCCGATCGCCGCGGGGGCAGCGCTGCGACGGGACCTTCACCCGTTCGTGCCGGGGCGCGGTCGGCAGGAACGGGGAGCTTTGGGGGGTGGTGCTGGGGTGTGCGTCAGCGCTCGGGCGCTGCGTGGAGGACATCCGCACGGCTCATGAGCAGGTGCGGGAACGCGAGGTCACCGGGGTGTCGCCCGGACGGGCAGACCGGTGCCGTGGTGCTCAGTCGGGTGACGTGCTGGGCAGCCCGGGGATGCTGCCCGGGGACCGCCGGTCGTTCCGCCGCTCCACCGCCAGCGCGGTGAGCGGGTACGGCGTCGACTCGGTGGTGAACGACGCGATCACGCCGCCGCGGTGGCCGCCACCGCTGTCGGTGGTGCTGTTCGACGACGCGCTCGGCGCGGCGGGCGCGTGCTTCGGCGCGGGCGCGGGGGCGCTCGGTTCCGGCGCCTCCCAGATCACCTCGGCGTTCGCCGCGACCGGGGACGTCGCCGTCACCTGCTGGAACGCGGCGATCGGCGAGGCCACCCACGGGTCCGTCCGGGGAACGGCCACCGGTTCGAGGGCTGCCGGCTCGGGTGCCGCCGGTTCGGCCGCGGGCGGGGCGAGGGGCACCGACACCGCGGCTTCCCTCGCCGCCACCTTGGCGGCCACCTTCGCCTCGTACGCGGCCACGGGCATCACGTTGCTCGCCCGACCCGAGTAGGTGTAGCCGGAGAAGCCGCTGTGCTCGGCCTCGTAGTCGTAGTCGTAGTCGTACGGCTGCTCGTCCGCCGCCTCGACCTCGAAGGAGGGCGCGGCGGAGAGCGGGGACGACCCCAGTTGGGCGGGGCCCAGCGCGGCGGTGCCGGTCAGGCTGTGCGCCGACAGGCCGCTGTCGGTCAGGGCCTGCGCGGTCAGACCGCCCTGGGCCAGGTCGAACAGCGGGTTCTCCACCGGGTGCCGGGGCACGTCGAGGACCGTCGGGAACAGGTCGGACACCGCCAGCGGGTCGTGGTCCGGCAGCGCGGCGGCCAACTGCTCGATGGCCGACGCGTGCTGCTCGTCCACGGTGGTGTTCACCGCGTCGAGGGCCGTCGACACCTCGTCCGGGTGATCCGCGGCGTCCGCCGAGGCGGAACCCGCGCACGTCAACCACGCCGCCGTCGCCAGTCCGCCCACCGCGAGCGCCCGCAGCAGCAGCGACCCGCTGCGGCGCACCGCGTCGGAGACTGCCACTGCTGATCACCACCGTTCCGGGTGAGGCGAACGGGACGGACCGTTCGAGGTCGACGTTGTGCTATGTCTAGCACTGGTCACCTGATTTTCGAACGTTCTCGCGCGGAACCCACTCGGAAGGGCGGTGTGGTGCGGCTGTCCGGGTTGTCGTACCCGTCCGTGAACACCGTCCGTCGTACCCACCGCATCGGGTGAAGAACCCTCGCGTCCGCTGTGGACGGACCGGCGATCGTCCGAACGCGACGGTCCACATCGCTCCCTGCTGCATGAACTGCGGTGGGCTGGGGTGGAGCGCAGGACCGCGGTGATCGTCGCCGAGGGCTCCGTTACCCCCGAAGTGATTCAACCGTTCGGGTGAGCGAGTACTGGGCGGGCCGGGTGATCCGAACGTCGCTCGCGTTGGTGCCCGAGCCAGGTCCCGGTGCACGCGTTCACCCGGCCCCGACGCAGACGAAGCCGAGGTCACCGTGCTTCGCCTGCGCATCGGCGAGCGCCTGCGCCGGCCGGTCCAGGCCCGCGTGCAGGTCGATCATCAGGTCCACCACGCGGCGGTCGTCGGGCACGACCCGGACGCTCTCCACCACGACCCGCGCCCCGCGCCGCAGCAGCACGCGCCCCAGGTCGGACGCGCACGACGACAGCACGACCACCGCCGGCACGCGCGGCAGGGCGGCGAAGTCGTGCCCGTGCAGCGGGCCGTCGTCGAGGTGCAGGTGCGAGAACGGCTCGTCCCGGTGCACGCCGTGCGCCGCGACGTGCAGGACGTCCGCGTCGAGCATGCAGTGCAGCGTTTCGTCCACAGTGGAGCGGAATCGGCCGCCGTGCCGCCGCCGCAGCACGTCGACCTCGTACCGGGCGTGCCGCAGGTCGGGACCGGCCACCCACAGCCGGTCGGCCACGGCCAGTGGCCGCTGGTCCGCGCGGAACCAGCAGGTCGCCGACGGCGCGGTCGACACGGCACGCCCCCGCGCGGACGGCAGCGCGGCCCACGGCACCCGCGCCAGCTCCGGGCTCGGCACGACCACCAGCGGTCGGTCGCCCGCCGGGCGCAGCAGCCGGTCCAGCCCGGCCACGGCCTGCGGCGCGTCCGCCAGCGACAGCGCGCGGACGTGCCGGGCGGTGGCCGCCGCCTCGCCGAAGTCGTGCAGCCGCACGCGCCCGGCCGCGACGGACACCGCGACCAGCCTGCCCCGGTGGCTGAGGAAGACCAGCAGGGCGTGGTCGCCCAGCGCGTCGACCACGTCGGTCAGCGGCACGGCGCGCTGCGCCGACCCGGCCCGGGAGAGGCGGCGGATCTCGCGTTCCAGCAGGGCGACGCGGGCGTGGTCGGCCCGGGCGCGGGCGCGGCGGAGTTCGGCGCCGGCGTCCGCGGCCTCCGGGGTGGGCACGGGCTCGGGGGTGCGGCGGCGCTCGCTCCACCGCCACGCGGAGCGGGCGTCGCGACTGGTCAGGGCGTGGTCGAGGGCGATGTCCACCAGGTCTCCACGGGTGTCGGGTTCGTGCAGCGCGAGTCCCGCGCGGCAGGCGGCGACGGCGTCGCGCCGGGTGGTCGCGAGGCGGGCGCGGGCGAGCCAGCCGATGGCCCTCGCCCGGTCGGTGCCCCGGTGCCTGCGGGCCGCCGCCTGCTCGGGGGCGTGGGTGAGGCGCAGATCGGCGGCGTCGTCGTGGTGGCCGTACCGGTCGCACGCGTCGGCGACGGTGATGGCGGTAGCGGCGATGGTGGTGGTAACGGCGGTGGCGGATGGGGTGGAGGTGGCGGCGATGGTGGCGGCGGTGGCGGATGGGGTGGCGGTAGCGGCGGAGGTGGTGGCGGCGGATGGGGCGGGGGCGGCGGCAGAGGTGGTGGCGGTGGTGGAGGAAAGGGCGGCGGTGGGGGAGTCGGGGTTGCCCGCCAGCAGGGCTACGGCTTGGGCCGCCGGTACCCAGGTCGGGTCGTGCTCGCGGAACAGGGCTTCGGCGTCGGTGGCCAGGGCGAGGGCGGTCGTGCGGTCGCCCGCGCGCAGGGCGCACCGGGCGGCGAGCAGCAGGGCTTCGGGCAGGCGCGAGGCCACGGCCGGGCGGAGGACGGCGGTCGCGTCGCGGACCAGGCCGGTGGTGAGGAGGGAGCGGGCGAGGGTGAGGGTGCGGACGGCGCGCTCGCGGTAAGCCGCCTCGTGGGTGTCGGGCTCGTGGGTGTCGGGCTCGTGCCGGTCGGGGGTGCGAGGGGTGGGGCTCCTGTGGGCGGTCACGCGGTGAACCACGGGGTCGTCAGGTCGTGGCTCGGGCCGGTCAGCACGAACCTGATCGGGCCGGACGGGACGTGGTCCGCGTGGAACCAGCCGGAGGGGTCGACCTGGACCCTGGTCTCGCTGCCCGGCCTGCACACCAGGACCACGCCGGCGCGGGTGGTGGGGCTGGTCAGGCCCGTGGCGTGCAGGCCGGTCTCCCCGTGGTCCAGGTGCAGGTCCAGGCCGGCGAAGCGGAGCGTCCTGGTGGCGCCGCGCCCGCGCACGCCCGGCGGGGTGGTGCGCGCCGAGTCGGTGAGCAGGCGCATCGGCAGGGCGTCGGTGCGCTCGGCCAGGGCGGACCTGGCGTGGTGGGCCAGGACCTCGGGGATCGGGTCGAGCCGGTCGACCAGGTGGGCCAGGGCGTCGAGCAGCTCGCGGTCCGTGCTCACCGGGCCACCTCCACGCCGAGGCGGCGGCGCAGCACCGCGAGGCAGCGGGCGCGGGTGGGGCCCAGGCTGTTGAGCGGGACACCGACCGCCTCCGCCACCTGGGAGAACGACAGCTCCGGCGCGAAGGCAGCCAGCCTCAGCACCTCGCGGCAGCGGTCGGTCAGGGTGGCGTAGGCGAGCCAGAGCCTGGTGCGGGTCTCGTTCGTCAGCGCGGAGTGCTCGGGTGTCACCCCGTCGTCCGGCACGTCCCAGACCTCGCCCGGGGCCTCGCGACCGCGCAGCCGCAGCACGGCCAGCGACTCGTGCCGGGCGGTGGTGACGAGCCACGCGCCCAGCCGGTCCGGGTGGTGGATGCGCTGGAGGTTCTCGGCGAGCGCGAGCCACGTGGTCTGGCAGACGTCCGCCGCGTCGTCGGGCGCCAGGCGGTGCGACCGGGGCACCGCCCAGACGAGCCGGACGTAGCGGCGGACGAGCTCCTGCCACGCGGACCGGTCGCCCCGGTGGGCGAGGGTCAGCAGTTCGGCGTTCTGTCGATCATGCACGCACCACAGGAGCGTGCGGTCTGACCTGCGGATACCCGAGCCGCACGATGGAGTGGTATCGGGAACCGAAGATCGTTTCGGTGCGTCGTTACTCGGTTCGCAAGCCGCTCGGGTGGATCGCCGAGCGCAGCGCGGGCAGCGTGCACGCCGACACCACGAGCACGATGACCGCGGCCGCGGCGACCGTGGTGGCGATCTCGCCCCAGTCGACGCGGAACAGGTCGGCGGGCACCACCAGCCACGCCGTGCCCAGGCCGATCGGGATGGCCAGGGTGGTGCCGAGGGCGGTCGGGATGGCCGACTGCCACAGCGCCGACAGGACGAGCACCCGCCGCGGCACGCCGTTCGCGGCGAGCACGGCGGTGGGCCGGCGGCGTTCCACCACCTGGTCGACCGCCGCCGCCGCCAACCCGATCACGGCCAGCAGCGTGAGCAGCACCGACCCGCCGATCACGCCGCTGCGCAGCGACCGGAACAGCTCCACCTGCCCGGCCTGGAACTCGGCGCGGCGCAGCGTGACGCCCCGGTCGACGCGGCCCGTCGCGGACAGCAGGCGGTCGGCGAACGACGCGTCCGGGTCGCCGCGCACCACCAGCTCGGACGGGGTGGCGGACGCCAGCACGGGGTCCGCGCCGTCCGCGACCAGCAGGCCGCGCGGCCCCACGTCGGTGGTCCGGTAGCGCGGGACGGTCCACTCGCGGCCGTTGACGGTGAGCTTCGTGCCCGGCGCGGGACCCGGTCCCCGCAGGTAGGCCGAGCCGGGGGCGCAGTCGGTGACGTCCAGGCGCTCGGCGATCTCCGCGCAGTCCGTGCTGGTGATGAACGTGACCCGGTCGGCGAGGTGCGTGCGGACCTCGCTGACCCGCCGCACACCGCCGGTCAGCGCGATCGCCTCCTCCAGGGAGCGCACCGGGGTGTGCGGGGACAGCTGGAGCACCCAGCGGTCCGGGGTCCGGCTCGGCGGGGCCGCGGTGAACTGGGCGGCGACGCCGAGCAGCACCTGGAGGGTGAGCGAACCGGCCAGGACCACCACCACCCCAGACAGGACGCGCGGCGTGCCGTCGTCGAACCGCAGCGTGCGCAGGGCCAGGAGTCGGGGCACGTTCTCCGGTTCGACGCCGTGCGCGACCCTGGCGACCAGCCACGGCAGCACCGCGCCCGTGCCCGCCAGGACCAGGGCGATGCCGAGGCCCAGGCCGAGCGCGAGGGGCGTGTCCGACATGAACCCCCGGAACGTCCCGGTCGCGGACAGCACGACGACGACCGCCGCGCCGACGCCGATCAGCGCGAACCGCCACCACGCGCGGCGCACCGGGATCTCGGCGGTGCGGTGCGGGCCGAGCGGCCCGACCTCCTCGGTGCGCAGGGCCAGCAGCGCGGACAGCACCGCCACCACCGGTACGCCGAGCGCGATCAGCACGCCCAGCAGCGGGTCGGGCAGCAGGTCCGTGGGGAAGAAGCCGACGCCCTCGACCTCGATGAACCGGGCGAGCGGGCGCACGGCGAAGAACAGCGCGACGCCGACCAGCAGGCCGAGGACGGCCCCGGTCAACGTCTCGCCGCCGGCGATCCAGCGGACCTGGGTGCGGGACGCGCCGACCAGGCGGATCGCGGCGAGGCGCCGGGCGCGGCCCGTCGCGCCGAGGCGGGTGGCGACCAGGACGAAGATCCCCAGCGGCACGAGGAGCGCGCTGATCGCGGCGACCACCAGCAGGCGGTAGACCGGCAGCAGGGTCGCCTCCGGGAGGTCGCCGCCGAACCCGGTCGCGAGCACGGCGTCGGCCTCGCTGGACGGCGGGAGGCCCGCGTAGAACAGCAGCGACTTGGGGCGGGGCAGGCCCGCGTCGGCGATGACGCCGATGACGCTCTCCGGGAAGCGCGCGCGGACCGCGTCGTCGGAGAGCATGAGGTCGAGCAGTTCGGGGGAGACGACCAGCTCGCCCGGCCCGGGGATGCGGCCCACGCCGGGCGGCGCCGGCGCGTCCGGGGTGGTGGCGGCCAGCTCCACGCCGCGGATGGTGCGGCCCTGCCAGGTGACGGTGACCTGCCGCGACTTGAGGGTGGGCCGGTCGCCCCCGGCGGTCAGGGCCGCGTCCTGCACGCGCTGCGACTTGGCCTCCCGGGCCGGGCCGACGGAGGCCGCGAGCAGGAGGACCGCGACGCCCAGGCCGACGCCCGCCGCGGTGAGCGCCAACCTGGCCCACGACGTCCGGCTGCCCCCGACGGCCAGTCGGACGCCCAGGACCAGGTCGGCGGCCCACCTCATCGGAGCGCGCCCCGTGCGCTCCGGTCGCCCGCCTCGGTGTGCGGGACGTCGTGGGGGTGTTGGTGGGGAGAAATCGTCACACCTCTTCAGACGCTCGGAAGGCCGTTCGCGTGGCCTGCTTCCGCCGACCTGATCACGGTCCGGCGGAACAGGGCGGTGGAACAGGGCGGCGTGGACGGGGCGTGGAGGGAGTGGCGGGGACGGCGCGGCGTGGATGGGGTGGCGCGGACGGGGCGGCGCGGACGGGGTGGCGCGGACGGGGTGGCGCGGACGGGGTGGCGTGGACGGCGCGGCGTGGATGCGGGGGGCGGCTGAGGGGTAGGCGGTGGCTGGGGAGTGGGCGGTTGGGGGTGGGCGGCGCCGCCGCCGGGAGTCGGGGGGCTGGTCGGGGCGGCGCCGGATCGGGGTGGCTACTCCGAGCGCAGGCCCAGGGCGCCGGTGGCGCGGTACAGGGACGGCAGGGAGGCGATCGTCACCGCCACCACCAGGAAGGCGGCCGCGCCGGAGAGCAGGGCTATGCCCGGCCAGTCGAGGACGATCGGCTCGGAGATGATCCGCAGCAGGAGGACCGCCAGGCCACCGCCCACCGCGACCGCCACCACCAGGGCCAGCAGGAGCGGCACGGCGTTCTGCCACAGCAGCGAGCGACCCAGCGCGCCCCGCGGGACGCCGCTGGCGGCCAGCACCGCCAGGGGCCGGCGGCGTTCGCGGACCTGTTCCAGCGCCATGACCAGGAGGCTCGCGCCCGCCAGGAGGAGGGTGATCAACGACCCCGCCAGCAGGCCCTGCCGGATGCTGCGGAACTGCTCGACCTGGCGCGGGACGCCGGTCTCGCCGAAGTACGAGGTGTAGGTGCGCCACGTCATCGGGGCCAGGGCGTTGCGCACGTGCTCCGCGATGTCCGGTTGCGCCGGGTCGACGAGCACGACGATCGTGGAGTGGTCCGCGGTCGGCGGCACGTCGCCCAGCGCCGCCGGGGTGAGCATCAGGCCGAACCAGCGGTCGACCGTGTTCTCGATCCCCTCCACCACGGTGAACGGCGGCACGACCCAGTCGCGGACGCGCTTCTCGTCCTCGCCGTACCCCTGGGTGATCGTGGCCCGCTGACCCGGTTCGAGCGGCTGGTAGTCAGGTTCGTACGTCGTGCCGGGGTCGTCCGCGACGAAGAACGCGTCGCCGTCCCGGCACGACGGCAGGACCGCGCGGGTGCGCAGCGCCTCGCACGTGCCGACGGTCGCCCCCTGCTGGTCGGTCCCGCCCCGGGTGAACTGCACGGACCGCAGGGAGTGCACCCGCTCCACGCCCACCGAGCGCTCCAGCAGGCCCACGACCTGCTGCGTCATCTCGGGTGGCGCGTCGCGCACGCGGACCAGCATCCGGCCCTCGTCCACCTCCGACACGGGCCGGTCGACGAGCCTGCTCTCCGCGCTCGCCATCACCGACTGGAGCGCGATGCCGCCGGCCAGGACCACCGCCACGCCGCCCACGACGCGTGCCGCCGTGCCGCTCTCCAGTTGGAGCCGGCGGATCGCCAGCTGCCAGGACGGCGCCCCGCCGCGCAGCCGGCCCACGACCCGCTCGACCACCCACGGCAGCAGCACGGGGATGCCGAGCAGCAGCATCATGATGCCGCCGATCACGGCGGCCTCCGACACGTCGGCCTCCTCGCCGCCCAGCGCGCCGGTCTGCGTGAGCAGCGCCGCCGAGCCGATGAAGATCGGCAGCGTCCGCCACCACAGCACGCGGCGGACCGGCTTCGTGCGGCGCACCACGCCCAGCGGCTCGACGACCGTGCGGCGCATCGCCACCACGGAGGTCACCACCGCGAGCACCGGCACCAGCACGCCGATCAGCACCGCGAGCGGCAACGACGGGGTCAGGTCGCTCCCGAACACGCTGATGCCGAGGAGCCGGAGGTCCTCCACGAACAGCCGGCCGAACAGGAACAGCGCCACGCCCACCGCCAGGCCGACGAACGCGCCCAGCAGCGCCTCGCCCGCCGCGATCCGCCGCACGCGCTGCGCGCCCGCCCCGACCAGCCGCAGGGCCGCCAGCCTCCGGTCGCGCTCGGCGCCCGCGAGCCGGGTGCTGATCCCGACGAACACCAGCACCGGGAACAGCAGCGCCACCACGCCGACCATGACCAGCAGCAGGAGCACCGGGTCCAGCTCGCGCTCCCGCAGCTCGCCGCCGAACGCGACGACCGCCGACTCCGGGTCCCGCTGCACGGTCGCGTCGCCCGCGTAGAACACCTTGTCGTGCGGCGCGTTCAGGCCCTCCCGGCCGATGGTGCCGACCACCCGCTGCGGGAACCGGTCGCGCAGCAGCTCGCCCTCGGGCGACGCCAGCAGCTCGGCCAGCGCGGGCGACAGGAACACCTCGCCGTCGCCGGGCACCCCCGGCACGCCCGGCGGCACCGGCGCGGCGGCCCCCTCGGGCAGCAGGTACCACCCCGAGAGCGTCTCGCCCCGGTACTCGGTGTTGTAGAACGCCCGGTAGAGCACGTCCCGCCCGTCGACGGACCCGGCCTGCACGGCCTCGCCGGCGGCCGACCGCGCACCGCGCTCCGCCAGGATCGTCGTCATCGACGACGCGACCAGCAGCACGGCCACGCCGATGCCGATGCCGGCGCCGGTCAGCGCGAGGCGGACCCACGACGTGCGCCCGCCGCCCGTGGCCAACCGGACGCCGAGCGCCAGGTCGGACAGCCACCGCTTCACCTGGCCGGCTCCATCTCGCGCGAACGGCCGTCGCGCACCACGACCTCGCGGTCGGAGTAGGCGGCCACCCGCGCCTCGTGCGTCACCAGCACCACCGCGGCGTCGGTCTCCTTCGCCGCGCTGACCAGCAGCTGCATCACCCGCTCGCCGTTGAGCGAGTCGAGCGCGCCGGTCGGCTCGTCGGCGAACACCACGCGGGGCCCCGTCACCAGGGCGCGCGCCACGGCGACGCGCTGCCCCTGGCCGCCGGAGGTCTCGCCGGGCCGCTTGTCCGCGACGTCGGCGACCTCCAGCCGCTCCAGCCACTCGCGGGCCCGCGACTCGGCCTCCTTGCGCTTGACCGAACCCAGGCGCAGCGGCAGGGCCACGTTCTCCAGGCAGCTCAGCTCCGGCACCAGCTGCCCGAACTGGAACACGAACCCGAAGTCGGTGCGCCGCAGCTCGCTGCGCGCGCCGTCGCCCATCGCGCTCAGCTCCGCGTCGCGGTACCGGACGACGCCCGAGTCGGGGGTCAGGATGCCCGCCAGGCAGTGCAGCAGCGTCGACTTGCCGGAGCCCGAGGGCCCCATGACGGCCACGACCTCGCCCGCGTTCACCCGCAGCCCGGCGCCGTCCAGCGCGGGGGTGGGGCCGAACGACTTGCGCAGGTCGACCGCTTCCAGGATCGGGTTCACCGGGTCACCGCCGTCTTCAGCAGGCCGAGGCGCGCGGCGGTGAGCTCCAGCCAGCGCAGGTCGGCTTCGAGGTGGAACAGGGCGTGGTCGCAGATCAGCTGGTCGGCGAGGTCGCCGTCGGCCTTCCGCTTCGTCAGCTCGCGCATCGTGGCCAGGTGCGAGGCGCGCTGGACGTCGAGGACGTCGTCGGCGCTGCGGCCGGACAGCAGGGCGAGCACGACCTTCGCGTAGAGCGTGTTCTGGAGGTAGGGCTCGGGCTTCTCCGGCGTGCCCAGCCACTGCTCCACGTCGGTGACGCCCGCGTCCGTGATGGCGTACCGCTTGCGCTCCGGCCCGTCGCCCGCCTCGACGCCGGCCTCCTCGACGAGGCCGTTGCGGAGCAGGCGGGACAGCGTGGTGTAGACCTGCCCGTAGTGCAGCGGCCGGTCCTGGCCGAAGCGCTCGTCGTAGGCCCTCTTCAGGTCGTACCCGTGGCGAGGGCCCTTCTCCAGCAGGCCCAGCAGGGTGTGTCCGATCGACATGGGACCGACTATACACACGGTGTATACACCGGGTTCATAGCCCGATCGGAGGAATGGGGTCACTGCTCCGAACGGGCAACCGGGGTAACCGGTGAACTGTGGTCGGCGGTTACTTCGCCACATCGGGGCAAATCGACGCCTACAGTGGAGGGGTGACTGGTCTGGCGGCCGGCTGGGACCACGCAGCTCTTGCGCAGGGTCGAGCCGGCGATGCGGAACACGATGTGGAGCTGCTGCTCGCCTTCCTCAACACCCGGGACCTCGAACTCGGCACCGACGTCCTGGACAGCGCCGCCGCCTGGCGGGCGTGGGTCACCGAACGCGGCCTGGGCGCACCCGGCGACCTGACCGAGGTCCAGGCCGCCCGCGCCTCGCTGCGGGCCTCCCTCGGGGAGCGGCACGAGGGCCCGGACCCCACCCCCGCCGCAGGGCTCGTCCGGGTCGACCTCAGCCGCGGGGTGCCCACCATGTCCGGTGCCGACGCCCTGGGCGCGGTGCTCGGCGCGGCGGCGCGGCTCGCGGTCCTCGGGTCGTGGGAGCGGTTCAAGATCTGCCAGGCGGACGACTGCCGCTGGGCGTTCTTCGACCGCTCCCGGAACCGCTCGCGCACGTGGTGCTCGATGCAGACGTGCGGCAACCGGGAGAAGGCGCGCAACTGGCGGGAGCGGCGCGCGCTCAGCGTGACCTGAGGCCCGTCCTCACGTCACCAGCCGGCCGACGGTGTAGATCGCCAGGCCGGCGAGCGCGCCCACCACCGTGCCGTTGATGCGGATGAACTGGAGGTCGCGCCCCACCTGGAGCTCGATCTTGCGCGACGTCTCCTCGGCGTCCCAGCGCTCGACGGTGTCGGTGATCAACGTGGTGATCTCGTCGCGGTAGTGGGTCACCACGTACCCCGCCGCGCCCTCCAGCCAGCCGTCGACCTTGGCGCGCATCGACTCGTCCGCGACCAGCCGCGCGCCGAAGGACACCAGGCCCTCGCGCACCCGGCGGCGCAGCTCGGACGACGGGTCCTCGGCGGCGTCGAGCAGCATCTTCTTCGCCGTGCCCCACGCCGACCCGATGAGCCGCTGCACGTCGGGGTGGCCGACGACCTGCTGCTTGACCTGCTCGGCGCGCTGCATCGTGGCCGGGTCCGTCCGGAGGTCGGAGGCGAACTCGACCAGGAACTGGTCGACGGCCTGTCGCATCGGGTGGTTGACGTCGGTCTTCACCGCCCAGGCGAAGTTCAGCAGCTCGGTGTAGACCTTGTCGCCCAGCATCGAGTCGACGAACCTCGGCGACCACGACGGCGCGCGGTCCGACACCACGCCCATGACCTTGTCGTAGTTGTCGCGCACCCAGTCGTACGCCCGGTCGCACATGAGGTCCACGAGCTTGTGGTGCGCGCCGTCGCCCAGCACCTGCCCGAGCAGCGTGCCCAGCGGCGGGCCCCACGGCCGGTCCACGAGCCGCCGCACGACCGCCTGCTCGACGACCGCCTGCACGTCCTCGTCCCGCAGCACGGTCACCGCGCCCTTGACGACGTTGGCCAGCTCGGACGTGACGCGCTCGGCGTTCTCCGGCTTGACCAGCCACTCGCCGAGCCGGCGGCCGACGCCGACCCGGCGCAGCTTGTCCTTCACCACCGCCTCGGCCAGGAAGTTCTGCCCGACGAACGACCCGAGCGCGTCGCCGAAGGTGTCCTTGCGGGTCGGGATGATCGCGGTGTGCGGGATGGGCAGGCCCAGCGGCCTGCGGAACAGGGCGGTCACCGCGAACCAGTCGGCGAGCGCGCCCACCATGCCCGCCTCGGCGGCGGCGCGGACGTACCCGACCCAGGCCGGTCCGCCCTCCTCGAAGAGCAGGGCGACGACGAAGATCACGGTGGCCGCGAGGAAGAAGCCCGTCGCCACGAGCTTCATCCGGCGCAGGCCCTGGCGCTTGAGCTGGTCAGCGGCGGTCAGTTGCTCCACACCGCCATTGTCCGTGAAGATTCGGAGTCGTGCGGGAACCAGCGCTCGTGACCAGGATGAGGCCGTTCACCTCGACGATCTTCGCGGAGATGACCGCGTTGGCGAACCGGACGGGCGCGGTGAACCTCGGGCAGGGGTTCCCGGACACCGACGGCCCCGCGTCGATGCTGCGGGTGGCCAAGGAGTCGATCGACGCGGGCCTCAACCAGTACCCGCCGGGGCCGGGCACGCCGGAGCTGCGGCAGGCGGTCGTCGAGCACCGCGCCCGCTACGGCACCCACTACGACCCCGACACCGAGGTCCTGGTCACGGTCGGCGCCACCGAGGGCATCGCCGCCGCGCTGCTCGGGCTGGTCGAGCCCGGCGACGAGGTCCTGCTGGTCGAGCCGTACTACGACTCGTACGCGGCGTCCGTGGCGCTGGCCGGCGCGACCCGGCGGTCCGTGGGCCTGGTCGAGGAGCCCGGCACCGGCCGCCTGGGGCTGGACGTCGCGGCCCTGCGCGCCGCGGTCACGCCGAGGACCCGGGCGGTCCTGGTCAACTCGCCGCACAACCCGACCGGCACCGTGTTCACCCGCGACGAGCTGGCCGCCGTCGCGCGGCTGTGCGTCGAGCACGACCTGGTCGCGATCACCGACGAGGTCTACGAGCACCTGGTGTTCGACGACCGCGAGCACGTGCCGCTGGCGGCGTTCCCCGGGATGCGGGAGCGGACCGTGACGATCTCCGGCGCGGGCAAGTCGTTCAACTGCACGGGCTGGAAGATCGGCTGGGTGTGCGCGCCCGCCGCGCTGGTGGGCGCGGTGCGGGCGGCGAAGCAGTTCCTCACGTTCGTGGGCGGCGCGCCGTTCCAGCCCGCCGTGGCGCACGCCCTGCGCCACGAGCTGGGCTGGGTGGCCGACCTGCGCGCGTCGCTGGAGGACAAGCGGTCGCGGCTGTCGGCGGGGCTCGCCGAGGCCGGGTTCGCGGTGCGGCCCAGCGAGGGCACCTACTTCATCACCGCGGACGTCCGGCCGCTCGGCTTCACCGACGGCCTCCAGCTGTGCCGGGAGCTGCCGGGGCGGATCGGCGTCGCGGGCGTGCCGGTGCAGGTGTTCACCGACCACCCCGAGGCGTGGCAGCACCTCGTGCGCTTCGCGTTCTGCAAGCGCGACGAGGTGCTGGACGAGGCGATCCGGCGGCTGCACGGGCTGCGCCCCTGACCCCTGACCCCTGACCGCTGCCGGCCCGGCTGCCTGACCCCTGACCGCTAGGCGTCGGACTTCACCGGCCGGCGGGTGTCGGCGGCCAGCCGGTCCTGCACCAGGGCGTGCCGGAACTGGTAGGCCGCGCCCGCCTGCCGCAGCACGCCGAGCTTGCGCGCGTCCTCCAGGAACACGGTCAGCTCCCACGGCAGCTTCCCGCGCAGCGCGAGCCAGATCCGCGCGACCGTGTACCACCACCAGCGCAGGTGCAGCACGGACAGCGTGAAGCCGAGCATCAGGCCGCACGCCAGGCCCAGCCCGACCATGCCCGTCTGGTACGGCCCGAACACCAGGCCCGCCGCCGCGCCGAACACCACGGCCAGCACCAGCGAGCCGGTCCACACGGCGACCCGGTCGCGCGTCATCGTCCACTTCGGACTGGACGGGTGGCTCAGCTCGGCGGTGCTGCCCAGCGCGAACCGCAGGGCCACCGCCACCGCGATGCCCAGCCCGACGACCAGGCCCGCGGACAGCCCGTACAGGGCGCCGAACACCAGGCCGGCCGCCCCGCCGAGCACGCCGCTGACCACGACCAGGCTGCGCCACACCCCGAGCCGGGGCTTGCGCTCGCGCTGCCCGGACGCGTACAGCGCGGCCACCGCGACCGCCAGCCCGGCCACCAGGCCGGTGACCGGGGCCAGGTCCGGCGTGCTCGCGTACGCCATCAGCCACATCACGCCGAAGCCGCCGATCAGGCCCAGCACCAGCGCGCCGAGGAACGCCAGCCACGTGCGGCCGACCGCGCGCCGCAGGTCCCACCAGCCCAGTTCGCGCACGCCGCGCGCGTGCATCTCGCGGGCCAGGAACGCGAGCCACCGCCGTGCCCGGTCCTGCGGCCACACCTGGCTGGCCCGGACCCGGTGCGCCGCGCCCCGGTCGCCGAACGCGCCCGTGACCAGGGCGTCCACCAGGTGCTCCTCGACGGTGCGGCGGTCCGGGAAGCGGGTGCGGTCGAGCAGCTCGCTCGGCTCGCCGTGGGCGTACGCGCCGGCCGCGAGCCACACCGCGAGGGGCGTCGACAGCGCCTCGGCGAGCCGCCCGTCCGGCTCGTCGCGCAGGTGCAGGAAGATCGGCTCCCAGCGGGCCGCCGCCACCGGGTCCGAGGTGGACCGCAGGTAGCCCGCGATCTCCTCGTGGTCGAGCGGCTGGAGCTGCACCACGTGCGCGGCCACGACCTCCGCCCCGGTCTCCTCGAACTCGTCCGCCCGGCAGGTCAGCACCAGCGGGACGGTGTGCGGGAACGCCCGGTTGATGCGGTCCACGGCGTCCGCGCGGCGGTCGGCCGGGACCTGGTCGAGGCCGTCGAGCACCGGGAACACGCGCCGCTGCTCGACCAGCAGGTCACCCGCGTAGCTGCCGTACAGCTCGGTGTTGCGCAGCGCCGGGTGGTCCTCGTACAGGCGGCGGGTCATCCAGGTGCGCACGTCCTCCGCGTCCGGGTCCCAGGTGGACAGCGGCAGCAGGAACGGCACCGGCGCGCCGTCGGCGTGGCGGTCGAGCATGCCGAGGGTGAGCAGCATCACCGTCGTGCTCTTGCCCGCGCCGGCCTCGCCGAGGAACACCATGCGGCTGCTGCGCAGGAACGAGCCCACGACGGCGTCGCTGTGGCCCGGCTCGCCCTCGACCGCGCTCCAGTGCAGGTCGAGGAGGTGCTCGGACAGCCCGCGGGCGCGGCACTCCTCGTTCCACTGGCCGCGCAGGGCCTTGACGAGGTCGTTCGCGGCGGCGTCGAGGTTGGCGTCGGTGGCGAGGCCCGCGGCGCGCTTGCGGTGCAGCCACGGGTCCAGCGCGGCGAGCAGCGCCAGGAACCCGAGGGCCAGACCGGTCAGCCACAGGTCCGGGTCGATGCCGTGGTCGGTCACGAAGAGGCCGGCCACCGCGAGGACGGCGGCCAGCACGCACCCGATCAGCACGGCCCGTTGGCGGAATCTGGACACCTGGGCATCATGGCGGACCGGTCACCGAAGGTGGCGACGCGGTCACCCCTGTGTCGTGCGTACCCTCGAAGACGTGATCTGCCCGAAATGCCACGACCTGATGAGGACCATCAGCAGGGGGTCCGTGCACATCGAGCAGTGCGAGAGGTGCCACGGGGTCTTCCTCGACGGCGGCGAGCTGGAGCAGATCATCGCCGCCGAGCGGGCCCACTACGCGCTGCCGCACCAGGCGGCGGGTGCGCCGCCGCCCTACTCGCCGGTCCCGCACGGTCAGGTGCCCATGACGCCGGTGCCGATGACGCCCGTGCCGATGACCCCGGTGCCCATGACCCCGGTGACGTCGGTCCCGGTGGCGCAGGCGACCTCGGTGGTCCCGGTGCCGGAGGCGGTCGAGCAGCCGACGCAGCTCGCGCCCACCGCGCAGCCGGACCAAGGCCAAGGCCAGGACCAGGGCCAGGAGCGCGCGGACCAGCCGGACGAGCGGCCGGGCGACCCCGGTGACCGGGCCGGGCAGCCGGTGCCGGAACAGCAGGTGTCTGAACAGCCGGTTCCGGAACAGCCGGTGGTCGAGCAGCCGACGCAGGTCGCGCCCCCGCCCGCCGCGGAGCAGGGGCCGCCGCCGCCCTACCAGCCGCCGGCCGCGTACCAGCCCCCGCCCGGCGGTGCGGTGCCCGCCTACCAGCCCCCGCCCGGGAGCGCGCCCCCGCCGGCCGCGCACCCCGGGTACTACGCCCAACCGGGGTACCCGCCGCCGCGCCGGCGGAGCTTCCTCGAAGAGCTGCTCGACTAGAGCGACCAGGTCAGGTCGGTGCCGTCCAGCCGGAAGCGCTGCCCGTCCGGGCCCGCGGTGAACGCGAAGTGCTGCCGCCTCGGCTTGCCCAGCGTCTTCCACTGCCGGTAGGCGGCCTCGGCGACGTCCCACAGCGCGCGCGGGCCGCCCTGGTCGACCACCGCGCCCCGGTGGCGCGCCCACGAGCCGTCGGGGTGGACCAGGCGCACCGGGTCGCCGGCCACCGCCACGCCCGACAGCTCCAGCCCGGCGAAGAACTCGAAGCCGCTGGCCGGGTCCACGACGGCGCGCGCGGGCAGCAGGGTCGTCCGGGAGGTCCCCGCCGGCGCGGTCGCCGCCCCGACCAGCGGTTCCACCGCCCACGCCTGGTCGTGGGCGCGCAGCGGCATGAACCGGCCGTCCTCCGGCAGCACGCGGCCGGTCGCCACCCCGTCCCGCACGGTCAGCCGCACGAGGCCCGCGCCGATGGCCCGGGTGAACGTGGTCACGACGAGCCCGCCCGGCGCGGTCTGCTCCAGCCACGCGGTCGGCACCCGCGCCACCGCGCAGGTGCCGAGCACCCGGTCGTACGGGGCGCGCGGCGGGTGGCCCCGTTCGCCGTCGCCCTCCACGCACGTCGGGTGGTACCCGGCGGCGGTGAGCCGCGCCGTCGCCCTGGCCAGCACGCCGGGGTCCACGTCGATCGAGGTCACCGCGTCGTCGCCGAGCGCGTGGGCGAGCAGCGCGGCGTTGTAGCCGGTGCCGGTGCCGATCTCCAGCACGGTGTCGCCGGGCGCGGCGTCCAGCGCCTCCAGCATGATCGCCATGATCGTCGGCATGCTGGACGAGCTGGTGGGCACGCCGTGCACGGCACCGGTGGTGAGTGCTTGCTGCCACGCGCGGTCGTCGCCGTCGAGCTGGGTCACGCAGACCTGGTTCCGGTAGACCGCGGCCAGGTGGTCCGGGTGGTCCGCGGTGACCGCCTCCCACGCCCCGTCCGGGCGCTGGGCGAAGAAGCCCGGCAGGAACGCGTCCCTCGGGACCTGCCGAAACGCCGCGATCCAGTGCGGTGCGCGCAGCACGTTCACGGCGATGAGCGAGTCGACGAGCTCATCGCGGAGGTCTGCGGCGGGGTCCACGCCCCCACGGTAGCGCTGTGGGCGAGCACACGTGCCGATCGCTAGCAGCCCGCTTGCAACTGCTAGCACCCCCGGGTACCGTCGAATACGGATCGAGGAGGTGCCGCAAAGTTGGACAAGTCGATCGACGAGGCGGTGGCCGATCTCGGCCGCGGCATCGGCGAGTACATCCGCCAGCAGCGCAGCACCGCGAAGATCTCGCTGCGGCAGCTGGCCAAGCTCGCCGGCGTCTCCAACCCGTACCTCAGCCAGATCGAGCGGGGCCTGCGCAAGCCGAGCGCGGAGATCCTCCAGCAGATCGCCAAGGGTTTGAGGATCTCGGCCGAGGCGCTCTACGTCGAGGCCGGAATCCTGGAGCAGCGCGAGGGTGGGGCCCTGACCGACGCCATCGTCACCGCCCCGGACCTGACCGAGCGGCAGAAGCAGGTGCTGCTCGACGTGTACGAGTCGTTCCGGCGGGAGAACACCGCCGGTCAGGAGGAGTGAGTCCCATGCCGAACCTGCCCACCACCGAGGAACTGCGCAAGGCGGGCGAGCAGGCCGTGGCCGCCGCGCGCACCCCGCTGCTCGCCGCCCTGGGCGCCGGTGACCTGGCCGCGAAGGCCGTCATCGAGGCGCTCGGCAAGGCCCGCGAGCGCGCCGAGTCGGCGAAGACCGCCGCCGAGGCGGCCGACCTGAAGGACTTCCGCGACCGGCTCGACCCGGCCGAGCTGAAGAAGGTCGTCGACGCCTACACCCAGTCGGCGCTGAACCTCTACCAGTTCTTCGCCCAGCAGGGCGAGGAGGCGCTGGAGAAGCTGAGGACGCAGACCCAGCCGCAGCTCCAGAAGGCCCTGCACCAGGTCGAGGAGGCGGTCGAGGTCGCGCAGAAGCGCACCGGCGCCGCCGCCGCGGACGCCCGCGTGCTCGCCGACGACGTGCTCGGCAAGGTCACCCGCCGCACCCGCTCCGCCGGCGAGAAGGCCGCCGAGCAGGTCGAGGACGCCACCGAGAAGCTGGCCGAGGCCGTCGTCGAGGCCGGTGGCGAGGTCGCCCACGAGGTGCGCGCCACCACCCGCAAGGCGGCCACCCGGACCACCGCCGCCAAGCCCGCCGCGAAGCCCGCCACCCCGGCCAAGACCGCCGCCACCGGCACCGCGACCACGCGGTCGACCGCGGCGGGGAAGCCCGGCACCACCGGCAAGTGACCGCACCGAAACGGGGCGTCCCACCAGGGGCGCCCCGTTTCGGCTGTACCGGGAGCGCGCCGCGCACGTAGTCTGGGTGTGTGTTGCCCCCATTCCCGCCCTTCAGCCCGATGTACCTGGACTACTGGGTCATGTTCGCGGCGTACTACGCCGCGTTGGTCATGGGAGTGTTCGCGTTCGCGCACGCGCTCTCGCAGCGGGCCGACGCCTACACGGCGGCGGAGCGCATGACCAAGCCCGCGTGGCTCGGCATCACCGGCGGTGGCGCGTTCGCGCTGCTGCTGTTCCACCCCTTCTCGGCCGGCGCCATGTTCTGGCTCGCCGGCCTCGTCGCGGTCACCGTCTACGTCGTGGACGTGCGCCCGCGGCTCATCGAGGTCCAGCGCGGCCCGCGGTGGTGACCCACCGGGGCCACGGCTCCGGTCTTCCCGTCACCCTCGTCGGCCACGGCCTCGGTGCGACACCCGGTGAGGCGAGGCTGCCCGCCTCCGGCCTGCCGGGCACGAGGGTCGTGGTCACCCTCCCCTCCCACGGCGACGCGCCGGACGCCCCCGACGACTACTGGGACTACCGGCGGATCGCCGCCGACCTGCGCGGGGTCGCCCGCGAGACCGGGGCGACGCGCGCGATCGGCGTGTCCCTCACGGCGGGCGCCCTGCTCGCGCTGCTCGCCGACGAACCCGACGCGTTCGACCGGGTCGTGCTGCTGCTGCCCGCGGTGCTCGACGAGCCGCGACCGGCGCTCCCGCTCGACGACGTGGTCGACTCCGTGGGCGGCCCGCCGGACCACCGGGCCCGGCGTCGGGCGGCGTTCACCCGGCTGCGCGGCGCGCTCGACCGGCTCCCCGGGCAGGTCGCGGTACCCGACCGCGCCGCCCTGGCCCGGGTCACCGCCCCGGTGCTGGTGATCGGCGCGACCGAAGACCCGCTGCACCCGGAGGAGGTCGCGAAGCAGGTCGCCGCCGCGTTCCCGAACGGCCGGCTGGAGCTGGTGCCGTCCTGGTTGACGCACCGCGGTGACGTGCGCGCGTGGTTGGCCGACTTCCTGCACGGGTAGCCGAAGGCCATGGCCGAACAGAAGAAGATCGCGTTCCTGGTCAGCTCGGAGGGCATCGAGCAGGCGGAGCTGACCGATCCCTGGCAGCACGTCGAGAAGGCCGGTGCGGTGCCCAGGCTGCTCGCGCCGGAGCTCGGTGAGGTCCAGGCGTTCCACCACCTCACGCCCGCCGACCGGTTCACCGTCGACCTCACGTTCGCCCAGGCCGACCCGCACGACTACGACGGCGTGGTGATCCCGGGCGGGGTCGCGAACTCCGACTTCATCCGGATGGACGCCGACGCGGTCGGGTTCGTGAAGCGGTTCGTCGAGGCGGGCAAGCCGGTCGCCTCGATCTGCCACGGCCCGTGGCTGCTGGTCGAGGCCGACGTGGTGCGCGGCAAGATGCTCACCTCGTGGCCGAGCCTGGCGACCGACATCCGCAACGCGGGCGGCGACTGGGCGGACGAGGAGGTCCGCGTCTGCGACATGAACGGCTGGACGCTCGTGACCAGCCGCAACCCCGACGACCTGCCCGCGTTCAACCGCGAGGCGCTCAAGGCGTTCGGGCTCCAGTAGGAACACCGGGGTGACCGACCGCGGGGATGTGCACCTCCCCGCGGTCACCCCTCACCCGGCTACAGCCGGGCCCGCGCGTACGCGGCCACGGCGTCGCGGACGTACTCGGCGAAGCCCTCGGCGTGCGCGTCGAACCGCGCCTTGAAGTCCGGCGCGTCCACGTACAGCCGCCCCAGACCGGTGTAGGACTCCCGGTCCGGCGTCCAGCTCCGGCACAACCACGCGTGGTGCCGGTCGGTCACCTCCAGCGCCCGCGGCGAGTCGGGCGCGACGCCCGCGTCGAACAGCTCCGCGAACGCGGCCTCGATCCCGCGCCACTCGGCCGTGAACCCGTCGGCGTCGGCCTTCGTCCACGACCGCATCCGCTGCCTGCTCTCGTCGACGTGCGCCTGCGCGCCCTCGCCGCAGCGCTCCACCAGCTCCGCCTCGTAGCGGGCCTGCCGGTCGGCGTCGAACCCCTCGAACAGCTCTTCCACCTTCATGCGACCACCTCCTTCCAGTTCCTCGATCGTCCGGGAGACGGTCCGGGCCAGGGCCGCCAGCCGCTCCTGCTCCGCCGCCAGCCACCGCGCGTGGGTGCGCAGCACGTCGACGGTCGCGTGCCGCCCGTCCAGGACCTCGGCCACGGTGTCCAGGCCGAGCCCCAGGTCGCGCAGCAGCAGGACCCGCTGGAGCCGGAGCAGCTGCTCGCGCTCGTAGTACCGGTGGCCGTTGCCGCCGGTCCACGCCGGTGCGAGCAGACCGATCGCGTCGTAGTGCCGCAGCGTCCGCGACGTCACCCCCGACATCCGCGCGACCTGCGCGATCGACCAGGCCATTCCCGCCTCCCTCCCTGCCCGGACGACGCTAGGGGTTGACGCTGCGTCAACGTCAAGCCGCGTTTGGCAGGATGGTCGACGTGTGGACCATCGCCGGAACCCTGAGCCCCGTGCCCGCCCTCGACCGGCTCGACCTGGTCGCCGACCCGGTGGCGGTGGCGCTGCGGGCGATGGCCGACGCGGACCGGCTCGCGGTGGCGGAGATCGACGCCTCGCTGGCCGACACCGCCGAGTTCTGCGCGCACTACGGCGTGCCGCTGTCGGCGTCGGCGAACTGCGTGGTCGTCGCGGGCAAGCGCGGCGACGCGGTCCGGTACGCGGCGTGCGTCGTGCTCGCGACCACGCGGGCGGACGTGAACGGGGTCGTGCGCAAGCGGCTGGACGCGCGCAAGGCGTCGTTCGCGCCGATGGACGAGGCGGTGTCGCTGTCCGGCATGGAGCACGGCGGCATCACGCCCGTCGGCCTGCCCGCGGACTGGCCGGTGCTGCTCTCGCCCGAGGTGGCCGCCGCGCCGGAGCTGATCATCGGCGGCGGCGTGCGGGGCAGCAAGCTGCTGGTGCCGGGCGACGTGCTGGCGAAGCTGCCGGGCGCCGAGGTCGTCGAGGGCCTGGCCCGCTAGGCGTCCGCGTACTCGCGCAGGAAGGCGACCGCCTCGTCCTGGTCGTCGGTGACCAGGACCCAGCGCTCCGCCTCGCGCCCGCGCGCCAACCGCTGCACGAGAGGTGCGGCGGGCACCTCGTCCACCCAGAAGTCCCGGCCCAGGAACACCATCGGCGCGGCCGGGCCGACCGAGCCGTAGTGGTTCTGGCAGTAGTCCTGGAAGACCTCCTGCACGGTGCCCGCGCTGCCCGGCGTGTAGACGATCCCGCCGGTGGCGATGGTGAGCAGGCCGTCCTCGCGCACCGAGTTCGCGAAGTACTTGGCGTGCAGCTCGCACGCCGGGTTCGGCGGCTCGTGCCCGTAGAACCAGGTGGGGATGCCGATCGTGCGCGGCCGTCCCGCCACCGGCAGGTCGGTCGGGAAGGCGGCCAGCCAGCGGCCGACGGACTCGGCGTCGTGGCCGAACCCGGGCACCTTCGCGAGGTCCTTGAGCACGCCGTCGTCCACGCCGACCCGCACGCCCAGCGGCACGGCCTCCATCACGCCGGGCCCGCCGCCGGTCAGCACGGTGAACCCGGCCTCGCCGAGACCCGCGCCCAGGGCCGCCGCCCGCCGGTAGCCGTCGGTGCCGCGCGCCACGGCGTGCCCGCCCATCACGGCGACGGGGCGCTCGGGCAGCGCGTCGGCCAGCGCCTCGGTGATCGCGTGGTCGTGCAACCGCTCGGCCAGCGCGTGCAGCGGGTCCGGGTTGTGCCCCTGTGCCCGGCTGTGCCGGTAGGTCCGGGCGTCCGGCGTGTCCGCGTAGGACGCGGGGTCGTCGGGGTCGAAGCCCGCGAACAGCTCGGCCGGGGTGTAGAGCCGCGACCGGTACACGTCGTACGGCAGGTCCGGGATGGCGGGGAACACCAGCGCCCCGGCCGCCGCCGCCCGCCGCTGGCCGACCGGCGACAACGCGCAGCCGAGGAACAGCGCGCCGTCCACCGGCGCCCGCAGGTCGACGCCGGTCAGGTCCAGGCCGACCAGGACGGCGCCCCGCAGGTCACCCGCGGCGAGGACCCGGTCGAGGTCGGTGTACTCGGTGCGCACCGCGGCAGCCTACGTCCCGGCCGCGCGGCGGGGCTCAGAAGATGACCGTGCGGGTGCCGTGCACCAGCACCCGGTCCTCCAGGTGCCACCGCAGGCCGCGCGCCAGGACGACCTTCTCGATGTCCCGGCCCTTGCGGACCATGTCCGGCACCGAGTCGTCGTGGTCCACCCGGATCACGTCCTGCTCGATGATCGGCCCCTGGTCGAGCTCGGCCGTCACGTAGTGGCACGTCGCGCCGACGAGCTTCACCCCGCGCAGGTGCGCCTGGTGGTACGGCCGCGCGCCGATGAACGACGGCAGGAAGCTGTGGTGGATGTTCAGCGCCCGCCCGGCCCAGTCCGCGCACAGCTCGGTCGGCAGGACCTGCATGAACCGCGCCAGTACCACGGCGTGCGGGTCGTGCGCGTCCACGAGCTGCCGCAGCTGCGCGAACGACGCCCGCTTGCCCTCCGGGTCGTTGGCCGGGAACGGCACGTGGTGGAACGGGATGCCGTGCGCGCGGGTGATGCCGGCCAGGTCGGCGTGGTTGCCGATGACCGCGGCGACCTCGACGTCCAGCTCGTGCGAGGCGACCCGGCCGAGCAGGTCGTACAGGCAGTGCCCCTCCTTGGACACGAGGATCACCACGCGCCGCTTCTCGCCGGTGTCGCCCACCCGCCACGACCCGGGCGTCGCGCCCAGGTCCCGCGCCACCACCGCGAACCGGGACCGCAGCTCGTCCACGTCGAACGGCAGCGAGTCCGCGCGCACCTCCTGGCGGGTGAAGAACCAGTTCGTGGCGGGGTCGGTGTGGTACGCCGCCTCGACGATCCACCCGCCGTGCTCCGCCAGGAACGAGGAGATCCCCGCCACGATGCCGGTGCGGTCGGGGCAGCCGAAGGTGATCACGAAGCGTCGTTCGGGGAGAGGCACGCCCGGAAGTATCTACGGTCGGGGCAGCGAATCCAGCAGCGACCTGTCACCCGATGCGATGGCCCCGCTCGGCCGGCCCCACACCGCCCGGTACAGCGCGTCGGCCGTGCCGGCCAGCACGAAGTCCTCGTCGGTGCCCGAGTCGGTGACCGGCCCGACGGCCGGCGGCTCGCCGGGGGTGAGCCGCACCTCCCACGTGCGGCCCGCGTCGGCGGCGTGGAACAGCAGCCGCCCGGCCCGGTCGACCGGCTTGCGCCCGGCCATGTACGGCGAGAGCACGCCCAGCAGCTCGTCCACGCCGTCGGCGGCGAACTCCACGTCGAACAGCAGCGACGGCACCTCGCCGCCGTGCAGCGCGTGCTCGGCGTCCAGGCGGTGGATCGCGGTCTCGTGCGCCTGCCGGCGGGACCAGAACGCGAACGTCCCCGGCCCGGTCATCGTCCAGGCCGGCGTGTTGGACGTGGTGCCCGCCAGGGTGTCGGCCAGCTCGGTGACCCGCGCGGTCCACCAGTCCAGCAGCTCCGACCAGCCGGCGGGGCGCTCGTCGAACTGCGGCCGCTCACCGTCCGGCGGCGTGGCCAGGGCCTTCAGGGTCCACGAGTGCGTGCGACCCAGGTGGTCGACCAGGTCCTTGACCGTCCACCCCGGGCAGGTCGGCACCGGCGCGTCCGGCCCGGCGGCCTCGGCCGCGGCGCGCAGCGCGGTGTACTCGGTCCTGAGGTGCTCCACGAAGTCCGCGTGATCCACACCGCACACCCTAGGGACTCACCGCGTCCCAGCGCACCGTGACCTCGCCGAGCCGCCACCGCCGCCGGTCGTCCAGCACGGGCCAGCCGCGGCCCGCGAACAGCCGCACCGCCTCCACCCAGCGGGCGCGCGGCCCGTACGGCGCGAACGGCGCGGCGGTGGCCCAGCACGCGTCCAGCTCGCCCAACAGGGCGTGCACCCGCTCACCGGGCACGTTGTGGTGGATCAACGCCTTCGGCAGCCGTTCGGCCAGGTCGGACGGCGCCTCCAGGTCGGCGGGCAGGCAGGACAGCGTGAACGTGCGCGGACCGCCCGCGTCCAGCGCCACCCAGCAGCAGCGGCGGCCGATCTCGTCGCACGTGCCCTCGACCAGCACCCCGCCCGGTGCGAGCCGGCCCAGCATCGTCGCCCACGCCTCGGCGGCCTGCTCCTCGGTGTACTGCCGCAGCACGTTGAACGCGCGCAGCAGCACCGGCCGGGCGCCCGCCAGCTCGAACCCGCCGCGCCGGAAGTCCAGCCGGGGCGGGTCGGCGACCTCCTTGCCCGCGGCGACCCGTTCGGCGTCCAGTTCCAGCCCGAGCACGCGCACGCCCGGGTTCACCGCGCGCAGCCGCGCGGCCAGCTCGACGGTGGTGACCGGGGACGAGCCGTAGCCGAGGTCCACCACCAGCGGGTCCCCGTCGAGGAGCAGGTCGCGGTGGGCGTGCGCCACCCACCGGTCGACCCGGCGCAGGCGGTTCGGGTTGGTCGTGCCCCTGGTGGGCAGGCCGAGCGCGCGGGCCCGGCCCGCGGCTAGGCGCGGCGTGCGAGCCATTCGGCGGTGAACCCGCTCTCCTTGTCGAGCAGCACGGCGACCTGTTCGGCGATCAGCGCCTCGACCTTGCCGCCCACGAACGGGATGCCGACCTTGGCCTGGCCGACGAGGGTCATCTCACTCCCGGAGCCGGTGTCGGCGAGCGTGATGGTGCCCTCCAGGCGGCCCGGCACGCCGTTGAGGAGGCCCTCGATGGTGCCGGTGAGGCCCGCCTCGGTCCACGTCTCGGTGCGCGTGATCACCAGGTCGCCGCCGAGCACGCCGCGGGCGAACGACGGCAGGTGCTCCGCCGCCACGCCCTGCTTGAGCTGGTACGTCGTGCTCCGGTCCGTCTTCGCGAACGCGACCAGCTCGGCGTCCCGGCCGCCCAGGACGGCCAGGCGGTCCCGCAGGTACCCCTCGTCGACGAGGGCGGCGTACACCTCCGCCGCAGGTCGTGGTGACGTCGTTCGGTGCTCGATGCGGCGTGCCATGGCGCGGAGGCTACCGTTGACGCCCGTGACCACCCCGCTGTCCAGTGCTCAGGTGCGCGCCAGGGTGCCGCTCGCCGAGTGCACCACGCTACGGCTCGGTGGCCCGGCCGCGCGGTTCACGCGCGCCACCACAGCCGCCGAGCTCGTCGAGACCGTCCGCGCCCTGGACGCCGCCGGTGACCCCGTGCTGCTCCTCGGGGGCGGGTCGAACCTGGTGGTCGCCGACGCCGGGTTCGCGGGCACCGTCGTGCAGGTCGGCACGTCCGGCCGCCGCCTCGACCCGCTCGGCGACGGCCTCGTGCAGCTCACCGTCGAGGCGGGCGAGGACTGGGACTCGGTCGTCGCCGAGGCCGTCGGGCAGGGCCTGGGCGGGCTGGAGTGCCTGTCCGGCATCCCCGGCCTGGTCGGCGCGACGCCCGTGCAGAACGTCGGCGCGTACGGCGTCGAGATCTCCCAGGTGCTGACCTCCATCGACCTGCTCGACCGCCGCACGGGTCGCGTGCAGCAGATGTCCGCCGACGGCCTCGGCCTCGCCTACCGCACGTCCGTCCTGAAGGGAACGGACCGCGCGGTCGTGCTGCGCGCCCGCTTCGCCCTCACCGCGGGCGGCCAGTCCGCCCCGATCCGCTACGCCGAGCTGGCCCGCGTCCTGGGCGTCGCGCAGGGCGACCGGGTGCCCGTGGACGCGGCCCGCGCGGCCGTCCTCGACCTGCGGCGCGGCAAGGGCATGGTGCTCGACCCGGCCGACCACGACACGTGGAGCGCGGGCTCGTTCTTCACCAACCCGCTGCTGGACGACTCGACGCTGGCCGGTGTGCTGATCCGGGTCGCCGAGCGCCTCGGGCCGCACGTCGACGTGCCGACCTACCCGGCGGGCGCCGGGTTCGCCAAGCTGTCGGCCGCGTGGCTGATCGAGCGGGCCGGGTTCGCGCGCGGTCACGCCGGGCACCGCGTGGCGCTGTCGTCGAAGCACACGCTGGCGCTGACCAACCGGGGCGGGGCGTCCACCGAGGACCTGCTCGACCTGGCCCGCGAGGTGCGCGACGGGGTGCGTTCGGCGTTCGGCGTGGAGCTGCACCCGGAGCCGGTGATGGTGGGCTGCGAACTGGGGTGACGCGCCGCCACCGGACAGGCTCAACGGCCGAACGGGTGACTCCGTGTGACGAAAGCTCACTCCGCGCGTTTCATGGTGGTAGAGGCACCTGTTGGAGGTCGTCATGGCCTACCCGGACGACGAGCGCGCGGCCGTCAGACCGATCAAGAGGCTGGTCGAGGACGACTTCCTGGGCCGGCCGGGCGTGGTGGGCGTGGACCTCGGCGAGAAGGTCGTCCGCGGCCGGGTGACGGGTGAGCTGGCGATCGTCGTGTACGTGCGGCGCAAGGGCCCGGCCGCGCAGTTCACGATCCCGCCGGACGTGCTGGGCGTGCCCACGGACGTGGTGCAGGACGCGTTCTCGCCGCACCACACCATCGCCTCGTCGGAGGGCGTGAACGGCGCGGAGCGGCACGAGGAGCTGGTCGGCGGCATCGGGATCGGGCCCAGCCGGGCGATCCGGTTCGTGCCGCCGGACGTGGCCGTGGTGGACGACTACGTCGTCGCGGGCACGCTGGGCGCGCTGGTCACGCCGCGCCGCCGGCGGATGGTGATGGCGCTGACCTCGTTCCACGTGGCCTGCGTGGACGACGCGTGGGCGGTCGGCGACCCGATGGTGCACCCGTCCCGGGTGGACGGCGGGCACCCCGTGCGCGACCGGGTGGGCGCGTTGGCGCGGGCCGCGCTGTCCGGCCGGGTGGACGCCGCCGCGATCATGCTGACCCGGGCGCGGGCGCGGCCGGAGGTCCTGGGGCTGGGGCCGGTGCTGGGCGCGGGCGCGGCGGTGGTCGGGCAGCGGGTGCGCAAGCGCGGTCGCACGACGGCCGCCACGGTGGGCGTGGTCGCGTCCACGGACGCGGCGATCACGCTGGACTTCGGCGTCGGGCTCGGCGTGCGGACCCTGCGCGACCAGATCCGGATCGAGACGCCCCGGTTCGCCGACCACGGCGACTCCGGGGCGGTGCTGCTCGACGACGCCAACCTGGTCGTGGGCCTCTACTGCGGCGGGAGCCCGGACCGGGGGTTCGCGAACCCCGTCGGCCCGGTGCTCGACCAGCTCGACGTGGACCTGCTCACCCCCGGTGCACGCGGGACGCCGACGCCTGGGCGCGGGGCTTGAGCTCGATCCGGTCCAGGTTGACGTGCGACGGCCGGGTGACCGCGAACGCGATGACGTCGGCCACGTCGTCCGCGGTCAGCGGGACCACGCCCTGGTAGACGGCGGCGGCGCGGGTGGTGTCGCCGTCGAAGCGGTTGACCGAGAAGTCCGTCTCGACCATGCCCGGCAGGATTTCGGTGACCCGCACGGGCTGCCCGAGCAGCTCGCCGCGCAGGGTGCGGTGCAGCGCCGACTGGGCGTGCTTGGCCGAGGTGTAGCCGGAGCCGTTGTCGTACGCCTCGAACGCGGCGACCGAGGTCACGGTGACGATGTGGCCGTCGCCGGAGTCGACGAGCTTCGGCAGCAGGCCCTTGGTCAGGCGGAGCGTGCCGAGGACGTTCGTCTCCCACATCCAGCGCCAGTGGTCCTCGTCGGCCTCGGCGACGCTCGCCAGGCCGCGCGCCCCGCCCGCGTTGTTGACCAGCACCTTCGCCGACGGGACGGCGTCGAGGAACGCCGCGACGGAAGAAGCGGACGTGACGTCCAGTTCAATCGCGGTCCCGTCCACCTCGGCCGCGATAGTCTTGAGGAGGTCCAACCGCCGGGCGCCCAGCACCACGTGGAAGCCCTCGGTGGCGAGCCTGCGGGCGGTGGCCTCACCGATTCCCGCGCTGGCTCCGGTCACGACTGCGATAGGACGGTTCACGACACCGATCCTAGGTGTGTGACACAGGTCACTTGCACCGAAAGGCCGTGCCGGACGTCCTTCCACCAGGAGGTCGCAACGTGCGTAGGAGATTGGCCGCACTGCTGGCCGGCGTGGCGCTGCTCGCCGGCTGCTCGGCGGACGTGCAGCAGGGCACCGCGAAACCGGCGGGCGGCGACAACCCGCCCGTCGCGAAGTTCACCACCGCGCCCGCGGACGGCGCCGCCGACGCGCCGGTGAACGCGCCGGTGCGGGTCACCGTGGCCGAGGGCACCATCGACGAGGTCACGCTGACCAACCCCGAGGGCAAGGCCGTCGCGGGCGAGGTCGCGGACGACAGGAAGTCGTGGACGACCACCGAGGTGCTCGGGTACGGCAAGAGCTACACCTACGCCGGCCGGGCCACCGGCACCGACGGCAAGCCGGTCGAGCTGAAGGGCGCGTTCACCACGGTCACGCCGACCAGCGAGGTGCGCGCCACGCTGTTCCCCGGCGACAACGACGTGATGGGCGTCGCCGTGCCGATCAAGGTCGAGTTCGACGTGGACGTCGCCGACCGGGCCACCGTCGAGAAGGCGCTCACCGTGACCAACTCGGCGGGCGTGCAGGGCAGCTGGGCGTGGCTCAACCCCCGCGAGGTGCACTACCGGCCGGAGAACTACTGGCCCGCGAACACGAAGATCAAGGTCGAGGCGAAGCTCTACGGCGTCCCCTACGGCGGCGGCGCGTACGGCCGCGCGGACGTGACCAGCGACTTCACCATCGGCCGCAACCAGGTCGTGAAGATCGACAACCCGACGCACCAGCTCGTCGTGCAGCGGGACGGGCAGACCGTGGCGAGCTACCCGGCGTCGTTCGGCAAGCCCGACGACGCCGAGCTGACCACGCCGAACGGCACGTTCGTGGTGATGCAGAAGTTCGAGCAGTTCAGCTTCGACAACCCGCGCTACGGCTACACCAACGTGCTGAAGAAGTGGGCCGTCCGGTTCTCCAACCACGGCGAGTTCATCCACGAGAACAACGACAACGCGGCCAACATCGGCTCGAACAACACCTCGCACGGGTGCGCGAACCTGCTGGAGGCCGACGCCAAGGCGTACTACGACAGCGCGCTGGTCGGCGACCCGGTCGAGGTGACCGGCTCGATCACCACGCTGCCCGCGCAGTACGACTGGTACGACTGGCAGGTCCCGTGGGCGCAGTGGCAGACCATGTCCGCGCTGTGACCCGCGTCCGCGCCGCAACGCCGTGACGCGGGTGGAGGGCCCCGCCCCGGCGGGGCCCTCCACCGTGCGGGCTCGCCTCCCCCGGGAAGCTCCCGGACGACGGGGTTGTTGGCACAGGTCGTGGTGACAACTCTCCTCGGCGCCGAAGGCGTGCGACCCCCGGTCCGCGAACCCGGACCGGGGACCGCCCCGGCGCCGGCCGTGCCCGCGCCGGCGCGGTCCTGCCGGGACCAGGCCCCCGACCTGCCCGGCGAGCCGGCGCGACGCCCGATCGGCGCGGTGCCGCGCGTCCCGCCGCGGGTGCGCCGCGGGCCGTTCCGGCGTGACGTGGGCGGCACCGCCGTGTGGAAGGGCCCCGACGAGCCGACACTGGTGGTGCACGGCACCGCCGACGAGGTGGTCGACCCGGCCGCCGGGGAGCACGCGGCGGCCCTGATCCCCGGAGCCGACTTGCGCCGCTACGACCGCACCGGCCACGCGCCGTCCCCGCACCGCCCCGAGCGCCTCGCCGACGACCCGGCGGGCCCCGTCGCGGGGGTGGCCCGGTGAGGCGGGTGGCCGTGCTCTCCGTGCACACCTCGCCGCTGGAGCAGCCCGGCACGGGCGACGCGGGCGGCATGAACGTCTACATCGTGCAGACCGCCACGCGCATGGCCCGGCGCGGCATCGAGGTCGAGATCTTCACCCGCGCCACGTCGTCCGAGCTGCCGCCGGTCGCCGAGCTGGCGCCCGGCGTGAAGGTGCGGCACGTCGTCGCCGGCCCGTTCGAGGGCCTGGGCAAGGAGGAGCTGCCCGGCCAGCTGTGCGCGTTCACCGCGGGCGTGCTGCGGGCCGAGGCGCGGCACGAACCCGGCTACTACGACGTCGTGCACTCGCACTACTGGCTGTCCGGGCAGGTCGGCTGGCTCGCCCGGGAGCGCTGGGCGGTGCCGCTGGTGCACACCGCGCACACCCTGGCCAAGGTGAAGAACCTGGCGCTCGCCGACGACGACGCCCCCGAGCCGCGGATGCGCGTGATCGGCGAGGAGCAGGTCGTCGCCGAGGCCGACCGGCTGGTCGCCAACACCGAGGTGGAGGCCGCCGAGCTGGTGGACCTCTACGACGCCGACCCGGGCAAGGTGCTGGTCGTGCCGCCGGGCGTGGACCTGGAGCGGTTCACGCCGGGGGACTCCGCCGCCGCCCGCGCCGCGCTCGGCCTGCCGCAGGACGCCGTGGTGCTCGCGTTCGTCGGCCGCATCCAGCCGCTCAAGGCGCCGGACGTGCTGGTGCGCGCCGCCGCCGAGATGGTGGCGCTGGACCCGGCGCTGCGGGCGCGGCTGGTGGTGCTCGTGGTCGGCGGGCCGTCCGGCTCGGGCATGAGGACGCCCGACGAGCTGGTGCGCCTCGCGGCCGAGCTGGGCGTGTCCGACGTGGTGCGGTTCCTGCCGCCGCAGGCCGGGCCGTCGCTGGCCCTGGTGTACCGGGCGGCGGACGTGGTGGCCGTGCCCAGCCACAACGAGTCGTTCGGCTTGGTCGCCCTGGAGGCGCAGGCGTGCGGCACGCCCGTCGTGGCGGCGGCCGTCGGCGGGCTGCCGGTGGCGGTGCGCGACGGCGTGTCCGGCGTCCTGGTCGACGGGCACGACCCGGGCCGGTGGGCGCGCGCCCTGTCCGACGTCGCCCTGCACCCCGGCCGCCGCGAGGAGCTGGCCGGGCAGGCGGTCGGCCACGCACGCCGGTTCTCCTGGGACCGGACGACTGAATCACTCCTGGCCGGGTACGCCGAGGCCGGGGACGTGTTCCGCGAGGAGGTCTTCGCTTGAGCCCGACGACGAGCCTGGACGAGGTCATCACGTCCGCGCTGGACGACCGCGAGCTGCGCTACGAGCACAAGGAGCCCGGGAAGTTCTTCGTCACCCTGCCGGGGACGAAGAAGCTCCAGACCAACTGCTGGCTCGTGGCGGGCAGGCACGCGCTCGTCGTGGAGGCGTTCGTGTGCCGCAAGCCGGACGAGGCGCACGAGGACGTGTACCGGTTCCTGCTGCGCCGCAACGCGAAGCTCTACGGCGTGCACTACACGATCGACACGACCGGCGACATCTACCTGGTGGGCCGGATCGCGCACCACGCCGTGACGGCCGACGAGCTGGACCGCGTGCTCGGGCAGGTGGTGGAGGCCGCGGACGGCGACTTCAACACCCTGCTGGAGATCGGGTTCGCCGGGGCCATCCAGCGGGAGTGGGACTGGCGGGTGTCGCGCGGCGAGTCGCTGGCCAACCTCCAGGCGTTCCGGCACCTGGTGTCCGAATCGTGATCGCCCCCGCGCAACTGGGCTGATCCCGCGCACCGTCCACCCGGTGAGCTTCGACACCGGGAGGGGTAGATGGGCAGACGGGTGGGGTGGGTGCCGGTCGCGTTCGCGGCGCTGGCGCTGGCGGGGTGCGCCGCGAACACGTCGGACTCGGCGTCGACACCGGCGCGGGAGCAGGTGGCCGGCGCGCCGCAGGAGGGCGCGCTGAAGGGCAAGGCGGGTCCTGACCAGGGTCAGCCGCAGGGCCAGGGGCAACCGCAGGGACAGGGGCAACCGCAGGGACAGGGGCAGTCGCAGCCGGGCGGTACGCCGGTCGTCGACAGCCGGCAGCTCGTGCGCACCGCCTCCGTGGACCTGCGGGCCGCGGACGTCGAGGGCGCGCTGTCCCGCGTGAAGGACGTGGCGCTCGGCGCGGGCGGGTTCTCGTCGCAGGAGAACGCCCAGCTCACGCGCGCCTCGGTGACGCTGGAGGTGCCCGTCGAGGAGCTGGACCGGGTGCTGCGGGGGATCGGCGAGGTCGAGGGCGTCGAGGTGGTCCGCCGCGAGGTGCGCACCGAGGACGTCACCGAGCAGGTCGTGGACGTCGAGGCGCGGCTGGCCAACCAGCGGGCGAGCGTGGAGCGGGTGCGGGCGCTGCTCGACCGGGCCGGGTCCACCTCGGAGATCACCGGCATCGAGGCCGAGCTGACCGAGCGGCAGTCCGAGCTGGAGTCGTTGCAGCGCCGGTACGACGCGCTGAAGGGCCGGGTCGCGCTGTCGACGCTGACCGTCTCGATCACGTCGCGGGACGCGCCGGTCGCCGCGGCGGAGGACCCCGGGTTCCTCGACGCGCTCGACGGGGGCTGGGGCGCGCTGGTGACCACCGTCGGCTGGCTGCTCGTCGTGCTGGGGGCCGTGCTGCCGTTCGCGGTGGTGCTGGGCGTGCCCGCGTTCGGCTACCTGTGGTGGCGCCGGCGCCGGAAGGCCGCCGTCACCCCGTAGGGCGGCCGGCTGAGCGTTCCCTGGCGGAAATTCTACTGAGAGTGGCATTGCCCCGCGGGGAGCGCGGGGCGGCTTGGGAGAGAGGGGGAGTCGCGAGTCAAGCCGCCCCGCGTCAGTCCCCGCTGCGGTGGAACCGGGCAGGGGGGAGCCCGAAGTTCCAAGCGGGCCGCGGTTCGACGGGGGGATCGGACACCGCGGTGGTGCCGCACGGGCCGTCGGAGTGCGTGGGAGCCGACCCGTGGAGCCCTGCCAACTTGGCAGATCCGCGGTGATGACCACAAGGCCCCGCGTTACTCCGTTCGAGTGTTATTAGCGGAATTAAGTAACGCTGGCTCGTGTACGCCCCGTGTCTTGACCACCGGTGTGGCTTGGCTCACGATGGCGGGATCATCGCCCCTGTACGAATGAGGCAGCCGCATGGTCTTCCGCAGTCCGTTCCCCGATGTCGAGGTCCCGGACGTCACGCTGCACGAGCTGTTGTTCGCCGACCTCGGCGACCGGGCCGACCGGGTCGCGCTGGTCGACGGCACGTCCGGCGCGTCGCTGACCTACGCGCAGCTCGCCGGGGCGGTCGACCGCCTCGCGGCGGCCCTCGCCGAGCGCGGCATCGGCAAGGGCGACGTGGTCGGCATCCTCAGCCCGAACACCCCGTACTACGCGGTCGTGTTCCACGGCGTGCTGCGGGCCGGTGCGACCGCCACCACGATCAACGCCCTCTACACCGCGGACGAGGTGGCCCACCAGCTGTCCGACGCGGGCGCGAAGATGCTGTTCACCGTCTCGGCGCTGCTGCCGAACGCGGCGCCCGGCGCGGAGAAGGCCGGCGTCGCCGACGTGGTCCTCCTCGACGCCGCCGACGGCTACCCGAGCCTGGCGTCCCTGCTCGGCACCGCGGCCCCCACGCCGGTCGTCGCCCTCGACCCGGCCGAGGACGTCGCCGTGCTGCCGTACTCGTCGGGCACGACGGGGCGGGCCAAGGGCGTCATGCTGACCCACCGCAACCTGGTGGCCAACATCGTCCAGTGCCGGCCGCTGCTGGAGGTCGGCGAGCACACGAAGATCCTGGCCGTGCTGCCGTTCTTCCACATCTACGGCATGCAGGTGCTGATGAACAACGGCCTGCACGTGGGCGCGACGGTCGTCACGATGCCGAGGTTCGACCTGCCGGAGTTCCTGCGCGTCATCCAGGACCACCGCACCGACCGCGTCTACATCGCCCCGCCGGTCGCCGTGGCGCTGGCCAAGCACCCGCTGGTCGACCAGTACGACCTGTCCGGCGTCGGCACGATCTTCTCCGGCGCCGCGCCGCTGGACGTCGACCTCGCCGCCGCCGTCGCCAAGCGCCTGGGCTGCCGCGTCTCGCAGGGCTACGGCATGACCGAGATGAGCCCGGTCAGCCACGCCATCCCGGACGGCCGCGACGACATCTCCGTCGGCACGGTCGGCGTCATCGCCCCGAACATGGAGTGCCGCTTCATCGACCCGGCCACCGGCGAGGACGTCGGCGTCGGCGAGCGCGGCGAGCTGTGGTGCCGCGGCCCGAACGTCATGAAGGGCTACCTGAACAACCCGGACGCCACCGCCGCCACCCTCGACGCCGACGGCTGGCTGCACACCGGCGACGTGGCCGTCATCGACGAGAACGGCCTGGTCAGCATCGTCGACCGGGTCAAGGAACTGATCAAGTACAAGGGCTACCAGGTGCCGCCGGCCGAGCTGGAGGCCCTGCTGCTCACCCACGAGTCCATCGCGGACGCGGCCGTCGTGGGCGTGCGCGACGAGGAGGGCGAGGAGGTGCCGAAGGCGTTCGTCGTGCTCCAGCCGGGCGCGTCGCTGGACGCGGCGGGGGTGATGTCCTTCGTGGCCGCCCACGTGGCGCCGCACAAGAAGGTGCGGGTGGTGGAGTTCATCGAGGCGATCCCCAAGTCGGCGGCGGGCAAGATCCTGCGCAAGGACCTGCGGGCGCGGGAAGCCGCCTCGTAGGGCGGACCCCCGGTCGGGGCCCCCGGTGCGATCGCGCCGGGGGCCTCTTCCGTTCCGGCGCCGTGTTCCCCGGGCGCCGTGTTCCCCGGGCGCCGTGTCCCCTGAGCGCCGTGTCCCCTGAGCGCCGTGTCCCCCGGCGGGGGGTGGTTGTCATCCGATGGTGTGGCTCCGGCGATTCGGGCCGCACCGGGACGGCGGGCGACCACGAACATGTCCGTGCAACTCGGCCCGACACCTTTGGAGACACACGCATGCGCATGATCGGGAAGCTGGCCCTCGCGGCCGGCGCCACGGCGGCCGTCCTGCTGGCGGCCCCCGCCGCCCACGCCGCCGACGCGGACGTGAAGGAAGTCGCCTCGTCGTCCCAGGAGGCCCAGCCGAAGCTCGGCGTGCCCCTCGTCGGCAACGTGCCGGTCGTGAACGAGGTGGCCGGCGGTGTGCTCGGCGGCCTGCTCGGCGGTACCGGCCTCGGTGGTACCGGCCTCGGCGGCTGACGCCGTGAGCGGTGTGGCGGGGCGGCAGGAGCGGCCGGGCCGCCGCACCGCACCGCCGGTGCTGCACCGATCAAGATCACACGCACCGCCGTCGTGAACAGGCACGGCGCATCTGGCAGGCTGACGGCCATGTCTGTCGGAACCCTGGTGCTGCTCCGCCACGGCGAGAGCGTGTGGAACGCGGAGAACCTGTTCACCGGCTGGGTGGACGTCCCCCTGTCGGAGAAGGGCGTGAAGGAGGCGACGCGCGGCGGTGTGCTGCTGCGCGAGGCCGGTGTGCTGCCCGAGGTGGTGCACACGTCCCTGCTGCGCCGCGCGATCGGCACCGCGAACCTGGCCCTCGACGCGGCCGACCGCCACTGGGTCCCGGTCAAGCGGGACTGGCGGCTCAACGAGCGCCACTACGGGGCGCTCCAGGGCAAGAACAAGAAGCAGACGCTGGAGGAGTTCGGCGAGGAGCAGTTCATGCTCTGGCGCCGCTCCTACGACACCCCGCCGCCGCCCATCGAGCCCGGCACCGAGTTCAGCCAGGACGCCGACCCGCGCTACGCGGACCTCGGCCCCGACCTGCCGCTCACCGAGTGCCTGCTGGACGTCGTGAAGCGGATGATCCCCTACTGGGAGTCGGCCGTCGTGCCCGACCTGCGCGCCGGGCGGACGGTCCTGGTCGCCGCGCACGGCAACTCGCTGCGCGCCCTGGTCAAGCACCTCGACGGCATCTCGGACGAGGACATCGCGGGCCTGAACATCCCGACCGGCATCCCGCTGCGCTACGACCTCGACGAGGACCTGAAGCCGGTCACCCGGGGCGGCACCTACCTCGACCCGGACGCGGCGGCGGACGCGATCAAGGCCGTGGCCAACCAGGGCCGGTAGCCCGCACCCGTTCGACCACGCGGCGGCGGCACGCGCGTCGGGGGACACCCCCCGGCCGCGTGCCGCCGCCGCGTCCGTTCGGCCCCCGGCACGTCCCCCACCCGTCACCCGGAGGAGGACTCCGCGTCGCCCGGTGTGCGCCTGTCCGAACAGGACCCGACTCAATTGGACACGATTGGGTGAACTGCGATCGACCTGCGGGAGAACATCGTTGCCGGCAGGTGTCGCGGGTGTCACGAACCACGCGCGCGCACTAGGCCGTACCGGGCCTGACCTGCTTACCATGCGCTTGTGACCGCATCGGGTTACCTCGTCCTGTCGATCGGCGCCCTGCTGATCGGCGGTGCCGCTTTTCTCGCCGGCCGGGCCACCGCCCGGCCCCGGGACAGCCGCCCCAAGGGCCTCACCGTCGCCGACCTCATGGCCATGGTCGTCCGCTCCTCCCACGACGGGATCGCCGTCCTCAACGGTTTCGGGGACGTCGTGCTGCACAACGCCCGCGCCGAGGAGCTGGGCGTCGTGCGCAACAACCGGGTGGACGACCGGGCCAGGCGGGCCGCCGCGCTCGCCCGCGAGAACGGCGGGGTCGTCGGCGTCGACCTGTCGTCGCTGGAGGTCATCAAGGGCCGCCAGCCGACCGCCGTGCACGCCGAGGTCAGGGTGCTCACCGAGGGGTTCGTCGTGGTCGACGCCTCCGACGAGTCGGAGGCCGTGCGGCTGGAGGCGACCCGCCGCGACTTCGTGGCGAACGTCAGCCACGAGCTGAAGACGCCGGTGGGCGCCCTGGCGCTGCTCGCCGAGGCGGTGCTGGACGCCTCCGACGACCGGGAGCAGGTCCGCCGGTTCAGCGCCAAGATCATGCAGGAGGCCACCCGGCTGGGCACCCTGGTCACCGAGCTGATCGCGCTGTCCCGCCTCCAGGGCGCGGAGCGGCTGCCGGAGCTCGGCCGGGTCGAGGTGGACGTCGTGATCAGCGAGGCGATGAGCCGCTCGAAGCTCTCCGCCGAGTCCGCGAACATCGAGGTCACCACGGACGAGCCCAGCGGCCTGGAGGTCGAGGGCGACCGGACGCTGCTCGTCACGGCGCTGAGCAACCTGCTGGAGAACGCGGTGGCGTACTCGCCGCCCGGCAGCCCGGTGTCGGTGAGCCGCAAGCTCGTGGACGGGTTCGTCGAGATCGCCGTGACCGACCGCGGCATCGGCATCGCCGAGGACCAGCAGACGCGGGTGTTCGAGCGCTTCTACCGCGTCGACAAGGCCCGGTCGCGCGCCACCGGCGGCACCGGCCTCGGTCTCGCGATCGTCAAGCACGTCGCCAACAACCACGGCGGCGAGGTGAAGCTGTGGAGCCTGCCCGGCACCGGCTCCACGTTCACCCTGCGCGTCCCGGCCCACCCGGACCAGGACGAGCCCACCAAGGACCTGACCGCGGGGGGACTCGACGGGCAGGCGCTGGCCACCCGCGTCCCCAGCGGCGCGGCCGGCAACGACGGAGGAGAGCTGTGACCAGGGTGCTCATCGTGGAGGACGAGGAGTCCTTCGCCGATCCGCTCGCCTTCCTGCTGCGCAAGGAGGGCTTCACCGCGGCCCTCGCGGCCACCGGGCCGGAGGCGCTGGAGGAGTTCGACCGCAACGGGGCCGACATCGTGCTGCTGGACCTCATGCTGCCCGGCATGAGCGGCACCGACGTGTGCAAGCAGCTGCGCGCCCGCAGCGCCGTGCCGGTGATCATGGTGACCGCGCGGGACAGCGAGATCGACAAGGTCGTCGGCCTGGAGCTGGGCGCGGACGACTACGTCACCAAGCCGTACTCGGCGCGCGAGCTGATCGCCCGCATCCGCGCGGTGCTGCGCCGCGGCGGCGAGAACGAGGAGCTGCTGCCGCAGGTCCTGGAGGCCGGCCCGGTGCGGATGGACGTCGAGCGGCACGTGGTGACCGTCGACGGCGGCGAGGTGAGCCTGCCGCTCAAGGAGTTCGACCTCCTGGAGTACCTGCTGCGCAACGTGGGACGGGTGTTGACCCGCGGCCAACTGATCGACCGGGTGTGGGGCGCCGACTACGTGGGCGACACGAAAACCCTGGACGTGCACGTCAAACGCCTGCGGTCGAAGATCGAGCCCGACCCGTCGACCCCGCGCCACCTCGTGACGGTGCGCGGACTGGGATACAAGTTCGAGTCCTGACCACCCCGACCGGGTACGGTGCACCGCGTGCGCCTCGGGGTGCTTGATGTCGGGTCCAACACCGTCCACCTCTTGGTGGTGGACGCTCATCGTGGTGCCCACCCGCAGCCGATGAGTTCGGAGAAGTCCGTGCTGCGCCTCGCGGAGCAGCTGGACGGCTCCGGCGACCTGTCGCGCGCGGGTGCGGACCAGCTGGTCCGCGCGGTGGCCGCGGCCAAGGCGACCGCGGCCGGTTTCGGCTGCGAGGACCTGATGGCGTTCGCCACGTCCGCGGTGCGCGAGGCGGGCAACTCGGCCGAGGTCCTGGAGCGCGTCCGCACCGAGACCGGCGTGGACCTCCAGGTCCTGTCGGGCGAGGACGAGGCGCGCTACACGTTCCTCGCGGTGCGCCGCTGGTACGGGTGGTCGGCGGGCCGGCTGCTGTGCCTGGACATCGGCGGCGGCTCGCTGGAGCTGGCGGTCGGCGTCGACGAGGCGCCCGAGGAGGCGTTCTCGGTGCCGCTGGGCGCGGGCCGGCTGACCCGGACGCGGTTCCGCAAGGACCCGCCGGCCAAGTCCGAGGTGCGCGACACCACCGAATGGCTGGCCGAGCAGCTGGCGCCGGTGGTGAAGAAGCTCAAGCGCGTCGGACCACCCGATCGGGTGGTTGCGACGTCAAAGACCTTTCGGACGCTGGCGCGGTTGACCGGTGCCGCGCCATCATCTGCCGGTCCGCGCGCCCGACGCGTGCTGACCGACGCCGGGCTGCGGCAGCTCATCGCGTTCATCTCCCGGATGTCCGCGACCGACCTCGCCGAGCTGGAAGGCGTGAGCCCCAGCCGGGCTCACCAGCTCGTGGCGGGCGCGCTGGTGGCGGAGGCCACGATGCGAGCCCTGTCACTCACCGAGCTGGAGATCTGCCCCTGGGCGCTGCGGGAAGGGGTCATCCTGCGACGGTTGGACCACACCAACGGCCTGGACCAGGACACCCCCGCGGAACGCACCCGCCGGACGGGTGACACTGGACGGACTGGCCGCCACGGGGCACGGTGGAGTTGATGAGTCGAGAGAGCGAGTCGGAGCAGACCCAGCGCACGGTCGCGGAGTTGCTCGCCCAGTACGGCGGGGGCTCCGGCGACGTGCAGCCGCGGCGGCGCCGCCGCCGTGCCGAGGACCCGACCGACACCGCCCCCCAGGCGATCATCGACCGGGTCAACTCGGACAGCGGCCGGCTGCTGCCGATCAGGGACGAACCCGAACCCCAGCCCCCGACGACCGTCACGCCCCCGGTCGCCGCGCCGCCCGCGCCGCCGCCGTTGCCGCAGCGCCAGCGGCAGCCGGACCCCGAGCTGGAGCGCACGGCCTACCAGCCGCCGGTCACCCCGCGCCCCGAGCCGGTCGCGCCGCGCCTGGACCCGCCGCGCTCGGACCCGCCGCGCCTGGACTCCCCGCGCCTGGATTCTCCGCGCCTGGACCCGCCGAAGCCCAAGAACGAGGGCTCCGGCCGCCGTCGCGCGCCCGACGTCGACCCGGCCGAGGAGACGCGCGTCGTCGCGCCGATCGTCGACGACTACGCGGGCGAGCCGGCCCGCCCCCTGCCCGTGCCGCCCCTGCCCGTGCCGCCGCCCGCGCAGTCGCCGGCCCCCGTGCCGCCGGCCGGACCGCCGCCCGGTCGGCCGGTGCCGATGGGCAAGCCGCCGGTCGCCGCGCCGGTCGCCGCGCCGCCGCGCGAACCGGTGACCGAGGTGATGCCGCGCATCACGGACAAGCTCACGCCGAACGTGCCGCTGGAGTCGCTGCCGACCGAGTCGGTGCTGATCGTGCCGCCCGCGCCGCCCAGGCTGCCGGAGCCGCTGCCCGACCAGAGCGCCGAGGACTGGTTCGGCGACGACGAGGACGACCCGCGCGGACCCAACGGCCCGCGCGGCCCCCGCGAGCAGGAGAGCACGGCCTTCCACCCCTACGTCGACCTCGACGAGGAGGACGGCGACGACTACCCGTCCGCGCCCCCGGCCCGCGGTCGCCGGTTCGAGGACGACGAGGAGCCCGCCGGGCTCACCGACGCCGCCGACGTCGACGACGAGGACGACCTCCCGCCGGGCGACCGGTCGGCCGGCAAGGAGTGGCTGGTCATGCTCGGGCAGCTCGCGGTCGGCGTCGTCGGCGGCGCCGCCCTGTGGCTGGGCTTCAACTACCTGTGGCGGACCCTCGCGCCCGCCGCGCTCGTCGTGGCGCTGGGTGTCACCATCGGTCTCGTGCTGATGGTGCGCAAGATCCGCCGGGCGGACGACCTCCAGACCACCGTGCTCGCCGTGCTGGTCGGCCTGATCGTGACGGTCTCGCCGGCGGCCATGCTGCTGGTGAAGTCTTGATCCCGGTCGGGCTGTCCACGGCCGCCGTGTGGCCGCAACCCGCGACCGCGGCGTTCGAGGCGGCGGCCGAGCTGGGCTACGACGGCGTCGAGGTCATGGTGTGGGCCGACCCGGTCAGCCAGGACGTGCACGCGCTGGAGCGGCTGTCCGAGCGCACGGGCGTGCCCGTGCTGGCCGTGCACGCGCCGTGCCTGCTCATCAGCCAGCGCGTGTGGTCGCCCGACCCGGCGGAGCGCCTGCGGCGCAGCGTGCGCGCGGCGGCCGACCTCGGCGCCCGCACCGTCGTGCTGCACCCGCCGTTCCTGTGGCAGAAGCGCTACGCCGAGGGCTTCGCCGACCTGGTGGCCGAGGAGGAGGACGCCTCCGGGGTCGCCATCGCCGTGGAGAACATGTTCCCGGTCCGCCGCCCCCTCGGTCGCGGCCGGTCGGTGCAGGTCACGGCGTTCCGCCCGTCGATCGACCCCACGGACGTGGGGCACCGCAACTACACCCTGGACCTGTCGCACGCCTCCGCCGCGCACACGGACGCCATGGAGATGGCCAAGCGCATGGGCGACAACCTGACCCACGTGCACCTGGCCGACGGCTCCGGGTTGCCGAAGGACGAGCACCTCGTGCCGGGCCGCGGCACGCAGCCGTGCGCCGAGCTGCTCGCCCACCTGGGCCGGACCGGTTTCACCGGGCAGGTAGTGCTGGAGGTCAACACCCGGCGCGCCAGGACCCCCGCCGAACGGGTCGAGATGCTCGCCGAGTCGCTGCTGTTCGCCCGGCTCCACCTGTGACTTCGCGGCGGCTACTGTCTTGATCGTGAACCCGTTGCGCACGTCGGTCCTGGCCGCCGCGGACAGCGACGCGCTGCGCCGGTTCGTCACGACCGCGCCCGTGAGCCGGGACGTGGTGCGCTGGTTCGTGGCGGGCGGGACCGCCGCCGACGCGGTCGACGTGACCGGTGAGCTGGTCGACCGCGGCCTGCGGGTCGCCCTGGACCACCCCGGCCCCGGCGGCGTGCGCCCCCTCCTGGAGCTGCCGGACCGGCTGCGCGCCGTGGGCCTGGCGGCGGACGCCGAGGTCGACGTGCGGCTGTCGTCCCTCGACGGGTCCCCGGACGACGCCCTCGACCAGGTCGCGCGCGTGTGCGCCGCCGCCGAGCGGGCCGGGACCTCGGTCACCCTCGACCCGGGGGACCTCGACGTCGACGCGGCGCTGCGCCTGCTCGCCGAGCTGCGCCGCACGTGGCCGGGCACGGGGGTCGTGCTGCGGGCGTGCCTGCGGCGCACCCCCGACGACTGCCGCGCCCTCGCCGACACCCGCGTGCGGCTGCGCGGGGGCGTCGGTGACGGGTCGCCGGCGGCGTTCGGCGACCCGCACGAGGTCGCCCTGAACTACGTGCGCTGCGCCAACGCCCTGCTCGCGGGCGCCGGCCGCCCGGTGTTCGCCACCCACGACCCGAGGCTGGTGGAGGTCGTCGGCGAGCGGGCCAAGTGGTACGGCCGCCCGCCCGAGGGCTTCGAGTACCTGGTGCGCCACGGCGTCCGCCCCGCCGGGCAGGCGCGCCTCGCGGCCGAGGGGCACGTCGTGCGCGTCCACGTGCCGTTCGGCGGCGGGTGGTACGGCCACCTGGCGCGTCGGCTGGCCGAGCGCCCGGCCGACGTCGCGTCCTTCCTGCGCTCGCTGGTCGGCCGTTCGTGAGGAGCCCCGTGCCGTTCTCGACAGCCAGTGCCGTCCGCCCCCTCGGCGACGGCACGTACACCGCCGGCCTGTCCGCCGAGTGGACGGTCGGCCCCAAGCCGCACGGCGGGTTCCTGCTCGCCCTGGTGGCCCGTGCGGCGGTGCACGCGGCCGGCGCCGCCGTGCCGGGCGCCGAGGGCCTCGCGCCGCTGTCGGTGAGCGCCCAGTTCCTGCGCGCCCCCGAGGTGGGGCCGGTGCTGATCAGGACCGACGTGCGCAAGGCCGGGCGCACGGCGACCGTGGTGACGGCGGTGCTGGAGCAGCGCGGGCGCGGGTGCGTCGAGGCGTCGGTGACCGTCGGCCGCATGCCGACCGCCCGGCCCGAGTACACCGACCTGCCGGACATGCCCGCCGTGCCGCCCGCGAACTCGGTCGACCTGGCGTCCCTGGGCCCCGGCGGCGTCTACAAGCTCGGCTCGGTGTGCGACGTGCGGCTCGACCAGGAGGGGGCGGGCTTCCTCAACGGCCGCACCGGCGACCCGCTGGTGCTGCGGCTGTGGGCCAGGCCGCACGGCGAGCGCCCCGACCCGTACTTCGCGCTGGTGGCGGGCGACATCTCGATGCCGGTCACGTTCAACCTCGGTCGGTTCGGCTGGTCGCCCACGGTCCAGCTGACGGCCCTGCTGCGCGCCGACCCGGCGCCGGGCTGGCTGCGGATGAGGGTGTCGTGCAGCGCGGTCCACGGCCAGTGGTTCGACGAGGACGCGGTGGTGATCGACTCGACGGGCCGCCTGGTGTGCCAGGCGCGGCAGCTGGCCCTGACCCCGGCGGGCTGACGGCGGGCCCCGGGCGGCCGGGTTCGGGGTTGCCCGCGCGTGGCAGGCTGGGCGCCATGACGACGATCGCCGTGCTGGGCGCCGGCAAGATCGGGGAGGCGCTGCTCTCCGGCCTGCTCCAGGGTGGCCGCAAGGCCGACGAGCTGCTGTTCACCGAGAAGCACCCGGACCGGGCCGCCGCGCTCACCGCGCAGTACGGGGTCGAGGCGCTGGACGTGGCCGCCGCCGCGCGCCGGGCCGACGTGCTCGTGGTCGCGGTCAAGCCGCAGGACATCGAACCGCTGCTGGACGAGCTGGCCCCGGCCCTCACCCCCGGCACGCTGGTCGTGTCGCTGTGCGCGGGCCTGCCGACCTCGCTGTTCGAGCGCCGGCTGCCCGACAGCACGCCGGTGGTCCGGGTCATGCCCAACACGCCCATGGTGGTCGGCGAGGCCATGAGCGCGGTCTCCGCGGGCCGCTACGCCACCGGTGAGCACCTCGACCTCGTCGAGGAGCTGCTGAGCACCGTCGGCCGGGTCGCCCGCGTCCCGGAGAGCCAGCAGGACGCCGTGACCGCGCTGTCCGGCTCCGGCCCCGCGTACTTCTTCTACCTGGTCGAGGCCATGATCGACGCGGGCATCCTGCTGGGCATCCCGCGCGACCTCGCGAGCAGCCTGATCATCCAGTCCGCCGTCGGCGCGGCCACCATGCTGAGCCAGGGCGGGCAGCACCCGACGATCCTGCGCGAGGCCGTCACGTCGCCCGCGGGCACCACGATCATGGCCATCCGGGAGCTGGAGCGGCACGGCGTGCGCGCGGCCATGCTGGCGGCCCTGGAGGCCGCGCGCGACCGTTCGGTGGAGCTGGGACGCGCCCACGAGGCGGACTGATCCCGCCATTGGCCGTCGCACCAGTCCCACCTGTCCCGTTACCCTCAGGGCAGCACGTGCGTGTCGAACCGTCGGTGGGGAAGCCGACGGCACGACGCGTGTCGAAGGACGCGGTGATCCATGCCTGCGGAGGAGAACGCGCTCGGCCAAGTCAAGTTCCTGACGGTCGCCGAGGTCGCGCTAGTGATGCGCGTGTCGAAGATGACGGTGTACCGGCTGGTGCACTCGGGAGAGCTCACCGCGGTGCGGGTGGGCAAGTCGTTCAGGGTGCCGGAAAAAGCGGTCGACGAGTACCTGCGGAACGCCTACTTCGACGCCGGGTGAAGGGCCGTGCCGGCGGCCGGGTAAACTCATAGGCCGTTCGTGCCTGGTGTCGGCGCGCCCACTTGACGGGTGTCTCCACCGGCGCGTGGAGACAGACAACCGACGTCGAGAAGTGAAGAGGGACCCGCATGGGCTCGGTCATCAAGAAGCGCCGCAAGCGCATGTCGAAGAAGAAGCACCGCAAGCTGCTTCGCAAGACGCGGGTGCAGCGCAGGAAGCGCGGCAAGTAACCCCTGCGGGTTCTCGGACACCGCCGGCCCCGGCCTCGTGCCGCGGGACCGGCGGTGTCGCCGTTCCCGGGGCCCCGCGTCACCCCGCCGTTCGGGTGAATCGCGGGGGAGCTCCGGTGAGCTGCGTCAAGGTGCCGCCCCGCCGGCGGTCGCGCCGCGCGGAACGGGACTAGCATCGTCGCCAGTCCCCCCGCAGATGGAGTCGCATGGCGCCCAAGGTCGTCCTCGTCACCGGATGCAGCCGCTTCCTCGGCGGCCACCTCGCCGCGCGCTTCGCGGCGAACCCGGACGTCGAGCGCGTGCTCGGCGTGGACACCGAGCCGCCCCCGCGCGACGTGCTGCGCCGCATGGGGCGTGCGGAGTTCGTGCGGGCCGACATCCGCAACCCGCTCATCGCGAAGGTCATCGCCACCGCGCAGGTCGACACGGTCGTCCACGCGTCGGTGACCGCGAACCCGGCCGGGCCGACCGGCCGCACCGCGATGAAGGAGATGAACGTCATCGGCACGATGCAGCTGCTGGCCGCGTGCCAGAAGTCGCCGCACGTGCGCAAGCTCGTCGTGAAGTCGACCAGCGCGGTGTACGGGTCCAGCTCGCGCGACCCGGCGGTGTTCACCGAGGACATGGGCCCCAAGGACCTGCCGTCCAGCGGGTACGCGAAGGACGCGGTCGAGGTCGAGGGCTACGTGCGCGGCTTCTCGCGCCGCCGCCCGGACGTGTCGGTCACGTCGCTGCGCTTCACGAACTTCATCGGCCCGCGCATCGACACGGTGCTGACCAGGTACTTCGCCCTGCCGGTGGTGCCGACGGTGCTCGGCTACGACGCGCGGGTGCAGCTGCTGCACTCCGAGGACGCCCTGGCGGTCCTGGAGCGCGCGACCCTGCACGACCTGCCCGGCGTCTACAACGTGGGCGGTGACGGCGTGCTGCTGCTCTCGCAGGCCATCCGGCGGGCCGGGCGGGTGAACCTGCGCGTGCCGAGCCCGGCGGTGCCCTCGGTGGGGCGGCTGTTCCGCGGCGCGCGGCTGGTGGACTTCTCCCCGGACCAGATGAGGTTCCTCAACTGGGGCCGGGTGGTGGACACGACGCTGCTGAAGACCGAGTTCGGCTTCACGCCGCGGTGGACCACCCAGCAGGCGTTCGACGACTACGTGAGCGGCCGCGCGCTGTCGCCGCTCATCGACCCGGAGCTGGTGGCGGCGGTCGAGCGCGGTGTGCTCGACGTGGCCGCGAGGTTCCGCTGACGGCCGGTTCGGCCGGAGAGGAGGCGGGTGTGGCGGAGGCGCGGGTCATCCCCCTGCACGGCGCGGAGCGGGCCGGCCGGCGACCGGGCGGCCCGGGAGCGGGTGGCACGGTGACGCCGCTGCCCACGCCGGGGCAGCGGCCGGCGGACTGGGAGCGGCGGCTGGCGGACCTGCTGGCCTTCGCGCGCCGCCGCGTCCAGGGCGACTACCGGGTCGACGAGTTCGGCTTCGACCGCGACCTGACCGACACGCTGCTCATGCCGCCGCTGAGGCCGCTGTACGAGAAGTGGTTCCGGGTGGAGCCGCTCGGCCTGCACAACGTGCCCGCCGAGGGCGGCGCGCTGATCGTCGCCAACCACTCCGGCACGCTGCCGCTGGACGCGCTGATGACGGCGTTCGCCCTGCGCAACGACCACCCGAAGCACCGGCACCTGCGGATGCTCGGCGCGGACCTGGTGTTCAGGACGCCCGTGCTGGGCGCGCTGGCGCGCAAGTCCGGCCAGACGCTGGCGTGCAACCCGGACGCCGAGCGGCTGCTGACCTCCGGCGAGCTGGTCGGCGTGTGGCCCGAGGGGTTCAAGGGCATCGGCAAGCCGTTCAAGGACCGCTACAAGCTCCAGCGGTTCGGGCGCGGCGGGTTCGTGTCGGCGGCGCTGAACACGGGCGTGCCGATCATCCCCTGCTCGATCGTGGGCGCCGAGGAGATCTACCCCAAGATCGGTGACATCAAGGCGCTGGCCAGGCTGTTCGGGTTCCCCTACTTCCCGGTGACGCCGTTCTTCCCGCTGCTGGGGCCGCTGGGCGCGATCCCGCTGCCGTCGAAGTGGTACATCGAGTTCGGCGAGCCGATCCGCACCGACGTGCACGGCGCGCAGGCGGCGGACGACCCGATGCTGGTGTTCAACCTGACCGACCAGGTGCGCGAGACGATCCAGCAGACCCTCTACCGGCTGCTCACCCAGCGCCGGAACGTGTTCCTGGGCTGACCGCGGCCTCCCGCGGCGGCGCCTCCCGCGGTGGCGGCCCCTCAGCGCAGGCGGCGGCCGGCAGCGGCGGCGGTCCCGCGACGGGCGGCCCCTGGACGGGCGGCCCTTCAGCGCAGGCGGCGGCGGTAGGCCATGGTGGCGGCCACCGCGCCGGCGAGCGCGCCCGCGCCCAGCACGGAGGGGACGCCGATCTTCGCGGCCTTGCGGCCGGTGCGGAAGTCGCGGATCTCCCAGCCCCGCTTGCGGGCGGTCTCGCGCAGGCCCGAGTCCGGGTTCACGGCCACCGCGGTGCCGACGACCGACAGCATCGGCACGTCGTTGACCGAGTCCGAGTAGGCGGTGCAGCGGCGCAGGTCCAGGCCCTCCTTGGCGGCCAGGGCGCGCACGGCGTGCGCCTTGGCCCGGCCGTGCAGGAGGTCGCCGACCAGCCGGCCCGTGTAGACGCCGTCGGAGCTCTCGGAGACCGTGCCGAGGGCGCCGGTGAGGCCGAGCCTGCGGGCGATGATCTGGGCCAGCTCGACCGGCGTGGCGGTGACCAGCCACACCCGCTGGCCGGCGTCCAGGTGCATCTGGGCCAGCGCCTGCGTGCCGGTCCAGATCCGGTCGGCCATCAGCTCGTCGTAGATCTCCTCGCCGAGGGAGACGATCTCGGCGACCGACCGGCCCGCGACGAACGACAGCGCCTGCTCCCGCGACGCCGCCACGCTCTGCGGGTCCTCCCGGCCGCCCACCCGGAACTTCAGCTGCTGCCAGGCGAAGCCCGCGAGGTCGGAGTTCTTGAAGTACTTGCGGGCCGCCAGGCCGCGGGCGAAGTGGAAGATCGACGCGCCCATCATCATGGTGTTGTCGACGTCGAAGAAGGCGGCGGCGGTGAGGTCGGTGGACGCGCTCCCCGCCGGGTCGACGACCGCCAGCGCCGCTTCGGCCGACGCCTCGCCGGCCAGCGCGGCGAGCCTCTCCCGCTCGGCCGAACCCTCCACCACACGCCTTTTCGCCACGTCAGCGCCTCCCGCGGTCCGATGGGGACAGGGTAGCGATCAGCCGCCCAGGCCGGGCAGCGGCAGCGACGGGATCGTCAGGGTGGGCAGCGGCAGCAGCGGACCGGGCGTGGTGGTGACCGGCGGGACGGGCACCGGCGGCGCGGGCGCGGTCGGCACGCCGCCCGGCGCGGGGGGCTCGACGCCCGTCGGCTCCGGCCGGGTCCCGGTGCCGGTACCGGTGCCGGTGCCGGTGCCGGGCAGGCCGCCGGGCGCGGTGGGCACGACGACCGCCGTGGACCCCGGCGCGGTCGGCGTGACCGTCGTGGGCGCGGTGGGGTCGGCCGGGGCGGGTGACGCGGCGCAGTCGTCCTGGGCGGGCAGCGGACCCACCTGGTCGACCTGGTCCGACGCGACCGCCCCGCACGACCCGCGGTCGCGCAGCGCGGTCGCGCGCTCGGCGATCCGGTCGAGCAGGTCCCGAGACCCGTCGGCGCGCGCTGCGGCGTCGGCGGGCAGCGACGCCCGCAGCCCGTCGAGCCGCCGCGCCTGGGACAGCGCCCAGTCGCGGAGCCCGTCGAGCGCGCCCCGGTCCGAGTCCGCGCCGAGCGCGGTCAGCACGCGGGAACCGGCCGCGGCGTCGGCGTCGAAGTCGGCCAGCGCGGTCAGGTACGCCCCGAGCGGCCCGCCGCCGGACTCGCGGTAGCGCTCGACGAGCGTCTCCACCTCGTCCAGGCGCGCGGTGGCGAACTCCAGGCGCTTGTAGCCCTTCGGCTGCTCGCCGAAGGTGAGGCCGAGGGAGGCGGACTCGGCGGTCCGCTTCACCCCGTACAGGGCGTCGCCGGGCAGCGCGTCGCGGCTGAGCAGCAGGCTCATCCCGGCGAGCGAGAACAGCAGGCACAGCGCGGCGGCGAGCGCGACCGCTAATCGCCCGCGCGCCCCGGTGCGGTGCGGGCGGACGAGGTCGACCTTGGTGGGCGGCGGCGGGCTCGCGCCGAGGACGCGCTCGCGCATCCTCGCCCTGGTCTCGGCGTCCGGCCCGGAGGTGGCTGCGGCTTTCCGCAACAGCGCCACGACGGCCAGCTCGTCGGCGAACGCGTCGTCCGCGTCCTCCGCACCGTCCGGCCCGGCTTCCCCGGGGTGCGCGTCGACCGCGCGGGCGAACTGCTCGCGCTGCCTGTGACGCCACAACGGCGTGATCCCTCTGCCCACCATCCCGCACCGTTTCGAACGATCCTGCACCGGCTAACGAACCGGGCGGTCCCGGGGTTACGCACGTCCGGGCGGCGCGACGGCGGTCACCGCAGCCAGCTCGGCAGCAGTTGGGCCAACCGGCGCACCGCCCGGTGTTGCAGGGCCTTGACGGCGCCTTCGTTGCGGCCCATCCTCGCGGCCGTCTCCGCGACGGACAAGCCCTGGATGAAGCGCAGGGTGATGCATTCCCGCTGGTCGTCACCCAGCTGGGCGACGCAGCGGAGCAGTTCGGCGTTGGCCGCGCCGGTCAGCACCTCCTGCTCCGGGCCGTCGGCGACCTCGCGGTTGTCGGTCAGCTCGGCCGTGGTGACCTCCAGCCGGTAGCGGCTGGACTTCACGTGGTCGAAGACGATGTTGCGGGCGATGGTGACGAACCACGCGCCGACGTCGCGGCCCTGGTAGCTGATCGAGCGGATGCTGCGCAGGGCGCGCAGGAACGTCTCGCTGGTGACGTCCTCGGCGAACGTGCGGTCGCCCACGCGGAACAGCACGTACCGGTACACGACGTCGACGTACCGGTCGTAGAGCGCGCCGAACGCGTCCGCGTCGCCGTCCTGCGCGGCCCGGACCAGGTTCCACGGCTCCTCGGCCGCGTCGCTCCCCACGCTCTCGATCGTGCTGGACTGCCCTCCCGAGCTCCACCTGGAGCGGAGTGTCCGGTTGGTTCGGACGGAGTTCTCGCGTGCCCGTGCGGTCATCGGCTCGCGGCACCTCCACAGAGTCGCCGTGCCGGCAGCATACGTGTTGTTACTCCGTAGTAGGTAGCGGCAAGTGGTCTCCAGCCCGCGGTGCGGAAGGCGGCACTGCGTGACGTCGCCCGCACGTGACAGACTGCGCTGAGGTACGCCGTGGTTCCCCAGGAGGTCGAGTTGGCAGCTTCCGCCCGCAACGTCGCCGACCTGGTTCGCGCCTCCGCGCACCGTGGACCCAAGCACGTCGCACTGGTCGATGTCACGACTGCGAACAGCCTCACCTGGGCGGAGTTCGACGCCGCCGTGGACGGTGAGGCGCACCGGTTGGTCCGAGCGGGCGTGGAGCCCGGCGACCGGGTGGTCGTGCGGATGCCCACCGGGCTCGCGTTCTGCGTCGCCGTGTTCGGCGTGCTGCGCGCCGGCGGCGTCGTGGTGCCCGCCGCCCCCGGCCAGCCCGCCCGCGAGCTCGAACGCCTCGTGGCCGACAGCGGCGCGCGGCTGCTGATCGGCGACGGCGCCGGCGGCGACGCCGAGGTGCTGCCCGAGCCGACGCTGGAGCCGGGCGAGGAGTTCGCCGCGCGCGCCTCCGGCGAGGACCTGGCCGTCCTCGGCTACACCTCCGGCACGTCCGGTTCGCCGCGCGGCGCGATGCTGTCGCACCGGGCGCTGCTGGCGAACGTCGAGCAGTGCGCGTCGCTGCGCCCCGCCCCGGTCACCGCGGGCGACCGGGTGCTGCTCGCGCTGCCCCTCTTCCACGTCTACGGCCTCGGCCCCGGCCTGTTCCAGGTGGCGGGCGCGGGCGCGACGGCCGTGCTGCTGGAGCGCTTCGACCCCGACCTGGCGCTCACCGCGATCCGCGAGCACCGGGTGACCACGCTCGTCGGCGTGCCCCCGATGTACGCGGCGATCCTGGCCCAGCCCGTCGAGCGGCTGCGCGAGGACCTGGCGACGGTCCGCCTGTTCACCTCCGGCGCCGCGCCGCTCGCGCCCGGCGTGCTCGACGCCGTGCGCCGCGCGGTCGGCCTGCCCGTCTACGAGGGCTACGGCCTCACCGAGACCGGTCCCGTGCTCACCAGCACCCTCGCCGGCGGGACGCCCAAGCCCGGCTCGGTCGGCCGCGCGCTGCCCGGCGTGCAGGTGCGGCTGGTCGACACCGACGGCCGCCCGCTCGACCAGGACGAGGACGAGCCCGGCACCGGCCTGGTCGCCGCGAAGGGCGACAACCTGTTCAGCGGCTACTGGCCGGACGGCGCGCACGGCCCGGACGCCGACGGCTGGTTCCGCACCGGCGACGTCGGCTACCTCGACGAGGACGGCGACCTGCACCTCGTGGACCGGGCGGGCGACCTGATCATCGTCAACGGGTTCAACGTCTACCCGCACGAGGTCGAGCAGGTGCTGCGCGAGCTGGCCGGCGTGGCCGAGGCGGCGGCGGTCGGCGTGCCCGACGAGCGCACCGGCGAGTCGGTGAAGGTCGTGCTGGTGCTCGCCGAGGGCGCCGAGCTGACCGAGGACGACGTGCGGGAGCACTGCGCGGCGCACCTGGCCAAGTTCAAGGTGCCGACCGCCGTGGAGTTCGCCGAGGCCCTGCCGCACTCGCCCACGGGGAAGCTGGCGCGGGCCCGGCTGCGGCTGCCCCAGACCTGACGGCCCTCGACCCGGGGGCCCGACCCGGTGGCCCTAACCTGGGCGCCGTGAGCCACCACGTCACGTTGATGAGCCGGGTCGACTGCCACGCCTGCGAGCGGGCCAGGGCGGACCTGGAGCGGATCTGCGGCGAGCTGGGCGTGCCGTGGGACGTCCAGGACGTCGACGCGGACCGCGAGCTGCGCGCCGAGTACGGCGACCGGGTGCCGGTGATCCTGGTCGACGGCGAGGAGCACGGGTACTGGTCGGTCGAGGAGGACCGGCTGCGCGCCGCCCTCGCCTGACCCCGGCCCGGCCCGACCCGGTCCGGTTGTCGGCGGGTCCGATTACCGACCGCTTACGGATTCGGTGAACCGGTCGGGCGCGGGTGTCGAATCACCCTCATGAAGCGCTGGACCGCGGCACTCGTCGGACTGCTCGGGGTGGCCGCCGCGCTGGCGGCCGGACACCTGGTCGCGGCGCTGGTCGGACCCCCGTCGTCACCGTTCCTCGCGGTCGGCAACACCGCGATCGACTTCACCCCGAGCCCGGTCAAGGACTTCGCGGTCCGGACCTTCGGCACGGCGGACAAGCTCGTGCTGCTGCTCGGCATGGCGGTCGTGCTGGTCGTCGCCGCGCTGGTGGCGGGCCTGCTGTCGCGCCGCTCGCCGCTGCCCGGCACGGTGCTCGCGGTGGTGCTCGGCCTGCTGGGCGTCGCGGCGGTGCTGTACCGGCCGGACCTGGGGCAGCTCTCCGTCCTCTCGCCGATCGCGAGCCTGGTGGCGGGCGTCCTCGTGTTCCGCCTGCTGCACGCCCGCGCCCTCGCCGCGGCCGGGGCCCCCGCCGAGGGGACCGCGACCGGCGACACGACCGACAGCACGACCGGCGACACGACCGGCGACACGACCGGCGACAGCACGCCCGGCGTCGCCTCGGCGGACCGGCGGCGGTTCCTGGTCGCCTCGGGCGCCACGGCGGTCGGCGCGGTCGTCGCGGGCGCGGGCGGGCAGTTCCTGGGCAACCGGGTGGACGTCGAGGCGTCGCGCCGGGCCGTCGGCGACCTCACCCCCGCCCGGCCGGCCCCGGCGATCCCCGCCGGCGTCGACTTCGCGGGCGAGGGCACCCCGTCGTTCATCACCCCGAACCGGGACTTCTACCGCGTCGACACGGCGCTGAGCGTCCCGCGCGTGCGCGCCGAGGACTGGGTGCTGCGCGTGCACGGCCTGGTCGACCGCGAGCTGAACCTCCGCTACGACGACCTGCGCCGCCGCGACCTGGTCGAGCGCACGATCACGATGACCTGCGTGTCCAACGAGGTCGGCGGCCCGTACGTGTCCACCGCGAACTTCGTCGGCGTGCCGCTGCGCGACGTGCTGCTGGAGGCCGGCGTCCGGGACGGGGCCGACCAGCTGCTCTCCACCAGCGCCGACGGCTGGACCGCGGGCAGCCCGGTCGACGTCGTGCTGGAGGAGGACCGCGGCGCGCTCATCGCCCTGGGCATGAACGGCGAGCCGCTGCCCGTGGAGCACGGCTTCCCCGCGCGCCTCGTCGTGCCCGGCCTCTACGGCTACGTGTCGGCGACCAAGTGGGTGGTGGACCTGGAGCTGACCACGTTCGCCGCGAAGAGGGCGTACTGGCTGGAGCGCGGCTGGGGCGAGCGCGGGCCGATCAAGGTCATGTCCCGCATCGACAGCCCCGAGGGCCTGGCCACGGTCTCCGGTCCGGCGGTGGTGACCGGTGTGGCGTGGGCGCAGCCGGACGGCGTGGCGAAGGTCGAGCTGCGCTCCGACGGGGGGCCGTGGCAGGCCGCGCGGCTGGCGGCGGAGGTCAACGGCTCGACGTGGCGGATGTGGCGCGCCGAGCTGGACCTGCCGCCGGGCGGTCACCTGGTCGAGGTGCGGGCCACGAGCGCGTCCGGCGTCACGCAGCCGCAGGCGCGCGTCGCGCCCGTGCCGGACGGCGCGACCGGGTGGCACTCGGTTTTTTTCACCGTCGGGTGATCCGGGCGAACCGGATGGGCCGGTGCTTCGAATGTCTTAGTGACTACCGAACCCGGTAAACAACGAGGAGTGATCCGCTGTGCGGAACCCCAAGCTCGCCATGATCGGTGCCATCGCCGCCGCCGCCCTGTCGGTCACCGCCTGCAGCAGCAGCGACACCGCTTCCACCGGCTCCGGCAGCAGCGAGGCCCCGGCCGCCGCCACGACCACCGCCACCAGCTCGTCCTCCGCCATGGCGTCGGGCGGCGACGGCGTCACGGAGACCACGGACGTCTTCGGCGCCGGCTGCGCCCAGGTCCCGACCGACCCGGCGAACAAGGGCTCGCTGCAGGGCATGGTGACCGACCCGGTGGCCACCGCGGCGTCCAACAACCCGCTGCTCACCAAGCTGGTGGCCGCCGTGCAGGCGGCCGGCCTGGTCGACACGCTGAACTCGCAGAAGGCGATCACCGTGTTCGCGCCGGCCGACCCGGCGTTCGCCGAGCTGGGCGACGCGAAGTTCGCCGAGCTGGCGGGCCAGCCGGCCGTGCTGGGCGACATCCTGAAGTACCACGTCGTCGGCAAGCGCTACGACGCCAAGGGCCTGGAGGCGGCCGGTTCCGTCGACTCGCTCCAGGGCAAGCAGCTGACCATCGCCGGCACCGGCGACTCGATGACCGTGAACGGTGCCCCCGTGCTGTGCGGCAACGTCCCGACCGCGAACGCGACCGTGTTCGTCATCGGCAAGGTCCTCACCCCGCCGGCCGCCTGACCGGCAACCGACCAGGTGGGAGCGGCCCGGCGGATCGGGCCGCTCCCACCGCCCGACCCGCTCGGATCGGCGTCGCCCGATCCGGTACCGCGATTTCCCGACTGGTCGTAGGAAAGACCTCGGGAATTCGCCCCGAGGTGAGCCGCGTCCCCCCGTATCCACGGGGCGGCGCGGCTCACCTGTTTCGCGCGGGGGGCGTCCACCCGGGACGACACGCCGTTCGCGGGGGTGACGAAGTGGGCACCGACGGCGTCCGTCAACTTTGTGCAAGCGTTCACAAGCGGTACGGTGGTCGCATCACCCCGCTGGTGGCGGTGCCCGGCGGGTCGGTGCGACGGATGTCGAGGAGTCTTGGCGTGGCGGATCGGCGGGGGCGTGGTGACGGTGCCGTGACCAGCCCGAAGGCGACCGCTCCGAAGACGGCCGCACCGAAGGTGGCCGCCGCGGAGACCACCGCGGAGGTCCGCGAGCGGGCCCGGGCCATCCCCGAGGCGGCGGTCGCGCGGCTGGCGGTCTACCTCCGGGTGCTGTCCGGGATGGTCGAGCAGCAGGTGACGACCATCTCCAGCGAGGAGCTGGCGGGCGCGGCCGGGGTGAACTCGGCGAAGCTCCGCAAGGACCTCTCCTACATCGGCTCGTACGGCACGCGCGGCGTCGGCTACGACGTCGAGGTGCTCGTGAGCCACATCGAGCGCATCCTCGGCCTCACCCGCAAGCACTCGGTGGCGGTCGTCGGGATCGGTAATCTTGGTCACGCGCTCGCCAATTACGGCGGCTTCCCCAGCCGCGGTTTCCCGGTCGCCGCGCTGTTCGACATCGACCCGGATCTCACGGGAGTGCCGGTAGGCGGCATACCCGTCGACCACATCGACGACATCACGTCCGTCTGCGCGGAACGCGAAGTGTCGATCGGCGTCATCGCGACGCCTCCTCAGGCCGCTCAGGCCGTCTGTGACCGTTTGGTATCGGCGGGCGTTCAGTGCATCCTGAACTTCGCACCCGTCGTCCTCCAGGTCCCGGACTACGTCGAGGTGCGCAAGGTCGACCTGGCGGTCGAGATGCAGATCCTGTCGTTCCACGTCGCGCGGCGGGCGGACGAGGCCGCCGGTGACGTGGTCAACGGCGTGGGAGTGGACGGGGTGGTGATTCGCCCGTGATCGTGCGGGTAGCGAGCCGGCCGGTGGTGGCCGCATGAGCGTGCTCGTCGTCGGTCTGTCCCACCGGACCACCCCCGTCCCGGTGCTGGAGCGCGTCGCGGTCGCCGACGCCGACCGGGCCAAGGTCCTCGACCGGCTGCTCAGGGCGCCCAGCGTGTCCGAGGCCGTGCTGCTGTCGACCTGCAACCGGGTCGAGGTGTACGCGGTCGTCGAGACCTTCCACGGCGGCATGAACGAGGTCGTCGAGGTGCTCGCCGAGCAGGCGGGCGCCGAGCCCGGCGACCTGTTCGAGCACCTCTACGTGCACTACGCCGCCGCCGCGGTCGAGCACCTGTTCTCCGTGGCGGGCGGCCTCGACTCGATGGTCGTCGGCGAGGCCCAGATCCTCGGGCAGCTGCGCGGCTCCTACAACGCCGCCGACGAGGCGGGCGTGGTCGGCCGCACGCTGCACGAGCTGGTCCAGCACGCCCTGCGGGTCGGCAAGCGCATCCACACCGACACCGGCATCGACCACGCGGGCTCGTCCGTCGTGTCCGAGGCCCTCGGCGACGCCGCGACCGTCCTCGGCGGCCTGACCGGCCGCAAGGCCGTCATCGTGGGCGCCGGTTCGATGGGCGGCCTGGCCGCCGCGCACCTGCGCCGCGCCGGCATCGGCGAGGTCGCCATCGCCAACCGCACCGCCGTCAACGGCGAGCGGCTGGCCTCGGCGCTGCGCGCGGACGGCGTGACCGCCCGCTCCACCGGCCTGGAGCACCTGGCCGACGAGATCGCCGGCGCGGACGTGCTGTTCGCCTGCACCGGCTCCGTCGACACGGTCGTGGGCGCCGAGCTGATCGGCGACCGCGAGCCGGGCAAGCCGCTGGTCGTCTGCGACCTCGGCCTGCCCAAGGACGTCGACCCCGCCGCGACGCTGCTCGACAACGTCCGCGTGGTCGACCTGGAGACCCTCCAGCGCAGGCTGTCCGACGCCCCGACCGGGCAGGACGCCCTGCGCGCGGCGGAGATCGTGGCCGAGGAGGTCCGCGCCTACCTGGCGGGGCAGCGCTCGGCCGGGGTCACGCCCACCGTGACGGCACTGCGCAAGCGCGCCGCCGAGGTCGTCGACGCCGAGCTGCTGCGACTGGACTCGCGGCTGCCCGAGCTGGACGGCGCGGTGCGCGACGAACTGGCGAAGACCGTGCGCCGGGTCGTGGACAAGCTCCTGCACACCCCCACCGTGCGGGTGAAGGAGCTGGCCGCGGCACCCGGGGGCGCCGGTTACGCCGAGGCGCTGCGCGAGCTGTTCGGGCTCGACCCGCAGGCGCCGTCCGCAGTCAGCACACCCCATTCGACGCAACCCAAAGGTGAGAAGCGGTGAACCGCACCCTGAGGATCGGCACCCGCGGCAGCGCCCTCGCGCTCGCGCAGACCGGCCACGTGGCCGACGCGCTGCGCGCGGCGGGGGCCGACGTGGAGATCGTCACCGTCTCGACCCCCGGTGACCGGTCGGACGCGCCCATCGCCGAGATCGGCGTCGGCGTGTTCACCTCGGCGCTGCGCGACGCGCTCGCCAACGGCGAGGTGGACGTCGCCGTGCACTCGTACAAGGACCTGCCGACGGCCCCCGACCACCGCCTGTCGCTGGCCGCCGTGCCGCCCCGCGAGGACCCGCGCGACGCGCTCGTCGCCCGCGACGGCCTCACCCTGGGCGAGCTGCCGCCCGGCGCGCGGGTGGGCACCGGTTCGCCGCGCCGCGCCGCGCAGCTGGAGGCGCTGGGCCTGGGCATCGAGGTGGTCGCGATCCGCGGCAACGTCGACAGCCGCATCCGCAAGGTCGTCGACGGCGAGCTGGACGCCGTCGTGCTGGCCCGCGCGGGCATCGCCCGCCTGGGCCGCACGGCCGAGATCACCGAGACCCTGGAGCCCATCCAGATGCTCCCCGCGCCCGCCCAGGGCGCCCTCGCAGTGGAGTGCCGGGTCGACGACGTCGACGCCGAACACCTCCTCCAGTCCACTCTGGACGACTCGGCCAGTCGGGCCGCTGTCGCCTCCGAGCGCGCCCTGTTGGCCGCGCTGGAGGCGGGTTGCAGCGCGCCGGTCGGCGCACTGGCCGATGTGGTGGAAGACCTCGCCGAGGACGGGACCGAGGTTCTCCGCCTGTCCCTGCGCGGGGTCATGGCGACGGAGGACGGCGACCTCCTCCGTGCGTCTGCCACCGGTGACTTGACCGCAGCAGAGGAACTCGGCCGCGCGCTGGCCGCCGAGTTGCTCGACCTCTCCGGCCACGCCGCTGCGTCGCCGGCGGGGCGTAGTTGATGGGGAGTGCCCTGATGACCCGCGCGCGCAAGACCCCCGGCCGAGTCGCCTTCGTGGGCTCCGGCCCCGGCGACACCGGGCTGCTCACGGTCCGGGCCCGAGACCTGCTCGCCAAGGCGGAGCTCGTGGTGACCGATCCGGACGTACCGGGCGAGGTGGTGGCGCTGGTACCGGACGGCGTCGAGGTCCGCCCCGCCGTGGGCGACCCCGCCGACGTGGCGAAGGACCTGGTCGCCGAGGCGAAGAACGGCCTCGCCGTGGTGCGCCTGGTGGCGGGCGACCCGCTGACCCAGGACTCCGTGGTCAAGGAGGCCCAGGCCGTCTCCAAGACCACGATCGCGTTCGACGTCGTGCCGGGCGTGCCCGGCGGCACCGCCGTGCCCGCCTACGCGGGCGTGGCGCTGGGCGCCGTGCACACCGAGGCCGACGTCCGGGGCGTGACCGACTGGGCGAGCCTCGCGGCCGCGCCGGGCACGCTCGTCCTGCACGCCACCGGCGGCCACCTGGCCGAGGCGGCGTCCTCGCTGGTCGAGCACGGCCTGGCGCCGCAGACCCCGGTCGCGGTGACGGCGGACGGCACCGGCTTCGGCCAGCGCACCGTCGACACCACGCTGGCCTCCCTCGCCGCCGACGCGAGCGACCTGGGCGGCCCGCTGGTCGTCACGGTCGGCGCGGGCGTCGCCGGGCGGCCGAAGCTGTCCTGGTGGGAGTCGCGCGCGCTGTACGGCTGGCGCGTGCTCGTGCCGAGGACGAAGGAGCAGGCGGGCGCGATGAGCGACCGGCTGCACTCGCACGGCGCGATCCCGGTGGAGGTGCCCACCATCTCGGTGGAGCCGCCGCGCAGCCCGGCGCAGATGGAGCGCTCGGTGAAGGGCCTGGTCGACGGCCGCTACCAGTGGGTGGTGTTCACCTCGACCAACGCCGTCCGCGCGGTGTGGGAGAAGTTCCGCGAGTTCGGCCTGGACGCCCGCGCGTTCTCCGGCGTGAAGATCGCCTGCGTGGGCGAGTCCACGGCGGCGAAGGTGCGCTCGTTCGGCATCATCCCCGAGCTGGTGCCGAGCGGCGAGCAGTCGTCCGAGGGCCTGCTGGCGGACTTCCCGCCGTACGACGACATCCTCGACCCGGTGGACCGCGTGCTGCTGCCGCGGGCCGACATCGCCACCGAGACCCTGGCGGCCGGTCTGCGCGACCGCGGCTGGGAGATCGACGACGTGACGGCCTACCGGACCGTCCGGGCCGCCCCGCCGCCCGCGGACACCCGCGAGATGATCAAGTCCGGCGGGTTCGACGCGGTGTGCTTCACCTCGTCGTCCACGGTCCGGAACCTGGTCGGCATCGCGGGCAAGCCGCACGCCCGCACGCTGGTGGCGTGCATCGGGCCGCAGACGGCGGAGACGGCGCGCGAGTTCGGCCTGCGGGTCGACGTGCAGCCGGAGGACGCCAACGTGCCGGCCCTGGTGGACGCGCTCGCCCAGCACGCGGCCCGGTTGCGGGCCGAGGGCGCGCTGCCGCCCCCGCGCAAGACCAAGCGCCTGCGCCGTTCCTGACCAGCTGTTCCGCAGTGAGAGGCAGTGCGACCGGGGCCACCTTCGCGTGGCCCCGGCGCGTTTTCCGACGAGGGAGTACCGCCGTGTTCCCAGCCCACCGGCCCCGCAGGCTGCGCACCACGCCCGCCATGCGGCGCCTGGTCAGCGAGACGACCGTCCGGCCGCGCCAGCTCGTGCTGCCGATGTTCGTCAAGGAGGGCGCGTCGCGGCCCACCGAGATCGCCAGCATGCCGGGCGTGCACCAGCACACCCGCGAGTCGCTGGTGAAGGCGGCGGTGGAGGCGGTGCAGGCGGGCGTCGGCGGCATCATGCTGTTCGGCGTCCCGGCGGAGCGCGACGCGGTCGGGTCCGGCGCGACCGACCCGGACGGCATCCTCAACGCCGCCCTGCGCGACCTGCGCTCCGAGCTGGGCGACAGCACCGTGCTCATGTCGGACCTCTGCCTCGACGAGTTCACCGACCACGGCCACTGCGGCCTGCTCACGCCGGACGGCGCGGTGGACAACGACGCCACGCTGGAGGTCTACGGCGAGATGGCCGTGGCCCAGGCCGAGGCGGGCGCCCACGTGGTCGGCCCCAGCGGCATGATGGACGGCCAGATCGGGGTGGTCCGGGCCGCGCTGGACGAGGCCGGGCACACCGACACGGGCGTCCTCGCCTACAGCGCCAAGTACGCGTCCGCGCTGTACGGGCCGTTCCGGGACGCGGTGGAGTCGCAGCTCCAGGGCGACCGCAAGACCTACCAGCAGGACCCGGCGAACATCCGCGAGTCGCTGCGCGAGGTCGCGCTCGACCTCGCCGAGGGCGCCGACATGGTCATGGTGAAGCCCGCCCTGCCGTACCTCGACGTGCTGGCCGCCGTGGCGCAGGTCTCGGACGTGCCGGTCGCGGCGTACCAGATCTCCGGCGAGTACGCGATGGTCGAGGCAGCGGCGCGCAACGGCTGGATCGACCGCGAGCGCACCGTGCTGGAGATGCTCACCTCGATCCGCCGCGCGGGCGCGGACGTCGTGCTCACGTACTGGGCGGTGGAGGCCGCGGGCTGGCTGGACCGGGGATGACCGCGCCCGCACCGAAGACGAAGGCGAAGCCGGACCGGCCGGCCCCGCCGAAGCGCGTCGACCTGGCCCGGTGGCTGTTCATCCTCAGCGCCCTCGTCGGCGCGGCCCGGTTCGTGGTGCAGCTCGGCGACCGGGAGATGCTGATCGGCGAGCTGCGCGCCCGCCAACCCGGCCTCGGGCAGGACGAGCTGGACGCCGCCGCGACCGGTGGCGTCGTGTTCGGCCTGCTGCTGGTGTTCGGCGTGCTGCTGCTGTACGTGCTGCTGGCGAACCGCGTGGCGTCCGGCCGGAACTGGGCGCGCATCGCGCTGACCGTGCTCGCGGCGGGCGGCGCGTTCCTCGGCGTGATCCGGCTGCTGGCCGTCGCGACCGGGTTCGCCTCGGCGTTCGGCCTGGCCGTCGACCCGCTTGACCTGGCCTTCGGCACTGTCACGATGATCATCGACGTGGTCGCCGTGGTGCTGGTGTTCTCGCCATCAGTTTCCGGGCACTTCCGATCAGTGCGTACAGTCAGTGTAAAGCCACCACAGGTAGCTAACGGATTGTGATTTCCGGTCGACTGCGACCCCGCGCACTCCTACGGTCCGTCGCATGACCACTCCGAACGACCCCTACAACCAGGGCAACAACCCCCAGCAGGGCGGTTACCCGCAGCAGGGCGGTTACCCGCAGCAGGGCGGCTACCCCCAGGGCGGCCAGCCCCAGGGCTACCCCCAGCAGGGCGGCTACCAGCCGGCCCCGCCGCTGAGCCACGGTGAGATGGCGGCTCCCGCGCGTCCGAAGTCCGTGGACACCGCCTACCTGCTCTGGCTGGTCGCGGCCGGCCTCGGCATCCTCGGCAGCCTCCTCGGCTTCGCCACCGCGCAGGCCGTGGCGGAGGAGACCGCCCGCTCCCTCGGCGTGGACCCGTCCCTCATGGGCGACATCCAGCCGAGCTACGGCAGCCTGATCGTCAGCCTGGTCATCGCCGTGCTGTGGGTCCTCGTCGTGATGCAGATGCGCAAGGGCGCCAACTGGGCCCGCATCCTGCTGACCGTCCTCGGTGCCCTCTCGGTGCTGTTCGGCCTCATCGGCCTGGCCGTGATCGGCATCCTGTTCTCGGTCGGCTTCCTGGGCGCGATCCAGGCGCTGCTGAGCCTGGTCCAGCTGGTCGCGATCATCGGTGCGATCGTCTTCATGTTCAAGTCCGACTCGAACCACTTCTTCAAGGCCAGCTGAGACCCGGCGGCCACAGGTCCGCTGCCCACCGCCTGTCGCGGTGGACAGCGGGCCGGGGCCGCCCCTAGCGTTCTCCCGCGTGACGACTCCGCAGGACGACAACGACCCGGTCCGGCCCATGCCCATGCCCGCCTGGGAGCCCGCCGGCCCCGCCCGTCCCGCCGAACCGCGCGAGGTCCGCGCGTCGTTCTGGCTGTGGATCGCCGGCGCCGCGCTGCTGGTGCTGTCCTCGCTGCTGGTGCTGACCCAGCAGGACGCCGCCGCGGAGGCCGCCCGCAACAGCCCCGGCGGCACGCAGGGCCTGACCGAGGAGCAGTTCCAGGCCGCCGTGAAGGCGAGCCTGGTGTTCGTGACGGCCGTCGGCGTCGCGCTCGGCCTGCTCATGGCGTTCTTCGCGTACCGGCTGCGCGCCGGCCGCACCTGGGCGCGCATCGCGCTGACCGTGCTCGGCGCCGTCGTGTTCGTCTACCACCTGCTCGGGTTCTCGCTGGTCGGCCTGCTCATCGTGCTGGTCGTCGGCGCGGCGATCGTCACGCTGTACCTGCCGAGCTCGAAGGCGTACTTCGACTCCCTCAAGCGCGCCGGGTGAGCGGGGCGCCGTCCCGGGTCGCGCCGCCCCCGGTCGTGCGCGCGGCCACCGCCGTGTGGTGCGCGCTCGGCGCGTTCCTGCTGCTGGAGAACGTCGTGCTGTGGCTGCGCCGCGCCGAGTTCGAGCAGGCCGCGGCCCGCGCGGGTGACGACCCGGCGCTGGTCGGCGGCATCTTCGCGCAGCTGACGCTGGTAGCCGTGCTGTTCGGCGTCGGGTACGTCGGCGGCGGCCTGCTGCTGCGGCGCGGCAGGCGGTGGGCGCGGGCCGTGCTGTCCGCGGTCGCCGTGCTGCACGTGCTGTGGATCGTGCTGCCGGGCGCGAGCGCGGTGAACCTGGTGACGTTGCTGCTCATCACGATCGGTTTGGCCCTCACGTGGCTGCCCCGTACGGCACAGTGGGTGAAGCAGCACTAGCCGCGGAGACGACATGACCCAGCCACCGTTCGACCCGTACGGCACGCCGATGAGACCGGTGCACCAGCCGCAGGCGGGCCCGCTGCCCGGTTACCCGGGCCAGATGCGCGGCGTGGACCAGCGCACGACGGCGCTCGTGCGGCCCCCGGTGGTCCTGGCGGCGTTCGTGCTGTGGGTGTTCGCGTCGCTGTCGTGGCCGGTCGGCACGGTCGTGCGGTTCGTCGCCGAGGACGGCGGGCTGGTCGGCGCCGGGGCGGTGCTGACCCTGTTCGGCACCGGCTGCCTGGCCCTCGGCGGGGTGCTCGGCGCGGTGGCGTTCCTGCGCGGCAGCTACCACGCGAGGCTGGCGCTGTGCGGCAGCGCGCTGGTGATCGGCGTCCTGGCCGTCGCGGCGGTCCTGGTGGGGGCGCGCGACGGCCTCGAACCCGCCTCGTGGGTCGTGGTCGTGCTGCGGCTGGTGCTGCTCGTCGCCGCGTCCGCGGTCAGCTTCCTGCCGGGCACCCGGTACTTCTTCGCGGGGAACCTCGGTTAGGTGGAGCAGCCGACCGTCTACGCCGAACCCGGCGCGTCCTGGTGGCCCCTGCTGTGGGGGCCGGTGTTCGCCCTGCTCGGCCTGGGCGTCGAGGCCCTGACCGACGCGTTCCGACCGGTCCTGTGGTCGCTGGTGGCGGTGGCCCTGTTCCTGCCCACGCTGCTGTGGGTGCAGGGCAGGCGGCGGCTCTACGCAGTCCGGCTCACCCCGGTGGCCCTGCACGCGGGCCGCGAGGAGCTCCAGCTCCGCGACGTGGCCGAGGTCGAGGGCGTGGAACCGCGCTCGGGCGCCCCCATCCTGGGCGGCGGCTGGACCCTGCCGCGCGGCACCGAGGCGGTGCCGCTCAAGCTGGTCGACGGGCGGGTCGTGACGGCGTGGGCGCGGGACGCCGACGCGCTGCGCGCCGAGGTGGCCGCGCTGCTCGCCACGCGCCGGTCGTGAGAAGCTGACCACGTGACCGCCACCACCGTGGAGACCGAGCCGGACACCGCCGAACCCCGGCTGCACCAGCCCCGGCGCGCGTTCGTCGCCGTCGGCGAGGTGGTGCTCGCGGTGGCGCTGGTGGCGCTCGCGGTGTGGTGCTGGCAGCGCGGCATCCTGCGCTACAGCTACCCCGTGCCCGACCACGCGCCGCTGGAGTCGACGCGGGTGAAGGGCAACTGGGTCGGCGCCGCCGCCGGGCTGGTCCTGGTGGCCGGGGTGCTGCTGCTCGACGCGGTGCGGCAGGTGGTGCTCGCGGTGCGCACCCGCACCCCGAAGGGTGACGACCGGTCGCGCGACGACGGGCGACAGGACGGCTGGGAGCAGGACGCCGAACCCGGCGTGTGAGACTGGACGGCGTGACAGCGACGCGATCCCAGGAACTGTTCGAGCGCGCGGCGGCGGTGATCCCCGGCGGCGTGAACTCCCCGGTCAGGGCCTTCCACTCGGTCGGCGGCACGCCCCGGTTCATGGTGCGCGGCGAGGGACCCCACCTGTGGGACGCCGACGGCAACCGGTACGTCGACCTGGTCTCCTCCTGGGGGCCGATGATCCTCGGCCACGCCCACCCCGACGTGGTGGAGGCGGTGCGGGCGGCGGCCGTGCGCGGCCTGTCGTTCGGCACGCCCACCGAGGGCGAGATCGAGCTGGCCCGGGAGATCGTCGACCGCGTCGCCCCGGTCGAGCAGGTGCGCCTGGTCAACTCCGGCACCGAGGCCACGATGAGCGCGATCCGCCTCGCCCGCGGCTTCACGGGCCGGCCGAAGGTCGTCAAGTTCGCGGGCTGCTACCACGGGCACGTGGACGCGCTGCTCGCCCAGGCCGGGTCCGGCGTCGCCACGCTCGGCCTGCCCACCTCGCCCGGTGTCACCGGCGCGCAGGCCGCCGACACGATCGTGCTGCCGTACAACGACCTGGAGGCCGTCCGGCGGGTGTTCGCCGAGCACCCCGACCTGATCGCCTGCGTCATCACCGAGGCCGCGGCGGGCAACATGGGCGCGATCGCCCCGAGGCACAACGCCGAGCTGAAGGCCCTGTGCGAGGCGAACGGCGCGCTGCTGGTCATGGACGAGGTCATGACGGGCTTCCGCGTCTCGCGCGCCGGCTGGTACGGCCTGGAGGGCGTCGCCGGCGACCTCTACACGTTCGGCAAGGTCATGTCCGGCGGCCTGCCGGCGGCGGCGTTCGGCGGGCGGGCGGACGTGATGGCGCGGCTCGCCCCGGCCGGGCCGGTCTACCAGGCGGGCACGCTGTCCGGGAACCCGGTGGCGGTGGCCGCGGGCCTGGCCACGCTGCGCGCCGCCGGCGACGACGTCTACCGCGCGCTCGACGCGAACGCGTCCAGGCTGGGCGCGCTGTTCACCGCCGCGCTCACCGAGGCGGGCGTGGCGCACCGAGTGCAGTTCGCGGGCAACATGGTCAGCGTGTTCTTCAGCGCCGACGAGGTCACCGACTACGCGGGCGCGCAGGCCGCCGAGACGTGGCGCTTCCCGCCGTTCTTCCACGCCCTGCTGGAGCGCGGGGTGTACCCGCCGCCGAGCGCGTTCGAGGCGTGGTTCGTCAACGCGGCCATGACCGAGCGGGACTTCGAGCAGATCGCCGACGCCCTGCCGCACGCCGCCCGCGCCGCCGCGGCGGCCACCCCCGGAAAGGCCGCGAAGTGAAGACCGTCGTCCACCTGCTGCGGCACGGCGAGGTGCACAACCCGACCGGCATCCTCTACGGCCGCATCCCCGGCTTCCGGCTCTCCGAGCGCGGCCAGAAGCAGGCGCTGACCGTGGCCGAGCACCTGCGCGACCACGACATCGCCCACGTCGTCGCGTCCCCGCTGGACCGGGCGCAGCAGACGGCGTCCCCGATCGCCGACTCGCACCGCCTGGAGCTGGCCACCGACGAGCGGCTGATCGAGGCCGACAACAAGTTCGAGGGCCTCAAGGTGGCGGTCGGCGACGGCGCGCTGCGCTCGCCCGAGCACTGGCCGAAGCTGGTGAACCCGTTCCGCCCGTCGTGGGGCGAGCCGTACGTCGAGATCGCGCACCGGATGCTGGGCGCGGTGCAGCGGGCGCGGGCGGCGGCCGAGGGCCACGAGGCGGTGTGCGTGTCGCACCAGCTGCCGATCTGGACGCTGCGCCGGTTCCTGGAGGGCAAGCGGATGTGGCACGACCCGCGTCGCCGCGAGTGCTCGCTGGCGTCGTTGACGAGCCTGGTGTTCGAGGACGAGCAACTGGTCCGCGTGGTCTACACCGAGCCGGCCGGCGCGACCGACCCGAGGGTGACCGGCGCATGAGGTCGGTCGCGGCCGCCCTGGTGGCCCTGCTGCTGCTCGCCGGCTGCGCCACCGGTGACGACGCGGTCGCCACGGGCGGCGAGTTCCAGCTGGTCGCGCCCAACGGGGAGACCAAGCTCCGCTACGACGGCGACGAGCGCAAGAAGGTCGTGGGCCTGACCGGGCCGAGCCTGATGGAGGACGGGGCGACCGTCTCCCTGGACGACTACCCGGGCAAGGTCGTCGTGGTCAACATCTGGGGCGCGTGGTGCCCGCCGTGCCGCACCGAGGCGCCGGAGCTGCAGAAGGTGCAGGACGAGGCCGGGCCGCTGGGCGTGCAGGTGCTGGGCGTGGACGTGAAGGAGACGTCGACCGAGCTGCCGCGCGACTTCATGGCCAACCGGCAGCTGACCTACCCGTCGATCTACGACGAGTCGGGGCGGGCGATGCTGTCGTTCAAGGGCCTGCCGCCCAACGCCGTGCCGTCCACGTTCGTGCTGGACAAGCAGCACCGGGTCGCCGCCGCGTTCCTGGGCGGCGTGATCGCCACCGACCTGCTGCCGATCGTGCGGGACCTGGCCGCCGAGGCGTGACGCCCCGGCGGCCGGGCCCCGCCCGGCAGCGCCCGTCAGGTCCCGGCCGTCAGGTCCCGCCCGTCAGCGCAGTTCGGGCACCCTGGCCCGGAAGGCGTCGACCATCGCGTCCCGGCCGACGAGGTTGAACTCGCGGCCGAGGGTGCGCATGATCGAGTCCGAGGTGGGCCGGTAGAGCCCGGTCCGGTGGTACCTCGCGCCCTCGAACGCGCCGACCGCGCCGCCGTCGGGTGACGGCTGCCCGAGGTGGGCCGACCACTTCGCGCCGGTCGGGTCCCTCGTCACGTTGACCTCGGTCGGCTCGGTCCCGGTGTAGGTCTCGTAGGGGTAGTCGTACTCGTCGGCGAGGCCGCCGATGGAGTGGCCCAGCTCGTGCACGGCGATCTGCCCGGCCAGGTCGTTCGCGCCGGCCGCGGTGGCGACGCCGCCGCCCGCGCCGCCGTACTTGGCGGTGTTGCCGAGCGCCACGACCTGGTCGGCGCCCGGCGCGAGCGCGGCGAACTGGGTGGCCTTGGTCTGGTTCACGCACAGCAGCCGCTCGGTCTGGAGGTCGCGCCCCTGGCACCAGAAGCCCATGTCGAGCGCGGTGTCGCGGGCGCTGCCGAGCGCCGGGTCGTTGTCCACGCCGGACTGGTTCGAGACGACGTCGACCCGCCACACGTTGAAGTACTGCTTGTAGGACTTGAACGGCTCCACGGCGGACAGCTCGTCCCACTTGCCCACCACGTGCGAGTGGTAGGCATCGGCGTCGGCGGCGGTGTAGCCGTCACCGACGAAAACGAGGTCGAAGCGCTGGTCGGGGGCGCCGGTCTGCTGGACCGCGACGACCTCGGCGGCCACCTCGTCCGGCGCGGCGGCGGCCTCGACGGTTCTCGCGACGGCGGTCCGGGTGATCGAGCCGTCCGGGGAGAACACCTCCACCCACTCCACGTCGGGCTCCGCGGCGCCGCCGGGCAGGGGGGCGGCGGCGACCGCGAGGACCACGGCCAGCGGCAGGGACAACAGCCGGTGTGCACGCATGCACGTCACGCTATGAAGTGGGTCACTCGTCGGCAAGGGTGGATGGTCGGGTTTCGATTCGCCACGAATGGGTAATGCGTGACGCGTGGGTGTGTGAGCTGGATCGCCCATAAGGGACACCGGTGAGCGACGTCAAGTGGCACTTACCTACCCTGGACGCGTGAACCCGACCGACCTGGCCACCTCGGGCCCCATCCTGCTCGCCACGGGGGTCGCACTGCTGGCCGGGGCCATTTCGTTCGCGTCACCGTGCGTCGTCCCGCTCGTCCCCGGCTACCTCGCGTACCTCGCCGGGCTGGTCGGCGCGGAGGCGCCAGCGGTCACCGGCGGGGAGGCGCCCAAGACCGGTCGCTGGCGGGTCGCGGGCGCCGCGCTGCTGTTCGTGCTCGGGTTCACCGTCGTGTTCGCCCTCACCTCGTTCGTGGTCCTCGGGCTGACCGACGTCTTCTGGCTCCAGGGGGAGCTGCTCCAGCGCATCGGCGGCGTCGTCACCATCGCCATGGGCCTGGTCTTCATCGGCCTCGTGCCCGTCCTCCAGCGCGACGTCCGCCTGCACCGCGTGCCCCGGGCCGGCCTGCTCGGCGCGCCGCTGCTCGGCGGCGTGTTCGCGCTCGGCTGGACGCCGTGCCTCGGCCCGACCCTCTCCGGCGTCCTCATCCTCGCCAGCGGCACCGAGGTCGGCTCGACCACCGTGCGCGGCGTCGTGCTCGTGCTCGCCTACTGCCTCGGCCTGGGCCTGCCGTTCGTCCTGATCGCGCTCGGCGCGCGCTGGGCGGTGCGGGCGACCGGCTGGCTGCGCGGGCACGTCCGCCAGGTGCAGGTGTTCGGCGGCGCGCTGCTCATCGCCGTCGGCGTCGCCCTGGTCACCGGCCTGTGGGGCGATTTCGTGGGCTGGCTGCGGGACGCCGTGGTCAGCGACGTGGTGCTGCCGCTCTGATGGCCACCACCACCGACGTCCCGCCCGCGCCCCCGTCCCGGCGCCCGCCCGGCGCGGCCCGCGCCGTCCTCGCCTTCCTGCGCAACACGTGGCGCGGCCTCACCGCCATGCGCACCGCGCTGACCCTGCTGTTCCTGCTCGCCCTCGGCGCGATGCCCGGCGCCCTGCTGCCGCAGCGCTCGCTCAACGCCACCAAGGTGGACGAGCACATCGCCGGGAACGGCTGGTGGGGCCGGCTCCTCGACGACCTCCAGTTCTACGACGTCTACGCCAGCGCCTGGTTCTCCGCGATCTACGTGCTGCTGTTCGTCTCCCTCGTGGGCTGCCTGCTGCCGCGCACCTGGGAGTACCTCCGGCAGGCGCGGGCCAAGCCCGTGCTGACGCCGCGCAACCTGACCCGGATGCCGCACCACGCCACCGGCGTGACCGAGCGGACCCCCGAGGAGGTCGTCGCGCACGCCGAGCGGCGGCTCCGGGGCTGGCGCCGCGTCACCCGCGAGGAGCCCGACGGCAGCCGCACGGTCAGCGCCGAGCGCGGCTACCTGCGCGAGACCGGCAACCTGGTGTTCCACTTCTCGCTGCTGGGCCTGCTGATCGCCTTCGCGCTGGGCAAGATGTTCGGCTACGAGGGCCAGGTCATCGTGCCCGCGGGCGGCGGCCAGTTCTGCAACTCCGGCGTCTACAACTACGACTCCTTCCGGCCCGGCCTGCGCGTCGACGGCACCGACCTGAGCCAGTTCTGCGTGAAGGTGGGCGACTTCAGCGCCACCTACCTGCACAGCGGCCAGGCCGAGAGCTACCGCGCGGACCTGGAGTACCAGTCGGGGGAGGACCTCGCGACCGGCACGTGGCGGCCGTACGCGCTGGAGGTCAACAGCCCGCTGCGCACCGCCGGCGACCGGGTCTACCTCATCGACCACGGCTACACGCCGCTGTTCACGGTGACCTTCCCGGACGGCCAGGTGCGCACCGGCACCGTCCAGTGGCGGCCGGTCAACCCGGTCACCATGGCCTCCGAGGGCGCGACCAAGCTCGACCCGCCGGGCGTCACCGACCCCGAGCAGCGCCGCAGGAGCCAGCTCGCCATCACCGGCCTGCTCGCGCCGACCGCCGTGTTCCGCGGCGACCTGCTCGACTCGGCGTTCCCCGCGGCGAACGACCCGGCGGTCGCGATCGACGTCTACCGCGGCGACCTGGGCACCGACTCGGGGCGCGGCCAGTCGATCTTCTCGATCAACCAGCAGATGGTCGAGGAGGGCAAGCTGGTCAAGGTCGCCCGGCAGAACCTGCGCGCCGGCGAGCAGCTGACCCTCGACGACGGCACCGTGGTCCGGTTCGACGGCGTCCGCGACTGGGTCGCGCTCCAGGTGTCGCACGACCCGACCCAGGTGTGGGTCCTGGTGTTCGCGATCCTGGTCATCGTGGGTCTGGGGCTGTCGCTGAGCATCAAGCGCCGCCGCGTCTGGGTGCGGGCGGCGGTCGGGGAGGACGGGCGTACCGTGGTCGAGGTCGGCGGCCTCGCGCGGACCGATCAGGCCGGGTACGGCGAGGAGTTCACCGGACTCTCGCGCGACCTGCTGGCCAAGGAGGAGAAGAGCTGATGCCGGTCAACTCGGCCCTGTCGACCTACAGCGACTGGACGTACGGCGCGGCCGTCGCCGTCTACTTCTTCGCCGCGCTCCTGTCCCTGTGCGAGGCGGCGTTCGCGAAGCCCGCCAAGGCCAGGGAGCGCGAGCTGGTCGCCACCGCCGGCGGGACGCGGGCCGACGGCACGTGGACGCCCGGCCTGGTGACCAAGGCGCAGCGCTCGCGCGCCGAGCGCCTGGGCTCGATGGGCCTCGCGCTCACCGTCCTCGGCGCACTGCTCCAGGCGATCTCCCTGGTGCTGCGCGGGTTCGCCACCGGGCGCGCCCCGTGGGGCAACATGTACGAGTACGGCTCGCTGCTCACGCTGGCGGCCGTCGTCACGTGGCTCGTGCTGACCCGCACCTTCCCGGTGCGCAGGCTCGGCGGCTTCGTGCTCGTGCCGATCGTGATCCTCATGTTCCTCGGCGGCACGGTGCTCTACGCCGACGCCGCGCCCGTGCAGCCCGCGCTCCAGTCCTACTGGCTCGTGGTGCACGTCTCGGTCATCTCGATCTCCAGCGGGGTGCTGCTGGTGCCGGGCGTGGCCAGCGTGCTGTACCTGCTCAAGTCCTCGGGCCGGTCGCGGTTCGCGAAGCTGCCCGACGCCGACGTGCTCGACCGGCTCGCCTACCGCAGCACGGTGTTCGCGTTCCCGCTGTTCACCATCGGCATCATCTGCGGCGCGATCTGGGCCGAGGCGGCCTGGGGCCGGTTCTGGGGCTGGGACCCGAAGGAGACCGTGGCGTTCGTGTCGTGGGTCGTCTACGCGGCCTACCTGCACGCCCGCGCCACGGCGGGCTGGCGCGGCAGGCCCGCCGCGTGGATCAACTCGCTGGGTTTCGCGCTGACCGTGTTCAACCTGTTCTTCATCAACCTCGTAACGACTGGGTTGCACTCGTACGCGGGTGTCTCCTGATCGCGTAGACCACCACCTGCGCGATGACCGTTCGCCCACGTCGCGCGCCTGCCGAGGCTCGCGCGCACGTGGGTGAGCGCACACCCAGTGTCGAGGAACCGCTGGTGGTTGACTACCGTCGAACGCGTGGGGTCGGGGACGTCCCGACTCTTTTCTCGCTCAGGGAGGGACCCCAGCGGTGACCGGTCGCTACGAGAATCCTGAGCCGTCGTGGCAGCCGCCGGCAGGCGCTGAGGGGCAGCCCACCACCACCCCCGAGCCGCAGCCGCAGTACACCGAGCCGCCGACGGTCTACCTGGACCCGGCCCAGTCGGGGCAGGTCCAGTCCGGTCCGGTGCAGGGCGGGCAGGTCCAGTCGGGGCCGCCGTCGGGCGGGTTCCCGGTGCAGGGCCAGCAGTCCGGCCCGTACCAGGTGCCCCCCGGTCAGCAGTCCGGCGCCTACCACGTCTCGGGCGGCCCGTCCGGCGCCTACCCGGTGCAGGGCCAGCAGTCCGGGCCGTACCCGGTGCAGGGGCAGCAGTCCGGCCCGTACCAGGTGCCGCCCGGTCAGCAGTCCGGTGCCTACCAGGTCTCCGGCGGCCCGTCGGGCGCCTACCCGGTGCAGGGCCAGCAGTCGGGGCCGTACCAGGTGCCGCCCGGTCAGCAGTACCAGGGCCAGTACCAGGGCGGGTTCCCGAACAACTTCCCGCAGAGCGTCGGCCCCCAGCAGCCGCAGCCCCCGCAGGCGAACGCCAACGAGGTGTCCTCGCAGCAGCTGATCAAGCGGGCGAAGCGACCGCCGCAGTCCGGCTGGCGCAAGACCCTGCACTCGATGACCGGCGGCTTGGTCAACCTGGGCGAGAGCCCGGCCGACCTGCGCCGGCGCGAGCTGATCGGCCGCATCAACCAGCCCCTGCGCGGCTGCTACAAGATCGCGATGCTGAGCCTGAAGGGCGGCGTCGGCAAGACCACGACGACGACCACGCTCGGCTCCACGTTCTCGTCGCTGCGCGGTGACCGGGTCATCGCGGTGGACGCCAACCCGGACCGCGGCACGCTGGCGCTGAAGGTGCCCAGGGAGACCACGGCGACCGTGCGGCACCTGCTGCGCGACGCGTCCCGCATCACCCGGTACAGCGATGTGCGCGCCTACACGTCCCAGTCGCCGAGCCGGCTGGAGATCCTGGCGTCCGAGCAGGACCCGGCGGTCTCCGAGGCGTTCAGCGACGAGGACTACCTGCGCACGGTCGCGTTGCTGGAGCTGTTCTACAACATCGTGCTGACCGACTGCGGCACCGGCCTGATGCACTCGGCCATGAAGGGCGTGCTCGACCAGGCCGACTCGCTGGTGCTCGTCTCGTCCGGTTCGGTGGACGGCGCGCAGACGTCGGCGGCCACGCTCGACTGGCTGGAGGCGCACGGGTACCGCGACCTGGTCGCGAGGTCCGTCGCGGTGATCAACTCGGTGCGGCCGGGCTCGGGCAAGGTCGACCTGGACAAGCTGGCCGCGCACTTCGCCCAGCGCTGCCGCGCCGTGGTGCGCATCCCGTTCGACCAGCACCTGGAGGAGGGGGCCGAGATCGAGCTGGACAAGCTCGCCCCGGACACCCGGCTCGCGCTGCTGGAGCTGGCCGCCACCGTGGCGGACGACTTCCCGAACAACTAGGCGTCCCCGGGCGACCGGGCGTCACGAAGGGGCCCCGGTCGACGGGGCCCCTTCGCGGTCACTCTTCTTCTTCCGGCTTCTTCTTCTTGCGCTGCTCACCGAGCTTGCGCAGGAAGTCGGGGTCGTCGTCGGGTGCGACGAACCGGCGGCTGGGGGCGGTATCGACCCGGTCCGGTCCGAACGAGCGCCACAGCAGCACGGCGATCGTCAGTGCACCGACCACCGCTAGCAGGTACAACATGTGGTCGCCACCTCCTTTGCCACGAGATTACCCGCGTTCAGGAGGTGTTCGGCGTCAGTGCCTGACGGGTTCGGTCGCCTCGGTCGTGAGCTGCGACAACAGCTCCTGGACCTCCGACTCGCGGAACCGGCGGTGACCACCGGGCGTCCGGATGGAACCGATGCGACCCGCGGTGGCCCACCGGGTCACGGTCTTGGGGTCGACCCGGAACAGGTTGGCGACCTCGCCCGGCGTGAGCAGTCGTTCCCCCGCGTGTGCTGTGACGGTCACGGTGATCCTCCCCGATGACGAGCAGACTTACCGGACGCATCGTGGCATCCCACCCTTCGGGTACTCGAACGCTTGGGTGATGGTAAAGAGGTAGCAAAGGGACGAAGCGTGCGGTTCGGACATCGCCCCGGGTGGGCCTAGGCTGTGGCCGGTGGACGCTCTTGATCGCCAGATCATCGCCGCCCTCCGGGTCAACGGTCGGGCCACGTACGCCGACCTCGGTCGCAAGGTCGGCCTGTCGGCCTCCGCCGTGCACGAGCGGGTCGGCAAGCTGGAGGCCACCGGCGTCATCGTCGGCTACCACGCCGTGGTCGACCCGAGCGCCGTCGGCCTCGGCGTCACCGCCCTGGTGAGCATCCACCCCACGGACACCGCCGACGACGACGAGCTGGCCGTCTCCCTGGGCGAGCTGGTCGAGGTCGAGTCGTGCTACCGGGTGGCGGGCGACGAGTCGTTCATCGTGAAGGTGCGGGTGGCCACCGTGGACGACCTGGAGCGCTCGCTGGGCAGGCTCCGCCGCATCCAGGGCGTGGCGCGCACCCGCACGACGGTCGTGCTCTCCACCCGCTTCGAGGGACGCCCGAACACCGGGGCGACCGGACCCGGAGCGGGCGCGTAACCTGGGCAACCGTGCACCTGGGTCGTGATGTGACGCTCTACGTCGGCGCGCGGCTGGGCATGGTCGCCGCGGTCACCGCGCTGCTCGTGCTGGTCAACGTGCCGCTGCTGGTGGCGCTCGCGGTGGGCGTCGTCGTGGCGCTGCCGCTGTCGCTGTTCGTCTTCAAGGGCCTGCGCACGCGGGTCGCGCGGGGGCTGGAGGCCAAGCAGGCCGTGCGCCGCGCGGAACGCGACAAGCTGCGCGCCCAGCTGCGCGGCGAGACCCCGGCCGAGCAGGCGTAGCACCCGGGCGCGGCCGATCCGGCCGGGCGGTTCCGGTCGGGCGATCCGGTCGGGCGGTTCCGCGACGCCCGATCCGCGCCGGCACGTGGGAGCGCGTCCACCGTCTCGGCGGTATGACGGGGCGTGGTTGAAAAGTACCGTTCTGTCCTGCCATCCGGTGATCTGCCTCCATCCTGCTGAAGGGGCTGTTCAGTGACCCGTTCCCACGCCGCTCGATTAACCGGCGCGGTCGTCCTCGCACTCGGCCTGGCCGCGACCTCGCTCACCGCCGCCTCCGCCTCCGACGCGATCGCCACCTCCGCCACCTCCGCACCGCGCGTCGCCCAGGGCATGTCCCTGGCCATGCAGCGCGACCTCGGCCTCACCGCCGACGGCGTGCGGACGCGCCTCGCCCAGGAGGAGAAGGCCCGCGGCGCCGAGACCGTCGCCCGCACGCTCTACGGCTCGTCCTACGCGGGCAGCTGGTTCGACCCGGCCACCGGGAAGCTCGCCGTGGCCGTCGCCGGGCCCGCCGCCACCGCGCCGACCGGCCTCGACATCACCGTCGTGCCCGTCGCGCACACCTACGCCCAGCTCGACGCCGCCAAGACCGCCCTCGACCGGAAGGCGGGCCGCGCCGCCCCGGCGGGCGTCAACAGCTGGTACGTCGACGTCAAGACCAACACCGTCGTCGTCACCGTCAACCGGCACCGCGTCGACGACGCCGTCACCAAGTTCGTCGAGGCGGCCCGGGCCACCCACGACGCCGTGCGCGTCGTGGAGGAGGAGCACTCGCCCGTGCCGCAGGCCGACGTCGTCGGCGGCTGGCCGTACTGGATCAACTACGGCGGGCGCTGCTCGGTCGGCTTCGCCGTGTACGGCGGCTTCGTCACCGCGGGCCACTGCGGCACGCCCGGCTCGTCGGCCAGCGACCAGGCCGGCGCGCTGCTCGGCTACTTCGCCGGGTCGACGTTCCCCTACTACGACTACGCCTGGGTCCAGGCGAGCGCCGGCGTGAACCTCTACGGGTACATGGAGGGCTACGACGGCTACTGGTACTACGTGCGCGGCTCCGCGCAGGTGCCGGTCGGCTCCGGCGTGTGCCGCTCCGGCTCGACCACCGGCATGTGGTGCAACTACATCCTCGGGCGCGGCCAGACCGTGAACTACCCGCAGGGGGTCGTCTACGGCCTGACCCGCACGAACGTGTGCGCGGAGCCCGGCGACTCGGGTGGCTCGTGGCTCAGCTCCAACCAGGCGCAGGGCGTGACCTCGGGCGGCTCGGGCAACTGCTCGTCCGGCGGCACGACCTACTACCAGGAGGTCAACCCGATCCTGTCCGCCTACGGGTTGTCGCTGATCCTCACCTGACCGCGGACCTGACGGCAGGACCTGGCCCGGCCCCTCCGCGGGGGCCGGGTCAGGCCCGCCCGAACACCTCCACCGCCTCGGCGGACAGGCGCTCCACCACGTCCGCCAGCTCCAGCGCCCCCAGCCAGTGCGCCGGGATCGCCTCGGCGCCGTCCCGCGCGCCCAGCAGGTTCCCGCACAGCGCGCCCGTCGAGTCGCTGTCGCCGGAGTGGTTGACCGCGAGCAGCAGCCCGTCGGCGAGGTCCCGCCCGGTGAGCGCGGTGAGCACCGCGATGGCCAGCGCCTCCTCGCCCACCCAGCCGCCGCCGAACCTCGCCTCGATCGCCTCCGGCGTCGGCCGCGCGCCCTCGGCGGCCAGCTCGGCGGCCGTCCCCACGGCCAGGTCCAGCAGCACCAGCTGCTCCTCGTGGCCGTCCCACCGGACCAGCTCGGCGCGGGCCACCTCGATCGCGGGCAGCAGCTCCAGCCCCGCCAGCAGCTGCTGCACGAGCACCGCCAGCACGCCCGTCGACAGGTAGCCGCTCGGGTGCCCGTGGGTCAGCGCCCCGGTGGCCGCGGCCAGCCCGAACACCTCGCGCGCGTCGTCCGACCACAGCGCCACCGGCGCGGCGCGCATCACCGCGCCGCAGCCCTTCGAGTCGTTGATCGGGTCGTCGACCGTGCCCAGCGCGCCCGAGCGCAGCGCGGTCAGGCACGTGTTCCCCGGCGCGCGCGGCTCGTGCAGCGCGCGGACGCCCAGCAGCCACCCGTCGTCCGGCACCTCCGGCCCGCCCTGCGTGCGCAGCCACCGCCCGTAGGCGGCGCGCACCTCGTGCACCGGGTCGCCGCCCCGCCGCCGGGCCAGGAGCAGGCCCTCCAGCGTGAACAGGGTCATCTGCGTGTCGTCGGTGATCGCGCCGAGCCGGCCGTAGGCGGGCGCGTAGTCGGTGAGGCCCGACGGGCCGAACCGGTCGCGGACGCGGTCGATCCGGTCGAACTCGATCGAACCGCCGAGCGCGTCACCGACGGCGCCCGCCAGGAGGCTGCCGCGGACGGAGCTGCTCAGGAGTGGGTTCACGCCGCAGAAGTTATCGTGCCGGCGTGAGTACTTCGGTAGACCGATGTTGTTCCCGCACCCGGGAGTGGGTGTGCGAGGCCGTCCGCATCATCGAGGCGGACGCCAACCGCAGCGCCGACACGCACCTGCTGCGCTTCCCCCTGCCGCTGGAGTGGGGGATCGACCTGTACCTCAAGGACGAGTCCACCCACCCCACGGGCTCGCTCAAGCACCGCCTCGCGCGCTCGCTGTTCCTCTACGCGATCTGCAACGGCTGGGTCGTCGGCGGCACGCCCGTCATCGAGGCGTCGTCCGGCTCGACGGCCGTGTCCGAGGCGTACTTCGCGCGGCTGCTCGGCCTGCCGTTCATCGCCGTCATGCCCCGCTCGACCAGCCCGGAGAAGATCGCGCTGATCGAGCGCCAGGGCGGCCGGTGCCACTTCGTGGACGAGCCGACCGCGATCTACGACGAGTCCCGGCGGCTCGCGACCGAGCTGGGCGGCCACTTCATGGACCAGTTCACGCACGCCGAGCGGGCCACCGACTGGCGCGGCAACAACAACATCGCCGAGTCGGTGTTCCAGCAGATGGAGCTGGAGGACGCGCCGGAGCCCGAGTGGGTCGTGGTCGGCGCGGGCACCGGCGGCACGAGCGCCACCATCGGCCGCTACGTGCACTACCGGAGGCTGCGGACGCGGCTCGCCGTCGTCGACCCCGAGCACTCGGTGTTCTTCGACGCCTGGCGCGACGGGGACCCGACGCTGACCTCGTCGCGGGGCTCGCGGATCGAGGGCATCGGCCGGCCGCGGGTCGAGCCGTCGTTCATCGGGCACGTCATCGACCGCATGGTCAAGGTGCCGGACGCGGCGTCGGTCGCGACGATCCGGCGCGTCGAGGACGTCCTCGGGCGGCGCGTCGGCGGGTCCACCGGCACCAACCTGTGGGGCGCGTTCCAGCTGGTCGCGGAGATGCGCGCGTCCCGGCAGCGGGGCAGCGTCGTGACGCTGCTGTGCGACGGCGGCGAGCGGTACGCGAACACGTACTACTCGGACGAGTGGGTGGCCGCGCAGGGCATGGACCTCGCGCCGCACCTGAAGACGCTCGACGAGTTCCTCGTCACCGGCACCTGGGCGACGTGACGCGCCCGTTTGCTCACGCACGTTTGTGCGGACCGGGTGGAACGCGCGGGGGCCGCCGTGCGTCGCAGCGTGATCTGCGGCGTGGTGTCGGAAGGGGCGAGCGGTGAGCGCTTGGCGGACAGCGGACGTGCTGACGGCCGAGGACGTCCTGACGAGGTCGGTCGCCGACGCGGAGAAGGCGATGCGCGAGGCGGCGAAGCTGCGCTACCCGCAGCGCGAGCCGTCGGCCGAGGACGTGCGGCGGGTGATGCGGTACGCCAAGTCGAACGAGGCGTCGCCCGAGCTGAGGGCGTTGCAGCGGCGCATCGCGGGCGGCTACCTGAGCTGGCGGCAGGTGCTGCTCGGCGAGGCGGCGGACGACCGGGGCGTGAAGGCGGCGCTGGAGGCCGACCGGGTCGCCCTGGCCGCGCTGTGCCGGGGCGAGGAACCGCGCGTCGCCGCGCCGAAGCCACCGCCCCGGGACGACGACGAGCCGCTGTCGTTCACCGAGGACGCCTGGTAGGGCGGGGCTCAGCCCAGGACGAGCGCGACGGGCACGGCGATGCCCCACACGAGCATCGCCAGGCCCGTGTCGCGCAGCACCGGGATCAGGTCGCGGCCCGTCGCGCCCTTGAGCACCCGCCGCGCGCCCAGCAGGGCCAGGGGCAGGGCGAGGAAACCGACCAGGGACAGCGGGACGCGCAGGCCGATCGCCAGGGTGATGACGAACGGGACGGTCACCAGCGCCAGGTAGAGGCGGCGGGCGTCCCGGTCGCCGAGGGTGCTCGACAGCGTCCGCTTGCCCGCCCGCAGGTCGGTGGGGATGTCGCGCAGGCTGTTGGCGACCATCACGCCGGTGGAGAACGCGCCCATCGCGACCGCGCCGCCGATGCCGATGCCGGTGACCTCGCCGGTCTGCACGTACAGCGTGCCGAGCACCGCCGCCGGGCCGAAGAACACGAACACGGCCAGCTCGCCCAGGCCCGCGTACCCGTACGGCTTGCGCCCGCCGGTGTAGAACCACGCGGCGGCGAGGCACACCGCGCCGAACGCGACCATCCACCAGCGGCCGGACAGCACGACCAGCGCGAGACCCGCGACGGCGGCGACGCCCAGGGCCGCGAACGCCGCCGCCCGCACCGCCTTCGGGTCGGCCGAGCCCGAGCCGACCAGGCGGAACGGGCCGACGCGGTCGGCGTCCGTGCCCCGGATGCCGTCCGAGTAGTCGTTCGCGTAGTTCACGCCCACCTGGAGCGCCACCGACACCAGCAGCGCCAGCGCCGACCACGTGGCGTGGAAGCCGCCGACGTGGTGCGCGGCGCCCGCGCCGACCAGGACCGGCGCGATCGAGTTCGGCAGCGTGCGGGGGCGGGTCCCCGATACCCACTGGGCGACTGTGGCCATGCCGGACATCCTCCGACATGGTGAACGGGGACCCGCTCCCGGGTGGTTCCGGCCGTCAGCAGGCGGTCGCGCCCGAGACGCCCGACACGTAGGCGCGGGCGACGAACTTGCCCGACGCGATCCGGTACCAGAGGTTCGACGTGCCCTGGGTGCCCGTGACCGACTGGCCGGTGACCTGGCACTCGACCCTGACCTGCGCGTAGTTCGCGGCGATGCCGACCTGCGCGGCGGTCGAGGTGGCGCCGTCGCGGACGTTCACCGTGCCGTTCTGGGCCTCGGTGCGGACGAACCCGGCCGGGCCGGACCCGGTCCACTGGTAGGTGACGGTGACCCACGCGTTGTTGGTCAGCTTCAGGCCGTCCCAGAACGTGCCGTCGGCCAGGTCGATGCCCGCCGGGTTGGCGACCACGCGCCCGAACTGGTCCTTGCCGCCGTTGTAGCCGTTCTCGTAGGCGGCCTGCGCCTCGGGCTTGCCCTGCGGGAGGTCCTTCCACATCTCGCGGGTGGCCGACGGGTTCCAGTAGTCGTCCTTGGTGTTCCACGGGCCGACGTCCCACACCGGCGCCCACTCGCAGCGGCCGTTCGAGGCGCACACCCGCACGCTGTACGTGCCGGTGCCCTTGGCGCTCAGGCCGCGGCGGGACGGCAGCGCGACGAAGTGGTCGCGCGAGACGATCACGTGGCCGTTCGCGGTCGTGCCGCCGACGAGGCCCTCGCGGGTGGCGTACACCCGGTAGGACAGGCCCGCGGCCTCGGCGGTGACGCCGTCGCTCTTCGCGGGCGCGGTGAACGCCCGCAGGTCGAGCCGGTTCACCTCCGGGCTCTCGCCCTCGGCGGTCAGCGCGACCCGGACCTGCACGGTCCGCACGGCCCGGGGCAGCACGGCCGGCGCGTCGGGGCGGGCCTCGACCCACTCCGTCCACCGGTCGTGGCCGAGCGCGCCGCGCACGTCGACGGCCACCTCGGCGCCGGCCGGGACGGTGCTCCTGACGCTCGCGGCCACGGCGTTGGCCGGTGCGCCCAGCTCGTGCGGGTCGAGCAGGAGGAAGCCGGAGCGCGCCGCGGCCCGCGCGCTGGCGGGCACCGGCGCGGCGCGGTCGAGGCGTATCGCGCCGTCCCGCGACGCCACCCCGGTGTCGTCGGCGTTCACGGTGGTCAGGTCGGCTCGCCACCCGGCCTCCCCCGCGGCTGCGGCGGGGGCCGCCAGCCCTGCGGTGAGGACGGTGGCGAGGGTGAGCGGGAACAGGTAGCGCCTGGTCATCGCAGCACTCCTCGTCCGGACACGCGGTGCGGAGGGGACCGCGGCAGGGCCGCGCGTCACGGCCTGCCGAGCCAATCGCCTACAGGTGTTACCTGTCAACCAACAGTGAATCGAGCTTGCGAGAAAGTCACCCGAAGGAGTTGGCGATCGCCCGTCGATCGACCTTGCCGGGGCCCCGGAGGGGCAGTTCGCGGACGAAGACCACCCGCTTCGGGATCGCGAACCGCCCGATCGTGTCCCCGACCGCCGCACGCAGCGCCTCGACGTCCGGTGGGTTCCCGAAATCCTCCGGGACCACCGCGGCGGCCGTCACATGCCCCCATTCGGGGTCGGGCAGCCCCACCACGCACGCCTCGCGCACCCCCGCCTGCGCGGTGAGCGCCCGTTCGACCTGGAGCGGGGCGATGTTCTCGCCACCGCTGATGATCACGTCGTCGGCCCGGCCGAGGACCTCCAGCGTGCCGTCGGACCGGACGCGCCCCAGGTCGCCGGTGCGGAACCACTCGCCGAACGGCTCGCCCCCCTGGTAGCCGAGCGCCAGCACCGGCCCGCGCACCTCGATCCGGCCCCCGACCAGCCGCACGTGGACGCCGTCGAGCGGCAACCCGTCGTAGACGCACCCGCCGGACGTCTCGCTCATGCCGTAGGTGGTGACCACCCGGACGCCCAGCGCCCGCGCCCTCTCCAGCAGCGCGTGCGGCGTGGCGGCCCCGCCGAGCAGCACGGCGTCGAACTGCCGCAGCGCCTCCAGGCCGGGCCCCTCGGTGGCCACGAGCCGACCCAGCTGGGTCGGGACCAGCGCCGTGTAGCGCGGCCCGGACGAGGCCAGGACGCCCCGCGCGGCGGTGGCGAACCCCGACGCCCGGAACCCGCCGGAGAGGTCCACCACGCCGGGCGCGGTGCCGGCCACGACCGAGCGCACGAGCACCTGGATGCCCGCGATGTGCGTGGTGGGCAGCGCGAGCAGCCACGTGCCGGGCCCGCCCAGCCGCTGGTGCGTCAGCCGCGCCGAGGCCACCAGCGCCCCCGCCGACAGCAGGACCACCTTGGGCGTGCCGGTGGACCCGGACGTGCCCACCGCCAGGACGGCCTCGGTCTCCCAGCCCCGGAGGGCGGGCGGCCCGCCGTCCCCCGACGCCTCGGGCTGGGCCACCAGCGGCAGCGCCACGTCCGGGGTGCCGGGCGGGCCGGGTGGGCCGGGTGGCGACCCGGTGGCGGCGAGGGTCGGGGCCAGTGCGGCGTCGAGCGCCGTGAGCGTGATCATCGGCTCAGTAGTGGTAGGGGTAGTCGGACCAGTCGGGCTCCCGCTTCTCCAGGAAGGCGTCACGGCCCTCCACGGCTTCGTCGGTCATGTACGCGAGGCGGGTCGTCTCGCCGGCGAAGAGCTGCTGACCCACCAGGCCGTCGTCGATCAGGTTGAACGCGTACTTCAGCATCCGCTGCGCGGTCGGGGACTTGCCGTTGATCTCCTTCGCCCACTCCAGGGCCGTCGACTCCAGCTCGGCGTGCGGCACCACGGCGTTGACGGCGCCCATCGCGTGCATGTCGTCGGCGCTGTAGGTCCGACCCAGGAAGAAGATCTCCCGGGCGAACTTCTGGCCGACCTGCCGCGCCAGGTACGCCGAGCCGTAGCCGCCGTCGAAGCTGCCCACGTCGGCGTCCGTCTGCTTGAACTTCGCCTGCTCGGCGCTCGCCAGGGTGAGGTCGCACACCACGTGCAGGCTGTGCCCGCCCCCGGCCGCCCACCCCGGCACGACCGCGATCACGACCTTCGGCATGAACCGGATCAGCCGCTGGCACTCCAGGATGTGCAGCCGGCCGGCCCGCGCCGGGTCGACGGTGTCGGCCGTCTCGCCCGAGGCGTACTGGTAGCCGCTGCGCCCGCGGATGCGCTGGTCGCCGCCCGAGCAGAACGCCCACCCGCCGTCACGGGGGGACGGCCCGTTGCCGGTCAGCAGCACGCAGCCCACGTCCGAGCTCATCCGCGCGTGGTCCAGCGCGCGGTACAGCTCGTCGACCGTGTGCGGGCGGAACGCGTTGCGCACCTCCGGCCGGTCGAACGCGATGCGCACCGTGCCCTGGTCGACCGCGCGGTGGTACGTGATGTCGGTGAAGTCGAAGCCCTCGACCCGCTTCCAGCGGGTGGGGTCGAACAGCTCGGAAACGTCCTGGTCTGCCACGCCAGGGACAATAAGCCCGAGCCGGAGCTGAGAACGGGACCGCCCTGCGGCGAGGTCGGGTGGTGGAGGTGGCCTGGTAGCGGGTCATGACTCCAGTGTTCGAACTCACGTTCGACTCAGCAAGGGGAATCACCCCATCGTGCACTGAGCGACAATGGATCGGTGAACCCGTCCACCGCGCAGGCCAGGGTGCTCGTCGACGAGCTGATCCGCAACGACGTCCGGCACGTCGTGCTGAGCCCCGGATCGCGCAACGCGCCGCTGTCGTTCGCCCTCCACGAGGCGGCCGTCGCCGGGCGGATCACCCTCCACGTCCGCGTCGACGAGCGCACGGCGGGTTTCCTCGCCCTCGGCCTGGCCCGCGGCGGCGGCCACCCGGTCGCCGTGACCTGCACCTCCGGCACGGCGGTGGCCAACCTGCACCCGGCGGTGCTGGAGGCGCGGCACGCCGGGGTGCCGGTCATCGCCGTCACCGCCGACCGCCCGGTCGAGCTGTACCGCACGGGCGCCAGCCAGACCGTCGACCAGCAGCGGGTGTTCGGCCTGGACACCCTCCAGTTCCCCATCGCCGAGCGCCGCGCGGGCCAGAACGGCCTGTGGCGCTCCCTGGTGTGCCGCGCCGTCGCCACGGCCCGCGAGCAGGGCCCGGTTCACCTGAACGTGCCGTTCCGCGACCCGCTGGTGCCCGCCGGGGACGACGACTGGCCGGAGGACCTGGCCGGCCGCCCGTTCGACGTGCCGTGGACCCGCGTGGCCGAGCGCACCACCACCTCGCTGCACACCGCCGACCACCTCGGCCCGCGCACCCTGGTCGTGGTCGGCGACACCGACATCGACGTCACCGACCTCGCCGAACGGGCGGGCTGGCCGGTCGTCGCCGAACCCACCGGCCCCTCCGGCCAGGCCCTGCGCCACGGCTCGCTGCTGCTCAACGCCGACCTGCCCGCGCACCTGGAGCCCCGGGCCCTGGTCGTGGTGGGCCGCCCCACGCTGACCAGGGGCGTGCTGCGGCTGATCGCCCGCACCCCGGTCGTGCACGTGCTCAGCCGCGACCTCGACTGGCCGGACCCGCAGTTCGCCGCCACGCACACCTCCACCGACCTGGTGCTGGGCGAGCACGAGGTGGACGACGACTGGCTCACCTCCTGGCGGCACGCCGACAAGGTGGTGTCCGAGGTCGTGGACGACCTGCTCGCCAACCAGCCGTGGCCGACCGGCCTGCACGTGGCCCGCGACGTCGTGGCGGCGCTCCCGGCGGGCGCGAACCTGTTCCTCGGCTCGTCGAACCCGATCCGCGACGTCGACCTGGTCGCCGCGCCGCGCCCGGACGTCGCCTCGTTCGCCAACCGGGGCGTGGCGGGCATCGACGGGAGCGTCTCCACCGCCGCCGGCCTCGCGATGACCGCCGGGCCGACGATCGCGCTGATCGGCGACCTGACGTTCCTGCACGACGCCAACGGCCTGCTCATCGGCCCCGGCGAGCCGCGCCCGGACCTGACCGTGGTGGTGCTCAACGACGACGGCGGCGGCATCTTCGCGCTGCTGGAGCAGGGCGCGCCGGAGCACGCGACGACGTTCGAGCGCGTCTTCGGCACGCCCCACGGCGTGGACCTGGCGGCCCTCTGCGCCGCGCACCACGTGCCGCACGCGCGGGTGTCGACGGCGGACGCGCTGAGGCGCGAACTGGGCCGTCCGGACGGAATCAAAGTGGTCGAAATCCGGGCGGAGCGGAACGAATTGCGCGATCTGCACACGCGGTTGAGGGCCGTCGTGTCAACCGCATTCCAATAGCCGAAAACCTACGTACGGGGGTATACCGGCCCCGGTGCCGGGGATAGCTTGCCGGGCATGTCCCTGAGAGCGAAGCTGACCCTCGGTACCGCCACCGCGGCGTCCCTGCTGCTGCTCGCCGGTACGGCGACGGCGGCACAACCAGGCGCGCCGGGCATCGGAGACCCGTACTACCCGAATGCGGGCAACGGCGGGTACGACGTTTCCCATTACGACATCAGGCTCAACTACCAGCCGGCGAACGACAACCTTTCCGGCACCACGACGATCCTGGCCAAAACCACCCAGGACCTGACCCGGTTCAACCTGGACTTCCTGCTGAAGGCGAGTTCGGTCCGGATCAACAACAGGGTCGCGCAGTTCTCGCAGGCGGGCGGCGAACTCGTGGTCGACCCGCGCGGCACGCTGCGCGCGGGCACCCACCTGACGATCGTCGTCACCTACTCCGACGTGCCCTCGACGCACGCGGTCGACGGCTACACGTCGTGGAAGCGCACCCCGGACGGCGCGCTCGCGATCGACCAGCCGGACATCGCGCCGTGGTGGTTCCCGAGCAACAACCACCCGACCGACAAGGCCACGTTCGACGTGTCGGTGGCCGTGCCGAGCGGCGTCGAGGTGATCTCGAACGGCCTGTTCAACGGCACGACCCAGCAGATCAACGGCTGGACCCGCTGGCGCTACCGCAGCCTCCAGCCGCAGGCCACCTACCTGGCGTTCGTGGCGATCGGGCAGTTCGAGATCCGCCAGTCGACCTCGCCGGGCGGGCGTCCGGTGCTCAACGCCTACTCGGAGCGGCTGGGCGCGGACTACAGCGCGTCCGTGGCGTCGGTCGAGCGGACGTCCGAGGTGACGGAGTTCCTGGAGGGGCCCTTCGGTCCCTACCCGTTCGAGGCGGAGGGCGGCGTGGCGACGCCGGGCATCGGCTTCGCGTTGGAGAACCAGACCCGGTCGACCTACGACGCCGCGTTCTTCCGGCGCGGCTCGAACACCTACGTCGTCGCGCACGAGGTCGCGCACCAGTGGTTCGGCGACTCGGTGTCCGTGCGGCGGTGGCGGGACATCTGGCTGAACGAGGGCTTCGCCAGCTACGCGGAGTTCCTGTGGTCGGAGCACGTGGGCGAGGGCACGGCCCAGGAGAACGCCGACTACCTGTACTCGCTCTACCCGGCCGACGACCCGTTCTGGACGGTGCTGCCGGGTGACCCGGGCGCGGAGAACCAGTTCGACGGCGCCGTGTACGACCGCGGCGCGCTGGCCGTGCACGCGCTGCGCGCGGAGATCGGCGACGAGGCGTTCTTCGCGCTGCTCGAGGAGTGGGTCACCGAGCACCGCAACGGCGACGCGTCGATCGAGGACTTCGTGGCGCTCGCCGAGCGGGTGTCCGGCGAGCAGCTCGACGAGCTGTTCCGGATCTGGCTGTTCACGCCGGAGAAGCCGGCCGCCGCGCCGGGTTCGGCGGGGCTCCGGACGGCGGCGGCCCCGGTCGAGCCGAAGTCGTACCAGAAGATCCGCGAGACCCGGCGGCTGCTGGCCGCGCACGACCACTGAGGGTCGCGAACGCAGAACTCAGGGGTCGTGAGCGTAGGACTCACCGGTCGTGAGCGTAGGACTCGCGGGTCGTGAGCGTTGGACTCCCGGGGTCTGGGCGTTGGACTCCCGGGGTCTGGGCGTTGGACTCCCGCGGGGCCGGCCCGGGTGGGCGGCCCCGCGGGAGTCGCGGTCAGGAGGTCGCGCCCAGGGCGTTGACGACCTTGGTGGTGATGGCGGAGTAGCCGGTCACCGTGCCGGGCGCGATCCACGGGCTGTGCGGCTCCGGGCCGGCGACGGTGCGCTCGCCGATGAAGTCGCCGGTGGCCGGGTCCACGATCAGCTCGCGGTGCTCGTTCGGGCTCTCGACGGCGACGGCGACGCCGACGCGGCCGTCCAGGTTCACGTTGCCGTCGGTCACCGCCACGCCGTCGAGCGTCGCCAGCGCCCGGTACAGCGCGGCCCGCAGGTCGGCGGGCACGAGGCCGGTGTGCAGCAGCTGCACGGCCCAGTGGAACGCCGCGGTCGGCGCGCCGCCGCGGTGCGCGGTGGCGTCGCGCAGCCACTGCGCGAGGGCCTGCGGGTCGCGGGGGAGGCCCGTGTAGAAGTCCGGGTTGTCCCAGTCCCGCGGGTCGCCGCAGACCTTCCTCGGCTGCGCGTTCGGGAAGAAGTCGCCGCACTTCCCGCGCCGCTCGCCCTTCGCGGTCACGTCCGGCTCGGGCAGCGGGGCCTCGGACCGCGGCACCGAACCGCCCAGGAACTTCGCGCCCTCCAGCGGCGTGCGCCGGTTCAGCCACTCCTGGGTGATGTCGTGGGGGATCCAGGTCTCGGTGCGCGACTCGACCAGGTAGTCGTAGCCGGCCGGCGTCGGGTTCGGCTCGCCCACGGGGGTGCCCACCGCCACGCCGCGCTGGTTCCACTCGTGCGCGGCGACGTAGCGGTACTGGCCGGGCGCGAGCGGCTGGTCGACGGCGGTGATCGCGTCGGCCGCCATGGTCAGGTACTCCCGCGCGGACAGCAGCCGGACCGGCGGCACCTCGGACTCCGGGACGCCGGTGGCCGGCTGTTCGGCGACCTGCCGGGTGCCGGGGCCGCCGGTGCCCACCGCCACCACGCCGGTGACCAGCGCGGCGGCCGCGGCGACGGCGACCGGCAGGTACCAGCGGCGGGGCGCGGGGCGCTCCGGGGCGGCGGACTCGGCCGCCGCGGCGGCCAGGACGCGGGCGCGCACGGCGTCCAGCGGGGCGTCGGACGCGCGGGCGTCCCGGTTCAGGTCGGCGAGGGCGTCGTCGAGTTCACGCATCGCGGGTGGTCTCCTCGGAGAGCAGGGCCTGGAGCCTGGTGCGGACCCGGTGCAGCCGGGAGCGGACGGTGCTGTCGTTCTCGCCGAGCGCGGCGGCGACCTCGGCCGGGGACAACCCGGCCCACGAGGTGAGCAGCAGCGCGTCGCGGTCCTCGTCGCGCAGCCCGGCGAGGGCGCGGGCCAGCACGTCGGTGCTGCGCTGGGCGTCCACGCGGTCCGCGACGGCGGCGCCGTGGTCGGGTTCGGGGCGGCCGACGAGCCGCAGCCCGGCCCGCCTGCCCCTGGTCTCGCGGCGGAGGTGCTCGCGCACGAGGTTCGTGGCGATCCCGTAGAGCCAGCCCTTGACGGGCGCGCGCCCCGGGTCGTAGCTGCGCCGCCGCTTCAACGCCACGAGGAACGTCTCGGCGACCAGGTCGTCCGCCGCCGAGTCGCCCACCCGGCCGGCCAGGTAGCCGCGCAGCTGCCGCGCGTGCGCGTCGAACAGCTCGGCGAACGCGGCCGTCACGTCGGGCCCGCGGAGGTCCGGTGGGTCGTCCAGTGCTGTGGTCACGTACCGGTTGGCCGGAGCACCGCCCGGCGTCCCGGTGACCTCGGTCACAGCCCTTCGAGGGCCTCGCGGAACGGCAGCATCTTGGCGTGCGCCTCGCGCACCTCGGTGTCGGGGTCGGACTCGGCGACCAGGCCGCACCCGGCGAACAGGCGGGCCGTGCGGCCCTCCACCCGCGCGCAGCGCAGCGCGATGCCCAGCTCGCCGTTGCCGTCGCCGTCGACCCAGCCCACGGGACCGGCGTAGCGGCCCCGGTCCAGGCCCTCCAGCTCCTCGATCACCCGGATCGCGTCGGCCCGGGGCGTGCCGCCGACCGCGGCCGTGGGGTGCAGCGCCGCGCCGAGGGCGAGCAGCGACGGCGTGCCGCTCAGCTCGCCGATCACGTCGCTGGACAGGTGCGAGACGTTCGGCAGCCGCAGCACGGACGGGCCGTCCACGGACAGCGACGAGCAGAACGGCCGCAGCGTCTCGACCAGCGACGCCACCGCGTACCCGTGCTCCTCGCGGTCCTTGCCGGAGGACATCAGCGCGCCGGCCAGCTCGTCGTCGGACATCCCGTCGTGCGGCCACGTGGTGCCCGCCAGCACGCGCGAGTCGACCACGGACCCGGTGCGGCGCAGCAGCAGCTCGGGGGTCGCGCCGATCAGGCCGTCCACCGCGTACACCCAGCACTCGGGGTAGCGCTCGGCCAGGCCGGCGAGCACGAACCGGTGGTCGATCGGCTCGTCCGCGACGGCCAGCAGGTCGTGCGCCAGCACCACCTTGTCCAGTTCGCCCGCCCGCATCCGGGCCACGGCGGCGCGCACGGCCTCGCGGTACGCGGTCACGGGCAGCTCGCCGTCGGCGTAGCGCACCCCGGTCGGCCGCCGCACGGGCCGCACCCCGTGGTGCCGCGGCGCGCCGACGGTGGTGGTCCAGGTGTGGCCGCCGCGCCGGCCGACCACGACCTCGGGCACGACCAGCACCGAGCGGCCCGGCCGGTCGGAGAACGCCATGCTCGCGAACGCCACCGGCCCGCTGCCGGGCACGCCCAGCTCGTCGTCCACGTCCAGCGACGCGGTGAACTCGGCCCACCAGCGGTCGGCGGCGGCGAACCGATCGGGCCCCGACGCCTCGAACCGCGCCGCCTCGCCCCAGCCGACCAGCCCCGAGCCGTCGCGGACCCAGCTCAGCGCGCCGGTCGGCGAGGGCAGAGCGCCCACGAGGTCGTCGCCGGACGTGCGCCCGGTGTGCACGCGCAGCCGCTGTCGTGTTCGAGAGGCAGGAGCCGATGTCACACCAACGAGGGTATGGAGTCGTCCCTGAGAGACGGGGTGAGGACCGTCCTAGACTCCTCGGTTGTGGTGGACGACGCAGTGCGCACGGGTGCCCGCCCGAAGGTGAAGCTCCTGGTCGGCCGGGCGTTGCTGGTGCTGGGCGCGGTCGTCACGCTGATCGGGGTGATCCTGCTCGCGGCGTGCTGGCGCGACGACCTGATGATCGAGGGGCGGCTGGGCAAGGCGACCGCCGAGGTGGTCTCCGTCTCGTTCCAGCGCACGGTCGTGCGCTTCGCGACCCCGGACGGCGCGGTGCACAGCCCGTCGCAGGGCCTGCTCTACCCGGACGGCCTGGAGCCCGGCCAGCTCGTGCGCATCGAGTACGACACCGCCGACCCCGAGGTGGCCCGGGTCGCGGGCCGCACCGCCGTGCTCGCCCTGCTGCCCATCGGCACGTTCCTGCTCGCCGTGTGGGCGGTGCTGTTGCCGCTGGTCTGGTGGCTGCGCCGCCGCTTGTGACAGTTCTCCTCAAAAACAGCGTTCAGGTGTAACATCGCCTCCATGGACCTGGAGGCGGAGTTCGAGCGCACCGTCGCGGCAGGGCAGCGCGTCGAACCGCGCGACTGGATGCCCGACGGCTACCGCAAGACGCTGATCCGGCAGATCGCGCAGCACGCGCACTCCGAGATCATCGGCATGCAGCCGGAGGGGAACTGGATCAGCCGCGCGCCCTCGCTGCGCCGCAAGGCGATCCTGCTGGCCAAGGTCCAGGACGAGGCCGGCCACGGCCTCTACCTGTACGCCGCGACCGAGACGCTCGGCGCCGACCGCGGCGACCTGACCGGGAAGCTGATCTCGGGCAGGCAGAAGTACTCCTCGATCTTCAACTACCCGACGCTGTCCTACGCCGACGTCGGCGTGATCGGGTGGCTCGTGGACGGCGCCGCCATCTGCAACCAGGTGCCGCTGTGCCGCACGTCCTACGGGCCGTACGCGCGGGCGATGATCCGCATCTGCAAGGAGGAGTCCTTCCACCAGCGGCAGGGCTACGAGCTGCTGATGACGATGATGGGCGGCACCGACGCGCAGCGCGCCATGGTGCAGGAGTCCGTCGACCGGTTCTGGTGGCCGTCGCTGATGATGTTCGGCCCGCCGGACGCGGAGAGCGCCAACACCGAGCGGTCGATGGCGTGGCGGATCAAGCGCAACACCAACGACGAGCTGCGGCAGAAGTTCGTCGACATGACCGTGCCGCAGGCCGAGAAGCTCGGCGTGACGCTGCCCGACCCGGAGCTGCGGTGGAACCCCGAGCGCGGCCACCACGACTTCGGCCAGCCGGACTGGGACGAGTTCTGGCAGGTCGTCGGCGGCAACGGGCCCGCGAACAAGCAGCGCGTCGAGCACCGGCGGCGGGCGCACGAGGACGGCGAGTGGGTGCGCGCGGCGGCCGGGGCGCACGCCGCCAAGAGGGCTGTTCGGGAGGACGTCGCATGAGCTCGTCGTGGCCGCTGTGGGAGGTGTTCGTCCGCGGCAAGCGCGGGCTGAACCACGTGCACGTGGGCTCGCTGCACGCACCGGACGCCGAGATGGCCGTCCGCAACGCGCGCGACGTCTACACCCGCCGCAACGAGGGCGTGTCGATCTGGGTGGTGCCCGCGGCGGCGATCACCGCGTCCTCGCCGGACGAGAAGGACCCGTTCTTCGAGCCCAGCGGCGACAAGGTCTACCGGCACCCGACGTTCTACGACATCCCCGAGGACGTGCCGCACCTATGAGCTTCGACAACGCGTACGAGTCCCTGCTGGGCGAGGACGACGCGCACTGGGCGTTCGGCACCGGGTTCGCCGAGCCGCTGACCGGCGTCGACCGCGAGGTGCCCGCCGGCGTCGACCGCGCCGACCTGGCCGCGTACTGCCTGATGCTCGGCGACGACGCCCTGGTGCTGTCCCAGCGGCTGGCCGAGTGGACCTCGCGCGCGCCGGAGCTGGAGGAGGACGTCGCCCTCGCCAACATCGCGCTCGACCTGCTCGGCCAGGCCAGGCTGCTGCTCACCCGGGCCGGCGAGGTCGAGGGCGCGGGTCGGGACGAGGACGCGCTGGCGTTCCTGCGCGACGAGCGGGACTTCCGCAACGTGCACCTCGCCGAGATCGAGTGCGGCCCGGTCGCCGGCGGCGACTTCGCCACCACGATCGCGCGGCTGCTGGTGTTCTCCTCCTGGAAGGTCGCCTCCTACTCGCGGCTGAGGGGCAGCGCGGACCCGGTGCTCGCGGCCGTCGCCGAGAAGGGCCTGAAGGAACTGGCCTACCACCGCGACCACGCGGCGCAGTGGACCGTGCGGCTCGGCGACGGGACCGAGGAGTCCCACCGGCGGATGCGGGCCGGGCTGGAGCGGGTGTGGCCGTTCGTCGACGAGCTGTTCGCGCCGCACGCCGTCGAGCTGCGGCTGGCCGGCGTCGCGGTGGACCCGTCCGGGCTGCGGGCCGAGGTGGACGGGGTGCTCGACGCCGTGCTGTCGGCGGCCGGGCTGGAGCGGCCCGCGGACGTGCCCGCGGCGCGGGTGAACGGCCGGGCCGGGCGCGACGGCGTGCACACCGAGGCCATGGGCTACCTGCTGGCCGAGATGCAGCACCTGCACCGGTCGTTGCCGGGGGCCGTCTGGTGACCGCCTACGACGTGGCCGCGGGCGTGCGCGACCCCGAGCTGCCCGTGCTGACGCTCGCCGACCTCGGCGTGCTGCGGGACGTGACCGAGGCCCCGGACGGGCGGGTGTCGGTGACGATCACGCCCACCTACTCGGGGTGCCCCGCGCTCGACGAGATGGGCGCCGACCTGCGCCGCTCGCTGTCGGCCGCGGGGTACGGGCCGGTGGAGGTGCGGACCTCCCTGTCGCCCGCGTGGACCACCGACTGGATCAGCGAGGACGGCCTGCGCAAGCTGCGGGAGGCGGGCATCGCGCCGCCGTCCCGGCTGGGGCCCCGCGCCGTCGGACCGGTGCCGCTGAACCTGGTGCCGCCGCCCGCCCGGGTGGCCTGCCCGCGCTGCGGGTCGTCCCGCACGGCCGAGCTGTCCCGGTTCGGGTCGACGGCGTGCAAGGCGCTGCGCCGGTGCCTGGACTGCGCCGAGCCGTTCGAGCACGTGAAGGAGATCTGAGTGGCGCGGCCGGGGTTCCACAAGCTGACCGTCGCCTCCGTCGAGGGGCTGTGCTCCGACGCGGTGGCGGTGACGTTCGACGTGCCCGCCGCGCTGGAGGAGGTCTTCGCCTTCCGCGCCGGGCAGTTCGTGACCCTGCGCAACGGCGACGAGCGCCGGTCGTACTCGATCTGCGCGGCCGTCGGCACCCCGCTGCGCATCGGCGTGCGGCGGGTGGACGGCGGGCTGTTCTCGACGCTGCTGGTGGACCGCGTGCAGCCCGGCGACGTGCTGGAGGTGCTGCCGCCGGCCGGGAACTTCACCCCCCGCGACCTCGTTGCCCCCGGCGACCACCACGCGCTGGTCGTCGCCGGTTCGGGCATCACGCCCGCGCTGTCGATCGCCGCCACCGTCCTGGCCGCCGGGGCGCGCGTCACGCTGCTGTACGGCAACCGGCGGGCCGACACGGTGATGTTCGGCGACGAGCTGGCCGACCTCAAGGACCGGTACCCGGCGCGGTTCCAGCTCGTGCACGTGCTGTCGCGGGAACCCCGGGACGTCGAGCTGTTCTCCGGCCGGCTCGACGCGGCGAAGCTGCGGGCGCTGCTCGGGACCGTCGTGCCGTGGGCCGACGTGGACGACTGGTGGCTGTGCGGCCCGTACGGGCTGGTGACGGACGCGCGGTCGGTGCTGTCCTCGCTCGGCGTCGCGGACGACCGCGTGCACCACGAGCTGTTCCACGTGGACGAGCCGCCGCCCGCGCCGCGCCGCGCCGACGAGTCGGTGGTGGCCGCCGCGACGTGCACCGTCGTGCTGGACGGCCGGTCCACCGACGTGCCGCTGCCCGCGGACACCCCGATCCTCGACGCGGCCCAGCGGGTGCGCTCCGACCTGCCGTTCGCCTGCAAGGGCGGCGTGTGCGGGACGTGCCGCGCGCTGGTCGTGTCGGGCGAGGTGGAGATGCGCCGGAACTACGCCCTGGAGCCGCGCGAGGTGGAGGCCGGTTTCGTGCTGACCTGCCAGTCGGTGGCGCGGACCACGGCGATCACGGTCGATTTCGACGCCTGATCTGGCACATTGGTGCACATGGGACGGTCGGCGCTGTGGGGACTGCTCATCGGCACGGTGCTGATGACGGCCTTGTTCATGTTCGGCCTCGCCCTGCCTACGGCCGACGACGAGGTCAACGTCGTCGCGAGCCTCATCGCCTCGCTGATGCTCGGCACCCTGATCGGCGGCGTGCCGGGCACCCTGCTCGGCCTGGTCGTGGGCGCCGCCCGCCGCCCGCGCCACCAGGTCCACCCACCCCTGGCCCACCCGCCCCTGCCGCCCCTGCCGCCCCCGCCGCGCCTGGCGCCCCCGCCCCCGAACGACCGCTGGTCCGCGATGGTCGCGAGGTGCGAGCTGGCCGTCAGCCGGGTCAACGCGGCGGTGGCCACCGTCCCCCTCTCCCCGGCCCGCGAGTGGTTCCAGCGCATCGCCGCCCAGTTCGGCGCGGAGCTGGGGGACGTCCGCCGCATCGCCGACCTCGGTCGCGCCCTGGGCGCCGGCCAGGACCACCCGGTGTCCCAACGCCTCGCCGCGGCGGTGCACGACTTCACCGCGTTCGAGGACGAGGTGGGCCGCGTGGCGCTCCGGATGTTCACCCAGCCGTCCCTCGACAACGCCCGCGTGCACCTGGAGGTGCTGGAGCAGCAGCTACCGCACCTGGGCAACAGCTGACGGGCCGGTAGGCGTCCGGACAGCGCGAAACCCGGCAACCGACCGTCCGGACGGTGAACCGGGTCCACTTCCGGGTCCTACTGGACCCGGCGGGGACAACTCTGGCGCAGAGCGGGCCCTGCGTCAAACGGCCTAACGGGCCATCGACGACTGCCACCACCCGAGGACCTCCTCCGCCACCTCCGGCATGGCCACGAGCAGGCCGTCCACCGGCAGCGGGGCGTCCTCGCCCCTCCGGTCCAGCACGACGGCGCCCGACTCGACCGCCAGCGCCACCGCGCCCGCCACGTCCCACTCGTGGTAGCTGTGCAGGACCGCCGCCGCCGCGTGGCCCAGGGCCACCTGCGCGACCGCCAGCGCCTTCGAGCCCAGCACCCGCACCCCGGTGCCCGCCACCGCCGCGCGCGAGATGAACTCGCCCATCCCCGGCCACGGCCCGGTCCTCGTCATCTCCGTGCACACGATCGCGCTGACGGCCTGGTCGCCCAGCTTCACGGGCGTGCCGTTGGCCCTCATCCCGCGCCCCCGCGCCGCGGCGTAGATCTGCGCCCGGTACGGGTCGGCCACGACGCCGACGACCGGCCCCCACCGGTCGACCAGGGCGAGGCTGTAGGCGCACCACGGCACGCCCGCCACGTAGTTCGCGGTGCCGTCCACCGGGTCCACCACCCACCGGAACGGCACGTCCGCGGCGACGTCGGTGTCGACGTTCTCGCAGAGCACCGGGATGTCGGGGAACTCCGCCGTCAGCACGCGCCGCGTGTGGCGCTCCAGCGTGCGGTCGGTGTCGGTCACCCAGTCGAACGGCGACGCGTCGTCGTCCGGTCGCGCACCGCGCCCCGCCGTCGCCATGATGACGTCGGACGCGTCGTTGGCCAGGCGACCCGCGACCTCCAGCGCGATCGACACCAGGCCGGGATCGACGGGCTGCGCGGGTCGGGACGACAAGACGGTCATGCCGACCTAGTGTCACCGCAGAGTGTGGCCGCGACGCGTACTCCAGGTGAAACCGCGGCCAACGTCAACGCCGTCGCGCGGAGTTCCGCGGGCGTTCGCCGAGGTGTCACGCCGACGTGTCCTCCGGCCCGCAGGGTGGTCGGCGTGCGCGTAGCGATCGTCACCGAGAGCTTCCTCCCCCGGGTCAACGGCGTCACCAACTCCGTCCTGCGCGTGCTGGAGCACCTGCGGGCACGCGGTCACCAGGCCCTCGTCGTCGCGCCGGGCCCCGGCCCCGAGGACCACGGCGGCACGCCCGTCGTCCGCGTCCCGGCGGTGGACCTGCCGCGGTTCAGCTCGCTGCCGGTGGGCGTGCCGACCCGCCGCGTGCTGACCGCCCTGCACGACTTCCGGCCCGACGTGGTGCACCTGGCCAGCCCGTTCGTCCTGGGCGCGCGGGGCCTGTCGGCGGCGCGCGCGCTCGGCGTGCCGACCGTCGCGGTCTACCAGACGGACGTCGCCGGGTTCGCGGGCCACTACGGCCTCGGGCTCACGGCGCGCGCCGCGTGGCGGTGGACGCGCCGGCTGCACGCCCGCGCCGACCGCACGCTCGCGCCGTCGACCTGGGCGGTGGCGGCCCTGGAGGAGCACGGCGTGCCGCGCGTGCACCGGTGGGGCCGGGGCGTGGACGTGGAGCTGTTCCGCCCGGACCGCCGCGACGACGCGCTGCGCCGCGCGCTCGCCCCGGGCGGTGAGCTGCTGGTCGGGTACGTCGGCCGCCTGTCGCCGGAGAAGCGGGTGGACCGGCTCGCGGCGCTGCGCGACCTGCCGGGCGTCCGGCTCGTGGTCGTCGGCGACGGGCCGGAGGAGGAGCGGCTGCGCCGGGAGCTGCCGGGCGCGGCCTTCCTGGGCTTCCGGTCGGGCGCGGAGCTGGCGACCGCGTACGCGAGCCTCGACGTGTTCGTGCACACCGGGCCGCACGAGACGTTCTGCCAGGCCGTGCAGGAGGCGCTGGCCAGCGGCGTGCCGGTGGTGGCGCCGGACGCGGGCGGGCCGCGCGACCTCGTGCGACCGAACACCGGCTACCTGTTCATCGACGACGACGGGCTGCGCGCAGCCGTCGAGGACCTGCGCGACCCGCTGCGCCGCCGGCAGTACGGGCAGGCGGCGCGGCGCTGGGTGCGCGGCCGGACGTGGGCGGCGGTGTGCGACGAGCTGCTGGGCCACTACGCGGCCGTGCTGGACGTCCAGGAGCGGCGCGCCGCGTGAGGATCGTGCAGCTGGCCAACTTCTACGGCCCCCGCTCCGGTGGCCTGCGCACGGCCCTGCACCACCTGGGCGCCGGGTACGCCGCGCACGGCCACGAGGTCGTCCTGGTGGTGCCCGGCCCCGCGCACGCCGACGAGCGGCTGGCCGGCGGCGTGCGCCGCGTCACGCTGCCCGCCCCGCGCATCCCCGGCACGGGCGGCTACCGCGCGGTCGACCCGTGGCGGGTGCGGGCGCTCCTCGACCGGCTCGCGCCGGACCGGCTGGAGGTGTCCGACCGGCTCACGCTGCGCGGCATGGGCCGCTGGGCGGCGGAGCGCGGCGTGCCCGGCGTGGTCATCTCGCACGAGCGGCTGGACCGGCTGCTGGAGCAGTTCCTGGTGCCCGCCGGCGTGGCGCGCCGGGTGGCGGACGCGGCCAACGCCCGCATGGCCGCCTCCTACGACGCGGTGGTGTGCACGACGGCGTTCGCCCGCGAGGAGTTCGACCGGATCGGGGCGCGCAACGTCGTGCGCGTGCCGCTGGGCGTGGACCTGCGCACGTTCACCCCGGCGCGGCACGACCGGTCGCTCAGGGCCGACCTCGCGCGGGGCGCGGACGCGCTGCTCGTGCACTGCGGCAGGCTCTCGGCGGAGAAGCACGTCGAGCGCAGCGTCGACACCGCCGCCGAGCTGCACGCCGCCGGGCACCGGGTCCGCCTGGTCGTCGCGGGCGACGGACCGCGCCGGGAGGCGCTGGAACGCCGGGCCGCGGGCCTGCCGGTGACGTTCCTCGGGTTCCTGGGCGACCGCGCGGCCGTGGCGGACCTGCTGGCCGCCGCCGACGTGTCCCTCGCGCCGGGCCCGCACGAGACGTTCGGCCTGGCCGCCCTCGAAGCCCTCGCCTCCGGCACGCCGGTGGTGGTCTCGGCGTCGTCGGCGCTGCGGGAGATCGTGCGGCCGGGGTGCGGGGCGGCGGTGGCCGACCACGCGCCGGCGTTCGCGGGCGCGGTGAACGCGCTGCTCGACGACCCCGAGCCGGCCCGCCGGGGCGCGGCGCGGGCACGTGCCGAGGAGTACCCGTGGCAGGCGGCGGTGGACGGGATGCTGGCCGCTCTGCGCGTCACCTAGGCTGTTTTCATGTCGCGCGCAGGTCTGGACAAGAACCCCCGCGAGGTCGCCGAGATGTTCGACGGCGTGGCCAAGGGCTACGACCGCACGAACTCGGTCATGACCCTGGGGTTCGACCGGCGCTGGCGCGAGTGGAGCAGGCGGGTGCTCGACGCCCGCCCCGGTGAGAAGGTGCTGGACCTCGCGGCGGGCACGGCGGTGTCCACGGTGGAGTACGCGGCGTCCGGCGCGTGGTGCGTGGCGGCGGACTTCTCCGTCGGCATGCTGCTCGGCGGGCGGCACCGGGACGTGCCGAAGGTCGCCGCCGACGCGCTGCACCTGCCGTTCGCGGACGGCGCGTTCGACGCGGTGACGGTCAGCTTCGGGCTGCGCAACTTCAACGACACCGAGGCGGCGCTGCGCGAGATGGCCCGCGTGGTGCGGCCCGGCGGCCGGCTGGTGGTGTGCGAGGTGTCGACGCCCACGTTCCGGCCGTTCCGGTACGTCTACATGCGCCACCTGCTCAAGGTCCTGCCGCTCATCGCGAAGTTCGTCTCGTCCAACCCGGACGCCTACAAGTACCTCGCCGAGTCGATGCGCACGTGGCCCGACCAGCGCGCGCTGGGCGAGGTCGTCGCCCGCGCCGGCTGGGAGGACGTGGCCTGGATGAACCTGACCGGCGGCATGGTCGCCCTCCACCGCGCCACCAAACCCGCCTGACCCCCGCCGAGAGTCCAACCCCCAGGCCCCGAGAGTCCAACGCCGGGGCCTCGAGAGTCCAACGCTCAGGTCGCGAGAGTCCAACGCCCAGGACCCCTGAGTTCTACGTCCGGAACGTAGAACTCAGGGGTCCTGGAGGTACGACTCTCGGGACCTGAGCGTTGGACTCTCGGGGTCTGAGCGTTGGACTCTCGCGGGTGGTGGGGGTCTCAGGGAGGCGCAAGTAGACTCGGGTGGGACTTTGTGAACACGGGCACAAGGAGCGGGGATGACGACTCCCAGCCGCCGCAAGGCAGGCGAGGACGCCGAGGTGATCGTGGTCGGCGCGGGGCCCGCGGGGTCCACCGCGGCCACCTACCTGGCACGGGCCGGCCTGGACGTGGTGCTGCTGGAGAAGAGCACCTTCCCCCGCGAGAAGGTCTGCGGTGACGGCCTCACGCCGCGCGGCGTGAAGCAGCTGATCGACCTGGGCATCGACACCCGGGAAGAGGCCGGCTGGCTGCACAACCGCGGCCTGCGGGTGGTCGGCGGCGGGGTGACGCTGGAGCTGGACTGGCCCGAGCTGGCCACGTTCCCGCCCTACGGCGTGGTGCGCCCCCGGCAGGACTTCGACGAGATGCTGGCGAAGGCCGCCGTCGCGGCGGGCGCCCGGATGCACGAGCAGACCACCGTCACGGGCGCGCTCGTGGAGAACGGCCGCGTGGTCGGCGTGCAGGCGAAGCAGGGACCGGGCAAGGAGCCGGTGACCTACCGCGCGCCGCTGGTCCTGGCCTGCGACGGCGTGTCCGCCCGCCTCGCGCTGAGCGTCGGCATCCAGAAGGACGACGCGAAGCCGATGGGCGTCGCGGTCCGCCGCTACTACGCCAGCCCGCGCACCAAGGACGACTACCTGGAGTCGCACCTGGAGCTGTGGGACCGCCAGAACGACGTGCTGCTGCCCGGCTACGGCTGGATCTTCGGCATGGGCGACGGCACGGTGAACGTCGGCCTGGGCATCCTCAGCACGTCGAAGGCGTACGGCACCACCGACTACCGCGCGCTGCTCAAGAGCTGGCTCGACGGCACCCCGGAGGAGTGGGGCTTCCGCGAGGAGAACGCCACCGGCAAGATCGGCGGCGCGGCCCTGCCGATGGGCCTCAACCGGAAGCCGCACTACCGGGACGGGTTGCTCCTGGTGGGTGACGCGGGCGGCATGGTGAACCCGTTCAACGGCGAGGGCATCGGCTACGCCATGGAGTCGGCGCGGATCGCCGCCGAGAGCGCCGTGCAGGCCCTGGCCCGCGGGGGCGCGAGCCGCGAGCGCGCGCTGCACGGCTACCCGGTGCGCATCGAACAGGCCCTGGGCAGCTACTACCGGCTCGGCAACGTCTTCAGCAAGCTCATCGGCAACCCCACGATCATGCGCACGGCGACCAAGTACGGGCTGCCCCGCAAGACCCTGATGAAGCTGGTGCTCAAGCTGCTGGCCGGTTTGTACGACCCGAAGGACGGTGACTCGTTCGACCGCATCATCACCGCCGCCACGAAGGTCACCCCAACGGCCTAATCTCCGTCACTCGAACGTCTCAGCGCCGTCCTTCGGGACGGCGCTGTTTCGTATTCAGTGTGCTCCCGTTCACCCCCGACCGTCCCAACTGGTGATCTACACCGCGTAAGCCCAGGTCAGGAACGGTGTGGGGGGTGTGTGTCACGCCTCTGTGTGACGTTCTACACTGGCCCGCAGGTCTTGTGAATCAGTTCACAACCGGCTGTGATGCCTTGTGAAGTGTTTCACAAGCGACCTGCGGATTGTTAGGCGTGCCTAACTCCCGGAGGGCGCAAGAACACCCCATAGGGTGCGCAACGGTCAGCGGTGCACCACCACCGCGACAGCGAGGAAAGGACGACGGAGAGTGCTGGACGCTTACCTCCCCCTCGTATTGATGTTCGCCCTCGCCGGCGCCTTCGCGCTGTTCTCGGTGACGGCCGCGCCGTACATCGGCCCCCGCCGGTACAACCGCGCGAAGCTGGACGCCTACGAGTGCGGCATCGAGCCGTCGCCGCAACCCGTGGTGGGCGGTGGCCGCATGCCGGTCGCCTACTACCTCACGGCGATGCTGTTCATCCTGTTCGACATCGAAATGGTCTTCCTCTACCCGTTCGCGGTCTCCGCGGACCGGCTGGGCCTGTTCGGCCTGGTGGAGATCGCACTGTTCGTCGCCACGGTCGGCTTCGCGTACGCCTACGTCTGGCGTCGCGGCGGCCTCGACTGGAACTGAGGGGGAAGACCATGGGCCTCGAGGAGAAGCTCCCGAACGGCATCATGCTGGCCAGCGTCGAGAAGCTGGTCAACTGGACCCGCAAGTCCTCGCTGTGGCCGGCGACCTTCGGCCTGGCCTGCTGCGCCATCGAGATGATGACCACCGGCGCCCCGCGGTACGACCTCGCGCGCTTCGGCATGGAGGTCTTCCGGGCCTCGCCGCGCCAGGCCGACCTGATGATCGTCGCGGGCCGGGTCACCAACAAGATGGCCCCGGTGCTGCGGCAGATCTACGACCAGATGCCCGAGCCGCGCTGGGTGCTGGCCATGGGCGTGTGCGCCTCCTCCGGCGGCATGTTCAACAACTACGCGGTCGTGCAGGGCGTGGACCACGTCGTGCCGGTCGACATGTACCTGCCCGGCTGCCCGCCGCGGCCGGAGATGCTGATCGACGCGATCCTCAAGATCCACGCGAAGATCATGGACGAGCCGCTGGGCCCGGCCCGCGCCGCGCTGCTGGCCGAGCAGGGCCACCGCACCGAGCTGATCCCGTCGTCCCAGCGCTTTGCGAAGAAGTGAGCGGTATGCCCAACGAGAACAGCGCCGAGGACAGGAACGCGCCGGGCGAGGTCGCCAAGACCCCCGGCGCGGGCACCCCGGACAACGGCGAGGCCCTCAGCTCGTCGACCATGAGCGAGGCCCAGCACGAGGAGCACCAGGCGCGCGGCGGTGTCGCCGCGGGCCGGGCGCGCCGGGGCATGTTCAACACCTCCGGCTCCGGTGACACGTCGGGCTTCGGCGGCCTGCGGCTGCCCGCCCACGTCGCCGCGCCCTCCGAGCGGCCCTTCGGCGGCTGGTTCGACGAGGTCGCCGACGAGCTGCTCGCCGCCATCCGGGAGAAGGGGCTGCCGGCCGACACGGTCCAGCAGATCACCGTCGACCGCGGCGAGATCACCTTCTACCTGCGCCGCGACGACCTGGTCGAGGTGGCCCGCATCCTCCGCGACGACCCGGCGCTGCGCTTCGAGCTGTGCAGCTCGGTGTCCGGCGTGGACTACGGCACGGACGTCGCGCAGCGGCTGCACTCCGTCTACCACCTGACCTCGATGACCTACCGCCGGCGCATCCGGCTGGAGGTCGCGGTCGACGTGGACGACGCGCACGTCCCCAGCCTGGTGTCGGTGTACCCGACCGCGGACTGGCAGGAGCGCGAGACCTGGGACATGTTCGGCATCGTCTACGACGGCCACCCGGGCCTGACCCGGATCCTCATGCCGGACGACTGGGACGGCCACCCGCAGCGCAAGGACTACCCGCTCGGCGGCATCCCGGTGGAGTACAAGGGCGCGGAGATCCCCCCGCCAGACCAGAGGCGGTCCTACTCATGACCGAACGTCTTTCCGACGTGAACACGGGCACCGACACCAGCGCGGCCGGCCGTGACAGCGACTCGTACGAGGCCAACCGCACCACCCCGAACCCGGACTCCTACGCGGGGGCCCGGCAGACGACCGAGGGCACCGTCTACACGGTGACCGGCGGCGACTGGGACGAGGTGCTGGCCGAGGCCGCGGGTGACGAGCGCATCATCATGAACCTGGGTCCGCAGCACCCGTCGACGCACGGCGTGCTGCGCCTGGTGCTGGAGCTGGAGGGCGAGACCGTCACCCAGGCCCGCAGCGTCATCGGCTACCTGCACACCGGCATCGAGAAGAACGTCGAGTACCGGAACTGGACCCAGGGCGTCACCTTCGTGACGCGCATGGACTACCTGGCGCCGCTGCACAACGAGGCCGCGTACTGCATGGCGGTCGAGAAGCTGCTCGGCATCACCGTGCCGCAGCGCGCGCAGGTGATCCGGGTCGTCCTGATGGAGCTGAACCGGATCTCCTCGCACCTGGTGGCGCTGGCCACCGGCGGCATGGAGCTGGGCGCGCTCACCGGCATGACGTCGGGCTTCCGCGAGCGCGAGGAGGTCCTGCACCTGCTGGAGTTCCTCACCGGACTGCGGATGAACCACGCGTTCATCCGCCCCGGCGGCCTCGCGCAGGACCTGCCGCAGGGCGCGGAGCAGAAGATCGCGGACTTCATCAAGGTGATGGACTCCCGGCTGCCCGACTACGACAAGCTGCTCACCGGCCAGCCGATCTGGCGCAACCGGCTGGAGGGCGTCGGCTACCTGCCGGTGGACGCCTGCCTCGCGCTCGGCATCACCGGTCCGATCCTGCGCTCCGCGGGCCTGCCGTGGGACCTGCGCAAGGTCGACCCCTACTGCGGCTACGAGAACTACGACTTCGACGTGCCCACGTCGAACGCGGCCGACTCCTTCGCGCGCTACCGGCTGCGCCTGGAGGAGATGCACCAGTCGCTCAGGATCATCCGGCAGGCCGTGGACAACCTCGTGCCCGGACCGGTCATGGTCGAGGACGCCAAGGTGGCCTGGCCCGCGCAGCTGACCATCGCCGCCGACGGCATGGGCAACTCGCTGGAGCACGTCCGCAAGATCATGGGCCAGTCCATGGAGTCCCTGATCCACCACTTCAAGCTGGTCACCGAGGGTTTCGCGGTGCCGGCGGGCCAGGTGTACGTGCCGATCGAGTCGCCGCGCGGCGAGCTGGGCTACCACGTCGTCTCCGACGGCGGCACCCGGCCGATGCGCGTCCACGTGCGCGAACCCAGCTTCGTGAACCTCCAGTCGATGCCCGCGATGTGCGAGGGCGGCATGGTCGCCGACGTCATCGCCGCGGTGGCCTCTATCGACCCGGTGATGGGTGGTTGTGACCGATGAGCACTCCCGAGAACGTCCTCGCGGCCTCGCCGCTGGACCCGGTGGCGACGCAGGCCACCGCGACCGAGGGCCACGTCGACACGAGCGTGTTCGACGAGGAGACCGCGGCCAGGGCGCGGGCGATCATCGCCCGCTACCCGGTGGCCCGCTCCGCGCTGCTGCCGATGCTGCACCTCGTGCAGTCGGTCGAGGGGTACGTCAGCCAGGCGGGCATCACGTTCTGCGCCGACCAGCTCGACCTGAGCAACGCCGAGGTCAGCGCGGTCGCGACGTTCTACACCATGTACAAGCGCCGCCCGTGCGGCGAGCACCTGGTGAGCGTCTGCACGAACACCCTGTGCGCCGCCCTCGGCGGTGACGCGATCTACGCGGGGCTGCGCGAGCACCTGGGCTCGAACGGCAGGCCGCTCGGCCACGAGGAGACCTCGGGCGAGCCGGGCGCGCCGGGTTCGATCACGCTGGAGCACGCCGAGTGCCTCGCCGCGTGCGACCTCGCCCCGGTGCTCCAGGTGAACTACGAGTACTTCGACAACCAGACGCCCGAGAAGGCGCTGGAGCTGGTCAAGTCCCTCCAGGCGGGGGAGAAGCCCCACCCGACGCGCGGCGCGCCGCTGACGGACTTCCGCCAGGCGGAGCTCCAGCTGGCCGGGTTCTTCGAGGGCCGGGAGGCGGACCTGGACGGCCCGTCGGCCGCCCCCGAGACGGTGCGCGGCGCGGCCCTGGCCGCCGAGCGCGGGTGGACGGCTCCGGCGATGCCGGACAACGCGGAGTTCCCGCCGCTGCCGGAAAAGAAGTAGGGGGAGGTCGACGTGGTTGATTCCTTGACTCCCGTCCTCACCAAGCGCTGGCTGTCGCCGCGCTCGTGGACGCTGAGGACCTACGAGCAGCTGGAGGGGTACACGGCGCTGCGCAAGGCGCTGACCGCGCACCCGGACCAGCTGATCCAGCAGTGCAAGGACTCCGGGCTGCGCGGGCGCGGCGGCGCGGGCTTCCCCACCGGCATGAAGTGGGGCTTCATCCCGCAGAACGACGGCAAGCCGCACTACCTCGTCATCAACGCCGACGAGGGCGAGCCGGGCACCTGCAAGGACATCCCGCTGATGATGGCGGACCCGCACTCGCTGATCGAGGGCATCATCATCACCTCGTACGCGATCCGGGCGAACTTCGCCGCGATCTACGTGCGCGGCGAGGTGCTGCACGTCATCCGCCGGCTGCACGCCGCCGTGCGCGAGGCGTACGAGGCCGGGTACCTGGGCAAGGACGTCCTGGGCTCGGGCTTCGACCTCGACCTGGTCGTGCACGCCGGCGCCGGCGCGTACATCTGCGGCGAGGAGACGGCGCTGCTCGACTCGCTGGAGGGCCGTCGCGGCCAGCCGCGGCTCAAGCCGCCGTTCCCGGCGACCTCCGGCCTGTACGCCTCGCCGACCGTGGTGAACAACGTCGAGACGATCGCCAGCGTCCCGTACATCGTCAACGGCGGCGCGGACTGGTTCCGCACCATGGGCCGCGAGCGGTCCCCGGGCCCGAAGATCTTCTCCCTGTCCGGCCACGTCGAGCGCCCCGGCCAGTACGAGGCCCCGATGGGCGTCACGCTGCGCGAGCTGCTGGACATGGCGGGCGGCATGAAGGACGGCGTCCCGCTGAAGTTCTGGACGCCGGGCGGCTCGTCCACCCCGCTGTTCACCGCGGAGCACCTGGACGTGCCGCTGGACTTCGAGGGCGCGGCCGAGGCGGGCTCGATGCTCGGCACCACCGCGCTCCAGATCTTCAACGAGACGGTGTCCGTGCCGTGGGCGGTCATGAAGTGGACCGAGTTCTACAAGCACGAGTCGTGCGGCAAGTGCACGCCGTGCCGCGAGGGCACCTACTGGCTCGTGCAGATCCTGCAGCGGATGGTCGCGGGCAACGGCACGGCCAGTGACATCGACACGCTGCTGGACGTCTGCGACAACATCCTGGGCCGTTCGTTCTGCGCCCTCGGTGACGGCGCGGTCAGCCCGATCACCAGCGGCATCAAGTACTTCAAGGACGAGTTCCTGGCCCTGTGCGACCAGAACTCCAAGGTGTTGGCAGGTGCTGGCGCATGACGATCGCCCCTGACAAGAGCACGGAGCTGGTGGTCCCCGAGGGCCACGTGAAGCTCGTCATCGACGGCGTCGAGGTCGTCGCGCCCAAGGGCGAGCTGCTGATCCGCACCGCGGAACGGCTCGGCACCGTCATCCCGCGCTTCTGCGACCACCCGCTGCTGGAGCCCGCGGGCGCCTGCCGGCAGTGCCTGGTCGAGGTGGAGATGGGCGGCCGGCCGATGCCGAAGCCGCAGGCCAGCTGCACGATGACGGTCGCCGACGGCATGGTCGTCAAGACGCAGCTGTCCTCGCCGGTGGCGGACAAGGCGCAGCAGGGCGTGATGGAGCTGCTGCTCATCAACCACCCGCTGGACTGCCCGATCTGCGACAAGGGCGGCGAGTGCCCGTTGCAGAACCAGGCCTTGGCGCACGGCCGCGCGGACTCCCGCTTCCACGAGCACAAGCGGACGTTCCCGAAGCCGATCCCGATCTCCACGCAGGTGCTGCTGGACCGGGAGCGGTGCGTGCTGTGCCAGCGCTGCACGCGGTTCTCGGCGCAGATCGCCGGCGACCCGTTCATCGAGCTGCTGGAACGCGGTTCGCAGCAGCAGGTCGGCGTGGCGCAGGAGAAGCCGTTCCAGTCCTACTTCTCCGGCAACACCATCCAGATCTGCCCGGTGGGCGCGCTGACCAGCGCCGCGTACCGGTTCCGCGCCCGCCCGTTCGACCTGGTGTCCACGCCGGGCGTCTGCGAGCACTGTTCGTCGGGCTGCGCCACGCGGACCGACTGGCGGCGCGGCAAGGTGCAGCGCCGGCTGGCGGCCGACGAGCCCGAGGTCAACGAGGAGTGGACCTGCGACAAGGGCCGCTTCGCGTTCCGCTACGCCACGGCCGAGGACCGCGTCCGCCGCCCGCTGGTGCGCGACGAGGCGACCGGCGAGCTGCGCGAGACGTCCTGGACCGAGGCGCTCCAGCGCGCGGCCGAGGGCCTGGCGAAGGCCCGCGACGGCAAGGGCGTCGGCGTGCTGGCCGGTGGCCGGCTCACCGTCGAGGACGCCTACGCGTACTCGAAGTTCGCCCGGATCGCGCTGCGCACCAACGACGTCGACTTCCGCGCCCGCGCCCACTCGGCCGAGGAGCTGGAGTTCCTGACCGCCTCGGTGCTGGGCTCGAACCCGGACAACGGCGGCGTGACCTACGCGTCGATCGAGTCCGCCCCGGCCGCGCTGCTGGTGGCGTTCGAGCCGGAGGAGGAGTCGCCGATCGTCTTCCTGCGGCTCCGCAAGGCCGCCCGCAAGAACCGGACCAGGGTGTTCCACCTGGGCCAGTTCACGACCCCGGCGGTCGAGAAGACCAACGGCGTGCTGCTCGCGTGCGTCCCCGGCCAGGAGCCGTCGGCGCTCAACGCGCTGCCCGAGCACGCCGCCGACGTGGTCGAGGACCTGTCGAAGCCGGGCGCGGTGATCCTGGTCGGCGAGCGCGCCGCCGAGGTCCCGGGCCTGTTCTCCGCGGTCGCGGCGCTGGCCGGGCGCACCGGTGCGAAGGTCGCCTGGGTGCCCCGCCGGGCCGGTGAGCGCGGCGCCCTCGAAGCGGGCCTGCTGCCCACGCTGCTGCCGGGCGGTCGCCCGGTCGGCGACGCGGCGGCGCGTGCCGAGGTCGAGGCGGCGTGGGGCCTGGACGCGGGCGCGCTGCCCGTGCGGGCCGGCCGCGACACCGCGGGCATCCTGACCGCCGCCGCGAGCGGTGGCCTGGACGCGCTGGTCGTCGGCGGCGTCGACCCGTCCGACCTGCCGGACCCGGGGCTGGCCGAGCGCGCGCTCGACCTCGCCGGGTTCGTGGTCAGCCTGGAGCTGCGGCACAGCGCGGTCACCGCGCGCGCCGACGTCGTGCTCCCGGTCGCCCCGGCCGTGGAGAAGGCGGGCAGCTACCTCAACTGGGAGGGCCGCCCCCGCCCGTTCAGCACCACGCTGGAGGGCACCGGCGCGCTGCCGGACTGCCGGGTGCTGGACACGCTGGCCGTGGAGATGGACGCGGACCTGTTCACGCAGACCCCGGCGTCCGCCGCGGCCGACCTGGCCCGCCTCGGCACGGCCGCGGTGACCGCGCCCGCGCCGACCGTCCCGGCGCCGCTGCTGACCCAGCCCCGGGAGGGCCAGGCGGTCCTCGCCACCTGGCGCCGCCTGCTGGACAACGGCTCGCTGCAGGACGACGAGCCGAACCTGGCGGGCACCGCGCGCCCGGTGGTGGCCAAGCTGTCCGCCGCCACGGCCGCGCACCTGGGCGTCCACCCGGGCGGCGAGATCACCGTCTCCACCGACCGGGGCGAGGTGGTGCTGCCCGTCGAGGCGGCCGACCTGCCCGACGGCGTCGTGTGGCTGCCCGGCAACTCGGGCGCGGTCACCGTGCGGCGCAACCTGGTCGCGGGGCACGGCTCCGTGGTCGCGGTCGCGCCGGTCGTCACGGGCACCGCGGAGAAGATCACCTCGCCCGGAGGCAAGGCATGAGCACCGCAGAACTGATCGCCGACGACCCGCTCTGGCTGATCGTCGTCAAGGTCGTCGGGATCTTCGCGTTCCTCGTCGTCATGACCCTGTTCATGATCAACTGGGAGCGCAAGGTCGTCGCCCGGATGCAGCAGCGGCCCGGTCCCAACCGGGTCGGGCCGAACGGCTGGCTCCAGTCGCTCGCCGACGGCCTCAAGCTGGCGTTCAAGGAGGACATCCGCCCGGTCCTGGCGGACAAGTGGGTGTTCTTCCTCGCCCCGGTGATCTCCTGCATCCCCGCGTTCGTCGCCTTCTCGGTCATCCCGATCGGCGGCGAGGTCTCGATCTTCGGCGAGCGCACCGCCCTCCAGCTCGTCGACCTGCCGGTCGGCGTGCTGGTCGTGCTGGCCTGCTCCTCGCTGGGCGTGTACGGCATCGTGCTGTCCGGCTGGGCGTCCGGCTCGCCCTACCCGCTGCTGGGCGCGCTGCGCTCGGCCGCGCAGGTGATCTCCTACGAGATCGCGATGGGCCTGTCGATCGTCGCGGTCGTCATGCACTCGCACTCGCTGTCCACCTCCGACATCGTCGAGTCGCAGTCCAGCGGCTGGTACTTCTACCTGCTGCCGGTCAGCTTCCTCATCTACGTCACGTCGATGGTCGGCGAGACCAACCGCGCCCCGTTCGACCTCCCCGAGGCCGAGTCGGAGCTGGTCGGCGGCTTCCACACCGAGTACAGCTCGCTGAAGTTCGCGCTGTTCTTCCTCGCCGAGTACGTCAACATGGTCACCGTCTCGGCGCTGGCCACCACGCTGTTCCTGGGCGGCTGGAAGTTCCCGTTCGTCGGCGACGACCACCTGCTCAACAGCGGCTGGTTCGGCCTGCTCTGGTTCGTGGTCAAGACGCTGGGCTTCCTGTTCCTGTTCATCTGGCTGCGCGGCACGCTGCCCCGCCTGCGCTACGACCAGTTCATGCGGCTGGGCTGGAAGTTCCTGGTCCCGATCGCCCTGGTCTGGTTCGTCGCGGTGGCCTTCGCCCGCTACCTGCGCCAGGAGTGGGAGGCCAACAGCGGCCTCGACACCTCCACCGCGCTCATCGTGATCGGCTCGGTCCTCGCGATCGTGCTGCTGATCGCGTTCCTGCTCCCCGACAAGCGGGAGCCGCACGACCCCGACGCCGTCCCGCTCACCGGCGGCGGCTTCCCGGTGCCCCCGCTGGACCTCCAGGTCCCGAAGGCCCCGCCGCGCCGGCAGGTGCCGGTCGCGGAGCTGCCGACCACGGACCAGACCAGGGAACCGGCGTCAGTCACGTCCACCTCGGCGGGAAAGGAGGCCGGCGATGGGGGTCTTTGATCCAGTCAAGGGTTTCGGCGTCACCTTCGGCACCATGTTCAAGAAGGTCGTCACCGAGGAGTACCCCGAGGTCAAGAAGGTCACCGCGCCGCGGTTCCACGGCCGCCACCAGCTCAACCGGCACCCGGACGGGCTGGAGAAGTGCGTCGGCTGCGAGCTGTGCGCCTGGGCGTGCCCGGCGGACGCGATCTTCGTCGAGGGCGGCGACAACACCGAGGAGGAGCGCTACTCCCCGGGTGAGCGCTACGGCGCCGACTACCAGATCAACTACCTGCGCTGCATCGGCTGCGGCCTGTGCATCGAGGCGTGCCCGACCCGCTCGCTCACCATGACCAACGAGTACGAGCTGGCCGACGACTCCCGGCAGAAGCTGATCTTCACCAAGGAGGACCTGCTCGCGCCCCTGCTGGCCGGCATGGAGCAGCCGCCGCACCCGATGCGGCTGGGCGAGAACGAGCAGGACTACTACGTGAACGGGCCGCAGCTCGCCAAGGCCGCCGGCGTGCCGGCCGGGCAGACCGTCGAGACAGGGCCCGAGGAGGCGGCGAAGTGAGCCCCACGTCGTTCCTGCTCCAGCAGCCCGACGCCGTCCAGCGCGCGGTCGACACCATCACCACGGGTGAGGCCGTCGCGTTCTGGGTGCTCGGCCCGCTGGCCCTGGCCGGCGCGCTGGGCATGCTGTTCGCCCGCAACGCGGTGCACTCCGCGCTGTGGCTCGTGCTCACCATGCTCAGCCTCGGCGTGCTCTACATGGTCCAGCAGGCGCCGTTCCTCGGCTTCGTGCAGATCATCGTCTACACCGGCGCGATCATGATGCTGTTCCTGTTCGTGCTGATGCTGGTCGGCCGGGACAGCTCGGACTCCGTCGTCGAGGTGCTGCGCGGCCAGCGCCTGGCCGCCACCGCGCTCGGCATCGGCTTCGCCGCCCTCGTGGTCGGCTCGCTGGCCCGCGCGCTCACCGACGTGGACGCGATCGGCCTGGCCGAGCAGAACAGCACGAACGGCGGGAACGTCGCCAACATCGGCGAGGCGCTGTTCACCGACTACCTGTTCCCGTTCGAGCTGACCTCCGCCCTGCTGATCACGGCCGCGGTCGGCGCGATGGTGCTGGCCTTCGCCTCCCGCACCACCGCGGTGAAGAAGACGCAGCGCGAGCTGGTCGAGGAGCGCTTCCGCGGCGACCGCCCCGGCTCGCTGCCCGGCCCCGGCGTGTTCGCCACCGCCAACTCGGTGGCCACGCCCGCCCTGCTGCCGGACGGCTCGGTCGCCGCCGAGTCCCTGTCCGAGCTGATCGAGACGACCGCCAGGGAACGTCTCGACGATGACGTGGCGGAGGTGTCCGGCACCGGGCACGAGCCCGACGCGCGCGCGCTCAAGGGAGAGTCGTCGTGACCCCTACGTACTACCTGCTGCTGTCCGCGCTGCTGTTCAGCCTCGGCGCGGTCGGCGTTCTGGTGCGGCGCAACGCCATCGTGGTGTTCATGTGCGTGGAGCTGATGCTCAACGCGGTGAACCTCAGCCTGGTCACGTTCGCCCGCATCAACGGCGGGCTGGACGGCCAGGTCATGGCGTTCTTCGTGATGGTCGTGGCCGCGGCCGAGGTCGTGGTCGGCCTGACGATCATCATGGCGATCTTCAAGACGCGTCGCTCGGCCTCGGTCGACGATTCCAACCTGCTGAAGTACTGAGGGGTCACCGGTGACGGAACCTGTTGTCGCCAGCGGGATCGGGAGTCTCGCCTGGCTGTTGCTCGCCCTCCCGGCGTTCGGCGCGCTGGTGCTGCTCGTCGGTGGCAAGCGCACCGACAAGTGGGGCCACCTGCTGGGCTGCGCCACCGTGATCGCCGCGTTCGCGTACGGCGTCGCGCTGTTCTTCGACGTCCTGGGCCAGGGCCCGGAGAACCGCAGCACCGAGGTCCACCTGTTCGACTGGATCCCGGTCGAAGCGCTCGACGTGGAGTTCGGGCTGCGCCTCGACCCGCTGTCGCTGACGTTCGTGCTGCTGATCACCGGTGTCGGGTCGCTGATCCACGTCTACTCGATCGGCTACATGGCGCACGAGGCCGGGCGGCGGAGGTTCTTCGCCTACCTGAACCTCTTCGTCGCCGCGATGCTCCTGCTGGTGCTGGGCAACGGCTTCGTGACGCTGTACTTCGGCTGGGAGGGCGTGGGCCTCGCCTCCTACCTGCTCATCGGCTGGTACCAGCACAAGCCGGAGGCGGCGTCGGCCGCGAAGAAGGCGTTCCTGATGAACCGGGTCGGCGACCTGGGCCTCGCGATCGCCATCTTCATCATGTTCAAGGAGCTGGGCACCACCCAGTACACCGAGGTCTTCGCCCGCGTCGGCGAGCTGTCCTCGGCCGAGGTGCTGGCCATCACGCTCCTGCTGCTGCTCGGCGCGTGCGGCAAGTCCGGCCAGTTCCCGCTCCAGGCGTGGCTCCCCGACGCCATGGCCGGCCCCACGCCGGTCTCGGCCCTGATCCACGCGGCCACGATGGTGACCGCGGGCGTGTACCTCATCGCCCGCTCGAACCCGATCTACAACCTGTCCGAGGACGGGCGCCTCGTCGTCATGATCATCGGCGGGGTGACGCTGCTGATCGGCTGCGTCATCGGCTGCGCCTACGACGACTTCAAGAAGGTGCTGGCCTACTCGACGGTCAGCCAGATCGGCTACATGATCCTCGCCGTCGGCCTCGGCCCGATCGGCTACGCGCTGGGCATCATGCACCTGCTCACGCACGGCTTCTTCAAGGCGGGCCTCTTCCTCGGCGCCGGTTCGGTCATGCACGGCATGAACGACGAGGGCGACATCCGGCGGATGGGCGGCCTCGCGAAGAAGATGCCGATCACCTTCGTCACCTGGGGGCTCGGCTACCTGGCCCTGATCGGCTTCCCGTTCCTGTCCGGCTACTTCTCCAAGGACGCCATCATCGCGGCGGCGTTCAGCATGGAGGGGTGGCGCGGCTGGGTCTTCGGCGGCGTGGCCGCCCTGGGCGCGGGCATCACCGCCTTCTACATGACCCGCCTGCTGATCCTGGTCTTCCTGGGCAAGCCCCGGTACACCGAGCTGAAGTCGGCCGACGGCCGCGAGTACCACCCGCACGAGTCGCCGCTGTCGATGACGGTGCCGATGATCGTGCTGGCGTTCGGTTCGGTCGGCGCGGGCTTCTTCTTCGAGTCGGACCACAACCTCGCGGGCTGGCTCACCCCGTCCCTGGGCGAGCTGCGGGAGCAGCACGGCGTGCTGGACCACGGCGTGGTCAACTTCCTGGTGCTCGGCCTGTCCGCGCTCGGCGTGCTGGTCGCCTACCTGCTGTTCGGCCGCAAGCCGCAGCCGGTGGAGCGCCCGCTGCGGGTGTCGTTCCCGGTCCGCGCCGCGCGCAACGACCTGTACGGCAACGCGCTCAACGAGGCGCTGTTCGCGCGGCCGGGCACCTGGCTCACCCGCGCGCTGGTGTTCGTGGACAACAAGGGCGTCGACGGCCTGGTGAACGGGTCGGCGGCGCTGCTCGGAGGTAGCTCGGGCCGGCTGCGCAGGTTGCAGACCGGGTTCGTGCGCTCGTACGCGCTCTCCATGCTCCTGGGTGCGGTCTTCGTCCTGGGCGCGCTGCTGATGGTGAGGTTCTCGTGAGCTGGGTGCTGATCGCGCTCCTCGTGCTGCCGCTGGCCGGCAGCCTCGTGGTGGCGCTCCTGCGGCGCAACGACCGCGTCGCCAAGCTGGTCGCGCTGGCGTTCTCGCTGGTCGAACTGGTGCTCGCGGTGCTCGCGTGGACCGCGTTCGACCCGGGTGGTGACCGGCTCCAGCTGACCAGCTCGGCGGACTGGATCCCCTCGCTGGGCGTGCACCTGTCGTTCGGCGTCGACGGCATCGCGCTGGTGATGATCGCGCTGATCGCCTTCCTGGTGCCGGTCGTCATCGGCGGCTCGTGGGCGGACAAGCTGCCCGAGGGCCGCAGCGCCGGCGGGTTCTTCGCGCTGCTGCTGGCGATGCAGACCGGCATGGTCGGCGTGTTCGCCGCCACCGACGTGTTCGTCTTCTACGTGTTCTTCGAGGCCGTGCTGGTCCCGATGTACTTCCTGATCGGCCGCTTCGGCGGGCCGAACCGGCAGTACGCGGCCATGAAGTTCTTCCTGTACTCGCTGCTCGGCGGCCTCATCATGCTGGCCTCCGTGATCGGCCTGTACGTGGTCAGCGCGGACAAGATCGGCCAGGGCACGTTCGACTGGGCGACCCTGGTCACGGTGACGCGGGAAGCCCCGCTGTCCACCCAGATCTGGCTGTTCCTCGGCTTCTTCATCGCCTTCGCGATCAAGGCGCCGCTGGTGCCGCTGCACACCTGGCTGCCCGACGCCGGCGCCGAGGCCCCGGTGGGCGCGGGCGTGCTGCTGGTCGGCATCCTGGACAAGATCGGCACGTTCGGCTTCCTGCGCTACTGCCTGCCGCTGTTCCCGGCGGCCAGCAAGGAGCTCGCGCCGGTCGTGCTGGTCCTCGCCGTGGTCGGCATCCTGTACGGCTCGCTGCTCGCCGTCGGCCAGTCCGACATGAAGCGGTTCGTGGCCTACACCTCGATCGCGCACTTCGGCTTCATCGCGCTGGGCATCTTCGCGTTCAGCTCGCAGGCCGGCACGGGCGCGGTGCTCTACATGGTCAACCACGGCATCTCGACCGGCATGCTGTTCCTGGTCGTCGGCATGGTGATGGCCCGCGGCGGGTCGCGCCTGATCGAGGACTACGGCGGCATGGCCAAGCTCACCCCGGTGCTCGGCGGCCTGTTCTTCGTGGCGGGCCTGTCGTCGCTGGCGCTGCCCGGCACCAACTCGTTCGTCTCCGAGTTCCTGGTGCTGATCGGCTCCTACCCGAACGAGCCGGTCTACACGATCCTGGCCGCCGTCGGCATGGTGCTCGCCGCGCTGTACGTGCTGTGGCTGTACCAGCGGGTCTTCCAGGGCCCGGTGCGCGGCACGGCGCTGGTCGACCTGGCCGGCGGACCCGGTGCGGCGGTCGACCCGGAGCGCGCCACCGTGCCCGACCTGAACAAGCGCGAGCTGGCCGTGCTCGCACCGCTCGTGGCGCTGATCTTGGTGCTCGGCTTCTACCCGAAGCCGGTGTTGGACGTGATCACCCCGTCCGTCGGGGCGACGCTCAGCGAGGTCGGGGTGGCCGACCCGGTCGCGCAGGAAGGCAAGTGACGTGACGACGTTCCTCTCGCAGGTGGAGCGGCTGCAAGCCCCGGAGATCGACTACGGGGCCGTCGCGCCGTTGCTGATCGTGCTGGGCGCGGCCTGCCTCAGCGTGCTGGTCGAGGCGTTCCTGCCGAAGGCGCAGCGCTGGGGCAGCCAGGTCGTGCTGGTCCTGCTCACGCTGGCCGCCGCGGGCGTCTCGCTGGTCTTCTACGGGCTGGCCGACGACACCCCGGAGCAGGGCGAGACCACGTTCTCCGGCACGATCTCGGTCGACCAGCCGGTGGTGTTCCTGTGGGGGACGCTGCTGATGCTCGGCCTGGCCTCGGTGCTGCTGATCGCGGACCGGTCCGTGGAGCCCGGCGGCGCGTTCGTGCCCGAGGGCTCGGCGGGCGGCGGCCTGCCCGGCGGCGCCGACGCGGTCCACAAGACCACCGGGCGCGCGGCGGCGGCCGTGCTGACCCGGGAGCAGGCGAGCCGCTTCGGGATGCAGACCGAGGTGTTCCCGCTGACGCTGTTCGCGCTCGGCGGCATGATGGTCTTCGTCGCGGCGAACGACCTGCTCACCATGTTCATCGCGCTGGAAGTGCTGTCGCTGCCGCTGTACCTGATGTGCGGCCTGGCCCGCCGCCGCCGCCTGCTGTCGCAGGAGGCCGCGGTGAAGTACTTCCTGCTCGGCGCGTTCGCGTCGGCGTTCTTCCTCTACGGCGTGGCCCTGCTCTACGGCTACGCGGGCTCGGTGAAGCTCGCCGACATCGCGAGCGCCACCACGGCCACCGACCGGTCCGACACGCTGCTCTACGCGGGCTTCGGCCTGCTCGTCGTCGGCCTGCTGTTCAAGGCGTCGGTCGGCCCGTTCCACGCCTGGACCCCCGACGTGTACCAGGGTTCGCCCACGCCGGTCACGGCGTTCATGGCGGCCTGCACGAAGGTCGCCGCGTTCGGCGGCATCCTGCGCGTCCTCTACGGCGCGTTCGAGGGCTCCAGCTGGGAGTGGGAGGGCGTCCTGTGGGGCGTCGCCGTCGTCTCCATGTTCGTGGGCGCGATCATCGGCCTGACCCAGACCGACGTGAAGCGCATGGTCGCCTACTCGTCGGTGGCGCACGCGGGCTTCCTGCTGGTCGGCGCGATCGCGCTGAACCCCGAGGGCCTGTCGGGCACGATGTTCTACCTGCTGGCCTACGGCTTCACGACGATCGCCGTGTTCGGCGTCATCAGCCTGGTCCGCAACGCCGACGGCGAGGCCACCCACCTGTCCCAGTGGGCGGGGCTGGCCAAGCGGTCGCCGGTGCTCGCGGCCGTGTTCACGTTCCTGCTGCTCGCCCTGGCCGGCCTGCCGCTGACCAGCGGTTTCGTCGGCAAGTTCGTGGTGTTCGCGGCGGCCGTGGAGGCGGGCATGACGCCGCTCGTGGTGCTCGCCCTGGTGGCCAGCGCCATCGCGGCGTTCTTCTACCTGCGGGTGATCGTGCTCATGTACTTCAGCGAGCCGGCCGCCGACGGCCCCGCGGTGAGCGTGCCCGGCGCGTTCACCACGATGGCCATCACCCTGGGCACCGCGGTGACCCTCGCGCTCGGCGTCTACCCGACCCCCGCCCTCGAATGGGCGGGTGCCGGCGCGTTCATCTTCTAGTGGTACGTAGGCTCTGAGGCGTGACCAGTAGCGAGCGGGCGGGGACGGGGTTCCGGTTTGCGGACCCCGTGCTCGCGGAGTTGGTTCAGGGCGGCCTCGACGAGGTGGAGGAGCTGCTGCGCAAGGTCGTGCGCAGCGAGTTCCACCCGGTGATGGAGACCTCCCTGCACCTGGTCGACGCGGGCGGCAAGCGCATCCGCCCGCTGTTCACCATCCTGTCCGCGCAGTTCGGCAGCACCTGGGACCGCGAGAACGTGGTCAAGGCGGCGGCGGTGGTGGAGCTGACCCACCTGGCCACCCTCTACCACGACGACGTGATGGACGAGGCCACGATGCGCCGCGGCGCGGAGTCGGCCAACGCCAAGTGGGACAACAGCATCGCCATCCTCACCGGCGACTACCTGTTCGCGCACGCGTCGGCGCTGGTGGCGGACCTGGGCACGGGGGCGGCCCGGATCATCGCGGAGACGTTCTCCGAGCTGGTGACCGGCCAGATGCGCGAGACGATGGGTCCGCGCGAGGGCGAGGACCCGGTCGCCCACTACCTGACCACGATCGCCGAGAAGACCGGGTCGCTGATCGCCACCGCCGCCCGCTTCGGCGCGATGTTCTCCGACGTGACCCCCGAGCAGGTCGACGCGCTGCGCGCCTACGGCGACGTCATCGGGGCGGCGTTCCAGATCTCCGACGACGTCATCGACATCGCCTCGCCGTCGGAGGAGTCGGGCAAGACGCCGGGCACCGACCTGCGCGAGGGCGTGAAGACGCTGCCCATGCTCTACGCCCTGGAGGACGAGCCGGGTTCCCGGCTGGCCGCCCTGCTCGCCGGACCCGTCGAGGACGACGGCGAGGTGCTGGAGGCGCTGGAGCTGCTGCGGGCCTCCAACGGGCTGGCGCGGGCGCGCAAGACGCTCGACGAGTACGCCGAGCGGGCCCGGGGCCTGCTGCACGTGCTGCCGCCGGGCACCGCGCGGGACGCGCTGGAGTCCGTCAGCGAGTACGTGGTCACCCGCTCGCACTGAATTGGATTGCCGCTGCTCCGCAGGCGGCGGGCTCGGCCGCCTGGAGTCGGCCCATCGGGACGTGTTCCGGAAAAATCGAAGGGCGTGATTTTTCCGGAACGCGGCCCGACAGGCCGACGCGGCCTCGCGTGGTGGGAGTTCAGTGAGCGGGGCGCTTGCGGCTGTTGCGCAGGGTGTCCGCGGTGAAGACCAGCAGGGCCAGCCAGACCAGGGCGAAGCCGAACCAGCGCGACGCGGGCATCGGCTCGTGCACCACGAACACGCCCCAGGCGAACTGGAGCACCGGCGTCAGGTACTGGAGCATCCCCATCGTGATCAGCGGCACGCGCCGCGCACCCGCGCCGAACATGATCAGCGGGACCGCGGTGACCACGCCGGACGAGACGAGCCACAGCGCGTGTGCCCAGCCCCCGTCGTGGAACGTCCCGGCGTTGCCGAGCAGGAGCAGGTAGCCGACCGCGACCGGCGTGAGCACCATGCTCTCCGCGGTGAGGCTGGCCGTCGCGTCCAGCGGCACCGTCTTCTTCAGCAGCCCGTAGAGGCCGAACGAGCAGGCCAGCACCAGCGACATCCACGGCGGCCTGCCGTAGTCGACGGCCAGCACGACGACGGCGGCGACCGCGATCACCAGCGCGGCGCCCTGGGCCAGGCGCAGCCGCTCCCGCAGCACGAACACCCCGAGCAGCACGCTGACCAGGGGGTTGATGAAGTAGCCGAGGGCGGCCTCGACGACGTGCCGCGTGTTGACCGCGTGGATGTAGACGCCCCAGTTGACCGCGATCAGCGCCGACGCGGCGGTGACCATGAGCCAGCCGCGCGCGGACAGCCGGCGGATGCCCGCCCAACGGCCGAGGACGGCGGTGACGGCCACCATGAACACCAGCGACCAGGCGATCCGGTGCGCGAGGACCTCCACCGACCCGGCCGGCTGGAGCAGCGGCCAGTAGGCGGGCACCATGCCCCAGAGGAGGTAGGCGCCGGCACCGAGGGCGATCCCCTTGTTCGTCTGGTCGACACCCGCCTGACCAGTGGCGGAGTTCGTCAACGGTGGCACGGGGAGTACTGTACGCCGACCGTTTTGGCTGGTCGGTTGCTCCGAACGGCCCAGTGTCACACACTGGGCACAGGTCCGGCCGGCCCCACGCGCCGGAGCGGCGCGTCAGGGTAGTTTTGCACCGCTTCCCCAACCGGGTGAAGGCCCGGAAGCGGAGCGTGTCGGGGCGTGACAAGCAGCAGTGGGAGGGTCTCCCGTGAGTTCGCTCTTCGGGCAGGTGTGGCTGTGGAGCCTGCTGTCCTTCGTGGCAGGTGTCGCACTGACCTGGCTCGTCCTGGTGCGCCCGGCCAAGAAGGAGCTGGAGGACCTGGAGGAGCGCCTCCTCACGTCGCCGCGCCCGGCCCCGTCGTCCGCGCCCAAGGCCGCGCGCGACGAGTTCGACAGCTGGCACGTCGAGGCGTCCCGGTCGCTGTCGGACGTGCAGCCGGTCGTCACCGAGCAGCCGCGCTTCGACGCCGAGCAGCCGCGCTTCGACCAGCCCGAACCGGTGGAGCACTCCCGTGAGGACCCGCCGCGCTACGACGTGGCGAACATGAAGCTCGACAAGCGCGACGAGCTGCTGGAGGAGCTGGACGACGAGCACCGGCCGCTGTCGGACTTCGAGGAGTCGCACGACTTCCCGGAGTTCGAGGAGGAGCGCCCGCGCAGCCTGTTCGACCGCCTGGGCAGCGGGGCCGACACCCACGAGACGCTGGAGCCGAAGCCCCGGCCGCACGACCAGCCGGTGCAGGCGCAGTCCGTGCAGGCCCAGTCGGTGCAGGCCCAGCCCGCGACCCGGGTGGTGCCCCAGCCGTTCCCGCGCGCCGAGCGCTCGCGCCCGGACGACGAGCCGGAGCTGCCCGCCGAGGAGACCAACCTGCTGCCGGCCGTGCCCGCCGCGCCGGTCGCCGAGGTCGCGCCGCGCCGCGAGGAGCCGACCGCGCCGCCGGAGGTGCAGGCGTTCCACCCGCGCGAGGTGTGGCGCGACGAGCCCGTCCGGGAGGTCTACCAGGACGAGGTGACCGAGGGTCGCGAGGAGGAGGACGAGCCGGAGCGCAGGGCCGCCGAGGAGACCGCCCTCATCCCGGCCACCGCCCTGGCCGAGGCCATCGCCGAGGTGGACCGCGGTGAGTCGCGCGAGGAGCCCCAGGTCTGGCCCGAGCACGACCTGACCGGCCACTTCCAGCCGGTGAACGTGCCCGAGGAGGGCCCGCGGACCGAGGTCATGAGGCCCGTCCGGCCCGAGACCACCGAGCCGGTCACGACGACGCTGCCCGAGGTCCGGGACGAGGACGACGAGCCCCGCAACGGTGCCCTGACCCCGTTCGCCGACGACCGGGCCGACGCGGGCCGGGGCGACCCGGGCCGAACCGGTGCGGGCTGGGGCGACGCGGGCCGGGCTGAAGAGGACCGTTCTTCCGGCGGCCGGACGCTCGCCGACCACCAGCTCGCCGACGAGCAGTTCTTCGCCCACCTCCAGGGCGGTGGCGACCGGCACTCCACCGAGCGCCCGGCCGTCGAGCCCGCCGCCGAGCAGCCGACCACCGAGCAGCCGACCACCGAGCAGCCCGTCGTCGAGTCGCCCGCCGTTGAGCGGCCCGCCGTCGAGCGGTTCGCCGTCGAGCGGTCCGCTTTCGAGCCGCCTGCCCCCGAGCGGTCCGCTTTCGAGCCGCCTGCCCCCGAGCGGTCCGCTTTCGAACCGCCTGCTTTCGAGCCGCCCGTTGCCGAGCAGCCGCCCGCCGTCGAGCAGACCGCCGTCACCCATGCCGCCGTCGAGCGCCCCGCCGTCGAGCGTCCCAGGGCTGAGCGTCCTGCCGTCGAGCACCCCGTGGCCGAGCCGCCCGCCGCCGTCGAGCAGACGGCCGAGGTGCCGTTCGAGCCCACGTTCGTCGAGTCGGCCGAACCCCTCGTCAGGCCGGCGCGCCCCGAGCCCGAGCCGGTGGCGGCCGAGCCGGAGCCCCGGGTCGACGTGCCGTTCGAGCCGACGTTCGTCGACTCCGGCGAGCCGCTGGTGGTCCGCAGCGCCGAACCCGAGCCGGCACCCGCGCCCGCGCCGAAGAAGGACGGCCCGGTCCGGCCGCGCAGCCTGTTCGAGCCGCTGGTCACCACGGACGACGAGCTGCCCGAGACGACCCGCCCGACCCCGCCGCCGACGCCGGGCGGCGACCAGCCGTTCGTGCCCACGCTCGCGCCCGAGCTGCTGGCGGCCACGAACCAGCAGAGCACCAACCCCGCCGGCCTGCCGCAGCGCCCCACCCGCCAGTCGGGCGAACGGCGCTCGACGCCGCCCCCGCTGTCCGCGCCCAAGCCGGCCGCCCCGACCCCGCCGCGCCCGGTCCGCCCGCGCCCGGTCGGGTTCAGCCCGAGCACCGGCGGCCGGCCCGCCCCGAGCGCCGGCAGCACCCGGTACCGCGACCAGGAGGAGGGCTTCAACCCGCGCTCCCCGTTCGGCCCGGGTTCGGTGCTGCCCAAGTCCGACGGCATGGCCCCGGCCCCCGAGTTCCAGGTGAAGGCCACCCTGACGGGTCGCCGCTACTTCACCAACGGCTCGGCGAACTTCCGCGAGACCCGCGCCGACGTCTGGTTCCGCACGACGTCCGACGCCGAGAAGGCGGGTTTCCGCGAGGCGCCCTGATCCGCCCGGCGAAGCGGAAGACCCCTGTTCCGGGAGGCGGAACAGGGGTCTTCCGACGATCGGGGGTCGAGCGCGGGGATCAGCCGGCGACGGTCCAGGTGTCCTTGCCGCGCAGCAGCGCCGCCAGGTCCGGCTCCTTCGCCGCCTTGGCCTGCTCGACCTGCTCGCGGGCCGCGTCGTCGTAGGTGGTGCGGGCGGTGTTGCGGAACACGCCGGTCACGGTGTGCCGCAGGTCCTGCGTCGAGAGCCGGGACAGCGCGAACGACAGGTTCAGGTCGGACGCGTCGTGCACGACGATCTCGGACGGCTCGACCTCGGAGGTCTTGGCCACGGCGAGCCCGAAGCCCTCGCGGACCACGGCGTACTCGCCGCCGCCGAAGGTGATCGGCTGCCCGTCGACGACGTTGATGATCCGCTGGGACGCCTCGTCGGCGTCCTTGAGCACGTCGAACGCGCCGTCGTTGAAGATCGGGCAGTTCTGGTAGATCTCCACCAGCGCCGTCCCGCGGTGCTCGGCGGCCTGCCGCAGCACCTCGGTCAGCCCGGCCCGGTCGGAGTCGACCGCGCGACCCACGAACGTGGCCTCCGCGCCCAGCGCCAGCGACACCGGGTTGAACGGGTGGTCCAGCGACCCCTGCGGCGTGGACTTGGTGACCTTGCCCGCCTCGGAGGTGGGCGAGTACTGGCCCTTGGTCAGGCCGTAGATCCGGTTGTTGAACAGCAGGATCTTGAGGTTCACGTTGCGGCGCAGCGTGTGGATCAGGTGGTTGCCGCCGATGGACAGCGCGTCGCCGTCACCGGTCACCACCCACACCGACAGGTCCGGCCGCGCCACGGCGAGACCGGTCGCGATGGCCGGCGCGCGCCCGTGGATGGAGTGCATGCCGTAGGTGTTCATGTAGTACGGGAACCGCGACGAGCAGCCGATCCCGGACACGAACACGATGTTCTCGCGCTTGAGGCCCAGCGTGGGCAGGAAGGACTGCACGGCGTTGAGCACCACGTAGTCGCCGCAGCCGGGGCACCAGCGGACCTCCTGGTCCGACTTGTAGTCCTTGGCCTTCTGCGGCTCGTCGGAGGTGGGCACGCCCGCGAGGCCCCCCAGGCCAGGCAGGCCCAGATCCGTTGCGGTCATTCCGAAGCTCCCTTGATCACGTCGGCGAGCACGTCCTGAAGCTCCTCGGCCTTGAACGGCAGGCCCTGCACCTTGGTGTAGCTGATCGCGTCGACCAGGTACTTGGCGCGCAGCAGCAGCGCCAGCTGGCCGAGGTTCATCTCCGGGACGACGACCTTGTCGTAGCGGGCCAGCACCTCGCCGAGGTTGCGCGGGAACGGGTTGAGGTGCCGCAGGTGGGCGTGCGCCACGGGCATGCCGAGCTTGCGCACCCGCCGTGCCGCCGCGCCGATCGGGCCGTACGACGAGCCCCACCCGACGACGAGCACCCTGGCCTCGCCGGACGGGTCGTCGACCACGACGTCCGGCACCGCGATGCCGTCCACCTTGCGCTGGCGCAGCCGCACCATGTGGTCGTGGTTGGCCGGGTCGTAGGAGATGTTGCCGGTGCCGTCGGCCTTCTCCAGGCCGCCGATCCGGTGCTGGAGGCCCGGCGTGCCCGGCACCGCCCACGGGCGGGCCAGCGTCTCCGGGTCGCGCAGGTAGGGCCAGAACTCGCCGTCCGGGCCGTTGGGCTCGGTGGCGAACGCCACGGACAGGTCCGGCAGGTCCTCGACGTCCGGGATGAGCCACGGCTCGGAGCCGTTGGCGATGGCCCCGTCGGACAGCAGCAGCACCGGCGTCCGGTAGACCAGCGCGATCCGCGCGGCCTCCAGGGCGGCGTCGAAGCAGTCCGCCGGCGACTGCGGCGCGATGACCGGCACCGGCGACTCGCCGTTGCGGCCGTACATCGCTTGGAGCAGGTCGGCCTGCTCGGTCTTGGTGGGCAGGCCGGTGGACGGGCCACCGCGCTGCACGTCGATGACGATCAGCGGCAGCTCGGTCATCACGGCCAGGCCGATGGTCTCGGACTTGAGCGCGATGCCGGGACCGGACGTGCTGGTCACGCCGAGCGCGCCGCCGTACGAGGCGCCGAGCGCCGCGCCGATGCCCGCGATCTCGTCCTCGGCCTGGAGGGTGGTGATGCCGAACTGCTTGTGCCGGGACAGCTCGTGCAGGACGTCCGAGGCGGGCGTGATCGGGTAGGTGCCCAGCACGACGGGCAGGCCGGACCGCTGACCGGCGGCGACGATGCCGTAGGCGAGCGCGGTGTTGCCGGTGATCTGGCGGTACGTGCCCTCGTTGAGCTTGGCGGGGGCGACCTGGAACGTGACGGCGAACGACTCGGTGGTCTCGCCGTAGTTCCAGCCCGCCCGGAACGCCAGCACGTTGGCCTCGGCGATGTCGGGCTTCTTGGCGAACTTCTCGCGCAGGAACCGCTCGGTGCCCTCGGTGGGCCGGTGGTACATCCAGGACAGCAGGCCGAGGGCGAACATGTTCTTCGCCCGTTCCGCGTCCTTCTTGCCCAGGCCGGTGTTCTCCAGGGCGCCGATCGTCAGGGTGGCCATGGCCACCTTGTGCACCTGGTACGCCTCCAGGGAGCCGTCCTCCAGCGGGTCGGCCGCGTAGCCGACCTTCACCAGGTTGCGCTTGGTGAACTCGTCGGTGTTGACGATCAGCGTGCCGCCCTTGGGCAGGTCGCCGATGTTCGCCTTGAGCGCCGCCGGGTTCATCGCCACGAGCACGTCGGGGCGGTCGCCGGGGGTGAGGATGTCGTAGTCGGCGAAGTGCAGCTGGAAGCTGGACACGCCGGGCAGGGTGCCCTGTGGCGCCCGGATCTCGGCCGGGAAGTTGGGCAGGGTCGCGAGGTCGTTGCCGAAGGCGGCGGCCTCGGAGGTGAACCGGTCACCCGTCAGCTGCATGCCGTCGCCGGAGTCGCCGGCGAACCGGATCACCACGCGGTCGAGCTTGCGGACCTCCGCACCACCTGGCGCGGCGCCGTTACCAACGTCGGTAGTCATGTCCTGGGCCGATCCCTTTCCTCACACCCGCTAGGGGCTGGTGCCCCTCCCCCTCTTCGAGGGTAGTCGTGCCCGGCCTCGAACCGGTCTTCGCCGTACCACGCTGCGGGACAAGTGGTCCCACCAGGTGCAACCCGTCGCGAACAGAGGGACTTTTCCTACACCTGACGGTAACTGTTACTTGGAGTCGCAGCTACCTCCGGTCGGCGCCGCTGATCCTGGCCTTCACCGCCGCCAGCTTCGCCTGGAACTCCGGGGTGCCGATCGAGGCCGACTGGGGCACCAGCTCGGCGTCCACCGCCCGCGCGTGCTCGTCCATCGCCGCGGTGCTCCGCATGGTGGACTTGGTGGTCCGCACCAGGTCGCGCGGCGCGTCGGCCGCGGCGCCCGCCAGCGCGACCGCCGACGCCACCAGCTCGTCGTGGCCGCCGTCCACGCGGTCCCAGGCCAGCCCCCGCGCCACCGCGGCGTCCGCGTCGAGGACCTGGCCGAGGAGCGTCATCGCGGTCGCCGTCTGCGGGCCGACGAGGCGCTGCAGCATCCACGTCATGCCGCCGCCCGGGTGGATGCCCAGTTGCAGGAACCGGGCGTCGAACCTCGCCGCCGGGCCCACCAACCGCACGTCGCAGGCCAGCGCCAGGTTCAGCCCGGCGCCGACCGCCGCCCCGCCGACGGCCGCGATCGTGGGCAGCGAGCAGCCCGCCACCGCGAGGAACCCGGCGTAGATGCGGCGCAGGCCCTCCTCGCGCGCCTCGCCGAGCGCCGTCAGGTCCGCGCCCGCGCAGAACGCCGGGGGAGCGCCGGTGACGACCACGGCGTGCACGCCGTCGTCCCGCTCGCACTCCTCGACCGCGCGGACGAGCCGGTCGGACAGGTCGAGCGTGAGCGCGTTGCGCCGCTCGGGGTCGTGCACGGTGACGACCGCGACGCGGCCCTCGCGCGCCAGCAGTACTTCGGCCATGCCGCCGACTCTAGGGGGCCGCCCCCCGGCGCGGGTCAGGGTGCCGGCGGCCGGTCCAGCAGGCGCGACAGCACCACCGTCGACACGGTCCGCTCGATCATCTCCACCGCCCGCAGCCGCTCCAGCGCCGTCTCCAGGTGGTGGATGTTCGCCGCGCGCAGGTGCACTATCGCGTCCGCCGCGCCCGACACCGTGTAGGCGGCCATCACCTCGGCCATCGGTTCGAGCCGCTGCTGGATGTCGTGCGGCGCCACGTTGCCCCGGCAGTGCACCTCGACGAACGCCTCCGTGCCCCAGCCGAGCTGCTCCGGGTCGACGACCGCCGTGAAGCCGCGCAGCACGCCCGTGTCCAGCAGCTTGTCGACCCGCCGCTTCACCGCGGGAGCGGACAGGCCCACCTCCTTGCCGATGTCGGCGTAGCTGGAGCGCGCGTTGGCCATGAGGCACGAAATGATCCGCTGGTCGATCGAGTCCACACGCAACATACTGCCCTAAGAGACGCAATATCGCGGCGTTGTTCGCTGGTCAGAAGGCCATCTACATTTCGATTATGACTTCGGTTTCCCTCGTGGGTCCCGGCGACGAGCCGATCGTGCTGGACGTGGCGGAGCCGGCCGCGCCGCTCCGCGTGCCGACCACCCGCCGGTACCTGATGTGCCCGCCCGAGCACTTCGCGGTGGAGTACACGATCAACCCGTGGATGGACCCCACCCGGCCCGTCAGCACGGCGCTGGCCATGGCGCAGTGGACGGAGCTGAAGGAGACCTACGAGCGCCTCGGCCACCGCGTCGAGGTCATCGACCCCGTCCCCGGCCTGCCCGACATGGTGTTCTCGGCCAACTCGGGCACCGTCGTCGACGGCCGGGTCCTGGGCTCCCGCTTCCGGGCGCCCCAGCGCGCCGCCGAGGCCGACCACTTCCGCCGCTGGTTCCTGGAGAACGGGTACCGGTCCGTGGTCATGCCGGAGCGCACCAACGAGGCCGAGGGCGACCTCGCCTGGACCGGCCGCTACCTGCTCGCCGGCACGGGCTTCCGCACCGACCCCCTGGCCCACTCGGAGGCGCAGGAGGTGCTGGGCGTGCCGGTCGTCTCCCTCCAGCTCACCGACCCCCGCTACTACCACCTGGACGTGGCCCTGTTCGTCCTGGCGGACGACCTGGTCGCCTACTACCCGGACGCCTTCTCCCCCGGCAGCCGCCAGGTCCTCCGCCGCCTGTTCCCGGACGCGGTGATCGCGACCGAGGCCGACGCGGCGTGCCTCGGTCTCAACGCGGTCTCGGACGGTCGCAACGTGGTCCTGCCGGTGGAGGCGACCCACCTGGCGGACCAGGTTGCCCGCCGCGGCTTCGAGCCGCACTTCGTGGACATCTCGGAACTCCGCAAGTCGGGCGGCGGGCCGAAGTGCTGCACGATGGAGCTGCGGGACTGATTCGTTCGGTGCCGATGTGTAGGCGTCGCTCGAAATGACCACCCCATCGGGTGAACTCCGAGGAGGTGCTGAACATGGCTCAGGGCGACGTGGAGACCTACCACGAAGACGGCCGCTGGAAGAACAAGGTCGAGGGCAACGAGCGCGCGTCCCACACCTACGCCACCAAGGCCGAGGCGCAGGCCGAAGGCCGCCTGATGGCCCAGGAGCGCGGCGTGGAGCACGTCATCAAGAACCTGGACGGCAGGATCGCGGAGAAGAACACCTACCCCCGCGAGCGCGACCCGAACCCGCCCGCGGGCTGAGCCGGGTCGACCGCGTCGAAGGCCCCGGTGACCGGTTCGGGTCACCGGGGCCTCCGACGCGCGGGGGTGGGTCAGGGCTTGCGGCCGGTCAGGCCGAGCACGCGGTGCAGGAGCGGGGCGTCGTCGGGCACCGGGACCTCCGGCCCGTAGATGCCCATGTCCCTGCCCATCCGCGCGGTCGGCACGAGGCCCTGGTGGACGTGCTCCAGCAGGTCCTCGTCCCACACCGGGTGCTGGTCGGTCGCCTGCGCCAGGTCCCAGGTGTGCACGACCACCTCGCCGAGCACCATGCCGCCGACCACCGCCGCGGGCATCTCGTGCGGACCGCCCATGCGCGTCGTCCCCTCCCACGCCCCCGGCGCGGCCCACGCGTCGGCGAGGGCGCGCCACCGGGTGCTCAGCTCCGCCGCCCAGTCCCCGGTGGTCAGGTCGACGTCGGACTCGGCCCCCGCCGGCGGGGGCACCAGCTCCTTGCGCCCGGCCGCCTCCAGGGACGGCCCCCAGAACAGCAGGTGGTTCACGAGGGCTCGGACGTCGAACTCGGCGCACGGCGTGCGCGCGTCGAGCTGCGCGGGCCCGACGCCCTCGACGACGCCCAACGCGGTCGTCACTGCTCGGCTGATCAACTGCTCACGGGACATGCGGCACACCGTAGGGAGAGCCGCCCCGGGGTGTCTTGAACAAAGGCGACATACGCTCGCGCCGTGACCGCGGTGGGGGAGCAGGGCCGGGACCAGGAGCAGGGCCGGGACCAGGAGCAGCGCCGGGGCCGGGAACAGGGCCGGGAGCAGGAACGGGGTCGGGACGAGCGCGAGCTGGCGTGGCGCCGTCACCAGAGCCACGAGTTCCACGCGCCCTCGCCCGACCTGGCGCCGCACGTCGCCCGCTACTGGGCCGTCGAGTGGTCCTACGAGCGGCCGTACCGGCAGCTGATCGTGCCCTACCCGAACGTCCAGCTCAGCTTCCGCGCCGGCCGCGCCGAGGTGCACGGCGTGTGCGGCGGCCACGTGGTCAAGGACCTCGACGGCACGGGCCGCGCGTTCGGCGTCGCGTTCCGCCCCGGCGCGTTCCGGCCGTTCCTCGGCGCCCCGGTCCAGTCCATCACCGACCGCACCGTCCCGGCGTCCGAGGTCTTCGGCGACGCCTTCCGGGACCTGCCCGAGGACCCCGGCGCGCCCGACGTCGAGGACGCCCTGCGCCGCGTCCTGCCCGACCCGGACCCGAGGTCGCGCGAGGCGGTCGGGATCGTCGACCTGATCGCCGGGAACCCGCGCGTCACGCGCGTCGACGTCCTGGCGACCGAGCTGGGCACCACCGTCCGCGGCCTCCAGCGCCTCTTCGCGGATCACGTGGGAGTGACCCCCAAGTGGGTGATCCGCCGCTATCGCCTGCACGAGGTCACCCAGCGCATGGCCGAGGGCGGCCGGATCGACTGGGCGGCCCTGGCGGCGGACCTCGGCTACGCCGACCAACCCCACTTCGTCCGCGACTTCACGGCGATGACCGGCGAGACACCGACCCGGTACGCGGCGCGCTACGGCACCCCCGCCGAGGGGGCCGGCGACGACCGCGGCAGCCGTCACCCGTAGGGCTGAGCGGTCTGGCGCGAAGGGCCCCGGTGGTGTTCCGATCGACGGCACTCGCTGTCGACCAAGGTAGGGAGCGCGCCCATGAACGAGCTCGACGCCCAGCGCCCGTCACCTCACCCGCAGCACGAGGAGGAGCCCGCACAGCGGCGGGCGCGGGAGGCCCCCGAGCGGCTCTCCGGGCTGGAGTGGCTGGCCCGGCAGGCGAAGCGCAGGCAGCCCCGCTAGTCGGCCCGGGCCGCTAGTCGGCCACCTCGCGCTGGAACGCGGCCCACAGCAGGTTCAACGGGTGGTCGGACGGGAACTTCGCCCGCTCCTCCTTGCGGGCGAAGACCCCGACCAGCCGCTCCAGCTGCGGCTTCCGGTCGTTCTTCAGCTCGACCACGCGCAGGCCCGAACCCTCGCGCAGGTCGCCGTTCGCGGCGACCACGCCGAGGCCCGAGGTGACGATCATGCAGCCCTCGACGAGCCCCGACCGCAGCAGCGACATGCCGTACTGGATCTCGTCGATCTCCGCCGCGATGTCCAGCTCGTTGCGGTAGTCCGGCCCGAACCAGCCGCGCAGGAACTCGGCGATCAGGCCGTCACCCGGCACGACCAGGGGCAGCTTCGGCAGCTCGCCGGTGCCGACGCGGCCCGGCAACCGGTGCTCGGGGAGGTTCGTGAGCAGCGCCAACCCGCCCCGCCGCCACTCGATGACGTCGAAGTCGTCGAACCCGGTGCTCCGCCCTGCGGGCGTCACCACGCTCCCGCACACGATGTCGACCTCCTTGGACCCCAGCGAGGTCCAGATGTCCTTCGTGCGGATGTGCACGACCTTCAGCTCGACGTCCCGCCGGCGGAAGTCGTCGGCCACGTGGTGCCACGCCTTGGCCAGCGGGTCGAGCATGAACCGGGTGGTGCCCACGGTCAGCGTGGTGCCGAGCTTGCGCCGGCACTCGTGAATCGAATCGAGCCACTCCGTCAACGTGGTGCGCGCCAATTCGACCAGTGCCTCGCCGGTCGGTGTGATCAGCACGTCTTTTCCACGTCCCTGCTTGACGACCAGCGGCTCGCCGCACAGCGACTTGAAGTTGCGGTTGAGCGTGTCGACCTGCTTCTGCACGCTGGACTGCTCGCGGCCGAGGACCCGGGCCGCGCGCAGCGCCGACCGCGTCTCGTACACCGCGATCAAGGTCCTGAGCTGGTCCAACGTGGTGTCCAGCAGCAGCGGCGAGGTGTGCAGGAGTCTGCTGAGCCGGGTGCCGGCGGGCAGGAGCAGCTGTGCCGAGGTCGACATGCAGGGCCTCTCGGGTCGGGACGTGGTGTTCTACTGATTAGTTGTACTGAACTTGGCCACAGTTCGTGGTGAAATTATCCGAAGATCTTGGCCTTATCCCTGGACAGCTATGCGCGATCCGTAAGAGACTTCTGCCGCAACCAGGTGCTTGTTCACGTGGGGGCAATCAGGGGGGTATTGGGGGGTTGGGGGCCCGCCGGGCGGCAGCTCGGCGGGCCCCCACGTATTAGCCTCAACGGTCGTGACGGTTTCCACCTTGGACTGGGGCACGACCTACCGGGTCACCGTGCTCGACCTCGGCCTCGCGTGCTGCGGCGTCGAGGTCATGGCCGCCCTGGAGGGCCACCGCCCGGAACACCTCGAAGCGCTCGGCGTCGACACCGTGCACGCCGCGGGCGAGGCCCACGTGCTCGTCGTCTCCGGCACGGTCACCGACGCCATGCTGCCCGCCGTGGTCGCGACCTACGACGAGATGCCCGAGCCGAAGTACGTCCTGTCGGTCGGCGCGTGCAGCAACACCGGCGGCCCGTACTGGGACTCCTACAGCGTCACCAAGGGCATCGACCAGGTGCTCCCGGTGCACGTCGCCGTGCCCGGCTGCCCGCCCCGCCCCGAGGCGCTGCTCGACGGCCTCGCCGCGCTGCACCGGCTCGTGTCGTGAGCGCCGCGTCGCAGGACCTGGCCGCCCGCGTCCCCGGCGCGGACGTGCGGACCGCGTTCGGCCAGACCACCGCGCACGTGCCGCTCGACGGCTGGTTCGCCGCCGCCCGCCACGTGCGCGACGACCTGGGCTGCGCCCAGTTCGACTGGCTGGGCGTCGAGGACGCCGGACGCCCCGGCGCGGTCGGCGCGCGGCACGCCGTGCTGCTGCACGTGCTGCACCCCGGGACCAGGCAGGGCGTGCTGCTGCGCACCGAGGTGGACGCCGGGCAGCGGCTGCCCAGCGTCGCCGGGCTGTGGGCGGGCGCGGCGTGGCACGAGCGCGAGGCGGTCGAGATGTTCGGCCTCGCCCTCGACCGCGAGGTCGACCACCTGCTGCTGCCCGACTCGTTCGCCGGCCACCCGCTGCGCAAGGACTTCGTGCTGGCCTCCCGCGTGGTCCGCCCCTGGCCCGGCAGGCTCGAACCGGGCGAGGACGGCACGTCCGCGCCCAGCCGCCGCCGCGCCGCCCCGCCCGGCGTGCCCGACCCGTCGTGGGGCCCGCGCTACGAGGAGAACGCCGATGAGTGAGACCCCGGGCGGCACGCCGAGCCCCCAGCCCGTGCCCGACCAGCCCGCAGCCGGCCAGCCCGCGCCGGCCCAGCCCGCACCCGCCCAGCCCGCGCCGGCCCAGCCCGCGCCCGCCCTGCCCCCGCGCACCCGGGGCGTCATCGCGCTGCTGGAGGCCAACTGCACGGTGTGCATGATCTGCGCCCGCGAGTGCCCCGACTGGTGCATCCACATCGACTCGCACACCGAGGTCGAGCAGGTCCCCGGCTCGTCCCGCCCGCGCGCCCGCAACGTGCTCGACCGGTTCGCCATCGACTACGGCCAGTGCCTCTACTGCGGCATCTGCGTCGAGGCGTGCCCGTTCGACGCGCTGCACTGGGCGCCCGACTTCTCCTACCCCGGCACCGGCACGCCGACGGGGGACGGTGCGGTCGCCGAACTCGTCCACGAGCGCGACGTGCTGGGCTCCTGGGTGTCGCACGTGCCGCCTCCGCCGCAGCTCGACGCGGGTGCGGAGCCCGCGCCGGAGACCACCGCCGCACGACCGGCACGCCCCGGTGCCGGAACCGCTCGCCGGCCGGGAGCGTTGAGGGGGAGGACGTAGAACAGCCGGAGGCGAAGCACCGTGCACAAGCACTACAACGGGGTGAAGACCGCGTTGCTCCTCGGTGCCACGAGCGGGCTGATCGTGGCGGTCGGCTCGTTGTTCGGCCGGACCGCCCTGGTCCTCGGCCTGCTGCTGGCGCTGGGCGTCAACGCCTACGCGTACTTCAACTCCGACAAGCTCGCGCTGCGGGCCATGCGGGCGCGGCCCGTGTCGGAGGTCGAGCAGCCCGCGATGTACCGCATCGTGCGGGAGCTGGCCCAGACCGCCCGCCAACCCATGCCCCGGCTCTACCTGAGCCCCACGGCCGCGCCCAACGCGTTCGCGACCGGCCGCAACCCGCGCAACGCCGCGGTGTGCTGCACGACCGGCATCCTCGACCTGCTCGACGAGCGCGAGCTGCGCGCCGTCCTCGGGCACGAGCTGTCGCACGTGCACAACCGCGACATCCTGATCTCGTGCGTGGCGGGCGCGCTGGCGAGCGCGGTCAGCGCGCTGGCCAACCTGGCCGTGTTCGCCAGCGTGTTCGGCGGTGACGACGACGACCGCGCCAACCCGTTCGCCGTGCTGCTGGTCGCGGTCCTCGGCCCGATCGCCGCCGGGATCGTGCGGATGGCGGTGAGCCGGTCGCGGGAGTACCAGGCCGACGAGTCCGGCGCGGAGCTGACCGGCGACCCGCTGGCCCTGGCCTCGGCGCTGCGCAAGATCGAGCACGGCGCGCAGGTCGCCCCGCTCGCGCCCGACCCCGCCGTGGTGTCCCAGTCGCACCTGATGATCGCCAGCCCGTTCCGGGCGGGGGAGAACCTCGCGAGGCTGTTCTCCACCCACCCGCCGATCGCGGACCGGGTGCGCCGGCTGGAGGAGCTGGCGCGGCGGCGCTGAGCCGCCCGCAGCCGCACCGCCCGCTGCCGGCGCGCCCGGGAACCTACGGGCGCACTTCCCGTGCGACGCTCATCACGTACTGGCCGTACCCCGACTTCGCGAGCCGCTCGCCGAGCGCGTAGCACTCATCCGGGGTGATGAACCCCATCCGCAGCGCGATCTCCTCCAGGCACGCGATGCGCACGCCCTGCCGGTGCTCCAGCACCTGCACGAACTGGCCCGCCTCCAGCATCGAGTCGTGCGTGCCGGTGTCGAGCCACGCGAAGCCGCGCCCGAGGTCCACCAGGTTCGCCCGGCCCTCGCGCAGGTACGCGAGGTTGACGTCGGTGATCTCCAGCTCGCCGCGGGGCGACGGCTTGAGGTTCCGCGCGATGTCCACGACCTGGTTGTCGTAGAAGTACAGGCCGGTGATGGCCTTGTTCGACTTCGGCTGCGCGGGCTTCTCCTCGATGGAGACCAGCCTGCCGGTGTCGTCGACCTCGCCGACGCCGTACCGCTCCGGGTCCTTGACCGGGTAGCCGAACAGCACGCAGCCGTCCAGCTTCGCCGCGTTCTCCTGGAGGACCCTCGAGAAGCCGTGGCCGTAGAAGATGTTGTCGCCCAGCACGAGGGACACGTCGTCGTCGCCGACGAAGTCCGCGCCGATGACGAACGCCTCGGCCAGCCCGTTCGGCTGGGCCTGCTCGGCGTAGGAGATGTCGAGGCCGAACTGCGAGCCGTCGCCCAGCAGCCGCTTGAACAGCGGCAGGTCGACCGGCGTCGAGATCAGCAGCACCTCGCGCACGCCGGCGAGCATCAGCACCGACAGCGGGTAGTACACCATCGGCTTGTCGTAGACCGGCAGCAGCTGCTTGGAGACCGCCTGCGTGATCGGGTGCAGCCGCGTGCCGCTGCCACCCGCGAGGACGATGCCCTTCACCGGTAGTTGGTGAACTGGAGGGCGATGCCGAAGTCGGACCCCTTGAGCAGGGCGATCACGTCCTGGAGGTGGTCCTTCTTCTTGCCGGAGATGCGCAGCTGGTCGCCCTGGATCTGCGCCTGCACGCCCTTCGGCGCCTCGTCGCGGACCTTCTTCGCGATCTCCTTGGCCTTCTCGCTGGAGATGCCCTGCACGAGCGTGCCCGTGACCTTGAACACCTTCCCGGAGACGGCCGGGTCGCCCACCTCGAACGCCTTCATCGAGATGCCGCGCTTGATGAGCTTCTCCTGGAAGACGTCGATCGCCGCCCGGCAGCGCTCCTCGGTCTGGGACTCGAAGGTGATCGCCTCCTCGCCCGCCCAGGAGACGTGCGTCTCCGTGCCCCGGAAGTCGAAGCGCGTGCTCAGCTCCTTGGCGGCCTGGTTGAGCGCGTTGTCGACCTCCTGGCGGTCGACCTTGCTCACCACGTCGAACGACGGGTCTGCCACGTGCCCGGTACCTCCGCGTCGGTGGGTCTGGAACCGCCCGGAAGCCTACTCGGGTATCCCGGTTGCACGGGCCCGGACGGGGTTATGTATTGTCTCTTCCGCACCCGGGAGACCGGGAGCGGGGCGGGTTGCCCGAGCGGCCAATGGGAGCGGACTGTAAATCCGTCGCGAAAGCTACAGAGGTTCGAATCCTCTACCCGCCACAGCAGGACGAAGACCCCGTGACCAGGCAAGACAGGTCACGGGGTCTTCTCGTTGGTGTCCGACTGCGTCCGGCCGGGACCGGCCCGCTACGGGTGGCTGTACCGAGGACGTACCGAAGTGCGTAGGGCGTCTGCGAGGTCGCGGCGATGCGCGGCCATGAGCCCTGTGGCCGAGGCGGCTTTGTGAGAGCCGGGCCACAGCGTCAACGCATGGGTGAGCCTGCTTCACCGCTCAGCTCTGCCTCTGGAGAGCATGTGTACGCTTAGTGCACTCGCGGTACGCCGTGGGACGCCTGCGAAGGGCAGTCGGTAGGGCTGTCCGGCATGACAGAGTTTGGTAACACGCGAGTCCGTTTGCAGGCGGACGGCTCAGTGACACCAGTACACCGTGCTGGTCGAGCTGAGCTGTCCTCTCCTCGACCAGCGGAATCGAGGAGTCTCTGACTATGTTGGCCTCTCACCTCGTCGGGTTCGCCTGCGCTGCCTTCATGACGCACCGGTTGATCGGTGTTGTCGCCACCTCCGGGAACCGTGCGCACCGAAACGACGCTATCCGGCTCTGTAGCTACATCTGGGGCGCTGGGGCGCTTGGCCCTGGGATGGCCACGGCTGTGATCAAGCTTAACGAACTTGGCATTCTGAACTAGCTAGCTTGCCTACCTTCGGCGCTGGTAGGTGCTCGGTGAGAGACGTCGTCTCTCACCGAGCACGTGCGCGTTAGGTGGACTAACTGGCGAGTCCTCGTTGAACGAGCTGCCGGGCGCGTTCCTCCCCACCGTCGAGGCACTTCGCGTAGACCCGCATCAGGACGTTGAGGCTGTGACCCGCCCACTCGGCGACCCGTGGTGCCTCCACGCCGAGGTTGAGCCACGTCGAGACGCAGGCGTGACGGAGGTCATACGGACGCTTGGCGAGCGGTGAGGCCACCACGTCGGGCGTGAAGACCGCTTCACGCGCCAGCGCCCACACCCGCCCGTACGTCGAGCTGCCGATCCGCCCGCCGCGCTCGGCCACGAACAGCAGCCCACCCGGCGCGGTGCCGAACCGGTCGAAGTGCTCGTAGAGCAGCACCGCCAGTTCGGGCGAGAGCGGCACCGTGCGGCCCTCACCGTCCTCCCGGTGCTTCAACCCCCGTTCCTCGCTCCGCCGGCCGCTGTCGGTCCACTCAGCGCCGATCTCGGGTGCTGCCTTGGCCAGGTGGATGTCACCCCACTGAGTGACCCGCCAGCGGCCCGCCTGGTCGTCCCACTCCCTCGGCGGCATGACCAGGTCACTGCGACGCACCACGGAGGCTTCCTCGGGGCGCAGGGCCGCGAAGTACATCAGCCCGAAGAACGCCACGAGCTTGCCGCCGGTGCGCCCGATGCCGCCCACGGCGTTGAGCAGCGTCCGGGCTTGGACGGGGTTGGCCACCGACCGCCGGTCGACCTGGTGGGCGACGTTCTTGCGCTTCTTCGTGGTCACCTCCTTCAGCGGGTTCGCGGACAGCAGCTCCTTCTCCACCGCGTAGTTCAGCGCGTTGCCGAGCGTGATCCGGCGGAGCCGAATCGTGTCCGGCGCGGCCCGCGTGCCGTCCAACTTGCGTTCGACGTCGGCCAGCAGCGCCCGGAGCACGTCCGGTTTCGCCAGGTCGGCCACCGGCCGGGTGTTCTGCGACAGCCATGCCAGCGCCGCGGCTACGTCCGCCGGATGCCTAGATTCGCGACGGCTGGTGTTGAACGCCACCCGCATAGCCCTGCGGAGAACAGCGCCGTCCGGCCTGCCGCGCGTTCCCGTGAGCAGCGCCGACGTGATGGGCGTCAGCGCGTCGGCAATCGTCCGGCGCTGCCCCGGTGAAGAGTCGCGCCACTTCATGTCCACGAACGAGCACGCGAACACGAACCACGACGTCGTGGGAGTGGCTTTGCGCACCATCGACACGGGCAGGCCGGTCGCCCGGTCGAACGCCTCGCCTTTGTTCGCCGCGCTCACCAGGTCCCCGCGGAAGCTCTTGGCCAGCGCCGAGGTCCGGAACGGCTCTTTGAACCGCTGCCGGGCTACCGACCACTGCACCCAGTGCGTCGTCTTCCGCTTGCCCTGGTAGACGTCGATCACGTAAATCCGCACGTCATAGCTCGTGTCGGTCACGCGGCCACCTCCTGGGCGTCGAACCACGCGTCGACGTCGCGCCGGTCGATCCGCAGTTGCCCGTTCGGCAGCTTCCGGACCTTCGGGGCGGTGCCCTTGGCCAGCCAGTCGTAGAAGGTCGAGCGCGCCACCTTGAACTCGGCGCAGAACTCGGCGACGGTCAGCAGCTCACGTCGTGCCATGTCTAGTTCGCCCCCTCGTGCACGGCGGGCAGGTAGCGCGACCACGCGTCGGCGAGCCCGTTCTCCCCGGTGACCGTGTAGCCCTTGGCGGAAGCGCCGTTGTGCTTGAACGTCTTGACCCGCACGCCGTAGGTCCGCAGCTCGGCGGCCAACCCGTGCGCGTTGAGCGGCTTGCCGTGGAAGTCGGACCACGGCGATTCGTCCAGCGCGTGGAGCGCCAGCAGGATTTCGGCGGTGCTCATCCGGTCGGTGCGCCGTTCGGTGAACAGCGTCCGCAGGTCGGCCAGCAACCGGATGCCGTCCGACACGGGCACCTTGGTGGCTTCCTCCACGAAGTAGCGGCACGCGGCACGCGCGGTGTCCGGCCAATGCCCACCGGCCGCGTCGGCAATCGCCAGCAGCGGTTCCCAGATTTCGGCCGGTCGGTCGGTGACGCCCTCGGGCATCACCGGCGTGGCCGCGCCGACCTCCTCACCGACACCCGCCATCCACTCGGCGAGCGCTTCCCGGATCGGTGCCGACTCGATGGCCACCAGGCGTTCGCGGAACGCCTCCACCTGTTCGTCACGGCGTCGGCGGCGCAGGTTGACCGTGATGGCGCGGGTGGTGATGGTGGCGGGCATCCCACCGGCGATCCCGGCGAGCGCGGCCGGGGCGTAGACCGCGAACCGCTCCACCACCATGTTGTTGGCGTCGCCCTTGCAGCGGGCGACGGTGGCGGACCGCTTGTAACCGGCGTTGAGCAGCGCGCGGAGGTCCTCGTTGCCGCTGCCGTTCTTGGCGAAGATGGCGTCGACCTCGTCGAACAGGATCGTGATCGGCGCGTGGCTGACCATGCGGAACAGCGCGGCCGGACTCGCCGAGAACGTCATCTCCGGCGACTTGACCAGGTACTGACCGACCTCCAGGACGCGGGTCTTGCCCGATCCGGGTTCGGCGGAGGACAGCACGAGCCGCGGCGTGACGTAGAAGTGCTCCACCGCCCACGTGTGGGCGTACCAGAGCGCCAGCATCGGGGCGCAGTGCTCGTGCGGGAACGCCGAGAAGCGGGCCAGGAACTCCCGGACGTCGTCCAGCACCCGCGCACCGTCGAGCTGCCGAGCGGCGCCCTCGGTCGAGTCGGTGGGCAGCAGCCGCAGCCCCGGTCGGTCGGCCTCGCCGTGGTGCGTCACCGTCGTGTCGGTGGCGGTGCTCATGCCGTGCCCCTTCCGGGCCTGGTGCTCGACGGTCTCCCAGGTGACGAGCGGCGACCCCGGGGTGGTGTGTGCTGCCTCGGTCACGCGGCCACCGCCAACGCCGTGGTGCCGTCGTGGCGGGCGCAGCGCACCCACGACGTGTCCGGCAGGCGCGCGGCCAGCTCGTCGGCCAGCGGGTGGACGAACCGCACGGTGGTGTCGCAGCCGGGGTGTCCACACGGGAGGTCACTGACGAGCTTCCGCTTGGCGGACAGGCAGAACGGCAGGTGTCCGACGATGTGCGCGAGCCGGTCCGGCGCGGTGACGGTGTCCCGGACCCGCTCGCGGTGACCGACCTGGGCGTCGGCCCAGTCCGCGGCCACCTGCCGGGCGATGGCGTGCGCCGTGGACTCCTCCAGCCGCGCCAGCGCGGCCAGCACCACAGCGGCGGGCTTGCGCGGGTCGGAGTCGGCCAGCGCGACCCACTCCGGGCTGCCGGCGCGCGGGATGAGGCTGTGCGGGCCGGTGAGCGGACGGCGCGGTGCGGCGGCGTAGGCGCGGCGCAGCAGCGGTTCGGCCCACCGGCGCACGGCGTCGACGTCGAACTCCGGCGCGCGATTCCACGGGCGCACGGCGTCCGGGTCGCAGAACGGGCGTCGGGCGCGGCTGCTCATGACCGGGCTCCTCGGGGCGGTGTTCGGCTGGTTGTCGTCGCTCATGACAACCCCTTCTGTCACTGTGTGTGACGGTGCGTGGGTGCGCGGGGTCGACACGACAACCGAGGGGCGTTGTCGCGTCGGACGCGCGGAGGGGGAGCGGGCGCAGTTAGGTCGCCGGAACCGAGTTAGGTTCCTAACTCGCGGTGCCCGCAAGCGTGATCATGTGCGTGAGCTGGAGTTAGTTAGCCGGTGAGCCGGGTTAGGTCCCGCCGTGGAAGCCCTGGTCAAGGGTCGTTCCAAGGGCTGTGGAGCGAAGCTCGGGACCTAACCCGGTGCCGGTGCGGCTAGTCCTCGTCGTCCAGGTCGCGGGTGGCGCGCTTGGCCAGAGCTTCACGCACCGTGACCGGATCGACCGGGTAGCGGTTGCCGGTCGAGGGCACCTTGACGCCCTCGGCGGCCAGCAGTTCCCGCAGTTGCTTGCCGGTGAGCTTGCGGTACGGGCTCCAGTCGGGCGCGTGCTTGGCCAGCAGCGCGGGGACGTCGGCGGCGGGCACGGTGTCGTGGCCCAGCACCTCGGACACGTCCTCCAACAGGTCGCGGGGAGCCGGTGGCGCGGCGCGCTCCGGGGTGCCGGTGACCACGGCCGGGTGGACCTTGGTCATGGCGCGCTCGATGACCTCGGTGGCCGCGTCCCACCCGGTGTCGTCGTTGACCTGGATGAAGAACCACTTCAGCACCTCGAACCGCTCGGCGGTCGCGCCGGTGAGGATCGACGTGCCCCGGTCCTTGCCCGGACGCAGCTCGGTCGCGCGGATGCCGGCCTGGAACGACCCGTCGCCCAGGAAGCCGTCATTGGAGCGCCACGACTTCACCGCGAAGCACGCGTTGAGCTGCACCAGCTCCACGATCTTCGGCGGGATGGCGTCGGCCCGCGACGACTGGGTGTCGAAGCCCAGGATGATGCCGGTCTTGCGGGCACGGCGGAGAGTCTGCACCGCCAGTTCCGCGGCTTCCTCGCCCTGGGCGCTGCCAAACAGCTCGTGGCACTCGCTGAACAGCGCCACGATCGGCCGCAGGTCCGGGTGCTTCTCGGCGAGCCCGCGCGTGACCTTCTTCGCGCCCAGCTCGGCCAACCGCGCCTCACGACGCCCTACCTCGTCGTACAGCTCCCGCAGCGACTCCACCGCCGAGTCCACCACGGTGGCGTCCGTGCCGCGCTCGTAGCGCGCCAAGCGGGGCCGGTAGGCGTCGAAGTCGCCGTTGCCCGCGAACACGAACACCCACAGCTCGGCGAGCGGGTCCAGGGCCGCGCCGAGCATGAGCACGCGGGCGGCGTTGGACTTGCCCTGCCCCATCATCCCGCCGAACACGACGTTCGCCGAGACCAGCGCGGGCGCGACGACGTCCCCGCGCTGGGAGACGCCCAGCGGCACGCCGGTGAACACGTCGGCCGTGCCGGCGGACAGCAGCGGGTAGGGCGGCGCGGCCTTGGTGGACAGACCGGGGTCGGCCACCCACAGGTCCACGAACCCGGCACGCTCGGCCGCGTTGGGCCAGACCTCCATCGGGTCGCGGTGCAGGTTGCGGGCCAGCACGTCGCGCTTGTCGCTGATCATGTCCGGGGTCACGCCGAGCGGCAGGGAGAACGTGGCCTGGTAGCCGCGCTGGTTGACCCGCACCGGCGGGGTGGCGAACTCGACCGTCCACCCCGACTTGATGGCCTTGTTCAGCGCCGGGATGCCCAGGTGCACCAGGGCTTCGCCGATGCCGCCGGGGGTGACCACGCGGTGGGTCTCCTCCCGCTGCGTGGGCGACATGGCCCATGCGGGCACGTCGGCGGCGGAGGAACCGGCGCGGTGCGCGGCCAGCAGCCACACCGCCGGCACGCCGAGGATGGCGGCCTGGACACCGAGCATGAGCACGGTGCCCAGCACGTCGCCGGTGGCGGTGACGAAGCCCCACCACTCCGACCAGGTCCAGCCACCGGCCCACAGGTGCACGGCCACCCCGACCATCAGCAGCACCGCGAACAGCACGATCACGGCCAGCAGCACCGTGCGCACCAGCGCCAGCACCGTCCGGGGAGCACCGGCGATCCGGTCGCGCCGGTCGGCCTTGGCCTGCCGCAACCGGTCCTGCCACTCGGCGATACCGGCCGCGTCACCCTGCGCCCGTGCCGCCGCGATGCGCTCGCGGTAGTGGGCGTACGTCGCGGCTTGCACCGCGTGCGTCAGCCACTGCTCGTGCCCGCGGTACACCCGGTACCCGGCGCGCAGCGCGGCCTTGCCGAGCGTCGTCGCCGCGGCGCGCACCACGTCGGCGCGCGTCCGCTCGTCGCCCTCGGCGGTCCGCCGGTTGGCCAGCTCGGCTTCCCGCTCGGCGGTCAGCAGCTCACCGGCCACCGCCGTGTCCGTCTCCACGTCCGCAGCGGGCAGCGCGGCGCGGGTGGACTCGGCGCGGCGCAGCGGCACCACGTTGGTCATGTCGTCGGTGGGGTTGGGGGCGCTCATGCGGACACCGCCTGACGGGGGTCGTCGTCACCGGGGTCGGTGTCGGTCGGGAACAGCACGCGGTGCACCTCCACCGCGACCGCGCCCCGGATGCGCAGGAACTTGCGCACCTGGGTCTGCGACGGACGCGCCGGGAGCTGCTGGGCGTCGATCGCGGCACGGACCTTGGCCGCGTACCCCGCGACCTTGTCCGTGATCTCCGCCGGGGCCGTTTCCGCACTACCGGCTGTGTTCCGGGCGTTCCGCTCGACGGACGGCCGGGGCGCGGGCAGGGCGGTCAGGTACTCGCTGATCTCGGCGGCCAGGTCGTCGCCGAGCACGTCGTCGGAGTCGGGAACGGGCAGACCGGGAACGGTGGCGGGCACCAACCGGGCGCGGCCGAACCGGCGCCGGTAGGCCACCAGGCCGGGACGGTGCACGAGCGTGGCGGTGCCGTCCGAGGCCAGCTCGGCCACCGCCTGGTCCAGTGCCGCGCGGCGCACCGCCAGCACCCGGCGAGCGGCCTGCCGTTCGAGCCGCTGGGCGTCCCGCTCGGCGCGGCTCCGGCGCTTGCCGGCAGGGGACGCGGTGACGAGCTGGTGGACGACGACGCCACCGACCGACACCAGCGCCATGACGATGCCGTGCGCGACGGTCGAGCCGTGCACGTAGTTCAGGACGGCGGCCACCGCGGCGAACACCCACGCGCCCAGGTGCAGCCACCCGGTCGAGCGGCCCGCGCGCTGGGCCATCGGCACGGCGAACGCGAACGTCCACATCGCGCCTTCGGAGAACAGCGGCAGCAGCGTGCCGACCGGCCCGAACACCTCTTGGCCGTAGGCGGCCATCGCGGTCCACGCCAGCACCGCCGGGACCACGATGACGGGCACGAACAGCAGGTCGAGGGTATGGGCGCGCAGCCACCCGGTCAGCGCCGTCCGCAGCTCGGCGCGACGGGCGCGAGCCGCGTCGGCCTGGGCCTGCTTCAACCGGGCCTCGGCCTCCCGGTCGGTGCGGCGCTGCTCGAACAACAGTGCCTGGTCGGCCCGCCGCTGCTCGGCGGCCACCACCTTGTCCGCGCGACGGTTCTCGGCCCACGTGCTCATCGGGACACCTCCACACGAGCCGTGGAACCCAGTCCGAACCGCCGGCTCATGGCGCTGCCGGGACGGGAGAACAGGTGGAACACCACGAGCGTGGTCACCAGCGCGGGAACGGCCAGCGCCAGCACCGCCACACCCTGGTCACCGGTCTGCGTGATCAGCACCCACTGACCCAGCCCGATGAGCCCCGCGGTGGCGACGACCTTCCACAGCGCGATCACCGCGACCAGCGCCAGCAGCGCGGCCAGCAACAGCAACGGCGTCGGAACCGACGTGATCAGCTTCGAGGTCATCGCGTGCCCTCCCGCCGGTCGTCGCCGTCGCGCAGCACGCGGGGCAGGTGGACGTGCAGGTGGGACACCCGGACCGGGATGTCGTCGCCCTCGGGGTCGTTGAGGAACAGGTTGGCGACGTGCTCGGCCAGCGCGACGGAGCGGTGACGACCACCGGCGCAGCCGAACGCGAGGGTCACCGGCTTGCCCGCGACGGTGTGGAGCTGGAAGGCCGCGAAGTAGACGCCGCCCGCCAGATCCAGCGCGCCGGGCGTGGTCATCACGGCGTCGCGGACCACCGGGTGGCGGCCGTCGAGGTCGAGGAACCCGCCGTTACGAGCGCGGGCCGGGTCGCGCAGCAGTTCCCGGACGTCGACCACCAGGTCGGCGACGGGCGGCTGACCGTGCAGGTAGCCGAACGAGATGACGTGCAGGGCCGCGGTGGTGGGCTCACTCATCGTCGGCCACCCCCGCACGCTGCCGCTCGACCAGCCGGGCGTGGTCGCGCTGCCAGGCCGGGGCCGACTCCCACGAGCGGCCGGGGCGGGCGTTCTCGTAGGCGGCGCGTGCCGCAGGTTCAACCCGCGACACTGCGGTGCCGTTGTTCGTCGTGCGTGACATGCTCGGGATCTCCTGACCCGCCCCTGGGGCGGTGTTGGGTGGGCCGGACCGGCGGCGTCTTCTTCGCGGGAGTGGGCCGCCGGTCCGGGCAAAGTCAGTGCTTGAGGTAGGCCGTGCGGTTGCCGGGGTGGCTGAACAGCCCGCACTGGCCGATCAAGGCGGCGTCGGGGCTGCCGACGCACTCGGCGGCGAAGTGCATGACCCCCGCGTCGTCGGTGCCGGCGGGGCTGTCGATGCGCCACCAGGTCGGCGAGAACTCCGGGTGGTCGCGGGTGACCACGTCGCCGGGCTCCAGGCGATTGGTCATCTTCATGACGTTGCCGAAGCGCAGGACGATGCCCAGCCGGGCCAGGGCGTCGATGACGATGCGGTCGTGGTCGAACGCCAGCGACTCCAGGTCGGTGATGACCTCGGCCAGCGGCACCCAGCGGGCGGCGCGGGCATCGTCGGCGGCGTGCGGCGTCGGCAGGTGGTCCAGGACCGACATGTAGGCCCAGGACACGTAGCGGCCACGCGGGTCGCGCCCCGCCGTGCCGTACACGCCGACCAGTTCGGCACCTGCGGGCATCGTCAGGCCGGTCTCTTCCACCAGCTCCCGCGCGGCGGCGTCGGCGAAGTCCTCATCGCCGTCCACGTGGCCACCCGGAAGCGCCCACTTGCCCGCGTACGGGTCCCAGCCGCGCTCGATCATCAGCAGGAACAGGCGGTCGTCGTGCTTGGCGAACAGGACGGCGTCGGAGGTCAGACGGATCGTGCTCATGGCTGCGTGCTCGCTTTCGTTGCTGGTGAGGGGATTAGGCAGCGGACGCGGTGGAGTCGTTCTCGAACACCGGGCCGTAGATGCGCAGAACGCGCACGATGCCGCCGAGCTTGCGTTCGACGGTTCGCCGGTCGCGCTGGTGGCGGGCCGTGCCGTCCAGCAGCGCCGTTGTGGCGGTGGGCAGCTCGGTCAGTTCGTCGGCGACGGTCGCGATCAGGGCGTCGATCGAGTCTTCCGTCAGCCCGTCCGGGCTGAACCGGTACTCGTCCTCTTCGAGGTACATCGCACTTCCTCCCGTGTGGTCGTCGCCACAGTGGCGACGAGAGAAAGCTAACAGTTGAATGGTAAGCAGGTCAACTGTTAGGTGGGAACTCTCCGCAAATATGCGTTCTGCCTGCGGTGATGCTGGTCAGCGCTCTGTTAGGTCGCTGGTATGCTGAGGCTCCACATCGAGTGGACCGGAGGTGGCATGTCCAGCCAGAACCCACGCGTGTCGCGTGGCGAGTCCCTGCACCAGCAGGTGGCGCGGAACATCCGGAACCAGATAGCGGCCGGCCTGCTGCGAGACGGTCAGCCGCTGCCGTCCACACGTGAGCTGGCCCAGCAGTGGGACGTCAGCGTTTTCACGATCAACGAAGCCATGAAGCTGCTCGCCAGCGAGAACGTCATCACCAGCAAGCCGCGGGCAGGACGAGTCGTCAACGCGCCGGACCAGGCCGCGCACGCCGAGGTGCGGACGACCGCCCCGCACGTGCTGCTGGTCGGTGGGTATGCGGGGAGCGGCAAGACCGAGCTGGGGCGCGTGCTGGCCCGTGAGACCGGGTGGCCGATGCTCGACAAGGACACGTTGACGCGTCCGGTCGTTGAAGCGGCGCTGGAGATCCTCGGGTGCTCCCCCCACGATAGGGAGTCGGCGGAGTACCTGTCCCGCATCCGGCCGCGTGAGTACGAAGCGCTCATCAACGCGTTGACGGAGAACGTCCAGTGCGGCAACAGCGCCATCGTGACAGCGCCGTTCATCAAGGAGTTCAAAGACCTTGCGTGGCTGAACCGCATTGAAGCGACCTGCCGTGAGGTGGGCGCGAAGGTGTCTGTTGTGTGGGTCTACTGCGACGCGGACACCATGCACACCTACATCCGGCATCGTGGAGCAGCGCGCGATGCGGCCAAGCTGAGCAACTGGAGGGAGTATTTGTCCGCGATCGACGTTGACTTCCGTCCGCCGGTCGAGCACTCCGTTATCGACAACAGCGCGTCGGGTGCGCCGCTACAGGATCAAGCGCGTGAGCTGGTCAAGGCCTTGGCCGGTAGTGCTTAACCTGAAGTAGCTTGCTCAAGTAGACCGACGCGCTGTAGTGGAGAGACGATGCGAGTGCTCGTCAGCAACGAACCTGATGACGAAGTCGGAGTGGAGAAGCTGTCGAGCCTGGACGGCATCGAGGTGTGTACTTATGACCCGAACGTCTCCGAGTTGACGGACAGGCAACGCGAGTCCGAAATCCTGATTCCCCCGTACCGGAGTAGTCACCGTCCGATCCGACTGCTCGAACAGTTGCCGAACCTGCGTATGGTCCAACTCCTGTCAGCAGGGGTGGACGAATGGGCTAGTCATGTGCCGGCGCATGTGACTCTCTCAAGTGCCCGTGGTGCTCACGCTGGCCCGGTGTCTGAGTGGGTCCTCTCGGCAATACTCACACAGTTGCGGCAGTGGCCAGCGCTTGTAAGGTTCCAAGACGAAAGGGAGTGGGCACACCGTCGATTCCAGGCGGATACGCTCGACGGCAAACGTACCCTTATCGTGGGTGCTGGGCATATCGGTCTTGCGGTGGCTAAGCGACTCATGGCGTTCAACGCGACATCAACCCTCGTAGCGGGCACTGCCCGTGAGGGCGTTCACGCCCCCTCCGAACTTCCAAGCCTCGTCAAAGGTCACGATATCGTCGTCATCACCGCGCCGCTAACCGCTGCAACGCACAGACTGGTGAACGATGCCTTTCTGTCAGCGATGGATGATGGTGCGTTGTTGGTGAACGTCGCGCGCGGCCAAATCGTGGATACCGACGCCTTGATTGCCGAACTCCGAGCCGGCAGACTGCGCGCTGCTCTAGACGTCACAGATCCGGAGCCGCTGCCGTCGGGACATCCATTGTGGACCTGTCCGGGGCTCATCATTAGCCCTCACTCCGCGCGCACGGTTCCGGGTACCAACAGCCTGTGCTACTCGGTCGCTGTGGAGCAGGTCAGGACCTTGACGGCTGGTGGCATGCCTTCCAACGCTGTGACGCGGTGATACTAGCTTGAGACAGATTTCGGGCGGCTGATGCATGGTTGTTCAATCGTTTGTCGGATCGTTTTAAAAAGAGAGGGGAGTTAGGATTTTAGATCGCTTAGTTATTCGTCTTCCGAATCTTCGAGTTAGGATTTTGCCGCCCCTTCCAGACCTTGAAACTGAATCCCTTTTTGCTTCCGGAGAAGAATTGGTCAGACGCAAAGTAGGCGCGCGTAAATTCGATAAGTTCGCTGACTGGAGTTTCGAGACTTATGTGGTTCGAGTTCCAGATATAGTGAATCCAGCCGGTCTGGAACTTGTCTAGCGTTTCTTTGTTCGGCACAGCCTCTTCCATCTTTTGTGCCGCAATCTCCAGTGCCGTTCCAAGGGTTGCTATTTTCTGGTCTACCGCATCTTTTAGCTTCTGCAGGGCGATCGAGCATTCATTAGGAAGCAATGGGTGTTTCAAGAATTTTTCGACTTCGTTGAGAGCGGCTGTTGTTTCGTTCGGTATAGCGATTGACATATTTTTGTATCTTGCCCACTCTTTGCGTGGGATATCTTTTTTCTCAGGAGTTGTGTACTCATCTGCCGCCTCAATGGCCTCGGCTTTTACCCGCCAAATGGGGCATTTGTCGGTACTGTACGCGCGAGCACTTTGGTCGACCTTGATTCCAAACTTTGTCAGGATGTACTCGTCTACCATCATTTGCATATTTGCAAAGTAGAGTTTTTCCAGGGCGAAGTAATTGTAGATATCATGCTCTGTCTTGTCGACGAACAAGGCTATTAGATCCTTGGTTAGTTCTATTTGGGCTTTGTAAACTTCCGTTTTGAGTGGCTGTAGAACGGTTTTCTTTGCATGTAGATAAGTTAGGACGGTTACTGTGCCTACGGTAATCCAAAAGATACTTTGTACTACGGCTGGGACTATCTGCCACCATGTAGGCTCTGTTGAGGACTGTCCGAGTGGCATCAGCGAACCTTTCATTTATTTACTTAAAATAAAACCGAATTGCACATCGGGACATGGATAAGTGCTGCCGAACTAGTTCGGTATGCGACACACTAGGGGGTAGTTCATGGCCCTCTCCAGGATCGGTAACTTCGGTAACTTCGGTAACTGTGCAGGTCAGCGGCTCGCTCAGGCGTAACCGACCAAGTTGCGGTTACCGATCGAATGGCAACCATGGCTGGCGTGATGGTCGTGATGAAGGACTAGCTTGCTCTCGCGCCTCGCGGGGCACTGTAGAGCCGCGCTTCGCGGTGTAGTTACTGTTCCGTGGGTAACCCGATCTTGGTTGGCCACCTTCCTGGGAGACTCTGACCTGCACGGTTACTGAGGTTACCGAGGTTACCGGTCCTATAGGCGACCCCGCATGGACTACGGCAGCGAGTTTCCCGCAGATCTGTCGGACGCTCGCGACGTGGTCGGAAGTCGCTTGAGGCCCGCTCGGGACTGCTCATGCCGGATGCGTACCGAAGTGACGACGTCGTAAGCTGTGGACGGTGGTCACTGTGGTTCGTACGGAAGTCCGGGGATCAGTCGTCAATAGACTCGAAAGTAAGGTCCTCGGGAGAGGTGGAGTCATCGTCAGTAGCCAGAATGCGATGCCAAGTGCCCTGGCGGCCTTCGATGGCCGTATGGTCGAGTGAGAGTTGCCATCCGGCGGGCCATGATTTGGAGTAAGAGGATTTGACCGCAGGGTCATGACGGGACGTCGCTTCTTTGCACAAGGCGTTCCAGGTGAACGTCGCTTCGTTGAACCAGGTATTTCCGGTGAACGTCGCTTTGATGAACACGGCGTTCTTGGTGAACGTCGCTCCGGTGAATGAGGCATCCCCGGTGAACGTCACTCCGCCGAACCAGGCGTCCTCGGTGAACGTCACCTCGTCGAAAAAGGCGTCCCCGGTGAACGTCGCTTTAATGAATGAGGTGTTCCAAGTGAACGTTGCTTCACTGAACGCGGCGTCCCCGGTGAACGTCGCTTCGTCGAACCGGGTGTTTCCGGTGAACGTCGCTTCATCGAACGCGGCGTTCCCGGTGAACGTCGCTTCGCTGAACGTGGCATCCCCGGTGAACGTGGCTCCACGGAATGTCGCATTACGCAATAGGCACTTACGCGTGTCCCAGTCAATGAGGACCGCGGCGGTGAGGTCAAAATCGGTGTTTGCCCAGAAGGTCATTGTAGGTTGGTCTGTGTCGCTGTCAGGATTCACGTGCGTGGTGAGAATGCGTTGGGCGGTTAGCCGAACCTCCCGTTCCTGAACTCGTTCGCGGTGTTCGACGCGGGCGGCCTGATCGGCGCTCGCGTCAGGCGGGTCACCAGGAATGTCGAAGGGAGCGCGGAGGTAGGCGCAGAGCACATTGACCACGGTTTGGCGCAAGGCTGGCTTTTCAGGATGGTCTTGTGCGAGGCGTTCCAGGGCGTACAGGCCGCCGTGACGTACTGGAGCCTTGTCCGATCCGAGTTGTTCCACAGACTTTGCGTACAGGTCGGTGATTCGGCGTGCTTCGGCATCGCGTTCGGTTGTGGCTGCGACCTCGCGTTGCAGTTCGTAGGCGCGGACGACGTCGGCCTGGTCGCGTTCCTTCTGTACCAGCCCGATCTCGGTGGCATATTGGCGTCGCCACGCCAGGTACAGCGCGAAGATCCCGCCTCCGCCTACTCCGATGCTCAGCCCGGTGCGCAGCGCGTTGAATCGCGCGTTCACCAGCTCCGCGCCGGATAGGCCCGCGGTGCCCACCCACCACAGCGCCACCACCAGGCCGATCGTTGCTGTGGCAATCACAGCCGCCACGGTCGCGATCACCCTGCGCGGCATCGGCTCCAGTGACGTGCGTGACGTGGATGGTGTCGGCAGCGGCACAGGCGTACGGGTGGCGGATTGCTCGCCAGGGGCCGGGCTGGATAACGGCACCGGAGCGGGGCGGTCCTCAGGCATGTCCGCATCATCGTCGGTTGGCGTGGCTGTGTTTCCTGACGACACGCCAGTCAGGCCGGACGGGGCTTGCTGCAGGCAGGGGTTCAGTGGGCGTCTGTGCCGAGGACGTACCGAAGTGACCGTGCCGAGAGCTGTAAGCGCTGGTCAGGTGTGGTTCAGGCGGGACTCTGTAAATCCGTCGCGAAAGCTACAGAGGTTCGAATCCTCTACCCGCCACACCACGTGAAAGCCCCCGTGACCGGCACGACCGGTCACGGGGGCTTTTTCGCGTCCTCCGCCGGTGGGCGGGGCGCGCGGGTGATCATGGGGCCATGCGCCCGGACGGCTGGTACCTCACCGACGACGTCGACGACTTCTCCGCCGGGGCGTGGGACTTCCTGCGGTCGCGGCCCGACCTGCACACGATGCTGCTGACGACGGTCGCGAAGTGGCGGGAGCGGGGAGTGGGCGAGGACGTGCTCTTCGGTCGGCTGGAGTCGGCGGACGGGGTGCGCGCGGTCTTCTGCCGGCGCGCGACCGGTCGCCTCGCCCTCACCCCGGTCCCCGCCGAGGTGGCCGACGGCCTCGCGGCCCACCTGGCGGACCTCGGCCTCACCCTCTCCGGGGTCTCCGCGGTCGAGGGCACGGCCGTCGCGTTCGCCGGGGCCTGGGGGCGGCGCACGGGCGCGGTGGCGACGCCCGGCGTGCGGGTGCGCCTCTACCGCCTCGGCGCGCTCACCCCGCCGGAGCCGTTCCCGGCCGGCCGGGGCGCGGCGCCGCGGGACCGGGAGCAGGTCGTGCGGTGGTGCGCCGGGTTCATGGAGGCGGTGGGGGAGGAGCCCGTCGTGGACGCCGACGCCTGGGCGGGCACGCGCTACGCGGACAAGCGCTACACGTTCTGGGAGGCGCCGGACGGCACGCCGGTCTCCATGGCGGGCTCGACGGCGGTGGTCGGCGGCATGGTGCGGGTGGACCCCGTCTACACCCCGGCGCGCTTCCGGGGGCGCGGCTACGCGGCGGCCGTGACGGTCGAGGTGAGCAGGGCCGCGCTGGACGCGGGCGCGACGCACGTCGTGCTGTTCGCGGACCCCGCCAACGCCACCAGCAACGCCCTCTACCAGCGGCTCGGGTACGTGCCGGTCGCCGACGTCACCCCGTACGACCTCGCGACGGGGTGAGGCCGGCGCGCAAGCGCTTCCTCTCGCTTGCGTGCCGGCCTCGTCCTGCAGCATAACCCATGTCGAACATTTGTTCGAGGGCTATGCGAGTGCGGCCCTGCCCTCCTCGGTCAGCTCCGCGTCCACCCGCTCGTCCAGGCCCACCGCCCGGCGCGCCCGCAGCAGCCCCGCGTGCACCAGGTCGTGCGTGACCATCTGGTCGCAGCACGGCAGCCCGTCCACGTAGAGGTCCGGTTCGCACCCCCCCGACAGCTGCGCCCTGCCCGCCGCGACGGCCCGGAGCATGGACCTGGCCCGCCCGGACAGCTCCCTCACCACGATCACGGCGACCCCCTCGCCCGCTGTGCCCATCATCGCTACCCCTCGTTCCACAGGAGGTCCGGCCCCGCGCCGCGAGTACCCCTCCGCCCCCAGTTCACTCGGGTGGCCCAGGCGGCATCACCCGGTCGGGAGGCCGGTTCGCACGACGGTGGCACGCCGACCGGTTCCGCTGATCGGCCCAACCGAAGTGCGGCCGACCGGTCGGCCGGTCCGATCGACCCGCTGTCGCGGACCGGCGGGGCGGGGGCCGCCGGCGGGTCGAGACTGGGGCCATGAGCGAAACCCTCATCGCCCTCGCGGCCCTCGCGACCGGCGTGGCCCTCGGCCTGGTCGTCCGGTTCCCGGGGCGCCGTCGCTCGCCCCGGCGGACGACCGCCGCGCCCGCCGACGTCGGCGCGCTGCTCAACGCCGTGGACGACCTGGAGTACGGGCTGGCCGCGGTGCTGAACTTCGGACCGCTGTCGTCGTCCGAACTGGCCGGCGTGGACCTGACCGCCAAGCTCGAACGGCTCGCGGGCGACCTGCCCAAGGACGTCTTCGCCGCGCTCAGGGGGCTGGTCGGCAAGATCGCGCTGCACCCGTACCCCGAGCGGCACGACCTGCTCGGCGCGGTCCGCGACGACGAGGCGGCGGTGTGGCTCGCGCTGCGCGACGCGATCGGCAGCGGGGCCGCCCAGCACGCGGCGGCCGCGGAGGCGTGCCGGGTGCTGGAGGGTGTCCGCGACGCGCTGCGGCGCGACCCGGGGGTGGCCCGGCGGGAGCTGGTCGGCGTCTGAGGGGCGGTGCGCCCGGCGCGCGGTGACCGCGTCCGGCTGACCGCGTCCGGCTGACCGGGCGCGGTGACCGCGTTCCGGTGAACGCGCGGTGACCGTCCGGAACCGGATGGGGTGACGCGGGCGGCCCTGCGGAGTCCCGGAGGTTCCCGTAACCGGTTCCGGGCGTCCCGCGGCAGGCGTTCCGACCCGGGTGCGGCGACGCGTCGGCTGAGCAGGCATCTCCCCGCCGCGGGCAGGTCCGGACCCTGCCCGGCCATGATCGGGACGGGGTTCCGGGAGCGGTCGTCGGGGTGGTGCGGGGGCTGCTGAAAGTGTGAACGGCGTCGTCACCTTTCGTGGTAATCCGTCCTACGACCTGCCATTTCGTCCCCCGACCGGGGTACATTGGCAGCCTTGGAGGGGTCCTGGTCCACGTTCGGGACCCCTCAGTCACGCCAGGAGCCCGCAGGCCGCGACCCGGCCCACCGAGACGACGGCCGACGAGGAGGCTGGATGTCCGACGACGCGTCGGCCGAGGCGCCCACCGCGCCGTCCCGGTCCACGAACCGCTCCTTCAGCGCGTTCGCGGCCCTGCTCCTCGTCGCGGGCGGGCTGTCCGCGTTCGCCGTCGGCACCTGGCTGCCCGACAACTCCGCCACGCCGAGCCTGCTGTGGACCGGCCCGCTGCTCGTCGTCGGCTTCCTGCTCGCCGAGCAGCTCGCCATCAACGTCGACGTGCGCAGCGGCGTGGCCTGGACCATCTCGTTCACCGAGATCCCGCTCGTGCTCGGCCTGCTCGTCGCGCCGTTCGAGGTCGTGCTCGCCGCGCACGTGGTCGCGGGCGTCGGCACGCTGCTCGGCCGCCGCGTGCTCGACCGGGCGGTCTACAACGCCGGCCTGATGTTCATGGAGATCTCGGTGGCCTTCGCGGTCGCCGAGTGGGTCAAGGACCTGCTCGGCCGCAGCGGCCCGATCTGGGCGGGCGCGTTCGTCGGCACCATCGCCGTGCCGCTGCTGGCCAGCCTGCTCGGCCTGACCGCGCTGCGGATCATGCGCAAGGGCATGCGGCTCGGCCCGGCGGTGCGCCTGGTCGCGCAGACCCTCGTGGTGGCGCTGCTGAACACCTCCGCCGGCCTGGTCGGCTACGAGGTCGCGACGCGCGTGCCGTGGGGCGGCCTGCTCATCGGCCTCGTCTTCGCCGGCATCACGGCCATCTACCTCGCCTACTCGGGCCTGCTGCGCGAGCAGCGGGACCTGGAGGCGCTCAGCGAGGTCTCGCTGCGCGTCGCCCGCTCCGGCAGGCACGCCACCGGCCCGCGCGGCACCGCCCCGGACGCCGGCGACGGCCACGCCGAGGACGACGAGTGGCAGCTGATCGCCGACCGCATCCGCGAGCAGCTCAACTCCAACCGCGTCGTGCTGCGGCTGCGCACCGACCCGCAGGCGCCGATGCGCAGCTTCGTGTCGGGCGAGCCGCTGCCGCCGGGGATGCGCCGCGACGACCCGCGCGTGCTGCGCGAGGACGCCCTGCTCCAGCTGCCCGGCGCGCAGGTGCGGTACTTCCGCGTCGTCGACGCGGGCGAGGAGGCCGCCGAGGCCCTGGCCCGCCGCGACGCGCAGGAGGCGCTGGTCGTGCCGCTGCGCGGCGCCACCCAGCTGCTCGGCGCGGTCGAGGTGCACGACCGGCTCAGCCGGTGGCGCGGCTTCGGCAAGGCCGACATCCAGCTCCTGCGCACGCTCGCCAGCCACCTGTCGACCGCCGTGGACAACCGCAGGCTGCTCGCCCGGCTGCGCCACGACGCCTACCACGACCCGCTGACCGGCCTGCTCAACCGGCCCGGCTTCCGCGAGGCCGCGAGCGAGCCGATGCGCCAGGCCGAGACGGCCGTCGTGGTCCGCGTGGACCTCGACGTGCTGTCCACCGTCTCCGACGCGCTCGGCCAGACCTGGGCCAACCGGATGGTCGTCGCCGCCGGCCGCAGGCTGCGCGACGAGCTGGGCCCCGAGGTGCCGCTGGCCCGCCTGGAGGGCGGCGCGTTCGCCGCGCTGCTGGTGGACCGGCAGACCGGGCGGGTCCGGGAGATCGCCGAACGGCTGCGCGCCGCGCTGTCCGTGCCGTACCCCGTCGACCGGCTCACCGTCGAGGCGGGCGCCGTCGTCGGCTGGGCCACCACGGCGGACTGCGAGGTCGAGGAGCCCGACCCCGACGCCCTGCTCCAGCGCGCCGACGTGGCCGTGCGGGCGACCAGCGAGAACGAGCCGCTGCGCCAGTACGCGCCGAGCATGGGCCAGATCTTCCTGCGCCGCTTCCAGCTCGTCACGCAGTTCCGCTCGGCCCTGGAGAACGGCCAGATCTCCGTGCACTACCAGCCGAAGGTCGCCCTGCCGAGCCGCCAGGTCATCGGCGGCGAGGCGCTGGTGCGCTGGAAGCACCCGGAGTTCGGCCGCGTCGACCCGGACGAGTTCGTGCCCGCCGTCGAGGCCACCGGCCTGGTCGACGTGCTCACCGACTTCGTGATGGACAAGGCGCTGGAGCGGGTGCGGCGGTGGATCGACCGCGGGCTGCGGATGTCCATCGCGGTCAACCTGTCCGTGCGCACGCTCGCCGACGAGGAGTTCCCCGACCGCGTCGCGGCGGCCCTGGTCAAGCACGGGGTGCCGCCGGAGCTGCTCACGTTCGAGCTGACCGAGTCCGGCGTGATGGCCGACCCGGAGCGCGCGCTGCCCGTGCTGCGGCGCCTGCACCAGATGGGTGTCGTGCTGGCCGTGGACGACTTCGGCACCGGCTACTCGTCACTGGCCTACCTGCGGCAGCTCCCGGTGGACGAGGTCAAGATCGACAAGAGCTTCGTGCTCGGCATGGGCACCGACCTCGGCGACATGGCCGTGGTCCGCTCGATCGTGGAGCTGGGCCACTCGCTCGGCCTCACCGTGGTCGCCGAGGGCGTGGAGGACGACGCCGCGCGGGACCAGCTGGTGGCCATGGGCTGCGACGTGGCGCAGGGCTACCTGATCTCCCGGCCGCTGTCCGAGGAGCGCTTCGAGGCGTGGCTGCGGGCGCGGACGGTGCAGGTCAGGGGTGCCCGGGATGAGACGGTGCTCACGTTGGTGCATTGATCGGGACCCCCGATTTCTCTTCTGCGCGAGTGGTGTTGTAGAGTTCTACTCGCTGCAAGAGCAAGCCCCTTTAGCTCAGTCGGCAGAGCGTCTCCATGGTAAGGAGAAGGTCTACGGTTCGATTCCGTAAAGGGGCTCCACAACCGGCCGCGGTGCTCAAGCATCGCGGCTGACTTGTGTACAGCGGTGTAGCTCAGTTGGTAGAGCAAGCGGCTCATAATCGCTGTGTCGCCGGTTCAAGTCCGGCCACCGCTACTCGCAAGATCCCCGCCAGGCGGTAAGCCCGCACTGGGGAACCGGGGTACACGCGCTCTAGGAAGGCAAGGACCGTGGCTGCAACCGACGTACGCCCCAAGATCACCCTCGCGTGCGAGGAGTGCAAGCACCGGAACTACATCACCAGGAAGAACCGGCGCAACGACCCGGACCGCCTGGAGATCAAGAAGTTCTGCCCGAACTGCAAGACCCACCGCGCTCACAAGGAAACCCGCTGAGCCGGTAGCACCACCTCCGACCGAGGCCCGTCCCCCGCGTGGGGACGGGCCTCGTCGCGTATAACCTGCGTGCCGTGCCTCTCGACCAGTCCTACGTCGGACGTTCCTACCCGCCGTCGCCCCCCTACGAAGTCGGCCGCGAGAAGATCCGCGAGTTCGCCGACGCGGTGGGGGAGTCGAGCCCGGCGCACCGCGACCCGGAGGCCGCCCGCGCCCTGGGCTACCGGGACGTCATCGCGCCGCCGACGTTCGCGGTCGTGCTGTCGCTGAAGATCAACGACGTGCTGGTCGAGGACCCCGAGCTGGGCCTGGACTACAGCCGCGTGGTGCACGGCGACCAGACCTTCGTCCACCACCGCCCCATCACGGCGGGCGACCGGCTGTCCGTGTCGCTGCACGTGGACGGCATCACCTCCCGGATGGGCAACGACATGCTGGCGCTGCGCGCCGAGATCGCCACCGAGGACGGCGAACCGGTCACCACCGCCAGGTCGACCCTCGTGGTGCGCGGGGAGGGCTCGTGATCACGGCGTCGGACGTGTCCGTGGGCGACGAGCTGCCACCCCTGTCGCTGCGCATCACCCGCGCCGACCTGGTCCGCTACGCGGGCGCGTCGGGCGACTTCAACCCGATCCACTGGAACGAGCGGTTCGCCCGCGAGGTCGGCCTGCCGGGCGTCATCGCGCACGGGATGCTCACCATGGGCCTCGCCGGCCGGATCGTCACCGCGTGGACCGGCGACCCGGGCGCCGTCGTCGAGTACGGCGTGCGGTTCGGGCGGCCCGTCCCGGTGCCCGACGACGAGGAGGGCGCGCTCGTGGAGGTGACGGGCAAGGTGACCAAGGTCCTGGAGGACGGGACGTTCAAGGTCAACGTGACGGCCTCGTTCGAGGGCAAGTCGGTCCTCGGCGGCGCGTCGGCCCGCGTACGGCTGCGCTAGGGCCCTCCCCGACCCTTTCCCGCGCCCCTCCCGAGGGCTTCAGAAGCCGTCGCAAAGGGCGCTGGCGTGCGCGCCGGTGGCCGTGGCCGAGCGCCGCTCGACGCCGTCCACGGTCACCTCGCACGCCACGTCCCCGCCGCCCTGGCCGATGGTGACGGTGAGGACGCCGCCGACGGGCTCGTCGGGCACGACCAGCTCCTTGCGCCAGGGGAGCGCGGTCAGCTCCTCCCGGCGCGTCCCGGTGCCGTCCCGCTGGAACGTCGAGTAGGTGACGGTGGCCCGCTCGACCGCGCCGCGCACCTCGTAGACCACCCGGACCGGTGGTACCGGGCGGGTGGTCCACAGCACGAGGGCCACCGCCCCGATCACCAGCGCCGCCGCGCCTGCGACAACGGACCACGTGCGGAAGCGCGGTCGTGCGGGCCGTTCGGGCTCCGGCATGGGTCTCCTCGGACGTGGACCGGTGGGGCTGAATGGACCATCGGTGTGACACGACCCGCGGTTACAGCTTCGCCCGAACGGGTTACGGAGGGTCGGGTGCGACGGGGCATCGGGGTGATGCGGATCACCAATGATCACGCGTCGCCGCGGCGTGCTCGAAAACGCCACGAGGCACCCCGGTCGGGGTGCCTCGTGAACGGGTCGGTCGGTCCTCGCTACTTCACCTCGGACAGCAGCTCCGCCATCCGGGTGATGCCGGTCTTGAGGTCGTCGTCGCCCAGGGCGTACGAGAGGCGCAGGTAGCCGGGCGTGCCGAACGCCTCGCCGGGCACCACGGCCACCTCGACGTGCTCCAGGACCAGCGCGGCCAGCTGCACGGTGTCGGTGATCGTCGTCCCGCGCAGCTCCTTGCCGATCAGCGCCTTCACCGACGGGTACACGTAGAACGCGCCCTTCGGGGTCGGGCACTCGACGCCGGGGATCGCCGACAGCATCTCGACGATCGTGCGCCGCCGCCGGTCGAACGCCTCGCGCATCTCGTGCGCCGCGTCCAGCGACCCGGACACGGCCTCCAGGGCCGCGCGCTGCGAGACGTTCGACACGTTCGAGGTCAGGTGCGACTGGAGGTTCGCCGCCGCCTTCACCACGTCCGCCGGGCCGATCAGCCAGCCGACCCGCCAGCCGGTCATCGCGTACGTCTTGGCCACGCCGTTGAGCACGATCGTCCGGTCCGCCATCGCGGGCACGACCGCCGGCAGCGACACCGACTCCGCGCCGTCGTAGACCAGGTGCTCGTAGATCTCGTCGGTGATCACCCACAGGCCGTGCTCCAGCGCCCACTCGCCGATCGCGACGACCTGCTCGCGGGTGTAGACCGAGCCCGTCGGGTTCGAGGGGGAGCACAGCAGCAGCACCTTGGTCCTCGCGGTGCGCGCGGCCTCCAGCTGCTCGACGGTGACCAGGTAGTCGGTCGTCTCGTCGGCCGTGACCTGCACCGGGACGCCGCCGGCCAGCGTGATCGCCTCGGGGTAGGTGGTCCAGTACGGCGCGGGCAGCAGCACCTCGTCGCCCGGGTCCACGATCGTGGCGAACGCCTGGTAGACGGCCTGCTTGCCGCCGTTGGTGATGAGCACCTGCGCGGGCTTCACCTCGTAGCCGGAGTCCCGCAGCGTCTTCGCGGCTACGGCTTCCCGCAGCTCCGGCAGGCCCGCGGCGGGCGTGTAGCGGTGGTTCTTCGGGTCGGCGCACGCGGCCTGCGCGGCGGCGACGACGGCCTCGGGGGTCGGGAAGTCGGGCTCGCCCGCCCCGAAGCCGATCACCGGTCGACCGGCCGCCTTGAGCGCCTTCGCCTTCGCGTCCACCGCGAGGGTGGCGGACTCGGCGATGCCCCCGATGCGCTCGGAGATCCGGGGCAGCTCGGAGGGGGTGGACTCGGTGGTCGTCTCAGGCGTGGCCATGGCCCCAATCGTGGCAGATCGCACAACCGCGCCACCTGCCGGCACCCCCTCTGACCGGGCCAGTTGGAAAGTGGGGTGAGACGTGCCGTATGCTCTGGAACTCGGAACGCCGAGTCGCTGCCTCACGAGCCACGTGAGGGCGCTGCGGGGCGTCTCCAGCCAGGGGGTTCCAACGGTGGGACCTCAAAGGGGCGTAGCTCAACTGGCAGAGCAGCGGTCTCCAAAACCGCAGGTTGCAGGTTCAAGTCCTGTCGCCCCTGCGTCGAAGCGCGAACGTGAGCGGAGGACGGCATGAGCGAGGGCCGCGAGCAGGACCAGCCGGACGAGCGCGAGAGCGCCTCCCGGCCGGTTACCGCCGCAGCGCGGCGCGAGCGCCGTGGTTCCGCGCGACCGGCGGGCCGCAAGGACGTCGAGGCGAAGAAGTCGACCGAGGTCGACTCCGACGCCGAGGCGGACAAGAAGGGTCGCGCCACGCGCTCGCGGACGGACACGGAGAAGCGTCCCAACATCTTCGCCCGGCTCGTCCGCTACGTCCGTGAAGTGGTCAGCGAGCTGCGGAAGGTCATCTGGCCGACCCGCAAGCAGATGATCACCTACACGGGGGTCGTGCTGGTCTTCGTGGCCTTCATGGTGGCGTTGGTCTTCGGCCTGGATTCGGCCTTCGCCTGGGGCATGTTCCGGCTGTTCGGCTGAGCCGAACTCCGCACCGCCCCGGTGGCGGCGGACATGTGATGCATGAGAGGAAGCGAGACCCACAGTGACCTCCGAGAACGGCGTTGACGCCCAGGAGCACACCGACCTGACCGACGAGCAGGACTTCGACGGTGGAGTCGAGGACGTCGAGCAGGACGAGGCGTCGGAGGCCATCGAGGAGTCCGCTTCCGCTGCTGCCGACGACGAGGACGACGAGGACACCGCCGAGTCCGGTGGTGACATCGAGTCCGGCGGCGACATCGAGTCCGGCGGTGACGTCGAGTCCGTCGCGGTCGCCGACATCGACGCCGAGCCCGCCGACCCGGCCGAGGAGATGCGCGACGCACTGCGCCGCGCCCCCGGCGACTGGTACGTCGTGCACTCGTACGCGGGCTACGAGAACAAGGTCAAGACCAACCTCGAAACGCGCATCCAGACGCTCGACATGGAGGACTTCATCTTCCAGGTCGAGGTGCCGACCGAGGAAGTCACCGAGATCAAGAACGGCCAGCGCAAGCAGGTGCAGCGCAAGGTGCTGCCCGGCTACATCCTGGTCCGGATGGAGCTCAACGACGCCTCGTGGAGCGCGGTGCGCAACACGCCCGGCGTGACGGGTTTCGTCGGCGCGACGTCGAAGCCGTCGCCGCTGACCATCGACGAGGTGCTGAAGTTCCTGCTGCCCCAGGTCGAGGAGAAGCCCGCCGCGGGCAAGAAGGCCGCCGCGACCCCGACGAAGTCGACCATCGAGGTGGACTTCGAGGTCGGCGAGTCCGTCACCGTCATGGACGGCCCGTTCGCCACGCTGCCCGCCACGATCAGCGAGGTCAACGCGGACGGCCAGAAGCTGAAGGTCCTGGTGTCGATCTTCGGCCGCGAGACTCCGGTCGAGCTGTCGTTCAGCCAGGTCTCCAAGATCTGATCCGGCTCCCCCGTGCGCGGGGGAGGTCGGCAGCCACGCCGCGGCTGGCAGGGCCGCGCGTGGACACCGCAATGAAGGAACCGAGATGCCTCCCAAGAAGAAGAAGCTCGCAGCTGTAATCAAGTTGCAGATCAAGGCCGGTGCCGCGAACCCGGCGCCGCCGGTCGGCCCCGCGCTGGGTCAGCACGGCGTCAACATCATGGAGTTCTGCAAGCAGTACAACGCCGCGACCGAGTCGCAGCGCGGCACCGTCGTGCCGGTCGAGATCTCCGTGTACGAGGACCGCTCGTTCGACTTCAAGCTCAAGACCCCGCCGGCCGCGAAGCTGATCCTCAAGGCCGCCGGTGTCGAGAAGGGCTCGGGCGAACCGCACCGGCTCAAGGTCGCCAAGGTGACCATGGACCAGGTCCGCGAGATCGCGCAGACCAAGATGGTCGACCTGAACGCCAACGACGTGGACCAGGCGGCGAAGATCATCGCCGGCACCGCCCGCTCCATGGGCATCACCGTCGAAGGCTGACCGTCCCCCCGTACGTCGGTAGTTCGTGGGAGAGCCACGCGCTGGCTCGCCACCACAACTGATCCACTTAAGGAACAGAAGCATGAAGCGCAGCAAGGCGTACAAGAACGCCGCCGAGCTGGTGGACCGGGAGCGGCTGTACTCGCCGCTGGAGGCCGCCAAGCTCGCCAAGGAGACGTCCAAGGTCAAGCTGGACGCGACCGTCGAGGTCGCCATCCGGCTCGGCGTCGACCCCCGCAAGGCCGACCAGATGGTCCGCGGCACCGTGAACCTGCCGCACGGTACGGGCAAGACCGCCCGCGTGATCGTCTTCGCCACGGGTGACAAGGCCGCCGAGGCCGAGGCCGCCGGTGCCGACGCGGTCGGCTCCGAGGACCTGATCGCGCGCATCCAGGACGGCTGGCTCGACTTCGACGCCGCGATCGCCACGCCCGACCAGATGGCCAAGGTCGGTCGCATCGCCCGCATCCTCGGCCCGCGCGGCCTGATGCCGAACCCGAAGACCGGCACCGTGACGCCCGACGTCACCAAGGCCGTCGTCGACATCAAGGGCGGTAAGATCAACTTCCGCGTCGACAAGCAGGCCAACCTGCACCTCGTCATCGGCAAGGTGTCGTTCGACCCGGAGAAGCTGGTCGAGAACTACGCCGCCGCGCTGGACGAGATCCTGCGCGCGAAGCCGTCCGCCGCGAAGGGCCGGTACCTGAAGAAGGTCACCGTCTCGACGACGATGGGCCCCGGCATCCCGGTCGACCCGAACCGGACCCGGAACCTGCTGACCGACGAGGCGACCGCCTGACCTCGGTTCGACAGCTCCGCGAAGCGCCCCCCGGCCCCGTGCCGGGGGGCGCTCCCGCGTTCAGGGGCAGGCGGGTTCGGCCTCGTAGCCGGTGATCGCCCAGCTCGAACTGGGCTGCTTGGTGAGCGTGAACTTGCCCAGCGCCGGACCACTGCGCACGGTGAGCGCGCAGGAGCTGACCTCGACCGAACCCGATGCGGGCACGGCGCGCATGTCGGCGGGGAAGCCGAGCTGGCGGTAGGTGCTCACGTCCGTCACCCGCTCCTTCAGCTTGGCCACCGCGGCCTCGCAGTCGGGTGCGCCGAATGCCTCCGCGAACGCCTTCTCCGGTCCGTCGTCCTTGAAGTACGAGCACGCCTGGCCGCCGTCACCGGTGCCGACGTGCTTGTAGAACAGGGCGATCGTGCCGTTGTTGCCGTACGGGGTCTGGGGCGCGGTGACGTTGTTCTCCACGCCGCCGCTGTCCACCGCCACGTCACCCGGGTCGTCGCCGCCGAAGTACTGCCCGTAGAAGTGGTTCGCGATCAGCAGCGCGACCACGAGGTACACCAGGCGGCGGAAGAGCTTGCTGCCCAGCAGGGTTTTCCACAGCGGCTTGCGCGGTGGCGGCGGGGGTGGGGCCACCGGGGGGTACGGGTACGGCTGGGGTTGCTGGAGTTGGCCCGGCGGGGGCTGGCCGGGTGGGGACTGGCCCGGCGGGAGGGCCTGGGGGCCGCCGGCGCCCTGGGCCTGCTGGAAGCGCTGGAACTCCTGGAACCTCTGGAACTCCTGGAACTGCCTCAGCTGTTCCGGGTCGAGGTCCGGTGGCGGCGGGTTCCGGGGCGGCTCTTCGGTCACGCGTCACATCATGCCGATTTGGAGGCCGCCTGCCACCTGCCGTACGCTGGGGAACGGTTCACCGAAGACCGCTGGTCATCCGAGTCATGTCATTTGACTTAGAACGAAGGCCCCGCGATGCGGGCGACCCGCGCAGGAGAACGAGGAAGTAGCAGGCCGTTCCGGTCTGTCACGCCCCGTGCTGCTGCGCAGGGGCGTTTTTTGTTGCGCGGAGCCCTCTCCCGGCGGTCACCAAAGCCCAGAGAGGAGGCGATCATGGCGAAGCCCAGCAAGGTTTCGGCCGTCGCCGAGCTGTCGGACAAGTTCCGCGGTAGCTCGGCCGCCGTCGTCACCGAGTACCGTGGCCTCTCCATGGCGCAGCTCACCACGCTGCGTCGCGCTCTCGGCGCGGGCACCACGTACACCGTTGCGAAGAACACGCTGGTCAAGCGTGCCGCTGAGGACGCGGGCGTCCAGGGCCTCGAAGCCCTGCTCGTCGGCCCCACGGCCATCGCCTTCGTCGAAGGCGAGCCGGTCGACGCGGCGAAGGCCCTGCGTGACTTCGCGAAGGACAACAAGGCCCTGGTCATCAAGGGCGGCTACATGGATGGCCGCCCGCTCTCGGTCGACGAGGTCACCGCCATCGCGGACCTCGAGACCCGTGAGGTGCTGCTCGCCAAGCTGGCGGGCGCGATGAAGGGCAACCTGGCCAAGGCCGCGGGTCTGTTCAACGCCCCGGCTTCCCAGGTCGCTCGCCTGGCTGCTGCCCTGGTGGAGAAGAGGTCCTCGGAGGCGCCCGCCGCCGACGAGGCCGACGCTCCCGCCGAAAGCTGATCACACCCGAAAACTCCGCGTCCCGGCCGCAGTTCGGGCGTTGAAAGAAAGGACCGCCATCATGGCGAAGCTCAGCACCGACGAGCTGCTCGACGCGTTCAAGGAGATGACCCTCCTGGAGCTGTCTTCCTTCGTGAAGCAGTTCGAGGAGACCTTCGAGGTCACCGCCGCCGCCCCGGTCGCCGTTGCCGCTGCCGGCCCGGCCGCCGCTGCCGCCCCCGCCGAGGAGGAGAAGGACGAGTTCACCGTCGTCCTCGAGGGCGCCGGCGACAAGAAGATCCAGGTCATCAAGGTCGTCCGCGAGGTCGTCTCGGGCCTGGGCCTGAAGGAGGCCAAGGAGCTCGTCGAGTCCGCTCCGAAGCCGCTCCTGGAGAACGTGGCGAAGGACGTCGCCGACGCCGCCAAGGAGAAGCTCGAGGCCGCCGGCGCCAAGATCTCGCTCAAGTGATCTAGCGCTCCAGGCACCGCCGAGGGCGGGCACCCACACCGGGTGCCCGCCCTCGTGCTGTTCAACGGGGTGCGCGCGTCGGCGGACCGGACTGGAAAAAGTTGCCTACTCGTGGGTAGGGTCGGGTCGGTGGCGGGCGTCACGTCGTTACCCAGTTGAGACACCGTTGGGCCAACTGGCGAGTAACCACGGCACGACGCCCTCGTTGCACCGGTATGACGGCGGCCTGGCCGGCGTCGGCACGGTGCCGTTGACCGGGAGGTGTGATGGGCGCTGAGGTGGTCGTCGAGGGCCTGACGAAGTCCTTCGGCAAGCAGACCATCTGGCGGGACGTCACGTTGTCCCTCCCGCCGGGCGAGGTCAGCGTGATGCTGGGACCGTCGGGCACGGGCAAGTCCGTCTTCCTGAAGTCGCTGGTCGGCCTGCTCAAGCCGGAGCGCGGGAAGATCGTCATCAACGGCACGGACCTGGTCCGCTGCTCCGAGCACAAGCTGTACGAGATCCGGAAGCTGTTCGGCGTCCTGTTCCAGGACGGCGCGCTGTTCGGCTCGATGAACCTCTTCGACAACGTGGCCTTCCCGCTGCGCGAGCACACCCGCAAGACCGAGGCCGAGGTCCGGCGCGTCGTGCTGGAGAAGATGGAGATGGTCGGCCTCGTCGGCGCGGAGAAGAAGCTCCCCGGCGAGATCTCCGGCGGCATGCGCAAGCGCGCGGGCTTGGCGCGGGCGCTGGTGCTCGACCCCGAGATCATCCTGTGCGACGAGCCGGACTCCGGCCTCGACCCGGTGCGCACCGCCTACCTGAGCCAGCTGCTGATCGACCTGAACTCGCAGATCGACGCGACCATCCTGATCGTCACGCACAACATCACGGTGGCCCGCACCGTCCCCGACAACCTGGGCATGCTGTTCCGCCGCGAGCTGGTCATGTTCGGGCCCCGCGAGGTGCTGCTGACCAGCGACGAGCCGGTCGTGGAGCAGTTCCTCAACGGCCGCCGCCTCGGCCCGATCGGCATGTCCGAGGAGAAGGACCAGGCCACGATGGCCGCCGAGCTGGCGCACAAGGAGGCGGGCCACTCGGACGGCTCGCCCGACGAGGACGTGCGCGGCGTCGTGCCGCAGCTCGAACCGACGCCCGGCCTGCCGCCGCGCGGCGCGGTCCGCCGCCGCAAGGACCGGGTGATGAGCATCCTGCACACCCTGCCGCCGGACGCGCAGAAGGGCATCATCGCGAGCCTCACGCCCGACGAGCAGCGCCACTACGGCGTGCCGGCGGGCGCCACCCGGCCGGTCCCCGCGAGCCCCAGCCCGTGGCCGCGGCACGGGGGCGTGCTGTGAGCACGCCGGCGACGTTCCCCGGCGCCGGGGCCCTGCGCGAGACCGGCCGCATGTTCGCGCTCGGCATCGACGTGGTGCGCGGCACGTTCCGCCGCCCGTTCCAGCTGCGGGAGTTCATCCAGCAGTGCTGGTTCGTGGTGAGCGTGACGGTGCTGCCCACGGCGCTGGTGTCGATCCCGTTCGGCGCGGTCATCGCGCTCCAGATCGGCAGCCTGACCCGGCAGATCGGCGCCCAGTCGTTCACCGGCGCGGCGAGCGTGCTGGCGATCATCCAGCAGGCCAGCCCGATCGTGACGGCCCTGCTCATCGCGGGCGCGGGCGGCAGCGCCATCTGCGCCGACCTGGGCAGCCGCAAGATCCGCGAGGAGATCGACGCGATGGAGGTGCTGGGCGTCTCGCCGGTCCAGCGCCTGGTGGTGCCCCGCGTGCTGGCCACGATGCTGGTGGCCGTGCTGCTCAACGGCATGGTCAGCGTCGTCGGCGTGATGGGCGGCTACTTCTTCAACGTGATCCTCCAGGACGGCACGCCCGGCGCGTACCTGGCGAGCTTCAGCGCCCTGGCGCAGCTGCCCGACCTGTGGATCTCCGAGATCAAGGCGCTGATCTTCGGGTTCATCGCGGGCATCGTCGCCGCCTACCGCGGCCTCAACCCGGCGGGCGGACCGAAGGGCGTGGGCGACGCGGTCAACCAGGCCGTCGTCATCACGTTCCTGCTGCTGTTCTTCGTGAACTTCGTCCTCACCACGATCTACCTCCAGGTCGTCCCGGCGAAGGGGAGCTGAGGTGGCCACGATCGGCAACCGGGTCCGCAAGGCGGCGAACGCGCCGCTGGCGGTGCTCGACACGTTCGGCGACCAGCTGTGGTTCTACCTGCGCGCGCTCGCCTGGACGCCGCGCACGCTGACCCGCTACCTGCGGGAGACGCTGCGGCTGCTGGCCGAGGTGAGCTTCGGCTCCGGCGCGCTGGCGGTCATCGGCGGCACCATCGGCGTGATGGTCGGCCTGTCGGTGTTCACCGGCACGGTCGTGGGCCTCCAGGGCTTCACCGCGCTCAACCAGATCGGCACGTCGGCGTTCGCGGGTTTCGTGTCGGCCTACTTCAACACCCGCGAGATCGCGCCGCTGGTGGCCGGCCTCGCCCTGAGCGCGACCGTGGGGTCGGGCTTCACCGCCCAGCTCGGCGCGATGCGGATCTCCGAGGAGATCGACGCGCTGGAGGTCATGGGCATCCCCAGCATGCCGTTCCTGGTCACCACGCGGATCATCGCGGGCTTCGTCGCGATCATCCCGCTGTACGTGATCGGCCTGCTCACCAGCTACCTGGCGGCGAGGTTCATCACCGTCGAGTTCTACGGGCAGTCGGCGGGCACCTACGACCACTACTTCAGCCTGTTCCTGCCACCGGTGGACGTGCTCTGGTCGTTCGCCAAGGTGCTCGTCTTCTCCGTGGTGATCATCCTGACGCACTGCTACTACGGCTACCGGGCGTCCGGCGGTCCGGCGGGCGTGGGCATCGCGGTCGGCCGCGCGGTGCGCACCGCGATCGTCACGACCAGCCTGCTGGACTTCTTCCTGAGCATGGCGATCTGGGGCACGACGACGACGGTGAGGATCGCCGGATGACGCTCAAGAGGCGACTCCTCGGGGTCGTGTTCCTCGCCGTGATCGCGCTGTTCCTCACGTTCACGGTGGCGCTCTACAACGACGCGTTCACGAAGGTCGTGAAGGTGACGCTGAAGACCGACCGGGTCGGCAACCAGCTGCTGGTCGACTCGGACGTGAAGGTCCGCGGCATGGTCGTCGGCCACGTCGACGGCATCCGCACCTCGGGCGACGGCGCCGAGCTGGACCTGGCGCTCGACCCCGACCAGGTCGGGCACATCCCGGCGAACGTCTCGGCGCGCCTGCTGCCGAAGACCCTGTTCGGTGAGCGGTACGTCAACCTGGTGCTGCCCGAGCGGGAGGACGGGCCGCTGGGCGAGGGCGACGTCATCGAGCAGGACCGCTCCAGCGGCGCGGTCGAGCTGGAGCAGGTGCTCGCCGACCTGATGCCGGTGCTCCAGGCGGTGCAGCCGGAGAAGCTGGCGACCACGCTGTCCGCGGTGTCGCAGGCGCTGGAGAACCGGGGCGAGCCGCTGGGGGAGACCCTGGTGCAGCTCGACTCGTACCTGGGGGAGCTGAACCCCGAGCTGCCGAAGCTCAAGGAGGGCATCAGCCGGCTCGCGGACGTGTCGAACACCTACGCCGACGCCGCGCCCGACCTGGTGCGCGCCCTGTCCGACGCCACGGTCACCAGCCGCACGCTGGTCGACCAGCGCGAGAACCTGCTCGCCGTGTACGGGGCGCTGACCACCACCTCGGTCGACGTGAACAGCTTCCTCGCGGTGAACAAGAACAACCTGATCCAGCTCGCGGACGTGTCGCGGCCGACGCTGGAGCTGCTGGCGAAGTACGCGCCCGAGTACCCGTGCCTGCTCAAGGGCCTGGCCGAGTTCAAGCCGATCATGGACCAGGTGTTCGGCAAGGGCACGGACGAGCCGGGCCTGCACATCACGCTGGAGGTCACCGCGAACCGCGGCAAGTACGAGCCGGGCAAGGACGAGCCGGAGTACGCCGACAAGCGCGGTCCCCGCTGCTACGACATCGTGCCGCGGCCCGACCCGTTCCCGCAGTACCCGCCGGAGGGCCCGGTGGAGGACGGCTCCACGTCGCCGCCGCCCGCGCGTTCGGCCACCGACGGCGTGCTGCCGCCGAACACCGGCGTGATCCGCGAGGACGGCACGGTCGTGTCCTCGTCCCACGGCGCGCCGGTGCTGGCCAACTCGCCCGCCGAGCAGGACTTCCTGGCCGCGCTGCTCGCGCCGGAGGTCGGTCTGGAGGAGGAGCAGATGCCCAGCTTCACGGCCCTGCTGCTGGGCCCGCTGTACCGGGGAGCGGAGGTGACGGCATGAGGTCGCTGGCCGCGCCCCTGGTCAAGCTGGGCGTCTTCGCCGTCGTCACGGTCCTGGCGACGGCGCTGCTCGCGGTGACCATCTCGAACGCGAACTTCGCCGACGGCACCGGCTACGCGGCCCGGTTCACCGACGTGACCGCGCTCAACGAGGGCGACGACGTGCGCATCGCGGGCGTCCGGGTCGGCCAGGTCGAGGAGATCCGGGTGGTGGACCGCCGGGTCGCCGAGGTGGAGTTCTCCCTGGAGGGCGACCGCACGCTGCCCGTCTCGGCGACCGCGACGATCAAGTACCGCAACCTCGTCGGCCAGCGGTACATCGCGCTGGAGCACGGCGTGGGCGACGCGGCGGCGCTCAAGCCCGGCGACGTCATCCCGCTGGAGCGCACCAGGCCGGCGCTGGACCTGACCGTGCTGTTCAACGGCTTCAAGCCGCTGTTCCAGGCGCTCGACCCGGAGGACGTCAACCAGCTGTCGAGCGAGATCGTCCAGGTCCTCCAGGGCGAGGGCGGCACGATCGACAGCCTGCTGCGGCACACCGCGTCGCTGACCTCCACGCTGGCGAGCCGCGACCAGGTGATCGGCGAGGTCGTCACGAACCTCAACGCGGTGCTCGACACCGTGAACTCACGCGGCGAGCAGGTGTCGACGCTGGTCACGACGGTGCAGGAGCTGACGACGGGCCTCGCGGGCGACCGGCAGCCGATCGGGGAGGCGATCAGCGCGCTCGGCGACCTGACCACCGCCACGGCCGGCCTGCTGGCGGAGGCGCGGCAGCCGCTCGAGGACGACATCGCGAACCTCGGGCTGGTCTCCCAGACGCTCGCGGACAACGAGGCCGTGGTCGAGGGCGTCATCCAGCGGCTGCCCGGCAAGATCGAGGCGATGACCCGGACCGCGTCCTACGGGTCCTGGTTCAACTTCTTCCTCTGCGAGGGCACCGGGCAGGTGGCCGTGCCGCCGATCATCAACGACCCCGTCCCGATCACGGCACTGCCGGTCACCCAGGCGAGGTGTCGCCCGTGAAGCACGACCAGTCACCGCGCGGGGAGCGCAACCCGATCACCGTCGGCGCGGTCTCGCTGACCGTCATCGCGCTGCTGCTGCTCGCCGCGTTCTACTCCGACGACCTGCCGATCGTCGGCGGCGGCACCACGTACTCGGCGGAGTTCTCCGAGGCCGCGGGCCTGGTGCCGTCGAACGAGGTGCGCGTCGCGGGCGTCAAGGTCGGCAAGGTGACCGACGTCGAGCTGGCCGGCGACCGGGTGCTGGTGTCGTTCAAGGTCAAGGACGCCTGGGTGGGCGACCGCAGCACCGCGACGATCCGGATCAAGACGCTGCTTGGCCAGAAGTACCTGGCCCTGGACCCGCAGGGGTCGCAGCCGCTCGACCCGGGCGACCCGATCCCGCGTGAGCGCACCCTGTCGCCGTACGACGTGCAGGAGGCGTTCAACGGCCTGGCCTCCACGGTCGGCGACATCGACACCCAGCAGCTCGCGGACAGCTTCCAGGTGCTGTCGGAGACCTTCCGGGGCTCGGCGGAGAGCGTCCGCGGCGCCCTGGACGGCCTGTCGGCGCTGTCGAAGACGATCTCGTCGCGCGACGAGGAGCTGGCCGCGCTGCTCGCCAACACCAACGAGATCACCAAGACGCTGTCCGACCGCAACGAGCAGTTCGAGAAGCTCCTCGCGGACGGCAACCTGCTGCTGGCGGAGCTGGCCAAGCGGCGCGACGCGATCTCCGCGCTGCTCCGCGGCACCCGCGAGCTGTCCCGCGAGCTGGCCGGCCTGGTGGACGACAACCAGGCGCAGCTGCGGCCCGCGCTGGAGCAGCTCGACCGGGTGACGACGGTCCTCCAGCGCAACCAGGACACGCTGGACCGCAGCCTCGCGCTGATGGCGCCGTTCTACCGGGTGTTCGCGAACACCCTCGGCAACGGCCGCTGGTTCGACGTCTACATCTGCGGCCTGCTGCCGCCGTCGGTGAACCTCGGCGTGGTCGGCTTCAACGAGGAGGGCTGCCTCCCGCCCGGTGTGCGGCGCTCCGCTCCGACGCAGGGGGGCAACTGACGTGGCGACCACCAGGACCGGCCGCGACCTCACCCGTGCCGCGGCCCTGGCGTGCGTGTTCGCGCTCGTCGTCGCCGCCGCCGTGTGGTGGGTGTTCGCGGGCGCCAACAGCCACCGGGTGACGGCGGTGTTCGGCTCGGCCGTGGGCGTGTACCCCGGCTCGGACGTGCGCGTGCTCGGCGTGCGGATCGGCTCGGTCGACGAGGTCGAGCCGCGGGGCACGGCGGTCGAGGTCACGATGTCGATCGACCGCACCGTGGAGGTGCCCGCCGACGCGCAGGCCGTCGTGGTCGCGCCGAGCGTGGTCAGCGACCGGTACGTGCAGCTGGCGCCCGCCTACACCGGCGGCGAGCGGCTGGCGGACGGGGCGACCATCCCGCGCGAGCGCACCGCGACCCCGGTGGAGCTGGACGAGCTGTACGCGAGCCTCGACGAGCTGACCACCGCCCTCGGCCCGAACGGCGCGAACCGCGACGGCGCGCTGTCGGACCTGCTGGACTCGGCGGCCGACAACCTGGAGGGCAACGGCCAGGCGCTCGGCGACACGATCCAGCAGCTCGGCGACGCCACCCGCACGCTGTCCGGCTCGCAGGGCGACCTGTTCGCCACCGTGGACCAGCTCCAGCGGTTCACCGGGATGCTCGCCGCGAACGACAGCCAGGTGCGCGACCTCAACCGGCAGCTCGCCGACGTCGCCGGGTTCCTCGCCGACGAGCGGGAGAACCTCGGCGGGGCGCTGAACGAGCTGGCCACCGCGCTCGGCCTGGTGCAGGGCTTCGTCCAGGACAACCGGGCCGCGCTCAAGTCGAACGTCGACAAGCTCGCGGGCATCACGCAGGTGCTGGTCGACCAGCGGGCGGCGCTCGCCGAGACCCTGGACGTCGCGCCGCTGGCCCTGGGCAACCTCCAGAACGCCTACAACGCGGCGTCCGGCACGCTCGACACCCGCGCCGACATCAACGAGCTGAGCCAGCCGCCGATCGTGCTGGTCTGCAAGCTGGTCCAGGGCGTCGAACCGGGCCGCGTGCCCGGCGCGCTCTCCCAGGCGTGCGCGCAGCTGGAGCCCGTCCTGTCCGGCGCGGTGCCGCTGAACGACCCGGGCAAGATCGTCTCCGACCTCGGCCAGGGCAAGCTGCCGCTGCCCCTGCCGCTCGCCGGGGTCCCCCGGTGAGGGCGGGCGCGGTGGGGACGGGCGCGGCGGTGACCAGGAGGCTCGCGGTCGCCGCGGTCGGCGCGCTGCTGCTGGCCGGCTGCGGCTCGGGCGGCTTCGACGGCGTCTACAACATGCCGCTGCCCGGCGGCGCGGACGTCGGTGACCGGCCGTACCGGGTCAAGGTCGAGTTCCAGGACGTGCTCGACCTCGTCCCGCAGGCCGGCGTGAAGGTCGACGACGTGCCGGTCGGCCGGGTCGACCGCATCGGCCTGGCCCCCGACGGCTGGACCGCCGAGGTGACCGTGCTGGTCAACGGCGACGTGCGGCTGCCCGGCAACGCCGTGGCCAGGCTGCGCCAGTCCGCCCTGCTCGGCGAGAAGTACGTCGAGCTGGCCGGCCCCGCCGAGGGCGCCGAGGAGGGCTCGCTGGTCGACGGCGCGGTCATCCCCGTCGACCGGACCAACCGCAACCCCGAGGTCGAAGAGGTGTTCGGGGCGTTGTCCATGCTGCTCAACGGCGGCGGGATCGCCCAGCTCCAGGACATCTCCCGCGAGCTGAACGCGGCCCTGGAGGGCAACGAGCCCGAGATCAAGTCGCTGCTGGCGAACCTGGACACCCTGGTCGGCGAGCTGGACGCGCACAAGGGCGAGATCACCCGCGCGCTGGACGGCCTCAACCGGCTCGGCGGCACGCTCGACGCCCAGCGCGACCAGATCGGCGGCGTCCTGGAGAACCTGGAGCCGGGCCTGAAGGTGCTCGGCGAGCAGCGCACCCAGCTCGTGACGCTGCTCCAGTCGCTGGACGCCCTCTCCGACGTCGCCGTGGACACGGTGACCAGGTCCAAGGACGACGTCGTGGCCGACCTGAAGGCGCTCACGCCCACGCTGCGGAAGCTCGTCGAGGCGGGCACCAACCTGCCCAACGGGCTGGAGCTGCTGCTCACCTACCCGTTCCCGGACTCGGCGGTCGACGGCATCAAGGGCGACTACACGAACCTGTACGCCGACATCGACCTCGACCTGGGCAACGTCGTCGACAACCTGGGCCGGTCCCGGCAGTCGCCGCTGCCGACGGTGCCGTCCCTGCCCGGCATCACCGGCACCGCGCCGTCGCTGCCGCTCCCGCTGCCGAACCTGCCGCTGCCGGGCGTGTCCGGGCAGTCCGGGTTGGGCGACCTGCTCGGCGGACTGCTCGGAGGTGGGCGCCGGTGATCCCCCGCAGGACCAAGGTGCAGATCATCGCGTTCGTGCTGATCGCGCTGGTCGGCGTCAGCTACGTGGGCGCCCGCTACGCCGGCCTCGGCCGGTTGGTCGGGTCGTCCGGTTACGTGGTGACGGTGCAGCTCGCCGACTCCGGCGGCGTGTTCACCAACGCCGAGGTCACCTACCGCGGCGTCGCCGTGGGCCGGGTCGGGCAGATGCGGCTCACCGCCGACGGGCTGGAGGTGGACCTGGGCATCGACCCGGACGCGCCGCCCATCCCGGCCGACCTGGAGGCCGTGGTCGCGAACCGGTCCGCGGTCGGCGAGCAGTACGTCGACCTGCGCCCGCGCGGCGAGGACGGCCCCCACCTGGCGGCCGGCGCGGTCATCCCCAGGTCGGCCACGAAGACCCCGCCCCCGGTGGACGGGCTGCTGACCAACCTCGACGAGTTCGCGCGGTCCGTGCCCGAGGACTCGCTGAAGACCGTCGTCGACGAGCTGGCCCTCGCGTTCGACGGCACCGGGCCCGACCTCCAGGTGCTGCTGGACAACACCCGCTCGTTCACCCGGGCCGCCGCGGACAACCTGCCGCAGACCAAGGCCCTGCTCGACAGCGGGCTCGTGGTGCTCGACACGCAGGCGCAGCAGGGGAGCGCGATCAGGTCGTTCTCCGCGGACCTGCGGGCGCTCGCCGAGCAGCTGAAGAACTCCGACGGCGACCTCCGGCGGCTCATCGGGGTGTCCCCGCAGGCCGCCGAGCAGGTGTCCGCCCTGCTCCGGGAGACCGGGCCGAACCTGGGCGTGGTGCTGGCCAACCTGCTCACCACCGGGAACATCATGGTCACGCGGCTGGACGGGCTGGAGCAGATCGCCGTCACCTACCCGATCGTGGTGGGCGGCGGCTTCTCCGTCGCGAAGGGCGACGGCACGGGCGCGCACTTCGGCCTGGCCCTGAACGTGTTCGACCCGCCGCCGTGCACGGTGGGCTACGAGGGCACGACGATCCGGCAGGGCACCGACACCTCGCCCGCCCCGCTGAACACGCAGGCGTACTGCGCGCTGGCCCGGGGCAGCGCCACCGCCGTGCGGGGCGCCCAGAACGCGCCTTACGGTGGCACCCCGACCACGCCCACCGGCAACGAGACGTCGCAGCCCGGCCAGGAGCCCGCGCCCGGCCGGGGGCAGGCGGCCGAGCCGCCGGTGCTGACCAGCCTGGGGCAGCTGCTCGGGCTGCCGGGCTGAGGGAGGACGACATGGCTGTTCGACGCTGGGCCCTGCCCGTCGCCGCGGTGCTCGCGGTGCTCGCCGCGGGCTACGCCGTGTGGGCGGGGGTGTCGTGGTGGAGCGCCTCGTCCAGCGAGTCGGTGGCGTTCTCGCGCGAGCGCGACGAGGTGCTGCGGGTCGGCCAGGTCGGCATCGCGAACTTCACCACCCTCGACTACCAGAAGGTCGACCAGGACCTGGACCGGTGGCTCGACTCGTCCACCGGCGACCTGAGGTCGGAGATCGAGAGCGGGCGGGACACCCGCAAGAAGCAGATCGAGGACGCCAGGACGGTCACCGTGAGCCGGGTGCTCGACGCGGCCGTGACCGAGCTCGACTCGCGGGCCGGGAAGGCGCACCTCATCGCCGTGGTGGAGACCACGGTGACCCCGGAGGGCGGCCAGGCGGTGAAGAAGGTCAACCGGTACCAGACCGACCTGACCCGCACCGACGCCGGTTGGAAGCTGAGCGCGCTGGGCCCCGTCGCGGCCGGCGGCGCGTGATCGCGAGGAGATGACAGTGCCCCCGTCCCGCCGCCGCCCCGTCCCGTCCACCCCGACCGGTGGTCGCCCCCGCGTCGCCGGCCTGCGCAAACGCACCGAGCCCGCCGCCGAGCGCCCGGAGCCCGTCGAGCCCGCCGGGCACGTCGAGCACCCCGAGCCCGCCGGGCACGTCGAGCCCACCGGGCGCCCCGCCGACGACGCCGTGACCGAGGCCGCCCGGCCCGGGGTCGAGCCCACCGAGGCCGAGTCCGCCGGGGTCGAGCCCGCCGACCGGGTCGAGGAGGGCTCGCCGCGGGTCCTGGGGCTGATCGAACCCCGCGAGGACGCCGACGAGACCGACGGGAGCACCGGCGAGACCCCCGGGACCGGCGAGGACGCCGACGAGGCCCCCGCCCCGAGCCCCCGCCCCCGGCCGTCCGGTCGCCGCCGGCGCGCCGGCGAGGCCGTGGCGGCGAGCGTCCTCGACGACGACCACGAGCCCCGCCCGGTCCGCCGGACCGCCCGCGCGGGGCTGGTCCTGCCGGTCTCGCTGCTGGTGCTCGCCGCGCTGCTGGTCGGGCTCGGCGCGTGGTTCCAGGCGCGGGCCGGGGCCGTCGACCACGACCTGGCCCTCGTCGACAGCGCCCGCACCAGCGAGGTCGCGGGCCAGGCGCGCGAGGCGGTCGAGAAGGCGTTCTCCTACGACTTCGCCGACGTGGCCGCGACCGAGAACGCCGCCAACGAGCTGCTGGTCGGCCGGGCCAAGTGCCAGTACAACGCGATCTTCGGCCCGGTCCGCACGCTCGCGCCCGAGCAGAAGCTGGTGGTCACCGTGAAGGCGGTCTCCAGCGGCGTGACCTCGCTGTCCGGGGACCGCGCCACCGTGCTGCTGTTCGTCGACCAGGTCACCACCCGCACGACCGACAACCAGAGCGGCGGCGGGATCGCGATGATGCGGGTCGGCGCGCAGGAGGTCGACGGCCGGTGGAAGGTCGACAACATGGAGATGTTCGGCCAGAGCGGGGACCAGGCGGCCGAGACCGCCAAGTGCTGATCCCCGGCCCCCGCCCCTCTCCCCGCGCCTTCGCCGCCCCCTCCTTACCCGCGCCGGGGCGCCGCCAACCCCAGGACGTCCACTGAGGACCCCGGAGCCCCTCCTGATACGCCGCACAACGTGATCTGCGTCACTCATTTTGGGGTGGTGACCGAACGAAATCGCCACGGGCTCCCGATGCCCCGGCGGGACCCGCCAACGGATCACGTTGCTCACGTCGGTGTATTTTCGCAGGTCAGCGCGATAACGCCGCGTTATGACCGCTTGCGCCAGTGGGGTGATCGCCGCGTGGCATCTTGACTGCGGGCGTCGGCGGGGTCACTCTGTCGGTGAGCACGAGAAAGGACCTTCTGGGTGCCTCTCGACAGTTGGCATGCGCGCGGCTAGACTGCCCCTTTGCGCTGCCCTCTTTCCGTTTGCCCTTCGCCGAGAGCTGGATTGCCGGGCATCGCCGCACCCTTGACAGCCGTGCTAGTTCCGCTGACTAGCCAGCTACCTGTCCCTGGAAGGACGCATCTTGGCGATCTCTCGCGCGACCAAGGCCACTGCTGCGACCAACTCCACGTCGGGGATTCCCGGAGCGCCGAAGCGAGTCTCTTTCGCGAAGATCCACGAACCGCTTCAGACGCCCAACCTGCTCGACCTGCAGATCCAGTCGTTCGAATGGCTCACCGGCGACGAGGCGTGGTTCCAGCGCCGCGTCGACGAGGGTGACGAGGCCCCCACGGGCGGCCTCGAGGAGGTCTTGAACGAGATCTCCCCGATCGAGGACTTCTCCGGCTCGATGTCGCTCTCCTTCTCCGACCCGCGCTTCGACGAGGTCAAGGCCTCGACCGAGGAGTGCAAGGACAAGGACATGACGTACGCGGCCCCGCTGTTCGTCACGGCGGAGTTCACCAACCACACCACCGGCGAGATCAAGAGCCAGACGGTGTTCATGGGTGACTTCCCGATGATGACGGACAAGGGCACGTTCATCATCAACGGCACCGAGCGGGTGGTGGTCTCCCAGCTCGTCCGCTCGCCGGGTGTCTACTACGACACCGCGATCGACAAGACGACCGACAAGGACGTCTTCAGCGTCAAGATCATCCCGTCCCGGGGTGCCTGGCTGGAGTTCGACGTCGACAAGCGCGACACCGTCGGCGTGCGCATCGACCGCAAGCGCCGTCAGCCGGTCACCGTGCTGCTGAAGGCCCTGGGCTGGTCGACCGAGCAGATCCGCGAGCGCTTCTCGTTCTCCGAGACGCTGCTGACGACGCTGGAGAAGGACCACACCGCGGGCACCGACGAGGCGTTGCTCGACATCTACCGCAAGCTGCGCCCGGGCGAGCCGCCGACGAAGGAGTCCGCGCAGGCCCTCCTGGAGAACCTGTTCTTCAAGGACAAGCGCTACGACCTGGCCAAGGTCGGTCGGTACAAGATCAACAAGAAGCTGGGCCTGGACAGCCCCATCTCCACGGGCGTGCTGACCGAGGACGACATCGTCACGACGATCGAGTACCTGGTCCGCCTGCACGCCGGTGAGACGACGATGAAGCCCGGCGAGACCGAGGTGCCCGTCGAGGTCGACGACATCGACCACTTCGGCAACCGCCGCCTGCGCACCGTCGGCGAGCTGATCCAGAACCAGATCCGGGTCGGCCTCTCCCGCATGGAGCGCGTCGTGCGCGAGCGCATGACGACCCAGGACGTCGAGGCGATCACGCCGCAGACCCTGATCAACATCCGCCCCGTCGTGGCGGCGATCAAGGAGTTCTTCGGCACCTCCCAGCTGTCGCAGTTCATGGACCAGACGAACCCCCTCGCGGGCCTGACCCACAAGCGCCGCCTGTCGGCGCTGGGCCCCGGCGGTCTGTCCCGTGAGCGGGCCGGCATGGAGGTCCGCGACGTCCACCCGTCGCACTACGGCCGCATGTGCCCGATCGAGACGCCGGAAGGCCCGAACATCGGCCTGATCGGCTCGCTGTCCTCCTACGGGCGGGTCAACCCGTTCGGCTTCATCGAGACGCCGTACCGCAAGGTCGTCGACGGCCGGGTCACCGACCAGATCGACTACCTGACGGCCGACGAGGAAGACCGCTACGTCAAGGCGCAGGCGAACGCCAAGATCGACACCGAGGGCAACTTCCTCGAGGCCAAGGTCCTGGTCCGCAAGAAGGGCGGCGAGGTCGAGCAGATCGACCCGGCCGACGTGGACTACATGGACGTCTCGCCGCGCCAGATGGTGTCGGCCGCGACCGCCATGATCCCGTTCCTGGAGCACGACGACGCCAACCGCGCCCTGATGGGCGCGAACATGCAGCGCCAGGCGGTGCCGCTGCTGCGCAGCGAGTCCCCGCTGGTCGGCACCGGCATGGAGCTGCGCGCCGCGGTCGACGCCGGTGACGTGGTCGTCGCCAAGAAGACCGGTGTGGTCGAGGAGATCTCCGCCGACTACGTCACGGTCATGGCCGACGACGGCTCGCGGCAGACCTACGGCCTGCACAAGTTCCGCCGCTCGAACCAGGGCACCTGCATCAACCAGAAGCCCATCGTGAACGAGGGCGACCGGGTGCAGCACGGCCAGGTGCTGGCCGACGGCCCGTGCACCGAGAACGGCGAGATGGCGCTGGGCAAGAACCTGCTCGTCGCGATCATGCCGTGGGAGGGCCACAACTACGAGGACGCGATCATCCTGTCGCAGCGCCTCGTGCAGGACGACGTCCTGACCTCGATCCACATCGAGGAGCACGAGATCGACGCGCGGGACACCAAGCTGGGCGCCGAGGAGATCACCCGGGACATCCCGAACGTCTCCGAGGAGGTCCTGGCCGACCTCGACGAGCGCGGCATCATCCGCATCGGCGCCGAGGTCCAGCCCGGCGACATCCTGGTCGGCAAGGTCACGCCCAAGGGCGAGACCGAGCTGACCCCGGAGGAGCGCCTGCTCCGCGCGATCTTCGGCGAGAAGGCGCGCGAGGTGCGCGACACGTCGCTGAAGGTGCCGCACGGCGAGTACGGCAAGGTCATCGGCATCCGCGTGTTCAGCCGCGAGGACGACGACGAGCTGCCCCCCGGCGTGAACGAGCTGGTCCGCGTCTACGTCGCCCAGAAGCGCAAGATCCAGGACGGCGACAAGCTCGCCGGCCGCCACGGCAACAAGGGCGTCATCGGCAAGATCCTCCCCGTCGAGGACATGCCGTTCCTGGAGGACGGCACGCCGGTCGACATCGTGCTGAACACGCACGGCGTCCCGCGTCGTATGAACATCGGCCAGGTGCTGGAGACCCACCTCGGGTGGATCGCCAAGCAGGGCTGGAGCATCAACGGCGACCCGGACTGGGCGAAGAACCTGCCGGCGGAGCTGTACGACGTCGAGCCGGGCACGAAGACCGCCACGCCGGTCTTCGACGGCGCTCGCGAGGACGAGATCACGGGCCTGCTGGGCTCGACGGTCCCGAACCGCGACGGCGAGCGGATGGTCAAGGAGAACGGCAAGGCGCAGCTCTTCGACGGGCGCAGCGGCGAGCCGTACCCCTTCCCGGTGTCGGTCGGCTACATGTACATCCTGAAGCTGCTGCACCTGGTCGACGACAAGATCCACGCCCGCTCGACCGGCCCGTACTCGATGATCACGCAGCAGCCGCTGGGCGGTAAGGCGCAGTTCGGTGGTCAGCGCTTCGGTGAGATGGAGTGCTGGGCGATGCAGGCGTACGGCGCCGCCTACACCCTCCAGGAACTGCTGACCATCAAGTCCGACGACGTGCTCGGCCGCGTGAAGGTCTACGAGGCCATCGTCAAGGGCGAGAACATCCCGGAACCGGGTATCCCGGAGTCCTTCAAGGTGCTGCTCAAGGAGCTGCAGTCGCTGTGCCTCAACGTCGAGGTGCTGTCCTCGGACGGCGCCGCGATCGAGATGCGCGACGGCGACGACGAAGACCTGGAGCGCGCGGCCGCGAACCTCGGCATCAACCTGTCGCGGTCCGAGTCGCCGTCCGTGGACGACGTCGTCAACTAGTACCTCGCCGGTCACCGCGGGACGCCTCCCGCGTCCCGCGGTGACCGCACCGCCAGCTCCCGAGCAGCACCGAAACAAAAAAGGGGAAGAGAGTAGACGTGCTCGACGTCAACTTCTTCGATGAGCTCCGCATCGGTCTCGCGACCGCGGACGACATCCGCCAGTGGTCCTACGGCGAGGTCAAGAAGCCCGAGACCATCAACTACCGCACGCTCAAGCCCGAGAAGGACGGCTTGTTCTGCGAGAAGATCTTCGGTCCCACCCGGGACTGGGAGTGCTACTGCGGCAAGTACAAGCGCGTCCGCTTCAAGGGCATCATCTGCGAGCGCTGCGGCGTCGAGGTGACCCGCGCCAAGGTGCGCCGCGAGCGGATGGGCCACATCGAACTGGCCGCGCCCGTCACGCACATCTGGTACTTCAAGGGCGTCCCCAGCCGGTTGGGCTACCTGCTCGACCTGGCCCCCAAGGACCTTGAGAAGATCATCTACTTCGCCGCCTACGTCATCGTGGGCGTGAACGCGGACCTGCGCCACAACGACCTGCCGACGCTCGAGAACGAGATGCAGGTCGAGCGCAAGCGCGTCGAGAACCGCCGTGACGCGGACGTCGAGGCCCGCGCGCAGAAGCTGGAAGCCGACCTGGCCGAGCTGGAGGCGGAGGGCGCCAAGTCCGACGTGCGCCGCAAGGTCAAGGAGGGCGGCGAGCGCGAGATGCGCCAGCTCCGCGACCGCGCCCAGCGCGAGCTGGACCGGCTCGACGAGATCTGGTCCACCTTCACCAAGCTGGAGCGCGCCCAGCTGATCGCGGACGAGATGCTCTACCGCGAGCTGTACGACCGCTACGGCGACTACTTCACCGGCGCCATGGGCGCCGAGGCCATCCAGAAGCTGCTGGGCGACTACGACGTGGACGCCGAGGCCGACGTCCTGCGCGAGACGATCCGCAGCGGCAAGGGCCAGAAGAAGCTGCGCGCCCTCAAGCGGCTCAAGGTCGTGGCCGCCTTCCAGGCGACCCGCAACAACCCGCAGGGCATGGTCCTGGACTGCGTCCCGGTCATCCCGCCGGACCTGCGCCCGATGGTGCAGCTCGACGGTGGCCGCTTCGCGACGTCCGACCTGAACGACCTGTACCGCCGCGTCATCAACCGGAACAACCGCCTCAAGCGGCTGATCGACCTCGGCGCGCCCGAGATCATCGTCAACAACGAGAAGCGGATGCTCCAGGAGGCCGTCGACGCGCTGTTCGACAACGGCCGCCGCGGCCGGCCGGTGACGGGTCCGGGCAACCGCCCGCTCAAGTCGCTGTCCGACCTGCTCAAGGGCAAGCAGGGCCGGTTCCGCCAGAACCTGCTCGGCAAGCGCGTCGACTACTCCGGCCGTTCGGTCATCGTGGTCGGCCCGCAGCTGAAGCTGCACCAGTGCGGCCTGCCCAAGCAGATGGCGCTGGAGCTGTTCAAGCCGTTCGTGATGAAGCGGCTGGTCGACCTCAACCACGCGCAGAACATCAAGTCCGCCAAGCGGATGGTGGAGCGCGCGCGCCCCGCCGTGTGGGACGTGCTCGAAGAGGTCATCACCGAGCACCCCGTGCTGCTGAACCGCGCGCCCACGCTGCACCGGCTGGGCATCCAGGCGTTCGAGCCGCAGCTGGTCGAGGGCAAGGCCATCCAGCTGCACCCGCTCGTCTGCGAGGCGTTCAACGCCGACTTCGACGGTGACCAGATGGCGGTCCACCTGCCGCTGTCCGCCGAGGCGCAGGCCGAGGCGCGCGTGCTGATGCTGTCGTCGAACAACATCCTCTCGCCCGCGTCCGGCAAGCCGCTGGCCATGCCGCGACTGGACATGGTGACGGGTCTGTACCACCTGACCCGCCTCAAGGAGGGCGACATCGGCGAGGGCCAGGCGTACTCCTCGCCGGCCGAGGCGCTGATGGCGTTCGACCGCAAGGCCCTGGGCCTGCAGGCGATGGCGAAGATCCGGATCACGGACAAGAACCCGCCCAAGGGCCAGGAGCCGGAGGGCTGGGAGCCCGGCCAGCCGTGGCTGGCCGAGACCACCCTCGGTCGCGTGCTGTTCAACGAGGTCCTGCCGCAGGACTACGCCTTCATCAACGAGGTCATGCCCAAGAAGCGGCAGGCCACGATCATCAACGACCTGGCCGAGCGGTACCCGATGGTCACCGTCGCCCGGACGCTGGACAAGCTGAAGGACGCCGGTTTCTACTGGGCCACCCGGTCCGGCGTGACCGTCGCGATCTCCGACGTGCTCGTCCCCGAGGCCAAGCAGGGCATCCTCGACGAGTACGAGAAGCTCGCGGACGCGGTCGAGAAGCGCTACCAGCGCGGTCAGCTCTCCCACACGGAGCGCAACAACGAGCTGGTCAAGGTGTGGACCAAGGCCACCGAAGAGGTCGCCGAGGTCATGGAGGCCAACTTCCCCGAGGACAACTCGATCCGCATGATCGTGGCGTCCGGGGCGGCGGGCAACATGACCCAGGTCCGCTCGCTGGCGGGTATGCGCGGTCTGGTGACGAACCCGAAGGGCGAGTACATCCCGCGGCCGATCAAGAACTCGTTCCGCGAGGGCCTGTCGGTGCTGGAGTACTTCATCGCCACGCACGGTGCCCGCAAGGGCCTGGCCGACACCGCGCTGCGCACCGCCGACTCGGGTTACCTGACCCGTCGTCTGGTGGACGTCTCGCAGGACGTCATCATCCGCGAGGTCGACTGCGGCACCTCCCGCGGCGTGAACATGACCGTGGGCGAGCGGCAGGGCGACAAGGTCGTGCTGGCCGAGTTCGCGCAGACCTCGGTCTACGCGCGGACCATCGCCGAGGACATCACGGACAAGGACGGCAACCTCGTCCTCAACCGCGGTGCCGACCTGGGCGACCCGGCCCTGGCCACGCTCGTCGAGGCGGGCGTGACCCGCGTCAAGGTCCGCTCGGTGCTGACCTGCGAGTCCGCGGTCGGCGTGTGCGCGTCCTGCTACGGCCGCTCGATGGCGACCGGCCAGCTGGTCGACGTCGGCGAGGCCGTCGGCATCGTCGCCGCCCAGTCGATCGGTGAGCCCGGCACGCAGCTGACGATGCGCACCTTCCACCAGGGTGGTGTGGCCGGTGACGACATCACGACCGGTCTGCCCCGTGTGCAGGAGCTGTTCGAGGCCCGCGTGCCGAAGGGCAAGGCGCCCATCGCGGACGTCGACGGCCGGGTGCGGATCGAGGACGGCGACCGGTTCTGGAAGATCACCCTCATCCCGGACGACGGGTCGGAGGAGATCCTCTTCGAGAAGTTGTCCAAGCGGCAGCGGCTCGCGAACACGGCCACTGGCCCGCTCCAGGACGGCGACCACGTGCACGTCGGCCAGCAGCTGCTGGAGGGCACGCCCGACCCGCACGAGGTGCTGCGCGTGATGGGTCCGCGCGAGGCCCAGCTGCACCTGGTGCAGGAGGTCCAGAAGGTCTACCGCGCCCAGGGCGTGGCGATCCACGACAAGCACATCGAGGTCATCGTCCGGCAGATGCTGCGCCGGGTGACGATCATCGACTCGGGTGCCACCGAGTTCCTGCCGGGCTCGCTCGTCGAGCGCGCGGAGTTCGAGTCGGGCAACCGGGCCGTCGTGGCCGAGGGCGGCGAGCCCGCCGCCGGTCGCCCGGTCCTGATGGGCATCACGAAGGCGTCGCTCGCGACCGACTCGTGGCTGTCCGCGGCCTCCTTCCAGGAGACGACGCGAGTCCTGACCGACGCCGCCATCAACGGCCGGTCGGACAAGCTCATCGGCCTGAAGGAGAACGTGATCATCGGCAAGCTGATCCCGGCCGGCACCGGCATCAACCGGTACCGGAACATCCAGGTGCAGCCGACCGAGGAGGCGCGTGCGGCGGCGTACGCGATCCCGAGCTACGACGACGGCTACTACACGCCGGACGTCTTCGGCACGGGCACCGGTGCCGCGGTCCCGCTGGACGACTACGACTTCGGCCGCGACTACCGCTGACGAAGCCAGTAGTGCCGAGAAAGGCCCCCGGAGCCACGCTCCGGGGGCCTTTCCCTTCCGCGAGTCCTACGTTCACGCCCCGCGAGTCCTACGTTCACGACCGGCGAGTCATGCACTCAGAACCGGCGAGTCATGCGCTCACGACCCGTGAGTCATGCGCTCAGAACCGGCGACGGGACTTGGCCGGGGAACGGGCGCGGGTCACGAGGTCGTCCCCCAAGGTCGTTGTCGGCCACCGGGGGAGCTGCGGGCCGACCAGCAGCACCCGCGCCGTGACCTGGATCAGCGCACCACGCGCCCTTCGCCGCGGTGCACCTGCTCCAGGCTGTCTCGGCGAGGTCGGGGCGTTCGAGCAGGGCCGCGTCGCTCAACCTGCGGTGGACCTCGTCCAGCAGGGAGCGGTTGCGGCCGGCGCGGCGCAGCCCGGACACGACGTGCGGCACCTCGTGCAGGCGCTCGTCGTCCTCGGCCGGGCTCAGCGCGACCTCTTCGACCTCCTCCAACTGCTCGAACAGGTCACGGACCGGCGCGGCCTCGGTGGTGGCAACACGGGTGGCCGCACCCGGCGGCGGTGGCCCCGCACGTGCGCGGGGCCACCGGCCGGGAGGTCACGACGAGAAGAACAGCCCGCCGAGGCCGCGGTGCTTGCGGTGGCCGTAGCCGTGGCCGTAGCCCGGGGCGGCGCCCCAGCCCGGCTGGACCGGCTGCTGGACGTAGTGCACCTGGGGGGCCGGCGCGACGGGCGGCGGGGGCGGCGGCGGGGCCATCTGCTGCTCGAGGCGGGTGATGGCCTCCAGCTCGCCGTAGTCGAGGAAGACCCCGCGGCAGCCATCGCACTGCTCGATGTGCACGCCCATGCGGTCGAAGGTGCGCATGTTCGCATGACACTTGGGACACTGCATCGTGGTGAGCCTCCTGCTCTTGACGCGATGTGTCCGATATTAGCCACGCTGAATGGGTTCGTGTGCCGACACGATCCGGGCACAGGCGTCCAACAGCGCTTCCTGGGCGCTGTTCAACCCGGTCCCGTCACGGTCCGCAGCCGCGAGGGCACGCGCGGCCATCTGCACGACCAGCGCCCGTGCCGGCACCTCCAGCGCGGACCACGGGTCGTCGGCCGGCACGCCGGTCCCGCCCGCGTCGAGGTACGCGCCGAGCAGCCGCCCCCACGTCGCCGCGTCCAGCACGCCGGACAGGTGCAGCGCCGCGGGCCGCGCGAGGTCCCACGCCGGGTCGCCCGCGCCCAGGTCGTCCAGGTCGATGAGCCGGTACCCGCCGCGCCGCACCAGCTGCCCCAGGTGCCAGTCGCCGTGCACGACCACCGAGCCGCCCGCCGGCAGCTCCGGCAGGGTCGCGAACGCCCGCCGCACCAGCGCCGCCGCGGGCGTGTCGAGCACCAGGTCCCGCACGGCGCGCACCATGCGCGGCACGGCCCCCGCCGGCGGCACGGGCGGCGCGAAGTCGGCGGCGGTGAGGCGGTGCAGCGCCGCGAGCAGCCGCCCGGCGGCCTCCATCGGCAGGTCCTCGGGCTCGGCCTGCGGCACGGGCGCGCCCAGCGGCCACGCCGTGACGACCCGGCCCAGCACCAGCACCGGCCCCGGCGCGCCGCGCAGCGGCACGGGCGGCAGCACCAGGTCGGCCAGCCGGGGGTCGGCGGCCAGCCGCAGCCGGTCCGCGAGCACCGCGGCGTCCGTGCCGCGCTCGTGCGCCTTGAGCACCACGTCGCCGACGCGCACCACCACGACGTCCCCGCGCACCGCCAGCACCTCGGGCGCGGGGCCCGCGTCCACGAGCGCCGCCATCCCCGCGATCAGGTCCGAGTCCACGCGGCCAGTGTCGCCCAAGGCCGGGCGCCCGCCGCCGAGTGTCCACAGTCGAACGCCCGCCGCCGGACACCCGCCGCCCGCACCTCCACCGCCGGACGCCCGCATCCGCACGCCCGCCGCCGAACACCCGGGCCCACTTCCACCTGATCCGGTGAAACCCGGGCCACCCGCACCCGCCTCCCCGCGACCCGCGAGCCCCCCGACCGGCCCGGGAGCGCGGTCGGTGGCGTCGGTGACCCCGTTTTGACCAGTGGGAAGCGGGCGGGGTATCTTTGGTACTCGTGCCCGACCCATGTCGGGCCGCTCCGCGTGCCTACGCGCCAGTCGTGCTGGAAAGCCGGCCGCGGTGACCTCCACACGCAGGGGCGTCCTGGGATGTCGCCTGCGGACCTGGGGCAACGGCGTTGACCTCCACCGGTTCTGCCGGAGGGGCGCGACACGCCCGACCTCGGGTGCAGAGAGGGACCAGGTAAACAGTGCTCGACACCCCCAAGGTGACGAGTGCTCGAACGGAAGAAGCAGCCGGCGTATGCCAACGATCCAGCAGCTGGTCCGCAAGGGCCGGCAGGACAAGGTCGCGAAGCAGAAGACCGCGGCGCTCAAGGGCAGCCCGCAGCGGCGCGGTGTGTGCACCCGCGTCTACACGACCACGCCCAAGAAGCCGAACTCGGCGCTGCGCAAGGTCGCCCGCGTGAAGCTGACCAGCGGCATCGAGGTCACGGCCTACATCCCGGGTGAGGGCCACAACCTCCAGGAGCACTCGATGGTGCTCGTGCGCGGCGGTCGTGTGAAGGACCTCCCCGGTGTCCGCTACAAGATCATCCGCGGCTCCCTCGACACGCAGGGCGTGAAGAACCGCAAGCAGGCTCGCAGCCGGTACGGCGCGAAGAAGGAGAAGAGCTGATGCCCCGCAAGGGACCGGCCCCGAAGCGGCCGCTGATCTCCGACCCGGTCTACAGCTCTCCGCTGGTGACCCAGCTCATCAACAAGGTGCTGGTCGACGGCAAGCGCTCCGTGGCCGAGCGGATCGTGTACGGCGCCCTCGAAGGCGCCCGCGACAAGACCGGCACCGACCCGGTCGTCACGCTCAAGCGCGCTCTGGACAACGTCAAGCCCGCGCTCGAGGTGAAGTCCCGCCGCGTCGGTGGTGCCACCTACCAGGTGCCCATCGAGGTCAAGCCGGGTCGCTCGACCACGCTCGCCCTGCGCTGGCTGATCACCTACTCCCGGCAGCGCCGTGAGAAGACCATGATCGAGCGCCTGATGAACGAGCTGCTCGACGCGAGCAACGGCCTGGGCGCGAGCGTCAAGCGCCGCGAGGACACGCACAAGATGGCCGAGTCGAACAAGGCCTTCGCCCACTACCGCTGGTGATGTGACGCCCCGCCGGTTCCCCGAGGACCGGTGGGGCGCCCCCAGCCCTAGTGAGCCTGCTACCAGCGAGCTCAAGACAGGGGAAGACAGCCGTGGCACAGGACGTGCTCACCGACCTGGCCAAGGTCCGCAACATCGGGATCATGGCCCACATCGACGCGGGCAAGACCACGACGACCGAGCGGATCCTGTTCTACACCGGGATCAGCTACAAGATCGGCGAGGTCCACGACGGCGCCGCGGTGATGGACTGGATGGAGCAGGAGCAGGAGCGCGGCATCACGATCACGTCGGCCGCGACGACCTGCTTCTGGAAGAACCACCAGATCAACATCATCGACACGCCGGGCCACGTCGACTTCACCGTCGAGGTGGAGCGCAACCTCCGCGTCCTCGACGGCGCCGTTGCCGTGTTCGACGGCAAGGAGGGCGTCGAGCCCCAGTCCGAGCAGGTCTGGCGCCAGGCGACCAAGTACGACGTCCCGCGCATCTGCTTCGTCAACAAGATGGACAAGCTCGGCGCGGACTTCTACTTCACCGTGCGCACCATCCAGGACCGCCTGGGCGCGAAGCCGCTGCCGATCCAGATCCCGATCGGGTCGGAGAGCGACTTCATCGGCGTCGTCGACCTGGTCGAGATGCGTGCGCTGACCTGGCGCGGCGAGGTCCAGAAGGGTGAGGACTACACGGTCGAGGAGATCCCGGCCGACCTCGCCGACAAGGCCGCCGAGTACCGCGAGGCGCTCGTCGAGGCCGTCGCGGAGACCGACGACGCCCTGATGGAGCTGTACCTCGGTGGCGAGGAGCTCTCGGTCGAGCAGATCAAGAAGGGCATCCGCGACATCGTCAAGAACCGCTCCGCCTACCCGGTGCTGTGCGGTTCGGCGTTCAAGAACAAGGGCGTCCAGCCCATGCTCGACGCGGTCATCGAGTACCTGCCGGCTCCGCTGGACCTCCCGCCGGTCGAGGGCACGCTCCAGGACGGCGAGACGCCGGCCTTCCGCAAGCCGTCGACCGACGAGCCGTTCGCCGCGCTCGCGTTCAAGATCGCCGCCCACCCGTTCTTCGGCAAGCTGACCTACATCCGGGTCTACTCGGGCAAGGTCGCCTCCGGCACCCAGGTCATCAACTCGACCAAGGACCGCAAGGAGCGCATCGGGAAGATCTTCCAGATGCACGCCAACAAGGAGAACCCGGTCGACGAGGCCATCGCCGGCCACATCTACGCGGTGATCGGCCTCAAGGACACCACCACCGGTGAGACGCTCTGCGACCCGCAGTCGCCCATCGTGCTGGAGTCCATGACCTTCCCCGAGCCGGTCATCCAGGTGGCGATCGAGCCCAAGACGAAGGCCGACCAGGAGAAGCTGGGCACGGCGATCCAGAAGCTGGCCGAGGAGGACCCGACGTTCCGGGTCAACCTGGACCAGGAGACCGGCCAGACGATCATCGCCGGCATGGGCGAGCTCCACCTGGACATCCTGGTGGACCGCATGCGCCGCGAGTTCAAGGTCGAGGCGAACATCGGCAAGCCCCAGGTGGCGTACCGGGAGACCATCCGCCGCAAGGTGGAGAAGTACTCCTACACCCACAAGAAGCAGACCGGTGGTTCCGGCCAGTTCGCCAAGGTCCTCATCGACCTGGAGCCGCTGGAGAAGACCGAGGACGGCGCTCTCTACGAGTTCGTCAACGCGGTCACCGGTGGTCGCATCCCGCGGGAGTACATCCCGTCCGTGGACGCGGGCGCCCAGGACGCCATGCAGTACGGCGTGCTGGCGGGCTACCCGCTGGTCGGCGTGAAGCTGACGCTGCTCGACGGCGCCTACCACGAGGTCGACTCCTCGGAGATGGCGTTCAAGATCGCCGGTTCCATGGCGCTCAAGGAAGCCGCTCGCCAGGCGAGCCCGGCCATCCTCGAGCCGCTGATGGCCGTCGAGGTCACCACGCCCGAGGACTACATGGGCGACGTGATCGGTGACCTGAACTCCCGCCGTGGCCAGATCCAGGCCATGGAGGAGCGCAGCGGGGCCCGTGTCGTCAAGGCGCTGGTGCCGCTGTCGGAGATGTTCGGGTACGTCGGCGACCTGCGGTCCAGGACCCAGGGTCGTGCGAACTACTCGATGACGTTCGACTCCTACGCCGAGGTTCCCGCGAACGTCGCGAAGGAGATCATCGCGAAGGCGACGGGCGAGTAACCCCAACCGGAGCACCGCAGCACCGCGCGGGCTCTCCGGGGTTCCGTCCCTGGGGTCCGCACCACCCAGACGTGAAGTCCGGCGGGCAGCAGTCCGCCCGCCGGATTAAGCAACAGAGTCCAGGAGGACAATCCAGTGGCGAAGGCGAAGTTCGAGCGGACGAAGCCGCACGTCAACATCGGCACCATCGGTCACATCGACCACGGTAAGACGACGTTGACGGCTGCCATCTCCAAGGTCCTGCACGACAAGTACCCGGACCTGAACCCCTTCACGCCGTTCGACCAGATCGACAAGGCGCCGGAGGAGAAGCAGCGCGGCATCACGATCTCGATCGCGCACATCGAGTACCAGACCGACAAGCGCCACTACGCGCACGTCGACTGCCCCGGTCACGCCGACTACATCAAGAACATGATCACCGGTGCGGCGCAGATGGACGGCGCCATCCTGGTGGTCGCGGCGACCGACGGCCCGATGCCGCAGACCAAGGAGCACGTGCTCCTGGCCCGCCAGGTCGGTGTGCCCTACATCGTGGTGGCCCTGAACAAGGCCGACATGGTGGACGACGAGGAGATCCTGGAGCTCGTCGAGCTCGAGGTCCGCGAGCTGCTCTCCGAGTACGAGTTCCCCGGTGACGACCTGCCGGTCGTCCGCGTCTCCGCGCTGAAGGCGCTGGAGGGCGACGCCGAGTGGGGCGAGAAGCTCATCGGCCTGATGGACGCCGTGGACGAGAACATCCCGGAGCCGGAGCGCGAGGTCGACCGGCCGTTCCTGATGCCGGTCGAGGACGTCTTCACCATCACCGGTCGTGGCACCGTGGTGACGGGTCGCATCGAGCGCGGCATCGTCAAGGTCAACGAAGAGGTCGAGATCGTCGGCATCAAGGAGACCTCGAAGAAGACGACGGTCACCTCGATCGAGATGTTCAAGAAGTTCCTCGACGAGGGCCGCGCGGGCGACAACGCCGCCCTGCTGCTCCGCGGTGTCAAGCGCGAGGAGGTGGAGCGCGGCATGGTGATCATCAAGCCGGGCACCACCACCCCGCACACCGAGTTCGAGGCGCAGGTCTACATCCTGTCGAAGGACGAGGGCGGTCGCCACACCCCGTTCTTCAACAACTACCGCCCGCAGTTCTACTTCCGCACCACCGACGTGACCGGCGTCGTGACCCTCCCCGAGGGCACCGAGATGGTCATGCCGGGCGACACCACGACCATGGCCGTGAAGCTGATCCAGCCGATCGCCATGGACGAGGGCCTGCGGTTCGCCATCCGCGAGGGTGGCCGCACCGTCGGCGCGGGCTCGGTCACCAAGATCATCAAGTGATCTAGCTCCACAACACACCCCCCGATTTGGTTTGCGCACGGCCGTGTGCAACTATTGACGGGTTGCTCGTCGGGGCGGCCGGTCCGAGTTCTGGACCTGGCCGCCCCGTCACGAGCGGGGTTTGATCGAGCAAGACAAAATCCCACAGGTTTCATCAGTGGGACCGGTCTGTGCCAGAGGGTGCGACACGCCCGACCGCGTGGACCGGGCACCGTGACACCGCTGGGTGTCAGTCCTGAATAGGGGGCGGAGCGCGCCGGAGGTCCCGTGACCTCGCGAAAGGTGCCCGCACCGCAGCGGTACTAGAAGCAGAGGAACGGCAAGCCATCATGGCGGGACAGAAGATCCGCATCCGGCTCAAGGCCTACGACCACGAGGCGATCGACGCGTCCGCGCGCAAGATCGTCGAGACCGTGACGCGCACCGGCGCTCGGGTCGTCGGGCCTGTGCCGCTGCCCACTGAGAAGAACGTTTACTGCGTCATCCGCTCGCCGCACAAGTACAAGGACTCGCGCGAGCACTTCGAGATGCGCACGCACAAGCGTCTGATCGACATCCTCGACCCGACGCCGAAGACGGTGGACGCGCTCATGCGCATCGACCTGCCGGCGAGCGTCGACGTCAACATCCAGTAAGCGTTGGACGCGGCAGTGTTGATCCCATTTGGGGCGGAGAGCAAAGAGACCCATGTCTGACAGGCAGGTTAAGGGCCTCCTGGGCACCAAGCTCGGCATGACTCAGGTCTTCGACGAGAACAACCGGATCGTTCCGGTCACCGTCGTCAAGGCCGAGCCGAACGTGGTCACCCAGGTTCGGACCCAGGAGAACGACGGCTACTCGGCCGTTCAGCTGGCCTTCGGCGCGATCGACCCGCGCAAGGTCAACAAGCCCGTTGCGGGCCACTACGCCAAGGCGGGCGTCACGCCCCGCCGTCAGCTGGCGGAGCTGCGCACCACGGACGCGTCCGAGTACACGGTCGGCCAGGAAATCACCGCCGAGGTCTTCGAGGCCGGCGCGGTGGTCGACGTGGTCGGCACCAGCAAGGGCAAGGGCACCGCGGGTGTCATGAAGCGTCACGGCTTCAAGGGCCTCGGCGCCAGCCACGGTACCCAGCGCAAGCACCGCTCGCCCGGTTCCATCGGCGGGTGCGCCACGCCCGGCCGCGTGTTCAAGGGCCTGCGCATGGCCGGCCGCATGGGCCACGTGCGCGTCACGACCCAGAACCTCAAGGTGCACCGGGTCGACGTCGAGTCGGGCCTGCTGCTCATCAAGGGCGCCGTTCCCGGCCCCAAGGGCGGCACCGTGTTCATCAAGACCGCTGCGAAGGGTGGTGCCTGATCATGACTTCCGTTGAGATCCGCACCCCGGCCGGGCAGGCCGACGGCTCCGTCGAGCTGCCCGCCGCGATCTTCGACGCGCAGGCGAACGTGGCCCTGCTGCACCAGGTCGTCGTGGCCCAGTTGGCCGCGGCCCGCCAGGGCACGCACTCCACCAAGACCCGCGGCGAAGTCCGCGGCGGTGGCAAGAAGCCGTACCGCCAGAAGGGCACCGGCCGCGCCCGCCAGGGTTCGACCCGTGCGCCGCAGTTCGCCGGCGGTGGCGTCGTGCACGGCCCGCAGCCGCGCGACTACAGCCAGCGCACCCCCAAGAAGATGAAGGCCGCCGCCCTGCGCGGTGCCCTCTCCGACCGGGCGCGCGCCGGGCAGGTCCACGTGGTGAGCGGCTTCGTCGAGGGCGACGCCCCGTCGACCAAGTCGGCCCGCAAGGTGCTGGGGACGGTCACCGAGGCCCGCCGCGTGCTGGCCGTGCTGCTGCGCACCGACGAGGTTTCGTGGGTCAGCCTGCGCAACCTGCCGCACGTGCACATCATCGCCCCGGACCAGCTGAACACGTACGACGTGCTGGTCAACGACGACGTGGTGTTCACCAAGGACGCGCTCGACGTGTTCCTCGCGAGCAAGGCCCAGCACGGGCAGGGTTCCGCCGAGGCCACTGCGGTGTCGTCCGACACCGACGAGGAGGCTTCGAAGTGATCCCCGACCACAGGGACATCCTGCTCGCGCCGGTGATCTCCGAGAAGTCCTACGGGCTCCTCGAGGAGAACAAGTACACCTTCGTGGTGGCTCCGGGTGCGAACAAGACCCAGATCAAGATTGCCGTGGAGAAGGTCTTCGGCGTCAAGGTCGTCAGCGTCAACACGATCAACCGCCAGGGCAAGCGCAAGCGCACCCGGACGGGCTTCGGCAAGCGCAAGGACACCAAGCGCGCCATCGTGACGCTGTCCGCCGAGAGCAAGCCGATCGAGATCTTCGGCGGCCCGGCCGCCTGATGACGACGAGGACTGCGTAGAGATGGGCATTCGCAAGTACAAGCCGACGACCCCCGGTCGTCGCGGTGCGAGCGTCTCCGACTTCGCCGAGATCACTCGGTCGACGCCGGAGAAGTCGCTGATCCGCCCGCTGCACGGCCGCGGTGGCCGCAACGCGTCGGGCAAGATCACGACGCGGCACAAGGGTGGCGGCCACAAGCGGGCCTACCGCCTGATCGACTTCCGCCGCACGGACAAGGACGGCGTGCCGGCCAAGGTCGCGCACATCGAGTACGACCCCAACCGCACCGCGCGCATCGCGCTGCTGCACTACGCCGACGGCGAGAAGCGCTACATCATCGCGCCGTCGAAGCTCCAGCAGGGCGACCGGATCGAGAACGGCCCCAAGGCCGACATCAAGCCGGGCAACAACCTGCCGCTGCGCAACATCCCGGTCGGCACGGTGATCCACGCGATCGAGCTCCGCCCCGGCGGCGGCGCGAAGATCGCCCGCTCGGCCGGTGCCAGCGTCCAGCTCGTCGCCAAGGACGGCCCCTACGCCCAGCTGCGGATGCCCTCGGGCGAGATCCGCAACGTGGACGTCCGGTGCCGCGCCACGATCGGCGAGGTCGGCAACGCCGAGCACCAGAACATCAACTGGGGCAAGGCCGGCCGCATGCGGTGGAAGGGCAAGAAGCCCACCGTCCGCGGTGTCGCCATGAACCCGGTCGACCACCCGCACGGTGGTGGTGAGGGCAAGACCTCCGGTGGTCGCCACCCGGTGAACCCGGCCGGCAAGCCCGAAGGCCGTACCCGCCGCCGCAAGGCAAGCGACAAGCTCATCGTCCGGCGTCGTCGCACCGGTAAGAAGCGCTGAGCAGGGAGGGAGTGAAGGATGCCTCGCAGCCTTAAGAAGGGCCCCTTCGTGGACGACCACCTGCTCAAGAAGGTGGACGTCCTCAACGAGTCGGGCAAGAAGACCGTCATCAAGACCTGGTCCCGCCGGTCGACGATCATCCCCGACATGCTGGGCCACACGATCGCGGTGCACGACGGCCGCAAGCACGTGCCGGTGTTCGTGACGGAGGCGATGGTCGGGCACAAGCTCGGCGAGTTCGCCCCGACCCGCACGTTCAAGGGTCACATCAAGGACGACCGGAAGTCGCGCCGCCGCTAAGGCGACGAACTAGAGGAAGAGCAAGGGGAAGCAGCGATGAACGCCCGTAACGAAGCTGAGGCGCCGGAGTTCCCGCGCGCCGTGGCTCGGGCTCGCTACGTCCGCGACACGCCGATGAAGGTGCGCCGCGTCGTCGAGCTCATCAGGGGTCGTAGCGCCAGCGAGGCCCTGGCCGTGCTCCAGTTCGCGCCGCAGGCGGCATCTGAGCCGGTCCGCAAGGTGCTCGCGAGCGCCGTGGCCAACGCCGAGAACAACCTGTCGCTTGACCCCGACACCCTCTGGGTGTCGAAGGTCTACGTCGACGAGGGTCCGACCCTCAAGCGGTTCCGCCCGCGCGCCCAGGGCCGTGCGTACCGGATCCGCAAGCGGACGAGCCACATCACCGTCGAGGTGGAGAGCCGTCCCAAGAAGGCCGGTGCCAAGGCCGGCGCTGATGGGAAGAAGGGGGCTCGGTAGTGGGCCAGAAGATCAACCCACACGGCTTCCGACTCGGTATCACCACCGACTGGAAGTCTCGTTGGTACGCCGACAAGCAGTACGCCGAGTACGTGGCCGAGGACGTCAAGATCCGGAAGCTGCTCTCGAAGGGCATGGAGCGCGCCGGCATCTCGAAGGTGGAGATCGAGCGCACCCGTGACCGGGTCCGCGTCGACATCCACACCGCCCGGCCGGGCATCGTCATCGGCCGTCGCGGCGCCGAGGCCGACCGCATCCGCGGTGAGCTGGAGAAGCTCACCAAGAAGCAGGTGCAGCTCAACATCCTCGAGGTGAAGAGCCCGGAGTCGGACGCGCAGCTCGTCGCGCAGGGCGTGGCGGAGCAGCTGTCCAACCGCGTGGCCTTCCGCCGTGCGATGCGCAAGGCCATCCAGTCGGCCATGCGCTCGCCGCAGGTGAAGGGCATCCGCGTGCAGTGCGGTGGTCGTCTCGGCGGCGCCGAGATGTCCCGCTCGGAGCACTACCGCGACGGCCGAGTGCCGCTGCACACGCTGCGCGCGGACATCGACTACGGCTTCTTCGAGGCCCGCACCACGTTCGGCCGCATCGGCGTGAAGGTGTGGATCTACAAGGGCGACATCGTCGGTGGCATCAGCGCCAAGCGCGAGCGCGACGCCGCCCCGTCGGCCGAGCGCGCGCCGCGCCGCGACCGCAACGAGCGCCCGAACCGGGCCCGTCGTTCCGGTGCCAGCGGCACCACGGCGACGAGCACCGAGGCGGGTCGCGCCGCCCAGGCAAGTGATCAGACGACTGGCGACGTCGCTGCGGACAACGCTCCGAACGTCGCGAAGACGGAGGGCTGAGTAGTGCTCATCCCGCGCAGGGTCAAGCACCGCAAGCAGCACCACCCCGGTCGGTCCGGTGCTGCCAAGGGCGGCACGAGGGTCACGTTCGGCGAGTACGGCATCCAGGCGCTGGAGCCGGCCTACGTGACCAACCGGCAGATCGAGTCGGCTCGTATCGCGATCAACCGGCACATCCGCCGCGGCGGCAAGGTCTGGATCAACATCTTCCCGGACCGCCCGCTGACCAAGAAGCCGGCCGAGACCCGCATGGGTTCCGGCAAGGGCTCCCCGGAGTGGTGGGTGGCCAACGTCAAGCCGGGTCGGGTGCTCTTCGAGATGAGCTTCCCGAACGAGGCTGTGGCCCGCGAGGCGCTCCGCCGCGCGATCCACAAGCTCCCGATGAAGTGCCGCATCGTTACGCGTGAGGGTGGTGAGTTCTGATGGCAGCGGGTACCACCGCTTCCGAGCTGCGTGAGCTCACCGAGGAAGAGCTCGTGCTGCGCCTTCGGGAAGCCAAGGAGGAGCTGTTCAACCTCCGCTTCCAGATGGCCACCGGGCAGCTCGACAACAACCGTCGCCTGCGCACGGTCCGGCACGAGATCGCCCGGATCTACACCGTGATGCGGGAGCGGGAGCTGGGTCTCTCGACCTCCCCCGACACGGTTTCCACTGGTGAGGGTGCGGCATGAGCGAGAGCAACGAAGTGACGACCGAGGCGCGCAACGACCGCAAGGTCCGCGAGGGCTACGTCGTGTCCGACAAGATGGACAAGACGATCGTGGTCGCGGTCGAGGACCGCAAGAAGCACCGCCGCTACGCGAAGGTCATGCGCTCCACCACCAAGGTGAAGGCGCACGACGAGGGCAACACCGCCGGCGTCGGCGACCGCGTCCTGCTGATGGAGACGCGTCCGCTGTCGGCCACCAAGCGGTGGCGCCTCGTCGAGATCCTCGAGAAGGCCAAGTAGTTTTCTAGGGACCGAGCCCGTCAGGTCGGCAATCTGGCGGGCCAGGAATGGTCAGGAGAAGGTAAGTGATCCAGCAGGAGTCGCGGCTGCGCGTCGCCGACAACACCGGTGCGAAGGAAATCCTTTGCATCCGTGTTCTCGGTGGCTCGGGCCGCCGCTACGCGGGCATCGGGGACATCATCGTCGCGACGGTGAAGCAGGCCATCCCCGGTGCCGGTGTGAAGAAGGGCGACGTCGTCAAGGCCGTCATCGTCCGGACCGTGAAGGAGAGGCGCCGTCCCGACGGCTCCTACATCCGGTTCGACGAGAACGCCGCCGTGCTCATCAAGAACGACAACGAGCCGCGGGGCACCCGCATCTTCGGCCCGGTCGGTCGTGAGCTGCGCGACAAGAAGTTCATGAAGATCATCTCGTTGGCGCCGGAGGTGCTCTGACCATGAAGGTGAAGAAGGGCGACACCGTCGTGGTTATCGCCGGCAAGGACAAGGGTGCTCGCGGCAAGGTCATCATGGCCTACCCCGCTGAGAACCGCGTCCTGGTCGAGGGCGTCAACCGCATCAAGAAGCACACCCGGATCACGCAGACCCAGCGCGGCGCGCAGTCGGGCGGCATCGTGACGCAGGAGGCCCCCATCCACGTGTCCAACGTGATGGTGGTCGACTCGGACGGCAAGCCGACCCGCGTGGGTTACCGGACCAACGACGAGGGCAAGCGGGTCCGCATTTCCCGTCGTAACGGGAAGGACATCTGATGACCACCGTTGAGAAGACCATCCCGCGGCTGAAGACTCGCTACCGCGAGGAGATCGTGGCCGAGCTGCGCAAGCAGTTCGAGTACGCCAACGTCATGCAGATCCCCGGCGTGGTGAAGGTCGTCGTCAACATGGGTGTCGGCGACGCCGCCCGCGACGGCAAGCTGATCGAGGGCGCCGTCAAGGACCTCGCGATCATCACCGGCCAGCGCCCCGAGGTCCGCCGGGCCCGCAAGTCCATCGCGCAGTTCAAGCTGCGCGAGGGCATGCCGATCGGTGCCCGCGTGACGCTGCGCGGCGACCGCATGTGGGAGTTCCTGGACCGCCTGCTGACCATCGCGCTGCCCCGCATCCGCGACTTCCGCGGCCTCTCGGGCAAGCAGTTCGACGGCAACGGGAACTACACGTTCGGTCTCAACGAGCAGTCGATGTTCCACGAGATCGACCCGGACGCCATCGACCGCCCCCGCGGCATGGACATCACGGTCGTCACCACCGCCACGAACGACGAGGAAGGCCGCGCGCTGCTCAAGCAGCTGGGCTTCCCGTTCAGGGAGAACTGACATGGCCAAGAAGGCGCTGATCAACAAGGCCGCGGCCAAGCCGAAGTTCAAGGTGCGGGGCTACACCCGCTGCCAGCGCTGCGGTCGCCCGCACTCGGTGTTCCGCAAGTTCGGCCTGTGCCGGATCTGCCTCCGCGAGATGGCCCACCGGGGCGAGCTGCCCGGCGTGAGCAAGTCCAGCTGGTAAGTCCGGCTCGGCGGCAGGTTTTTCTAGATCATTCACTTCGCTGTAGGCCCGTCCACGACCAGTCGGCCCCCCGGGGCCGGCTCGGACCCTGGCTGGGGAACCGCAGCGAGAAAGGTTGACCAGGTCACCATGACGATGACCGACCCGATCGCAGACATGTTGACGCGTCTGCGGAACGCGAACTCGGCTTACCACGACAAGGTCGTGATGCCGCACTCGAAGTTGAAGGCCAACATCGCCGAGATCCTCAAGCGCGAGGGCTACATCGCGAGCTACCGCGACGAAGCCGGCGACGTGGCCAAGAACCTGGTGATCGAGCTGAAGTACGGCCCGAACCGGGAGCGCAGCATCGCCGGCCTCCGCCGCGTGTCGAAGCCCGGTCTGCGCGTGTACGCGAAGTCGACCAACCTGCCGAAGGTGCTGGGCGGTCTGGGCGTCGCGATCATCTCGACCTCTGGCGGTCTCATGACCGACCGCCAGGCCAACAAGTCGGGCGTGGGCGGAGAAGTCCTCGCCTACGTCTGGTGAGGAAGGGGGACTAGGCAATGTCGCGCATCGGAAAGCTGCCGATCACCGTCCCCTCCGGGGTCGACGTGAACATCGATGGCCAGGCTGTGAGCGTGAAGGGCCCGAAGGGGACCTTGTCGCTGAACATCGCTGAGCCCATCATCATCGAGAAGGCCGACGACGGCACTCTCGAGGTGAAGCGCCCGAACGACGAGCGCCGTAGCCGCTCGCTCCACGGTCTGTCCCGCACCCTGGTGCAGAACATGGTCGTCGGTGTGACGCAGGGCTACGAGAAGAAGATGGAGATCCACGGCGTCGGTTACCGCGTGGCTCTCAAGGGTTCCGACCTGGAGTTCGCTCTGGGCTACAGCCACCCGGTGAAGGTGGAGGCCCCCGAGGGCATCACCTTCGCGGTGGAGACCCCGACCCGGTTCTCCGTGGCCGGCATCGACAAGCAGCTCGTGGGCGAGGTCGCCGCCAACATCCGCAAGCTGCGCAAGCCCGACCCGTACAAGGGCAAGGGCGTGCGCTACGCGGGCGAGAAGATCCGCCGCAAGGTCGGAAAGACGGGTAAGTGACATGAGCGAGACTGCAACGAAGCGCAAGCCGGTGGGCAAGGACATCTCGACCACCCGCCGCGTCGCCAAGACCCGCCGTCACTTCCGCCTCCGCAAGAAGGTCAGCGGCACCGCGGAGCGTCCGCGCCTGGCGGTGCACCGGTCGTCGAAGCACATCACCGTGCAGATCATCGACGACCTCGCCGGCCACACGCTGGCGGCGGCGTCCTCGGTCGAGGCGGACGTCCGCGCGATCGACGGCGACAAGAAGGCCCGTGCGGCGAAGGTCGGCCAGCTGGCCGCCGCCCGTGCGAAGGAGGCCGGCGTCACCAAGGTCGTGTTCGACCGCGGTGGCAACGCCTACCACGGCCGGATCGCGGCTCTGGCCGACGCCGCCCGCGAGGCGGGGCTGGAGTTCTGACAATGCAGATCACTGGAATTGAGAGGGACGCCTGATGCCAGGACGCACGCGTCGCGAAGGCGGCGGGGGCGAGCGCGGAGAGCGTCGCGACCGTCGTGATGGCGGCCGCGGCGGCGCGGCCCAGGAGAAGACCCCGCACCTGGAGCGCGTGGTTGCGATCAACCGCGTCTCCAAGGTCGTGAAGGGTGGTCGTCGCTTCAGCTTCACCGCCCTCGTGGTGGTCGGTGACGGCGACGGCATGGTCGGTGTCGGCTACGGCAAGGCCAAGGAAGTGCCGGCGGCGATCGCCAAGGGTGTGGAGGAGGCGAAGAAGAACTTCTTCCGCGTCCCCCGCATCGCGGGCACGATCCCTCACCCGATCCAGGGCGAGAAGGCGGCCGGTGTCGTCCTGCTCCGCCCGGCCTCGGCCGGTACCGGCGTCATCGCCGGTGGCGCGGTCCGCGCGGTGCTGGAGTGCGCCGGTGTCCACGACGTGCTGAGCAAGTCGCTGGGCTCGGACAACGCGATCAACATCGTGCACGCGACCGTGGCGGCCCTGAAGGGCCTCCAGCGTCCCGAGGAGGTGGCCGCCCGCCGCGGTCTGCCGCTCGAGGATGTGGCTCCCGCCGGCATGCTCCGTGCCCGTGCAGGGGCGGTGTGACCATGGCCCAGCTCAAGGTGACCCAGGTCAAGAGCAGCATCGGTACCAAGCACAACCACCGTGAGTCCCTCCGGACCCTGGGGTTGCGCAAGATCCGCCAGTCGGTGGTCCGCGAGGACACGCCGCAGGTGCGCGGCCTGATCCAGGCCGTTCGCCACCTGGTGGTCGTCGAGGAGGTCCAGTCGTGACCATCAAGATCCATGACCTGCGTCCGGCCCCCGGCGCCAAGACCGCGAAGACCCGTGTCGGTCGCGGTGAGGGCTCCAAGGGCAAGACGGCCGGTCGCGGTACGAAGGGCACCGGCGCGCGGAAGAACGTCTCCCCGCGCTTCGAGGGTGGCCAGATGCCGCTGCACATGCGCCTGCCGAAGCTGAAGGGCTTCCGCAACCCGTTCCGCACCGAGTACCAGGTCGTGAACGTGGGCGACATCGCCCGCCTGTTCCCGGACGGTGGCCGGGTGGACGTGGACGCCCTCATCAACGCGGGCCTGGTGCGCAAGAACGAGCTCGTCAAGGTCCTCGGTGACGGTGACCTGAACGGCGTGAAGGTCGACGTCGTGGCGAACAAGTTCTCCGGCAGCGCGGTCGACAAGATCGCCGCCGCCGGTGGCACGCACACCGTGCTCTGACGCACGCGCACGCCGAACGGCCCCCGGAGCCTCCCGCTCCGGGGGCCGTTCCGCGTCCCGGCCGCGAACGCCCGACCCACCCGTCGCCACCGCATGACTCGCGGGTCGCCACCGCATGACTCACCGCCCCTGAACGCATGACTCGCGGGTCGCCACCGCATGACTCGCGGGGGCGGGCGAGTCATGCGCTCGTGACGCGCGAGTCATGCGGTCGTGAGCGGTGAGTCATGCGCTCGTGGACGGTGGGTCGGGCGCTCGTGAGCGGGTTTTTAACAGGGGGGACGGTCAAGACGGGTGTTCGCGCAGGGCGTAAAGCGTTTGCGGCGGTGGTTAGCTTCAAGCGCATGTGGCTCGCGGTCTTCTTCGGCGCCTCCGTGCTGGTCGCACTGACGCCGGGCGCCAACAACCTCCTGGGCATGCACCACGCCCTCCACCACGGCCCCGCCAAGGCCCTCACGGCCGTCCTGGGGCGCGTCGCGGCCTTCTCCGCGATGGTCGCCGCCGCCGTCGCCGGCCTGGGCCCCGTGCTCGCCGCGAGCGAGGTGGCGCTGACCGTCCTCAAGTGGGTCGGCGTCGCCTACCTGCTCCACCTCGGGCTGCGCGTCCTCCTCGCCCCGGGGGAGGCGAAACCCGCAGCCCACGGGGGCGCGCCGCTCCGCAAGGAGTTCCTGGTCGCGATCTCCAACCCCAAGGCGCTGCTCGTCTTCACCGCGTTCGTGCCGCAGTTCGTCGACCCGGCCCGCGGTCCCGTCGCGGCGCAGTTGGCGCTCCTCGGCGCGGTCTACCTGGTGGCCGAGGTGGTCGCCGGTACGGCGTACGTCCTCGCCGGTGCGGGCATCCGGCGGGCCGGCCTGACGAAGCGCGCGAAGGCCCGCTTGGACAGGGGGACCGGGGTCGTGCTGCTGGGCATGGCGGGCGCGCTCGCCGGTTCGCGCACGTGACCGGGTCCATCGGAACTTGATCCGTTCGGGGGCTTGTCGACCGCCGTAGTCGATCAGGTACGAAGTGTGAAGGACGACTGGCTACGGCGATCGGCCTCGCGGCTGTTAAAGTCGCGGGCTGAACCCGGATGTCCTCCGGGTCGGTCGCGGCTACCCGTCGCTTCCGCCACCGTCGGCGAGCGCCGGCGGTATGCCCGCTAGACGTGCCGGCAACACAGCCGGTACCGCAGAGATGCCGACCCCAGTGGGGCGGCAACGCTGATGGAGGTTCGCGTGCTCGGCGCATTCCGCTCGGCTCTCGCGACGCCGGACCTACGGAAGAAGATCCTCTTCACGCTGGGGATCGTCGTGGTGTACCGGTTGGGCGCGACCATGCCCGCGCCGGGCGTCTCCTTCAAGAACGTCAAACAGTGCATCGAGCAGGTCGACCAGCAGGGGATCTACTCGCTGATCAACCTGTTCAGCGGCGGCGCGCTGCTGAACCTCTCGATCTTCGCGCTGGGCATCATGCCCTACATCACCGCGAGCATCATCATCCAGTTGCTCACCGTGGTCATCCCGCGGTTCGAGCAGCTGAAGAAGGAAGGGCAGGCGGGTCAGGGCAAGCTGACCCAGTACACCCGCTACCTGACCATCGCGCTGGCGGTCCTCCAGTCCACGGGCATCATCGCCCTGGCCGTGCGCGACCAGCTGTTCCAGAACTGCGACGTGCCGGTCATCCCCGACGAGAGCATCTTCAGCCTCGTCGTCCTGGTCGTCACGATGACCGCCGGCACCAGCGTGATCATGTGGCTCGGCGAGATCATCACCGAGAAGGGGATCGGCAACGGCATGTCGCTGCTGATCTTCACCGGCATCGCGGCCCGCATCCCGATCGAGGGCAAGATCATCTGGGACCGCGGCGGCCTGACCTTCTTCCTGGTCTGCCTCGCGGCACTGCTGATCATCGCCAGCGTCATCTACGTCGAGCAGGCCCAGCGCCGCATCCCGGTCCAGTACGCGAAGCGCATGATCGGCCGGCGGATGTACGGCGGCACGTCGACCTACCTGCCGCTGAAGGTGAACCAGGCCGGTGTCATCCCGGTCATCTTCGCCTCGTCGCTGCTGTACCTGCCCGACCTGGTCTCGCGGCTCACGACCTCGAACGACGGCTCGGCCCCCGGCTGGTGGCAGACCTTCGTCCAGACGCACCTGGTCAGCCAGTCGAGCCCGATCCACATCGCGCTCTACTTCCTGCTGATCGTCTTCTTCACGTACTTCTACGTCGGCATCACGTTCAACCCGGACGAGCGCGCCGACGAGATGAAGAAGTTCGGTGGGTTCATCCCGGGTATCCGACCGGGTCGACCGACCGCCGAGTACCTCCGCTTCGTCCTGGGGCGGATCACGCTGCCGGGCTCGCTCTACCTGGGCATCGTCGCCATCCTGCCGAACCTGTTCCTCGACCTGACCGGTCAGGGCCAGAACCAGAACTTCCCGTTCGGCGGCACGGCGGTGCTGATCATGGTCGGTGTCGGCCTCGACACCGTGAAGCAGATCGAGAGCCAGCTCATGCAGCGCAACTACGAAGGGTTCCTCCGCTAGTGCGACTCGTTCTCGTCGGCCCGCCCGGAGCGGGCAAGGGCACGCAGGCCCAGGTCCTCAGCACCAAGCTCGGCGTGCCGCACATCTCCACCGGGGACCTCTTCCGCGCTCACATCAGCCAGCAGACCGACCTCGGCAAGGAGGTCCAGGAGTACCTGGACTCCGGCGAGCTCGTGCCGGACGAGGTGACCAACGAGATGGTCCGCGGGCGGCTGGCGCAGGCGGACGCGACGGGCGGGTTCCTGCTCGACGGCTTCCCGCGCAACGTGGCCCAGGCGGGCGTGCTGGGCGAGATGCTGGCCGCGTCCGGGCACTCCCTGGACGCGGTGCTGGAGTTCCGGGTCGACGAGGACGTCGTGGTCGAGCGCCTGCTCGCCCGCGGCCGCACGGACGACAAGGAAGACGTGATCCGGCACCGCCAGCAGGTCTACCGGACGGAGACCGCGCCGCTGCTCGACCACTACGCCGACATCGTCGTGGCGATCGACGCGGTGGGCGAGGTCGACGAGATCAGCGAGCGCGCGATCACCGCCCTGCGCGCCGTGAAGTGAGCGGTGTCGTCGATGTGCTGCGACGCGTGGTCCCCGGTCGTGACCGCATGATCGAGATCAAGAGCCGCGGCCAGCTCGAAGCCATGAGGGCTGCCGGGCTGGTCGTGGCACGCACCCTGGCGCTGCTGGCCGCGCACACCAAGGCCGGGGTCAGCACCGCCGAGCTGGACGAGCTGGCAGAGCAGAGCATCCGCGACGCCGGCGCGGTCCCGTCGTTCAAGGGCTACCACGGCTTCCCGGCGTCGATCTGCGCGTCGGTCAACGAGCAGGTGGTCCACGGCATCCCGGCGCGGTCCCAGGTCCTCGCCGAGGGCGACCTGATCTCGATCGACTGCGGTGCCATCCTCGACGGCTGGCACGGCGACTCGGCCGTCACGCTCCCGGTGGGCGCGGTGACGGACGCGGAGCTGAAGCTGTCGGACGCCACCCGGCGCTCGATGCTCGCGGGCATCGAGGCGGCCGTGCCCGGCGGCAGGCTGAGCGACATCTCGTTCGCCATCGAGTCGGCCACGATCCTGGCCGGCGAGGAGCACGGGGTCGAGTACGGCATCGTCGACGGCTACGGCGGCCACGGCATCGGCACCAAGATGCACATGGACCCGTTCCTGCCGAACCACGGCAAGCCCGGCAAGGGCCCGCGCCTCAAGGTCGGCATGGCGATCGCCATCGAGCCGATGCTGACGCTGGGCAGCGAGCGCACGGTCGAGCTGGAGGACGGCTGGACCGTCGTCACCGCCGACGGTTCGCGCGCGGCGCACTGGGAGCACTCCGTCGCCATCACCGACGACGGCCCCTGGGTGCTGACCGCCCCTGAAGGGGACTGATCGACCGACGTCCCGGGACGTCCGCGGGGCCGGAGCCGTTCGACGGCGCCGGCCCCGTTCCCGTTCCCGTTCCCGTTCGCGCCACCACCCGTTCGCGCGATCACCCGCCGGCGGGACACTCGCGGGGGGACGCGCACCGGGGGACACCCGCCGTGGGGCGCGCACCGCGCTGACCTGCGCGAAAGGCTCCGGAGCCGCCCCGGCCCGGGCCGATTTGGGCACGAGCGCCGACGAGCGTAGTATGGAGCGGTGGCGCACACGTCGCGCCGGTTCCGCCATGCCTGGGGTTCACCCCGGCGGGCAGGGTTCTGCAAGGGCCTTACCGCGGAGTCGGGGCAGCGCGTGTCCGCACTCCGAAGAACACCCACCGTCACGAAACGCGGAGGCTATGGGCAAGAAGGACGGGGCCATTGAGGTCGAGGGCCGCGTAGTCGAACCGCTCCCCAACGCGATGTTCCGCGTCGAGCTGGAGAACGGTCACAAGGTCCTGGCACACATCAGCGGCAAGATGCGTCAGCACTACATCCGCATCCTCCCCGAGGACCGGGTTGTCGTGGAGCTCTCGCCCTACGACCTGTCCCGCGGGCGCATCGTCTACCGCTACAAGTGACCTCCGGTGCGCCCTCGCACGGGTGCACCGGCTGACGCAGGAGAGCTCAGGCGTGAAGGTCCAGCCGAGCGTCAAGAAGATCTGCGACAAGTGCAAGGTGATCCGCCGCCACGGCCGGGTCATGGTCATCTGCGAGAACCTGCGCCACAAGCAGCGCCAGGGCTGACCAGAGCCGTCGAGCACGAGTCGAGTCTTCGCGGACGCGACCAGTAGCAAGCCTCTTCGCACCTGCCTGGGGAGCACCACGCCCAGGCACACCCCCGGACTCCAGGCCGGGGCCGGGACACCCGGTCGCGAGAGCGACCGGACACTGACACAGCGAGTCAGTCCCGGGACCGGGCGAGGAGCAGACCTGGAGCGACACCACTGTTAGGAGCAAGCGCCGTATGGCACGACTCGCTGGCGTCGACCTCCCCCGCGAAAAGCGGTTGGAGATCGCGCTGACCTACATCTTCGGCATCGGGCGCACGCGGTCCAAGGAAGTGCTGACCGCGACCGAGCTGTCCCCCGACCTGCGGGTCAAGGACCTCGGGGACGCCGACCTGGCGAAGCTGCGGGACTACATCGAGAACAACTTCAAGGTCGAGGGTGACCTCCGCCGCGAGGTTCAGGCCGACATCCGCCGCAAGATGGAAATCGGCACCTACCAGGGTCTGCGCCACCGTCGCAACCTGCCCGTCCGCGGGCAGCGCACCAAGACGAACGCGCGCACCCGCAAGGGTCCGAAGAAGACCGTGGCGGGCAAGAAGAAGGCCGGCAAGAAGTAAGACCTCGCGTACTACGTAGGAGATCACCCAAAGATGCCACCCAAGTCCCGCACGGGCGCCGGGGTCAAGAAGGTCCGGCGCAAGGAAAAGAAGAACGTCTCGCACGGCCAGGCCCACATCAAGAGCACGTTCAACAACACCATCGTGTCCATCACGGACCCGCTGGGCAACGTGATCAGCTGGGCTTCCGCAGGCCACGTCGGCTTCAAGGGCTCGCGCAAGTCGACGCCCTTCGCCGCGCAGATGGCCGCGGAGAACGCCGCGCGCAAGGCCGCCGAGCACGGCATGCGCAAGGTGGACGTGTTCGTGAAGGGTCCCGGCTCCGGCCGCGAGACCGCGATCCGTTCGCTGCAGGCCGCCGGCCTCGAGGTCGGCACCATCCAGGACGTGACCCCGCAGCCCCACAACGGCTGCCGCCCGCCCAAGCGGCGCCGGGTCTGAGGCACGGGGAGGAGTAAGACACCATGGCTCGTTACACCGGACCGGCCACGCGCATCTCGCGTCGCCTCAAGGTCGACCTCGTCGGTGGGGACCAGGCGTTCGAGCGCCGTCCCTACCCGCCCGGCCAGCACGGCCGCGGTCGCATCAAGGAGTCGGAGTACCTGCTCCAGCTCCAGGAGAAGCAGAAGGCCCGCTACACGTACGGCGTGCTGGAGAAGCAGTTCCGCCGCTACTACGAAGAAGCGGTCCGCCGCACCGGCAAGACCGGTGAGAACCTGCTCCAGATCCTGGAGTCCCGCCTGGACAACGTCGTGTACCGCGCGGGTCTCGCGCGCACCCGTCGCCAGGCACGCCAGCTGGTCAGCCACGGTCACTTCATCGTGAACGGCCACAAGGTGAACATCCCCAGCTACCGGGTGTCGAAGTTCGACATCATCGACGTGAAGCCGAAGTCGCTGCCCACGCTGCCCTTCGAGGCCGCGCGCGCGTCGTTCGGCGACCGGCCGATCCCGGCGTGGCTCCAGGTCGTGCAGTCCAACCTGCGCATCCTGGTCCACCAGCTGCCGGAGCGGGCGCAGATCGACACGCCCGTCACCGAGCAGCTGATCGTCGAGCTCTACTCGAAGTGATCCTCCTGGAGGGGCCTCGCGAGAGGCCCCTCCAGTCGGGTCCCGCGACGGCACGGAATGGTGTGCCGCACGCGTTCGCCGGTCTCCGCGACCGGCATCCCACGGCGTCAAATAGCGGGCGTCGGGGTAGTAGAAGAGGAAGAACCCAGTGCTGATTTCCCAGCGCCCCTCGCTCAGCGAGGAAGCGGTCAACGAGACCCGTTCCCGGTTCGTCATCGAGCCGCTGGAGCCGGGCTTCGGCTACACCCTCGGCAACTCCATCCGCCGCACCCTGCTGTCGTCCATCCCCGGCGCGGCCGTGACCAGCATCCGCATCGACGGCGTGCTGCACGAGTTCACGACCGTCCCCGGTGTGAAGGAAGACGTCACCGACATCATCCTCAACCTCAAGGAGCTGGTCGTCAGCTCCGAGGAGGACGAGCCGGTGACCATGTACCTGCGCAAGCAGGGGCCCGGTGCGGTGACCGCCGGCGACATCGTGCCCCCGGCCGGTGTCACCGTGCACAACCCCGACCTGCACATCGCCACCCTGAACGGCAAGGGCAAGCTGGAGATCGAGCTCGTGGTCGAGCGCGGTCGCGGCTACGTCCCCGCCGTGCAGAACAAGCAGGCCGGTGCCGAGATCGGCCGCATCCCCGTCGACTCGATCTACTCGCCCGTCATGAAGGTGACCTACAAGGTCGAGGCCACCCGTGTCGAGCAGCGGACCGACTTCGACAAGCTGATCCTCGACGTGGAGACCAAGCCCTCCATCACGCCGCGCGACGCCGTCGCGTCCGCGGGCAAGACGCTGGTGGAGCTGTTCGGCCTCGCGCGCGAGCTGAACGTCGACGCCGAGGGCATCGAGATCGGACCGTCGCCCGCCGAGGCCGACACCATCGCGGCGTTCGCGATGCCGATCGAGGACCTGGACCTCACCGTCCGGTCCTACAACTGCCTCAAGCGCGAGGGCATCCACACGGTGGGCGAGCTGGTCTCGCGCAGCGAGGCGGACCTGCTGGACATCCGCAACTTCGGCGCCAAGTCGATCGACGAGGTCAAGATGAAGCTCGTCGGCCTCGGCCTCGCGCTGAAGGACAGCCCCCCTGGGTTCGACCCCTCGGCCGCCGCGTCCGACTACCCCGCCGAGGGCTGGGGCGCGGACGCGAGCGTGGACTCCCACGACGACGGCCAGGACTACGCGGAGACCGAGCAGCTCTGAAGGTCGCTCTAGCGGCCGGCCCGGAGCAGAGGATCAGGAAGAAATCCGAGGAGCAATTCGATGCCCACCCCCACCAAGGGACCGCGTCTCGGGGGCTCGCCGGCCCACGAGCGGCTGATGCTGGCCAACCTGGCCACGTCCCTGTTCACGCACGGTCGGATCACCACGACCGAGGCCAAGGCGAAGCGGCTGCGCCCGTACGCCGAGAAGCTGATCAGCAAGGCGAAGGTCGGCGACCTGCACAACCGTCGCGAGATCCTCAAGGTCATCCGTGACAAGGACATCGTGCACAAGCTGTTCGCCGAGATCGGCCCGCAGTTCGCCGAGCGCGCCGGCGGTTACACCCGCATCACCAAGACGCTGCCGCGCAAGGGCGACAACGCCCCCATGGCCGTGATCGAGCTGGTCGCGGAGCAGACCGTCACCTCCGAGGCGGAGCGCGCCCGGAAGACGAAGTTCGCGAAGGACGAGGCCCCCAAGGCGGCTGCCGCCGAGGAGACCACGACCGACGAGGTGCAGGACCAGGACGCCGAGGCGCCCGAGTCCGCCACCAAGGACGCGACCGAGGAGCCCGCCGAGGGCGCCGACGACGAGTCCGCCGAGGCCCCGAAGGCCGAGAAGAAGGACGAGTCCTGACGGACGCGCACTTCACCGACGAGCCCGTCGCCCCCACCGGGGGTGACGGGCTCGTTCGCGTGCGACTGGACCTGGCCTACGACGGCACGGACTTCTCGGGGTGGGCGCGCCAGCCCGGCCGCCGCACGGTGTGCGGGGTGCTGGAGGACACGGCGTCCACCGTGCTGCGGCACGACGTCTCGCTGACCGTGGCGGGCCGGACGGACGCCGGCGTGCACGCGGCCGGGCAGGTGGCGCACGCCGACCTGCCGTCGTCGGTGGACGTGGCGGGCCTGCCCAAGCGCCTGGCCCGCGCCTTGCCGCCCGACGTGCGGGTGTTCTCGGCGCGGGTGGTGCCGGCGGAGTTCGACGCCCGCTTCGCCGCGCTGAGGCGGCACTACGAGTACCGGGTGACCGACGCGCCGTCCGGCGCGCACCCGTTGCGGAGGCTGGACACGCTGTCCTGGCCCCGCCCGCTGGACCTGGGCGCGCTGAACGAGGCGTCGGCGCTGCTGCTGGGGGAGCGGGACTTCTGCGCGTTCTGCCGGCGGCGCGAGGGCGCGACGACCATCCGCGAGCTCCAGCGGCTGGTGTGGGAGCGCGAGGGGGACGTGCTGACGGCGTTCGTGTCGGCGGACGCGTTCTGCCACTCGATGGTGCGCAGCCTGGTGGGCGCGCTGCTGGCCGTGGGGGAGGGGCGGAAGCCCGTGGCCTGGCCGGCGTCGCTGCTGTCGCTGACGGCGAGGTCGAGCGAGGTGACCGTGGCCCCGCCGCACGGGTTGTCCCTCGTCCGGGTGGACTACCCGGCGGACGACGAACTCGCGGCGCGCGCGGCGGTGACCCGCAACGTGCGGGTGGTCACGGGTCCATGAGGTCGGCCGGGCCCACCTCCACGGGGACCGGGGACGCGCCGATGACGGTCGGAACGCCCCGCACGACGTTCTGGACGACGTACCTCCCCCGGACGAGCCGGTGCGCGGTCAGCTCCGCTTCCCGCTCGACCGTCCACACGAACGGCACGCCGGCCAGGGCGTAGGCGGCCAGTTTCGTCTCCCGGTAGGCGGGTTCGTCCTCCGGTGACCAGACCTCGACCGACAGCACCACCGCCGAGGCCGGGAACATCAGTCCCCGGACCCGCTCCCGCACGACCACCGCGTCCGGGATCAGCACCGTCCGCGAGGCGATGGGGAACCGCACGTTCACCGTCCACACGGCGTGCAGGTCGGTGCGCCCCGCGGCGTGCACCGCGTCCCTGATCGCGTGCGTCAGCCGCCCCACCGCGACCTGGTGCCGGACGGAGCGGTGGGGCGTGGACCGGAGGTGGCCGAAGATCAGCTCACCGTGCGGGCAGCCTTCCGGGTCCGGGGCCGTGAGCCAGTCGTCGACGGTGTGCGAGCCGATCATCATGCGCGCGATCCTGTCGACTCCGTGCTCCTCGGGGAAGTCCCCTGACCTGGTGAAACGGGAGCGACCCCGGGCCGGGGGTACCGGTTCGGGGCCGCTGTCGGGCCGGTGGTGCGCTGGTCTCAGAGGTCGAGGGTCCAGCTGTCGATGTACCCGGTGTCCTGGCTGTACGCGTCGCGCACGCGCAGGTTCCAGGTGCCGTTGGCGTTCTCGGCCGACAGGTTCAGCGCGTAGGTGGCGTCGACGTTGTCCGCGCTGTCCGAACCGGACTGCACCTTGAGCTGCTTGACCGAACCGCTGGGCGCGACCAGGTCGATCACCACGTCACCGCGGTAGCTGTGCTTGACGTGCACCTCGACGGTGGCGGTGGCGGACGCCTTGCCGCCGCAGCCCGTCACGGCGATCGGGCTGGACGCGGTGCCCAGGTCCGGGACGGCGACGTCGGCGTCGTTGGTCTTCGCGGGGCAGCCGCCGGGCGGCTGGGTGGCCTCGCCGACGACCTTCAGCAGCTTGTTCGGCGAACCGGTGCCCGCGCCCGTCACGACGCCGTTGGTGGCGCCGTTCACGAGGGCGTCGCGGACCTGCTGCGGGGTCGCGGTGGGGTTCGCGGCCAGGTAGACCGCGGCCGCGCCGACGACGTGCGGGGTGGCCATCGACGTGCCGGAGATGGTGTTGGTGGCCGTGTCGTTGGTGTGCCAGGCCGAGGTGATGGACGAGCCCGGCGCGAAGATGTCCAGGCAGGTGCCGATGTTGGAGAACGACGAGCGGGCGTCGGTGTTGGTCGTGGAGCCGACCGTGATCCCCTCCGCGGTGCGCGCCGGGGTGAAGTTGCACGCGTCCGCGCCGTTGCTGTTGCCCGCCGCGAGGCCGTAGGTCACGCCCGAGGCGATGGAGTTGCGCACGGCCTGGTCGACCGTGGCGTCCACGCCGCCGCCGAGGGACATGTTGGCCACGGCCGGCTTCACCGCGTTCGCGGTCACCCAGTCGACGCCCGCGATGACGCCCGCGTACGTGCCGGAGCCCGCGCAGTTCAGCACCCGGACGCCGACCAGCTTGGCCTTCTTCGCCACGCCGTGCGCGGTGCCGCCGACGGTGCCCGCCACGTGCGTGCCGTGGCCGTTGCAGTCGGACGCGTCGTTGTCGTTGTCGACGGTGTCGCGGCCGGTGGTGGCGCGCCCGCCGAAGTCGCTGTGCGAGAAGCGGATGCCCGTGTCGATGATGTAGGCGGTGACGCCCTCACCCTCGTTCGGGTAGGTGTAGGAGTTGTCCAGCGGCAGCGCGGCCTGGTCGATCCGGTCCAGGCCCCACGACGGGGTCGGCGCCTGCGTGGCGGCGGTGGAGACCACGCCGTCCTGCTGGACGTAGGCCACCGACGGGTCGGCGGCCAGCTTGCGCGCCTGCGCCTCGGACATCGTCGCCGAGAAGCCGCGCAGCGCCGACGAGTACGTGTGCTTCACGTCGGCCTGGTACTTGCTGCCCAGCGCGCTCGCGCTGCTCGTGCTCACGTCCTTGAGCACGACGATGTAGCTGTCCTTCACCGCGTTCGGCGCACCGAGGCCGCGGATGTCCCCCTCGGCCGCGGCGGAGGTGAAGGTGGTCAGCGCGGCGGTGACCGCGAACGCCGTGCCCGTGGCCAGCGCCGCGCTGACCGACCGTCTCGTCCAGGACGTGCGAACGTCTCCCATGGGCGGGATCTCCTCTTCACCGGGTGGTGTGTTCGGACCGTGTCGCCCCCGATACCGTCCGAACACGGTGAGGTCGTTCCTAGTTCGCCCGCGGGTGAGCGCGCAAGGAATTGCGCAGAACAGCCGACAAATGGCTCCTCCACAGTTTTATTCGCGCTGTGAACGAATTGCTGCGGAGAGTGACTGGACGAGGCGCAAAAAATATGCCCCCGGACCTCGCGGGTCCGGGGGCTCACGTGCTTCGGCGGGCTCAGTCGCCGCGGCGGACGGCACCCAGGATCTGCTGCTCACCGGGGGTGGTGACGAGCCGGAGCGGGCGCCACAGGTTCGTGCCGAGGGCGATGACCTGGTCGTCCTTGAGCGTGGTGAGCTGGTGCGCCATCTGCGGCGGCAGGCGCCAGATCTGCGACGCCAACTGCGCCTGGCCGACCGGCAGCCGCTGGAGCAGCACCAGGTCCGCGGAATTCGCGGTGGTCGCCGCCTGGGGGTGCAAATAGGGCAGCACGTACATCGTCGTCTGCCACGGGGAGCGCGGCGGGAACAACTCCTGCGGCACGTGGCCGCCGTCGTGCACGACCAGCAGCGGGCTGTCCTCGGACGGCCGCGGCAGCTCCACCGGGCTGAGCCGGCGCAGCTGCACCAGCGGCGAGGGGCGCCCGTCCGCGCCCGCGCCCGCCGCGCGCACCACCGGCTGCCAGGCCGCCGGGCGGCCCGTCGCGATGGTGATCCAGGCGCCGGTGGCCATGGCCCGCAGCGCGATCTGGCGGGCCAGGTAGAGGCCGCCCACGACGACCATGCGGGTCGGCGCGGACCGCAGCACGGAGATCGTCAGCGGCTCGCCCTGCAACCCGGAGCCCAGCACCATGCCGCCGCGGTCGCCCGACGGGCTGACCACGTCCAGCATCTGCGGCGACACCAGGAACTCCGGCGCGACGCCCCGGCCGTGCGAGTCCAGCAGGCGCGCGTTCGTCACGCCACACCTCCGAGCGGCAGCGTCGCGGCCAGGCCGGAGACCTGGAGGCCGTTCAACGGGGTCAGCGTGATGTCGAGCTTGTCGGCCAGCGCCTTGAGCCGGTCGTCGGCGCGGTCCAGCTCGGACGGCGTCCGCGCGCTCACCCGCACCATGCCGCGCAGGCCGACCTGGCCCTGCTCGCTGCTCGGCGAGATCGTCATCGACAGCGTGGACGACAGCGCCCGCACGCCGGTGAGCGCGTTGAGGTTGTTGCGCATCCCCTTGGACGGCCAGCCGGTGATCGCGTACGAGGCGTGGCCCACGCCGCCCGCCGTGACGCCCTTCCACCTCTCGCGCAGCGACACCGCGTTGTTCGAGCCCGCCACCGAGGTCAGCTCGGCGGCGGAGATGCCGGCGCGGATCAGCTCGTCGGGGTCGAGGGGGCGGATCGACACGCCCGCCGACTCCAGCGCGTTGCGCACCCGGGACAGCGCGCCGATCAGCGCGCGGTGGGCGCCCACGACGCCGCCACCGCGCTCCTTGATCGCCGCCGCGCAGCGCCGCGGGTCGAGCCGCACGGCGATCCACGTGGTGCGCCGGGCCGCCGCGGGCAGCGGGCCGAGCACCTCCAGGTACGAGTTGAGCGCGGGCGAGTTCGTCGGCAGCGCGGCGCTGCCCGGGTAGCAGTGCCAGATCACCGAGATCGAGTCCAGCACCACGCCGCGGTCCTCCAGCGTGGGCGCCAGCGCGCCCAGCGGCAGCGACGGCGCGCTGCCCACGGCGGTGATGAGGCCCGGCGCGGGGTCGACCAGCAGCACGGCGGTCCACGCGCCCTGGTGCCAGGCCATGCCCAGCGGGCGGCGCTCGTGGTCCACGCCCTTGGCGATCACCAGGTCCGGCACCGCGAGGCGCAGCAGCGCCACCCGCGGGTCCTCCGGGCCGATGACGGAGTTCTCCTCCTCCGACGGCGGCTTCATCTCCACCGGGCCGCTGCGCTTGGCCGTGCGGCTGTGCGAGCGGAAGTTGTAGCGCACCACGAGGTTGATCCACTGGGTCAGCCAGCGGCCCCGGGACCGGGTGAACGCGAGGACCAGCGCGACGAGGACCACACCGCCGGCGACGTACATCGGCACGGGGGCGATGCCGTCACCGGTGGCGCCGACGGCCAGCAGCACGAGGCCGACCGCGACACCGACCTCCAGCACGACCAGGTTGGCGACGGGCAGCGCGCCCAGGCTCGCCCCGGCGGTGCGGCGACGGGCCCTCAGCAGCGCGGCCCGCACGGCACCGCCGCCGGGGGCCTGCGCCCGCGGCGCCGCGGGGTTGGGGGGACCTCCGGGCCGGGGAGCCGCGCCCACGGGTGGTGTGCCCGGAGGGGGAGTAGTGACCGACATCCGATCTGGTTCTCTTTCCGTCGGCGTGCGCCGGGTGGACCGACCGGGTCTCGCCAACCCGCACACGGACCACCCGCCGTCCGGCTATCGTGCAGACCGTACCGCGACTGGGAGAGCAGCGAGCCGAGAATGGCATCAACACCCACCACCAAGTCACAGGTCCAGGCCTACCGCTTCGTGCTGCGCCGGATGCAGTCCGCCCTGGTGCGCCGGGACGCGGTGATGCTGCACGACCCCATGCGCACGCACTCGCGCGCCACGGCGGTGGGCGTCCTCCTCGGTGTCATCGGCCTGCTCGGGTTCCTCATCTTCGGCTTCTTCTCGCCCGACCCGAAGGTGACCGACGACACGCAGATCGCCATCTCCAAGGAGACCGGCCAGGTCTACGTGGTGCGCACCGGCTCGCCCCGCACGCTGATCCCGATGACCAACCTCGCGTCCGCGCGCCTGCTCCTGCTCCAGCAGCAGCAGCCCGACGGCGGCACCGAGGCCCAGGGCGGCGGCGACGCGGCGGCCGGCGCGGTGAACCAGGCGCCGCAGGTCGCGGGCGGCGAACCCAAGCTGGTCAGCGAGAAGGCCCTGTCCAAGATGCCCAAGGGCCGGCTGACCGGCATCCCGGACGGCCCGGACGTGCTGCCCGCCCCGGCTGACCGGATCGGCCCGGACTGGTCGGTGTGCGACACGCTCACGCTCGACGACTCGCTGAACGACCCCTCGGCGACCCGCAAGGTGACCACCACCGTGCTCGCCGGGTACAGCGGCGGCGGCCAGCCGCTCGACGGCAACCAGGCCCTGCTGGTGCGCGCGAGCACCGACAACAAGCAGGCGTACCTGATCTACAAGGCCCCGGTGAACTCGAAGGTCACCTCGACCTCCACCGTGCGGGCCAAGGTCGACCTGGACAACCCGCAGGTCGTCACCGCGCTCAGCCTGAGCCAGAAGAACCCGCGCGTGATCAGCTCCGGCCTGCTCAACGCCATCCCCGAGGCCAAGCCGCTGGTGGCGCCGGAGATCGCGGGCCGCGGCCAAGCCGTGTCCTACGTGCAGGGCGAGAACCTCAAGGTCGGCGACGTGATCGAGGTCGCCCGCACCGGCGCGCCCTCGGTGTTCTACGTGGCGCTCAAGGACGGCCTCCAGGAGATCAGCAAGGCGGCCGGCGACCTGATCCGCGCCACCTACGCGCAGGGCGCCAAGCCGAAGCCCGTCGACATCGCGCGCATCAACGGCGCGAAGACGGTCAAGGAGCTCGACTTCGACGACTACCCGACCGAGGTGCCGGAGACGCTGGAGCCGAACCAGAACAACCGCGTCGTCTGCCTCGGCTGGCAGGCCCAGAACGTCGGTTCGGCCAACAAGTCGCAGCACACCAAGGTGACCATCGCGCCGTCGCTGCCGATCCCGTCGGACGTCGCGCCGGTGAGCATCAACCAGGTCGGCGCCACCGGCGAGGTCGTGAGCCAGTTCGCGATGGCCCCCGGCAAGGCCGCCGTGGTGCGCAGCGCGACGTCCACCCAGGACTTCGCCAGCGGCCCGATCCACCTGATCACCGGCCGTGGCGTGAAGTACGGCGTCCCGGACGTGGTCACGGCGGGCGCGCTCGGGCTCGGCTCGGACGGCTTCTCGCCCGGTCCCGAGTCGATCCTGCGGCTGCTGCCGAACGGGCCGCAGCTCAACCGCAACGACGCCGCGCGGAGCTGGGACTCCATCCCGGTGCCGAAGGGCAACGGGCTGCTGCCCGAGGAGCAGGCGAAGAAGCAGGGCGGCTGACCCCGGCGCGGGGCGGAACCGGCGCGGGCCGGTCGCCGTCACAGGGTTCGGAGGTGTCGGGGTGAACGAGGTCCCACGCGGGCCGGTGGCGTCGACGGGCACGGGCAAGGTGTCGGTCGACCCCCGCTGGCTGGAGCTGTACGCGGAACGCGTCGACGAGGCGGCCGAGGAGATGGCGCGGGCGCGGGACGCGCTGCGCGAGGCGCCGCCGCGGTCGCGGAGCTTCGGCGAGCTGGGCCGCACCCTGCGCAGCGCCGAGTCCTACGGCCGGGCGGCCGGGCTGCTCCAGCAGCAGCTGGACCGCGCGTGCGGGGTGCTGACCGCCGCGGCGAAGGGCCTGCACGACGTGGCCGAGCACTACGGCGCCCAGGACGAGGAGGCCGCCGCGCTGGTCAAGGGCGTCGAGCGGCACGGCGGGATGAGCGCCTGATGCGCGGCAAGGACGGCAGGCAGGTCGCGGCCGAGGTGGGCGAGGAGCTGGACTACCTGTCCGGGATCAGCCGCAGGCTCGGCGTCCGCGACCTGGTCGCCGACTACTTCACGCCCGTCGTGGGCGACTGGAACGACCTGCACGAGGAGGCCGAGCGCTGGCGCCGGGCCGGCCTCGTCGCGGAGCACGTGACGCGCGACCTGACCGCGCCGCTGGGCAGGCTCGACTCGGCGTGGCAGGGGCGGGACGCCGACGCGTTCGTCGACCACATGCGCGCGGTCGGCCTGGCCGGGCACGACCTGTCCGACGCCATGCACGTCATGGGCGAGGCTCTGGACCGCACCGCGGAGGGCGTCCGGGAGATCGTCGAGGACATGTCCCGGGTGTTCGCCGACGCGGCCGAGGCGGTGTCCGGCGCGGCGGCGCTGCCGCTGGACGGCGACCGGCGCGTGGTGGAGGTCCTGGACGACCTGCACGACCCGGCCAAGGAGCTGCACGAGTCCGTGCGGGACGTGCTGGAGGCGTTCCTGCGGCTGTGCGACGGGGTGTCCGGGGCGGACGACTTCGCCGACGTGGCGGTGGAGCACCGCTACCCCGAGCGGGACTGGGCGTGGTCGGGGCCCGCGACGCCGTCGGCCGCCGTGCCGCGGCCCGGCGACGGCCGCGCCGACCCCGCCGAACCGAAGCCCGCCGACCCCCGGCCCGCCGAACCGAAGCCCGCCGCGGCGTCCGCCGGCGGTGGGGCCGGCGGTGGGGCACCGGGTGGCGGTGGCGGTGGCGTGCCCGGTGGTGGTGGCGGTGTCCCCGCCGGCGGTGGCGTGCCGGGGGGCGACGCACCGGAGCGGATGTCCCCGGGCGGCTCGACCGGCGTGTCCGAGCCCGGCCCCGCGGAACCGGCCCCGAGGCCCGCCGCGGCGGCTGCCTCCACCGGTCCGGCCGGCCCCGGTGGCGCGGCGGGTGCCGGGGTGGTGGGCGGCGGCGTGATGGGCGGCATGGGCGCCGCCGGCGGGCAGCAGGGCGGCGACAAGGAGCACAAGGCGAAGGTGCGCCTGGCCGGGTCCACCGAGGAGCTGTTCGGCCGGCCCAAGAAGTCCGCGCCGCCGGTGCTCGGCGAGGACTGACCACGACGGAGAAGGGCCGCCTCCCGGGTTCCGGGGGCGGCCCTTCCGCGTGCGGGTCAGAGCACGGAGCGCTTCACCGGCACGGCGGCGCGCCGGGCGCGGTTGCGGTTGACCGTGTGCACGACGAACAGCGTCAGCAGCAGCACGCCCACGGCCGCCCCGGTGCCGGACAGCGCCACGACCATCGGCGTGTTGTCCGGCGGGTTGAGCGGGTCGAGGGTCGTCATCAGCTGGGTCGGCTGGGCGGCGGGACCGCCCTCGCCCTCGCTGCGCAGCTCGGCGGTCAGCGCGGCGACCGGGTTGATCATGCCGAAGCCGACCTTGTGGTCCCGGCCCTCCGGGTTGCCGGGGTGCTGCGCCGTGGCCTTGATCCGGTTCATCACCTGGCGGGCGTTGAGGTCCGGGAACCGCTCGCGCACCAGGGCCGCGACGCCCGCCACGTACGGCGCGGCGAAGCTCGTGCCCTGGATGCGGGCCAGCTGGTTGTTCTGCGGGTTGGTCTTCGCGTCGGTCAGGCCCTGGCCCGCCGGGTCGAGGGTCACGATCTCCTCGCCGGGCGCGGCCACGCTGACCCAGGGGCCCCACACCGAGAACGACGACACGGCGCCCTTCTCGTTCATCGAGGCCACCGACAGCACGTCCTCGGAGTACCACGGCGGCGAGGCGACCACCTTGACGTTCGCCGGGTCCTGGTTGTCGTTCTGGGCCTGGCAGCCGCTGTTCTGGTCGATGTTGCCCGCCGCGGTGACGATGACGGCGTCCTTCTCGTCGACCGCCCACTTGATCGCGGCCTGCAGCTCGCGCTCGCCGGTGCTCGGCTCGCGCGGCGGGTCGCACGCGGTCAGCGAGATGTTGATGACCTCCGCGCCGTCCGACGCGGCCACGATGATGGCCTTGGCGAGGGTGTCGACCTTGCCCGCGGACGCCCGGTTGTCGACCTTCGCCGGGTCCTCGAACTTGTAGTGGTCGCTGGTCTGGCGGATCGCCATCACCTTGGCGTCCGGCGCGGCCCCGATGAAGCCGGTGGCCTCGTCCCGGCTGGCCGCCGCGATGCCCGCGACCTCGGTGCCGTGGCCGTCGCAGTCGAACACGCCCCGCTTCTCGGTCTCGACGTAGTCGCCGCCCGGGACCACCCGGCCCTTGAGCCGCGGGTGGTTCTCGTTGACGCCGGTGTCGATGACCGCCAGCACCACGTCCCGGCCGGTGGCGAAGCGGTGCGCCTCCTCCAGGCGCAGCTGCATCTGCCCCCACGGCTTGTTCGGGATGGCCCGGTCGCCCGTGCCCGAGGCGATGCACTGGACGGACTGCTTGTAGTCGACGTCCTCCTTGGGGTCCGCCCGCGGCCGCAGGAACTTCCCGAGGTCCACCGGCGGCGGCTGGGAGTTCGGCCGGGTCGGCGGGGGCGTCGGAGCGGGCTGGGCGTGCGCGCCCGGCGCGGTGACCAGGGTGAAGGCCACCGCGCTCAGCGCGGCGAGCTTGCGGATGCGCATCGGTTCCTCACGCGGGGATGAGCTGGCGCATGGCCACGTACAGGTCCATCACCGCCAGGGCGAGCGGCAGCACCGCCGCGATGAGGATGGCCTCCAGCACGTCGACCGTGCGGCGCAGGACCGGGGAGAACTTCTGGTGGGGGAAGATCACGCCGAGCACCAGCGCCGCCGCGCCGACGACCACGAGGGCGCCGAACACGTACAGCAGCCGGTCGCCGGGCGTGGAGCCGAGGAGCCAGCCGACCAGCACGCCCGCGCCCGCCACCATGCCGCTGCCCAGCAGCGCCACGGCCTGCGCGCCGTTGGCGTAGGAGCGCCCGCGCAGCAGCAGCACGAGGGTGACCACGATCGCCAGCAGCGGGCCCCAGACGGTGCCGTCGGAGGCGGCGATCACGCCGAACACCGCGGCGATGCCGCCGCAGCCGATGATCATGCCGGTGAGGTACTCGTGGGCGTTGGCGGTGCGGCGCTCGATGACGGAGTACTCCGGGAAGCCGGTGTCCTCCTTGAGGTCCTCGGCGGAGCCCGGCACGGTCGGCAGCGGCAGCTTGGCCAGCTGGATCGTCAGCCGGGGCAGCGCGGACAGCGCCGCGAGCGAGACGGCCGCGGTGGCCGCCGCGATGCCCTGGACCGGGTGGTCGACGAAGATGCCGACGAGGAACGCCAGGCCGCTCAGCGCGCCCGCCGTGGCGGCGGCGATGAACACCGTGATGCCGCGGCCGATGAGCAGGATGGCGGCCGACGCGAAGATCAGCACCAGCACGCTGGCCAGCAGCAGGTTCGGCCGGCCGACCTCGCCCGGGACGGTGTAGAGGCCCGCCACGTACGCCATGGGCAGGCCGCCCGCGGCGGCGATGAGCACGCCCGTGCCGGTCGCGTTGTAGGACCGCGCGACGACCGCGCCCGCGGCCAGCGCGATGATCGCCACGACGCCCGCGCTGATCGCCGGGCCGAGGCTGCCGCCGCCGGCCAGCGGACCGGCCAGCAGCACCGCGACGGCGGCCGTGATCAGGGCCAGCGCGCCCGCGATGTGGCCGTAGCGGCGCGCGGTGTCCTTCGTCCACGGGCGGAAGCTGTCGGGGTCGGACTCGGCGATGGCGTCGACCACGTCGTCGTACAGCGGCGGCGGCGGGTTCTCGTTGCGCTTGCGCAGCTGGAGCAGCTCGCCGTCGATGACGCCGAGCGAGGCCAGCGTGCGGCTGGGGTCGAGCGGGCTGTCGCCCAGCTTGGCCAGCGCCCACCCGCCGTGCCGCACGCCGCCGTCCGGAGTGGCCTCCTTGGCCATGTCCAGCAGCATCGGCAGCAGGTCGGCCACCGCGACGTCGGCGGGCAGCGCGACGTCGATACGCGTTCGCGGCGCAACCACCGTCACCCGGCTGAACACCGTCGTACCGGTCGCCACCAGCGCCCCCTAAAGTCCTGATGTGTGTGCCGTGGGTCCGCCCCGACCCTATTCCGCCGGTCGGGGGTCCCTCCTGCCGACCCCGGGAGGAGCCGGCGCGGTGGAGCGGGCCCAGTATGGCCTCACCGGGTGGCGCGGACGTGCTGTTCCGCACAACACGTGCGCAACACTCCCGTCCGCGATTTTTCCCCGACCCACCGCCACGGGCCTTATCGATGCGCAATAGTGTCGGTTGCTACTGGCGGCGCGCGCCCGCACGCGTGCCCCGAGGGTGTTCTCGAACGAGTTTGAAGAGGTGCCTGTCAGGTGAGCACGTTGCAGTTCAAGCGCACGGCACGCCTCGCTGCTCCCCGCCCGCCCGGCGGTGAGGTCCACCTCGAACCGCCGCCCGAGGTGCCCCGCGTCATCCCCGGCAACATCATGATGAAGGCGATGCCCGTCGTCATGATCGTGTCGTCCGTCGGCATGATGGTGCTGATGTTCAGCTACAGCGGGCGCAGCCCCGCTGCGATGATCATGCCCGGCATGATGCTGGTCTCGACCATCGGCATGATGGCCGGCGGCATGGGCAGCGGCAAGGGCCAGAAGAAGGCCGAGATGAACGAGGACCGCAAGGACTACCTGCGCTACCTCGGCCAGATGCGCGACCGCGCCCGCGAAGCCGCCAACGAGCAGCGCGCCGAGCGCGAGTGGGTCCACCCCGACCCCCAGATGCTGTGGTCCCTGGCCACGACCCGGCGCATGTGGGAGCGCCGGCAGAACGACCCCGACTTCTGCCACCTGCGCGCGGGCCGCGGCTCGCAGCGCCTGGCGACCCGCCTGGTGCCGCCGCAGACCGGCCCGGTCGAGGAGCTGGAGCCCATCGCGACGCTGGCGCTGCGCCGCTTCGTGCGCGCCCACTCGCTGGTGCCCGACCTGCCCATCTCGATCGCGCTGCGCGGCTTCGCCGCCGTCGGCCTGCTCGGCGAGATCGAGGAGAAGCGCGGCCTGGCCCGCGCCCTGCTGGCCCAGATGGCCACGTTCCACTCGCCGGACGACCTGCTGATCGCCGTCGTCACCACCGGCCGCACCAAGGCCGAGTGGGAGTGGATGAAGTGGCTGCCGCACGTGCAGCACCCGAACATCGTCGACGGCATCGGCCAGATGCGGATGATGGCCGGCTCCCTCACCGAGGTCGAGCAGATGCTGGACGAGCAGCTGCGCGACCGACAGCGGTTCACCCGCAACGCGCCGCCGCCCGCCGACCAGCCGCACGTGGTCATCCTGATCGACGACGGCGACGTCACCCGGGAAGAGCAGATCATCCTGGAGGAGGGCCTGGTCGGCGTCACGCTGCTCGACCTGTCCGAGTCCCTGGGCAACCTCACCGCCCGCCGCGGCCTGCGGCTGGTCATCGAGGACGGCAAGCTCGGCGCGCGCAGCGCCAGCGGCGTCGAGTGGTTCGGCTCGCCGGACTGGCTGAGCGTGGTCGAGGCCGAGGCGCTGGCCCGGCGGCTGTCGCCGTACCGGATCGGCGGCGTGGACTCGGGCGGCAGCGACGAGGACCCGCTGTCGATGAGCAACAACCCGCCGCTGCTGGAGTTCCTGGGCGTCCCCGGCGACCCGATGACGTTCGACGTGCAGGGCGCGTGGCGGCCCCGGCCGGTCCGCGACCGCTACCGCGTGCCGTTCGGCATCGGCGAGTACGGCCAGCAGGTCGAGCTGGACATCAAGGAAGCCGCGATGGAGGGCATGGGCCCGCACGGCCTGTGCATCGGCGCGACCGGTTCCGGCAAGTCCGAGTTCCTGCGCACCCTCGTGCTGGGGATGCTCGCCACGCACTCGTCGACGTCGCTCAACATGATCCTCGTCGACTTCAAGGGCGGCGCGACCTTCCTCGGCCTGGACAAGGCGCCGCACGTCGCCGCGACGATCACCAACCTGGCGGGCGACCTGACCCTGGTCGACCGCATGAAGGACGCCATCGCCGGCGAGGTGTCGCGCCGCCAGGAGGTCCTGGCGAAGGGCAACTACAAGAACGTCTGGGACTACGAGAAGGCCCGCGAGAACGGCGCCGACCTCGACCCGCTGCCCGCGCTGTTCATCTGCATCGACGAGTTCTCCGAGATGCTGACGGCCAAGCCGGACTTCATCGACATCTTCCTCCAGATCGGCCGCGTCGGCCGGTCGCTCCAGATGCACATGCTGCTGGCCTCGCAGCGCCTCGAAGAGGGCAAGCTGCGCGGCCTGGACACGTTCCTGTCCTACCGGATCGGCCTGAAGACGTTCTCCGCCGCCGAGTCGCGCGCGGCGATCGGCGTGCCGGACGCCTACGAGCTGCCGCCCATCCCGGGCTCCGGCTACCTGGGCGTGCAGGGCTCGCCGCTGACCCGGTTCAAGGCGCTGTACGTGTCCGGCCCGTACCGGCCCGCCGGCCTCCAGGTCGCGGGCCCGTCCGCGCCGGTGACCAGCGACAAGCGACCCCGGTTCTTCGTGCCGGACTACATCGAGGTCCCCAAGGAGCCGATCAGGCCGATCGAGCCGGTCAAGCAGGAGAAGAAGGAGGACTCGAACGAGCCCAGCGAGCTGGAGGTCATCGTCGAGCGGCTGGTGGGCCAGGGCCCGCCGGCGCACGAGGTGTGGCTGCCGCCGCTGAACGAGCCGCCGTCGCTGGACACCCTCCTGCCGCCGCTCCAGGCGACCGAGGACCGCGGCCTCACCGCGCCCGGGTTCTTCTCCAACGGCAAGCTCCAGGTGCCGCTCGGCGTGGTCGACAAGCCGTTCGAGCAGCGGCGCGACCTGCTGTGGGCGGACTTCTCCGGCGCGGCCGGCCACGGCGCGGTCGTCGGCGGCCCGCAGTCGGGCAAGTCGATGATGCTGCGGACCCTGATCACCTCGATGGCGTTGACGCACACCCCCGAGGAGGTGCAGTTCTACTGCCTCGACCTCGGTGGCGGCACGCTCGCCGCGATGGAGAACCTGCCGCACGTCGGTGGCTTCGCCTCCCGCCTCGACGTGGACAAGGCGCGTCGCATGGTGGCCGAGCTGTCGGGCCTGATCTCCGAGCGCGAGCAGCGGTTCCGGGCGCAGGGCATCGACTCGATGGTCGAGTTCCGCAACCGCCGGCGGCGCGGCGAGATCCGCGACGACCTGTTCGGCGACGCGTTCCTCGTCGTCGACGGCTGGATGAACTTCCGGCAGGAGTTCGAGGCGCTGGAGCCGGCGGTCCAGGCGCTCACCGCGCAGGGCCTGTCCTACGGCGTGCACGTGGTCGTGTCGGCGAACCGGTGGGCGGAGATCCGGCCCGCCATGAAGGACCTCCTGGGCACCCGCTTCGAGCTGCGCCTCGGTGACCCGAGCGAGTCGGACGTGGACCGCAAGGTCGCCGTCAACATCCCGGCCGGCCGGCCGGGCCGCGGCCTGTCGCCGCAGAAGCTGCACTTCCTCACCGCCCTGCCGCGCGTCGACGCGTCCTCGGACCCGGAGACCGTGGCCGGCGGCGTGCAGGACATGATGGCCAAGGTCAACGCCGCCTGGCGCGGTCGCCGCGCGCCGCAGGTCCGCCTGCTGCCCGACGTGCTGCCGTACGCGGACTTCATGAACCAGGTGCAGCAGCTCAACCCGAACCGCGGCCACCTGGTGCCCATCGGCGTCAACGAGGACGAGCTGGCGCCGGTCTACCTGGACTTCAACGCCGACCCGCACTTCATGTCGCTGGCCGACGGCGAGTCCGGCAAGACGAACCTGCTGCGCACCATCGTGCGGGGCATCATGAACAGCTACACCTCGTCCGAGGCGCTGATCATGCTGGTCGACTACCGGCGCACCATGCTCGGGTACATCGAGACGGACCACCTGCTGTCCTACGCCGTGTCGTCGGCCCAGCTCACGGACATGATCAAGGACGTGCGCGGCTCGATGACGGGCCGGCTGCCCGGCCCGAACGTCACCCAGGAGCAGCTGAAGAACCGCTCGTGGTGGAAGGGCCCGGAGCTGTTCATCGTGGTCGACGACTACGACCTGGTGGCGCCGCAGGGCGGGCAGAACCCGCTCGCGCCGCTGGCCGAGTTCATCCCGCAGGCCAAGGACGTCGGGCTGCACATCGTCGCGGTCCGCCGCATGGGTGGCGCGTCCCGGGCGCTGTTCGACCCGATCCTGGGCAAGCTGAAGGAGCTCTCGGCGCCGTTCCTGGTGGGGTCCGGCTCGAAGGAGGAGGGCGCGGTCGTGGGCAACCTCAAGCCGTCGCCGCAGCCGCCGGGCCGGGGCACGCTGGTGACCCGCAAGTTCGGCCAGCAGCGCATCCAGGTCTCCTGGCTCGACCCCGACTGAGCCGTCGCGCACGTGGAGGGCCCCGCTCCGGCGGGGCCCTCCCGCGTTGCGGGTGGTCTGGTCCACCGGGTCGCGGAGAGGTCCTCGTCACGCGGGCCGGGCGGGCGCGAGTACGGCCCGCGGCCCGCTCGGCGGGCGATCGCCGAACAGGTCGCGGGCCGTGCCGGTCCCCGCGAACAGCCCCCCACCTGCGGGAACGGCGATACCCCCCGTACCCCTCACCGCCGTTCCCGCGCTCGCGGTGGACCTGTGCACACTGTGCCGCACCGCCCTCACACTCGACTCACACGAGGCTCTCGCGAAACGCATGGCCGGCCTATGCTCTGCCGTCGCGGGAGGTGGTCGGGCGGTGCTGGACGAGTTCGAGGTGCGGGGACGCCGCGACGCGCTCACGACCCCGGCGCCCGGGATCGCCGGGCTGCCGTCGTGACCGGGCCGCGGACCCGGTTCGGCGTCCTCGGCCCGCTGGAGGTGCGGCACGCGGACGTCGCCGTGCCGCTGCCCGCGGGCCGGGCGCGGGCGCTGCTGGCGACCCTGCTGCTGCGCGCCAACCAGACCGTGTCGGTGGACGACCTCGTCGAGCGGCTGTGGGACGAGGACGTGCCGAACCCGCGCCGGGCGCGGGCCACGCTGCACATGGTGGTGACCCGGCTGCGGCAGGCGCTCGGCGAGGCGAACGTGGTGCGCACCGCGACCAACGGGTACGTGGCCGACGTGCCGCCGGGCGCGCTGGACCTGGACGTGTTCCGCGACCTGGCGGCGGACGGGCGGTTCACCGAGGCGCTGGAACTGTGGCGGGGCGCGCCGCTGCCCGACGTGCGCTCGGACGTGCTGCACCGCGAGGAGGTCGCGCCGCTGCTGGAGGAGCGGCTGGTCGTGCTGGAGCGCCGCGTCGACGCCGACCTCGCGGCCGGGCGCACCGGCGAGCTGGTGGGCGAGCTGCGGTCGCTGACCGAGCAGCACCCGCTGCGGGAGCGGTTCTGGGCGCAGCTGATGCTCGCCCTGTACCGGTCCGGGCGGCAGGCCGAGGCGCTGTCCGCGTACCAGGCGGTGCGCCGGGCGCTGGTGGAGGAGCTGGGCGTCGACCCGGGCGCCGCGCTGACCGAGCTGTACGAGCGCATCCTGCGCAACGAGGTCGACGGCGGCGACCGGGCCGTGCCCCGGCATGTGCCGCCGGAGGTGTCGCTGTTCGTCGGCCGGGAGCGGGAGCTGGCCGCGCTGGACGAGGCCGCGGCCCGGCCGGGCGTCGTGCTGGTGCACGGCGCGGGCGGGGTCGGCAAGACCGCGTTGGCGCTGCGCTGGGCCAACCTCCGCCGCCACCTGTTCCCCGACGGCGACCTGCACCTGGACCTGGGCGGGTTCGCCGCCGACAGCCCGCCGGTCGAACCGGCCACGGCCGCCGAGGCGCTGCTGGTGGCGCTCGGCTCGCGCCCGGAGGACGTGCCCGCCGGGCTCGCCGCCCGCACCGCGGCGCTGCGCTCGGCGCTGGCGGGCCGCCGCGTGCTGGTGGTGCTGGACAACGCGGCCGACAGCGACCAGGTGATCCCGCTGCTGCCCGGCACGCCGACCGCCACCGTGCTGGTGACGAGCCGCAACCAGCTGCGCAGGCTGGCCGCCCACCACGGCGTGCGCCGGGTGCCGCTGCACGAGCTGTCCGTGGAGGAGGCGACGGACCTGCTGTCGTCGGTGCTCGGCGACGACCGGGTCGGCGACGACCCGGCGGCGGGCAGGCAGGTCGTCGAGCGGTGCACGGGCCTGCCGCTGGCGCTGCGGGTGTTCGCCGAGCGGGTGGCCAGGTTCCCGGGCACGCCGCTGGGCGAGTTCGCCGCCGAGCTGTCCGACGAGCGGTCCCGGCTGGACGCGCTCAACGCCGACGACGGCGACGACACCGACGTGCGCACCGTGCTGTCCTGGTCCTACCGGGCGCTGGACGAGGACGCGGCGCGCCTGTTCCGCCTGCTGTCCGCGCACCCCGGGCCGCACCTGGGCGTCAAGGCCGCCGCCGCCCTCGCGGCGCTGCCGGGGCAGGTGGTCCGCCGCCGGCTGGAGCGCCTCACGTCCGACCACCTGATCGGCGCGTGCGCGCCGGGCCGCTACGAGTTCCACGACCTGCTGCGCGCCTACTCGACCGAGCTGTCCGACGCCGCGGGCGACGACCGCAAGGCCGCCCTGCGCGCCGTCGCCGAGTGGTACGCGAGGGCGGCGGAGCTGGCCGCGTCCCGGTCGCCGTCGCACCGGGTCGCGGGGGCGCCCGCCTCGTCCGAGGACGCGTCGCTGCCGGTGATCGGCACCGCCGCCGAGTCCGGCGAGTGGACCCGGCGCGAGATGCCCAACCTGCTCGCGGTGTGCCGGGCGGCGGCCGGCGCCGGGTGGCACGAGCTGGTGTGGCGGATCAGCGACTCGCTGTGGTGGATGTCGGAGCTGGTGCCGCGCGGCGACGACCTGGTGGAGGTGTTCCGGCTCAGCCGCGAGGCGGTGCGGCACAGCACCGCGCGCGACCGGGAGAGCCAGGTGCTCAACCGCCTCGGCTGGGTGTACGCGCAGGCCAACCGGCACGAGGAGGCGGTGGGGACGCACCACGAGGGGCTCGCCGTCGCCCGCGCCGAGGGCAACAAGCCGGTGGAGTGCGCGATCGAGCTGAACCTGGGCACCACCTACCGCCGGATGGGCAGGCACGCCGACGCGGTCGTCCACCAGCTCCGGGGCCTGGCCCTGGCCCGCGAGCAGGGCGACGAGCACCGGCAGGCGGCGGCCCACTCGAACCTCTCGCCGAACCTGGCCGCGCTGAACCGCAACGAGGAGGCGCTGGAGCACGCCTCGCAGGCGGTGGCGATCTTCGACCGGCGCGGCGACCGCTACTACGCCGCGCGGGCCTCGATGGCCCTCGGCGCGGCCCACCGCGCGCTGGGCCGGTTCACCGAGGCGGAGGCGGTGCTGCGGCGCGGCGTGGAGCTGCTGGGCGAGTTCACGGACCGGTTCAGCGAGGCGATCCTGCTCGACGAGCTGGGCACCGTCCTGCTGTGCCTGGACCGCCGGGACGAGGCGCTCGACCACTGGGGCCGTGCGGCGGCCGTCTACGAGGAGTACGAACCGGGCCGGGCCGAGGTGCTGCGCCGGTGGCTCGCCGACCACGCGGCCGGCCCCCCGACCGGCCCTCCGACCGACTCGCCGTCCGGCTCCCCGCCCGAGCCCCCGCCCGAGCCCCCGCCCGATCCCGCGGGGCCCTCGACGGGGAGGTGAGGGCACCGCGGTCCGGTCGTCACCGCGGACGGCGCGCCGCCCCCCGGCGACGCACCGCTTCACGGGACCGTCCCCCCGGCACGGTCCCCGCCCCCCCTGGGGTGTGGCGGTGAACGGGGTCCAGCTTGCCGAGCGCCCCTCACAATCCGCTCACGGCGTACTCACCCGATCCGCACCCGGTGTGCGCGCGCCCGGCTCCCGGTCGCGGTAGACATGCCGGGTGGCTGCCGATCGGGACGCGATGACTCCGGACGTCCGGTTCGCGGTGCTCGGCCCGCTGGAGGTGCGGCACCGCGACCGGGAGGTCGCCGTGCCGGGCGACCGGGCCCGCGCGCTGCTCGCCGCGCTGCTGCTGCGCGCCAACCAGCCCGTGCCGGTCGAGGACCTGGTGGCGCGGCTGTGGAACGGCGACGCGCCCACCCCGCACCGGGCGAAGGCGACGCTCCAGATGGTCGTGACCCGGCTGCGCCAGGCGCTCGGCGAGGCGAACGTGGTGCGCACGACCGCCAACGGCTACGCGGCGGACGTGCCGCCGGGGGCGCTGGACCTGCACCTGTTCCGCGAGCGGGCCGCGAGGGGCGACTTCGCGGCGGCCCTGCGGCTGTGGCGCGGCGCGCCGGTGGCGGACGTGGCGTCGCCCGTGCTGCGGCGCGAGGACGTGCCGCCGCTGCTGGAGGAGCACCTGGTGGTGCTGGAGCGGCGCATCGAGGCCGACCTGGAGGCCGGCGCCGGCGGCGAGCTGGAGCAGGAGCTGCGCGGCCTGGTCGCGCGGTACCCGCTGCGCGAGCGGTTCTGGGGCCTGCTGATGGCGGCCCTGGCGCGGGAGGGCCGCCGCACCGAGGCGCTCGCCGTGTACGCGGCGCTGCGCGCCCGGCTGGCCGACCAGCTGGGCGTCGACCCGGGCCCGAACCTCCAGCGGCTGCACCGGGAGCTGTCGGCGGCCCGCTCGGCGACGCCCCGGCGGCTCCCGCCGCGCACCGGGTTCTTCGTGGGCCGCCGCGCCGAGCTGGCCGCGCTGGACGCCCTGCTCGACGTGGACGAGGGCACCGCGGTGGTCGCCGCGATCGGCGGCGCGGCGGGCATCGGCAAGACGTCGCTGGCCGTGCACTGGGCGCACGAGGTGGCCGACCGCTTCCCCGACAGGCAGCTCTACGCGGACCTGCGCGGGTTCGACCCGGCCACCGACCCGGTGCGGCCCGACGAGGTGATCCGCCACTTCCTCGACGCGCTGGGCGTGGACCGCGACCGGGTGCCGGTCGGCCTGGACGCGCGGGCCGCGCTGTACCGGGCGGTGCTCGCCGACCGGCGCGTCCTCGTGCTGCTGGACAACGCGCGCGACAGCGAGCAGGTGCGCCCCCTGCTGCCCGGCGGCGCCGCGCCGCTCGTGCTGATCACCAGCCGCAACGACCTCAGCGGCCTGGTGGTGCGCGAGGGGGCCGTGCCGCTGACGCTCGACCTGCTCGACGAACCGGAGGCGCGGGCCCTGCTGGAGCGGCGGATCGGACCGGGCGGTCGGGACGCCGAACCGGCCGCGTTCGACTCCCTGGTGGCGCACTGCGCGGGCCTGCCGCTGGCGCTGGCGATCGTCGCCGCCCGCGTCGCGGGCGACCCCGGCCTGCCGCTGAGCGCGCTCGCCGCCGAGCTGGCCGACGCGCGGACCCGGCTGGCCGCGCTGGACACCGGCGACCCGACCACGAAGGCGCGCGCGGTGTTCTCCTGGTCGTGCCGCCGGCTGAGCGAGCCGACCGCGCGGGTGTTCCGCCTGCTCGGCCTGCACCCCGGTCCGCACGTGACGCCCGCCGCCGCGGCGAGCATGGCGGGCGTGGGGCAGGCGGCGGCGAAGGAGGCGCTGCGCGAGCTGGTCCGGTCCCGGCTGCTGGCGCAGCCCGCGCCCGGCCGGTACGCCTTCCACGACCTGATCCGCCTCTACGCCGCCGACGAGGCGCGCGGGCACCACACGGGGGACGAGCGCCGCGCCGCCGTGCGCGGCCTGCTCGACCACCTGCTGCACAGCGCCGACCGGGCCGACCGGCTGCTCTACCCGCAGCGCGACCCGGTCGCCCTGGTGCCCGCCGGGCCCGGCGCGGCCCCCGTCGTGCCGACCGACCGGCACGCCGCGCTGGCGTGGTTCACCACCGAGCACCCGGTGCTGGTCGGCGCGGTGGAGCTGGCGCACGACGAGGGCTTCCACGCGCACGCGTGGCAGCTCGCGTGGGCGGTCGCCACGTACTTCCAGCGCCAGGGCCACTGGCGCGACCAGCTCGCCACGCAGCAGGTGGCGCTGGCCGCGGGACTCCGGCTCGACGACCTGGAGGCGCAGGCCCGCGCGCACCGCACCATCGGCCTGACGGGCATCAGGACCGGCGACCTGGACGGCGCGGCCCGGCACTACGGGCGGGCGCTGGAGCTGTCCACCCGGCTCGGCGACGACTTCGGCCGCGCCCGCGCGCACCGGGGCCTGGCCGCGGTGCACGAGCGGCGCGGCCGGTACGAGGACTCGCTGCGCGAGTCCGCGAGCGCGCTGGAGCTGTTCCGCGGGTCCGGGCAGCGGGCGGCCCTGGCGGGCGCGCTGAACGCCGTGGGCTGGTTCCGCAGCCTGCTGGGCGACCACGGCGCGGCGCTGGAGCACTGCCGGGAGGCGCTGTCCGCGTTCCGCGAGCTGGGCGACCTGTTCGGCCAGGCGAACGCCCTGGACAGCCTCGGCCACGCGCTGCACCACTCCGGGCGGCACGACGAGGCGGTGGCCCGGTTCCGCGAGGCGGTGGAGCTGTGGCGCGACACCGGTTCCAAGGACGAGGAGGCCCGCACGCTGCGCAGGCTCGGCCACGTCGAGCGGGACCGCGGCGACGCGGCGGCGGCCCTGACCGCGCTGGCCCGCGCGGCGGAGCTGTTCGACGGCCTCGACCCGGCGGGGGCCGCCGCCGTGCGGGAGGACATGAGCCGGCTGTCGCGACCTGATCACGCCGGGTGATCCCCCGGGTAGACTGGGCGGGTCGCTTCGTGGCGGGTCGCTTCCGGGGGAGGGCTCGTTGACCGCTGTGTTCGAGGTGCTCGGCCCCCTGGAGGTCCGGTACGCGGGCAGGCCGGTGGCCGTGCCCGCGGGCAAGGCGCGCGTGCTGCTGGCCGCGCTGCTGCTGCGCGCGAACGGGGTCGTGCCGGTGGACGACCTGGTGGCCCGGCTGTGGGACGGCGGCGCGCCCGACCCGTCGCGCGCCCGCGCCACGCTGCACATGACCGTCACCCGGCTGCGCCGGGCGCTCGGCGAGGCCAACGTGGTCCGCACCGCGCCCGGCGGGTACGTCGCCGAGGTCGCCCCCGACGCCCTCGACCTGCACCGGTTCCGGGCGCTCGTGCGGCGGGGCCGGTACGCCGAGGCGTTGGCGCTGTGGCGCGGCGAGCCGCTGTCGGACGTGCGCTCCGACGTGCTGCACGCGGAGGACGTGGCGCCGCTGCGCGAGGAGCGCACGGCCGCGCTGGAGCACCGCGTCGACGTCGACCTCGCCGCCGGGCGCGCCCGCGACCTGGTGGCCGAGCTGCGCTCGCTGGTCCGGCTGCACCCGCTGCGCGAGCGGCTGCACGGCCAGCTGATGCTCGCCCTGTACCGGTCGGACCGCCAGGCCGAGGCGCTGGCCGCCTACCGGGCCGCGCACCGGCTGCTGGCCGCCGAGCTGGGCGTCGAACCGGGGCCGGAGCTGAAGGAGCTGCACGAGCGCATCCTGATCGCCAACCCCGACCTGGTGCCCTCGCCGCCGCCCCGGCCGCAGCCGGTGGCCGTGCCGAACCTGCTGCCCGCGCGCAACCCGCACTTCGTGGGCCGCGACGGCGCGCTGGCCGAGCTGTCCGCGCGGGCCCGCCAGGCGGGCGGCGCCGGGATGGTGGTGGTCAGCGGCACCGCGGGCGTGGGCAAGACGACGCTGGCCGTGCACTGGGCCAACCAGGTCGCCGACGCCTTCCCGGACGGCAGGCTGTACGTGAACCTGCGCGGGTTCGACCCGAGCGGCGAGCCCGTGCCGCCGGGCGAGGCGGTCCGCGGGTTCCTCGACGCGTTCGAGATCCCGCCCGCCCGCGTCCCGGCCACCACCGAGGGCCAGGTCGAGCTGTACCGCGACACGGTCGCCGACCGGCGGCTGCTGGTCGTGCTGGACAACGCCCGCGACGCCGAGCAGGTCCACCCGCTGCTGCCCCGCGGCCCGCGCACCTTCGTCGTCGTCACCAGCCGCAGCCGGTTCAGCGGGCTGTGCGACGCCGAGGGCGCCCACCCGCTCACCCTGGACATGCTCGGCGACGCCGAGGCGCGCGCCCTGCTCGCCCGCCGGCTCGGCCCGGACCGGCTCGCGGAGGACGAGGCCGCGACCGAGGCCCTGGTGCGGCACTGCGCGGGCCTGCCGCTGGCGCTGGCCGTGGTCGCCGCGCGCGCCGCCGTGAACCCGCACTTCCCGCTGGCCCTGGTCGCCGAGGAGCTGGCCGACGAGCAGGACCGGCTCGACTTCCTCGACGCGGGCGACCCGGACGCGAGCGTCCGCAACGTCTTCTCCTGGTCCTACCGGCGCCTGGGCCCGGCCGCGGCGCGGCTGTTCCGGCTGCTCGGCAGGCACCCCGGCGTGACGCTGTCGACGTCCGCCGCGGCGGCGCTGGCCGGGGTGCCGCTGCCCGGCGCGGTCGCCGCCATCGACGAGCTGACCCGCGCCCACCTGCTGTTCGAGCACGGCGCCGACCGGTACTCCACCTACGACCTGCTGCGCTGGTACGCGGCGGAGCTGTCGGCCGCCGAGGACGCCGACGCCGACGAGGCGGCCGACCGCGTCCTCAACTGGTACCTGCACACCGCCCACCGGGCCAAGCGGTGGCTGACGCGGGACTACGTCGAACCCCGCGTCCCCGTGCTCGACGGCGTGCGGCCGGACGGGTTCGACTCGTTCGCGGCGGCCACCGCCTGGTTCGAGGCCGAGCACCAGAACTTCGTGCTGATGGCGCGCGCCGCCGTCGAGCGCGACCGGTGCGAGTACGTGCCGCCGATGTCGGCGGCCTCGTGGAACTTCCTCAACACCCGGTCGCAGTGGGCCGAGATCCTGGCGCTCGGCGAGCTGGGCGTCGAGGCGGCCCGGCGGCTCGGCGACGGGTACGCCGAGGCGGAGACCCGGATCAACCTGAGCAGCGCGTGCGGCAGGCTCGGCCGGTTCGACGAGTCGATCGCGCACTCGACGCGGTGCGTGGAGCTGAGCGAGGCGATCGGCGACGACCGCATCCTGCGCAAGGCCCTCAACAACCTCGGCATGGCGCACAGCGCGACCGGCCGCAACGACCTGGCCGTCGAGTACCTGCTGCGCGCCCTGGAGATCTGCCACCGCCAGGAGGGCAGGCCGGGGGAGAGCATCCTGCTGGACACCCTCGCCACGATCTACCGCGCCGACGGCGAGCGCGAGCGCGCCCTGGAGTGCCTGGAACGCGCCCTCGACCTCAACCTCGCCGCGGGCGACCGCTACTCGTGCGGCATCAACCTGGCCAACCTGGGCCTCATCCACGCCGAACTGTCCGACCCGGACGCCGCCGCCCTCGCCCTGGACCGCTCCCTGGAGCACAGCCGGGCCGTCGGCGACCGCCACAACGAGGCGCTCGCGCTGACCCGCCTGGGCGACGTCCGGCACGCGGCGGGCGACACCCCCGCCGCCCGCCGGCACTGGCGCGACGCCCTGGTGATCTTCCGCGAGCTGGGCGCGCCGGAGATGCGCGAGCCGGGCGAGCGCCTGCTGGTCCACGGCACGTCCGTCGGCTGACGGCCCCGCCCGCGGCTGGGCCGGGTTAGCCGACGGGCGGCGCAGGTCGTGGGGTATGCATATGCGGGCAGGCGGACCCCGGCCGACGAGGGGATGACGGATGACCTTGCACGTGGCGGTGGACTTCGGCACGTCCAGCACCTGCGTCGCCATGTCGCTGAACGGCCGGGAACCGCAGGTCGTGGTCGTCGACGGTCAGCCGATCGTGCCCTCCGCCGTGTTCGCCGCGGCCGACGGGACGCTGTTCGTCGGGCAGGAGGCGGAGCGGCAGGCGGCCGTGGACCCGGCCCGCTACGAACCCCACCCGAAGCGCCGGGTCGACGAGGGCGAGCTGCTGCTCGGCACCTCCGTGCTGCCGGTCGCGGACGTGGTGCGCGCCGTGCTCGGCCGGGCCGTGGAGGAGGCCCGGCGGGTCGCGGGCGGCGCGCCGGTCGACCTGCTCGTGCTCACCCACCCCGCCGACTGGGGCGCCATCCGCACCCGCGTGCTGCTCCAGGCCGGGCGCGGGCTGGGGCGGGAGGTCCGGCTGGTGCCCGAGCCGGTCGCGGCGGCCGTGTTCCACGCCGCCTCCCACTCGGTGCAGGACGGCGTGGCGCTGGCCGTGCTCGACCTCGGCGGCGGCACGGCGGACGCGAGCGTCGTGGTCCGCCGGGGCGGCGCGTTCCAGGTCCTCGCGACCAAGGGCGACCCCGGTTTCGGCGGAGCGGACGTCGACCAGGCGCTGCTGGAGCACATCGGCTCGCTCGTCGCGCCCGGCGACCCGGACGCGTGGCGGCAGCTCGTCGAGGGCCGCGAGCTGATCGACCGCCGGCGCCGGCGGGTGCTGCGGCAGGACGTGCGGGGCGCGAAGGAGACGCTGTCCCGGCACTCCTACACCGACGTGCCGATGCCACCGCCGTTCCCCGACGCGCACGTCACCCGCACCGACCTCGAACGCCTCGTCACCACCCCGCTCACCCGGGCCGCCGCGCTGGTCGTCACGGCCGTGCGCGACGCCGGCCTGGAACCGCGCGGCCTCGCGGGCGTGTTCCTCGTCGGCGGGTCGAGCCGCATCCCGCTGGTGGCCCGGCTCGTGCTGGAGCAGTCCGGGGTCGTGCCCACGAGCATCGACCAGCCGGAGACCGTGGTCGCCCGCGGCGCGCTGCGGGCCGTGCGGGTGGACCCGCTGCGCACCGGCGCGATCCCGCCGCAGGCCCGGGGCGACGTGACGCAGAAGATCACCGACGACCGGACCCGCAAGATCACCCGGAAGATCACCGCGCCGGTCCCGGTCGGGCCGCCGGCGCCCTCGCCGCCGTCCGGGTTCCCGCGGCCCGCCCACTTCCCGCCGCCCCCGCCGCCACCGCCCGCGCGGGACCGCAACCGCCTGCCGCTGGTCGTGCTCGGCGCGGTGCTCGTGCTCGCGGTCGTCGGCGGGTCCGTGGCGTACGCGCTGACCCGGCACGACGGCGGCGGCACGGCCCAGCCGACCGGCACGACCACCGGCACGACGGCGCCCGCCGGGGGCAGGACGATCGCCCAGTACGACTACAGCTTCACCGCGCCGGTCGGCTGGCAGCAGACCGGCGGCCAGGTCGAGACCCGCAAGGTGCTGCTCAAGCCCGATTCGGCGGACCTCGACCTGGACGTCATCGCGGTGCAGGAGCAGAAGCTGGCCTACGACGCCACCGCCGACCGCGCCCGCGCCGAGACCGAGCTGCGCACCTTGTACGACCAGGGCCCGAACCTGTCCGACTTCGACGCTTCGGCGGGCTTCGCGGGCAAGGATGTCGTTTACTACCGGGAAGCGGCGGGCTCGGCGACCATCGAGTGGTACGTGCTGTTCCAGGACTCGTTCCAGGTCAGCGTCGGCTGCCAGTACCCCGAGGGCGGGCGCGACCGGGTCCGCCCCGCGTGCGAGCAGGTGGTGCGCACGCTGACCGTGACCGGTTAGGACCGACCGACGACACCGCGTGGGGATTGTGATGACCGGCATCCCGGAAGCCATGGCCAGGTTCCGCTCGGACCTCGACGCGGCGGTGACGCGGGGGCGCCGCGCCGCCGCCGAGGCGGGCGCGAGGGCCGCCGCCCAGCGCGACCGGAACCGGGAGCTGGCCGACCGGGCGCGCGAGCGGCGCGTGCGGCCCGAGGGGCACGCCCCGACGTCCCCGGACGTCCAGCGCGTCGCCACCGGGTTCCGCGCGCACCGCGGGCTGCCGGTCGAAGAACTGCCCACCGGTGTGGAACTGCTCACCCCGCCCGCCGAGAAATCGCGAGAGCAAACGGACGCGAATGCAAATTCCGTTCCTGCGACGCCGTTCTCGGGTTCCCGACCCGCAGCGGGCCCGCGGGGTCAGCTGCCGCCCCGCACCGACGATGACGAGGACTTTTCGCAAGCGCGAATCCTCTACTGACCCGAAGTCGCGTTTACTAGCGCAACTACTTGGGAAGAAGTCGCGACAAGCGGGAACCGGTCGTGGCAGGGTCTGCGTCGGAAGAGGCGTACGGATCACGAGCGCCTGATCGACATGACCTAGGGGGTCACCTCAATGAGCGGTTACGCAACCGGTGTGCCGGAGCTGACGAACGCGGCTACCGACATCATGAACGTGAACGACCAGACCCAGGCCACGCTGAACCAGCTCCGGAGCACGATCGACACCGTGAGCGGCGCGTGGAAGGGCAGCGCGGCCGACGCGTTCGGCCGGCTGATGGATCGCTTCAACGCCGACGCCGCGAAGCTCCAGGAGGCGCTCGTCTCGATCGCCGAGCAGATCAGCGGCGCGACGCAGACCTACGTCCAGCAGGAAGAGGAGCAGGCCGCGGAGATGTCGAACATCATGGGTCGCCTCGGCGGCTGATGGTTTTCCCCGCGTTTTCCACTGCTTCACCCGTAATACCTCTTCTGCTTGATTCGACCCCCGAGGGGAAATCATGAACGACAACATCGCAGTCAACTTCGCGGCCCTCTCCACGGCCGCCGGCGACATCGCGGGCCAGGCCGGTCAGGTGCAGCAGCAGCTCGACGAGCTGAAGAGCCGCATCGACCCGGTCATCGCCCAGTGGCAGGGTGCGTCGTCCGACGCGTACGCCCAGGCGCAGGCCAAGTGGAACGAGTCGGCCTCCGGCCTCCAGCAGGTGCTCGCCGCCATCGGCACCGCCGTCGCCTCCGCGAACGACGCGTACAACGCGGCGGAGAAGAAGAACGAGGGCCGCTGGGGCTGAGTCCGGCCTCACCGCGCATCGCGGGCCCCGGGACCACGCGGTCCCGGGGCCCGCGCACGTGTGGTCCAGAGCACCACCGGCCGCCCGCGGAGACCTCCGCGAGGGGTGCCGGCACCGGGTGAAGGGGGGTCGTTTTGACCAGCCCCGACCCCACCCGGTATCTTCCTACGTTGTTGTGCGGTACCTGGTGTGCTCTATGCGCGCCTCGTGTTCTGGTCCTCTGCCCACCTGGGGTCTCTGGCCTGAGCAACCGCCGCAATGACCCCAGACGCAAGTGACGACGAGGTAGACCCGTGCGCACGTACAGCCCGAAGCCCGGCGAGGTGACCCGAGCCTGGCACGTGATCGACGCCCAGGACGTGGTGCTCGGTCGGCTCGCCACCCAGGCCGCGACGCTGCTGCGCGGCAAGCACAAGCCGACTTACGCCCCCCACGTTGACACCGGTGACTTCGTCATCGTCATCAACGCGGACAAGGTGGCGTTGACCGGCAAGAAGCGTGACCAGGAGTTCGTGTACCGGCACTCCGGCTTCCCGGGCGGCCTCAGCCAGCGCTCGTTCGGCGAGGTGCTGGACACCCGTGCCGACCGTCTTGTCGAGAAGGCGATCAAGGGCATGCTGCCCAAGAACCGCCTCGGCCGCGCGATGGCGGGCAAGCTCAAGGTCTACACGGGCCCGAACCACCCGCACGCTGCGCAGCAGCCGCAGCAGTACGAGATCAAGAAGGTCGCCCAGTGACCGAGCCGCAGCAGACCGAGGACATCGACGTGACCACCCCTGAGGCCGACCTCGACGCCGTCGAGACCGACGCCGACGAGACCGCCCCCGAGGCTGTCGAGGGCACCGACGCCGAGGCCGCCGACGCCGCCGAGGCCGAGGGCACCGACGCCGAGGGCATCGACGCCGACACCGACGCCACCGAAGCGGACGCCACCGAAGCGGACGCTGACGAGGCCGACGCTGACGAGGCCGATGCCGACGAGGCCGCTCCGGTCGTGCGCCACACCCTGAACGCGGGTGCGCACCACCTGGCGCAGACCGTCGGCCGCCGCAAGCAGGCCATCGTCCGCGTGCGCCTCCTGCCCGGCACCGGCAAGTTCACCCTGAACGGCAAGTCGCTCGAGGCGTACTTCCCGAACAAGGTGCACCAGCAGCTCATCCGCGAGCCCCTGGTGACGACGGAGAAGCCGGAGACGTTCGACGTCATCGCGAACCTGCGCGGCGGCGGCACCACCGGCCAGGCCGGTGCGCTGCGCCTCGCGATCGCGCGTGCGCTGATCGCCGTCGACTCCGAGGACCGCCCGGTGCTGAAGAAGGCCGGCTTCCTCACCCGCGACCCCCGGGTCAAGGAGCGGAAGAAGTACGGCCTGAAGAAGGCCCGCAAGGCGCCTCAGTACAGCAAGCGCTGACCCCACTTCCGGGTCCAGCGAGCACCACCCCGCGGGAGCAGCCAGTTCTTCGTCCTACGTCGAACTGCTGCTCCCGCGGTGTTTTTGTCGGCCTTGCCAGCCCTGTGTTGCGCAATTCACGTGGAGGTCACGGCGATCATGCCTCGCCTGTTCGGCACCGACGGCGTACGCGGTCTCGCCAACGCGGACCTGACCCCCGAGCTGGCGCTGTCGCTGGCCGCCTCGGCGGCGCGCGTGCTGGCCGAGCACGACCGGTCCCACCGGCCGGTCGCCGTGGTCGGCCGCGACCCGCGCGCCAGCGGCGAGATGCTGGAGGCGGCCGTGGTGGCGGGTCTCACGTCGGCGGGCGCGGACGTGCTGCGCGCGGGCGTGCTGCCGACCCCGGCCGTGGCCCACCTGGTGGCCGCGCTGGGCGCCGACGTGGGCGTGATGATCTCCGCGTCGCACAACCCGATGCCCGACAACGGCATCAAGCTCTTCGCCGCCGGCGGGCACAAGCTGCCCGACGCGGTCGAGGACGAGATCGAGCAGAAGACGGGCGAGGGCCGCCACCGGCCGACCGGCGCGGGCATCGGCCGGGTCCGCGACATCGAGGACGCCGAGGGCCAGTACGTGCAGCACCTGCTGAAGGTGACGCCGCACCGCCTGGACGGCCTGAAGGTCGTGGTGGACTGCGCGCACGGCGCCGCGTCCGTCGCCGCCCCGGACGCCTACCGGCGGGCGGGCGCGGAGGTCGTGGAGATCCACTCCGCGCCGAACGGCCTGAACATCAACGACGGCGTGGGCTCGAACCACGTGGCGCTGCTGCGCGCCGCCGTCGTCGAGCACGGCGCGGACCTGGGCATCGCGCACGACGGCGACGCGGACCGCTGCGTCGCGGTCGACGCCGACGGCAACGACCTGGACGGCGACCAGGTGATGGCCGTGCTGGCGCTGGGCATGAAGGAGTCCGGTGAGCTGACCGACGACACGCTGGTCGCCACCGTCATGAGCAACCTCGGCCTGCACATCGCGATGCGCGAGCACGGCATCGAGGTGAAGACGACCGCGGTGGGCGACCGGTACGTGCTGGAGGAGCTGCGCGCGGGCGGGTTCGCCCTCGGCGGCGAGCAGTCCGGGCACGTCATCCTGCCCGCGCACGCCACCACCGGCGACGGCCTGCTGACCGCGCTGCGCCTGATGGCGCGCATGGCCGAGACCGGCAGGCCGCTGGCCGAGCTGGCGTCGGTCATGCACCGGCTGCCGCAGGTGCTGCTGAACGTGGTCGTGGCCGACAAGGCCGCGGTGGCCCAGGACGCGGCGGTCGGCGAGGCCGTGGCCGCCGTGGAGGCCGAGCTGGGCGACACCGGCCGGGTGCTGCTGCGCCCGTCGGGCACCGAGCAGCTGGTCCGGGTGATGGTGGAGGCGGCGACGCACGAGCTGGCCGAGTCCGCCGCCCAGCGCCTCGCCGGTGTGGTTTCCTCGGTGCACTGACGTCTCACGTCCCGGGGGTCCGGATGCTGGGCTACAGCACGTTGGCGATCATCGCGCTGGTGGTGCTCGCCGTCGTCGTGCTCGTGGTGGTGCGGGTGAAGAAGGGCCGGGGCAACCCCGGCCCCCCACCGCCGCCCGGGTACCCCGGTCAGCAGTACGGCCAGCCCCCGCACGGCCAGCCCCCGCACGGGCAGCAGCAGTACGGGCAGCAGCCGCCGTTCGGGCAGCAGCCGCAGGGCCGGCCGCCGTACGGGCCGCCCGGCCGGCCGGGGCAGCCCGGACCGCCGTACGGCCCACCGCCCGGCTCGCCGCCGCCCCCGCCCCGGCAGCCGCCCCACCCGCCCGGTCCCCCTCGGCAGGGCTGACCCGCCCCGGCGTCCACATCTGCGAGGACCGGCCGGAAAAGGTGCTCGCCCGGCCGTGCGAGCTGCCACGATGGGAACCGCGTGCCGAACGCCCGCGTCGTACCGGGCGAGTCGGTTGAGAGGGTCGTGGCCGTCGTGCCACGGAGGGGAGTGGATCGCCGTGGCCGGTTACGGCACCAGTACCGAGGCGATGCGTAAAGCCTCGAAGGGCATTTCGGATGCCGCGAAGGACACGGCCGACGAGTTGAAGAAGGTCGGCCAGACCGAGACGATCGCCCGTGATTTCGGCGAGGCGCACCAGCAGCACTTCGCCAAGTACAAGACGGGGATCGACAACTTCGGCAAGGGCATCGCGAACATGACCGGTGTGCTGGCCGGGTTCGCCGGGAAGATCGGCTCCGGCGCCGCGACCTACGACGACGTCGAGTCCACCAACGCGGGCAACGTGGGGAGCCAGTACTGATGGCCACGCCGAGCTGGAACGACGTCAAGGCCGTCCTGGACGACCCGAACGTGTCGGAGGACAAGAAGGCGGAGCTGATGCACGCCTACGTCTCCGACACCGCGCCGTGGAGCATCCCCGACGACGCCAACGCCTACAAGGACCGCTACGACACCTCCAGCTTCTGGAACTGGGGCGACGGCGCGTCCGCCGACAACGGCCTCCAGGGCCGCTACGACGAGGCCAAGGCCGAGGGCGAGTCCAACAGCTACAACTCGCGCGAGCAGACCAAGGCCGTCGAGGACGGCGAGAAGGCGCTGGACGGCAAGCAGCCGCCCACGGCGGCCGGCACGGGCGTGAAGCTGTCCGACGAGCTGTTCGACGCGGGCAAGGCCGGGCTGAAGGTCTTCGAGAAGTTCGAGCCCATCTGGAACAACCGGCCGGGCGACTGCGTCGGCAACACGCACTCCCTCAACCTCGCCGAGCACATCAACAAGCCGTACGACGAGCAGCGCGGGATCAACTTCCACAAGCTGCTCATGGAGGCCGACGAGTTCAGCGCCGCCAAGTCCCGCGTCGACGAGCTGAAGTCGGAGGTGGACGCGCAGCTCAAGGGCCTGTACGGCGAGTGGGAGGGCGCGGCGGCCCAGGCGTCGCAGGAGCACTACAGCGGCGAGCTGGTGCCGAAGGTCACCGAGCTGGGCGACGCCCTGAACGGTGCGGCGGACCTGACCCGCACGGCGGTCGGCGGCGTGTACGAGCTGTGCAAGAGCAAGGCCGACGAGGTCCTCGGCATGTACCGGGAGCAGATCGGCCAGGCGGACACGTTCATGGCGGAGAAGGTCGTCTCGTTCGCGCGCGGCGAGGGCGACTACTCCAAGGACCGGGTGCTGGAGATCGCGGGCTGGGTCGACTCGAAGACCGGCAGCAACATCGCGGACCGCATCCACTCCGACGACTGCACGCTCAACGACGAGAACCGCGACTACGCGATCAACCAGTGCAAGAAGTGGATCAGGGACTCGTTCAACACCGAGTTCTGGGGCCTCTACGAGCAGTTCAAGCAGTGCTGCGCGGAAACCAAGTCCTCTGTGGACGCGAAGTGGGACACGCTCGCCAACTACATGGCCGGGTTCGAGAACCCGTTCCCGGCGCCCGCGTCGGACCCGGGTGACGACGGCACGGGCGGCGGCACCGGCACCGGCACCGGTGGTGGCACCGGCGGTGGCGGTGGCGGCACGGGGTCGGGCGGCGGCGGTGGCGGCATGCCCAGCGGCGGTGGCGGCAGCGGCAGCGGTGGTGGCGGCGGTGTGCCGGAGATGCCCAAGCCGGAGAACCCGCTGGACAAGGACGGCGACGGCAAGCCGGACGCCCTCCAGGTCCCGGGCGACCTCGACGGCGACGGCAAGCCCGACGACCTCGACGGCGACGGCAAGCCCGACGACCTCGACGGCGACGGCAAGCCGGACGACCAGCAGGGCGGCAAGCCCGACGGCCTCAAGGGCGAGGAGGAGAACCCCGAGACCGTCACCATCAAGAGCGGCGACAACGAGATCAAGATCACCGAGCCGGACGCGAACGGCCACGTGAAGATCACCGTCGACACGCCGCAGAGCGAGCCGAAGACGTACGACGTCGACTTCAGCAACAACCCCGACGCGCTCAAGGCGCTGATGGGCCAGAACGGCGGCGCGGCACTGGCCGGGGCGCTGGCGGGTGCGACCACCGCGTCCGGCGGCGTCGCCGGGGCGGGTGCCGCGGGCGCGGCGGCGGGTGCCAACACCCTGTTCGCCCCTGGCGAAAACGCAGGTCAGGGCGGGTCTGACGCCGCCATCCCGATCGAGGCGGGCGCCGACGGCAAGGCGCTGATCGAGCTGGACGGCCTGGCCATCACGGCCGAGGTCGACCCGCTGACCGGCGAGATCAACCTGAGCGTGGACAACGGCGACGGGTCGCCGGAGCAGTACGGCGTGGAGTTCGGCGAGGACGACCCCGACGCCGGTTCGGACGCGGCGGCCACCCCCAACCTGCCGAGCGCGGACCGGCCCGGCGACGTGACCACGATGCCCGCGCCGGCCGACCGGCTGGAGTCGGCCATCGGCGCGGCGCCCGGCTTCACCGCGCCCGAGGTGGCCGCGGTGCCGGTCGCGGACAGCGGCTTCGCCGGTGGCTTCACCGAGCCGCAGGGCGCGCCCGTGCCGGTCGCGGACGGTGGTCCGGCGGCGAGCGCCTTCGGCGGGTTCACCGAGCCCCAGGGCGCCCCGACGCCCGCGGCCGGCGTCCCGCAGCCCGGTCCCGGCTTCGGTCCCGCGCCGGGCTTCGACGGCGGCGGTGGCGGTGGGTTCGGCGGCGGTCCCGGTGCCGGCGGCCCCGGCGGTGGCGGCCCGGCCTTCGGTCCCGCCCCCGGCTTCGACGGCGGCGGTGGCGGCGGCTTCGGCGGCCACGGCGGTGGCGGCGGCGGGTTCGGCGCGGCGCCCGCGTTCGACGGCCCCGTGCAGTACAACACCGAGGGCACCACGTCCGCGTCCGGCGCGTCGGTCCTCGGCGGCGGCCCGAGCGGTTTCAACGGCGCGGACTCGGTGCTGGGCGGCTCGCCGTCCGGTTCGGACAGCACGTGGAGCGCCCCGAACTCCGCCGACCAGGGCCTCGCGTCGGACACCAACGCCTCCCAGGCCGGCCAGGCCGGTTCGGCGACCCTGCCGTCCATGCACGACGGCAGCACCGCGGGCCAGCCGGGCGGGTCGGCGGTCGGCGGCGGCATGATGGGCGGCATGGCCGGCGGCACGCCCGCCGCCGGCGGTCAGCAGGGCGGTGGCGGTGACGACGAGCGCAGGAGCCCCGGGCAGTGGCGCACGACCGGCTCGCTGTTCGACGACGACGTCGCCCTGAGCCGGGTCCAGGGCGTGCTGGGTGAGGAGCGCCGATGAGCGTCGCGTCGGAGAGGCTGGCCGCGGCCAAGAGCCGCATGGACGAGATCTCGCGGGAGCACGCCGACCGGCGTGAGCTGCGGGAGCGCCGTTCGCGCGAGGCCAGGGACAAGGCGGCCGACAGCTTCTCCAAGCAGGGGCAGGTCGCGCAGAAGGTCGTCGAGCGCATCGAGGAGACCGAGGCGCGGCAGAAGGCCGCCGGCGGGTGGGGCACGCAGGCCGCGACGCAGAAGAAGCCGGACGAGTACCGCTTCGGCGCCGAGGACGACGAGCCGACCTACGAGGCCCCGGCACCGGGCGCCGCGTGGACGACGCCCGCGCCGACGCCCCCGACGACGCCGTTCCCCGCCGCCGCACCGGTCCCGCCGTCGCCCCCGCCCCCGCCGCCCGCGGCGAGGCCGGCACCCCGGCGTCCCGCGCCGGTGGACGACGACGAGGACTTCGGCGGGCAGAGCTGGCTGACGTGAGACGGCGACGGCCCCCGGTCCGCAGTGGACCGGGGGCCGTCGCGCGCGCGGACCTCAGGTGCGGACGAGCGGTCCCCGCTGGAAGCCCAGCGGGGCGCCCTTCACGTCGTGGTCGAGCAGGACGTCCCACCGCCTGTCGTTCTTGAGCAGGCGCAGCAGGAACGCGGTGGTCAGCGCCCGCCCGATGCGCTGCGCGTCCCGCTCGCCCTTGCCGTCGAGCAGCAGTTCGCTCCAGTGCCTGCCCTCGGCGAACCCGAGGTGGCTGGTCTTGGGCAGCGACCGCAGCTGCACGGGACCCGCCCAGGCGTCGGCGATGGCCTCGGCGTGCCCGACGGGCGGTGCGATGCGGTCCTCGCCGGCGGCCAGGTGCAGGCCCGCGGCGGTGACCCGGCGGGCCGCGTCCAGGGCGGACGGTCGGGTCTCGGACGCGGCGAGCGTCACGACCGCGCGCACCCGGCTGTCGTCGGCGGCGGCCAGCACGGCGGCCCCGCCGCCCATGGAGTGACCCGCGACGGCGAGGTGCTCGGCGTCCACGCTGATGTCGCCGTCGCCGAGCCGGACGCCGGTGAGCACGTCGAGCGTGGTGCGCAGGTTCCCGGCGAGCAGGCGGGCGGACATCAGGGGGCCGCGCTGGGTGCCGGGGGCGGCGGCCACGACGCCCCAGGACGCGAGGTGCCGCAGGAGCGCCCGGTAGCGCTCGACGGGCTGCAACCAGCCGTGCCCGAACGCGACCGCGGGCAGGCCGAGCCCGGACGCGGGCGTGTAGACCAGGCCCGGGAGCCCGACCAGGGCGAGGTCGCCGCGCAGCACGGGGTGCGGGCCGGGCCTGCCGAGCTGGTCGAGCACCTGCTTCGCCGAGTAGCCGCTCACCGCGTGAACGGTAGTCGATCGCGCCACTCGGGGCGCACCTCCTGATTGGTCTATACCAAATGTGGTCTTGACCTGCGCAAACGCGTTGAAGTGGCTCTTTTGGGTGATGCCGCTGGTCTAGTTACGCTGTGCGGCGTGTGCGGAATCGTGGGATATGTGGGTCACCGGTCGGCGCTGGACGTCGTGCTCGACGGTTTGCGACGGCTGGAGTACCGGGGCTACGACTCGGCAGGCGTCGCCGTCCTGGACGGCGCGGGCGGCCTGGCCGTCGAGCGCAAGGCCGGTCGGCTGACCAACCTGGAGGCCCGGCTCGACGAGGTCGGGCGCGAGGGCTTCGCGGGCACCGCCGGCATGGGCCACACCCGCTGGGCCACGCACGGCGCCCCGGTCGACCGGAACTCCCACCCGCACCGCGACACCACCGGCCAGGTCGCGGTCGTGCACAACGGCATCATCGAGAACTTCGCCGCGCTGCGCGCCGAGCTGGAGGCCGACGGCATCGAGATGGCCAGCGACACGGACTCCGAGACCGCCGCCCACCTCGTCGCCCGCGCCTACGCCGACGGCGACACCAAGGGCGACCTGGCGGCCAGCGTGCGCGCCGTCGTCCGCCGCCTGGAGGGCGCGTTCACCCTCGTCGTCACGCACGCCGAGCAGCCCGACCTGGTGGTCGCCGCCCGCCGCTCGTCCCCGCTGGTCGTGGGCGTCGGCGACGGCGAGACGTTCGTGGCCAGCGACGTGTCGGCGTTCATCGAGCACACCCGCGAGGCCGTCGAGCTGGGCCAGGACCAGGTCGTCGTCATCGACCGCGACGGCTACGCGGTGACCGACTTCCACGGCGAGGAGGCCGTCGCCAAGCCGTTCACGGTCAACTGGGACCTGTCGGCCGCAGAGAAGGGCGGCCACGAGTACTTCATGCTCAAGGAGATCGAGGAGCAGCCGGAGGCGCTGGCCAACACGCTGCGCGGCCACTTCCGCGACGGCCGGATCGTCCTCGACGAGCAGCGGCTGTCCGACCAGGACCTGCGCGACGTCGACAAGGTGTTCGTCGTGGCCTGCGGTTCGGCCTACCACTCCGGCCTGGTCGCCAAGTACGCCATCGAGCACTGGACCCGGCTGCCCGTCGAGGTCGAGCTGGCCTCCGAGTTCCGCTACCGCGACCCGGTGCTCGACCGCGACACCCTCGTCGTCGCCGTGTCCCAGTCCGGCGAGACCGCCGACACGCTGGAGGCCGTGCGGCACGCCCGCGCGCAGAAGGCCCGCGTGCTGGCGGTGTGCAACACCAACGGCGCGCAGATCCCGCGCGAGTCCGACGCCGTGCTCTACACGCACGCCGGCCCCGAGATCGGCGTGGCGTCCACCAAGGCGTTCCTCGCCCAGATCGCGGCGAACTACCTGGTCGGCCTGGCCCTGGCGCAGGCGCGCGGCACCAAGTACCCGGACGAGGTGGCCCGCGAGTTCCACGAGCTGGAGGCCATGCCCGAGGCCGTGCAGAAGGTGCTGGGCACCGTCGAGCAGGTCCGCGCCCTCGGCCGCGAGCTGGCCGACTCCAAGGCGGTGCTGTTCCTCGGCCGCCACGTCGGCTACCCGGTGGCGCTCGAAGGCGCGCTCAAGCTCAAGGAACTGGCGTACATGCACGCCGAGGGCTTCGCGGCGGGCGAGCTGAAGCACGGCCCGATCGCGCTGATCGAGCCCGGCCTGCCGGTCGTCGTGGTGATGCCGTCGCCCAAGGGCCGCGCGCAGCTGCACTCGAAGCTGGTGTCCAACATCTCGGAGATCCAGGCCCGCGGCGCGCGCACGATCGTGATCGCCGAGGAGGGTGACGAGACGGTGCGGCCGTTCGCGGACCACCTGATCGAGATCCCCGCGGTGCCGACGCTGCTCCAGCCGCTGATCTCCACCGTGCCGCTCCAGGTGCTGGCGGCGGAGATCGCCCGCAGCCGCGGGTACGACGTGGACAAGCCCCGCAACCTCGCCAAGTCCGTCACCGTCGAGTAGGGCAGGCTGGACCCCATGCGGGGTCTGTGGACGACGGCACGGGTCAGGGAGGCCGAGGAACGCGTCCTGGCGGTCGTGCCGCCGGGTGCGCTGATGCGGCGGGCGGCGTTCGGCGTGGCCGTCGTCGCGGCGGAGCTGCTCGCCGGGCGGCGGCGGGTCGGCCTGCTGGTCGGCGCGGGCAACAACGGCGGCGACGCGCTGTGGGCCGGCTACTACCTGCGCAAGCGGGGCGTGGCCGTGTCCGCGGTGCTGCTCTCGCCGTCGCGGGCGCACGCCGAGGGGCTGGCCGCGTTCCGCCGCGCCGGCGGCCGGGTGGTGGACCGCCTGGGGCCGGTGGACCTGGTGGTGGACGGCATCGTGGGCCTGTCGGCGCGCGGCCCGCTGCGACCCGACGCCGCCGAGCACGTGGCGGCGCTCGACGCGCCGGTGCTGGCCGTGGACCTGCCCAGCGGCGTGGACCCGGACACCGGCCACGTCGCCGGGCCCGCGGTGCGGGCGCACACCACCGTGACGTTCGGCTGCCTCAAGCCCGTGCACGCGCTGGCCGACTGCGGCGACGTGCGGCTGGTGGACATCGGCCTGACCGGTGAGCTGCACGGCCCCGACCTGCTCGAACTGGACGCGGAGGACGTGGGCGCGGCGTGGCCGGTCCCCGGGCCCGACTCCGACAAGTACACCCAGGGCGTGACGGGCGTCGCCGCCGGCTCGTCCACCTACCCGGGCGCGGCCGTGCTCTCGACCGGCGCGGCCGTGCTGGCCACCTCGGGCATGGTCCGCTACGCGGGCGCGGCGGCGGGGGCCGTGCGGGCGCACTGGCCGGAGGCGATCTGCACGGGGTCGATCACCGACGCGGGCCGCGTGCAGGCGTGGGTCGTCGGTCCCGGGCTGGGCACGGGCCTCGGCTCCGAGCAGGTCCTCCGCACCGTCCTGGAGGCGGGTGTCCCGGTGTGCGCCGACGCGGACGCCATCACCATGCTCGCCAACAACCCCGACCTGTGGGACGCGCGCGACCCCGGCACCCCGCTCGTGCTCACCCCGCACGACCGCGAGTACGAGCGCCTGGCCGGCCCGGTCGGCGAGGACCGCGTGGCCGCCGCCCGGCGTGCCGCCGAGAAGTTCGACGCCGTGGTCCTCCTCAAGGGCCGCACCACCGTCATCGCCTCCCCGGACGGTCGCACCCTGGTCAACCGGGCCCCCGACTCCTGGGCCGCCACCGCCGGCTCGGGCGACGTCCTCTCCGGCATCCTCGGCTCCCTCCTGGCCGCCGGCCTGGACCCGCCCCTGGCCGCCGCCTCCGCCGCCCACCTCCACGCCCGCGCCGCCACCCTGGCCGCCGCCAACGCCCCCGTCCCCGCCTCGGCCCTCCTCCACGCCGTCCCCGACGCGATCCGCACCCTCCGCACCTCCCACCCCCACTGACCCCGAGAGTCCAACCCCCAGGCCCCGAGAGTCCAACGTCCAGGACCCCTGAGTTCTGCGTTCGGGACCGGCACCCCGGACCTGGACGAAGAACTCACCGGACCCGGGCGTTGGACTCTCGGGACCTGAGCGTTGGACTCTCGCGGGGGCGGTGGGCGGGCTGTGTCACCATGAGCGGTGTTATGGCTGCTCCTCGCGCTGAGGTCGTGATCGACCTCGACAACCTCCGGCACAACGTCGCCACCCTGGACGCGCTCGCGCCGGGCGCCGAGACCATGGCCGTCGTCAAGGCGGACGGGTACGGCCACGGTGCGGTGGAGGTGGCCAGGGCCGCGCTGGAGGCCGGCGCCACCTGGCTCGGGTCGTGCTCCCTGGACGAGGCGCTGCGGCTGCGCGCACACGGCGTCACCGCGCCGGTCCTCGCCTGGCTCGACCCGCCCGGCACGGACTACGCGCCCGGCGTCGAGCAGGGCGTCGACCTGTCGGCGTCGTCCACCCGCCAGCTCGACGACATCGCGGCGGCGGCGAGCCGGGTCGGCCGGCCCGCCCGCGTCCACCTCAAGGTCGACACCGGCCTGTCGCGCGGCGGCTGTCCCCCCGCCGACTGGCCCGAGCTGGTCGAGAAGGCCGCCAGGACCCCGAACGTGCAAGTCCACGCCGTCTGGTCGCACCTGGCCGCCGCCGACGAGGTGGGCCACCCGGCCACCGACATGCAGGCGGAGCGCTTCGCCGCCGCCTGGGGCGAGGCGCGCGCCGCCGGCCTGGACCCGCTGCGCCACCTGGCCAACTCGGCCGCCCTCATCACCCGCCCGGACCTGCACCTCGACCTCGTCCGGCCGGGCATCGCGGTCTACGGCCTCAACCCGGTGCCCACCCCCCTCGACCTGCGCCCGGTGATGACGTTCCGCTCGTCCGTCGCCCTCACCAAGCGCATCGCGGCCGGCGAGTCCGTCTCCTACGGCCTGACCTGGACCGCGAAGACCGACACCACGCTGGCCCTGGTTCCCGTCGGGTACGCCGACGGCGTGCCGCGCGCCCTGTCCAACCGGATGCACGTGTGGCTGGACGGCAGGCGGCGACCGGTCGTCGGCCGGGTCTGCATGGACCAGGTCGTGGTCGACTGCGGCGACGACCGGCCCGCCGAGGGCGCCGAGGTCGTGCTGTTCGGCACCGGCGGGCGCGGCGAGCCCACGGCCCGCGAGTGGGCCGACACCACCGGCACCATCGACTACGAGATCGTCACCGGCATGTACCGCCCCCGCGTGACCAGGGTGTACCGGTGAACTCCCTGTGGAAGGCCGTCGGCTGGGCGGGCGGCATCCTCGGGGCCGCCGCGACCGGCGTGGCGGTCGGCGTGGCCGCGAACCAGAAGAAGGTCTCCGACGACCGCAAGGCCGACGACCCGCACGCCGACGAACCGCTGGGCGGCCTCACCCCGAACCGCGAGTCCACTGTGGCCGCCGACGACGGCGTGCCGCTGTCGGTCGAGGAGGTCGACCCGGTGGACGGCGGCCCGGCGGACCTGGTGGTCGTCCTCGTGCACGGCTTCGCGCTGGACCGCCGCTGCTGGCACTTCCAGCGCCGCGACCTGGCGAAGCTCACCGACCCGCGGGTCCGGCAGGTCCTCTACGACCAGCGCAGCCACGGCCGCTCGGGCCGCTCCGCGGCCGAAGCCAGCACGATCGACCAGCTCGCCCAGGACCTGGACGCGGTCATCCGCACGATGGCCCCGGACGGCCCGCTGGTGCTCGTCGGCCACTCGATGGGCGGCATGACGATCATGGCGCTGGCCGAGCACCGGCCCGAGCTGTTCGCCGAACGGGTGCTCGGCGTCGCCCTCGTCGGCACGGCGGCGGGCGCGGTCGGCGGCGCGGGGCTGCCCAAGTCCGTGCTGTCCCGGCACAACCCGGTGACGATGGGCGTCGGCCGCCTCGCCGGCCTCCAGCCGGGCCTGGTCGAGTGGGTGCGGCGGCGTGCGTCGACGCTCACCTGGAGCGGCATCCGCGCGTTGGCGTTCGGCGACCGGCACGTCAGCCCGTCGCTGGTGGACCTGATGGGCAAGATGATCAACGGTGTCACGGTCCAGTCGCTCACCGAGTTCCTGGACACCCTCGGCACGCACAACCGCTACAAGGCGCTGGCCGGTCTGCGGCACTGCGAGGTGCTGGTGATCAGCGGCGACGCGGACAAGCTGACGCCGTTCTCGCACGCCGAGCGGATGGCCGAGGAGATGCCGCACGGTGAGCTGGTCCGCGTGCCCGGCGCGGGCCACATGCTCATGCTGGAGCAGGCGGACCTGGTCACCGGGCACCTGGTCGGGTTGGTCCGGCGCAGTGCCGCCGGACGGGTGGAGGGCGGACGGCAGTGGTGGCGACGGGCGTGAGCGTGACGCTCCCCGAGGTGGCGGACACCGAGGACCTGGGGCGCAGGTTGGGCGGGCTGGTGCGGGGCGGCGACCTCGTGCTGCTGTCCGGCCCGCTGGGCGCGGGCAAGACGGCGCTGGTGCGCGGCCTGGCCGCCGGCCTGGGCGTGACCGGGCGGGTCAGCTCGCCGACGTTCGTCATCGCCCGGGTGCACGACCCCGCGCCGGGCGGCCGGGGCGTGGCGCTGGTGCACGTCGACGCCTACCGGCTCGGCGGGCACCTCGACGAGCTGGACGACCTCGACCTCGACACCGACCTGGTGGACGCCGTGGTCGCCGTCGAGTGGGGCGAGGGCGTGGCCGAGCGCCTCAGCGAGGACCACCTGCTGATCACCCTGGAGCGCCGCGACGACGACGTGCGGGTGGCGCACCTGAGCCCGCACGGCGCGTGGGCCGACCGCGAACTGCCGGTGTGACCCGCGAACCGCCGGTGCGACCCGCGGGCTGCCCGTGACCCGCGGGCTACCCGTGTGACGCGATCCCGCGCACCACGCCCAGCTCGACCAGGTCCTGCGGCCGCAGCCGCAGGTCGTCGGCGAGCGCGGGCACGTCGCCGCGCTTGAGGATGTGCGCCGCCAGTTCCGGCGCGATCACCGAGAAGTAGGCGTCGGGCGTGATCCAGGTGTGCTCGGGCGAGGCCAGCGCGAGCGCTCCGCCGGAGCCGCCCTCGCCGATCACCAGGGTCGTGACGGGCACCCGGCTCCCGGCGACGGCGGCGAACAGCCCGGCGATGGCCGGGCCGACGCCCGCGCGCTCGGCCGCCGCGTCGTTGGCCGCGCCCGGCGTGTCGACCAGCGTCAGCACGGGCAGCGCGAACCGCTCGGCCAACCGGATCAGCCGGGCCGCGGTGCGGAACCCGGCGGGCGTGGTGGCCGTGCCGGTCTGCGCGGCGAACGCGACGGGCCGGTCGCCGCGCAGGCCGATGCCGCACAGCATCCCGGGGTCCACGCCGCCGGCCCGGTCACCGCTGACCGGCAACCGGAGGTCGAAGTGGTCGTCCAGGTACCGCGCCGCGCGGGGACGCCCCGGGTCGCGCGCCCGCAGCACCGCGCCCCACCCGTCGGCGGGCAGGTCCTCGGCGCCCAGGGCGCGGGGCACCTCGGCCGGGACGGCGTCACCGCGGGTCAGCAGTTCGAGGACCGCGCCGACCAGCACGTCCACGTCCCCCGGCTCCGCCACGACGTCGACCGCGCCCGCCGCGAACTGGCCCTCGGCGGTGTAGGCGGGGTCGTCGAGGTCGTCGGCCGGGCGCACCCTGCTGCCCGCGAACCCGACCTGCGCGCCCGCCACCGCGATCACGTAGTCCGCGCCCGCGCCGAGCGACGCCCACAGGCCGCCGGTCGTCGGGTCGCCGAGCACCGACACGTGCGGCAGGCCGGCCTCCCGGTGCCGCGCGCACAGCCGCGCCACCCGCTGGAGCTGCCGCAGCGACAGCATCCCCTCCTGCACCCGGCTGCCGCCGGTGGCGATCCGCGACACCACCGGCAGGCGCGCGGCCCGCGCCTGCGCGAACGCCTCCTCGACCACGTCGCCGGTGGCCGCGCCGACCGAGCCGCCGAGGAACCGGAAGTCGAACACGACCTCCACCGCCCGCCGGGCCCGCCGCCACGACACCGACTCGGTCCCGCCCGTGCGCGCCCGGGCCCGCGCCAGCTGCTCCCGGTAGCCCGGCCACCCGAGGGGATCGGCCGGGGTCACCGCAGCTCCCGCTTCAGCACCTTGCCCATGTCGTTGCGCGGCAACGCGTCCACGTACCGCACGACGCGCGGGCGCTTGTGCGGCGACAGCAGCCGCGCCACGTGGTCGGCCAGCTCCTCCGGCGCGGGCGCGCCGCCGCGGGCCACGACCCAGGCCACGACCCGTTCGCCCAGGTCCTCGTCGGGTTCGCCGGTCACCGCGACCTCGGCCACGGCGGGGTGCTCCAGCAGCGCGTTCTCGATCTCGCCCGCGCCGATCTTGTAGCCGCCGCTCTTGATCAGGTCGGTGGCGCGGCGGCCCACGATCCGGAGGTACCCGTCCGGCTCGACCACGGCCAGGTCGCCGGTGCGGAACCAGCCGTCGCGGAACGCCTCGGCGGTCGCGTCGGGCCGGTTCAGGTACTCCAGGAACAGGTTCGGGCCGCGCACCTCGACCTCGCCCGGCTCGTCGCCCACGACCCGCACCTCGACGCCGTCCAGCGGCAGGCCGACCGTGCCGGGCCGCCGGTCGCCGTCCGCGCGGACGCTGGTGTTCATCAGCGTCTCGGTCATGCCGTACCGCTCGACGACGCGCTGCCCGGTCAGCCGCTCGATGCGCTCGTGCACGGTCGCGGGCAGCGCGGCCGAACCGGACACCAGCAGCCGGGCCCCCGCGAACGCCGCCGCGTGCGCCGGTTCGTTCGCGACCCGGTGGTACATCGTCGGGACGCCGAACATCATCGTGCCGCCGGACGCCAGCGCGTCGGCCGCCGCCGCGACGCTGAACGACCCCAGGTGGTGCAGGGTGCCGCCGCGCCGCAGCGGCCCCAGCACGCCGACGCCCAGGCCGTGCACGTGGAACAGCGGCAGGCCGTGCACCACGACGTCGTCGGCGGTCCACCGCCAGGCCGCCGCCAGCGCGTCGAGGTTGGTGGCCAGCGCCCGGCGCGGCAGCACCACGCCCTTGGGCGGGCCCGTCGTGCCGCTGGTGTAGACGATCAGCGCGGGCGCCTCGGCGTCCGGCTCGGGCAGGTCGCGCGCCGGCCCGGACGGCAGCTCGTCGTCCACGACCAGGTCGGGCGCGCTGTCGGCGAGGACGTGCGCCAGCTCCCGCTCGCCGATCTTCGGGTTCAGCGGCACCACGGGCACGCCCGCCAGCAGCGCGCCGACGACGGTCACGCACGTCTCCGGCGTGTTCCGGGCCCACACGGCGACCCGCCGCAGCCCCGCCAGGCCGGACGCGACCCGGCGCGCCTCGTCGGCCACCTGCTCGTAGGTCAGCTCCCGGTCGGGGAAGCGCAGGGCGGTCTTCGTCGACGGCGTGACCAACGCGGGCAGCAGCATCCACCCACAGTGACCGGCCGAACCGCCCTGCGCATCACAAGTGTGGTTCGAGCCACGCCATCAGGTGGATCTTCGGCCGTGCGCCGACGGCCTGGGCCACCAGTTCGCCGTCCTTGTAGAGCTGGAGCGTGGGCGCGGACATGATCCGCTGGTCGCGCGCCGTGCGCGGGTTCCGGTCCGTGTCGAGCTTCACCACGGTCAGGTCGTCGCGCTCGGCGTCGATCTCGGCGAGCACCGGTTCGAGCATCCGGCACGGCGGGCACCAGTCGGCCCGGAACTCCACCAGCACGGTCCCGGTGGACACCGCCTCGGCGAAGGTGTCGTCGGTCAGTTCGGTCAGCGTGCGCACGGTCTGCTCCTCTGCTCGGCGTCGTCCAGTTGCGCGCGCACCCGGTCGCGGGCCTCGTTCAGCCGCGCGATGCACTCGTCCAGCTCGGCGAGCTTGCGCCGGTACACCGCGACCGACGCCGGGCAGGCGTCACCGCTGGCGTGCCCGTCGCGCAGGCACTGGACGAACGGGCGGGTGTCCTCCAGGGCGAACCCGATGCCGGTCAGCGACCGGATCTCGGCGACCAGCCGCAGGTCGTCCTCGCGGTACTCCCGCTGCCCGTTCGCCCCGCGCCGGTCCGGCAGCAGGCCGAGGGACTCGTAGTAGCGCAGCGCACGGGTGGTCGTCCCGCCCCGCCGCGCCAGTTCTCCGATGCGCACGGTGTCGATCCTCCGACTTGACGTCCACGTCAAGTCCAGTGTGAGCGGCCCACCGGGTCGCCGGGTTCTGGGTGGCGGTGGTCACCTCTATCCTTGTCCGTTGTGCTGGTGCTCGCCTTGGACACCGCGACCCCCGCCGTGACGGCCGGTGTCGTGGAACTGACCCCCGACTCGCCCCCGCGACTGCTCGCCGAGCGGGTGACGGTCAACGCGAAGGCGCACGGCGAGCTGCTCACCCCGCACCTCCAGGAGGCGCTGGCGGAGGCCGGGCGCACCCTGGCCGACCTCGACGCCGTCGTGTGCGGGTCGGGCCCCGGGCCGTTCACCGGGCTGCGCGTCGGCCTGGTCACCGCCGCCGCGCTCGGGCAGGCGCTCAACCGGCCCGTCTACCCGGTGCCCACGCCCGACGCCATCGCGCTCGACGCGGCGACCGGCAAGCCGCTGCTCGTGGCCACCGACGCCCGCCGCAAGGAGGTCTACTGGGCGGCCTACGACGCGGCCGGGCGGCGCACCGACGGCCCGCACGTGGACCGGCCCGCGGACCTGGTGGCGAAGCTGCCCGCCGTGGCGTCCGCCGCGGGCGAGGGCGCCGAGATCTACGCCGACGTGCTGGGCCTGCCCGTCGTGGGGGTGCGCCACCCGTCGCCGGTGTCCCTGGTGGCCGCCGCGGCCGACGAACTGCTGGCCGGCGCCCGACCGGCCGCCCTCACCCCGCTCTACCTGCGGCGGCCCGACGCCGTGGAACCGGTCGGCCGCAAGCGGGTGACCCGCGCGTGAAGGCCCGCACCCTCACCATCGCCCCGCTGCGGCACGAGGACGCGGCGCGGTGCGCGGAGATCGAACAGGACCTGTTCCCCGGCGACGACCCGTGGAGCGAGCAGGCGTTCCGCAGCGAGCTGGACCACGGCAACCACTACGTCGGCGCGTACCTCGGCGGCGAGCTGATCGGGTACGCGGGCCTGGCCCTGACCGACTTCGAGAGCAGCGTGCACACCATCGCCGTGGTCCGAGACCACCAGGGCGGCGGCGTCGGCAAGGCGCTGCTGCGCACCCTGCTGGCCAAGGCCGACGAGGCGGGCCTGCCGGTGTTCCTGGAGGTGCGGACCGACAACGTGCCCGCGATCACCCTGTACCTGGCGCACGGGTTCGAGCACCTCGGCCTGCGCCGCCGCTACTACCAGCCGTCGGGCGCCGACGCGTACACGATGGGAAGGCCCGCGAACCGTGACTGACCGGCTCATCCTCGGTATCGAGAGCTCGTGCGACGAGACCGGCGTCGGCATCGTCCGGCTCGGCCCGGACGGGGCGGTGGAACTGCTCGCCGACGAGGTCGCCTCCAGCGTCGAGGAGCACGCCCGCTTCGGCGGCGTCGTGCCCGAGGTCGCGTCCCGGGCGCACCTGGAGGCGATGGTCCCGACCATGCGCCGGGCGGTGGAGAAGGCCGGGGTCGAGCTGCGCGACGTGCACTCGATCGCGGTCACCGCCGGGCCGGGCCTGGCGGGCGCGCTGCTGGTCGGCGTGTCGGCGGCCAAGGCTTACGCGGCGGCGCTTGGCAAGCCCTTGTTCGGGGTGAACCACCTGGCCGGGCACGTCGCCGCGGACACCCTCCAGCACGGGCCGCTGCCGAAGCGCTGCCTGGCGCTGCTGGTGTCCGGCGGCCACTCGCAGCTGCTGCTGGTGGAGGGGCTGGCGGAGCGGATCACCGAGATCGGGTCCACCGTCGACGACGCGGCGGGCGAGGCGTACGACAAGGTGGCCCGGCTGCTGGACCTGCCCTACCCGGGCGGCCCGCCCATCGACCGGCTCGCCAAGCAGGGCGACGGGTGCGCCATCGCGTTCCCGCGCGGGCTGACCGGGCCGCGCGACTCGAAGTACGACTTCTCGTTCTCGGGGTTGAAGACCTCGGTGGCGCGGTGGGTGGAGAAGCAGGAGAGGGCCGGCGAGGAGATCCCGCTGGCCGACGTGGCGGCGTCGTTCCAGGAGGCCGTGGCGGACGTGCTGACGGCCAAGGCGATCCGGGCGTGCAAGGACCTGGGCGTGGACACCCTGGTGATCTCCGGCGGGGTGGCGGCCAACTCGCGCCTCTCCGGTCTGGCGGCGGAGCGCTGCGCCGCGGCGGGCATCGAGCTGCGCGTGCCCAGCCCCCGCCTGTGCACCGACAACGGCGCGATGATCGCCGCCCTGGGCGCGCACCTGGTCGCGGCGGGCGCCGAGCCGTCCCCGATGACCCTGTCCACCACCCCCGGCCTGCCGGTGAGCACCATCCAGATCAAGTAAGTCGTTGGATCGCAGGATTGTTCAACAATCCTGCGATCCAACAAACCCGCCAGTCATGCCCGCAGCAGCCACGGCGTCAAAGGCCGCCCGGTAGTCAGGTTCGCCCAGGGCGGTGCGGGCGGCAGTGGCGATCCGGTCCACGTCGAAGCGCTCGCCCATCGACAGCAGGACGCCGACCGAGTCGCGGGTCACCGCCGCCGCGCCCAGGTCCTCGTCCGTCGAAGCGCCTGCCCCATCGGCGGCAGGACGCCGACGGAGATCGCCGCCTCAGGCGCGCACCTGGTCGCGGCGGGTGTCGAGCCATCCCCGATGACGCCGTCCGCCATCCCCGGCCTGCCGGTGACCGCCATCCCCGGCCTGCCGGTGACTGCCATCCGGATCAGGTGGCTCGTTGGATCGTAGGATTGTTGAACAATCCTACGATCCAACGAGGTTGTCGGTGATGTCCATGGTGGTCCCGGCGTCGAAGGCTGCCCGGTAGTCGGGTTCGCCCAGGGCGGTGCGGGCGGTGGCGGCGATCCGGTCCACGTCGAAGCGCTCGCCCACCGGCAGCGGGACGCCGACCGAGTCGCGGGTCGCCGCCGCCGCGCCCAGCAGCCGGGCGGCCCCGGCGGCGTCCCCGGCCAGGACCAGCGCGCCCGCCAGGCCCTCCAGCCCGAGCGCCACCGCTCGCGGGTCGCCGTGCGCCCTCGCCAGGGCCAGCCCCCGCTCCTGGAACCCCCGCGCCGCCACCGCGTCGCCCCGCGCCTCGGCCACGAACCCCAGTTCGGCGAGCACCAGCGCGGACGCCGCCTCGAACCCGGCCCTCCGGTAGCGGGCCAGCAGCCACCGCAGGTGCTCCTCGGCCTCGTCCAACCGCCCCTCGCGGCGGGCGCCCAGCGCCAGCCCCGTCACCGCGAACACCTCACCCGGCACGAACCCGTGCTCCACCGCCGCACGCCGGGCGCGCCCGTGCAGCTCCCGCGCCCCGGCCAGGTCGCCGACCAGCAGCGCCACCCGCCCCAGCCACGACAGCTTGTACGACACCTCGGGCCAGGACCGCAGCTCCTCGGCCACCCGCAACCCCTCCCGGTGCACGGCGGCGGCCCGCTCGTAGTCCCCGGTCAGCTGGGCCAGCACGCCCAGCGCGAACGACGCCTTCAACTGCCCCCACCGCTCGCCCGACGCGGCCAGCGCCCGCGCGCTCCGCTCCGCCGCCTCCCGCGCCTCGTCGACCCGGCCGTGCGCCAGCGCGTGCCCGACCCGTTCGCTGAGCGCCACCGCGACACCCCACCCGTCGCCCAGCTCCTCGAACTCCGCCAGCGCCGTCGCGTTCAGCTCCTCGCCGCGGCGCGGGTCGCCGACCGTGGACAGCACGTACCCGAGGAACCACCGCGCCCGCGCCCGTTCCGCCGGGTCCTCGACCGCCGCCGGGAGGTCCGCCACCGCCGGGTCCGCCGCCCCGCCCGCGAGCAGCTCGAACGCGGTCCGCCACACGGCGGTCACCGGGTCGTCCGACGTCATCCGGTCCAGCGCCGCGCGCAGCCGGCCGCGCAGGAACCAGTACCAGGTGAGGGCCCGGGTCATCCGGGCCGCGCCGGCGGGGTCGAGGGCGTCGTGCGCGGCCCGCAGGTTCGCCGCGTCCGCGTCCAGCCGCCGCAGCCACCCCACCTGGTCGCGGGTGCGCAGCAGCGGGTCGGCGCGCTCGGCGAGGGCCAGGTGGAACCCGGCGTGCCGCCGCGCCACCCCCTCCGCCTCGCCCGCCTCGCGCAACCGCTCGCGGCCGTAGTCGGCGACGGACTCCAGCAGCCGGAACCGCGGCTCGCCGCCCTGCTCGGGCGCCACCACCAGCGACCGGTTGACCAGGCCGGTGAGCAGGTCGAGCACGTCCTCGGCGGCCACCGCGCCGCCCGCGCACACGAACTCGGCCGCGTCGAGCGAGCAGCCGTCGACGTGCACCGACAACCGGCGCAGCACGGCCCGCTCGCGCTCGTCGAGCAGGTCCCAGCTCCAGTCGATCATGGCGCGCAGCGTGCGCTGCCGGGCGGGCGCGTCCCGGTGCCCGCCGGCCAGCAGCCGGAACCGGTCGGCCAACCGGTCGAGCAGCGCGTCCACGCCGAGGCCGCGCACGCGCGTCGCCGCCAGCTCCACCGCCAGCGGCAACCCGTCGAGCCGGCGGCAGACCTCCTCGACGACCGGCCGGTTCGCGGGCGTCAGGGCGAACCCCGGAGCCGACGCGGCGGCCCGTGCGGCGAACAGCTCCACCGAGTCGGCCAAGTCGAGCGGCGGCACCTGCCACACCACCTCGGCCGCCAGCGCCAACGGCTCCTGGCTCGTGGTGAGCACCCGCAGCCCGGGGACCGACCGCAGCAGCCGCGACACCAGTGCCGCCACCGGTTCCACCAGGCGCTCGCAGTTGTCCAGCACGACCAGCGCCTCACGCCCGCGCAAGGCCGCCACGACCCGGTCCACGAGGTCGCCGCCGGGAGGACCGCCGTCCTCGCGCACCCCGAGCACCTCCGCCACGGCCGCCGTCACCAGGTCGTCGCGCGCGACCCCGGCCAGTTCGACCAGCCACACCCTGTCGGCCCACACCCCGTCGTCCACGACCCGCCGGGCGACCTCGACGGCGAGGCTGGTCTTGCCCACGCCACCCGGTCCGGTGAGCGTCACCAGCCGCGAGCGCCCGAGCAGCGCGGGGAGCTCGGCGAGCGCCCCGGCCCGGCCGACCAGCCCGGTGAGGGGGAGGGGCAGGGTGGACCGCGACGTTCCCGGGCCAACGGTCGCCGGGCCAACGGTCGCCGAGCCGGCGGTCGCCGGCGGGTCCGCAGCCGGAGCCGGGACGGCGGGCCGTGCGCCCGGGAGGTGGCCGAGGGCGGGTGCCGGGCCGCGCACGTGAGCGGGACCGGTGGGTGCCGGGTCGCGGGTGAGGGCCGAATCGCGGGTGAGGGCCGGGTCGTGGGTGAGGATCGCGCGGTGCAGGGCGGTCAGCTCCGGTCCCGGCTCCAGGCCCTGCTCCTCGGCCAGCAGGGCGCGCAGCTCGGCGTAGGCCGCCAACGCCTCCACCTGCCGCCCCGCCCGGTACAGCGCGCGCATGTGCAGACCCCGCAGCCGCTCCCGCAGCGGGTGCCGGGCCACCTCGGCGGCCAGGTCGAGCGGGTCGGCCCCGCCGGCCTCGGCCACCGCCTCCACCGCCGCCAGCCGCTCCTCCTCCCACCGCGCGGTCACCGCGCCGAACAGGTCGAACTCGGCCAGCGGCGCGCCGCGCCACAGCGCCAGCGCCTCCCCGGGCCTCCCCGCCGCCACCAGCTCCCGGAACGCGAGCAGGTCCAGCCCGCCCGGTCCGACCGCCAGCGCGTAGCCCGCCGGCCCGTGCCGCACCAGCGACCGCGCGCCCGGCTCGGCCGCCCCCAGCGCGCGGCGCAGCTGGGACACCTTGGTCTGGAGCGTGTTCACCGGGTTCCCGGGCGGCTCGTCGCCCCACAGGTCGAACGCCAGCCGGTCCGCCGACACCGGCCGCCCCTCGTGCACGAGCAGGTCCGCCAGCAGCAGCCGCACCTTCGCCTCGGGCACCCGCACCGGCTCGCCGCCCGCCGCCCACACCGCGAGCGGCCCCAACACCCCGAACCTCACGGGACGACCGTATCCGGCGACCCCCAGCGGACCGTCGGCGTTCCGTGCGCGGCCCCCGGCACCGTGGCCGCATGACCGACAAGACCCCGTTGACCCTCATCGGCCTCGGCCCCATGGGACAGGCCATGGCCGCGAAGTTCCTGGCGCACGGCCACCCGATCACCCTGTGGAACCGCACCCCGGGCCGCGCCGACGACCTGGTCGCCGCGGGCGCCACCCGTGCCGCCACGGCCGCCGACGCCGTGGCCGCGAACCGGCTCGTCCTGCTCAGCCTCACCGACTACGACGCCGCGCACGCCGTCCTCGACGGGGCGGACCTCGCGGGCCGGGTCGTCGTCAACCTCAGCTCCGACACGCCGGGCAAGACCCTCGGTGCCGCCGCGGACCTCGCCCGGCGGGGGGCCGAACTGCTGGTCGGCGGCGTGATGGTGCCCCCGCCGCTGATCGGCGAGGACGGCGCGTACGCGTTCTACAGCGGCCCGCGCGGGGTGTTCGACCGGTACGCCGACGTGCTGTCGGTGATCGGCAGGCCGGACCACGTCGGCGACGACCACGGCCTCGCCCAGCTGTTCTACCAGGCGCAGCTCGACGTCTTCCTGACCGCGCTGGCGGGCGTCCTGCACGGCTTGGCGCTCGTCGGCACGGCGGGCGTCGCCGCCGAGCGGTTCACGCCCTACCTGCGGGACCTCGTCGGCTCGCTCGGGACCTACCTGGACGAGACGGCGCGCAACGTCGACTCGGGCGAGCACCCCGGCGACCTGGCGAACGTCCTGATGATGGGCGCCACGGCCGCGCACGTCACCGGTGCCGCCGAGGCCGCCGGCCTCGACACCGCGCTGCCCGGGGCGGTCCAGTCGCTCTACGACCGCGCCGTCGCGGCCGGTCGGGGTCGGGACAACTGGACCGCCCTGGTCGACGTGATCAGGGGGAAGGTCTAGCCGGGGTCGGTCAGACGGCGTTCAGGCCGGGGTTGCGGTCCTCCACGACGAACGACCTGAGCGTGGTGGCCTCCGCCCCGGGCGTGCGCACGGACGGCAGCGTGCGGAAGTCGGCCCGCAGCTCCCGCGCGGTGAACTTCGTCCGCACGTACCCGCGCCGCCTGCTGTGCAGCTTGATGTGCGGGTTGAGCCGCAGCTGCACCTCGTCCACGGTGTCGTTGCCGTCGCCGCCGCTGGTCACCGACGTGGTGACCAGCTCGGTGCCGACGGTCCGCGACCCCGCCGGGTCGTTCCAGTCCAGCTTCACGTCGGCCGCGTAGTGCGCGTGCACGTCACCGGTCAGCACGACGGCGTTGCGCACCTTCGCGTCCACCCAGCCGCGGGTGATCCGGTCGCGCGAGGCCAGGTAGCCGTCCCAGGAGTCCATGGACACCTCCTTCTCCGGGCCGTCCTTCCGGTCGCGCTCGGCGAAGAACACCTGCTGGGCGAGGACGTCCCAGCGCGCCCGCGACCGGCGGAACCCGTCGAGCAGCCAGCGCTCCTGCTCGACGCCGGTGATGGTCCTGGTCGGCGCGCCCGCGTCCGCGCACGTCTTCCAGCCGTCGCCGCACGCCTGGTCGTCGCGGTACTGCCGGGTGTCGAGCACGTGGAAGTTCACCAGGCCGCCCCACCCGACGCGCCGGTGGAGCTCCATGTCGATCCCGTTCGGACGGGCGCCCCGGCGCAGCGGCATGTTCTCGTAGTAGGCCCTGAACGCGGCCTCGCGGCGGGCCGCGAACGACGGGTCGGGCTGCTCGGGCACCTCGTCGGCCCAGTTGTTCTCGACCTCGTGGTCGTCCCACACGACGACCCAGGGCGCGACCGAGTGCGCGAGCTGGAGGTCGGCGTCGGTCTTGTACTGGGCGTGCCGCAGCCGGTAGTCGGCGAGCGTGCGCGTCTCCGGGCCGAGCACGGTGCGCACGTCGGTCGCCTTCGCCGCGTACTCGTACTGGTAGTCGCCCAGGTGCAGCACCACGTCCGGGTGATCCTCGGCCATCCGCCGGTAGGCGGTGAAGTAGCCCTCCCCGTAGTGCGCGCAGGACGCGAACGCCATGCTCAGGTCCTGCCCCAGCACCCACGGCTGCGGCGTCGTGCGGGTGCGGCCGACCGGCGACACGTGCCCGTCGACGCGGAAGCGGTAGAAGTACTCGTGGCCGGGCCGCAGGCCGAACGGCTCGACGTGCACGCTGTGCGCCGACTCCGGCCGGGCCACCGCGGTGCCGCGGCGCACCACGCGCCGGAACCGCTCGTCCTCGGCCAGCTCCCAGTGCACCGGCACGACCCGGTCCGGCATCCCGCCGAGGCCGTCCTCGGCCAGGGGGCGCGGGGCGAGGCGCGTCCACAGCACCACGCCGTCGGGGCTCGGGTCGCCCGAGGCGACGCCGAGCGTGAAGGGGTCGTCGAGCTTCGGGTAGCCCGCGCCCGCGGTGGCTCCCGCGACCGCCAGGGCCGCACCGCCGATGAGCAGGGAACGCCGGGTAACGGTGGTCATGCGCCCACCGTTGTCGACGGTGGTGGCGAACGGGTGAACTGGAGCATGACGCCGGAAGTCGAGCGTTCCGCACGTCCGCTTCCCCCCCGTTTCGACGGCGTGGCGCGACCGGTCCCCGGGACGAGTGACAGGGGGTCGTTGAAGCGTTGGCACTCGCATGGGTAGAGTGCTAGATGCACGGCGCCAGCAACCGCCCCGACCCCCGCGACGGCGGGGTGGCAGGAGCCGTAACGCAACCTGCCAACGCTTTCGACGACCGTGGAGGTCAGCCCGGTGAGCGTGAACATCAAGCCGCTCGAGGACAAGATCGTCGTCCAGGCCAGCGAGGCCGAGACCACGACCGCTTCCGGCCTCGTGATCCCGGACACCGCGAAGGAGAAGCCCCAGGAGGGCAAGGTCCTCGCGGTCGGCCCCGGCCGGATCGACGACAAGGGCAACCGCGTCCCGGTGGACGTGGCTGTCGGCGACGTCGTCATCTACTCCAAGTACGGCGGCACCGAGGTCAAGTACAACGGCGAGGAGTACCTCATCCTTTCCGCCCGCGACGTGCTGGCCGTCATCAACTGACGTCCGGCTGTCACGCAAGGCGCCCCGGCGACCCCATGACCGGGGCTACCGGGGCGTTTCGCATCCAGGAGAGGTAAGCAATGCCCAAGCAGATCAGCTTTGACGAGGACGCTCGTCGGGCTCTTGAGCGCGGCGTGAACAAGCTCGCGGACACGGTCAAGGTGACCCTCGGTCCGCGCGGCCGGCACGTGGTGCTCGACAAGAAGTTCGGTGGCCCGACCGTCACCAACGACGGCGTGACCATCGCCCGCGAGATCGAGCTGGACGACGCGTTCGAGAACCTCGGCGCGCAGCTCGCCAAGAGCGTGGCCACCAAGACCAACGACGTCGCGGGTGACGGCACCACCACCGCGACCGTGCTGGCCCAGGCCATGGTCCGGGTCGGCCTGCGCAACGTGGCCGCCGGCGCCAACCCCATGTCGCTCGGCGTCGGCATCCGCGCCGCCGCCGACGCCGTCGTGGACGCCCTCAAGGGCAAGGCCACCCCGGTCAAGGGCCGCGACAACATCGCCCAGGTCGGCACCGTGTCGTCACGCGACGAGTCGATCGGCGCGCTGCTCGGCGAGGCCATCGAGAAGGTCGGCGAGGACGGCGTGATCACCGTCGAGGAGTCCTCCTCGATGGCGACCGAGCTGCAGATCACCGAGGGCGTGCAGTTCGACAAGGGCTACGTGTCGGCGCACTTCGCCACCGACCTCGAAGCCCAGGAGACGGTGTTCGAGGACGCCCGCATCCTGCTGCACCGCGAGAAGATCTCGGCGCTGGCCGACCTGCTCCCGATCCTGGAGAAGGTCGCCGAGGCCGGCAAGCCGCTGGTCATCGTCGCCGAGGACGTCGAGGGCGAGGCGCTGTCCACCCTGGTGGTCAACGCCCTGCGCAAGACCCTGCGCGTCGTCGCGGTCAAGGCGCCGTACTTCGGCGACCGCCGCAAGGCGTTCCTGGACGACCTCGCCGTCGTCACCGGCGGCCAGGTCATCGCGGCCGAGGTGGGCCTGAAGCTGTCCGAGGCCGGTCTCGACGTGCTGGGCTCCGCCCGCCGCGTCGTGGTCTCCAAGGACAACACCACCATCGTCGACGGCGGCGGCACCAAGGCCGACGTGGCGGGTCGCGCGGAGCAGCTGCGCCGCGAGATCGAGGCGACCGACTCCGACTGGGACCGCGAGAAGCTCCAGGAGCGGCTGGCCAAGCTCTCCGGCGGCATCGCGGTCATCAAGGTCGGCGCGGCCACCGAGACCGAGCTCAAGGAGCGCAAGCACCGCATCGAGGACGCCGTCGCGGCGACCAAGGCCGCGGTGGAGGAGGGCATCGTCCCCGGTGGCGGTTCCGCGCTGATCCACGCCGCCAAGGTCCTCGACGGCGGGCTCGGCCTGTCGGGCGACGAGGCGACCGGTGTCGCCATCGTCCGCGAGGCGCTGGGCTCGGCCCTGTTCTGGATCGCCGCGAACGCGGGTCTCGAAGGCGCCGTCGTGGTCAACAAGGTGCGCGAGGGCGACTGGGGCTTCGGCCTCAACGCCGCGACCCTGACCTACGGCGACCTGCTGGAGGCCGGGATCATCGACCCGGTGAAGGTGACCCGCTCCGCGGTCTCCAACGCCGCGTCCATCGCGCGCATGGTGCTCACCACGGAGAGCGCCATCGTGGAGAAGAAGGAGGACGAGCCCGCCTCGGCCGGTCACGGCCACGGTCACGGGCACGGCCACTGAGCAACGACCACCGAGGAACGGCCGCCGGGACCTCCCGGTCGCGTTCCGACGCCGAAGGGCGGCACCCCACGCGGGTGCCGCCCTTCGGCGTTCTTCGGTCAGGCCGGCGTGAGGTGCCTCTTCCGAGCCTTGATGATGCTGTCCCGTTCGGATTCGGAGAGCCCTCCCCAGATCCCGTACGGTTCCTGCACCGCCAGCGCGTGCCGCCGGCACATCTCCAGTACCGGGCACGAGAGGCACACGGCTTTCGCCCTCGCCTCGCGCCGTGCCCTTGCCGGTCCGCGTTCACCGTCCGGGTGGAAGAAGAACGCGCTGTCCATCCCGCGGCACGAGCCGCGCATCTGCCAGTCCCAGAGATCCGCGTTGGGACCGGGAAGCCTTCGGGTGTCCGCCATCGAGACCGCCTCCTTGGCCCATGGCCGTCACTGCTCCATTCGGCTTAACGATGATCCACCGTAGAACCGCGCCAAAACTTGTTCAAGAGGGCGGAGGAGGTATTGGCGGCAATTCATTCGAAGGGTGTTGGAATGAGGTTGAAACCCGGGGTTGCCGGTGACTTCGGGTGAACGCACGATGTCGGTGTGACAACGCCCGCCGACCGGCCCGGACCGACGCCCGAGGGCGAGCGGGAAACCGTTGCGGCAGAGGGCGATCCCGCGCCCCCGCTGACCCTGTCGGTGGCCGCCGTGGCCCGCAGGCTGGGCGTCGCGCCCGCCACGCTCCGTACCTGGGACCGGCGCTACGGCCTCGGACCTGGTGATCACACGACCGGGCGACACCGCAAGTACGGCCCGCACGACGTGGCCCGCCTGGAGCTGATGCGGCGCGCCCTCCAGCGGGGCGCGTCGTCCGCCGAGGCCGCCGAGTACGCCCTCACGGGCGCCGCTCCCACCGGCCCCGCGCCCACCGCTCCCGCTCCCGGCCGGCCCGTCGCCTCGGCTGCCGGACCCGGCCTGCGGCTGCGGGGCGCGAACCGGCGGGCCAGGGGCGTGGGCCGGGCCGTGCTGGCGCTGGACTCGGCGGCCGCGCAGACCCTGCTCGCCGACGCCGTCGAGGCCGACGGCGTGGTCGCGACCTGGAACGAGGTGGTCCGCCCGGTGATGGCCGCCGTCGCCGCCCGCCGGGAGCGGTCGGGCCAGGGCGTCGAGGTGGCGCACCTGCTGGAGGAGTGCGTCCGGGCTGCCCTGGTCCGCGCCACGCCGATCGTCACCGAGCCCCGCAACCACCGGCCGGTGCTGCTGGCGTGCGCCCCGGGCGAGCGGCACGACCTGCCCCTCCACCCCCTCGTCGCCGAACTGTCCCGGCGCGGCGTCGGCGTCCGCCACCTGGGCGCCGCCCTCCCGCTGGACGCCCTGGTCGCCGCCGTCCGCCGCACCGCCCCCGCCGCCGTGGTCGTGTGGGCCCAGCTGTCCCGCTACGCCGACCCGGTCCTGGTCACCGCCCTGCCCCGGACCCGCCAGCAGGTCCGCTTCTTCGCCGGCGGCCCCGGCTGGGCGCGCGCCGCGGTCCCCCGCCCGGCCGAGCGCCTGCCCGACCTGCCCACCGCCGCCGACCGCCTGGAACAAGCGGTCTGCTGACCCACCCCTCCCCCCCTCGAACGCAGAACTCACCCGCCCTGAGCGTTGGACTCACGAGCCCTGAGCGTTGGACTCACGCGTCGCGAGCGTCGGACTCGCGCGAGAGTCGTACGTTCCGGCCCCGCGAGTCCAACGCTCAGGACCCCTGAGTCCTGCGTTCGCGACGGGTGAGTCATGCGCTCGTGACGGGTGAGTCCTGCGCTCGTCGTCGGGACTGTCGGGGGTGGGTTGCAGGATGGGGGAGTGGAACTGAGACGAGCCGCGTTCGGCGACCGGCCCGACGCCGACGTGTGGGCCGGGCTGCGCGGCGGCCCGGAGGAGCGGTGGCTCGCCGCCGTCGCGCTCGGCGGGCGCGGGCACTACGCGGCGGCGGCGTCGGCGCTGGGCGGGCTGGTCCGGGGCGGCGGGCTGTTCGGGTCGCTGGCGGCCTCCGCGCTGGCCTCGCACCGCCGCCAGCTCGGTGGCCACGCCGCCGCGCGCCGCCTCGACGCCGTGGCGCTCGCGACCGCGCCCGCCGCCGGGGGAGCGGAGGACCCCGACGGCGTGGACGCGGCGGGCGCCCGCGCCGACGCGCTGCTCGGCCTGGCGGCGGACGCCCTGGGCGCGGGCAGGCTCGGCGAGGCCCGCCGGCTGCACGCGCGGGTCGAACCGGTGGGCTGGCGCACGCGCGTCCGCCACGCCTGGGTGGCCGCCGAGGTCGAGTTGGCCGGTGGTCACGCGGAGCGAGCCGTTGCTCCGGCCGAGGTGGCCGCGTCACTCGCCCGCGAGGCCGGGGCCCTGCGCCACACCCTCAAGTCGGACCTCGTCCTGGGTACCGCCCTGGTGGTCCTGGGGACCCCCGAAAGCGTTGACAGGGGGACCCGAATGCTGCACTGTGACCTAAATCACACGTACCGAACGGGCCTCCTGTCGTTGTCCTGGCCAGCGGCACTCGTGCTCGCAAACGCCCAGGCAGACCGCACTTCTGCGGATGGCTGGAACATGAGAGATCGTGCGAAAAGCGCTCTGAGCTGCGTGTTGAGACGGGCCGATCCCATTGGCCGACGATTGGCCGAGCGCTCGCCTTGGGTCCCGACATCGCTGCTCCGTTCCGGGGAACCCCCGAACGCAGACCCCGAGGCGAAGTTCTTGACGGATTAAGCACCGGATCGTGTCAAGGTTCGGCCCCTAGCGTCCGATAGGGGATATGGAACGTCACTCGGCTGCAGGAAGGAGTCCCCGTGACCACGGTCCTTATTTGCGACGACCGGCGCAGTGTGCGGGAGGGTCTCACCCGCGTGATGTCGGCTGTCCCCGGGGTTAGCCGCATCGACTGCGTAGCGCACGGTGACGAGTTGTTGGCGCGCTTCTCCAGGCAGCCGGTCGACGTCGTACTGGTGGGAACCCAGCGCGCCGTGCCGACCGGGGTCGAAGCGACCCGGCGACTCGTCTCGGCCAACCCGCAGGCAAACGTCATCGTCTTCGGCGCACCGGACGACGCGGGCAGCATCGCCGCCGCGATCGCCGGCGGGGCCCGCGGGTACCTCCGCTGGGACGCCTCGCGCCCGGAGTTGGTGGCCGCGCTGGCGCACACGCTCGCGAGCACCAGCGTGCCCGCGCCGCGCCAGCCGTCCGACCCGGGCGTGCAGCTGACGGAGCGCGAGCTCCAGGTACTGCGCGGGATGAGCCAGGGCAAGAGCAACGGGCAGATCGGGCGCGAGCTCTACCTGTCCGAGGACACGGTGAAGACGCACGCGCGGCGCTTGTTCCGCAAGCTCGGCGTGCGCGACCGCGCCCAGGCCGTCGCGCACGGCTTCCGGCGCGGCCTCGTCTCGTAGGACGGGTCACACCGGTTCCTCCCTCTTGCCGGCCCGGTCGACGTCATCGTCGCCGGGCCGGCTCGTTGCGCTCGGCGTGTCCGCTGGTCACGCGCGAAGTGCGCACCCGTTGCCCTCCTGAGGGCGGTCGGACCGGTACGGTAGGCGTCACCGGTACGGGCGACGTCGATCGTCCCGTGCCGTTCGTTGTCGGTACGCCTACGCGTAACACCAGGGCTGTTGTCTGCGATGACCAACTTGGGGGACGGACTGGACGCCGAAGTGGGCGCAGCCGTCGATGGCGACCGCCTCGCGATCGAGCGGCTCCTGGCATCCATCCGCCCTCTGGTGGTGCGGTACTGCCGCGCCCGAGTCGGAAGGCAGGAGAGGTCTTTCGCTTCGGCGGACGACGTGGCCCAGGAGGTGTGTCTCGCGGTGCTGACGGCCCTGCCCAGCTATCGCGACCAGGGTCGGCCGTTCTTGGCGTTCGTCTACGGGATCGCCGCGCACAAGGTGGCCGACGCTCATCGCTCCGCAGCCCGGAACCGGTCCGAGCCGGTCCCGGAAGTCCCCGACGCCCCCGAAACGGAGGCGGGCCCGGAACAGCGGGCCATGCAGGGCGAGATGTCCGACCGGATGGCCGTCCTCCTGAAGATCCTTCCGGAGAAGCAGCGGGAGATCCTGCTGCTCCGGGTGGTCGTCGGCCTGTCGGCCGAGGAGACCGCCGATGCGGTCGGGTCCACGCCTGGCGCGGTCCGGGTGGCGCAGCACCGCGCCTTGGCCCGCTTGCGCAAGACGTTGGCGTCGGAGGAGGTGGTCTGAGTGGTTGACCAGCACGGGAAGGGCAACGGAGAAGTCGTGCGCGGACGAGGTGAGAGACCGCCGCAACCTGATGACGCGGTCGTCGGCCCCGGGGACGACCTGGCGGGCATCCGAGCTGATGACGCACTGCTCGACGCGCTCGGCGGGCGCGACACCGAGCAGGCGGACGCGCTCGTCGAGGACGAGCTGAACGCGCTGCTGCTCGCGTGGCGGCGAGAGGTGGACAGCCGCCCGGTGGGCGAGCTGGTCGACACCGACACCGCCGTGGCGACCATCGCCGCGGCACGCCCCCAGCAGCGGGGCAGGCACCGCTTCCTCATCCCCCTCGCGAGCGCCGCGGCCGTGCTGGCCATCGCGTTCACCGGGATGAGCCTGGTCGCCCGGGACGCCCAGCCCGGCGACACGCTCTGGGGCCTGACGAGGGTCCTCTACTCCGACCACGCGCGGTCGGTCGAGGCCGCCGTCACGGTCAAGGGCGACCTGGGCCGGGCGACCGCCGCACTGCGCGAGGGCCGCTACGACGAGGCCGGGGAGATCCTCGACAAGGCGGGGGAGATCCTGAAGTCGGTCTCCGACGACGACAAGGGCGACCTGACCCAGACGCACGAGTCGCTCAAGCAGATGCTGGAGAGCACCGAGCAGACGCCGACGGGCACGCCCCCCTCGCCCGCCCTGTCGACCCAGCCGGTCGCCCCGGTCCCGTCGGCCGACCTGCCGGTCCAGACGACCGTCCCGGCCGAGTCGACCACGACGACCCCGGTGGTGCAGCCCGAGGAGACCACGACCACGACCGTCAGCCCGGACCCCCAGCCGACCGGTGGGTCGAGCGGTGACCCGACGGGCGGGACCGGCGGGACGCGCGGCGAGACGGAGTCGCCGGGCAACTCGGGCCAGTCCCCGGGCGAGGCCGGCACGCAGGACGTCCCGGAGAACTGACCCCGAGCCCGGCTGACCGGGCGGCACGACGAGGTGTGACCGAGCCCGCTCCCCCACGGGGGGCGGGCTTCGTCACACCGTCAGCGGGCGCTCTCGGTCGCGGTGACCCCGTCCGCGTAGCCGCGGCAGTACTCCCAGCTGACGTAGGACGCCGGGTCCGGGTCGTACGCGGGTTCGTGCGGGCGCATCCGACCGTCGGCCAGCAGCTGCTCCAGGCTCGACCGGAGCAGCGCCCAGTCGTGGTAGTGCGGCTCCTGGCACTCGCCGCAGTCGACCACGATCCCGCGCACGGCACGGGGTTCCAGCAGCGCCTGGTAGACGGCGAGGTCGCTGAGGTCGCCGATCAGCTCGGCCCGCTCGTCGTCGTCCATCGGCGGGTGGTCGTGGTCGTGGTCGGGTTCGCCGAGCTCCCTGGCCGGGTCGTCCGGGTCCCCCGCGAACGGGTCTGGTGGCAACGCGTCGTGCGGCACGACCCCGCACGGTACCGGGCGGACCCCCGACCACGTCCAGATACCATGGGCTGAACCCATCGCCGCCTGTGGAAACCCGATCCGCGGCGGCGGGATCACCGCACGACGGAAGGCAAGCCAGCCGCCATGACCAGCGAGCTCAACGCTGACGGAGTCCCGACCAAGTTCGCCATGCTGGGACTGACCTTCGACGACGTACTGCTGCTGCCCGCCGAATCCGAGATCGTGCCGAGCGGTGTGGACACGGCCACCAGGATCTCCCGCAACACCTCGCTCCGGGTCCCGCTGGCCTCGGCCGCCATGGACACCGTGACCGAGGGCCGGATGGCCATCTCGATGGCCCGCCAGGGCGGCATCGGCGTGCTGCACCGCAACCTCTCCGTCGACGAGCAGGCCCGCCAGGTGGAGACGGTCAAGCGCTCCGAGGCGGGCATGGTGAGCGACCCGGTCACCTGCACGCCCGACGACACCATCAAGCACGTGGACGAGCTGTGCGCCCGCTACCGCATCTCCGGCGTGCCGGTGACCGACGCGAGCGGCAAGCTGGTGGGCATCATCACCAACCGCGACATGCGGTTCGAGGTCGACCACTCGCGTCGGGTCAGCGAGGTCATGACCAAGGGCCCGCTGGTCACCGCCCAGGTGGGCGTGTCCGCGGACGCCGCGCTGGGCCTGCTCCGCCGGCACAAGATCGAGAAGCTGCCGATCGTGGACGGCGACGGCAAGCTGCGCGGCCTGATCACGGTCAAGGACTTCGTCAAGACCGAGCAGTACCCGAACGCCTCGAAGGACCCGGACGGCCGGCTGCTGTGCGCCGCCGCGATCGGCGTCGGCGAGGACAGCTTCGCCCGCGCCATGGCGCTCGCCGAGGCGGGCGTGGACGTGATCATGGTCGACACCGCGCACGGCCACCAGCGCAACGTGCTGGAGATGGTCGCCCGGGTGAAGAAGGAGCTGGGCGACGAGGTGGACGTGGTCGGCGGCAACGTCGCCACCCGCGCCGGCGCGCAGGCCCTGGTGGACGCGGGCGCGGACGGCGTGAAGGTCGGCGTCGGCCCCGGCTCCATCTGCACCACGCGCGTCGTGGCGGGCGTGGGCGTGCCGCAGATCACCGCGATCTACGAGGCGAGCCTGGCGTGCGGCCCGGCCGGCGTGCCGGTCATCGGCGACGGCGGCATCCAGTACTCCGGCGACATCGCGAAGGCCATCGCGGCCGGGGCGAGCGCGGTCATGCTGGGCAGCCTGCTGGCGGGCACCGCGGAGGCGCCGGGCGAGCTGGTGCTGGTCAACGGCAAGCAGTTCAAGACCTACCGGGGCATGGGCTCGCTGGCCGCGCTCCAGGGCCGCGGCCAGGGCAAGTCGTACTCGAAGGACCGCTACTTCCAGGACGACGTGCTGTCCGAGGACAAGCTGGTGCCCGAGGGCATCGAGGGCCGCACGCCGTTCCGCGGGCCGCTGTCCACGGTCGTGCACCAGCTCACCGGCGGCCTGCGCGCCGCGATGGGCTACACCGGCTCCCGGACGATCGCCGACCTCCAGCAGAAGCAGCTGGTGCGGATCACGGCGGCCGGCCTGAAGGAGAGCCACCCGCACGACATCACCATGACCGTCGAGGCGCCGAACTACACGACCCGCTGAACCGGGCGGTGCTGAGCTAAGGTCCACTGGTTCTGCTGGTTCCACGGAAGGACGACTGAGGTGCGCGATCTGGTCGAGATCGGCATGGGCCGGACCGCGAGGCGGGCCTACGAGCTGGACGACGTCGAGATCATCCCGTCCCGGAGGACCCGGTCCTCGAAGGACGTCTCGACGGCGTGGCAGATCGACGCCTACCGGTTCGAGATCCCGCTGATCACCCACCCGACCGACGCCATCGTGTCGCCGGGCACGGCGGTCGCGATCGGCGAGCTGGGCGGCCTGGGCGTCCTCAACGCGGAGGGCCTGTGGGCCCGGCACGGCGACGTGGAGGAGGCGCTGTTCCGCCTGGTGCAGTCGGTGGAGGACACCGACGACCCGGCCGCGCCGGTCAGGGTGCTCCAGGAGCTGCACTCCGCCCCGGTCCGGATGGACCTGATCGCCGAGGCGATCAAGCAGGTGCGCGAGTCGGGCGTGACGGTCGCGGTGCGGGTCAGCCCGCAGCGGGCCGCCGAGCTGACCCCGGACCTGCTGGCGGCGGGCGTGGAGGTGCTGGTCGTGCAGGGCACGATCATCTCCGCGGAGCACGTGTCGCGCGACGGGGAGCCGCTGAACCTGAAGTCGTTCATCGCGGACCTGGACGTGCCGGTCATCGCGGGCGGCGTCGGCGACTACCGGACCGCGATGCACCTGATGCGCACGGGCGCGGCGGGCGTGATCGTCGGCTACGGCTACACGCCGGGCGTGACGACGACGGACGCGGTGCTGGGCATCGGCGTGCCGATGGCCACGGCCATCGCGGACGCCGCCGCCGCGCGCCGGGACTACCTGGACGAGACCGGTGGCCGGTACGTGCACGTGATCGCCGACGGCGGCGTGCTGACCAGCGGTGACGTGGCGAAGTCGATCGCCTGCGGCGCGGACGCGGTGATGCTGGGCGAGCCGCTGGCCGCCGCGGCGGAGGCGCCCGCGCAGGGCCTGTACTGGACGGCGGCGTCGGCGCACCCCTCGGTGCCGCGCAGCCACGTGTCGACGGGCGTGGACCAGGTCGTGGACCTGCGCAGCCTGCTGTTCGGTCCGTCGGTGGACCCGCGGGGCGTGACGAACCTGTTCGGCTCGCTGCGCCGGGCGATGGCCAAGACGGGCTACTCCGACCTGAAGGAGTTCCAGAAGGTCGGCCTGACGATCCGCGGCTGACCGGTCGTGCGCGGAGGGCCTCCGCTCCGGCGGGGGCCCTTTCGCGTGCGGGCGTCTGAACCGATTGAGAACTAGCTGTTACCGGAAGTTACGCCTAACCTCGCGGGCATGGGTGAACTCGCCGGTAACAACACCGACTTCGACGTCGTGGTCGTGGGCTCTGGCTTCGGCGGCAGCGTCGCCGCGCTCAGGCTGGTCGAGAAGGGCTACCGGGTGGCCGTCGTCGAGGCCGGTCGCCGGTTCGCCGACGACGAGTTCGCCACGACGTCGTGGAACCTGCGCCGCTACCTGTGGGCGCCCGCCCTGGGCTGCTACGGCATCCAGCGCATCCACGCCCTGCGCAACGTGATGGTGCTGGCGGGCTCCGGCGTCGGCGGCGGGTCCCTCGTCTACGCCAACACGCTGTACCGGCCGCTCAAGCCGTTCTACCAGGACCGCCAGTGGGCGCACATCACCGACTGGGAGTCCGAGCTGGCGCCGTTCTACGACCAGGCGTCGCGGGTGCTCGGCGTCGTGGAGAACCCGACCACCACGCCGTCGGACGTGGTGATGCAGCAGGTCGCGGCCGAGATGGGCGTGGCCGACACCTACCACCCGACGCCGGTCGGCGTGTACTTCGGCGAGCCCGGCCGACGGGCCGAGGACCCGTACTTCGGCGGCGCGGGACCCGCCCGGACCGGCTGCACCCAGTGCGGCGCGTGCATGTCCGGCTGCCGGGTCGGCGCGAAGAACACCCTGGTCAAGAACTACCTGTACCTGGCCGAGCGGAACGGGGCCACCGTGCTGCCGCTCACCACCGTCACCGACCTGCGGCAGGCGCCGGACGGCACGTGGGCGGTGGACACCCGGCGCACGGGCGCCAAGGTCCGCCGGGGCCGCCGCACGATCACCGCCGGACAGGTCGTGCTGGCCGCCGGCACGTGGGGCACCCAGCAGCTGCTGCACCGGATGAAGGCCACCGGCGCGCTGCCGGGGCTGTCGCCGAGGCTGGGCGAGCTGACCCGGACCAACTCCGAGGCGATCATCGGCGCGGGCCGGTTCACCGTGGACGAGGAGCGGAACTTCAGCCGGGGCGTGGCGATCACCTCGTCCATCCACCCGGACGAGCAGACCCACGTCGAGCCGGTGCGGTACGGCCGGGGCAGCAACGTCATGGGGCTGCTCCAGACGCTGGCCACGGACGGCGCGAAGTCCACGCCGCGCATCCTCCAGTTCCTGGTGCAGGCGGTCCGCCACCCGGTCCGCCTGGCGCGGCTGCTGTCCGTGCACCGGTGGAGCGAGCGGACGGTGATCCTGCTGGTGATGCAGAGCCTGGACAACTCGATCACCACGTACAGCCGCAAAGGGCTGTTCGGCCGCCGCGGGCTGTCGTCGAAGCAGGGGCACGGCGAGCCGAACCCGACGTTCATCCCGGCCGGGCACGAGGCGAACACGCGGGCGGCGAGGATCATCGGCGGCATCGCGGGCGGCACCTGGGGCGAGCTGGTCAACATCCCCCTCACCGCCCACTTCATCGGCGGCTGCCCCATCGGCTCCGACCCGGCGGCGGGCGTCATCGACCCGTACCACCGCGCCTGGGGCTACCCGACCCTGTCGGTCGTCGACGGGGCCGCGATCTCGGCCAACCTGGGCGTCAACCCGTCCCTCACCATCACCGCGCAGGCCGAGCGCGCGTTCTCGCTCTGGCCGAACAAGGGCGAACCGGACCGGCGCCCGGCGCAGGGGGAGGGGTACCGGCGGATCGCCCCCGTGGCGCCGAAGGCCCCCGCCGTCCCCGCGCACGCGCCGGGCGCGCTGCGGTTGCCGGTCGTGGAGGTCAGGACGTCCTGAGGGCCCGCTGACCGGCCCGTCAACGGGCAATCACTCGGTGTGACCGGAACACCCCTATGGTGGGGGTGTGGCCCCGCTCGCGCCCGACCCCGCGGACGGGGTCCTCGTCGAACTGGCCGAGGGCGTCTACGCCCTCACCGCCGAGGATCACCCGAACGTGGGTGCCGTCGAGGGGGAGGACTTCCTGGTCTGCGTGGACGCCCGCGCCACGCCGGGCGCCACCCGCCGCTGGCTCGACGTGCTGCGCCGGCGCACCGGCAAACCGGTCCGCCACCTCGTCCTGACCCACTACCACGCGGTGCGGGCGCTGGGCGCCCCCGCGTTCGGCGCGCGCGAGGTCGTCGCGCACGAGAACACCCGCGCGCTGATCGCCGAACGCGGTCGCGCGGACCGGGAGCGGGCGCGGGCCCGGTCGCCCCGGCTGTTCGGGGACCCCGGCGGCGTCCCCGACCTGACCTGGCCGACCCTGACGTTCTCCGACCGGCTGACCATCCCGCTCGGCGGTGACCGGGGCGTGGTCGAGCTGCGGCACGCCGGTCGCGGGCACACCGCGGGCGACGCGGTGGTGTGGCTGCCGCACCAGCGCGTCCTGTTCGCGGGCGACCTGGTGGAGCCGCACGCCGCGCCGTGCGGCGGGGAGGCGTTCCACGACGAGTGGGCCACCTCGACCCTCGACCGGGTGGCGGCGCTGGGCGCGGAGCAGCTCGTCGGCGGGCGGGGCGCGCCCGCGCGGGACAGGGCCGAGGTGGAGGCGGCCGTCGCCCGGTCCCGCCGCTACCTGGACGGGCTGCGCCGCACCGTCGGCACGGCGCACGTCTCCGGCGGCTCGGTGCGCGACGCGTACGAGGCCGCGCGCGCCGCGCTCGCCCCGCGCTACGGCCGGTGGCCGGGGTTCGAGCACGGCCTGCCGTTCGACGTGCAGCGCTACTGGGACGAGTGCGACGGCGTGGACTGGCCGCGGATCTGGACCGCCGAGCACGAGCGCGAGGTGCTGGCCGCCCTCCGCGGCCCGGACCGCCTCAGCGGCGACGGGGCGTGAGCGTGAACCCCTCGGGCTTGAGCGTCAACGTCTCCGCGACCCGCAGCCGGTAGTCCGGCGACCCCACGAGGTCGTAGCGGCGCAGCAGCGTGCCCAGCGCCAGCGTGGCCTCGTGCACCGCGAACTGCCGCCCGATGCACGCCCGCTCACCCGTCCCGAACGGCTTGTAGACGTGCGCGGGCCGGGCGCGGACCCGCTCGGGCGCGAACCGGTCCGGGTCGAACTCCTCCGGCGACGGCCACACCGCGGGGTCGCGGTGCAGCAGCGGCAGCAGCACGAGCGCCCAGTGGCCGGCCTTCATCGGGTACCGCCCGCCCAGCACGGTGTCGTGCCGCGCCTGGCGCGCGAACGCGGGCGCGGTCGGCCACAGCCGCAGCGCCTCGTCGAGCACCCGCCGCACGTACCGCAGCTTCGCGACCTGCTCGAACTCCGGGACCTCCGCCGAGCCCCACACCGCGTCGACCTCGGCGCGCGCCCGGTCCGCCACCGCCGGGTCGCGCGCCAGGTAGTGCAGGGCGAACGACAGCGCGCCGGACGTCGTCTCGTGCCCGGCGACGAGGAACGTGATCACCTGGTTGCGGATGTTCACCTCGTCCAGCGCGCCGGAGCCCAGCATCAGCGCCAGCAGGTCCGCGCCGCCCTTCCCGCGCCGCGCCCGGATCACCTCGTCCACCACCTCGGCGAGGTACGCGAGGTCGCGCCGGTACCGCTCCGCCGCCCGCGCGCCGAACAGCTTGCGCACCAGCGGGAACGTGAAGCCCTTGCGCTGCGCGTACCGCAGCGAGCCGGTCATGGCGCTCACGAACGGGTGCGCGCCGGTCCGCTCGAACGAGTCGAAGGAGTACCCGAACCCGACCCGGCCGATGGTCTCCAGCGTCAGCGCGGTCATGTCCGCCGACACGTCCACGGGTCCGCCGCGGTCCCACTTCGCCACCAGCCGCGAGGTCACGTCGACCATCGTCGGGTGGTAGCCGCGCATCGCGGCCTGGGTGAACCCGGGCAGCAGCACGTCGTGCGCCGCCCTCCAGTTCGGCTCCTCGTTGTAGGCGGTGAACAGCCCGTCGCCGCCGATGTCGCGCAGCGCCTCCACGCCCACGCCCAGGTGCTTGGTGAACCGCGCCTCGTCGGCCAGGTCGGCGGCCAGCGCCGCGCCGCCGACGAACACGATCTCCCGGTCGAGGAACTTGCGGGCGAAGATCGGTCCCAGCTCGCGGCCGTGCCGCATCGAGTCCTGCACGGGCGCGCGGAGGTCCAGGCCCACCACGTCGCCGAGGACCGGCACCCGCCAGCGCGGGTGGGGGAGCGCCGGGGCGGCCGGGCCCGCCATCAGCGCTTCGCCCGGTTCGGGCCGGCCATGCGGCGCTGCATCTCGCCGGTGGCCAACCGGCGCTGCAACCACGACGAGAACGCCGGGAACGTCCCGCCCAGCGCGGCGGCGGCCTTCAGCTCCGGCGGCGCCACGGTGACCTCGGCCAGGTCCCGGGTGATCGAGGCGAGCACGGCGTCCGCGACCTGCTCCGGCGACACGGTCCGCACGCCCTTGGGCGCCACGCCGCCCGCCTCGACGAACATGCCGGCGTCGCGCACCACGCCCGGCTCCACGACCGAGACGCCGACGCCGGTGCCGCGCAGGTCCTCGCGCAGCCCGAGGCTGAAGCCGCGCAGGCCGAACTTGGACGCGTTGTAGAGCGCGGAGTAGGCGCTCGCGACCTTGCCCGCGAGCGAGCCGATGTGCACGACGTGGCCGTGCCCGCGCGCCACCATCCCCGGCACGAGGGCGTGGGTGAGGGTGATCGGCGCTTCGAGGTTGACCGCGAGCGCGCGCTTGACCTGCTCCGGCGTGAAGTCGAGGACCGGGCCGTTGGCGGGCAGCGCGGCGTTGGCGACGAGCACGTCCACCTCGCCCGCCTCCTCGGCCAGCCGGGTCACGTCGGCCGGGTCGGCGAGGTCCGCGACGACGACGCGGGCGCCGGTCGCGTCGGCGACCCGCTCCAGCTCGGCGACCCGGCGGCCGGTGAGCACGAGCGTCGCGCCCTCGTCGGCCAGGCGGCGGGCGATGGCCTGCCCGAGCCCGCCGGAGGCGCCGGTGACCAGCGCGGTCATTCCCCTGACGTGCATTGACCCTCCCCGAGACGTATTGTTCGTTCGAACGAACAGTATCACCGGCGGTGTTCGGCGGGGAGCGGGAGCGATCCGGCGGGCGCGCGGGGGGACACCGGGCGGCAGGGGAGAATGGCGCTATGACCAAGCCCGTCGAAACCCGGCAGCGGATCGTCGGCGCCGTGCTGCGGATCATCGGCGAGGACGGCGTCGCCGGCGTGACCAACCGGCGCATCGCCCAGGAGGCGGGCGTCTCGCTCGGCTCGATCACCTACCACTTCGCCACGCAGCAGGACCTGCTGCGGGAGAGCATGCGGCACTTCGTCGCCGAGGAGACGCGCCGGTTCGCCGACCTGGCGCGGGAGAACCAGGCCGGGTGCGCCGACCTGGAGCAGGTCGTCGAGGTGGTGTGCCAGGTCGGCGAGGCGACCCCGGCGGACAGCGACCGGATCGCCCCCTACGAGCTGTACCTGCACGCCGGGCGCGACCCGGAGCTGCGCGCCGCCGCCGCCGAGTGCTTCGCCGCGTACGACGAGCTGGCCTCGACCGTGCTCGCCTCCATCGGCGTCGAGGTCGCCGACGAGGTCGCCGGGGCCGTCGTCGCCATGGTGATGGGGCTCAAGCTGCGGGCCCTGTCCACCGGCTCCGACCCCGGCGCGCTCGTCGACGGCCTCGTGGCCGTCGCCAAGGCGCTCACACGGTGATGCCGGTGAGCACCATCGTGCGCTCCTCGGTGAAGTCCTCCATCGCCGACCGCACGCCCTCGCGGCCCGTGCCCGAGCCCTTCACGCCGCCGTACGGCATCTGGTCGGCCCGGTAGGACGGCACGTCGCCGATGATCACGCCGCCGACCTCCAGCTCGGCCGCCGCCTCGAAGGCGACCGCCACGTCACGGGTGAACACACCGGCCTGCAACCCGTAGTCGGTGGCGTTGGCCTGCTCGAACGCCTCCGCGACCGAGTCCACCACGGACACCGCGAGCACCGGCCCGAACACCTCCTGGTGCCACAGCTTCGCCGTCTCCGGCACGTCCTGCACCACGGTCGGCTCGACCGTGGTGCCGGTGCGCCCGCCGCCCACGTGCAGGGTCGCCCCGCCCGCGACGGCCTCGGCCACCCACTCCTCGACCCGGCGCGCGTTGTCCTCGTCGATCAGCGGCCCGACCTCGACCTCGGGGTCGTGCGGGTCGCCGGTCCGCAGCGACCGCACGGCCGCCACCAGCTTCGGCACGAACTCGTCCGCCACGTCCCGGTGCACGATCACCCGCTGCACGGCGATGCACGACTGCCCGGCCTGGTAGTTGCCGAACGTGGCGATCCGCGAGGCCGCGAGGTCCAGGTCCGGCCAGTCCGGGCACACGACGGCCGCCGAGTTCGACCCCAGCTCCATCACGACGTGCTTGCGCGGCGCGTCGTCCATCAGCGACCAGCCGACCGAGGTCGAGCCGGTGAACGAGATGACCGGCAGCCGCTCGTCGGTCACCAGCGACTTCATGTCGCCGCCGCGCACCGGCAGCACGGAGAACGCGCCCTCGGGCAGGTCGGTCGCCGCCAGCAGCTCGCCGAGCAGCAGCGCGGACAGCGGCGTCGCCGACGCGGGCTTCACGATCACCGGCGCGCCGACCGCCAGCGCGGGCGCGACCTTGTGCGCCACCAGGTTCAGCGGGAAGTTGAACGGCGCCACGGCCAGCACGGGGCCGCGCGGCACCCGGCGCACGAGGGCCAGCCGCCCCTCGCCGTTCGGGTCGGTGTCGAGGCGCTGGAGGTCGCCGGTGAACCGGCGGGCCTCCTCGGCGGCGAACCGGAACGTGTTCACGGCCCGCTGGACCTCGATCTCCGCCCACCGCAGCGGCTTGCCGTTCTCCGCCGTGATCGTCTCGGCGATCTCCTCGGCGCGCTCGGCCAACGCTTCGGAAACCTGCACCAGCGCGGTGGCACGGACGTGCGCCGGCGTGCGCCGGAACTCCTTGGCGACGGCCGCCGCGGCGGCCACGGCCCGCTCCACCTGATCGGGTCCCGGCACCGCGACCGACGCCACCTCCGTGCCGTCGAACGGGTGGAAGACGGTGATGGCCCGCACGCCCTGCTCGGCGTGTCCGGCGATCCAGCAGGGCCTCGGCTCGGGGGTGGTCGCGTCCATGGGCCACACCGTATGCCCGTCCGGGTTGGTTCTACCTATCGATCTTGGAAGTGCTCTTTCACATACACCGCGTGCCCGAGGTAGTACTCGTCGTGGCGCTCCGCGCGCTGCCGGTGGAACTCCGGGCGCTCCCGGATCATGGTCACCATGTCGTCCAACCGGGCGAGCACGCGCGCCCCCAGGCCCGTCACCCCGGTGCCGTAGGCCGCGCAGAACAGCTCCGCCCGCCGCCACTGCTCGTCGGGTGTCCCCCACTCGGGCGAGAACGGCACCAGGCAGTACGCGGTGTAGGCGAGGTCCCACCAGCGCGGCCCCGGCCGGGCCCCGTCGAAGTCGATGAACGCGACCGGCAGGCCGTCCCGGAACACCGTGTTGTACGGCGCCAGGTCGTTGTGGCAGATCACCTCGACGGGTGACAGCGCCGGGAACTGCCAGCCGTCCCGCACGTGCGCGAGCCCGGCCGACGCGTCGTGCAGCCGGCGGGCCAGCCGGGCCACCGCCACCAGCACCTCCTCCGAGCGCGCCCACCCCGGCAGCGGCGGGTGGGCCACCTCACCCGCCAGGTGGGTCAGCACCTCCCGGCCGCGCTCGTCCACGCCGTGCGCGCGGGGCGCGATGCCAAGCGGCGCAAGGCGTTCCAGCAGCCGGTGCACGTTCGGCGTCCACGGCCCGGTCGGGCGCCGCACCGTCGCCCCGACCCGGACCACCTCGTTGAGCCCGCCTCCGGTGAGCAGTTCCTCGTCCACGCATGACATCCTTCACCTGCGCGAATCCGCCAGACGAGAGGTTTTGCAGCAGTGGCCGAGAGCAACAACCGCCCTGTGCTGGTCATCGACTTCGGCGCGCAGTACGCGCAGCTGATCGCCCGACGGGTCCGGGAGGCGCAGGTCTACTCGGAAGTCGTCCCGCACACCACACCCGTGGCGGAGCTGCTCGAACGCGACCCGGCCGCCATCGTGCTGTCCGGCGGGCCGTCCAGCGTCTACGAGCCCGGCGCCCCGCAGGTGGACCCGAAGCTGTTCGACGTCGACGTGCCGGTGTTCGGCATCTGCTACGGCTTCCAGGCCATGGCGGGCGCCCTCGGCGGCACGGTCGAGCGCACCGGCGTCCGCGAGTACGGCCGCACCGAGCTGGGCGTGCGGGCGTCCGGCGGCCTCCTGCACGAGGAGCTGCCCGCCAGCCACCCCGTGTGGATGAGCCACGGCGACTCGGTGACCAAGGCACCCGAGGGCTTCACCGTGACCGCGACCAGCGAGGGCGCGCCGGTGGCCGCGTTCGAGAACCGGGAGCGCCGGTTCGCGGGCGTGCAGTACCACCCGGAGGTGGGGCACTCGCCGCACGGCCAGGAGGTGCTGCGCCGGTTCCTGCACGAGATCGCGGGCATCCGCCCCCAGTGGACGACCTCGTCGATCGTGGACGAGCAGGTGGCGCGCGTCCGCGAGCAGGTCGGCGACGGCAAGGCCATCTGCGGCCTGTCCGGCGGCGTCGACTCGGCGGTGGCCGCGGCACTCGTGCAGCGCGCCATCGGTGACCGCCTGACCTGCGTGTTCGTCGACCACGGCCTGCTGCGCGCCGGTGAGCGCGCCCAGGTCGAGCGCGACTTCGTGGCCGCGACCGGCGTGAACCTGGTGACCGTGGACGCCCGCGAGCGGTTCCTGGGCGCCCTGGCCGGCGTCACGGACCCCGAGGAGAAGCGCAAGATCATCGGGCGCGAGTTCATCCGCGTCTTCGAGCAGGCCGAGCGCGACCTCAAGGCCGAGGGCGACTACGGGTTCCTCGTGCAGGGCACGCTGTACCCGGACGTGGTCGAGTCCGGCGGCGGCGCGGGCGCGGCGAACATCAAGAGCCACCACAACGTCGGCGGCCTGCCGGACGACCTCCAGTTCACCCTCGTCGAGCCGCTGCGCGCGCTGTTCAAGGACGAGGTGCGCCGGGTCGGCACCGAGCTGGGCCTGCCGGAGACGATCGTGCAGCGGCAGCCGTTCCCCGGGCCGGGCCTGGGCATCCGGATCATCGGCGAGGTGACCGCCGAGCGGCTGGAGATCCTGCGCAAGGCCGACGCCATCGCCCGCGAGGAGCTGACCAGCGCGGGCCTCGACCGGCAGATCTGGCAGTGCCCCGTGGTGCTGCTGGCGGACGTGCGCAGCGTCGGCGTCCAGGGCGACGGCCGCACCTACGGCCACCCGGTCGTGCTGCGGCCGGTGTCCAGCGAGGACGCCATGACGGCGGACTGGACGCGCCTGCCGTACGACGTGCTGGAGCGCATCTCGACCCGCATCACCAACGAGGTGGCGGAGGTCAACCGGGTCGTGCTGGACGTGACGAGCAAGCCGCCGGGCACCATCGAGTGGGAGTGATCCCCGCCTGAACGGCCAGGAGGCCCGTCCCACCCGGGACGGGCCTCCTGCTTCTCCTGAACCCCGGCCGCGGCGCCGGACCCTCAGCCGCGACGCCGGGCCGACCCCGCCAGCAGGCCGATGCCGATGACCACGGCCCCGCCCGCCAGCGCCCACCTCAGGTCGAGGAAGTCGGGCCACGACGCGCCGTCCGAGAGCATGTAGGCGGCGGCGACCAGGGCGGCGACCCCGAACACCAGCCCGACCACGTCGACGCCCCGCTTCTCCACCGAGTCCCCGTCAGCCACGGCTCACCTCCACCTCTCCCAGGTCGCTGCGCACGTCGAGCTCGATCCTCAGCCCACCGGGACCGTCCGCGCCGTCGTCCTCGACGCGCTCCTCCCGGTCCTCGCCGTCCGACACCCGGTCCAGGCAGCGCACCGAGCCGAGGTCCGTGCGGCAGGTCACCTCCACGTCCGCGCCGGCCGGCACCCGCACCCGGGCGCTGCCCACGCCGACCTCGACGGAGGTCTTCACCGTCCCCGTGGCGGGCAGGCCGGTCAGGTCCAGGTCGACCTCGCCGACACCCGTCTCGTAGCGGTCCAGCACCTGCTCGACGGAGGTCGGGGCGGACCGGTTGCTGCCGATGCCCTCGGTGTTGATCGAGTCCAGGTCGGCGGCGGTCATGCCGGCCCCGACGAACGACAGCGGCACGATGAACCACAGCAGGCCCTTGCCCCCGCCGCCGCCGCGCAGCGCGCCGGCCACCAGGCCCAGGCCCATCACCGCGACCAGCAGCCCGATGACGTGCGGCGCGGTGAACCAGGCCGAGTAGCCCGCCGCGACCACCGAACCGGCCAGCACCAGCATCGCCACGCCGAACGTGGCCACGCCGACCCGGGACCTGCGGCGCACCGGCCGCGCCACCACCGGTTCGGGCAAGCCCGCCGGCTCCGGCAGGTCCCACGCGAAGGGGGCCGCGCCCAGCGGGTCCCACGCCGGTGGCGTCACCCGCTCGGTCGTCCGCTCCTGCACCGGCACCCCCGGGTCGTAGGCCGGCAGCGGCGGTGGCGCGTCCGGTCGGTTGAGCTGCCCGCGACCGCGGTGCAGCAGGTAGATCCCGCCGACGGACAGCAGCACGCCGCCGACCATCGTGAACCCGCCGTCGACGAAGAAGCCCGTCGCGGGCAGCACGGCGATCCCCAGCGCCACGGTCAGCGGGGTCGGGGTCGAGCTGCGACCGCGCCCCACCAGTGCCTCGGCCGCCGACGACTCGTCGCCCTCCTGGGCCAGGAACAGCCAGCCCAGCAGGTAGACGAGCACCCCGGCGCCGTTGCACAGCGCCATCGCGACGAACGCCACCCGGACGATCACCGGGTCGATCTGGTACCGCTGCGCGATACCGGCGGCGACACCCGCGATCTTGCGACCGTCGTGTGGCCGCCTGGGTCGGCTGACCCAGAAGTCCTTCAGCGTCTCCTCGACGCCGGCTGCGCTGATGTTCCCGCTCACGGTGACGAGCTTGCCCGCCGGGGAGGGCCCGGCACATCCGGGACGCACCCTGAACCGGGCATGGGGTGGAACCCTGATGACCGGCCCCCGCGCGCGTGTGACGATCGTGCGGTGAGCGTGGAGACGAAGGCCCTGGAGCCGGTCCGCCGCAGGCGCACGGGACGCGTGGTGGCGGGTGTGGCGGGCGGTGTCGCGGAGCACCTGGGCGTCGAGGTGTTCTGGGTGCGCGCGGTGTTCGCCGCGCTGACCGCGCTCAACGGCGTCGGTGTCATCGCCTACGGCCTGCTGTGGCTGTTCGTGCCGCAGCGGGCCGCCGACGTGCCCGAGCGGCCCCCGAACCCGAGGGAGCGCCAGCAGGCGCTGGGCCTGCTGGCCCTGGGCATCGGCGCGGCCGTCGTCACCGGCCTGTTCTCCGGCCCGGTCAGCGGCTGGATCACCGGGCCGCTCGCGGTGGCCATGGTCGGCGCGGCCGTGGTGTGGCGGGAGGCGGACGAGGCGCAGCGCCGCCGCTGGCGGGACGGCGCGCGGTCCGGGCTCCTCGGCAGCGGTCGCACCACGCTCGTGCGGGTGCTCGCGGGCGTCGCGCTGGTCGCCATCGGCATCGGCGTGCTGCTGGTCAACAGCTACGGCATCGACCAGCTGCGGTTCGCCCTGCTCGCCGTGGTCGCCACGCTCGGCGGCGTGGCGGTGCTCACCGTGCCCCTGTGGATCAAGCTGATCAACGACCTGGGCGAGGAGCGCCGGGTCCGCATCCGCACCGAGGAACGCGCCGAGATCGCCGCCCACCTGCACGACTCCGTGCTGCAAACGCTTGCGCTCATCCAGAAGCAGGCCGAGCAGCCGCGCGAGGTCAAGCGCCTCGCCCGCGGCCAGGAGCGGCAGCTGCGCGAGTGGCTGTACGGCAACGTCCTGGAGGACAACAGCAGGCCCAAGACGCTGTCCGCGGCCATCGCGAAGGCGTCCGGCGAGGTCGAGGACCAGTTCGCGCTGGCCGTGCAGCAGGTCGTGGTCGGCGACTGCGAGCTGGACCCCGACCTGTACGCCCTGGTGCAGGCGGCCCGCGAGGCGGTGGTCAACGCGGCCAAGCACGCGGGCGTCGCGGAGATCAGCGTGTACGGCGAGGTGGAGCCGGAACGCGTCACCGTGTTCGTGCGCGACCGGGGCAAGGGGTTCGACCCGGGGACCGTCCCGGAGGACCGGCATGGCCTCGCGGACTCCATCGGGGGGAGGATGGAGAGGCACGGCGGCGAAGTCCGCATCCGCACCTCGCTCGGCGAGGGCACGGAGGTGCAGCTGATGATGCCGAGGAAGTACGACTAGTGACGGACGGGGGCCGGACCGTGGCGGTACGGGTGTTCCTGGTGGACGACCACGCGCTGTTCCGCGCGGGTGTGCGGGCCGAGCTGGACTCGATCACCGACGAGGTCGAGGTGGTCGGCGAGGCGGGCTCCGTCGGGGAGGCGGTCGTCGGCATCGGCCACCACCGGCCCGACGTGGTGCTGCTCGACGTGCACATGCCGGACGGCGGCGGCGCGGAGGTGCTGCGGCAGGTCCGCACGGCGCTGCCCGAGGTGGTGTTCCTGGCGCTGTCGGTGTCCGACGCGGCCGAGGACGTCATCGCGGTCATCCGCGCCGGCGCGCGCGGGTACGTGACGAAGACGATCTCCAGCCAGGAGCTGGTGCGCGCGGTCGTGCGGGTCGCGGAGGGCGACGCGGTGTTCAGCCCGCGGCTGGCCGGGTTCGTGCTGGACGCGTTCGCCGACCGGCCGGGCGCGGCCCCGATCAGCGACCCGGAGCTGGACCTGCTGACCCCGCGCGAGCGGGACGTGCTGCGGCTGCTGGCGCGCGGCTACGCGTACAAGGAGATCGCCTCGGAGCTGTTCATCTCGGTGAAGACGGTCGAGACGCACGTGTCGAGCGTGCTGCGCAAGACGCAGCTGTCCAACCGGTACGAACTGTCGCGCTGGGCGTCGGACCGCCGCCTGGTCTGACGGGGGCGCCCGGTCTGACGGGGCGCCCGGTCCGACGGGGGCGCGGCGGGGCTACTCCAGCTGCTCCGCCGAGGCGATCCGCAGCCTGCCCTCGGCCGGCCGCACGTCCAGTTCGTAGGGCAGGGACGAGCTGGTGCCGCCGGACACGAACGTCACCAGGACCCGCACCGCGTAGGCGTCGCCCTCGTGCCGCACGACCCGGGGGTCGTCGGTCAGCACGTCCTCGTACTGCCCCCAGAACCGCTGGTACTGCTCGAACGGCTGCCGGAACGACAGCGCCAGGTTCTGGTAGGCCGTGGTCGTGTCCTCGGGCAGCGCCCGGTAGTGGTCGCGCACCAGGGCCACCGCGTCGTCCGCGGTGGGGGCGGGCGGGGCCGACTCCCGGGCGGGCGCGGGCGACGGCGCGGCGCGGTCGTCCGCGGGGGGCCCGGCGCGGTCCGGCCAGTACCGCACGGCCGCCAGCGTGCCCCCGCCCAGCAGCACGGCCACCACGGCGGCCACGACCGCGGCGGCCAGCCGGCGCGGGCGGCGGGTCCGACCGGGTTCCGCCGCGGGCGGCGCGGTCATCGGCGCGGTCGGGGGTCCGTGCGCGGCCAGCAGGTCCACCACCTCGGCCGCGGTGGGCCGGTCCTCCGGGGACGCGGACAGCACGCGCGTGACCAGGTCCGTCAGCTCGCCCGACCGGGTCGGCGGCTCGATCCGGCCCGCGGCGGCCCGGTAGAGCAGGCCGAAGCTGTTCTCGGAGGCGCCGTAGGGTGACTTGCCCTCGGTCGCCGCGTACAGGGTCGCGCCGAGGGAGAAGACGTCGGAGGCCATGCCCGGCTGCTCGCCGCGCGCCACCTCGGGCGCCAGGTACGCCGGGGTGCCGGTGATCATGCCGCTGTCGGTCAGCGTGCCGTCGCCCGCGGCGCGGGAGATGCCGAAATCGGTGAGCTTCACCGTGCCGTCGTGCCCGATGAGGACGTTGGAGGGTTTCACGTCCCGGTGCACGATGCCCGCCGCGTGCGCGGCGGCGAGCGCGGCGGCGACCTGACCGCCGATCCTGGCCACCTCGGGCGGGTCCAGGGGACCGTCCTCCGCCAGCAGCCCGGCGAGGCTGCGGGAGGGCAGGTGCTCCATGACCAGCCATGGCCGGTCGTCCTCGACCACCACGTCGAAGACCGCGACCGCATTGGGGTGGTGCAGCCGGGCCGCGTTGCGCGCCTCGCGCATCGCCCGCGCCCTGGCGACCTCGGCCTCCTCGGCCGTCAGGTCGGGCATCCGGAGCTGCTTCACGGCCACCTCGCGGTCCAGCAGCTCGTCGTGCGCCCGCCAGACGACGCCCATGGCGCCGCTGCCGATCCGCTCGACCAGCGCGTACCGACCGCCGCCTACCGTCCCCCCGGACCCCGTCACGGGTTACGAGGGTAGGCGACGGGGTCAGTTGGTCGAGACCAGCTTGGCCAATTCGCGGTCGAAGTCGATCCACAGGTCCTCCTCGCCGGGCTGCACCACGTCGTAGGTGAGGTCCAGGAACTCGGCGATGTGCTCGGCCTCGGCGGACAGGATCGCGAAGCCCGTCGGCGCGTTCAGCTCCAGCAGGACCCGCTCCGGGTCGTCGGCGGCCGGGCGGACCAGGATGTCGCCCTCGCCGGACGGGGTCAGCAGGCCGTCGGCCAGCAGGTCCCGGGCGAAGATCCACTCGACCTTGCCCTGCCCGGTGTGGAACAGGACGGCGACCGCGTACGGGTCCTCCGGTTCGTAGTGCAGCTCGGCCTCCACCGGTGCCGGGGCGATCCCCGGGACGAGGAGGTGGAACGTCGTCGTGGTGGTGATGCTCTCGGTGCTCATGACTCGGGGGTTCCCTCCGGTGTGCGTCCCTTTCATGTGAAGAGACGTCCGAGGGGGCGAATCGGGACGTGGTTCGCCTGAACACCACGCGATCGGGGGAGACCTGGGTCTCAAGTCCACCCGTTTGCCCAGGACGGGTGTCTCAACTGGCCCATACCGGCGGGTAACCCAGTGTTATCGCAGGTCACTTGAGCGTAGTCGCCAACTCCCGCGCCGGCTCGGCGGGCACCGCGGCGGGCCGCTTCCGGGTCAGCGCGACCCCCGCCAGGACGACCACCGTGCCGACCACGACGCGCGCGTCGAGGGGCTCGCCGAGGAACGCGGCGCCGAGCAGGACGGACACCACCGGCAGCAGGTAGCTGACCGTCGTGGCGTCGGTCGCGCCCACGTCCTGGATGAGCCGGTAGTTGAGCGCGAACGCCACGCCGGTGCCGAACACGCCGAGGAAGGCCACGGCCGCCAGCGGGCGCCAGTCGAGGTGCACCGGTTGGAGGCCGCCCACGGGCACGACGAGCGCCGTGAGGCCCGAGGCGGCCACCAGCTGCGTGGCGGAGAGCTGGAGGGGCGTGGGGCCGCGCCCGGCCACCGTGCGGCCCACGTAGGCGTAGCAGAGCGCGTAGGACGCCGCGGCCAGCAGGCACGCCAGCGCGCCCCAGCTCGCCAGCCCGGACCTCTCCCACGGCGCGAAGATGAGCAGGGTGCCCGCGAAGCCGAGCGCGAGGCCCGTGACCCGCGCCGCGCCGCCGTTCCGCTCGGAACCCAGCACCAGGCCGATCGCCAGCGCCCACAGCGGCGTGGTGGCGTTGAGCACGCCGGCCACGCCGGAGTCCACCGTCTGCTCGCCCACCGCGAAGAGCACGAACGGGATGACGTTGCCGAACACCGCGGCGAGGGCCAGGTGGCCCCACACGGCGCGGTCGCGCGGCAGGCGCTGCCCGCCCGCCCGGAGCAGCACCACGAGCACGGCCGCGCCCAGGACCGTGCGCGCCAGGGCGATCTGGACCGGCGACAGGCCGGTGAGGGCGATCTTGATCCACAGGAAGCTGGAACCCCACAGGAGGGCCAGGACACCCATCCTGATCAGCGTGGCAGGACTGTTCACGGCCCTACACTGGGCCATTCGGAACGTAAGGACAAGTTAATAGAACTGCACGACCTTTAAGCAGAAATGTACGATCACGTCATGTTGGACGTGCGACGGATGCAGGTGCTCCGGGCCGTGGTCTCCACCGGTTCCATCACCGCCGCGGCGGCGAACCTCGGGTACACGCCCTCGGCCGTCAGCCAGCAGGTGGCGGCCCTGGAGCGGCAGGCGGGGCTGCCGCTGCTGGACCGCGTGGGGCGCGGCGTGCGGCCCACCCAGGCGGGCCGGGTGCTCACCGAGCACGCCGCCCACATCACCGACCGGCTCGTCGAGGCCGAGGCGGCGCTGGCCGACCTGCGCGAGGGCCGCACCGGGCTGCTGCGCGTCCGGTACTTCGCCACCGCGGGCGCGGCGCTCGTGCCGCCCGCCGTGGCCGCGTTCCGGACCGCCCACCCGGACGTGCGGCTCGACCTGAAGCTCACCGAACCGGACGACCCGGTGGTCGAGGTGGGTGCCGGGCGCGCCGACGTGGCCGTCGTCGTGCACCACGCGGCCGGCGGGCCGCCGCGCGGCGTGCACCTCGTGCACCTGCTCGACGACCCGTACCTGGCCGTGCTGCCGCGCGGGCACGAACTGGCCCGCAAGCGCGTGCTCGACCTCGCCGACCTGGCCGGGGAGCAGTGGGTGGACGCCGTCGTGCCGCCCGGGCCGTGCCGCGACATCGTGCTCGACGCGTGCGCGGGGGCGGGCTTCGCGCCCAACGTCGTGGTGGAGGCCGACGACTACCCGACCGCGCAGGGCTTCATCGCGGCCGGGCTCGGCGTGACCGTCGTGCCCAAGCTCAGCCTGGGCGTCGTGCACCCCGGCGTGGTGGTGCGCAGGCTGCGCCGCCCCGAGCCGACCAGGACCATCTGCGCGGCCGTGCGGGAGGACGCCGCCGGCTCGCCCGCCGTGGCCAGCCTGCTGGCGGCGCTGGCGGAGGCCGCCGCCTGAGCCTCCCGGGCGTCGCCGCCCGGGGGTCGCCTACGGGCGGCCGAGGTCCTGCTCGTTGGAGATGAACAGGCTCTGCTGCGCCCACTGGAGCACGATCAGCTTGCGCTCCACGACCTTCGACCCGCTCTTCGTGGTGAAGGTCAGCTCGACCTCGTAGGCGAAGTCGGAGTTCCTCGTCACACCGGTCAGCTCGACCGTCTCGAACTGGTTCCACCAGGACTTGTACTGCTCGAACCCGCCCTTGGCGTCCCGCATGGGCTGGGCCAGGCGGCCCCAGCTCGCGTCCAGGTCGACCGGCAGCAGCTCGTAGTACTCGCGGACCGTCCGCTCCTGGTCCTGCTGGGTCGGCGCGCTGGTGTAGGTGGCGGGCGGGGCCACCACCTTCCGCGTCGACGTCGTGGACGGCTCGCCGCCCGCGGCGGGCGCGGTGGTCGAGGTGCCCGGCCCCGCCTGGTCGTTCGGCTGACCACCGCTGTCGGACATCAGGCTGGCCAGCAGGATGCCCGCGGTGGCCGCGCCCGCGATGGCGAGCGCGGTGATCACGGCGGAGCGCTTGCCCTTGAGCGGGCCGCCGCGACCGACCGGTCTCGACGCGCCGCGTTGGCGGTCCGGCGGCGGGACGTACGCCGCGGGCCGGGGCTGGTGCGCGGGCTGCGGCGCGACCGGGGCGGCCACCCGCGTCGCTGCGGGCGAGCCCTGGCGGCCCTGGGGGACGCCGGACGCGGGCGTCATCGCACGGGTCGCCGTGGCCGGCGCCTGCACGGGCGCGCCCTGCCACGACGGCGGGTGGCTCTGCGGCATCGGCACCGGGAACTCCGGGGCCGACCGGCCCGCGGCCACCGCCGCCAGCGCCTCGCGCGCCTCGGCCATCGTCGGCCGGTCCTCCGGCTCGGCGCGCAGCAGGCGCATCAGCAGCGCCGTCAGCGGACCGGCCTGCTTCGGCGGCACGACCTTGCCCGACGCCACCTGGTGCAGCAGCGCGATGGTGTTCTCGTTCAGGCCGAACGGCGGCATGCCCTCGATCGCCGCGTACAGCGTCGAGCCCAGCGAGAACACGTCCGACGGCGGGCCCGGGTCGTAGCCCTTGGCCACCTCGGGCGCGAGGTACGCCGGGGTGCCGGCGAGCATGCCGGTCGCGGTGACCGTGACGTCGCCGGTGGCCCGGGAGATGCCGAAGTCGGTGATCTTCACCGTGCCCTCGTTGCCGAGGAGGATGTTGCCGGGCTTGATGTCGCGGTGCACGATGCCCGCGTTGTGCGCGGCGGCGAGCGCCGACGCCACCTGCTGCCCGATGGAGGCCACGTCGCGGGGCGGCAGCGTGCCGCGCTCCGACAGCGCCGTGGACAGGCTCTTGGACGGCAGGTACTCCATCACCAGCCACGGCTGGCCGTCGTCCTCCGCCACGTCGTACACCGCGATGGCGTGCGGGTGCTGGAGGCGGGCCGCGATCCGGCCCTCGCGCATCGCGCGGCGCTTCGCCTCGTCGGTGTCGGCTTCCGCCAGCCCCGGTTGGAGCAGCAGCTGCTTCACGGCCACGGTGCGGTGCAGGCGCTCGTCGTGCGCCTGCCAGACGATGCCCATCGCACCGCTGCCGATCCGCTGGCCCAGTCGGTAGCGGCCGGCAACCAGGCGGCCATCGTCGGTCACGGCGTGCTCCCAGTAAGTGCTAGGACTTCTGTGGCGAACGACCGGACGCCACTAGGACAAGAACGGTGCATCACCCGATTGGGTTCGACGCACACCATACGAGGTTCACGGCTGCTCCTGGACGGCAGTCGTCGTGGTCGTCGTCGTCGTGGTGGTCGTCGTGGTCGCCGCCGGCGTCGACACCGGCGGCTTCGTGGTCGTGGTGGTCGTCGTGGTGGTGGTCGTCGGCTCCTGCGTCGTGGTGGTCGTCGGCTCCGGGATCGTGGTCGTGGGGACCACCTCCTGGGTCGTCGTCACCACCTGCGACGGCGTCGTGGTGGTCGTCGGCGCGGGCGTGGACGAGCTGGAGCCGCCCGCCGGCGGGGTGGCCGGGGCCTTGTCGAACACGTCGAGCGCGACCAGCAGGAAACCGATCAGCAGGACGGCGCCCAGCACGACCGCGGCGATCGCCAGCGCCCGGTTGTTGTTCGACCGCGGCGGGGCCACCGGCGGGATGGAGCCCGTCGTCCGGGGGCCGACCGTGCGCGGGCCGGGGCGCACCACGCGGGTGCGGTCGGCGTCCAGCACGGTCGTCGCGCCCGCGCCCAGCGGCGCCAGGCCGATGGAGGTGGCCGGGGCCAGCCCTGTCAGGCTCGGGTTGCGGCCGTGCGCGACCGCGTTGAGCAGGTCCCGGGCCTGGGCCATGGTCGGCCGGTCCGCGGGGTCGTAGTTGAGGAACCGCAGCAGCACGTCGGTCAGCGGGTGGTCGACCGTCGGCGGGTTGATCCGGCCCGCGGCGACCGCGTGCAGCACGCCCAGGGTGTTCTCCGACAACCCGAACGGCGGCTCGCCCTCGACCGCCGCGTACAGCGTCGAGCCGAGCGAGAACACGTCCGAGGCGGGCGTCGGGTCCTGGCCGCGCGCGATCTCCGGCGCCAGGTAGGCGGGGGTGCCCGCGATCAGGCCGGTCTTGGTGACCGTGACGTCGTCGCTGGCCCGGGAGATGCCGAAGTCGGTGATCTTGACCAGGCCGTTGTCGGCGAGCAGCACGTTGCCGGGCTTCACGTCGCGGTGCACGATCCCGGCGGCGTGGGCGGCGGCCAGCGCGGAGGCGGCCTGCATGCCGATCTGCGCGACCTCCAGCGGGTCCAGCGGACCGTGCTCGGACATCGTGTCGGCGAGGCTGTAGGACGGCAGGTACTCCATGACCAGGCACGGAGCGCCGTCCTCCTCCACCACGTCGTAGACGGCGATGGCGTTGGGGTGGTGCAGCTTCGCGGCGATGCGGCCCTCGCGCATGGCGCGCTGGATGGCCTCGTCCTTCTCGCGCGCCTCCAGGCTGGGCTGGAGCAGCAGCTGCTTGACCGCGACGACGCGGCCGAGCCGCTCGTCCTGGGCACGCCACACGACGCCCATCGCGCCGCTGCCGATCCTGTCCAGGAAACGGTAGCGGTCCGCGATCACGCGACCGTCGTTGCTCACCGGACCACCTCGCTGGGGCGCTGCGTGACCGCGGCAAGGGCAGCTGGTCTCACGCTCGGGCTCCTCGTCGTGCGGGTCGGTGCGCGGAACAGGCTAGGCCACCGCTCGCCCGCAGAGCCTACCTCGGTGGTGGCGGCCGCTTTCGCACCGTTGTGCGGGTCACCCGTGCCGGGGCGGCGCCGGGGGAGGGGCGACCGGGAAGGGATACCGGACGCGGGCCCGGGACGGCAGCCGTTCGCGTGAAGAACGCGCACATTGGGGCCGAACGGCCCAACGGGCGGGGCGACGCCCGTCACGCGCACGCCGAACGGCCGACCCGGGTGTCCCGGGTCGGCGGGTGGTGTGGTGGGTGCTGCGATCAGCTCGCCGGGGCGAAGAAGTCGAAGCCGCCGAGCGGGTCGAGCACGGCGCCCAGGTCCAGGCCGATCCCGACACCGGCGGACGGCGCGCTGGAGGAGGGGGCGCCGGGGGAGGGGGCGCTGGAGGACGGCGGGGTCGAGGAGGACGGCGGGGTGCTCGCGTCCGAGGCGGGCGGCGGCGCGGTGGAGGACGAGGACGGCGGGGTGCTGCCGCTCGGCGGCGCGGGCGTCGTCGTGCCGGTGGTCGGCGGCGGCGGCGTGGTCTGCTCGGTGGCGGTGGTCGGCGCCGGCGTCGTGGTCGCCGGGGCCTGCGGCGTCGTGGTCACCGGCTGCTGGCGCGGCGCCTGCTGCTGCTGGGTGCGCTGCTGCCGCTGGGTGGTCGTCGGCTCCGGCGCGGCGGTCGTGGTCTCGACCTGCGCCTGCTGCGTCTCCTGCTGCTTGGCCGCCGCGGCCCCGAGGTCCTTGGTGAGGGTGTTCGTGGCCCGCGCGGCCGGGCGGGCGTCGAAGCGCACCTCCGCCAGCGGTCGCTCGTCGGGCGACGAGAGCAGGTTGGAGGCGGTGAACGCGACGGTGCCCGCGAGCACCACGCCGCCACCGGCCATCGCGACGATCTTCGGCACGGAGAACCCGCCGCCGCCGCGCTCCTCCTCGCCGGCGCGCCCCTCGCGCTTGAGCAGCTCGGTGATGTGCAGCTCGCGCCCGGAGAGGTTCGCGGAGGGCTTGAAGCGCACCGTCTCCTCGGACCCGCCCGCCGGCTCGGCGTCGGTGATCCTCGGGATCGGCTGCGTCTCCGCCTCACGCCGCGCGATCAGGTCGGCGACCGACAGCTTCGCCGTCGAATCACCGTCCAACCGCCGGCGTTTGTCGTCGTTCGACACCGCTTGAACACCTCTCCCGGTGGAGTGCGTTGCACTGCTGACCGGGCTATGGATACCGAATCGTGACCGAGTACGTAACCCCTTTGGGGGAAGTTTGGCTGATAAACACAGTTGACATGCACATTCGGTCAACTGACAGCGGTGGATCGTCACTCACCGTCAATGTCGCTGCGCGGACAGGACCTCCGTGTCGAGGATGCGCGGCACCGTCGTGTCGGTCAGCCGGAACACCTGCTCGACCCGCATCCAGCCGCCGCCGCGCTCCTGCATCGACACCACGGCGAGGACCGCGCCGTCCGGGCGCAGGGTGGTCGACTCGATCGTGATCGCCTGCACCCCGCGCCACGCCGACACGAACTCGCGGGCGTCGTCGCCCAGCAGCTCCGGCGACAGCAGCCGGGAGGCGTCGGCGGGCCGGGCGGGGAGCAGCTCGAAGAACCGGCGCACGGTGTCCACCTGCGGCCTCGGCCCGATCGGCAGGACGGCCCGCACGTCCTCCCCGACCGGGGACGGCACGTCGACCGCGAGCGGCGCGGCGAGCGGCGGCTGGTCGGCCGGGTCGTCGCCGGTGAAGCCGCCCAGGCGGTCCGCCAGCACGTCCGGGCGCAGCGCGGACGCCCCGCTGATCGCCTCCGGCGCCTCGACGCGCGGTTCCCCCGGCCCGGGGTCGCGGTGCGCGGCCAGCAGCGACGCGGCGGTCGCGGAGGCCAGCACCAGCGCCGCCCCGGCGGCCACGCCGACGAGCCGCGCCCGCCTGCCCCGCCGGTCCGGGCGGGCCGGCGGGACGGGCTCCGGGCCGAGCGGGCCGGTCACCGGGGCGTGCGCCGCGGCCCGCCCGGGGGGAAGGACGCGCACCGGCGCCGGCTGCTTCCTGATGAGCTCGGCAACGGACACCGAACCCGCGCGGCTGTGCCGGCGACCGCTCGTCGTGGGGCGCTGCACTGACGACTCCTCGGCTGGACGACGCAAGACACGTACCGCGTCCGACCAGCGGAAAGCCAGTTCAGCGCATGAGTTCACCCTTTAGTGGCGGTGAGTGGCCAACAGTTGTCGCTCGATCGGGGGAAGCACTACGGAACGGCGTTCCGCTGTGCGTCCGTGAACGACCGCTAGGCGCTCCCGGCGGGCCGCTCGGCGTCGATCAGCAGCTCGCCGACGGTGGTGAACACCAGCTCCCGCCGCTCGGTGCTGGTCGTCCCGTCCTCGCGCGTCACGCGGATGGTGCTGACCGTGACGCCCCGGGCCGGGTCCACGCTGATCCGCTCGACCTCGACCAGCGCCACGTCGGCGAACCGCCCCGCGGCCAGCGCCCGCGCGGTCGACCGGAACCCCTCCGACACCATCGCCGCGGCGGTGTCCGCGTTGCGCACCGCCTCCTCGTAGAACCGCTCCGTGCGGTCGGCGATGGTCTCGGCGTCGACCAGCGGCGCCGAGTCGCCGGGCACGGTCGTGACGCTGGGCGCGGCGGGGGCGACCGCGGTCGCGGTGCGGCTCCCGGACGAGCCGCCGGGCGGGTCGCCCGCGCCGGCGGGGGAGCGGTCGCCCTGGGCGGCGCGCAGGCCCTCACCCGCCCGGCCGGCGGCGGGGGCGCGCTGGTCGCGCGGGACCGGGGCCGCCGTCGTGCCCGCCGTCGACGGGGAGCTGCTCGGGAAACCGGTCAGCAGCGGCACGTCGGTCGGGTAGCCGGGCATCCCGATGCGCTCCACCGGGTTGACCGACCCGACCAGCTTCGCCGCGGCGATGGCCAGGCCCACCAGCACGCCCGCCGAGGACAGCACCGCGAACCACGCGGCCCGCTTCCACGTCCTCGGCGGCGTCACCGAGGCGGGCACCAGCCCGATGTTGAACTTCCGCAACCCCACCGCGTCGGTGTCGACGAGCGGGTCGCGCACCCGTTGCGCCGGCAGGGAGGCCGGCGGCGCGGACGTGCGCGTCAGCTCGCCGCCCACGGGCAGCCAGATCGCCGCCCCGTCCTCGACCCGGTGCCTGCCCGACCGTCCCGGTTCCCCGATGCCCATAGTTCGCGCATACCCCTCCCACCCCCTGGTCGGAGGCCCGGGAAGGGCGGTTCACCTGTGGGCTCAAGTGACTTGCGGGGGCACCGGGGGTGGGTGTCGTGAACCCCGCATCGACCTCACCGTAGGTCCGGGGTCGGCACCGGGCCGCCCGGACCGGCCCCGTGACGGCCACCTCCACACTTAAGAGTGAATTTTGGAGGTTTATCGATCAGCTTCCGCTGTTGAGCCGCTTCCGGGTGCCCTGGAGCGCGTTGGTGGCGGCCAGCCCCGCGCCGCCCGCGATCAGCGCGCCGATGACGTCGCCGGACACACCCTCGCCGGCCGTGATGAGCAGGCCCACCAGCGCGATGATCGTGGTCACCCCGGCGACGGTCCACCGGCTGCGGACGTACTGCGCGACGGGCGCGCCCGCGGCGCGCTTGGACTTGGCGACCGAGCCCAGCATCGCGAGGTACCCGTCGTGCGCCAGCGCGGCCAGCACACCCAGGATCGCGACGAGGCCCGTGATCAGACCGATGACTCCCATGTGCACAGTGTGCCCGCGGCCAAACCCGCTGGACCATCCGTGATCGCCCTGATATCCACCGGTCGTGGAGGTCTTCTGGCACGACGCCTGCCTGGAGCACGACACGGGCTCGGGCCTGTGGGAGCTGCCGGGCTCGTGGGACTGGCTCGACGTCGCCGAACCGCACCCGGAGAGCGCCGCCCGGCTGCGCACGTTCCGGCACGCCCTGCGGCACGGCCCGGTCGCGGAGCACCTGACGTGGTCGGCCGGCCGGTTCGCGACGGACGACGAGCTGGCCCGCGTGCACACCCCCGAGTACCTCGCGGACCTCCGCGACGCCTGCCGGCGGCGGACGAACGTCGAGGTCAACACGGTCGTCGGCCCCGGCTCGTGGGACGCGGTCCGGGCCGCCGCCGGCACCGCGCTGACCGCGTACGAGGCGGTCGCCGCGGGCCGCACGCGCCTGGCCTACGCGCTGGTCCGCCCGCCCGGCCACCACGCGCAGCCGGGCCTCGCGGACGGGTACTGCCTGGTCAACAACGCCGCGCTGGTCGCCGAGACGGCCCGCCGCGCCGGGCGCCGGGTCGCCGTCCTGGACTGGGACGTCCACCACGGCAACGGCACCCAGGAGGTGTTCCGCGACCAGCCGGACGTGCTCACCGTCTCCGTGCACATGCGGCACGGCCCGTGGGGGGCGAACCACGCGCAGACCGGCGGGCCGGAGGAGAGCGGGCCGGGCAACGTCAACGTCGAGCTGTCCCTGGGCGCGGGCGACCACGCCTACCGGCGGGCGCTGGAGGAGGTGGCGTTCCCGGCGATCGCCGAGCACGGCGCGGACCTGCTGGTCTGCGCCTCGGGCTTCGACGGCTCGGCGTTCGACCCGAACGGCAGGCACAACCTCACCGCCGCCGGCTACCGGTGGATCGGCGGCGCGGTGGCCGGCCTCGGCCCGCCCGCCGTGCTCACCCAGGAGGGCGGCTACCTGCGCGGGTACGCCGCGCTGTGCCTGCACGCCCTCGTGGAGGGCCTGCTGGGGCTGGAGCTGCTGGAGGACCCGCTGGCCTACGTGCCGGACGACACCCAGCTGGTGGACGCGGACCTGGCGCGGGCCAGGGCCGCGCTCACCGGCTGGGGGTTCGTCCGGGCGGGCACTAGCGGCCCATCGGACCGCGGCCCAGCTTGAGCAGGATCATGGCCAGGTCGCGGCCCTCGGGGCCGAGTTCCCGGTACCGGTTGAGCACGTCGATCTCCCGGTTGTGCACGATCCGCGTGCCGCCGGCGGCCATCCGCGCCGCGCCGATGATCTTGGAGACCTCGATCCGCCGCTTGACCAGCCGCAGCAGCTCGGCGTCCAAGTGGTCGATCTCCTGGCGCAGCGCGTCGATGTCGTGGTCGGTGTCGCCCTGGTCGGCGTCGTCGTGGTTGGCGCCGGCGGGGGCGGTGTCGGTGCTGTTCATCGTGAGGACCTCTCGAACTCCGGGGGAGTCCCCGTCCCGGAAGCGGCGAAAGCCCCGGGGTCCGAGGACTCCGGGGCTTCGTGGTGGCTTGGCGCGCTAGCGTCCCACGGGAGCCGGAGTCCGGTTCCCGTAGAAAAACTCGAAGTGGGTCGCGCGCACAACCCCACTATGCCACAGCCCCCGGCTTGTCGGGGGCACCCGGTAACGTGGACGGACGATGAGCGCCTTGTTCGACTTGCCCGCAAGTCCTCCCTCCCCCAGGTCCGCTCGACTGCTCGACGACCTCAACCCGGCCCAGCGCCGGGCCGTCGAGCACGCCGGGTCGCCGATGCTCGTCGTCGCCGGAGCGGGTTCCGGCAAGACGAGGGTGCTCACGCGCCGGATCGCGTACCTGCTGTCCGAGCGCGACGTGCACCCCGGTGAGGTCATGGCCATCACCTTCACCAACAAGGCCGCCGCCGAGATGAAGGAGCGCGTGGCCGACCTGGTCGGCGGGCGCGCCCGCTCGATGTGGGTGTCCACGTTCCACTCGATGTGCGTCCGGGTCATGCGCCGCGAGGCCAAGGTGCTGGGCATGTCGTCCACCTTCTCGATCTACGACTCGGACGACACGCGCCGCCTCATCACCCTGGTGGCCCGCGACCTCGACCTGGACCCGAAGCGGTACCCGGCGCGCACGCTCGCCGTCCACATCTCGAACCTCAAGAACGAGCTGGTGGACGCGGCCACGGCCAAGGACCGCGCGGCCAACGACCTGGAGCGCCGCGTCGCCGAGGTCTACGAGAGCTACCAGCGCCGGCTCACCGAGTCGAACTCGCTCGACTTCGACGACCTGATCATGAAGACGGTCGAGCTGCTCCAGGGCCACCCGGACGTGGCCGAGCACTACCACCGCCGGTTCAAGCACGTGCTGGTCGACGAGTACCAGGACACCAACCACGCGCAGTACACGCTGGTCCGCGAGCTGGTCGGCACCGGCTCCGACGGCGTCCCGCCGGCCGAGCTGTGCGTCGTGGGCGACGCGGACCAGTCGATCTACGCGTTCCGCGGCGCGACGATCCGCAACATCGTGGAGTTCGAGCGGGACTACCCGCAGGCCACCACGATCCTGCTGGAGCAGAACTACCGGTCCACGCAGACCATCCTGTCCGCGGCCAACGCGGTCATCTCGCGCAACCCGGACCGGCGCGACAAGCGGCTGTGGAGCGACCTGGGCGACGGCGAGAAGATCGTCGGCTACGTCGCGGACAACGAGCACGACGAGGCGCAGTTCGTCGCGAACGAGATCGACCGGCTGGTCGACTCCGGCGAGGCGAACAACGGCGAGATCGCCGTGTTCTACCGCACCAACAACCAGTCGCGCGTGTTCGAGGAGATCTTCATCCGCCTCGGCCTGCCCTACCGGGTCGTCGGCGGCGTGCGGTTCTACGAGCGGCGCGAGGTGCGGGACGCCCTGGCATACCTGCGGGCGCTGTCCAACCCGGACGACACGGTGTCGCTGCGGCGCATCCTCAACGTGCCCAAGCGCGGCATCGGCGACCGCGCCGAGGCGTGCGTGTCGACCTACGCCGAGCGCGAGCGGGTCGGGTTCGCCCAGGCCCTGCGCGACGCCGTGGTCGGCAAGGTGCCGATGCTCAACCCCCGCTCCCGCAACGCCATCGCCGGGTTCGTCGAGATGATGGACGAGCTGGGCGTGCTGGTCGAGCGCGGCGCCGACGTGGCCGACGTCCTGGAGGCGGTGCTGGAGAAGACCGCCTACCGGGCCGAGCTGGAGGCCAGCGACGACCCGCAGGACCACACCCGGGTGGAGAACCTGAACGAGCTGGTCACGGTGGCCCGCGAGTTCACCGACCTGGGCACGGCGGTCCCGGTCCCCGAGGAGGACGAGGGGCTGCCCGCCGAGGGCTCGCTCGCCGCGTTCCTGGAGCGGGTGTCGCTGGTCGCCGACGCCGACTCGGTGCCGGACGCGGAGTCCGACGGCGTGGTCACGCTGATGACCGTGCACACCGCGAAGGGCCTGGAGTACCCGGTGGTGTTCTGCACGGGCTGGGAGGACGGCGTCTTCCCGCACATGCGGGCCCTGGGCGACCCGGCGGAGCTGTCCGAGGAGCGGCGGCTGGCCTACGTGGCCATCACGCGGGCCCAGCACCGGCTGTACCTGTCGCGGGCGCTGGTGCGCTCGGCGTGGGGCCAGCCGTCGGCGAACCCCGCGTCGCGGTTCCTGGACGAGATCCCGGCCGACCTGGTCGACTGGCGGCGGGTGGAGCCCCGGCGGTCCGCGCCGTCCGCGCCCACGTCGTGGGGCCGGTCGTCGACCTCGTCGCGCCCCGCGCCGGCGGGCAACCAGTGGAAGGACACGCCCGCGATCAAGCTCGACGTGGGCGACCGGGTCACCCACGACAAGTACGGGCTGGGGCGCGTGGTGGCCGTGGACGGCTCCGGGCCGCGGGCGACCGCCACGATCGACTTCGGCGGCTCGGGCACCGTGCGGCTGATGCTCATCGGCGGCGTGCCCCTCGTGAAGCTCTGAGGGGTCCTCTCCCCGCACGTGCTCGACCGCTCTGCACGTGCTCGACCGCCCTGCCGCGCTCGGCTGCGCCGCCGAAAGCTCCACGAGCCGCCTGGGATCACTCGATCGGGGAAATCCGGATTCGGGTGCAACCCGGGCGGCGAGTGGGCGTCTATAGGGGTGTCACCAGCGGGACGCCCGCGCCGTTCGGGGCGGGGCGGGCATCGGGGAGCCGCCGGTGGCGAGGGGGGAAGTGGTGCGTCACCACCGCGTCGGGGCGGTGGCCGCACCGAGGGGTGACACCGCCGGGGGGCGGTTGCACGACGAAGGGGTGAGGCCGGGCTGCTCGTCGAGCAGCCCGGCCTCTGTCGTCACGGGCCCCGCGGGGCCGGGTCAGACGCTGATGCCCTTGGAGTTCAACCAGCTCAGCGGGTTGATCTTCATGCCCTCCGCGTTCCACACCTCGAAGTGCAGGTGCGGACCGGTGGAGAAGCCGCGGTTGCCCATGCGGGCGATCTGCTCGCCCGCCGCGACCCGCTGGCCCTTGCTGACGGAGTAGGTGTCCACGTGGCCGTAGACCGTCGTGGAGCCGTCGGGGTGCTCGACCTTGACCCAGAGGCCAAAACCGCTTGCGGGACCTGCCTCGACCACGACACCATCTGCGGCGGCCAGGATCGGCGTGCCGATCGGGCCCGCGATGTCGATGCCGTAGTGCATCTCGCCCCAGCGACCGCCGTAACCGGAGGTGAAGGAGCCGGCGGCGGGACGCGCGTACTTGGGGCGCTGCGCCTCGGCCTCGGCGGCCTCGCGGTTCTCGGTGATCTGCTGGCTCTTGACGAGCTTCTGGGCCTCGGCTGCCGTGTCGACGGTCTTCGCGACGGGCAGGACCTGCGGTGACGCGGGTCCGCTGCCGCCGACGCCGAACGCGGCGGCGCCTTCGGCGGCGTTCGCGAGGGGCGTGACCTCGTCGGCGGAGGAGGGGGAGTCGGAGCCGAGCGCGTGGAGCGTCTGGCCTGCGCCGGCGGCGGCGAAAGCGCCTACGGCGACGGCTGCGACCACGATCCGGCCGCGCAGCGCCGAGGGCGGCGGCGGGAGCCGGTGGGTGCTGACCGCACGCGTCGAGGCGGATTCGACCGCTTCGTCGAGCACAGCAGAACTCGTATGGCCGCCGGGGGAGCGGTGTCGGGACAAAACCTGGCCTTCCGTCTTCGGGGAGTCCGGTCGGACACCGGGCGGGGGATCCCGGTCGAGCCGGTCGGGGTAACCGACTCGCTGTCCTGCTTGTGACCAGACCGTGACAACGGACCGGGGGAAGATAACGGGGCGAGACCCTTAAGGGCAATCCCCTGGGTCGATGTCCACCGCTTAGCGGCGCAGGGGTCCCGGAGAACTGTCAACTGTGACTATGAGTCATCGACCCGTCGGGAAACCCGGTGCGTACAGGCATGATGGGGTGGTCTACACCATCACCTGATCGTGTGGCCGGGGTCACTACTGCGCGTTGCGCGACGCGGGCAACCGATACTCAAAGGTGACCTGAATCACGTATCCGCCGGCCCCGCGCAGGCGTCCGGGACGCCCTGGACGGGCGTCGCGGACGAGCGTCGTGACGACCTCGCCGCCGCGGTGCCCCGACCGCACCGCGGAGGCGGATCGCACTCCTCCGACCCGTGAACCGGCTGTCCCGTGACCGGCTACCCCGTGGGTCGGCGCACTTCGGGTGCCCGGCGTTCCCGACCCCGAAACGGCCGGACCCCACCGACCGCCCCAGACCACCCGTACGAGTGAAGGTAGCCGGCACCCCCGACAACGGGCGGGCTCGCGCGCGTATTCCCGCATATGCGCCCTTCGACCCACCCGCCCCCGACCCCTCCACCTCCGGCCGACCGCGCGCCGCGACCACCCCTCCCGCCTTTGCTAGCGTCCGACCGGTGATCCGAACCGCGGACCCGGTCCCATCGACGCCCACGAGGCTGCGCGCGGCGGTCGGGCTGGGCCTCGCCGGCTCGCTGCTCGGCGCGACCGCACCCCTGGTCGGGGTGGTCGACGCGGGCGCGCCCCCGGCGTTCACCGCGTGGCCGCTGCTGGCCGTCCTCGCCTTCGCGCCCACCGCCCTGGCCGCGGTCCTCCTCGCGCGCGGGCACGGGGCCGGTGCCGCCGCCTCCCTCCTCGCGCCCGCCGCCTTCGCCGTCGGCCGGCTGCTCGTGGACCTCCAGGTCCTCGTCGGCCCCCTCGACGCCGCGCGCCCCGAGCTGTTCCGCCCGCCCGCCCTCGACCCGCCCGCCCCCGCCGCCGGGGCGTGGCTGCTGATCGCGGGCCACGTGCTGCTGGTCGCCGCGGGCGCGCTGGCGGCGGCGGCCCCCGCCGAGCCGGACGCGCGCGGCGGGCGCGCCGGCTTCGTCCTCCCCGCGGTCGCGGGCCTGCTGGCGGGCGCCGGCCTGGTCGCCGCCCCGTTCACCTCCTCCGACGCGCTGGTCCCGGCGGGCGGCGCGCTCGACTCGCCCGCCCTGCCGATGCTCGGCGGCCTGCTGCTCGTCGTGGCCGCGCCGGCCCTCGCCGTGCTCGCCGCCGGCGCCCCCACCCCCGAGGTCCGCCGGGGCGGCCTGCTCGGCCTGGCCGCGACCCTGGTCACCGTCGCGCTCCCGCCGATCGCCGCCGGCCTGGCCGTCGACCGCCTCGACCCCGCGCCCGGCCCGTTCCTGGTGCTCGCCGCCGCCGTGCTGCTCGCGTGGCCGGGGCGGGCCCGCGAGCGGAACGCCGACCGCGCCGACCCCGAGCTGCCCGGCCTGCGCCGCCTGCACGCCGCGGCGGGCGTCCTCGGCCTCGTCGCCGCGGCCTGCGCCGTCGGGGGCGCGCTGGCCGACCAGCTCGTGCTCCCGGCCGGCCTGCCCGCGCCCACCGCCTACGCCGCCCGGCTCCTCTGGCCCGCCGCGGTCGCCACCGCCGCCCTCGGCGCGGCCCTGCTCGTCAGGGGCGCGGTCCGCCCGGCGTTCGCCGTGGCCACCGCCGCCGTCCCGCTCGCCGCCGGGGGCGCCCTCGACGCCGTGTTCGCCGCCACGCGCGTCGATGCGGTCCAGCCCGGCCCCGGCACGTGGTTCACCGCCGCCGCCGTGGTGGCCGCGCTCGCCGCCGCCGCCACCGCCGCCCTGGCCGGCGCGGTGGAGCGGGACGAGGCGGGCGTCGAGCGCGCGGAGGCGCCGCTGCCGCTGGTCGCGGGCGCCCTCATCGCCGCCCTGCTCGCCGTCGGCGCGTTCGCGCTGCCCGTGGTGGAGGCTCCGGACCACGCGCCGATCACCGCGTTCGGCCTGCGCGTCGGCTCCTGGGGGCTCCTGGTCGCCCTGGTGGCCGTGCTCGGCGCCGCCGCCGTCGCCCTCGGGGCCCGGCCGGGCCGCGGGGCGGCGCTGCTGCTCGGCGCCGCCGCGGTCACCGGCACCAGGGCGCTGGAGTACCCGCTCACCGCCGCCCGCGCCGCCGGCGCCGAGCCCGGACCGGGTCTGTGGCTGGCGGTCGCCGCCACCGCCGCCCTCCTGCTCACCGCGGCCGTCCGGACCGCCCGCTGACCGCGCCCCGCCCGTCCCCTGGATCGGTGTGGTGATCGACCTCACCACCTCTATGACGGACTTCACGGGCGTGGGGTGCGGCGGACTCCGAGCAGGTCGATAGTGTTCTGCGCAGCCGCGTCGAGCCGGTCCCCCCACGGCTATGCCGGCGTTCCAGGTGATGCCTGGTACGTGAGGGCACCAGGCGCCAGCCTGGAGCGCCGGACCATCGAGGACCGCACGAAGAGGCGCGGTGTCCGACACCGACGTCGCAGGAGACCCGAGTGGACCTGTACGAGTACCAGGCGAAGGACCTCTTCGCCGCCCACGACGTCCCGGTACTTCCGGGCGACGTGGCGACCACCCCCGCCGAGGCCAAGGCCATCGCCGAGCGCTTCGGCCAGACCGTCGTGGTGAAGGCCCAGGTCAAGACGGGCGGCCGCGGCAAGGCGGGTGGCGTCAAGCTCGCCGAGAACCCGGACGAGACCCAGGCGAAGGCCGAGGCCATCCTCGGCCTCGACATCAAGGGCCACACCGTGCACCGCGTGCTGGTGACCCCCGCGTCCGACATCGCGGAGGAGTACTACTTCTCCTTCCTGCTCGACCGCGCCAACCGCACCTTCCTGGCCATGGCCAGCGTCGAGGGCGGCATGGACATCGAGGAGGTCGCCGCGACCAAGCCCGAGGCCCTGGCCAAGGTGCCCGTCGACGCGATCAAGGGCGTCGACCGCGCGAAGGCGGACGAGATCGTCGCCGCCGCGAAGTTCCCGGCCGAGGTGGCCGACCAGGTGGCCGACGTCATCGTGAAGCTCTGGGAGACCTTCGTCTCCGAGGACGCCACGCTGGTCGAGGTCAACCCGCTGGTCCGCGACCCCGAGGGCAGGATCGTCGCCCTCGACGGCAAGGTCACGCTCGACGAGAACGCCTCCTTCCGCCACCCCGCCCACGAGGAGCTGGTGGACAAGCAGGCGGAGGACCCGCTGGAGGCCAAGGCCAAGGCGAAGGGCCTCAACTACGTCAAGCTGGACGGCCAGGTCGGCATCATCGGCAACGGCGCCGGCCTCGTGATGTCCACCCTCGACGTGGTCGCCTACGCGGGTGAGAAGCACGGCGGCGTGAAGCCCGCCAACTTCCTCGACATCGGCGGCGGCGCGTCCGCCGAGGTCATGGCCAACGGCCTGGACATCATCCTGAACGACCCGGACGTGCGTTCGGTGTTCGTGAACGTCTTCGGCGGCATCACCGCGTGCGACGCGGTCGCCAACGGCATCGTGGCCGCGCTGGGCATCCTCGGCGACGAGGCCGCCAAGCCGCTCGTGGTCCGCCTCGACGGCAACAACGTGGAGGAGGGCCGCGCCATCCTGGCCGAGGCCAACCACCCGCTGGTCACCGTGGTGGACACTATGGACAACGCGGCCGACAAGGCCGCCGAGCTCGCGGCTGCGGGGGTCTGACGATGGCTATCTTCATCACCAAGGACAGCAAGGTCATCGTCCAGGGCATGACCGGCGCCGAGGGCACCAAGCACACCAAGCGGATGCTGGCCTCCGGCACGAACATCGTCGGCGGCGTGAACCCGCGCAAGGCCGGCGAGAAGGTCGACTTCGACGGCAACGTGCTCCCGGTGTTCGGCGGCGTCGCCGAGGCCATGGAGGCCACCGGCGCGAACGTCACCGTGATCTTCGTGCCGCCGGCGTTCGCCAAGGCCGCCGTCATCGAGGCGATCGACGCGGGCATCGAGCTGGCCGTCGTCATCACCGAGGGCATCCCGGTGCACGACACCGCCGCGTTCTGGGCGCACGCCGTCGCCACCGGCAACAAGACCCGGATCATCGGCCCGAACTGCCCCGGCCTGATCAGCCCCGGGCAGTCGAACGCGGGCATCATCCCGGCCAACATCTCCGGCGCGGGCAAGATCGGCCTGGTGTCGAAGTCCGGCACGCTGACGTACCAGATGATGTACGAGCTGCGCGACTTCGGCTTCTCCACCGCCATCGGCATCGGCGGCGACCCGATCATCGGCACCACGCACATCGACGCCCTGGCGGCCTTCGAGGCCGACCCGGAGACCGCGGCGATCGTGATGATCGGCGAGATCGGCGGCGACGCCGAGGAGCGGGCCGCGGCCTACGTGAAGGAGAACGTCACCAAGCCGGTCGTCGGCTACGTGGCGGGCTTCACCGCGCCCGAGGGCAAGACCATGGGCCACGCGGGCGCGATCGTGTCCGGCTCGGCCGGCACCGCGCAGGCGAAGAAGGAGGCCCTGGAGGCCGCCGGCGTGAAGGTCGGCAAGACGCCGTCCGAGACCGCCGCCCTCATGCGGGAGATCATGCAGTCGATCGGCTGACAATCACCCGTTCGTGGAACACACTGAAGGCCACCTCCCACCCGGAGGTGGCCTTCAGCACACCCCGACCAGGTTGATCGGGCGGCCCCGCGGGGAACCACGGGAGTCCGGTCGTCGTCGGAGAGTGCGCATCGGCTAGCGTTCTGTCGTCCCGATCAGTACCCCGCAGGTGGAGGAGACCGCACCATGTCCCAGCCGTACGGCGCCCCTCAGCAGCAGCCGGGACCGGCGCAGCCGGCGGTGGGCGTGAACCTGAACCTGATCCTGCCGCTGGTCGCGGCCGGTTTGGCGTTGATCGCGTTCCTGCTCGCGTTCGCCGACGACGTGCCGTCCTCGGGCGGTATCGAGTACCTGTACGCGGCGGGCATCCTCGCCGGCCTGTCCGTCCTGCCGAAGGCGCCCCGCGGCCTGCTCTACGCGGCCGTGCCGTTCGCGCTGATCCCCACGCTCCAGCTGCTCCAGGCCCTGATCAAGACCGAGGCCGACGTGCAGGGCATGCAGGTCGTGCTGCTGATCGTGGCGCTGCTGCTCGCCGCCGCCGTGGTGCTCAGCCTGCTCCTGGAGACCGGGGTCGTGAAGTTCACCCCGAAGCCCGCGAACCCCTACGGCCAGCAGCCCGGTGGCTGGAACCCGCAGTCCGGCGCGTTCCCGCAGCAGGGCCAGCCGCAGCAGTACGGCCCGCCGTCCGGCCAGTTCCAGCAGCAGCAGCCGCCGGTGCCGCCGCAGCCCGGCCAGCAGCCCGGCCAGCCGCAGCCGACCTCGTACATGCCGCAGCCGGGCCAGTTCGGCCAGCCCGGCCAGCAGCCCGGCCAGGGCACCCCGCCCGCCGGGTTCGGCGGTCCCCAGCAGCAGGGCTGACGCACGTCGTGGAGGGGTGGCACCGGTGCGCCGGTGCCACCCCTCTTCGCGTGCGCGGCGTGCCTCACCCGAACGGCCCATCGTGACTGGGATGGTGGACAGATGTCGGTGCTGCAAACGACTTCCCACGGTGCCGTGACGGACTCCGTGCGCCCACCCGAGTTCTCCCGCGCGGAACGCGTGCGGGTGCTCACCACGACCGCCGCCGGCTCCGTCGTCGTCGGGTACGCGGCCGTCGCGGCGCTGCTCGCGCTGATCTCGTCGACCGCCGCGCACGCGTCGTTCTCGACCACCGGCGTGCTGACCGCCGCCGCACCCGGCTGGCTGGTCGCGCACCACGTGCCGATCCGGTTCGACGGGGGGCAGCTCGGGATGCTCCCGCTGCTGCCGACGGCGCTGGTGATGCTGCTGGTGTACCGGGCCGCGGCGAGCGCGGCCGACCGGCTCGGCCTGTTCGAGCCGCTGCAGGCCAGGTCCGTGGTGTTCAGCATCTCCGGCACGCACGCCGTGGTCGGCGGCGTGATCACGTTCCTGATGGGCGACGACGGCGTGGTGCGCGCGACGCCCGCCGTGGCGTTCTTCGGGTGCGCCGCGGTGTCCGCCGTGGCGGCCGTGGCGGGGGTCGCCCAGCGCTGCGGCCTCGTGGAGGTCGTGTTCGAGCGCATCGACCCGGTGGCGCGGCGCGGTCTGCGGGCCGGCGCGCTGGCGCTGTTCGCGCTGACCGCCGCGGGGGCCCTCGTGCTGGCCCTCGGCCTGCTGTTCTCCTGGTCCACGACCGCCGTGCTGTTCGACCAGACCGGCGGCACCATCGGCACCGGCCTCGGCATCTGGCTGCTGTGCCTGGCCTACCTGCCGAACGCGGTCGTCGGCGCGCTGTCGTACGTCGTGGGTGCCGGGTTCTCCCTCGGCTCGGTCGTGGTGCGCCCGCTGGAGTTCGTCGGCGGCCCGGTGCCCGCCGTGCCGCTGCTGGCCGCCCTGCCCGAGCAGCAGGCGGGCTACCTGCCCCTGGTGCTCGTGCTGCCGGGCGCGCTCGGCGTGCTGGTCGGGTTCGCGCTGCGCAACGCCGCCGGGACGCCCCGGGCGAGGGTGCGCGCGGTGCTGGTCGCGGCGGTCACCGCGGCCGTCGGCCTGCTCGTGCTGGCCGCCGTCTCGGGGGGTGCGCTGGGCAGCGGCGCGTTCAACCCGGTCACCATCCCCGCCGGGCTGCTGGCCGTGCTCACGCTGGCGTGGATCGGCGTGCCCGGCGCGATCGTGGCCTGGTTCTCCGGCCCGCGCCCGGTCCGTGCCCCGGCGCCCGCGCCCGAACCGGTGACCGAGGCCGTCGAGGCGGAGCCCGGCACCGCCGAGGAGGCGGACGACGAGTACGACGACGAGGAATACGACGACGAGAACGAGGACGACTACGAGGAAGAGGACGACCTCGACGACGTCACCGACGATCTCGACGATCCCGAAGACCTCGACGCCGACGACCCCGAGGATGCCGCCGACTTCCAGGACGCCGAGGACGACGAGGATGCCGACGACTTCGAGGACGCCGACGACCTCGACGGCTCCGAGGACGACCCGGACGACCTGGACGACGACCTGGACGACGACCCGGACGACGACGCGGACGACCCGGACACCGAGCCGGACGACGACGCGGACACCGAGCCGGACGAGGACCTGGACGAGGACCCGGGTGACGGCCCGGACGAGGACCCGGACGCGGAGCCGGACCTGGCCGACAAGCCGAGGTGAGCACCGCCTAGGCTGCTCTTGAGCTGCTGTGACAGTCCCCAGCAAGGAGAGCACGCTGAGCGCCGCGACCACACTCCGGCTTCCCGTCCCCGCCAGGGTCGTCGTCCTCGTCTCCGGTTCCGGCACCCTGATGCAGGCGTTGCTGGACGCGGCGGCCGACCCCGGTTACCCGGTGGAGGTGGTGGCCGTCGGTGCGGACCGCGCCGGCATCGAGGGCCTGGCCCGCGCCGAGCGCGCCGGCGTCCCGACCTTCACCGCGAAGCTGCGCGACCACGCCGACCGGGCCGCGTGGGACGTCGCCCTCGCCGACGCCGTCGAGGCGCACCGGCCCGACCTCGTGGTGTCCGCCGGGTTCATGAAGATCCTCGGACCCGCCTTCCTGGCCCGCTTCGGCGGCCGGATGGTCAACACGCACCCCGCGCTGCTGCCCGCGTTCCCGGGCGCGCACGGGGTGCGTGACGCCGTCGACTACGGCGTGAAGGTCACCGGCGCCACCGTGCACCTGGTGGACGGCGGCGTGGACACCGGGCCGATCCTGGCCCAGGAAGCGGTCGTCGTCGCCGATGACGACGACGTCGAAAGCCTGCACGAGCGCATCAAGGTGGTGGAGCGGCGGTTGCTCGTCGACGTGGTCGCCCGCCTGGCCCGCGAGGGCTGCACCGTGAACGGACGAAAGGTGAGCATCCCGTGACCACTCCTGCCGAGAGGCGACCGGTTCGTCGGGCCCTGATCGGGGTGTCCGACAAGTCGGGGCTGCTGGAACTGGCCGCCGGCCTGCACGCGGCCGGGGTCGAGATCGTCTCCACCGGCGGCACGGCGCGCGCGCTGGCGGACGCCGGGGTGCCGGTGACGCCCGTGGAGAGCGTGACCGGGTTCCCCGAGGTGCTCGACGGCCGCGTCAAGACGCTGCACCCCGGCGTGCACGCGGGCCTGCTCGCCGACACCCGCCGCGAGGCCCACCTGGAGACCCTGCGCGAGCTGGGCATCGAGCCGTTCGACCTGCTCGTGGTGAACCTGTACCCGTTCGCGCGGACCGTCGCGTCGGGCGCGTCCCCGGACGAGTGCGTCGAGCAGATCGACATCGGCGGCCCCGCCATGGTGCGCGCGTCGGCGAAGAACCACGCCAGCGTCGCCGTCGTGGTCGACCCGTCCCGCTACGGGTGGGTGCTGGAGCAGGTGAACGCGGGCGGCTTCACGCTGGCCGAGCGGCAGGGGCTGGCCGTCGACGCGTTCCGGCACACCGCGTCCTACGACGTGGCCGTGGCCTCCTACCTGGGCAGCGTCGTCGCGCCCGACGACGAGGGCTCCGGCTTCCCCGGCTGGGTCGGCGCGACGTGGGACCGCAAGCAGGTGCTGCGCTACGGCGAGAACCCGCACCAGGGTGCCGCGCTCTACACGAGCGGCGACGGGCGCCCCGGCCTCGCCACCGCCGAGCAGCTGCACGGCAAGGAGATGTCCTACAACAACTTCGTGGACTCCGACGCCGCCTGGCGCGCCGCGTGGGACCACGAGCTGCCGTGCGTCGCGATCATCAAGCACGCCAACCCGTGCGGCATCGCGGTGTCCAAGGTGGACGGTCCGGGCGCCGTCGCCGAGGCCCACCGCAACGCGCACGCGTGCGACCCGGTGAGCGCGTTCGGCGGCGTGATCGCGGCCAACCGCGAGGTCACCGTGGAGATGGCCGAGCAGGTCGCCGACATCTTCACCGAGGTGATCATCGCCCCGTCGTACGCCGACGGCGCGGTCGACGTGCTGACCCGCAAGAAGAACATCCGCGTCCTGGTCGCCCCGGAGCCGCGGCGCGGCGGGGCGGAACTGCGGCCGGTCTCCGGCGGGCTGCTGCTCCAGACCGCCGACACCATCGAGGCCGACGGCGACGACCCGGCCAAGTGGGTGCTGGCGTGCGGCGAGCCGCTCTCCGAGGAGGGCCTCGCCGACCTCGCGTTCGCCTGGCGCGCGTGCCGGGCCGTGAAGTCCAACGCCATCCTGCTGGCCTCCGGCGGCGCCACCGTCGGCGTGGGCATGGGCCAGGTCAACCGGGTCGACGCGGCACGCCTCGCGGTGACCCGCGCCGGTGACCGGGCCAAGGGCGCGATGGCCGCGTCCGACGCGTTCTTCCCGTTCCCGGACGGCCTCGAAGTGCTGCTGGAGGCCGGCGTGCGCGCCGTCGTGCAGCCCGGCGGGTCGGTCCGCGACGCGGAGGTCATCGCGGCGGCCGAGGCGGCCGGCGCCACCGTGTACCTGACGGGCACCCGGCACTTCGCCCACTAGACCGGCAGCACGCGAGGGCCTGGCCGGGACGACCCGGCCGGGCCCCCGCGTGCTGTCAGCGCACCAGTTCCTCGGCCGTCCTGCGCACCACGGCCTCGGCCTCGTCCACCGGGAACGCCGAGTCGCTCAGGAACCCCTTGTCCCGGCCGAAGTAGCGGATGTTCCACACCACCGCGCCCTTGCGCACCAGCAGGTTCACCTCGGTCAGGTCCGTCGACGAGGAGGGGATCACGACCATCGCCTGGTCGCCGAGGCCGTCCACCTGCTTGGCCTGCGAGCCCGAGGCGTAGGACGTGAAGCTCGTGTAGTTGCCCTCCGCCATCTCCTCGTTCCGGTCGGACTTGTCGGAGAACTTCGCGTAGTCGTAGACCAGCACGTGGATCGTCCGCGGGTTGCGCCCGTCCTTGCCCTTCGTCTGCTCCCAGGCGCAGTGCGTCTGCTTCATCCCCTTCTCCGCGTCGGCGGGGGCCTGGATCAGCCGGAAGCTGCTCACGTGCGCCTGCTGCTTCAGCGAGTCGCTCACCGCGCACTGCGCGACCGGCTCCCCGCCGGGCCCACCCCCGGGCTCCTCGGCGTAGTCGAGGTAGAGCATCCCCACCACCCCCGCCGCCACCAGCACGACGACCGCCACCACGACCCCGACGACCACCCCGGTCCGCTTCTTCCGCACCGGCGGCGGCCCCCCGTACCCAGGCCCGCCAGGCCCACCTCCACCCGGCCCGTACCCGCCCGACCCGCCCCCACCCGGTCCATACCCGCCCTGCCCGTAGCCGCCCGGCCCGTACCCGCCGGCCGGCCCCTGCCCGGGTTGGACCCCGTACGCCCCCAACGCCCCCTGCGCTCCCTGCTGCCCCGACGCCCCCTGCGGCGGTACCGGTTGCTGCGGTACCGGTTGCTGCTGCGCCGGTTGCTGTGCCTGGTGCGGTTGCTGCCCGGCCTGAGGTTGCTGTCCAGGCTGCGGCTGCTGCCGGTGCCAGTCCTGAGGTGAGTTCACGGTTCCCCCCGTGCTGCGGTCGATGGGCCGGAAGCAGTCTGCCAGTCCAACCGGCAGCCACCCCCTCTCCCCGCCGGGCTTCCTGTCCCCGCTGCGCTCCGTGTCCCGCTGCGCTCCCCGCGCCGTGCCCGCTCTCTTCCTGCCACGCACGCGTTGCGTCCCTCGCCCTGCTCGCACAGATTCCCGATCGTGTGATCGCGTCGCCGGCCATTGACACGGACGGCATCCCTAGCGATAAGATCACCATGTCGTTCGAACAAGTGTTCGACAGACAGGTCGCCGACTTCCCACGGCGATCCGCGCACAGGGGTGCGCGCGGATCTGTGGGAGGGGAGGGCGGGTGTCGAGGTCGGCAACGGCGACGCTGACCGCGCTCGGGGTAGGCGCGGCGGGCGAGCTGACCAACGCACCGGTCCGGGCTCTGCCAGTTCGCGGGGAACTGGCAGAGCTCCTCCTGTGGGGCGGCCTGCGGCGAGGCAGCACGGTGTCGGTGCGCGGGTCGACATCGTTGCTGCTCGCGCTGATGGCCGCGGCGACGGCGGAAGGATGCTGGGCGGCTGTCGTCGGCCTGCCGCGGTGCGGGGTGCTCGCGGCGGCCGAGTCGGGGGTGGCCGTCCACCGACTCGCTCTGGTCCCTCGCCCCGGCGGGGACCGGAGCGAGATCGGGAAGACGACCGCCGCCCTGAAGACGACCGCCGCCCTCCCGGACGGTTTCGACCTGGTCGTGGTAGCCACCCAGGTGACCCACGCGGCAGCACGCACACTCTCGGCCCGAGCCAGGCAGCGCAGGTCCGTCCTGCTCCCGTTCGCCACCAGGTGGCCGGGCGCCGACGTCGAACTGACCGCCACCTTCGACCCCTGGACCGGCCTCTCCCAAGGCCACGGCCTCCTCACCGCTCGCCCCACCACGGTCCATGCCACGGGCCGTGGCGCCGCCGCGCGCCCACGCCGCACCACCTTCCCCCTGCCGGGCACCGCAGCCCCGTCCCCCTCACGCCACCGCCGCCCCCTGACACCGGTGCCGGCGAAACCCGCCAACCCCAAGGTGGTGTGACCCCTCCACCACCCCTCCCGCACGCCGCTCCGTTGCCCCCACTTCCCACTTCCCCCAAGGGGTGAATCCTGTACACGCTCGCTGTCTGGTGTCCCGACTGGCCGGTGGTCGCCGCGTCCGCCGAGGCCGCCCTGCTGCCGCACGTGCCCGCCGCCGTCATCGGTTCGGGCGAGGGGATCGCCTGCTCGGCAGTCGCACGGGCCGAAGGCGTGCGGCGAGGGATGCGCGAGCGCGCGGCACAGGCGCAGTGCCACGAACTGGTCGTCCTCGACCACGTCGAGGCCCGCGACACCCGCCTGTTCGAGCCGATCGCGGCGGCGGTCGAGGAACCCGCGCCGGACATCGAGGTGGTCCGCGCCGGACTGGTCGCGGTCGCGGCGCGAGGGCCGGTCGGCTACCACGGCTCTGCCCAACAAGCGGCCCAACAAGCGGCCCAACAAGCGGCCCAACAAGCGGCCGAACGCCTGGTCGACCACGTCGCCGCGCGCACCGGCGTCGAAGCCCAGGTCAGTTTCGCCGACGAGGTGTTCGCGTCGACCCTGGCCGCTCACCGGGGCGTCGTCGTGCCACCCGGCCGCAGCGCCGACTTCCTGGCACCGCTCGGCATCCACGAACCCGACCAGCCCGCCGACCACCGCGAGGACCTGACCCGGTTGGTCGACCTCCTGCGCCGCCTCGGCCTGCGCACGCTGGGCGCGTTCGCCGAGATCTCCGAACGCGACGTCGCCACCCGCTTCGGCAGACAGGCCGTGCCGGCCCACCGCCAGTCCGCCGGTCGGGAGGAACGCCCCAGGTCACGCCGCCGCCCACCGCCCGACCTGACGGTGACCCAGCACCTCGACCCGCCCGTGGAGCGGGTCGACGCGGCCGCGTTCGCCGCCAAGGGACTGGCCGAACGCCTGCACACCGTCCTCGCCGACCACGGCCTCGCCTGCACGCGACTGGGCATCCGGGCCACCACCGAGGACGGCGAACAACTCCGCCGGGTGTGGCACTGCGCCGACCCGCCCACCCCGCAGGGCATCGCGGACCGGGTGCGCCGGCAACTCGACGGGTGGCTCACCCGGGCCACGCTCACCTCCGGCATCGAAGTGCTCCAACTCGACCCCGAAGAGATCGTCGACTCCACCACCGCCCTGCAACCCGGCCTGTGGCCGGGCGCGGGCCAGGACCAGGGTGAGGCGACCGAACACGCGGCGAGGGCGAGGGTGCACGTCCAGGGCCTGCTCGGTCCGGACGTCGTGGTCACCGGCTACGCCGAACTCGTCGCCCACCCGCACCGCATCGTCCACGCGGGACGGGCACGACAGGTGACCGCCTGGTCGGGCCCGTGGCCGGTGGACGAACGCTGGTGGGACGGAACCACCGCCCTCCGCGCCGCCCGCCTCCAGGTCCTGGGCACCGCACCGGACGGCGAAGAACAAGCATTCCTGCTGATCCGCGCGGGCGGTAAGTGGGCCGTGGAAGGGGTGTACGACTGATGACCGATCGTCCCGAGCACAAGCACCACAAGGACAACACCACACCGGCCGCGCCGATCACCTGGCGCGAGTCGAACCGCGCCGAACCACCCGGCCCGGCAACCACCGCCGACCGGAGCCGGGCAACCCACGCCCAACCCGCCCACCCGCAGCCCATTCATCCCCGGCCCACCCACGCCCAACCCGCCGACAGCCAAGCCACCTACAGCCAGCCCGCCCACGGTCGGCCCGCCCACGACCGAGCCGCCGACGATATTCCTGCCCACGACATGCCTGCCCACGGCCGGCCCGTTCACGGACTGGCCGGCTGGTTGACCGAGTTCGACATGCCCGAACAGCGCTCCGTACCCGAACACCGCTCGGACGAACCGGCCTACCCCACGAACTTCGGCTGGACCCCACCCCCGAACCCACCGACATCGGCCGCGCCCCCACTGCCCAGGCGCGTCCCCCGGAAGCCGCCGCCACCAGCGGCCCCTCTGCCCCCGCTGGTGGCGGCCCCTCACCCGCACACGTGGCGGCCACCGCGCACGCCGTCCTCCGCCCGGCAGTTCTCCGCCTGGCAGTCGCCCGACCTCCTGTCGCTGATCCCGTCCCCCCGACGCGCCCCGGACACCCTGCCCTGACGGATGTGTGCTGATGGGCTGGAACAACCCGCCGGTCCGGTGGGCCGACCTGGAGCGGGCGCTGTCGGGCGAGCCCCAGGCGCCCGACAGCGACGACGGGCCTGGGTGGACTCGTCGCCGTGACCGGTACCAGGCACCGGCCGCCGCCGGGCTCAAGGTCGACGAGCTGGGCCTCACCCGTTCGCGCGTCCCGTACGTCGAGCCGCACTGCCACTCCAACTTCAGCTTCCTCGACGGCGCGAGCCACCCCGAGGAACTGGTCGAGGGCGCGCAGCAGCTCGACCTGGACGGCATAGCGCTGACCGACCACGACGGCATGTACGGCGTGGTGCGGTTCGCCGAGGCCGCCAGGGAGTTGGGCGTGCGCACGGTCTTCGGCACCGAGCTGAGCCTCGGCCTGTCGGCACCGCGGAACGGCGCACCCCACCCGGAGGGCGAGCACCTGCTGCTGCTCGCCACCGGCCGCGACGGCTACCACGCGCTGTGCCGCACCATCACCAGCGGCCAGCTCGCACCCGGCCGCGTTCTGCGCGGCCCTGCTGCGTTCAGCCCATGGGCTTCTACTCCTCTCAATCACTCGTGGCCGACGCCCGCCGCCACGGCGTGCGCGTACTCGGTCCCGATGTCAACGCCGGCCTCACCCACGCCACCCTCGAACCCGTCGACGGTGACCAGGCCGTCCGCATCGGCCTCGCCGGTATCCGGGGCATCGGGCGACAGGTCGCCGAAGCCGTTGTCGCGCAACGGGATGCGGCCCGTTCCGGGACGTGGCGGACTTCGGCGCCCGTGTCCGGCTCACCACCGCGCAGGTCGAGGTTCTGGCCACCGCAGGCGCCTTCGGTTGCTTCGGCCTCGACCGGCGTGCCGCGCTGTGGGCGGCGGGGCCGTGGCGAAGATCCGCCCCGGCCACCTGCCCGGCACCACCGTCGGCACCGACGCCCCCGCCCTGCCCGGGATGGACGAGGTGGAGTTGGCCGTCGCCGACGTCTGGGCGATGGGCCTGTCCCCGGACAGCTTCCCGACCGAGTTCGTCCGGGAACGGCTCACCGCCCTGGGCGCCCTGTCGACCGCCGCCCTGGCCGACGTGCCCGACGTGCCCGACGTGCCCGACGGCGCCAGGGTGCTGGTCGGGGGCGCCGTCACCCACCGCCAACGCCCCGCCACCGCGGGCGGCGTCACCTTCCTCAACAACGAGGACGAGACGGGCATGGTCAACGTCGTCTGCACCGCCGGCCCCTGGTCCCGCTGCCGTCGAGTCGCCCGGACGAGCCCGGCGCTGATCATCCGGGGCGTCGTCGAGTCGGCAGGGGGAGTTGTCAGCGTCCGCGCCGAACGCCTCCAGTGCCTGGAGCTGCGCATTCCTTCTCGTTCCCGCGACTTCCGCTGACGGCGTGGCGGAAGGGGAGGCTGCTCGACGGTCGTGCGGGTGTGGTCGTCGAGTGGGATCGCGATGGGACGCGTCGGCAGCCGTGCGGGAGCGGGTCGGTTCGATCGGTCAGGTGGGGTCCTCCCTGCTGTAGGTGGTGAACGCGACGCCCGTGTCGAAGGTCCTCGTGGACGTCACCGCGAAGCGCGCCGCCGGGAAGTCGCCCGCGAACAGAGGGATTCCCCTGCCCAACACGATCGGGTGGACCTTGAGGACCAGTTCGTCGATCTCGGGCAGCAGGGTGGCGGCCAGCCTGCCGCCGCCGCACAGCCAGATCCCCAGGCCCGGTTCGGCCTTGAGCTCGCGGACCGTCGCCAGGGGATCGGCGACCACCTGCACGTCAGGCGGGGTGGAACCGAGTCTGGAGGAGGCCACGTACTGGCGCAGGTGCGGGTACGGGCTGGGTGGCCCGCCCGGTACCTGGTAGGTGGCGCGACCCATGAGGACCGTGTCGAACTCCTTGTTCGGGGCGTCGATGCCCAGCGCCTGGCGCGCCTGGCCCGGCAGGGTGTCGGGGTACTCCTCGAAGATGGCCGTCATGTGGTCGCCCTCGAAGAGGAAGTCGCCGTACCCGCCCGTCGGGTCGGCGATGAACCCGTCGAGCGAGGTGGCGATGAAGTAGGTCAGGTTCCGCATGGCTCATTCCTCCGTGTCTGGCGTCAACCACTTCGACTGTAGTACTATGGCTGGAGTGGTTGTCAAGGAGGGATCATGACGAGTAACCCGACCAGGCGAACGGCGCTGGTCGACGCGGCGATCGAGGTGCTCGCCCGTGACGGCGCGCGCGGGTTGACCTTCCGGGCGGTCGACGTGGAGGCCGCCGTGCCGAAGGGCACGGCGTCCAACTACTTCGCCAACCGCGACGACCTGCTGAGGCAGGTGGCGGAGCACATCCACGTCCGCCTCACGCCCGACGCGGTGCGACTCGCCAAGACCATGGACTCGCCGCCGGACAAGAGTCTCGTGGTGCGGCTGCTCCAGGAGCTGCTCGGGCGGCTCCAGGTCGACCGGACCGGGTACCTCGCCCTGCTGGAGCTGCGGCTGGAGGCGACCAGGCGCCCCGAGTTGCAGGCCGCGCTGACCAAGACGATCAGCCGGACCCTGGAGGAGAACGTCCGCTTCCACCTGGACGCGGGCCTGCCCGGTGACCGCACCACGGTCGTGTCGCTCTACCTGGCGATGAGCGGACTGGTCGTGGAGCACCTGACGTTGCCCGACGTGCTGCCGGAGGAGGAGATGACGCGATTGATCACCGCGCTCGTCGAGCGCGCCTGACCGGGACCCGCTGCCGGCGGGGAGCTGGTCGCGGGGCGAGAGCTGCTCGCCGGTGGCGGATGGCTGACGGGCGGATCGGCCGCCCGGCGGGGACCGGGTGCTCAGGCGGCCCAGGCGTCCGAGTCGTCAGGCGTCCGGGCGGGCCGAGTCGCCCAAGGCCGAGTCGCCCAAGGGTGGGCGTCCGGAGGCGGGCGTCCGGGTGGGCCGAGTGCGTGGCGGCCTGACCGGCTCGGCCGGCGGGACCGAGCCAGGCGGGGGTCGGCGGCCGTCGGTCCTCCGCGGGTACTAGCGGTCCAGGGGGCCGCCGATGATGGTCATGGCGACCACTATCACGGCGAAGCCCAGGCCGGTGTAGAGCAGTGCGTCGACGCTGCGGCTGCGGATGGCGATCAGGCCCGCCTGTTCGTCGGTCACCATCACCCGCAGCAGGGCGGCGACCAGCAGCGCGAGGCCGATCAGCACGACGCCCTGCCGCCAGTGGTACTGCACGATCCGCACGAAACCGAGGAGGCTGATAGCCAGCACCAGGGCGAACGGCAGGTGTCGACCTGCCGCCGACCGCCAGCGCTGTTCCGGCAACAACTCCACCGCTTCCGCCTCAGGCCGTCGCGAGGTTGCGCTCGGCTGCCTCGACCGTGTTGGTCAGCAGCATGGCAATGGTCATCGGTCCCGCGCCACCCGGGATCGGGGCCAGGAAGCCCGCGACCTCGGCCACGTCGGGGTGGACGTCGCCGACCAGGCCGGCGTCGGTGCGGGTGATGCCGACGTCGACGACGGCCGCGCCGGGCTTGACCATGTCGGCGGTGATCAGGCCGGGGCTGCCCGCGCCCGCGACCACGATGTCCGCCCGCCGGACCTCGGCGGCGAGGTCCTTGGTGCCGGTGTGGCACAGGGTGACCGTGGCGTTCTCGGAGCGCCTGGTCAGCAGCAGGCCGATCGGGCGGCCGACGGTGACGCCGCGGCCGACGACGGTCACGTTGGCGCCGGCCAGCGGCACGTCGTAGCGGCGCAGCAGCTCGACGACGCCGCGCGGGGTGGCGGGCAGCGGGGCCTCGTCGCCGAGGACGAGCTTGCCCAGGTTGACGGGGTGCAGCCCGTCGCCGTCCTTGCGCGGGTCGATGCGCTCCAGGATCGGGTTCGGGTCGAGGTGCTTGGGCAGCGGCAGCTGCACGATGTACGCGGTGCACGCCGGGTCGGCGTTCAGCTCGTCGATGACGGCTTCGAGCTGCTCCTGCGTGGTGTCCGCGGGCAGGTCGCGGCGGAGGGAGGTGATGCCCACCTTGGCGCACGCGAGGTGCTTGCCGCGCACGTACGAGTGCGATCCCGGGTCGTCGCCGACCAGCACGGTGGCCAGGCCGGGCGTCACGCCCTGCTCGGCCAGGGCGGCGACCCGCCCGCGCAAGTCCTCGAAGATCGCGTCCCGGGTAGCCCTGCCGTTGAGGATCGTCGCAGTCACGTGCCTCATCCTCTCATCACCGGCGGGTGGGCAGCGCGGCGACCACCACGGCGATCAGCGTCAACGCCGTGCCGATCACGGTCATCGTGGACAGCTGCCCACCTGCGGCGGGGGCGACGAGGTCGAGGGTGAGGGCGCCGATGAGCTGGCCCGCCACCTGGCACAGCCCGACCAGCAGCACGCCGAGCCGGCGGACGGCGAGCACGGCCGAGCCGATGGTGAAGACGCCGAGCGCGCCGCCCGCGTAGTACCAGGGTTCGGCGGGTGCGGCGGACGGCAGGCCGCGTGCGGCCACGTCCACCGCGCAGACGACGAGCAGTACGGCCGTGCCGGTGCCGAAGTTGACCATGGTGGTGACCCGGGTGCTGTCCGCGGCCTCGCGGACCAGGCCGTTCACCGCCTGCTGCCAGCCGAGGCCGAAGCCGGCCAGGGCGGGCAGCAGGGCGAGCCACAGGCCGGCCGGGTCGCCGATCTCGTCGGACACGGCGACCGCGACCGCCACCACGGCGAGGGCCGCGCCGGCGACGCGGGGGCGGGTCAGCGGCACGCGCCCGGCGGGGCCGACGCCCGCGCGGTCGACCGCGAGGCTGCTCACGGCCTGCGCGGCGACCGCGGCCACGGTGAACACGGCGACGCCCAGCGTCGCGACCGTCAGGCCCTGAGCGGACACGAAGAACGCGCCGCACGCCCCGCCGGCGCACTGCCACCAGCGGAGGCGGCCGGCGCGCAGTGCCGCGACCAGCCGTGCCACCCCGGCCCGGCCGCTCCGGGACATCGGCACGGCCAGCAGCAACAGCGCCAGCCCACCGCCGAACGACACGAGCGCGGCCAGGAAACCGTCGCCGAAGACGTGCCCGAGTTCGCCGTTCAACCGGCCCTGGACGGCCAGGAACACCCCACCGACGACCGCGAGGAGCGCGCCGGTGAACCGACCCCCGTCACCCAACCGGCACGACCTCGCGGTCGCGCACCCGGCTCGCCAGGAACGCCCCGAACAGCGCCAACGCCGCGCTCGCGCCCGCCGCGGCGGCGGGGCCGACGTGGTCGAGCAGCGTCCCGGCCACCGGCAGCGACAACGCCGAGCCGGCCGTGGTGAACGTGCCCATCCAGCCGAACGCCTCCGCCTTCCGGTCGTCCGGGGCGAGGCCGCTGATCCGCTGGTTGTTGGCCGCGATGGCGGGTGCGATGGCCATCCCTCCCACTCCGAGCACGAGCCCGATCAGCCACGCCGACGACGGCTCCACCACCGGCGGCAGGACGAGCACCAGCGGTGCCACGCCCAGCGCCATCAACAGCATCCGCCGGGCGAACCGGACCCGCCCGGTGAGCCCGCCCGCGATCAGGCCGCCGATCACGGACCCGACGCCCCACACCGCCGTCAACACCCCGGCCATGGCCGGTTTGCCCAGGTCGCGGGCCCAGGCGATGATCACCATGTCGATCGACACCAGGGACGCGACCAGGAACAGCGCGGTCACCAGCGCGAGCGCCAGGGAACGGTCGGCCAGCAGCGTCCGCCCGCCCGCCGCCCGTTCCCGCGCCACCGGTTCGTCGAGGCCGGCCCGGCGCAGCGCGGCGGCGAACCCGAGCGCCCCGAACACCGCCAGCGCGCCGCACAGCCACAGCGCGGCCTGCGCGTTCCACACCGCCACCACGGTCGCGGCCAGCGCCGGGCCGACGATGTACATGACCTCCTGCATCGACGCCTCGACCGTGAACACGGCCGACTGCGCCGTGCCCGTCGCCAGGCGCGGGAAGCTCGCTCGGCTCATCGCCGTCACCGGCGGGGTGCTCAGCCCGGTCAGGAAGCCGACGACCACCGCCACCGGCCACGCGCCGCCGGGCAGCACCGCGGGCAGCAGTCCCAGCACCGTGATGCCCGTGCCGTAGCCCAAGGCGGTGACCAGCAACAACCGTCCCGCCGGGCTGCGGTCGGCGGCCCGTCCGCGCACCGGTCCGGCCACGCCCATGCCGAGCGTCAGGGCGCCGCCGACCACGCCCGCCACCGCGTACGACCCCGTCCACCCGGCTATCAGGAACGACACCGCCAGCGGTGTCGCGGGCAGGTGGATGCGGCCCAGCAGCGACCACAGCAGCAGCCACGGGAGGTGGGGGACACCGGCGAGCTCTCGGTAGGGGCGCAGCACGGTCACACTCTGCCCGGGAGCACCGACAGCGGGAGCACCGGCAAGGACGGCACGGGCAGGGGCGGTGTCAGCGGGGGCGGTGCCGACAGCGGGATGCCGAACATCCGCGGGAACCCGCGGGCCTCGGTTAGCGTCAGCACCTCTGACGCCGCTCACGAGGGGACAGCTGTGACCGATCCGACCGGACGACGGGCCGAGCTGGAGGCGCGGAACGCGGCCATGCGCGAGCAGGTCGACTCCCTCCTGGCCGAGCTGAACAAGAAGACCGCCGAACTGCGCGAGACCCAGGCCAAGGCCATGGCGATCACGGCCACCGCGGTGTCGAAGGACGGGTCGGTGCGCGCCACCGTCGACTCGGCGGGGGCGTTGACGTCCCTGGAGTTCTCCGCGAACGCCTTCGAGCGCACCACCCCGGACCGGCTGGCCCGCCTGACCGCCGAGACCGTCCAGCAGGCCGTCGCCAAGGCGCGGACCGAGCTGAACGAGGTGCTGGCGCCGGCGCAGCAGGGCGCGAGCGTCGACCTGTCGGAGATGCTGCCCGGCATGCCGTCGCTGTCCGACCTCATCCCGAAGCCGCCGGTCGTGCCGCAGGCGTCGACGCCGCCCAGGCGTCCCGCGCCCCGTGACGACGACGAGGGCGGCAGCTTCATGGACAGGAGTGGCTGGTGACCGGCTTCGACGTCAGTGTGTCCGGCCTGCGCCGCGGTGCGGGCCAGTTCGGCGCGGCGGGCGATTCGCTCGACGGCGTGCTCCAGGCGCTGAACTCCGCGTTGCAGGCGGAGGGCCAGTGCTGGGGCGGTGACGAGTCGGGGCAGGCGTTCGCCAAGCAGTACGTGCCCAACTCGCAGGCGACGCTGGAGGCGTTCGGGAGCCTCGCGCAGGCCCTCGACGACATCCGCACGGCCGTGGAGCAGACCGCCGACGCGTACGAGGGTTCGGACCAGGGCAACGCGACCGGGATCTCCCGGACTTACTGAGGGGCACTGCGGTGGGCATCGAGATCCCGAGCGAGGTCACCTGGCTCTTCCCGATCGTGGTCGGGCAGAGCTGGCCGGAGGGTGACGAGACGGCGTTGCGGCGCATGGCCGACGCCTACCGCACGGCCGCGCAGGGCGTGAAGTCCGTCATCGACGAGGGCAACGGCGCCGCGTCCAGCGTGTACGCCAGCCAGACCGGTGACGCGGTCAAGGCGTTCGAGGAGTACTGGAAGAAGTTCTCCGAGGGCGACGACTCGTACCTGCCGAAGCTCCAGAAGGTCTGCGACCAGCTGGCCGAGAGCTGCGACAACACCGCGCTGGAGGTGGAGTACACCAAGCTGTCGATCATCGCGTCGCTGATCGCGCTGGCGATCGAGATCGCCGCGCTGATCGCCGCGGCGTTCGGCACGTTCGGCGCGTCCACCGCGGGCATCCCGATCGCGCAGCAGGCGACGCGGTTGATCGTGCAGTTCACGTTCCGGCAGCTGATCATCGCGATCCTCAAGGAGGTCGCGATCTCCGTGGGCATCGACGCGGCCATCCAGGGCATCCAGGTGGCGCGCGGCGACCGGCAGTCGTGGGACTGGGGCAAGACGACCGAGGCCGCCGTGTCCGGTGCGGTGTCGGGCCTGGTCGGCGGCGTGTCGGGCGGTCTCAAGTTCGAGGGTGGCGGGCTGGCCGGGCAGGTGGCCGCCGGTGCCACGCGCGGTGCCGTCGAGGGCGCGGTGTCGACCGTCGGCACGGCCGCCGCGCTGGGGCAGGACATCTCGGCGCGCGACGTGCTCATGGGTGCGTCGGCGGGTGCGGTGTCCGGTGGGATCGGCGGGGCGAAGGACGGCATCTCGGTCGAGCCGCCGCGCGTCAACGCCGGTGGGCCCGACGGTGGGCCGCCCGTCGGTGGGCCGGTGCCGGGGCCGCCGACCGTGGGCGGACCGACCGCCGGTGGTCCTGCCGCGGGTGGTCCTGCCGCGGGTGGTCCTGCGGCCGGTCCGGGTGCCTCGGGTGCGCCGGGTGGGCCTTCGGTGAGCCGCGACGGGTTGAACCGGATGCCGGCGGGCACGACGGGCACGTCGTCCGTTGCCGCGCCGCCCGCTCCCGGGCCTTCGGTGGGTGCGCCGCCGTCGGTGGGCGACTCGTCGCCGGGTGGTGGGGCGTCGACCGGTGGTGGTGCGCCGTCGTCGTTCGGTGGTGCGCCCGCCGGTCAGGGTGGTGGACGGGCTTCGCTGCCGACCGCTCCCGGTGCCGGTGGGGGAGGGTCTTCGATCGGTAGCAGGCTGGGGACGTCCGGTGCCGCGCCGCCGGTGGTCGCGCCCTCGGTCGGCGGGCATTCGGCTGGTGGGCATCCGGGTGGTGGGTCCCCGATCGGCGGGCCCGCTGTCGGTGGGCCTTCCGCCGGTGGTCCTTCGGTGGGCGGACCGGCGGGCTCCGCTCCCAGTGGGTCCGGTGGTTCGACGCCCGGTGGGTCGGGCGCGCGGATGCCCGGTGGTGCGCCGGTGTCCGGTGGGTCGGCCTTCGCGGGCGGTCCTTCTCCGGTCGGTGGGTCCTCGGGTGGTGGTGCGCCGGTGGGCGGTGCCGCGCCTGGTGGGTCGGTCGGTGGGAGTCACGCCGCTGGTGGTCCCGCTGCCGGTGGGCCTGCCGCCGGCGGGTCGGCCGCTGGTGGGCCCTCTGCCGGCGGATCGGCTGCCGGCGGGGCGACTCCGGGTGGATCGACTGCGGGTGGATCGGCTGCGGGGGGTCCGTCCGGGCCTCGGGCCGGTGGGCCCCTGCCCGGGGGTGGCTCGTTCGGCGGGCCTGCTGTCGGGGGCGCTGTTCCCGGTGGTCCTGTTCCCGGTGGGCCTGTTGGTGGTGGCTCCGCTGGTGGGCCCGTGCCTTCGGGCGGGGTGCCGGCCGGTGGGCCGGTGGCCACCGGTGGGCCTGTGCCTGGTGCTCCTGCTGCGCCTGTCGCGCCTGGTGGTGGGGCTGCTCCTGCTGGTGGCGGGGTGCCGCCGGCTGCCGGTGGGCACGCGCCTGCCGGGGGTCACGCGCCTGGTGGCGGGCCTGCGCCTGCCGGGGGTGTTCCCGCTGGTGGGGCCGCTCCTCTGGGGGGTGGCGGGTTCGCGCCTCCTCCTGGTGGGGCTGCGGGTGGGGGCGGCGGTGGCGGTGGCGGGCGTGGGCCTTCCGCGCACTCCGGCGGGGAGTTCTTCACCGATGGCGGGGCCGGCGGGGGTCATGACGTTCGCGGGACGGACGCGGTCAGCGCCAGTTCGTTGACCGGGGTTCCGGTGCAGCCGGTGCAGCACGCCGGGCCGGTCGCGTTGCCGGAGCAGCGCGGAGGCGCGCCCGTGCAGCAGCCCCCGGTGAACCCGGTTGGCGGGTTCGGGCCGCAGCCCGGTGGGTTCGGGCCCCAGCCCGGGGGTTATCCGCCTCCGGCCGGTGGGTACGGGCCTGCGGGTCAGCAGCCCGGTGGTCAGCAGCCTGCCGGTCAGCAGCCTGGTGGTCCGGCTGCGCCGGCTCGTCCGGACGGTGGCGCGCCCGCGCGCTCGCCGGAACCGGCTCCTCGGCCCGTCGCGCCTAGGGTGGACGGTCCCGCCCCTGCCGCTCGTGGCGGCGACGGGACCACGCCCGGTGCGGACCGGCCTGCTCCCGCGCCGACGCCCGCGCCCACCACCGCGCCCACCACCGCGCCGATCCCGGACGGTCCGGCTCCCGGTGACAGCGCCGCGGCGCGCACCGAACCGGTCAACCCGACCGACGGCAGCGGCGACACGACCGGCGACACGGCCGGGGTGCCCGGTGACGAGCACTCGCCCGTCGCCGCGCACGAGTGGCCCGCCGACTCCGGCACCGACCCGGGCACCAACCCCACTTCAGACCCCACCGCCGACCCGTTCCCGCAGAAGAACGTCTGGAACCAGCCCGCGGGCGTGGTCGAGGGCTTCTCGCACGACGGCCCCTACCACTCGGTGCACGAGGCCACGGGCCCCGGGGACCAGTCGGTCGGCACGTACGACCAGCGCGCCGCCGCGATCGTGGAGCCCGGCTACCAGCCCTACGGCCCCTACGGCAGCTACGAGCCGTTCCGCGCGGCGCACTCGACGCCCGACGGCGGCATCGACTGGCCGCCGAACCAGGGCGCGGGCGGGCCGCGGGTGGTCGTCGAGCTGCCCGCCGGCACGGTGCTGGACCGGTTCGGCAGCCCCGGCGGGGACTTCCTGTCGCCGCTGCGCCCGGACGGTCAGGCGTACGGGTTCGGCGAGCGCGCGATCATGCCGGACAGCCTCGGCAAGGGCTACCACGTCTACGTCCTCGACGCGCCCCTCACGGTCGAGCTGGCGCCGGTCGCGCCCGCGTTCGACCAGGCCGGCGGCGCGCGCCAGCTCCAGCCCGTCCTGAGCGCGGACCTCGCCGACCCGAACACCGGGCGGATGAGCGTGCAGCGGCTGATCGACCTCGGCGTGATGCGCGAGGTGGACGTGCCGCCCGCGGACGGCCGGGTGCTGCCGCCGGACTTCGGCACGTTCGACGAGAACGGGAACGTCTCCCGGCCCGACACGGTCAGCGTCGACGAGGCCCGCAACGGCGCGTTCGACGACTACGCCCCCGCGAACCAGGCGACCGACCTCGCGCCGAACCCGGACCTCGGTCCGGTCGCGCACACCGGGCCGATCCCGGTCGGCGAGGTGTCCCAGCGCGTCGACCAGGCGATCCGCAACAGCCAGGTCACCGACGCGGGCGTCGCCCTGCACACCGAGGACCGGCTCCGCGACCTGTCGAGCCGCATCCCGGCCAGTGACGACCACGTCGTCCTCGACGTCCACACCGACGGCGACGGCGTCCGCATCGGCGACACGCGCTACTCGCGCGCCGAGCTGGTCGAGCTGATCGACAACCACCCGAACCTGGTGGACCGGCCGATCGTGCTCGTCGGCTGCGACGCGGGCGCGGGCGGTGCCGACAGCCTGGCCGCGCACGTCTCCCGGGAGACCGGGCAGCGGGTGATCGCGCCGGACGGCCTCGCGTGGTCCGACCAGCACGGCAACGTCTACTCCAGCTCGCCGAACGAGTCCGGCACCGGCCCGCGCATCCCACCGGACGGCGGCTGGCACGCGTTCGAGCCGGACGGCGCGCACGGCCCGGTCGGCGAGAACGGCATGCCGCCCGGCCACCGGCCGACCGGCGACCTGGCGAACGGGGGCCAGGGCGACGGCGACCAGGCCCACCGCGGCCGGCAGGACGTCGAGCCGCAGGTGCAGGAGCCGTGGTCGGCCCCGGGGACCCGGCACGAGCAGACCGTCCGGCTGGGCGACGACCAGTCGTTCTTCCAGGGCCAGGACCTGCCGCGCGACACCCGCATCGCGGTCGAGGGCGCGGACGGCCGGGTCCGCACGGTCGTGCACGTCGACGCGGACGGCAACGTCTTCGTGGACGCGGTCGCGCCGAACACCCGGCACGGCGACAACCCCGAGGTGCTCAACCCGGTCCCGAACGCCCACTACCGGGTGGAGGTCGGGCAGCGGAACGACGTGTTCGTGGCCAACGCCGACGGCACGCGCGCCGTCACGCAGGACACCATCCGGGTCGGTGACCGGACGGTGCAGGTCGAGCGGGCCGTACCGATCGAGCCGGTCCCGGAGCCCGCGAACGGCCGCCAGGTCGTCGGCGCGGACCACCCGCTGGCGCCGGCGCCGGGCGAGGCGTTCACCGCCCGCACGGACCTGCCCGCGGACACCCGCCTGGAGGTCCACGGCACCGACGGCGCGTACCGCGGCACGGTGCAGACCGACGCCGACGGCCGGCCGCGGTGGGTGGCGGCGCCGGACTTCCTGGCGGACGACACCCGCAACCCCGAGGTCATGCACTCCTCGCAGGGCGCGAACTACAACATCGACCGCGGCCCGCTGCACCAGGAGTACCGGACCGACGCGAACGGCCACCCGCAGGACGCCGTCGCGCGCACCGAGCCGACGACGACCCGGCAGGTCCCGGTCACCGGCCTCGGCCAGGGCGAGCCGTTCAGCCGACCGGGCCAGGTGCACGACGCGAACACCGAGTACGTGGTCAGCGACGAGCACGGCCAGCACCGCGGCCGGTTCCTCACCGACGAGTCCGGGCACGTGGTGTTCGAGGACACCCACTCGGGCCAGCGCAGCCGGGTGAACAACGAGATCACCCAGGCCCCGGCGAACGCGCAGGTCACCTCGGACGGCTTCTACGGCCTCGGCCGGGCGGAGCAGCCGACGCGGACCTGGCCCGCCCCGGCCAACGGCGAGGTGCACCTCCGGGTGGAGCGCACCAGGGTCGACGGCAGGTGGGAGTACTCGGTCGCGGTGGTCGGCGGCGACACCGGCGGCTGGACGCCGCAGCAGCGCGACGCCGTGCTCCAGCCGTACGACAACCGGAACCCGTTCTCGGCGCGGACCGACCTGCCGCCGGGCACCCGGTTCGTGCTGGACGACCACCAGGGCCAGGGCTACGGCACGTTCCAGACCGGCGGTGACGGCGCCGCGTCGCACGTCCACACGTTCCGGCCGTTCAGCGCGGACCTGAACAACCCGCTGCCGAACGCCGTGCTGGTCGCGGACAACGACACGTGGCGCGGTCGCACGAACGGCGACGGCGAGACGGTCGCCACGACCGGCAGGCCGGACCTGTCCTCGGGCGGGGCGATCCGCCGCGACAGCGCCGCCCAGCTCGACGTCGGCACGCACGGCGAAGTCGACTCGAACGGGCGAAAGTTGTCCGACGGCGGCCACCACCAGGGCAACAAGACCGGCGGTCCGGGCGAGGCGGCGAACCAGTCGAGCCAGCAGCGCGACCAGAACCAGGGCAACGAGCGGCCGGCGTTCGTCACCGAGGAGACCTGGCACCGGATGGAGCGGGACCGCGCGGCGTTCACGAGGGCCGGCGGTACGGTCGAGATCATCGACACCTTCGCCCTGCGCGACCCGCTGCAACGCCACCCGCACACGTACCAGACCCGCTGGCGCGTGACGCTCGACGACGGCACGACCGAGATCTACGTCAGGAGCTACCCGAATGAGCACAACGCAGCCCTCTGGCCGGCCGACTTCTGAGCAGCGCCACGACGAGCTGCTCCAGCACATCGGCGGCATGCTGCTGGACGCTGCTCCGGAGGGCTTCCGCCGCGTCGACCTGCTGGTGCGCATGACGGTGGCCGTGCAGGACCTGGCGCTGAAGGTCTACCTGCCGGACGGGGCCACGCCCGACGTGGTCCCGCCGGACGGCCTGAACGCCGCGTTCCAGGAGATGCGGCAGGTGATGTACCGGCAGGGCCGGGGCACGTGGTTCTCCGCGCGCTGCGTGGTCAACGCGCCGGTCCGCATCGACATCACGTACAACTTCGACCACGACCCGCTGTTCGACCCGCCGGTGCCGGCCGCCGACTTCGCCCGTGACCTCCAGGTCTTCCCCCGCGACGACGCCTACGTCCCGGACTGGCTGCGCGCCAGGCTCGTCGAGGCGGGCGCCAGCACCGAGGAGCAGAACGCATGACCGCCCCGCAGTTGGACGTCGAGGACCAGAACGCCATCCTGGGTTCGGTCACCACGCTGCTGGTGCAGCGCCTGCCGGGCGACTGGGAGCAGCTGTGGGTCGACTTCCGGATGGTCGGCTCGCACCTGGAGGCCGAGGTGTCCGGCCTGACCATGTACGGCTCGTCGTTCGAGTGGGAGCTGCCGGCGGAGGCGCTGCCGTTCTTCGTGCAGCTGCGCGACGGCATGGCCGTGCCGGGCCGGGGCACGTGGTTCTCGGTGAAGTTCCACCTGGTGCACCCGGACACGTACTCGGCGACGTTCGACCGCGACGGCGAGCCGGCCTGGAGGCACGCGCCCGAGCCCCGGCACCACGTCGAGGAGCTGGAGCTGTACCCGCGCGACGCGGACGCGGTCCCGGCGTGGCTGCGGGAGCGCGCGGGGCTCACCACCCCGTCCGGTCCGGCCCCCGCGGTCCACGAGGCTCCGGTGTTCGACGGCCTCGCCCCCGACGGCACGCCCGTGCACCACCGGCCGTCCGTGCACCCGCAGGAGCGGGACGACGTGCTCGCCTACCTGGAGGGCGCGCCCGTCGTGCTGGCCGCCCGCTCCTACGGGCAGGACGCGCTCGCGCCGGGAGCGGAGCCGTCCGTGCCGCTGTCCTTCCACACCGACGGCACCTGGGTGTGGCCGGGCGGCGTGGCCCACTACCTGCGCGAGCACCACGTGCCGCCGGTGCCGCAGCTCGTGCAGCACATCCGGGACAACGGCTACGCCGTGCCGCCCGTGACCCCCGAGCAGGAGGACGCGGCGAGCGCCGTCGCGACCGGTCGGGCTGATGGCGCGCCCCTGCCGGAGTACCGCGAACGGGTGATCAACGACGCCGACCGGCGCGCGCTGGAGCACCTCAAGGAGCGGCTGGACCACTACGGGGTCGCCGAGTCCGAGTACGGCATCGTCGACCCGAAGCCCGACGCGTTCGTCCTCGAACCCGCGCCCGGCACGTCCGGGTGGCAGGTGCAGTTCTGGGACGGCAGCCGCGGCCCGCACGGTCGGCCGCGCGTGTACGAGCACGCCGTGGACGCGGCGAAGGTGCTGCTCGCCGAGCTGCTGTGGCGGGCCGACCTCGACGGGGCGCGGACCGCGAACCAGGCGCCGGTGGTGCAGCCGGTGCCGGACATCCAGCCGCTGCCCGACGAGCCCCCGCTGTCGCTGTTCCGCGACCGCGAGCCCGTCGTGCTGCCGCCCGGCACCGAACTTGATCGGTTCGGAGCCGAGACGGGCAACCTCGTGTACGCGGCGGGCACGATGTTCGGCAACCGCTCGCTGCCACCGGATTGGCTGAACCGCCGCTACCACGTGTACCGGGTGCAGAAGCCGGTGCCCGCGCTGGTGGGCGTCGCGGTCCCGTGGTTCGGGCAGGTCGGCGGCGGCACGGGGTTCTTCCTGGCGTCGGCGGTGCGCGACCTCCTGGCCGACGGGAGCCTGGTGGAGGTGCCGGAAGCGACGACGCAGCCCCCGCCACCGAAGGTCCAGGGGTGATCGCTGGGCGTCATTAGTCCGTTCGGCCCAGCGGGGTCCCGTGCGGGCACGGGGAGTCGCGGGGGAAGATGGTCCACGTGTCCGAGCTGAAGCCGCTGAACCCGACCGAGCAGGATGCGCTGGTCAAGCAGATCGGCCTCACGCTGATGCGCGCCGCTCCCGAGGAGTGGCGCCACGTGACGGCCGAGTACCGCGCGACCGGTCGGTACTTCGAGCTGGCCGCCGAGGTGCGGTCGGCCGACGGCGCCGCGCGCGCGTGGTCCCCGCCGCCGGACGTGGCGCAGCTGTTCTCGCGGCTGCGCGCGGGCATGTACCGGGAGGGTCGCGGCAGCTGGTCCAACGCCCGCTACCAGCTCGACCACCCGTCGAGCTACAACCTGGACTTCGACCGCGCCGAGCCGTCCTGGCAGACGCCACCGCCGCCGCAGGCGTACCTCGACGAGATGCGCTTCTTCCCGCGCACGGACGACAACGTGCCGGACTGGCTGCGCCGCAGGCTCCAGCCGGCGCCGGCGGCCGGGTTCGAGGACCGGCAGCCGCCGCGCGCGTTCCGCTCGGCCCGCGTGTTCGACGGCGCGGGTCCCGGCGGGCGTCCCTCGGTGAACCGCCCGCCGGTCCCCGAGGCCGACCGCGATCTGCTGCTGAGCTACCTCGACCGCGCGCCGGTCGCCGTGGTCGGGCGCGGGTTCGACGCGGACGTGCTCAACCCGGACGCGCCGCAGGTCGTCCCGATGGCGTTCCAGACGGACGGGCAGTGGATCTGGCCCGCCGCCGTCGGCTACTACCTGCGCGCCTACGGCGTGCCGCCGGAGCCGGAGCTGGTGGAGCGGGCCCGGCAGCAGGACTTCGTGCTGCCCGAGGTGTCCGAGGAGTCACGGGTCGCCGCCGCCGCGAACCTGGGCGCGCCCGCCGCGCCGCAGGGCACCGCGCTGCCGGTCGCCGAGCCGCCCGAGGCGCCGGTCGAAGCGCCGGTGGAGGTGGGCGCGACGGTCGCCGCGCCGCTGCCCGAGCTGCTCGCCGACGACGACCGGGGACCGGTCCGCGCGGACGTCGAGCAGACCGCGAACCTCACCGACCTCAAGCCGGACGTCGTCGAGTACGCCCAGGAGGGCCCGCCCTACCGGGTGCGGTTCGAGGAGGACGGCCCGGTCATCGACGACCGGTACCGGCGCGAGTCCTACGTGGACGGCATGGACCTGTTCGCGCCGGTGCCCGCGTACGACCGCGAGGAACGCGAGGAGCCCGCCGACCGCGACGAGCGGGACGAGCGCCCCGAGCGGGAGCCGGGCGACACGCAGACGTGGAACCCGTTCGCGGACGAGGACCCCCAGCCGGCCGACGCCGACGCCGATGCCGAGGAGACCGCCGAGGTCGGGGCCGTCGCCGACGGGCCGCGGGTCGACGACCGACCGGCCGAAGTGGACGCCCGGCACGCGCCCGACGAGGTGACCGCCGAGTTCGGGGTCGGCCAGGAGCACCTCTACGCCCCGGCCGCGCACGACGACGACCGCTTCGACGCGCACGAGGCCGAACCGCACCACGAGGCGCACGACGACCGGTCCCACGAGGACCGGCTCCAGGACGACCGGTCCCAGGACGTCCGCGAGGTCGAGCACCACCACGAGGCGCACGACGACGACCGCTTCGACGAGCGGGAGGACGCGCGCTTCGACGGGCACGACGACGAGGTGCGCGACGACCGGCACGCCGAGCAGCCGTTCGCCGAGCAGCAGTTCGCGGAGCAGCCCTTCGCGGACCAGCCGTTCGCCGAGCGGCAGTTCGCCGACCAGTCGTTCGCGGAGCAGTCGTTCACCGGGCAGCCGTTCCCGGAGCGGCAGTTCGCCGAGCACCGCGACCACGGGGACCACACCGAGCACGAGGGCCACGCCGAGCACGGCGGCCACGCCGACCACGCCGGCCACCCTGATCACGGCGGCCACCCCGACCACGCCGGCCACGCCGAGCACGAGCAGCACGACGGCCACGACGGCCACGACGAGCAGCCCCGCCGGGCCGAGGAGGGGGACCGGGACGACGCGCCCGCCCCGTTCGCCGAGCAGGCGCCGTTCGCCGAGCAGGTGCCCCCGCCGTTCGCGGACCAGGCGCCGACCCAGTACACCGAGGCCGTGCAGCCCGTGCAGGTCGCGCCCGTGCCGCCGAGGGAACCGCGCCAGATCACCCCGGACGAGGAGCGCGAGCTGGCCGGCACCCGCCGAGCCCTGGACGAGCTGGACGTGCCGCCCGCCGCCTACCGGTTCGGCGAACCCGCCGACCGCACGTGGTTGCTGCGCCTCGACGACCAGGACTGGGAGGTGTCGTGGTTCGACCGCGGCCCGACCAACCCGGTCCGCTTCGAGCGCGTCGAGGACGCCACCGCCTACCTGGTGGGCAAGCTCGCCCTCACCCACCGCCGCGCGCCGCGCCCGGCCCCGCCGCTGCTCCCGCCGCCCCCGCCCCAGCAGCAGCGGCCCCGCCCGCCGATGAACAACGGGTTCGGCGGCGAGCCGCCGCGCCGTCCCGGCCCGCCCCCGCCGCCGGTCCAGCAGCCGCCCGTCCAGCAGCCGCAGCCGGGCCAGCAACAGCCGGGCCAGCAGGGCGAGGCCAAGCCCGTCCGGACGTGGCCGATCAAGCCGATGAACGGTGAGCCGCCGCTCACCCTCTTCCGCCACAAGAAGATGGTCGAGCTGCCCCCCGGCGTGGAGGTCGACCGCTTCGGCGACGGCACGGGCAACCTCGTCTACGCCGCTGGCACGCCGTTCGCCGAGCGGTCGCTCGTGCCGTCGTGGATCAACCGGCCGTACAAGGTGTACCGGCTGCGCCGGCCGGTCGAGGTGCTGACGGGCATCGCCGTGCCGTGGTTCGAGCAGCCCGGCGGCGGCACGGCGTACCTGATGCCCAAGACCATCGACGACATGCTCGCCGACGGCGTCCTGGTCGAGGTCGCCAACCAGGAGGCGCCCACCCACTGACCGGTCGGGGGCGCGGCTAGTCCACGCGCAGGCCGTGCGCGCCGGCGAACGCCACCGCGGTGCCCAGGTCCACCCGGGCACCGCGCAGCGACGCCTGCACGAGCCCGTCCGCGTCCAGCCGCGCCCCGCGCAGGTCGGCCCCGTCAAGCCGGCAGCCGAGCAGGCGGGCGCCGGTGAGGTCGGCCTCGCGCAGGTCCGCCTCGCGCAGGTCGGCCCGCTCCAGGTTCGCCTCCCGCAGCCGCAGCCCGCGCAGCGACACCTTCGGCAGCACGGCGCCGGCGAGCCCGGCGAGGGTGAGATCGGTCTCCTCCACGGTGACCGGCCGCATCGAGCAGTCCGCGAACACCGAGCCGAGCCACGTGCAGGACCGGAACACCGCGTCGCCGAGCACCGCACGGGTGAACTTGCAGGAGCGGAACGCGGACGCGGTGTGCGTCGACTCGCCCAGGTCGGTCCGGTCGAAGACGCAGTCGGTGAACGTGCAGTTCGACGTCACCAGGCCGCGCATGTCGGCCTCGGTGAAGTCGCACCGCACGAACGAGCGACCCTCCCAGCGCTGCTCGTACAGGTTCGCGTCGGAGTAGTCCTCGTCGGTGACGGCTTCGATGATGTCCACTGTCACACCTTGTCATCGTTCTCCAGTTGGTAACCTCCGACCTGCCGGGCAACCCGTCCGGCGCGCGGTCCCGGTGTAGAGACCGCCGCTGACAGGTCGTCAGCCTGCCTGGTGGTGCGTGCCCGAGGACTGAAGCCACAACATTCGGGAAGGCACATGACCCGCACGCCCGTGAATGTCACCGTCACCGGTGCGGCCGGCCAGATCGGCTACGCACTGCTGTTCCGCATCGCCTCCGGCCACCTGCTGGGCCCGGACGTCCCGGTGCGCCTGCGCCTGCTGGAGATCCCGCAGGCCGTCAAGGCCGCCGAGGGCACCGCGATGGAGCTGGACGACTGCGCGTTCCCGCTGCTGTCCGGCATCGACATCACCGACGACGCCAAGACCGCGTTCGACGGCGTGAACGTGGCGCTGCTGGTGGGCGCCCGCCCGCGCACGAAGGGCATGGAGCGCGGCGACCTGCTGGAGGCCAACGGCGGCATCTTCAAGCCGCAGGGCGAGGCGATCAACGCGGGCGCGGCGGACGACGTGCGCGTCCTGGTCGTCGGCAACCCGGCCAACACCAACGCCCTGATCGCGCAGCAGCACGCGCCGGACGTCCCGGCCGAGCGCTTCACCGCGATGACCCGCCTGGACCACAACCGGGCGCTGGCGCAGCTCGCCAAGAAGCTGAACGTGTCGGTGACCGACATCAAGAAGCTGACCATCTGGGGCAACCACTCGGCCACCCAGTACCCCGACCTGTTCCACGCCGAGGTCAACGGCCGGAACGCGGCCGAGACCGTGAACGACCAGGCGTGGCTGGAGAACGACTTCATCCCGACCGTCGCCAAGCGCGGCGCGGCGATCATCGAGGCGCGCGGCCTGTCCTCGGCGGCGTCGGCGGCGAACGCGGCGATCGACCACGTCCACGACTGGGTCAACGGCACCGCCGAGGGCGACTGGGTCTCGATGGCGATCCCGTCGGACGGCTCGTACGGCGTGCCCGAGGGCATCATCTCGTCGTTCCCGGTGACGGTGACCGACGGGAAGTACTCGATCGTGCAGGGCCTGGAGATCGACGACTTCTCCCGCGCCCGCATCGACGCCTCCGTGGCCGAGCTGGTCGAGGAGCGCGACGCGGTGAAGGCCCTCGGCCTGATCTGAGCCCGAGCGGCGGAACGCCCCCTCGTCGGACGATCGGACGGATGAACGGTCCGACGATCGGACGAGGGGGCGTTCCGCTGTCCTGTGCGAGGCTGGACGCGTGACGAAGAACCCGTGGCCGGTGCCCGAACCCCAGCTGCCCGACACCGTGCACCCGGCGCTCGCCGCGACCGTGCGCGCGGCGGCGCGCGCCTACGGCGGGGCGCGTGGTGACTTCACCCGCGCCGAGCTGCGGGAGGAGGTCGCCGACGGCGCGGACGGCACGCCCACCATGCGGGTGGACGCGGTCGTGGAGGCGGCCATCGCCGAGGCGGCGGCCGGGGCGGGCGTGAACCTGCTGTCCGAGGAGGCCGGTTTCCTCGACAACGGCTCCGCGGCCACCCTCGTGGTCGACCCCGTCGACGGGTCCGCCAACGCCGCGCTCGGCGTGCCGCTGTCGTGCTTCGCCGGTGCCCTCGTGGTGGACGAGGAGCCCGTGGAGGCGTTGACGGTCTGGTTCGACACCGGCCGCGCGTGGTCGGCGCGGGCGGGGGAGCGGACGTCCTTCCGGACCACCGGCCGCACCGCCCTCAAGGGCGCCTCGGTGTGCCTCCTGCGCCCGAAGCGCGGTACCGAGGACGCGTGGATGCGGGTCGCGAACCAGGCCGACCGCGTCCGCGTCCTGTGCACGTCGTGCCTGGAGACGATGCTGGTGGCGGAGGGCTCGGTGGACGCCTTCGCCGATCCCGGCTCGGACACCCACCGGCTGATGGACCTCATCGCCGCCCTGGTCACGCTGCCCGCCGCCGGCGGGGTCCTGCTCGACCTGCACGGCCGGCCGCTCACGTTCGGCCACGACCTGTCCCGCCGGTGGTCGGGCATCGCCGCCGCGACACCCGCCCTGGCCGACGAGCTGATCGCCACGATCCTGGGTTAGCGCACCCGGGCCGGTGTCACCGGGAACGTTCCCAGGTGGCCGTTCCGCTCACGCCGCCGCGCCGGTGGTCGCGCCGGACCGGTACCACGCGGCCGCGGTGACGGCGGACGTCGGCAGCCTCGTCGGCCTGCGCGCCGTGCCGATCACCCGCCCGGCGAGCGCCGCGAACTCCCCTGCGATCAGGGGCCGCGCGGCGGGCGCGTGCCAGACCTTCCCGTCGGCGCGCCCGTCGTCGCCCAGCACGACCTGCGCCCGCGCCGTGTCGCCGAGGAAGGCGAACGCGTGCGGCACGTCCAGCGGCCCGAACCACACCGTGGTCCCGCCCAGCGCGAGCGGCTTCAGCACCGGCTCGCCGGGCAGCGTGCCGGACCACCGCGGGTACGGCACGCTCACGGCCAGGTGCACGAGGGACGCGCCCTCCAGCGCCTCGCGCGCCGCCGCCCGGTCCGGGCGTCTCGATCAACACCATCGCCAAGCGGATGGGCGTGACGGGGCCCGCGCTCTACCGCTACTTCGCGGGGCGCGACGACCTGCCGGCCGAACCGGTGCGCGACGCGTGGCACGACCTGGCCGACGCCGTGGAGGCCGCCGCGGCGGCGGGCGAGGGCGCGGTACCAGCCGATCGGGTGCGTGCGTTCGGGGAGGCGTTCCGGACGGGGGGCGTCACCCAGCCCCACCGGTACCTGCTGCTGTCCGTGCTGCCGCGCCCGCCCTCACCACCACCGGGAGCGGCGGACGAGTCCACTCTGGACGGCCAGCTCCGGGCGTGGGCGCGGTCGCGCGGCGAGGGGGACGCGCCCCCCGCCGTGCTGCTCACCGGCCTGCGCGCCTTCACCAGGCTGCACGGCGTGCTCAGCCTGGAGGTCACGGGCCGGTTCGGACCGATGGGGCTCGACCCGGCGCTGCTCTACCGCGCCGAGGTCGAGTCCTTGATCCTGGGGGATTCCGGGGTCCGGGGCTTCACGAGGCTGTCGGGGCCGGGGTAGACCAGCCCCTCGTGGCCGTCGAGGAAGCGGACCAGGTACGGCGGCGCACCCTCCGAGCCGCGCACCTCGAGGATCTCGCCGATGTTCTCGTCGAGCCCCGCGGTGCGGCGGTGGACGTGCAACCGGTCGCCTACTGTCGCGTGCATCTGCAACACCTCCGGTGCGTCACAGCGTAGGACTGTTCCGAAGGTACCGACAGGGTGGTTTTTCCGCTCACCGGCCCAGGTCAGGCCGTGGGGCGCATACCCGCCCGGGTCAGCCGCAGGCGTTGGACAGCGCGGCCACCTGGTCCAGCTTCTCCTGCGACCAGGCCGCGATGTTCGACGGGTTCAGGTCGTCCAGGGTCACCTGGCTCATCGTGGTGGAGACCCCGGTGATGGCGTCCTTGAGCGTGGCGTCGCCCGCCTTCGCGGCCAGCTCCTCCAGCTCCTTGGCCTTCTGCTGGGTCTCCTCCACCGCCTTCTGCGGGTCGGTCGCGTCCGGCGTGAACCCGGCGATCCGGAGCGCGTCGATGCACAGCTGCGCCTTGTCCGCCGCCTGGCCGACCTGGTTCGCGGTGTTCTGCGCGTCCTGCACGGCCTCGCAGCCGGTGGCGAAGCCGACGAGCCCCAGGGCCAGCAGGATGGTGGCGACCGGACGACCTGCGCGCATGGGGTGCTCCTGGTTCATCTGAGAGTTCGGTCCACGTGACAACCCGTGACCGTTTCGTCCGACTCTACCGACGCGCGCAGAGGCGACGCACCACATCCTCGATTTCGGGCTCCTCCACCACGAGGTCGTGCACCTCCGCGCGGGCCGCGACCGCCGTGATGAGCCGGGCGGCCGTGGTGTCGGCAGCAGGTCCACGCACTCGCGCAGGCGGTCGGCGTGCTCCCCGCGCGGCACCCGGTAGATGACCCGGAGCAGGTCGAAGCTCTCCCGCAGCGGCAGGTCCCACCACAGCTGGCTGCGCTGGCCGAAGACCACGCCGATGCGCCGGGCCAGCTCGCGCCGCGACCGGGACGGGTCCACCCCGGACACCCGCACGTGCCCGGAGGTGGGCACCAGGACGCCGGTCAGCACCTTGATCGTCGTGGACTTGCCCGCGCCGTTCGGGCCGACGTAGCCGACCGCCTCGCCGCGCGCGACGTCGAAGCTCACCCCCTCGACCGCGCACACCACGCGCTTCTCGCGCCGGAACCGCCCGGTCTTCCTGGTGACGGTGAACTCGCGACGCAGCTCTCGGAGCTCGATCACGACCCAGTCCCTCGGTAGTGCCGGACGGCGAACCGCCACACCAGGCCCGCGACGACGGCGGTGGCGACGGCGACCAGCGGTGAGACCCAGCCGAGCAGCGCCGGTCCGCCGAGCGGGTCGGGGCGGCCGAGCAGCGCCAGGCTGGGGTAGTAGGCGACGAACGCGCCGGGCACGACGAACGCGAAGAACCGGCGCAGCCACGGGCCGTAGACCGTGACGGGGTAGGAGGTGAACGTGCCGCTGCCGTAGGTGACCGCGTTGGCCATCTCCTGGCCCTCGACCAGCCAGAAGCACACCGCGTTGGCCACCACCCAGATCGAGCCGAAGATCACCGCGCCGCTCAGCGGGGCCGGCACCACCAGCAGCGCGGTGGCGGGCGACCACGCGATGTCGTTGCGCGCCAGCGCCCAGACCAGCGCGACGAGGCTCGCCCCGATCCGGCCGACCTTCCGCAGGTGCAGGTCGGAGGCCATCACCTGGGCGAGCGTGCCCAGCGGGCGCAGGAGCACCACGTCGAACGCGCCGGTGCGGATCTGCGCCGGCAGCTCGTCGAGTTGGCCCGCGACCATGTCCGCGAGGCCGAACGCGACCCCGGCCAGGGCGTACACCAGCACGACCTCGTCGAGGGAGAACCCGCCGAGCGAGCTGACGCGGCCGAACAGGACGAGGATGGCGGCCAGCTCGACCAGCTGGCCCAACCCGGACGCCAGGCACTGGAGCGCGAACGACGCCCGGTAGGACGTCTGGCCGCGCAGCCGTGCGGCGATGAGCCTCGGGTAGACGCGCTCAGCCAGCCTGGACCACCACCTTGCGCACGGCGCGGCGCAGCACGACGTGACCGGCGGCGTACACCAGCACGGCCCAGCCCGCCTGGTGGGCGAGGGTCGTCCAGGCGTGGCCGTGTTCGAGGAACACGTCCACCGGCGACTGGAGGATCGACGGGAACGGGGTGAACGCCAGCGCCGTCCGCGCCCACCCGGGGAAGAAGGCCAGCGGCACCGAGAGGCCGCACAGCAGCCAGGTGGCCAGCGCGTACATGCTGAGCAGGCCCTTGTTGTCGAGCAGCCAGAACGCGGCGGTGTCGAGCAGGAAGCGCATCCCGAAGCTCACCGCGAGCGCGAGCAGCAGGCTCACCGCGAACAGCGGGAAGGTCTCCGGCCGAGGCCGGCGGAACGGGAAGAGGAGCGCGCCGAAGACGACCGGCGGGACGAACCGCACCAGCAGCGCGAACCCGCCGCGACCGAGGTCCTCGGCGAACAGCGCGGCCTGGAGGTGCCAGGGGCGGTAAAGGTCGACGACGACGTCGCCGGAGCGGACGCGGTCGGCGAGCGCCTTGTCGCCCCAGAGCAGGACGAAGGCCATGATGCCCTGCCCGAGCCACACGCAGGTGGCGGTGGCGGCGACGTCGTACCCGGCGATCGGGCCCTGCGCGACGGCCGCGACGAGCACGGCCATCCTGAGCAGCCCGAAGACGACGTTCGTCGCCAGCCCGGCGAACATCGCCTGTCGATAGGTGGAGTACCTGCGGAAACCGGCCAGCGCCAAGTGCGCGTAGGCGAGCACGCCTTCCGACCCCAGGAAGGCGGGCAACCGGTTTTCCGGATCGGCGGAACCGGTTACGCGGTCGAGGCCACCCAGTCCTCGGCGCGGGCGCGCAGCGCGTCGTCGCGGACCTGGTCCACCACCTGCCCGAGGGCGCGGGCCGCGAGGCGGCGCTGCCGGTCCGGGATGTCGAGCGCGGCCATGACCTCCTCGGCCAGCGCGTCCGGGTCGGCGGCCCGCGGTCCCAGGCTGCGGATGAGCCGGGCGCGCAGCGCGAACCGGTCGACGACGGCACGGGCCCGGCGCACGCCGCTGCGCTCGCCGCCGTGCGAGGCCGCGAGGGCGACCGCCGCCCACGCCAGCCGGTTCGCGGCCGGTCGGCCGTCGTCGTACACGCGGCCCTGCGCGGTGACGCGCACCCACTCCCAGTCGTTGGCGTCGTGCACCGCCGGCCCGCCCGCCGTTCCGCCGTTCGTCGTCCTGTCGGCCGCCGCGCTCATCGCCCGGCCGCCAGCACGCCGTCCAGCAGCCCGGGGTAGAGCGCGTCGAGGTCGTCCCGGCGCAGCGAGCTGATCCGCGACGTGCCCCGCGGGCGCACCCGCACCACGCCCGCCTCGCGCAGCGTCCGCACGTGGTGGGTGAGCGTGGACGCGGTGACGCCGAGGTCGAGCACCCCGCACGACAGGCCCTCGGCGTGCTCGGACAGCGCCCGCACGATCCGCAGGCGCACGGGGTCGGCGAGCGCGTGCAGCACCGGGACTATCCGGATCTCGTCGCGCTCCGGGTGGGCGGGCAAGGTGGTCATACCACGCACAATACGATACTCGTCGAACTTTGATGGATGTCGTAGTACGGTGCCTGTCGAACCAACTTCCCTCGACCGGGAGCACCCGTGCCCACCTGCCCGCCGCCGGAGCTCACCCGGTCCCAGCCCCGGCGTCGGCGTCAGCCGGAGCCGAAGGCGCTGGTCGCCGTCTCGCCGCCCTCCGACGGGCTCGCCAGGCAGTGGAAGTAGGTCTCCTCGCCGTCGGTGAACCCGACCGCGGTGAACTGCCAGCCGGACGTGTCCACGTTCGGGCGGGTGTTGGCCTTCATCGCCTCGGCCGTGCAGACCTCGGCGACCTGCGGCTGCCTGGCCAGCTCGTCGGAGTCCAGGTCCGGCACGGGGCCGTTCAGCCAGCCGCCCGCGAACGCCTCCCAGTAGTGGTCCTCCGAGCAGTTGCCGACGCGGCGGGCCGACGCGGGCTGGCCGCCGATCGACACGATGCCGCGGTAGCAGGTGGGTTCGGCGACGCAGTAGCCCGTGCCGCACTCCGCGAGCTGCGGCGGGGGCAGGCGCTTGCTCTCGGACGGGCTGGTGGAGCTCTGCGCGGTGCCCCCGGTGTCCCCGGTGCCGGGTGACGTGCGCTCCCGCCCCGCCCACCACCACGTGCCGATCGCGACGACCGTGGCCAGCGCCGCCGCCCCGATGACCAGCGGCCACGGCTTGCGCGTGGGCTTCGGCTGGAACTGCGGCGGCTGGTAGGGCTGCGGCTGGTGCTGCGGCGGCCCCGAGTGCAGGCCCGGCGGCGGCCCGGAGTGGGCGGGCGGTGGCGCGAAGTGCGGCTGCCGCACCGGGGGACGGGGCGGCACCGCGGGACCCGGCGGTGGTGGCGGCGCGTGCAGGATCGGCGCCGGGGTGCCGCCCAGCTCGCGCAGGAACTGGGCGGCACTGGGCGTCCGGTAGGCGATGTCGTGCTCCAGGGCGCGCACCAGCACGTCGTGCAGGTCCTGGGGCACGCCCGGCACCGGCGGCACCGGCGAGCGCAGCACCTCGCCCAGGTGGTCGAACGACTCGATGGGCCACGGCACGGGCCGCGGCGGCTTGCCCGCGAGCAGGTCGTAGAGGGTCGCGGCGAGCGAGTACACGTCGGCCGCCGGCGTCGGGTGGGCCATGGCGAACGCCTCGGGCGGCGCGTAGCTGGGGCTCAGCGAGTCCCGGGTGACCGTGCTGGAGCCCTCGGCGTCCAGCAGGGCCGCGAGGCCGAAGTCGGCGAGCTTCGCCGTGCCGTACCGGTCGAGCAGGATGTTGCCGGGCTTGATGTCGCGGTGCAGCACGCCCTCGGCGTGCGCGGCGGCCAGCGCGTCCGCGAGCTGCACCCCGAGCTGCCGCACCCGGTCGGCGGGCACCGGCCCGTCCCGGCGGACGAGGTCCGCCAACGACCCGCCCGTGCACAGCTCCATCACCAGGTAGGGCGTGCCCTGCGGGGTGAAGTTCGCGTCGTGCACGCCCACCACGTGCGGGTGGCCGGACAACCGCGCGGCCGCGTGGGCCTCCCGCAGGAACCGCCGCCTGTCCCGCTCGGTCCGGAGCACCCGGTTGTCGACCTTCACCGCCACCTCGCGGTTCAGTTGGACCTGGCGGGCGCGGTACACGGTGGCGAACCCGCCCTGCCCCAGCGGGGTGAGGTCGGTGAGTCCCGGCAGTTGCACGCCGGGACTCTAACCGTTCTTCTTGGCGGCCTTCTTGAAGTCCCGGACCTCGATCAACGAGCCGGCGTCCACCACGTCCGCCACGCTGCGCCGAGCCCCGTCCTCCCCGTAGGCGCCGGCCGCCTCGCGCCACCCGTCCGGCTGAACGTCGAACTGCTTGCCGAGCAGGGCGAGGAAGATCTTCGCCTTCTGCTCCCCGAACCCGGGCAGGGCTTTGAGCCGGTGCAGCACCTCGGGCCCGTCCGGCTCACCGCGCGTCCAGATCAACTCGGCCTGCCCGTCGTAGTTCTCCACCAGGTGCCGGGCCAGGACCTGGAGCCGCTTGGCCATCGCCCCCGGGAACCGGTGCAGGGCGGGCTTCTGCGCGACGATGGCGGCGAACTCGTCCGCATCGGCCTCGGCGACCCGGTGCACGCTGAGGCCACCCATCCGGTCAGCCAGGTCCTTCGGCCCCCGGAACGCCTTCTCCATGGCGATCTGCTGGTCCAGCAGCATGCCGAAGAGCAGGGCCAACGGGTTGGTGGACAGCAGTTCGTCGGCGTCCGGGTCCTGGGCCAGGCACAGCTTCGGGCTCATGCGCGGAAGGATGCCACGTTGGTCATGAGGTGCTGGACGATGCTGTCGTGTCGGAAGGGACTGAACGCCTTCGGGCGTTCGTGTCCAGCTGGATTGACGGACCTTGGTACCCGAGTACCCTGGGGTACCTGGAGGTGTTCATGGCTGCCCAGTCCGCTCCGGTCAAGGTCGACCAAGAGACGCATGCGCTGATTGCTCATGCCGCCACCGCGTTGCACATGTCGCAGAAGGATCTTCTCTCTGCGGCGGTTCGCGAGTACCTGCGCGGTCGTCGGGAGGAGATCAACGCCGCTCTGCGCCGCACGATGCAGGCGATCGACGGTACGGAAGCTAGTCAGGTGGCCGTCCTGACGGGTATGTCCCGTGAACGCCTCGATGAACTCGGTGGGGTCCGAGAAAGCTGATGACCGTTCGCCCCACTCTGCGGTGCCTGCGCGACGACCTGGGAATCGCGCTGCCGCCGACTGACGATCCGCTGGATGAGATCGACCATCCGCTGATCCGGAAGGCCAATGATCAGTTCGCCGTACCGGCGGGACCTCGTGAGCGCATCCGGTCTGTGGACGACGTGGTCATGTTCAAGGTCAAGGTCCAGCGGTGGCGAGGAGCCGTTGTCGAAACGGTGGAGCCGAGTTGGCTCCTGGTAGCCGGGATGAGGGAGGACGGTAGTCGGGACGACTTCTACGAAGCGCTCGCCACTGCGGCGGCAGCCGCACGTACTCGGTACAACGCCGAGCACAGTCCACCTTTGAAATCGCAGACGTTCTGTGAGCAGTGGCTTCCCACGGAGGACGACCGCGACCGGTACCGGGCGGAAGCGGGCGTTCGCATCCTGCGCATGCTGCGGGACACGGTGCGTCGACTGGTGTGCGCTTCACTGTTGGACGGGCATGAGCATGCCGGTGAAGTCGCGGGTGCGGAACTCGGAGTGCTCGTCCAGGGCTCGGAGGAACGTGGCACGTACGTAGCTCTGCGGATCACCGGTTCGGTGCCGGGCGACATGGTGGCTGTGGTCTTGAGCCTCGTGCCCGGCTGCGATCGGGGTGGCTGGTATCCCGAGTTCGTCATGCCGGATCGGCCACTCCGCCCCGGTGAGCAGGCGTATTCCAACCTCATGGACCCCGCTGAGGCGTTGCGGCTCCTCGAAGGGCGCGAAGCTGGCTAGTGGTCGACATCAGGCAGTGTGCTGGTCCAGCAGCATGCCGAAGAGCAGGGCCAACGGGTTGGTGGACAGCAGTTCGTCGGCGTCCGGGTCCTGGGCCAGGCACAGCTTCGGGCTCATGCGCGGAAGGATGCCACGGTGGCCTGGACGGTGCCGTACCCGGTGCGGGGCTCCCTGGATTTCGTTGAAGGCGTCGGTTTCACCGTGAAATCCCCTATTGGGCCGGCTCGGCGAAGAACGGCCGGCCGGTATTGAACCCGGCGGAGTCCATCCGGCTGATCGCCCGGACGGGTGGCCGTCTCGTGGAAGACGGCCACGTGCATCCGGCGCTCATGCCTGGCCGATGAAGACCGCCTTGTCCGAGCCGAAATCGGGCTGGAACGCGACCTGCAGTTCGCCCGGCTGCGCGCCGACCGAGTACGACGCCTCGTAGGTGTACGTCTTCCCCGGCAGGACCGCGGTGCTGTCCAGGCCCCCGCCGCCGCACTCGCCGTCGGAGTCGAAGACCTGCTCCGCCTTCTTGCCGTTGAACTGGGCGTCGCCGCCGATCGTCAGCACCGCCGTCTCGAACGCCTTGTCCGTGCCGTCGGTGACCGTGACGGTGATCTTGACAGCCCGCTCGACGCCCTGCGGCGACGCGTACTCGCCGGGGGTGCAGGCAACGGGCGGGAAGACGTCCACGGCCAGACCGCTCTTCCACGTGCAGCGCCGGCCCCAACCCGGCGGGGTCTTCGCCGCGTCGGCCTGGGTCGCCTGGTCGTCGCCCGCCTCGCCGTCGCTCACCCGGCCCTGGTCGGTCGTGCCGTTGATGATCTCGTCCAGCTCCGCCACGGCGGCCTGCTGCGCGATGACCGTGAAGACGATCCCGAGAACGCACAGCGCCGTGCCGATGCCCGCGAGCACCTTTGCCGTTACCGCCCTCCGTCTTCCGGCGCGCCCTCGAAGGCAAGACGGACCACTCGGCGGCCGCAGGCGCTGTCGGGAAGTCGGTTGCGCTCACGCCTCGCGTGACTCGATGTGCGCGGAACGGTCCGTCTCCTGGTCCTCGTGGGCCTTGACGTCCTCGCCGGACAACCGGACAACCGGACGACCGGTCACCAGGTGCGCACGACCGGCACGACCTGGCGCAGGAGGAGGGCCAGGGCCTCGCGGTCCACGGTGGCGGGGTCCTCGGCCAGCCAGTCGCCGACGTCCTCGACGAACTGGGTGGGCGTCATCGGCGGCACGACGGCGTCCGACGGGTCCTCCGCCGTCACGGTGCCCGCGCGGCTCGGGTAGAGGACCAGGGCGCACCTGATGTCGAGCCACGGCAGGAGCTTGCGGTACACGGCCAGGCTGCGGGGCAGCCTCGTGCCGCCGCCGCGGAACGGGTGGCCGTTGCGCCACACCACGCCGTCGTCCTCCACCTCGTAGTGGCCGGGCAGCCAGGACTTGGACTCGATCAGCACGAGCCGCCGGCCGCAGAGCACGGCGTGGTCCACGTCGGCGAACACCGAGCCCGGCCAGGCCAGGCCGTGGAAGACGCGCACGCCGGGCAGGCGGGTCAGGTAGCGGCTGAGCAGGTCGGCGGTCAGGTGTTCGGCGACCCGGTCGTCGGTGGTGCCGTGCACGACCCCGGTGTCCGTCTCGCGCGCGAACGCCCGGTCCTCGCGCACCGCCCGCAGGTAGCGGCGCACCAGCCGGAACGCGGCCGCGGCCGCCGCCGCCACGACGAGCAGCCACACGCCGAGCGCCAGCGGCGAGAAGTCGACGACGACCACCGGCAGCAGCAGGAGGAACCAGCCGCACACGGCGGCCAGGGCGGGCGCGTGCCCGGGGCCGGAGGTCGGCACGTAGCGGACGCGCTGGCCGACGTCGACCAGGTGCCACCACGCGACGCCGCCGAGGTCCACCGCCGGCTTCGGGGGTACGAAGTCGGGGTCGTCGCCGAGGGGGCGCGCCCGGCCGGTGCGCGCGGACCGCGGCGGCCGGGTCGGCGAGGACGGCCGGGCACCCGGTCGGGTGTGCGTCCAGCCCCGGTCGTAGTCACGCCTGCGCACGGGATCGCGCAGCGTGTCATATGCCTCCTGGAGCATCCGGAACGTCCCGGAGGACCCACCCGCGTCGGGGTGCATGACCTTGGCCAGGGAGCGGTACGCGGACTTGATCTCCGCCTCGGACGCGTCGCGACCGACCCCGAGGAGTTCGTAGTAGTCGACCCCGCGCACGCGGCAGACCTTAGCGGCACTGTCTCCCGGGGTGGGGGAATGGTTAGGGTTGTCGCCTGGAGCCTGGTAGCGCAGTGGTTGTCGCGCCCCCTCGAACAGGGGGAGGACGTCGGTTCGAATCCGGCCCGGCTCGGGACCATGTAGCGCAGTGGTTGACGCGCCCTCCCCCTGGGAGGGAGGACGCCGGTTCGAGTCCGGCCTGGTCCGCTTCTCCCCGTTGGAGTGGCGTACACCCCTCCAACGGGTGATATCCGCTGGTCACCGGGTCGGTGCGCGTCGAGTTGCCGGGTCGGTGCGGCCGGCGCAGGCTGCGGCCATGGCGACTTGCGACGTGTGCGGCAACGACTACTGGATGGCCTTCGAGGTGCGGACGGTCGGCGGTGGCGTGCACACCTTCGACAGCTTCGAGTGCGCGGCCCAGCGCCTCGCGCCGCGCTGCGAGCACTGCGACTGCCGCATCCTCGGCCACGGCGTCGAGGTCGAGGGCCGGTTCTTCTGCTGCGCCCACTGCGCCCGCAGCGCCGCCGACCTGGGCTCCCAGATCAAGGACGCGGTGGGCGCCCGACCGCAGTAGGGGGAGGACCGGGCGGGGACGAGTCGGCGTGCAGGACCAGGCGGCCGTTGACGAACGACGGCCGGAGCTCGCCGCGCGCGTCGACGCTCTTGGTGCCGTGCGGCAGGACCTCCTCGATCGCGCTGAACGCGATGATGTCCGAGACGCCGTAGCGACCGCGCAGGCTGCGCTGGCCGGGGAACCGCAGGGCGCGCCCCTCGCGCCGGTCGCGGTGGGCCAGGGCGGCCCGCAGCGCGCCGCGCGTCAGCTCCTCGGGCCCGGCCAGGCGCTGGAGCCTGCCGTTGTGCACGGCGACGCCGTACCCGCGCTCGATGAGCGTCGACACGGTGTTCTCCGACGGCTCCTCGGCCAGCTTGAACGACATCGCGTGCCGCCGGTCGTCCACGGCGTGCACGCACACGACCTGCGCGTGGAACAGCAGCGCCTCGTACAGCGAGACGGCGGTCGAGTCGGCGGTGGCCGGGTCGTCGTGACCGGCGTTCAGGCCGAGCCAGGTCGTCATCCGGCCGCTCCGGCGACGGTGTCGCGCGTGGGGTGTGGCACGAGTCCTCCTCGGCGCGGTCGGCGCGGGTCGGGATTCGTGGAGACTAGTCCGATCGGGTGATGTAGTGGTAGCCGCCGAATGGCCGGTAGCCGAACTCAGAGGGGGAGCAGGTCGATGCCGTCGAGGAACGGCAGGGCACCCGCCTGCTGGAGCGCGGCGGCGGACAGCCAGGCGCTCGCGGCCGTGATGACCGGGCCGACGACCGCCATCTCGACCTTGCCGCCGGTCTTCATCCGCATGATCTTCGGCGGGGCGACCGGGAACCACGTCTTGCCCGCCAGCGGGATGGGCCACAGCATCGGGCAGCCCTGTTCGGTGATCGCGTCGCCGAGGTAGTGGGCCACGCAGCCGACGCCCACGGCCACCCCGCACGCCGCCGCGCTGGCCGGCGTCTGCGCCGTCCAGGCCACGCAGGCGAACGTGATGGCGGCCGACACCCCCGTGATGAGCAGGGCGTCCTTCTGCGGGCACCAGTCGTTCATGATCCCGCGCACGGCGAGGCCCGCGAACACGAACATCAGCACGGGCAGCGCCCACTTCTGGGACTGCTGCACCACGGCCGTCGTGCCGACGGCGGCGGCGACCGCGAACACGACGGTGTGCGTGAGCCCGCGGTGGCCGCCGTCGCGGTTGGAGTCCTTGCGGGTGCGGGTCGTGCGGTAGACGAACGAGCTGATCGTGTTGATCAGGGCCGACGCGCCCGCGCTGACCGGCCCGAACGTGCGCGAGATCGTCGACGACGGGTGGTCCAGGTCGGGCAGCAGGGCCGCGCCCGTGGCGAGCACCGCGCCGACCGCCCAGCTCTGCGGCGAGAGCTGGCCGATGGCGTGGCCCGGTGCCAGCGCGGTCACCGCCGCCCAGGCCAGCAGACCGCTCATGGCGTGGGTAGGACCCGTCGACAACACTGCCCCCTTGATCACTCTTCCGGGTCCGAGGTTAGCGCCCGGGCGGCGCGGTCGGCGGGATTCGGCGAACGCGTGTTCGACCCGCGCCCCGATCGCGCCCCCTCGGGCGGGCCGGCCGGGCGACTGGTTGTATTGGCCCGGACCACACGTGCCGCCCCGCCCGGCGGTGTGACGCCGTTCCCTTTTCGGCCGGGGTGGACGCAAGCAACCCGACATAGCAGTACGCTTGTCTTGCTTGCATTGTCGCGAGAGGAGCGCCCTGAGTATGGGCAAGATCAAGGTTCAGGGGACCGTCGTCGAGCTCGACGGCGACGAGATGACCCGGATCATCTGGCAGTTCATCAAGGACAAGTTGATCCACCCGTACCTGGACGTCGACCTCGAGTACTACGACCTGGGCATCGAGCACCGGGACGCCACCGACGACCAGGTCACCATCGAGTCGGCCCACGCCATCAAGAAGCACGGCGTCGGCGTGAAGTGCGCCACCATCACGCCCGACGAGGCGCGGGTGGAGGAGTTCGGCCTGAAGAAGATGTGGGTCTCGCCGAACGGCACGATCCGCAACATCCTCGGCGGCGTGGTCTTCCGCGAGCCGATCATCATCTCGAACATCCCGCGGTTGGTGCCGGGCTGGACCAAGCCGATCATCATCGGCCGCCACGCCCACGGCGACCAGTACAAGGCCACCAACTTCAAGGTGCCCGGCGCCGGTGAGCTGACCATCACCTTCACGCCCGAGGACGGCTCCGAGCCGATCAAGCACGTCGTCGCCAACTACGGCGCCGACGGTGGCGTGGCGATGGGCATGTACAACTTCAACAAGTCGATCGAGGACTTCGCGCGGGCGTCGTTCGCGTACGGCCTCCAGCGCAACTACCCGGTCTACATGTCGACCAAGAACACCATCCTCAAGGCGTACGACGGCGCCTTCAAGGACATCTTCCAGAAGGTGTTCGAGGAGGAGTTCAAGGGCCAGTTCGACGCCGCGGGCCTGACCTACGAGCACCGCCTGATCGACGACATGGTCGCCGCCGCGATGAAGTGGGAGGGCGGCTACGTCTGGGCGTGCAAGAACTACGACGGTGACGTGCAGTCCGACACGGTCGCGCAGGGCTTCGGCTCGCTGGGCCTGATGACGTCGGTGCTGATGACGCCGGACGGCAAGACCGTCGAGGCGGAGGCGGCGCACGGCACCGTGACCCGCCACTACCGCCAGCACCAGGCCGGCAAGCCGACCTCCACCAACCCGATCGCGTCGATCTTCGCGTGGACCGGTGGCCTGAAGCACCGCGGCAAGCTGGACAGCACCCCCGAGGTCACCGGCTTCGCCGAGACCCTGGAGAAGGTCGTCGTCGAGACCGTCGAGAGCGGTCGGATGACCAAGGACCTGGCCCTGCTGGTGGGCCCGGACCAGGAGTGGCTGACCACCGAGGACTTCCTCGGCACGCTGGACGAGAACCTCCAGAAGCGGATGGCCGGCTGAGCCGACCCCCGTTCCGCCGAGGGCCCGATCGCGTTCGCGCGGTCGGGCCCTCCGGCGTTCCGGGCCGTCCCGCCCGTCCGCGCCCGTCCGCGCCCGGACTCCTCCGTGCTCGGCGGGTGCTCGCCGGGTGACGGTGTCACCCGGTCGGTTCGACGGTCGGGTGGATCGGGCGCGGTGCGGGTGTGGGGACCGCCGCAGGCGCTATATCTGCACTTCGGGAGAGGTGCGGGGAGGCGTTGTGTTCGGGATTCCTACGCGTGGGCTCGTGGTCGCCGGGGTGCTGGCGACGGCCGGGGTCATGTACGTCGCCAACGGCGGGCAGAAGATGGGCGTGGAGGAGACGGCCGGCGGCACGTGCCGGGTCACGGTGGTCGCCGACGTCCTCAACGTGCGGTCCGGGCCGGCGGACACCCAGCCGGTCGTGGCCACCCTCCGGCGCGACGCGGTGGTCGACGCCGCGCCGCGGGTGGAGAACGGGTTCCGGCTGCTGGCCGACGGCAGGTGGGTGAAGGAGGAGTTCGTGACGCCCACGTCGGACAGCTCGTGCGCCTGAGTGGTGTCATGGGCGCATGTTCTTCAGGTGGCGGCGGTTCGGCCGGGACGTGGTGACGTGCGCCTGCGAGCCCGAGTGGCCGGGGCTGCGGTCGTCGCTCGACGGGCACGAGCTGGCGGGCGTGCCGTCGCCGGGCGGCAGCAGCCCGCTGGTGCTCGTGCTGGGGCTGGAGGCGTCGTGCACGGGGTGCGGCGCGACTTACCCGCACGGCTGGGCGACCACCGGGCGCGGCTAGGCTGACCGGGTGCTGACCGTCTCCACCGTCAACGTCAACGGGCTCCGCGCGGCCGCCAAGAAGGGCTACGTGGAGTGGCTCGCCGCCACCTCCGCGGACGTGGTGTGCCTCCAGGAGGTGCGGGCCGAGCCGGGGCAGCTGCCCGACGAGGTGCGCTCGCCGGAGGGCTGGCACGTGGCGCGGGCCCACTGCGAGGTCAAGGGCCGCAACGGCGTGGCCGTGCTGACGCGCGAGGAGCCCCGGTCGGTGCGGGTCGGGTTCGGCGCGGCGGAGTTCGAGAACTCGGGCCGGTACGTCGAGGTCGAGCTGGCGGACGTGGTGGTCGCGTCGCTGTACCTGCCCAGCGGTGACGTCGGCACGCCGCGCCAGGACGAGAAGGAGCGGTTCACCGCGGCGTTCCTGCCGTACCTGGTGGACCTGCGTGACAAGGCGGCGGCGGACGGGCGCGAGGTGCTGGTGTGCGGCGACTGGAACATCGCCCACCGGCCCGAGGACCTCAAGGCGTGGCGGGCCAACCAGAAGTCGGCCGGGTTCCTGCCGGAGGAGCGGGCCTGGCTGGACCGCGTGTACGGCGAGGCGCGGTACGTCGACGTGATGCGCTCCCTGCACCCGGACGTGGCGGGCCCGTACACGTGGTGGTCGTACCGGGGCCAGGCGTTCGACAACGACTCGGGCTGGCGGATCGACCTGGTCGTCGCCACCGAGGGCATCGCGGCCACGGCCACGAGCGCGGTGGTGGAGCGGGCCGCGACCTACGCCGAGCGCTGGTCGGACCACGCGCCGGTCACGGTGGGCTTCGACTGGCCGAGGGCCTGAGACCGGACCTCCGACTTCGTCCGTTCGTACCCACTTCACGTCGGGTTGGTGACCTCCTCACGGGATCGTGAGAAGTTTTCACGACAACCGGAACGTGGGGAGCGGGTCGATGGGGATCAGCCGACGGCGGTTCTTGCAGGCGGGCGGGGTGGCCGGGGGCTCCCTCCTCTGGGGCGGGCCCGCGTGGGCCGCCACCACGGGCACCACGCTGGACGTCGCCGCCCAGGCGGTGGGCACGACGGGCTACCGGCGCCTCCAGGCCGGACCCGGGTGGCCGCTGGTGGTGCGGCCCGACCTGGCGCCGCCGCAGGGCGGGCGCGAGGACCGGCGCGTGCCGCTCGCCTGCTTCGTGCAGTTCAGCGACATGCACGTGGTGGACGCGCAGAGCCCCGCCCGGTTCGAGTACACGCACCCGCTGCTGGGTGCCGGGGCGTTCCGGGCGCACGAGACGCTCGCCCAGCACACCTCGGCGGCGCTCGTGCGCAAGGTCGGCGACATCCGCACCGGGCCGTTCAGCGGTCGCCCGATCGACCTCGTGATGACCACCGGCGACAACACCGACAACCACGAGCTGATCGAGCTGGAGTGGTACCTGACGCTCCTCAACGGCGGTCGGATCACCGCCGACACCGGGGACCCCGGCCGGTACGAGGGGGTGCAGGACTCCGGCGCCACCGCCTACTGGAACCCCGGCCGCGGCACGCCGGACGACTACAAGGCCAAGGGGTTCCCGCTGGTACCCGGCCTGCTCGACGCGGCGCGCCGGCCGTTCGACAGCCCCGGCCTGCGCGTCCCGTGGTACTCGACGTTCGGCAACCACGACGACAGCGTGGTCGGCTCGCTGCCCGACGGCATCCCGTTCGTCGACGCCCTCTACACCGGCGACCGCAAGGTCTTCGGGTTCGACCCGGCCGCGGCCGACGTCGTCGGGCGGGCGCTGCGCGACCCCGCGTACGTGCCGGACGCGCTGGCGCTGCTGGCGAGCGGGGCGGGGCTGGTGCGGACCGTCACGCCCGACGCGCGGCGCAGGCCGTTCACCACCGGCGAGTTCGTCCGCGCCCACCTCGACCCGCGCAACACCGGGCCCGGTCCGGTCGGGCACGGGTTCACCCAGGACAACGCGGACGGCGTGGACGTCTTCTACACCTTCCGCATCGCCCCCGGCGTGACCGGCGTCAGCCTCGACACCACGACCGACGCCGGGTTCGCCGACGGCTCGATCGGGCTGCACCAGTACCTGTGGCTGGAGAGGGTGCTCAAGCGCAACAGCTCGCGGTACTACGACGCGTTCGGCTTCCAGCACCGCCAGGGCGTGACCGACGAGCTGTTCGTGCTGTTCAGCCACCACACGAGCTGGACCATGACCAACCTCCTGCCGGACCGCCGCCGCCCGCTCGACCCCCGGTTGAACGGCGACGCGCTGGTGGACCTGCTCCAGCGGTTCCCGAACGTGGTGGCCTGGGTCAACGGCCACACGCACGAGAACCGGATCGTGCCCCACGGCACGGGCGACCGGGCGTTCTGGGAGATCAACACCGCCGCGCACGTCGACCACCCGCAGCACGCGCGGGTCGTCGAGCTGGTCGACAACGCCGACGGCACGCTGTCGCTGTTCACCGCGCTGGTCGAGGGCGACGCCCCCTACCGGACCGGGTACGACGACGTCACGGCCCCGGGACTCGCCTCGCTGGCCCGCGAGTTCGCGTTCAACGACCCGCACGCCGACCCGGCCGCCGTGGGGGCGCCCACCGACCGGAACACCGAACTGGTGGTCGCGGGACGGGCACCGGTGAGGTGAACGCGGGCGGGTGACCCGGCGTGCCGGACGTCACTCCGGGGGTGATCAGGAATTTTCCGCACCTAAGGTCGTTGTCGTGGCCGTGGACATCTCGATCACCCCGCCCGAACCGACGCCGAGCCCGTCGGCGATGCGGCGCGCCCTGCGCCGCGCCGCCGACGGCGCCGTCCTGGACCTCACCGAGGCAGCGGTCCTCCTGCACGCCCGCGGCGACGACCTGGACGCCCTGCTCGACGCGGCGGGACGGGTGCGCGACGCCCACCTGCTCGCCGAGGGGCGACCGGGCACCGTCACCTACAGCCGCAACGCGTTCATCCCGCTGACGCGGCTGTGCCGGGACCGGTGCCACTACTGCACGTTCGCCACCGTCCCGCACAAGCTGCCCGCCGCGTTCCTGGAGCGCGACGAGGTGCTGGACATCGCCCGCCGCGCGGCGGCGCAGGGCTGCAAGGAGGCCCTGTTCACGCTGGGCGACCGCCCCGAGGAGCGGTGGCCGCAGGCCCGGGAGTGGCTGGAGGCGCGCGGCTACTCCTCGACGCTCGACTACGTGCGGGCCAGCGCCATCGCGGTGCTGGAGGAGACCGGCCTGCTGCCGCACCTCAACCCGGGCGTGCTGAGCTGGGAGGAGCTCCAGCGGCTGCGGCCGGTCGCGGCCAGCATGGGGATGATGCTGGAGACGACCGCCGAGCGGCTGTGGAGCGAGAAGGGCGGCCCGCACTTCGGCAGCCCCGACAAGGAGCCCGCCGTCCGGCTGCGCGTGCTCACCGACGCGGGCCGGGTGAACGTGCCGTTCACGACCGGCGTCCTGATCGGCATCGGCGAGACGGTCACCGAGCGCGCCGAGTCGCTGCTGGCGATGCGGGCCGTCGCCCGGCAGTACGGGCACGTGCAGGAGGTGATCATCCAGAACTTCCGGGCCAAGCCGGACACCGCCATGCGCGGGATGCCCGACGCCGACCTGCGCGAACTCGCCGCCACGATCGCGGTGGCCCGCCTGGTCATGCCGTCGTCGACGAGCGTGCAGGCGCCGCCGAACCTGGTCGGCGACGAGTTCGGCCTGATGCTGCGCGCCGGGGTCGACGACTGGGGCGGCGTGTCCCCGGTGACGCCCGACCACGTGAACCCGGAGCGGCCGTGGCCGCAGGTCGACGCGCTGGCGGAGCGCACCCGCGAGGCCGGGTACGAGCTGCGCGAGCGGCTCGCCGTCTACCCGAGGTACGTGACCGCGACCGCCGGGCAGTGGATCGACACCCGGCTGGCGGCGCACGTCGCCGCGCTCGCCGGCCCGGACGGCCTGGCCGAGCCGGGCGCGCCGGTCGTCGGCCGCGAGTGGCAGGAGCCCGACGGCGGCCTCGACACCTACGGCCGGGCCGACCTGAACACCGCGATCGACACCGAGGGCCGCACCGGCGACCGGCGGGGCGACTTCGACAGCGTCTACGGCGACTGGTCGTCGTTGACGGTGCCGGTGGCCGCGGAGCGGCTGCCCGAGGACGCCAAGCGCGCCCTGCGGCTGGCCGAGAGCGACCCGGCGAAGCTGCTCGACGACACCGGGGCGTCGATGGCCCTGCTCACGGCGGACGGCGAGGCGCTGGAGACCATGGCCCGGCTCGCCGACGAGCTGCGGGCCGAGGTGGTCGGCGACGACGTCACCTACGTGGTCAACCGCAACATCAACTTCTCCAACGTCTGCTACGTCGGCTGCCGGTTCTGCGCGTTCGCGCAGCGGGAGCGGGACGCCGACGCGTTCCGGCTGTCCGTGGACGAGGTCGCGCAGCGCGCGCGGGAGGCGTGGGACGAGGGCGCCACCGAGGTGTGCATGCAGGGCGGCATCGACCCGAAGCTGCCGGTCACCTACTACGCGGACGTCGTGCGGGCGATCAAGGCGCGGGTGCCCGGGATGCACGTCCACGCGTTCAGCCCCATGGAGGTCGTCAGCGCCGCCGCCAAGGCGGGCGTGAGCGTCCGCGAGTGGCTGACCGAGCTGCGCGACGCGGGCCTCGACACCATCCCCGGCACGGCCGCCGAGATCCTCGACGACGACGTGCGGTGGGTGCTCACCAAGGGCAAGCTGCCCGCCGCGACCTGGCTGGAGGTCGTCGGCACGGCGCACGAGCTGGGCATCCGGTCGTCGTCCACGATGATGTACGGCCACGTCGACCACCCCGGGCACTGGCTCGGGCACTTCCGGGCGCTCGCGGCGCTCCAGGACCGCACGGGCGGGCTGACCGAGTTCGTCGGGCTGCCGTTCGTGCACCGCAACGCGCCCATCTACCTGGCGGGCGTCGCCCGGCCGGGGCCGACCCGGCGGGACAACCGCGCGGTGCACGCGTTCGCCCGGCTCGCGCTGCACGGGCGGGTGGACAACGTCCAGTGCTCGTGGGTGAAGCTCGGTGACGAGGGCACGGCCGAGGTGCTCCGCGGCGGCGCCAACGACCTGGGCGGCACGCTCATGGAGGAGACCATCAGCCGGATGGCCGGCTCGGAGCACGGGTCGGCGCGGACCGCGCGGGAGCTGGCCGCGACGGCGGCGCTCGCCGGGCGGCCGGCCAGGCAGCGGACCACCACGTACGGGCGCGTCGACGCCGTTGTGCGTACCCCGGTTGCCGAGGGGTCAAACAGGGGCGGTTAGTCTGCCGCCGGCCGCTTTACCCGAACCGAACACCACAGCCCCACAGCTTCGGTAGGTTCGCGGCCGTCCGTCAACAAGGTTCACCCTTCAGTGGTGCACACGGTGTTGGTGAGGAGGCTGGGCGCGTGCGCGGTCGTGGTGCGGTCCTGGGTCTTGTGGTGGGTGCGGCGTCGACGCTGGTCCTGCCGGGTGTCGCGACGGCGGCCGACGCCGTCGCCGCCGCCCCGGTGTCGGTCGACGCCCCCGTCGGCATCGTCGCCGTGGCGTTCGGCGTGGTCGGGATGGTGACCGGCTTCGTGCGCCACCGCCGGGCCGCCTCGGTGCGCGCGGCGGCCGTCGCGGCCGAGCGGCCCGCCGAGGTGCAGCCCGCCACCACCGGGGTCTGATCCGCCTGGGAGGATCGTCCCGTGGCACCTGAGACCCCCGCCGGGAACACCGAGAGCACCCAGAACGCCGGGAACGACCGGAGCGCGGCCCCCGCGAGCCGCCCCAGGGTGCTGTCCGGCATCCAGCCCACCGCGGGCTCGTTCCACCTCGGCAACTACCTCGGCGCGCTGCGCCAGTGGGTGGCCCTCCAGGAGACGCACGACGCGTTCTACTGCGTCGTCGACCTGCACGCCATCACCGTCGAGCAGGACCCGAAGGTGCTGCGGCAGAACACCCGCGTCTCGGCCGCGCAGCTGCTCGCGCTGGGCATCGACCCCGAGCGGTCCGCGCTGTTCGTGCAGTCGCACGTGCCCGAGCACGCCCAGCTGGGGTGGGTCATGCAGTGCCTGACCGGCTTCGGCGAGGCCGGCCGGATGACCCAGTTCAAGGACAAGTCCGCGCGGCAGGAGGCGGGCGTCGGCGTCGGCCTGTTCACCTACCCGATCCTCCAGGCCGCGGACATCCTGCTCTACCAGGCGCACCACGTGCCGGTCGGCGAGGACCAGCGGCAGCACCTGGAGCTGACCCGCGACCTCGCGCACCGGTTCAACACCCGGTACGGCAAGACGTTCCGGCTGCCCGAGCCGTACATCGTCAAGGACACCGCGAAGATCTACGACCTCCAGGACCCGACGGCGAAGATGTCGAAGTCCGTGCCGGCGGGCGTGGTCGAGCTGCTGGAGGACACCAAGCGGTCGGCCAAGAAGATCCGGTCGGCGGTGACCGACACCGGCCGCGAGATCGCCTACGACCCGGAGAACAAGGCCGGCGTCAGCAACCTGCTGGTGATCTACTCCGCGCTCACCGGCGAGTCGGTCGACTCGCTGGTCGCCCGGTACGACGGCAAGGGCTACGGCGACCTGAAGAAGGACCTCGGCGAGGTGTTCACCGAGTTCGCCACGCCGGTGCAGGAGCGGGTGAACGCCTACCTGGCCGACCTGCCCGAGCTGGACAAGGTGCTGGCGCGGGGCGCCGAGCGGGCGCGCGAGGTGGCCTCCCGGACGCTGGCGCGGGCCTACGAGCGGATCGGGTTCCTGTCCGCGGGCTGACCTGCCCCGTTCGAGTGGCGGGTGATCACCCGCTCGCTTAGCGTTCCCCGTGTGGCGGAAGAGGCGAAGGCCGAGTCGAAGATCCAGCGGCTCCGGCGCGAGAAGCCGTGGCTGGACCACCTGGTCCGCGCCGTCGACCGCTACCAGACGCAGTACGGGGTGCACTACGCCGCGGCGGTGACGTACTTCAGCGTGCTGTCGCTGGTGCCCATGCTGATGATCGGGTTCGCGGTCGCCGGTTTCGTGCTGGCGTCGCAGCCCCAGCTGCTCGACGAGATGAAGGTGAGCATCGCCGAGGCGGTGCCCGGCGCGCTCGGCGACACCATCAACAAGGTGGTCGAGCAGGCCATCGACAGCAAGGGCACGGTCGGCGTGCTGGGCCTGCTGACCGCCGTCTACTCCGGCTTCGGCTGGATGCAGAACCTGCGCGACGCGCTCACCGCGCAGTGGGGGCACGCCAAGGAGGACCTGCCGTTCCTGAAGACGGCGTTCAAGGACCTGCTGGCCCTGGTCAGCCTCGGCCTGGCGCTGGTGGTGTCGTTCGGCCTCACGGCCCTGGGCAGCGGGCTCGCCGAGCTGGTGCTGCGCTGGGTCGGCCTGGAGGGCGTCTGGTGGGCGCAGGCGCTGCTGAAGGTCGGCACGATCCTGCTGGCGCTGGTCGCGAACTGGATGGTGTTCCTCTGGGTGCTGGCCAAGCTGCCGCGCAAGCCCGTGGGGTGGCGCAGCGCGCTCAAGGGCGCCGCCGCCGCCGCGGTCGGGTTCGAGGTGCTCAAGCAGGCCGGGACGATCTACCTGAGCAGCGTCACGGCGTCGCCGGCGGGCGCGGCGTTCGGCCCGGTCATCGGCGTGCTGTTCTTCGCGAACCTCGTCGCGCAGTTCCTGCTGTTCATCACGGCCTGGACGGCCACCGCGCGGGAGAACCTGATCAAGGACCCGCCGACGCCGCCGCCACCGGCGGTGATCCGGCCGGTGGTGGAGGTGCGGTCCGGCCCCGGCCCCCGCGCCGCGGTGGGGCTGGTCGGCGCGGGGGTGCTGCTCGGCGCCCTGTTCCGGCGCCGGTGACCGGTCGGGTCCGGGAGAGCGGGAGCAGGGGGGCGGCTCCGGGCGGTCAGGTCCAGAAGACGGCGATGCCCACGTTGAGCACGACCAGGCCGGCCAGCGCCGGGGTCAGCCAGGACGCGGGCCGCTTCTTCAGGTTGACCGCGACCAGGGCGGCGACGGCCACCAGGACCAGCGTCTTGATCCCGATCTTGACGTGGTCGTAGTCCTGGTCGGTGAGCGGCGCCAGGCCGACCAGCGCGACGCCGGTGAGCAGCTGCAGCGCGCTGCCGTGCAGCCAGCCCTTGTTCAGCGGGGCGTCCGCCCCGGCGCGGCGCTGGACGAAGAACATGGCGACGAGCACGGCCATGCCGAGCAGGTGCAGGAACACCAGCAGTAGGCGCACGAACTCCACGGCGGAGCCTCCAGGTGTGGTGGGGTCACTGGCGCGCGGCCCGCACGCCGCGCACGCCCAGCACACCGATGACCGTGCCGAACGTGAGCGAGGCGACGACGAGCAGCAGGTGGACGGTGAAGAACGCGGTCGGGCCTGCGTCCCACGAGCGGGGGTCCTTCCAGATGTTGCGCAGGAAGGTCGGCCAGATCACCCAGGACCACACCCCGAAGGCGAGCAGGAACCAGGACGCGCCGCGGGAGAGCTTCACCCGAGCAGTATCGGACGTGGCGGGTGCAGGTCACTCATCCGGGGTGGCTAGCCTGGACGGGTGCGTTCCTCCGCGTTCCGACGGCCCGTTGCCACAGTCCTGGCTGCCTGCGCGCTGACGGCCTCCGCGGTGTTCGCCGCGGTGCCGGTCGCGAGCGCCCAGCCCGCCTGCGCGAACGAGGTGTCGCCGCCACCGGCGGTGGACACGTCCGAGCAGGTCCCGCCCGGCCAGCAGGCGCCCCCGCCGCTGGAGGTGCCGGAGACCCCGGTCGGCGGTCAGCGCCTCGGCGAGTGCGGGCTGGTCCTCCCGCCCAACGCGCCGCCCCCGCCGGACGGCATCACCGCGGCGAGCTGGCTGCTCGCCGACCTGGACAGCGGCGCCGTGCTGGCCGCCACCAACCCGCACGGCCGCCAGCGGCCCGCGTCGGTGATCAAGGTGCTGCTGGCGATGGTCGTCGCCAAGGAGCTGGCCCCGAACTCCACCGTGGCGGTCAACGCCGAGGACGCCGCGCAGGAGTGCACGTGCGTCAACCTGCGGGTCGGCGCCGAGTACACCGTCGAGCAGATGCTCCAGGCGCTGGTCATGGCCTCGGGCAACGACGTGGCGCACGCCCTGGCCCGGCGGCTCGGCGGCATCCCGTCGGCGATCCGGAAGATGAACGCGCTGGCCAAGGAGCTGGGCGCGGCGGACACCCGGGCCGTGACGCCGTCCGGCCTGGACGCGCCGGGCACCTCCACGTCGGCCTACGACGTGGCGCTGATCTTCCGCGCGGCCCTGAAGTACCCGGACTTCGCCAAGGCCGTCACCACGCAGCGCATCGACTTCCCGTCCCCGGACGGCAACGGCACGGTGCCGGTGGTCAACGACAACCGCCTGCTCAGCTCGTACGAGGGGGCGCTGGGCGGCAAGTCCGGGTTCACCGACGACGCCCAGCACACGTACGTGGGCGCGGCCCAGCGCGGCGGGAAGCGGCTGGTCGCCGTGCTGCTGCGCGGCCAGCAGCAGCCGGTCCGGATGATCGACCAGGCGGCGCGGCTGCTCGACTACGGGTTCGCGCTGGAGCCGGCCGCCGCGGGCAACCCGGTCGGGCGGCTCGTCGAGGGCGCGCCCCAGGCGAGGAAGAAGGAGACCGAGCCGAAGCCGACGAGCGCGACGAGCGCCGCGGTGGGGCAGGTCGCCAACGCCACCGACGACCCGAAGAACTCGGCCATGCACAAGGCGTTCGGCAACGTCGGCGGCCCCATCACGGCGGTGGCCGGGCTGGGCGTCGTGCTGGCGTTCGTCCTGTACCTGCGGTCGAAGCGGGCCAAGGCGGCCCGCGCCCGCCGTGCCGCGGCGGCGACGGGCACCAGCCCGCCGGCCTGACGGGTACCTCCCGGGTGAACGACGGAGGGGGCCCGGCCGACCGGCCGGGCCCCCTCCACCGGGTCGTCCGGGTCAGACGCGCTTGAACAGCAGCGCGCGCTTGACCTCCTGGATCGCCTTCGTCACCTGGATGCCGCGCGGGCACGCGTCGGTGCAGTTGAACGTCGTGCGGCAGCGCCAGACGCCGTCCACGTCGTTCAGGATGTCCAGCCGCTCCTCGGCGCCCTCGTCGCGGCTGTCGAAGATGAAGCGGTGCGCGTTGACGATGGCGGCCGGGCCGAAGTAGCTGCCCTCGGTCCAGTACACCGGGCACGAGGTGGTGCAGGCGGCGCACAGGATGCACTTCGTCGTGTCGTCGAAGCGCTCCCGGTCGGCGATGGACTGCACGCGCTCGCGGGTGGGCTCGTTGCCGTAGGTGATGAGGTACGGCTTGACGGCCTTAAATGCCTCGAAGAACGGCTCCATGTCCACCAGGAGGTCCTTGTGGACGGGCAGGCCCTTGATCGGCTCGATGGTGATCTCGGTCCGCTTGCCGCCGCCCGCGAGGAGGTCCTTGAGCAGCACCTTGCAGGCGAGGCGGTTGACGCCGTTGATGCGCATGGCGTCCGAGCCGCAGATGCCGTGGGCGCAGGAGCGGCGGAACGTGAGCGTGCCGTCCAGGTACCACTTCACGTAGTGCAGCAGGTTCAGCACGCGGTCCGAGGGCAGCGCGGGGATCTCGAAGCTGTCCCAGCGCGGCTCGTCGTCGAACTCCGGGTTGAACCGGCGGACCTTCAGCGTGACGGTGATCGCGCCGTCCGGCACCGGGGGCTGGTCGCCGCGGGAACCGGTGGTCGCTTCAGCGGTTGCGGTCATCAGTACTTGCGCTCCATCGGCTGGTACCGGGTGAACGTCACGGGCTTGTAGTCGAGCCGGATGTCGGACGCCAGGCCCTCGCCCTGCTTGTAGTACATGCTGTGGCGCATGAAGTTCGTGTCGTCGCGGTTCGGGTAGTCCTCGCGGGCGTGGCCGCCGCGGGACTCCTTGCGCGCCAGGGCGCCGACGACCAGGACCTCGGCCAGTTCCAGCAGGAAGCCCAGCTCCACGGCTTCGAGCAGGTCGGTGTTGAACCGCTTGCCCTTGTCCTGCACGGTGATCCGCTGGTAGCGCTCCTTCAGCGCCTGCACGTCGTGCAGCGCCTGCTTGAGCGTGTCCTCGGTGCGGTAGACGGACGCGTTGGCGTCCATCGTGGCCTGGAGCTCGGTGCGGATGTCCGCGACGCGCTCCTCGCCGTGCTCGGACAGGACCAGGGCGACCTGCGCCTCGACGTTCGCCGCCGGGTTCTCCGGCAGGTCCACGTGCTCGGTGCCGTTCGCGTACTCGGCGGCGGCGATGCCGGCGCGGCGGCCGAACACGTTGATGTCGAGCAGCGAGTTGGTGCCCAGGCGGTTCGCGCCGTGCACCGAGACGCACGCGCACTCGCCCGCGGCGTACAGGCCGGGGACGACGTTGTCGTTGTCCCGCAGCACCTCGCCGTGGACGTTGGTGGGGATGCCGCCCATCGCGTAGTGCGCCGTCGGGTAGACGGGCACGGGCTCCTTCACCGGGTCGACCGCGAGGTAGGTGCGGGCGAACTCGGTGATGTCGGGGAGCTTCGTCTCCAGCACCTCGGCGCCCAGGTGGGTGCAGTCGAGGAGGACGTAGTCCTTGTTCGGGCCCGCGCCGCGCCCTTCGAGGACCTCCAGGGCCATCGAGCGGGCGACGATGTCGCGCGGCGCGAGGTCCTTGATGGTGGGGGCGTAGCGCTCCATGAACCGCTCGCCGGAGGCGTTGCGCAGGATCGCGCCCTCGCCGCGGGCGCCCTCGGTGAGCAGGATGCCCAGGCCCGCGAGGCCGGTCGGGTGGAACTGGTAGAACTCCATGTCCTCCAGCGGCAGGCCCTTGCGGAACACGATGCCCATGCCGTCGCCGGTCAGGGTGTGCGCGTTCGAGGTGGTCTTGAAGACCTTGCCGAAGCCGCCGGTCGCGAACACGACCGACTTGGCCTGGAAGACGTGGATCTCGCCGGTCGCCAGCTCGTAGGCCACCGCGCCGGTGCAGACGGGGCCGTCCTCCGTCTCGGTGAGGCAGATGTCGAGGACGTAGAACTCGTTGAAGAACTCGATGCCGTGCTTGACGCAGTTCTGGTACAGCGTCTGGAGGATCATGTGGCCGGTGCGGTCGGCCGCGTAGCAGGCCCGGCGCACGGCGGCCTCACCGTGGTTGCGGGTGTGCCCGCCGAACCGCCGCTGGTCGATCTTGCCCTCGGGCGTGCGGTTGAACGGCAGGCCCATCTTCTCCAGGTCGAGGACCGCGTCGATGGCCTCCTTCGCCATGATCTCGGCGGCGTCCTGGTCGACCAGGTAGTCGCCGCCCTTGATCGTGTCGAAGGTGTGCCACTCCCAGTTGTCCTCCTCCACGTTCGCCAGCGCGGCGCACATGCCGCCCTGCGCGGCGCCCGTGTGGGAGCGGGTGGGGTAGAGCTTGGTGAGCACCGCCGTGCGGGCGCGCTGGCCGGCTTCGATCGCCGCGCGCATACCGGCGCCGCCGGCGCCGATGATCACGACGTCGTACTTGTGGAACTGCATGGCTGTCTGCTCCCGCGGCGGGTCAGTCGGTGATGTTCGGGTCGAAGGTGAAGATCACGTACGTCCCGGTGAACAGGATCAGCACCATGGAGACGACGAGCAGCATCTTCAACCAGAACCGGGTCGCGTCCTTGCGGGCGTAGTCGTTGATCACGGTGCGCAGGCCGTTGCCGCCGTGGATCTGCGCCAGCCAGAGCATCGCCAGGTCCCAGACCTGCCAGAAGGGGGACGCCCAGCGGCCCGCGACGAAGCCGAAGTTGATGCGGTGCACGCCGCCGTCGAGGATGTTCATGATGAACAGGTGGCCGAGCACGAGGACCACCAGCGCGACGCCCGAGATGCGCATGAACAGCCAGCTGTGCAGCTCGAAGTTGTTGCGGCGGGCGGCGGGGCGGCGCGGGGAGCGCGGCTTGTCCAGGATCAGGTCGCTCATGGTCAGTGACCCCCGCCGAACATGTCCGTGATCGTGCGGACCATCATGAAGTAGGTACCGGGGATCATCACCAGCACCCAGACGACGAGGATTCCCCAGAGCATCTGGCGCTGGTACTTGGTGCCCTTCGACCAGAAGTCCACGAGCATCACGCGGATGCCGTTGAGCGCGTGGTAGAGCACCGCGCCGACGAGGCCCACCTCGAACAGGTTGACCACCGGGTTCTTGTAGGTCTCGATGACCTTGTCGTACGCGTCCGGCGACACGCGCACCAGCGCGGTGTCCAGGACGTGCGCGAACAGGAAGAAGAACGTCAGCACGCCGGTGATGCGGTGGGCGACCCAGGACCACATGCCCAGGTCGCCGCGGTAGAGCGTTCCGCCCCCTGTGGAGCTGCTGCCCGCCCGCTCGGGTGCGGTGGTGCCGGCCATGAGCTACGGCCTCCAGCGTCAGTGGTGGACTGGTCTCCGGTACGTCGGTACCCGGAATCCTTGACCATCCGATGCTAGTCCCGTGAACATCGGCCGACCCAACGGCCCGACCCGTCTGTGAGCGACGAGACACCCGGCGGGCACTGGATCGATTCGCCTCACCCGCCCGGGGGGCGGGCTGTGCGGTGCCGGTCACACGGGTGTGTCACCGGCACCGTCCACCTGGGACGTCCCCGGGTCAGAGCGGCTGGTAGGTCGCGACGCCGTCGACGATGGCGACCTCCACCCGCACCTCGCCCGGCACCGCCGGCCCGAACGGGGCCAACCGGCGCAGCGGCTGCGGGTCGCCGGGCCGGAAGACGACCACGTTCTCACCCAGTCGGGTGGCCAGGAGGCGGCCGGCGAGGTCGCGGGCGTTGGCCGCCATGGCGTCCTCGTCGCCGCCCTTCAGCGCCCAGTTGTCGCTCTCCACCAGCGCCCGGTAGAGGTGGCCCTTGCGCATGGTGTTGTCCACCGTGAACCGCGCCACCTCCTCGGGGATGGCGGACGCCTGCGCCACCACGTCGTGGCGCAGGGCGGTGGGCTGGAGGCCGCGTGCCCGCGCCACCGCCTCGTACAGCCCGCCCGGCGCGGGCGGGGCGGCCGTCGGCAGCAGGTCCTCGGTGATGAACCGCAGGTGCCGGACGGCCTCGCTGACGTGGTCGGACGCCAGCAGGGCGTGCGCGGCGAGCACCTGGTGCCGCCGCGACACGCCCACGTCGACGCCGGGGAAGCCCCGGGCCGGGGTGGAGATGGCCGGGTTGAGCGCGCTCGACCCGCCCATCTCGCGGCGCGTGGCCGGGTTCGGGTCCCACCGCACCGGACCGCCCCCGGCGGGGGGCAGTCGCAGCGGCTCCGCGTCGGCGTAGGCGCTCGTGCCCAGCGCGGCCCGCCGCCCCGCGAACCTGGTGCCCTTCTTGCCGCTCTTGCCCTCCACGAACCGCTCGGTGACGGTGGTGAAGCCCATGTGCGACTGGGGCAGGGAACCGGTGGTCAGCAGGCCGTGGGCCAGGCGGGACAGGTCGGTGTCGGTCGCGCCGTCCACGAAGTCGACGGTGAACGACTGCCCGCGCAGCGGGTGCCGGTTGTTCTCGCCGTCGACCTTCAGCGCCTCGCGCGCCCGCGCCGGGTCGCCCGCGGCGAGGGTGGTGTGCAGGCTGGTCAGCTCGACCTCGTTGACGCCGTTCAGGCGCCGGCCGAGCATCCCGAACTCGGCCTGGCCCTCGCCGAACCGCACGTGCGGGTGGGCGAGCGCCGCCAGGCCGTCGAAGAACAGGTTCGGCTCCGGCGTGTACGGCAGCAGCGGGTGGACCGCCGCCTGGTTGCGCCGGGTGTGCATGTCCGCCGCGACCTGGTGCTCGAACTCGGCGACGAACTCCTCCCCGTTCACCCGTTCGTGAAGTTCCTGCTTGTGCTCGGGCGACGTGGCGGCGTCCTCGTCGACCCGCCGGTGCAGGTCGGCGCGCAGCCGGGCCACGTCGCCGACCCGGTAGCCGCCGCCGACGACCAGCGGGCGCAGCGGCGCGCTCACGCCGTCCTGGTCGACGACCTCGAAACCGTCCGCGACGTGCTGGAACACGTGACGGCCGTCCGGCACGCGGCGGTCGGCCACGTCGAAGTCCATCACGGCCACGTACGGGTGCGCCCCGTTGTGCGCCATCGCGGTCACCGCGAACTGGTGGGCGCTGCTGTCCAGGACCTGGTTGCGGGTCGTGCCGAACTTGAACGACCCGCCGTGCGGCGGCAGCGCGACCAGGGCGATCGGCTCCTGGCGGCCGTCGACCACGGGTGCGCCGCGCCGGAGGGCGTCGTCGATCGAGCCCTGGTCGGCGGCGTTGACGCCGATGACGAAGGCGACCCTGCCGAGCACGTCCGCCGGGGCGCCCGCCAGGACGCTCGTCAGGACGTCCTGGAGGCTCTGCGCGTCCAGGTCGGCCGCGCGCACGATCATGTTCACGACGAACGCGGGCGGCTCGTCGTTCCTGATGCTCTCGTCGGTGAGCGACAGGTAGTTGCCGCGGTCGACCGGCGTCAGGGTCCGGTCCCGGCCGAGGGACGCGAACGCCGCGTTGTGCACGCCGCCGTCGTTGGCGAGCGCGACCGGCGGCGCGGGCTCGGCCACCTCGGCGTCGTCGACGTCCATGGCCGCGTCCTGGAGCGAGAGGGCCGCGAGCAGCCGGGCCGGCGGCGCCGGCAGCGCCGGGCCCTCGTCCGCCGCCGGTCGCTTGCGCTTCGGCGCGTTCGGGGGCCGCGTGCCCGGGTCCCGCACGGCGGGCGCGTCGGCCACCGGCGGGGCGAACGACTCCAGGGCGTGCATCCGGTTCTCGACCAGCCACAGGTTGCGCGGCTTGAGGCCCGCGTCGGCGGCGTCGATGCCCGCGGTCATCGGCGCGTTGTCGCCCACGACCCGGCCGCGGCCGTCCTGGTGCTGGAAGACCGGCTTGACCGCGTCCGTCTCCAGGTACTCGTCGTGCAGGCCGAGGAAGTGGCCGACCTCGTGCGCGAGGCGGCGCGGGTCGGTGTCCACGGGCCAGCTGAGCTGGTTGGCGCGGCCGTCCGGCGCGGTGACCGCGACCGCGGCGTGGGCGTCGGCCGGGGTGTCGGTGAACTCGACGGTGACGTGGAACTGGTCGCCGGTGGGCAGCCGGTGGCCCCGGTTGTAGAGCTGCCCGACGCCCTGGCGCACCCGGTCGCGGAGCGCGGCGACCTGGTCCGGCGTGGCCGCGCCCGGCTCCACGTGCAGCTTCACCGTGAGGTCGGTGACCGGGGTGCCGCCGACGTCGAACGTGCGGACGTCGTAGGCGATCGGGCCGCGCCAGGCGTGCAGGTCCACGTTCGTGGGCGTGGTCGTGGAGCTGGAGAGCACGCCGCCGTCCTCGCCGCGGACGCGGCTGGTGATCGGCGTGTCGGCGCGGGCGGTCTCGATGTCGGTGTTCGCCGCGGGTGCGGGGTGGGCGAACCAGTCGGCGGTGGGGGCGGTGCTGTGCCGCCAGGACGGGTCGTCGAGGACGGGGTGCGGTCCGGCGGGTTCGGGCGAGGTGATCACCGTGTCGGTGACCTTCTCGCCGACCGGTGCGGGCGGCGGGGTCCAGCCGTCGGGGCGCTTGAGCTCCCAGTCGACGTGCACGTCCGTGGTCGGCGACGCGGTGTCGCGGATGGTCGCCTCGACACCGCGCGACGCCAGGGTGTCCGCGACCGCCCGGGCGTCCGGGCCGGTGACCTCGACGGTCGGCCGCCGGTAGCCCTTCTGGTCGCGGATCGCGTTCTGCTCGACCAGGTCCGCCACCAGCACGTCGAGGTCGGCCAGGGCCTCCGGGGTCAGGTCCGCGTAGGACCGCTCCGGCCGGGGGCCGCGCTCGGGACGGGTGGCCGGGCCGGTCGGCGGCACGGGCGCGGCGAGCGGCTGCGGCGCGGTGCCCGCCGGGGGTGGTGCGCTCGGCGGCGTGATCGTGACGACCGGCACCGAGCCCGGCGCCGGGGTGTTGCCGTTGAACCGGTCCACCTGCGCCTCGACCACCCGCTTCGCCTGCCACCACGCCAGCTCGGCCTGGTGGGCGGCGGCACGGCTGCGCGCCACGCGGCGCTCCGCGTCGAACACCCGCTGGTCGAGGCCGTTGCGCTGCTCGATGGCCGCGACCTGCTCCTGGCTCGCGGTGAGCAGGTCGGTGCGCGCTTGGCCGATGGCCCGCGCCGCCGCGTCCAGCTCGGCCTCGACCGCGTCGGCCGCCGCCTGCTCGTCCAGCACGCGCTGCCGCGCGGCGGGGAGCCCGTCCCGCGCCACCGGGTCGACCTCGGCGAGCGCGGTCAGCGTGTCGAGGTCGCGCTGCGCCTGCTCGACCCGCGCGGTGGCGGCGGTGAAGGCGTTGGTGCGGTCCTTGACGTCGGCCTCGGCCCTGGTCAGGTCGGTGGTGGCCGCGTCGATGCGGGTCCGGAGGGCCGGCAGGTCGCGGTCGGACTTCGCCACGTCGCCGGCCACGCCGTTGATCAGGTCCTGCGCCCGGTAGCGGTCCTGGTTCGCGGCGACCTCGGCGGCCCGCCACGCGTCCGCCGCGGCCTTCACGGCGGTCTGCGCCCGGGCCAGCGGCGCGTCGACCGGCTTGCCGAGGAGGCCCTGGAGGTCCGCCTCGGGGACGCGCACGTCCGCCGAGCCGGGCAGCACCAGGTCGACCACGGAGGTGGTGCCGTCGTAGGTGGCGACGACCCGGTACTCCACGTCGTACTCGACGAGCCCGGTGCGGCCGACCGGCTTGAGGTTGTCGACCTCGTTGCCGGTGGGTCCGCCGGACCTGGTCGTGCCGTCCTCGCTCCTGTGCTGGAGCTCCAGGCCGGACGCGCCGAAGTTCGGCGTGTTCACCGGGTCGGGCTGCCCCTGCTCGTCCACGGCCTTCTTGGTGAACCCGCCGGTCGCGACGGCCACGGACACGTCCGCGGTGTCGGACACCTTCGAGTCCGTCGTCGTGGCGTGGACGGTGGTCCGCGGGCTCTCCAGGTTCACCGAGTCGCTGAGCGCGTCCAGCCTCGGCTTCACCAGGCGGGCGTGGACCCTGACCTCCGCCCGCTTGCCGGAGGTCAGCGACGACTCGGCGAGCCCCGGCACGTCGAGCGGCCCGTCGAGCATCCCGGGCAGGCTCGCCTGGAGGTTCTCCGAGCTGAGCGCGGACAGCAGCGCGGCGCGGGAGCCCGTGCCGTGGCCGGTGATGCCCGCGCCCGCGCCGGCCCCGGTCAGCGCCGCCAGGGCGGCGTTGCGCAGGGCGTCCGCGCCGCGCAGGCCCTCGACGGACGCCGTCGGCGGCAGGTCCGCCACGGTGCCGGTGGTGGTGGCGCCGGTCCGGAAGTCGGTCAGCGCCTGGTCCGTCGCCTCGGCCGCGGTGCGGGTGACCTGCCGGTCGGGGGCGGTGACCGGGTCCGGGCGCGGCGTGGCGCGGACGCTGTCGGCGTGCATCCGGACGCCCAGCTCGACGGCGGTGGGCGACTGCTGCCGCGCGACCTGCTGCCCGTTGCGTTCGACGACCAGCTCGAACTTGACCGGCACCGAGTACTTCACGGCCGGGCCGCCGCCCGCGCGCAGGTGGCCGAACTGGGTGGTCGTGCTCTCCGTGACGGTCGAGGCGTGGGCGCGGCCCACGGACGCGCCGAGCTGGCCGCCGATGTTGCCGGACAGCGGGTTGCCCGCGGCGGGCGTGGGCAGGGCGAGGGCCGGGACCTTCGCGCCGACCGACCAGCCGTGGCCCTTGCCGCGGCTCCCGCTGTCCTTCACCGAGCCGCTGACGGTGTGCTCGATGTCCACGCCGTCGTTGACCGCGCCCCGGAACGCGGGGGCGCTGTCGACGACCGCCTTGAGCGTGACCTGGTACGAGTCCTTGCCGAACAGCGCGCCCGGCTTGTGCACCAGCAGCGGCACGCCGCCGTCCAGGGCGCTGTCCACGAGCGCCTGCACGCTGGTCGGCGAGGTGAGGTCGACCATGCGCTGGAGGTTGTGCATCGAGTCGTCCAGCACCGAGTCCGGCACGAGCTTGCCGCCGCGCCAGTCGCCGGTGCGGCGGTTTGCCTGGGTGATCAGGTCCGAGACCAGCGCGCCCACGTCGGGCGCCCGGTCCACCGCGCTCAGGCCGAGCGCGCTGGGCGCGCCGGGCGTGACCCGCTTGGGTGCCTGCATGGCGTCGGTGACCGCCGGCGCGGGCGGGTCCACGTCCGGCAGCAGCTTCATGTCCCGCGCGACCTGCTCGCTGACCCGCACGAACACGCCGCCCGGCAGGTCGACCACGGTCTCGCGGGTGCGCAGCCGCCCGTTGACGACCGCGTTGGCGTTGCGGCTCTCGGCGACGACGGTGAAGCTCGCGTCCAGCTGCACCAGCACGGTGCGGGTGGCGTTCGCGGTCACCACGTTGCGGTCGACCGACGCGGCCAGCTCCGTCGCGGTGCCCTTGGTGCGCGACCACGGCGTCCACTTGGCCAGCGCCTGGAAACCGCTCGCGCCCTTCGGGTCCTTCGCGTTGGGCCGCCCGCCGAACCCGGCCTGGGCGGTGAGGTCGACGGACTTGGTGCTCGACGTGCCGCCGCCCGCCTTCGCGCCGCCCTGCGCGGAGTTCTCCGTGCCGGTGGCGTCGGAGACGCTGACCAGCTTCGCCCCGCCCAGCCGCACCTTCACGCCCAGGCCGCCGGTGCGGTCGGCGACGCGGCGGTCGTAGCGCAGGTCGGCGTCCTGGACGCCGGTCTCGGTCATCCGGCGCAGGTTCGCCTTCAGGCTCTCCGGGCTGAACATCGCGTCGACCTGCGCCCGCGAGATCGTGCCGAGGGTGGTCAGCGAGCGGTCGCCGTCGGCGGCGTCGTCCAGCAGGGCCACGGCCTCGTCGCGCAGCCTGCCCGAGTTCACCACGGCCTCGACGTGCAGCCAGTCGTGCTCGTTCGGCGCCCGGTCGCCGGGGTCGACGAGGTCCTTGACGGTCTTCGTCGAGCCCGGGACGGGGGTGGCCGACGGCGTGCCGGGCGCGAACTGCGCCGGGTCGCCGGTCATCGTGGAGCCCTCGGTGAACCACAGGTTGACCTTGCCGCCGATCGGCGGGAGGTCGGCGGGCCCGGTGCCGGTCCTCGCGACGGTCGTGGGCTGCGGCGCCTGCGCGCCGGGCGAGCCGAACCAGGACCGCTGCACCCACGCCCGCGGCCTGCTGTGGGTCTGCACCTCGATGTCGAACTCGACGTCGTTCTCGAACACGTGCGAGAACTCGTTGCCGACGTTGAGGGAGGTGCCGGCGACCGTCGGGCCCGAGGTCGTCTTCAGCGCGTCGCCGCGGGTGAACCTGGCGCCCGCGCCGGCCTGCGGGGTGAGGCTCGCGGTGCCCGGCTTGACGTTCGCGCCGCCCTTGCCCTCGACGCCCGCGCTCCACGTCCTGGTGGTCGTGGTGGTGGCGTCGAGCTTCGGCGCGGCCGACGACGAGCCGCGCACGAAGTGCAGCCCGGCCTCGCCCTTGTAGTCGGGGTTGGCGACCCTGGCCTTCACCAGCACGGTCACGTAGTGGTTGTGCGCCCTGCCGCGCTGCTTGAGCACCACCGGCACGCCCGGCCCGAGCAGGCTGTCCATCTGCGCGCGCAGCGCGGTCGGGGACAGCTTCGAGGTCAGGACCTGCTGGTTGGCCAGCTGCTCCAGGTGCTCGGCGAAGTTCTTGCCGGACCGGTTCGGCCGGGCGTCCGGGTCGTTGCCCGGCAGGAACGACGCCAGCTGCGGGCGGTCGCGCAGGACCTGCTCGACCTGCGCCTGCACCTCCTGGGCGCGCTCGAACGCGCCCACCTTCACGTTGCCCGCGGCCAGGCCCGCCTCCAGGTACGGCGGCTGGTGGCGGGTCAGCGGACCGGGCGGCACGACCAGGCCGGGCTGGGCGCCGTTCGCCAGGGGCGCCACCGGCAGCCGCTGCGCGGTCGGGTCGGCGGCGGTCAGCCGGGCGTTGAGCGCGGCCACCTCGTCCAGGCCGAGCCGCAGGTGGGTGGTGACGCGCGTGGTCACCGGCCGCCCGGTCGGGCCGACCACGGTGACGTCCGCGCCCACCTCGTAGAGGCCGGTGTTGCCCTTGATCATCACGCCGGTGCGGTTCGTGGTCGACGCGCCCGCCGAGACCGACTCGGTCTTCTTCACCGAGTAGCCGCCCGAGACGCCGGCCGAGCCGACGCCCACCGAGGGCGCGCCGATCCCGCCGCCGACGGCGGCGGAGAGGTCGAACCCGCTGCTGGTGCCCGCGCTGACGCCCGTGCTCGTCACGGCCGAGTCGTGCAGGCGGAGCTGCGACGCGCCGGGCGTGCCGACCAGCCGCACGTCGGTCAGCGACGCGGTCATCCGCACCGAGCCCGCGTAGCTGTCGCTCTTGCTGGTCAGCACCGGCGAGGTGACCCAGCCGCCGATCATCGCGCCGAGGTTGTCCCGGATCGACGTGGGGCTGAGGAACTCGCGCAGGGTGTCCCGGCCGGGCGCGCCCGGCTTGGTGAGCGAGTTGTGCAGGGTCGCCCTGACGTCGTTGAACAGGGCCTGGGTGTCCACGTCCGTGACGGCCTCGGGCACCGGGAACTCCAGCCCGGCGCCCCACCCGGCGGGCGGGGTGACCACCGGTGACGCGTGCGCGGTGTCCAGGTCGGTGGTGAGGTCGTTCGGCACCTGGAGGGTGACCGCCACCGGGTCGGCCGGCGTCGACCGGACCGTGTCGGAGCCGACCACGCGGCCCGCGTCGTCGTAGAGGTTGACGGTGAACTCCACGTCCACGTCGACGTCCGCCGAACCGCCGCCGGAGCGGATGATCCGGTTGTCGACCGTGGAGCTGGAGTTCGTCGCGGTGACGGCCGGGGTGGACAGCGGCGCCTTGAGGCCCAGCTGGCCGTACGCGCCGAGGCCCTGGGACGCGGTGATCGACCCGCCCACGTCGTCGGCCGTGGTCAGGGTGGTCGTCGTGGAGCTGGTCGCACCGGTGTTGACCTGCATGTCGACCTTGGGCGACGCGGTCGGCGCGGGTGCCGTGGCGGGCGGCCTGAGGACCGCGGTGACGTGCGCGTCGAAGAACCGGTTGCCGACCCGCACCTGCACCCGGCGGCCGTGGCCGAGGAACGACTCCAGGTTGGCGGTGATCTCCTCGCCGATCTTCGCCGTGCCCTGCGGCGTGGCGCCCGGGACCTGCGGGAGCAGGGCCTCCACGGCGGTGACGACCCGGTCCGCGCCGCGCGGGTCGCGGGCGGTGACGCTGCCGAGCGCCTGGTTCCGCTGGAGGAACGCGGGGGCGTTGCCGGGTAGCAGGGCCGGGGGCGTGACCGACTGGGCGATCATCTGCATCGGCATGGGCGCCGGGGCGCGGTGGAACCTCGGTGCGTTCGGCGGCTGCACGTCGCCGTCCACGTCCGCGTCCGCGGTCGTGTCGGTGGCCGGGCCGGTCGTCGGGGCGGTGGCCGGAGTGGCCGGCGGGGCCGTCGACCGGTCGAGCTGCGCGTCGAGCAGGGCCTGCACGCGCGCGGGGTCGTTGCCCCACGTGCGCAGGTCCGAGGCGGCGCGGTCGAGCCGGACCCGGGCCACGGCCTCCTCGCGCCACACCTGGTCGAGCGCGGCGCGGGCGCGGTCGGCGTTCGGCCCGCCCGCGGCGGCGTCCAGGACGTCCCGCGCGTGGGCGGCGCCCTCCAGCTCCCGCTTCGCGCGGGTGTAGGCGTCCCAGGCGGCGGCCCTGGTCGGCGGGAACTCCGGTCGCTGCGCCGCCAGGTCCGGCAGCGGGCGGCCGTGGGCCTCGTGGTCGAGCACCGCGGGGGTCGGGCTGTCCGGGCCGATCGGCGGCGGGGGCGTCGTCGCCCCGCCCCGGTCCCGGACGGGCGGCGGGTCGGCGAACACCAGGCTCGGCGGCTCGCCGGGGCTGAAGCGGATGAGCGGTTCGGCCCGCTGGTGCCGGTCGACGATGTCGTTGAAGATCTTGTGCTGGAAGTCGCCCTCCGGCTCCCAGTACATGTGCGCGCCGTGCTGCACGCCCATGTCGCGCTTGGTGAGCCGCCAGACGTCCAGCTCGTAGTCGTAGCCGGCCAGCGCGGCGCCGCCGTCGGCCTGCCGGATGTGGTAGACGTCGTGGTCGCCGGTGATGTCCTTCGGACCGTCCGGGGTGGACTTCCGCACCACGCCGGTCGCCGGGTCCACCGAGTACGCGCCGTCCTGCGCGAACTTCGCGAACTCCGGCGCCAGCTCCGCGAACTCCCGCTGCCGGTTGGCGTACCGCTGCTCGACCTGCGCCCGCTTGCCCTCGTCGAGGGTCGCCAGGACCGCCGGGTCGGGCGCGCCGGGCGGGAAGTAGCCGACCAGGCCGATGTGCTCCGGCGACGCGCCCAGGTACGTGTCCAGCTCGTTGATCGTCTTGGCCTTGATGTCCTTCGGCTTCGGGACCGCGCCCTGCTCCAGCCACCGCACCGAGTCGGGGTTCGTCGGCCGCACGTCGTAGGTGAGGTTGAACCGGTCGGCGAGGTCCTGGAAGCGCCGCTGGTTGACCTCGGGCATCCCGTACTCGCCGCTGAGCACCTCGGGCGTCAACGGGGTCGCGCCGTCGGGGCGCGGCGACTCCCACGCGTCGCGCAGGGCCGGCGGCCGGGGGGCGGCCTCCACGTCCGACTGGACCGCGTCGAAGACCTCCTTGGCGAAGGTGTCCGACACGCGCGGCGGCTCGTGGTCGATCCGGGGCGCGCTGTCCGGCACGGCGCCCGGGTCCGTCCACACGGAGGCCGCCGGGGCGGGCTCCAGGGCGTGCATCCGGTTCTCGACCAGCCACAGGTTGCGCGGCTTGAGGCTCGCGTCGGCCTCGTCGATGCCGTCGGTCATGGGGGCGTTGTCGGCGACGACGCGCCCCTTGCCGTCCTGGTGCTGGAAGATCGGCCGCACCTTGCCGGTCTCGAAGTACTCGTCGTGCAGGCCGAGGAAGTGGCCGACCTCGTGCGCGAGGCGGCGCGGGTCGGTGTCCACGGGCCAGCTGAGCTGGTTGGCGCGGCCGTCCGGCGCGGCGACCTTCACCGTGGCGTGGGCGTCGGCCGGGGTGTCGGTGAACTCGACGGTGACGTGGAACTGCTCGCCGCTCGGCAGCCGGTGGCCCTGGTTGAACAGGTGCGCGACGCCCTCGCGGGTGCGGCTCCGCACGTCGGTGAGCTGCGCGGGGTCGGCGTTGCCGGCGGGGTCGAGGTGCACCCTGACGGTGAAGTCGCGGACCGGCGTGCCGTTGACGTCCAGCACGCGGGTGTCGTAGGCGATCGGGCCGCGCCACGCCTTCATCTTCACGCCGTCGGGGCCGACGGTGGTGGTGTTCATGACGCCGCCGTCCTCGCCGCGGACGCGGCTGGTGATCGGGGCGTCGGCGCGGGCGGTCTCGATGTCGGTGTTCGCCGCGGGTGCGGGGTTGGCGAACCAGTCGGCGGTGGGGGCGGTGCTGTGCCGCCAGGACGGGTCGTCGAGGACCGGGTGCGGTCCGGCGGGTTCGGGCGAGGTGATCACCGTGTCGGTGACCTTCTCGCCGACCGGCGCGGGCGGCGGGGTCCAGCCGTCGGGGCGCTTGAGCTCCCAGTCGACGTGCACGTCCGTGGTCGGCGACGCGGTGTCGCGGATGGTCGCGTCGATGCCGTGCGCGGACAGGGCGTCGGCCACCAGCCGGGCGTCCGGGCCGCTGACCTCGACGGTGGGCCGCTGGTAGCCGTTGCGGTCGCGGGTCGCGTTCTGCTCGACCAGGTCCTTCGCCAGGCCGTCGAGCACCGCCCGGTCGGCCGGGGGCAGGTCCGCCGCGCCGGGCGGCAGGTCGAACGACCGCTCGGGACGGGGACCGCGCACCTCACGCGCGGCCGGGGGCGTCGGGGACACCTCGGGCACGCCCGGTCGGGTCACGGGTGCCGTGCGGTCGAGCGGCGGGGCGGGCGGGGGCGAGACCTGCGGCGTCCCGGACGGCGGCGCGGTGTCGGTGCTCGCGCTGGTCCCGGGCGCCGGGGTGTTCGCGCTGGTCCCGGGTGCCGTGGTGCTCGCGTCGTGCGCGGGTGCGGTGGTGTCCGTGCCGGCCTCGGGGGCCGTGGTGCCCGCGTCGGTGCCGGGTGCGGTGGTGCCGGTGCCGGGCGGCGGCGAGACCTGCGGCGTCCCGGACGGCGGCGCGGTGTCGGTGCTCGCGCTGGTCCCGGGCGCCGGGGTGTTCGCGCTGGTCCCGGGTGCCGTGGTGCTCGCGTCGTGCGCAGGTGCGGTGGTGTCCGCGCCGACCTCGGGGGCGGTGGTGCCCGCGTCGGTGCCGGGTGCGGTGGTGCCGGTGCCGGGCGGCGGCGGGGTGCCGCTGTCCGGGGGAGCCGGGACGGGAGCCGGGGTCGCGTTGTAGGTGTCGACCCGCAGGTCGACGGCGCGCTTGGCGTCCCACCACGCCTGCTGCCGCACGTCCGCCGCCCGCCGGCGGTCGTTCAGCAGCACCTCGGCGGCGGTGATCCTGGCCTCGTGCGCGTTCCGCTCGGCGAGCAGGGCGTCGTAGCGGGCCTGCTTCGCGTCGCGGTCCGCCCTGGTCTCGCGGACGGTCCGCTGCTGGTCGCGCAGGTCGGTCTTGGCCTGGTCGAGGCCGCCGCGCGCGGTCTCCAGGTCGGCCCGGGCGGTGGCGAGGTCGCGCTCGGCGACCTCCAGGGCCTCGTTGGCCCGCTCCGAGGCGTCCTTCGCGTCCCGCCGGACGTCCAGGTCGGCGGTGTGCCGCACCTTCGCGTCGTCCAGCTCGCGGCCGAGGCGGCCGACGTCGGCCAGCGCGCCGTCACGGGTGGTCGTCGCGGTCTCCACCGCGCCGACCAGGCCCGGCTCCACCGCCGGGTCGACGGCCGGCGCGCCCTCGGCGGGCGGCGGCGCGGCGCGGTGGTCGGCGAGGGCCTTCCCGGCGGCGGCGAGCGCCTTCTCCGCGGTCTCCAGCTTCGTGCGCGCCTCACCGAGGCGGTGCTCCAGGTCGGCGACGGTGTCGGCGGACGACTCCACGTCCGCGGTGGCGTCGCGCAGCGCCTCGTCGGCGTTCTGCGCGGCGATGTCCAGCTCGCCGACCTGCGTGTTCAGGTCCTTGACCTGCTGCTGGAGGTCCGTCACGGTCCCGCGCGCGTCGTCCACGGCCTTCGCCAGGCCGTCGACCTTGCCCGACTCGGCGATGTCGCCGGTGATCACGCCGTTGAGGTCGTTGGACAGGGCGTTCACCTCGGCGTCGGTCTTCGCCAGCTCGGCGGCGGCGTCGTTGACGGTGTCCTGCGCGGCGTGCCGGGCCTGGTCGACCTCGACCTCCGCGTCCCGCCAGTTCTTCGCCGCGTCCTTGACGTCGTCCTGCGCCTTGGCCAGCTCCGGGTCGAAGTCCTTGCCCAGCACGGCCTGCGCCTCGGGCGCGGGCATCCGCACCGCGGCCGAGCCCGGCACGGCCAGGTCGACCACGCCGGTCTTCCCGCCGATCGTGGCGACGACCCGGTACTCGACGTCGAACTCGACCAGGCCGGTGCGGCCCTGCGCCTTGAGGTTGTTGGTCTTGTTGTCGGTCGCGCCGCCGGACACCGCGATCGAGTCCTCGGCCGCCTGCCGGACCTCGACGCCGCCCGCGCTGAAGTTGATCGTGTCCTTCGGGTCCGCGCCCTGCTTGACCGCCGCGCCGCCGGTGCCCAGCCCCAGCGACACGTCGGCGTTCTCGCTGACCTTGGCCTCGCCGCTGGTCGTGCTGACCGTCGAGGTCGGGTTCTCCAGCTTCACGCCGTCGCTGAGCGCGCCCAGCCGCGGGTTGACCAGCTTCGCGTACACCTTGACGTCGGCGTCCTGGCCGAAGGTGAGCGCGGCCTCGTGCAGGCCGGGCACGTCCAGCGGCCCGTCCAGCATCCCGGGCAGGCTCGGCTGGAGGTTCTCCGAGCTGAGCGTCGACAGCAGGGTGTTCAGCGGTCCGCTGCCCTTGCCGGTGATGCCGGGCTTCGCGCCCGCGTCGGTCAGCGCCTTCACCGCCGCGTCCCGCAGGTCCTTCGCGCCGCGCAGGTTCTCCACCGACGCGGTCGGCGGCAGCGACGTGGGCGACCCCGCCCGCTGCCACGACCGCGCCTGCGCCGGCGTGCCGAACTCGGGGCCGCGCTTGATGGCCGCCGCCATGTACGGCTGCTTCGGCCCGGCGGTGTCGGCGACGCGCTGGTTGTCCGCGTGCAGCCGGACGCCCATCTCCTGCGCGCCGCTGGTCGCCCGCGCGACCTCCTTGTCGCCGCGCTCCACGACCAGCTCGAACTCGACCGGCACGGTGTACTTCGCGGCCGGGCCGCCGCCCGCCCGCAGGTGGCCGAACTGCCGCGTCGTGGCGTCGGTGACGGTGTTCGACGTGGCGTGCCCGTAGTTGACCGAGGCGATGACGCCCGCGGTGCCGGACACGTTCGGGTTCGCGCTGCCCGGCGCGCCCAGGCCCGGCGCCTTGAAGCCGACGCCCCAGCCCTTGCCGCGGCCCCGGCCGTCGGTGACCTTCTCGGCCCCGGCGATCGTGTGCTCCACGTCCACGCCGTCGTTGACCACCCGGTCGAACTTCGGCTCGCCCGCCTTCGCGCGCAGCGTGACCTGGAACGTGTCCTTGCCGAACGTCCCCGGCTGGTGCACCAGCAGCGGCACGCCGCCGTCCAGCGCGCTGTCGATCATCGCCTTCACCGAGGTCGGCGAGGAGAAGTCGACCAGGCGCTGGAGGTTGTTCATCGAGTCCTTGAGGACCGAGTCGGGCACCAGCGGGTCGCCGAACCGCTTCGACGTCTTCGCGTTCACCTGCGCCACGAGGTCGTCCACCGCGGCCGACAGGTCCGGTACCCGGTCCACCGCGGACAGGCCGAGCGAGCCCGGCTCGCCCTCGGCGACCGTCTTCGGCGGCGCCAGCTCGCCGAACTCCGGCGACGTCACCGTCGCGCCGACGTTCGGCAGCACGCCCAGCTCGCGCGCCACGTCCTCGCTGACCCGCACGAACACCGACTTGGGCAGCGACACGGTGGCGCCCTCGGCGCGCGGCGTGCCGCCGTGGACGAGGTTGCCCGCGCGGCTCTCGCCGACGATCGTCACGTCCGCGTCGAGCTGGATCAGCACGGTCCGCGCGTCGCCGGGGGTCACCACGTTGCGGTCCACGCTGCCGCTGACCTCGCGGGCGTGCGACGTCGAGTCCGACCACGGCGTGACCTTGCCGACCGCGGCCACGCCGCCGACACCCGTCGCGGGGGTCGGCTCGCCCGCGGGCGGCGGCGCGAGGTTCGGCCTGACCTGCACGTTCACCCCGGCGGTCAGGTCGACCGACCGGCTCGTGGACGACGAGTCGCCCGCCTTGTAGCCGCCGGTGGCGGCGTTCTCCGTGGCCGTGGTGTCGGAGATCGACACGAGCTTCGGGTTGCCCAGCGACATCGACACGCCGATCGACCCGGTGCGGTCGGTGACCCGCCGGTCGTACTTGAGGCCCTGCTCCTGCATCCCCGTCTCGACGAGCTTGCGCAGGTTCGCCTTGATGTTCTCCGGGCTGAACATCCGGTCGATCTGGTTGCGCGACTCGGTGCCCGGCACGGTGAGCGCCGAGTCGCCGTTCGCCGCGCGGTTGAGCGCGTCGATCGCCTCGTCCCGCAGCGCGGTCGTGTTCGCGACCGCCTCGACGTGCAGGAACTCCGGCGACTCCCGCTTGGGCCCGGTGAGCAGGTCCTTCACCGTGGGCGCGTCGGTGAGCTTCGTGACCTGCGGGTCGCCGGGCTTGAAGCCCTTCGGGTCCACGGTGAGCGCCGAGCCGTCCGACACCCACACGTTCACCTTGCCGCTGATCGCGGGCAGGATCGTCGGGTTGTCGCGGGCGTTCGGGTCGAGCGACGCGCCCACCGTGCGGGCCACGAGGCGCGGCTGCGGGGCGTGCTGACCGGGCAGGCCGGGCGTGACCCGCTGCACCCACGAGCGCGGGCGGGTGAACGTGGTGATCTCGACCTCGAACTCGACGTCCCCCCGGAACACCTGGGCGTTCGGGCTGCCGACGTTCAGCGACGTCGAGTTGACCGACGGGCCGCCGGTGTTCTTCGTCGTCCACGAGTGGTTGTACTTCGCGCCCACCTGCGGCGCGGGCGTGACCGCGGCGACCCCGGTCTTCTTCGGGATCACGACCTTGCCCTCGACGCCGCCGCTCCAGCCCTTGGTGGTGGCGGTGGAGCTGTCGAGCTTCGGGCCGCTGGACGACGCGCCGCGCACGTTGCGGCTGTCGGCCTGGCCGAGGTGCTCCGGGTCGCTGACCTTCGCCTTGACCGTGATGTTGACGTAGGTGTTCGTGGTGGCGTCGGAGCTCTTCAGCTGGACCTGGACACCCGGTCCCATCAGGCTGTCCATGCTGGACTTGAGCGCGGTCGGCGACAGCTGGTTCAGCTTGCGCTGGTTCGCCAGCTGCTGCGCGACGTCCGAGAAGTGCTGCCCCTTGCCGCTGCGCGGGTTCGCCGTCGGGTCGTTCCAGCTCGGCAGGAAGTCCTTGAACCCGGGCACGCCCTTGATGGCGGCCTCGACCTGCGCCTGCACGCGGCTCGCCGGCTCGAAGTCGCCGACCCGGGCGTTGCCCGCGGCGAACGCGCCGTCCAGGTAGGGCGGCGCGTAGCGCTTCGTCGCGGTCGGCTCGGTGGTGCCCGCGCGCGTGCTCTCCGGCACCGGCAGGTTCAGCGCCGCCGCCTCCGGCAGGCCCAGCCGCACGTAGGTGGTGACGGGCACGGTGACGTTCGCGCCGCTGGGCGTGCGCACCTCGACGTCCGCCGTCACCTCGTAGAGGCCGGTGTCGCCCTTGAGCTGGATGCCGGTCTTGTTCACGGTGTTCGTGCCCGCGTTGGAGCTCTCCGCGGTGCGCGCCGAGTACGTCAGCGTCGCGCCGACCTGCCCGCCGAGCACGCCGGCCTGGCCGATGTTGCCGCCGAACCCACCGGTGGCGTCGAACCCGGCCTTGGTCGTCGCCGTGACGCCGGTGCCGGACGACGTGGAGTCGTGCAGGCGCAGCTGCGCCGAGTCGTGCACGCCGATCAGCCGGGCGTCCTTCAGGGTCGCGTGCGCCTGGACCGCCGCGCCCTTGCTCGCGTGCGGGCTGACCAGGTCCGGCGAGGTGACCCAGCCGGTGAGCATCGCGCCCATGTTGTCGCGGATCGTGGTCGGGCTGAGGAACGCCTGGAGCGCCGTGCGGCCCGGCGAGCCGATCTTGGTGATGGACGGGTGCAGCTTCGCCGCGACGTCCGCGAACGCCTTGGTCGTGTCGACGTTCGTGACGGCCTCGGGGACCGGGTGCTCGATGCGCGCGCCCCAGTCCGCGCCCGGCGCGTTCGGGTTGGTCGCGAGGGTCGGGGCGGAGTTCACGATGGTGGACAGGTCGTCCGGGATCTGGAGGGTCACGTCGACCGGGCTGCCCGGCTCCGAGTCGACCGTGATCGGCGGCCGGGCGTCGCCCCGCGCGTCGGTCAGCGTGACCTGGTAGCTGACCGGCACCTTCGCCGTCGTCGAGCCCTCGCCGGACCGGATCACCCGCTGGTCGGTGGTGGACGTCGAGCTGGAGGTGCTCGTCGCCGGGGCCGCCAGCTGCGCCTTGCCGCCCGCCGAGCCGTACGGGCCCGTCGCGACGCCCGCGGTGACCGCGCCGCCGACGTCCCTCGCCGTGGTCAGGTTGGTCGTGGTGGAGGTCGCCGCGCCGCTCTGCGCGGCCATGTCGACCTTGGTGGTCGTGGTCGGCGTCGTCACCGCCGCGTCCGGGTCGGCCGGCGGCATCATCGTGGCCTGGACGTTGGCCTCGAACCAGTTGCCGCCGATCTTGACCTGGAAGTTCCGGCCGTTGCCGAGGAACGACTCGAAGTCCGCGGTCAGGGCGGTCTCGATGGCGGCCTTGTCGTCGGCGCGCAGGCCGCTGACGACCTCGGTCACCTTCGCCGCGCCCCGCACCTCGACCGGGGCGATCGTGCCCAGCGCCTGGTTGCCCTGGAAGAAGTCCGGGAGGGCCTTGGTGGTGAGGACCGGTCCCGGGCTGGGCGGGGTGATCGTGGCCATCGGGATGACCGGGTTCGGCGTGGGCCGGAAGCGCGGGCGCGGCGCGTTCGGCGGCTGCACGTCGGCGTCGGTGTCGGTGTCGGTGTTCGTGCTGGTGCTGACGTCGGCGTCGACGGCCCGGGAGGTGGTGTCCGGGGTCGGCGCGGGTCGGGTGCCGGGCACGTCGGGGGTGGGTGCCGAGCGGGTGTTCTGGGCGTCCGGGGTGGGTGCGGGTCGGGTGCCCGGCACTTCCGGCGTAGGTGCGGGTCGGGTGCCGGGCACGTCCGGCGTCGGCGCGGGCCGGCTGCCCACGACGTTCGGCGCGGCGTCCGGGGCGGTGCGCGCCGTGTAGGTGCTCCGGCCGTCCGGCCCCGGGACCGCGTCGACCCGGATCGGGGGCACCTCGGGCAGGTTCTTGCCGAACGGCGCGTAGGTCGTCGGCGGACCGCTCGGGTGGTGCACCACGATCGGCGTCTTGAGCTGCGTCGCAAGCGCTTGCGCGGCGATGTGGTCGGCGTTGGCCGCGCTCTTGGCGTCGGCCTCCGCGCGCGCCGGGTCCGGCACGTCCGGCAGCGGGTCCGTGTCCACCGGCCCGCTGCCCGGGGCGGTGTCGCTGCCCGCCATCACGTCGCGCGACACCGCGCCGGGGACCGGCCGCATGGTGGACGGGTCGAACACCGGGTTCGGGCCCGGCTGCACGACCGAGTTGACCAGGTCGCCGTTGGTGGTCGGGTTGTTCGTGATGAAGTCCGCGAGCTGCTCGCGGATCTCGATCTCCGCCTCGGCCGCCTTCTTGGCCGGGCCCTTGAGCTTGCCCGTCTCGGCGCTGAGCGACGACACGTACTGGGTCAGGCCGCTGCGCAGCGTCGCCGGGTCGACGCCGTTCACGTCGCTCACCGCCTGGTACAGGCCGGTCGGGGCGGGCGGGCGCGTCGAGGGCAGGTTCACGATGTTGTTCATCGCCCCGAACCTGCGCTGCATCGACGCTTCCGGCCCGGACGTCGCGGTGTTGATCGCCGCCGCGGCCTTGGCCGTCCGGTTGGACTGGTCGATGCCCGCGGTGATCCCGGGGTGGTTCGGCACCGGCTTGGACATCGCCTGGTCGATGTCGTGCCCGCGGCCGACGCCCAGATCCTTGACGACCTTGGTGCTCTCCTTGAACTGGGGCGCGGTCGTCGGCCGGGGCGGGGGCGCGGTCGGGTCCCCCTTGGGCGGGAGCGTCGGCGCCGGGTTCGGGTTCAGCGCCGGGTCGGGGGCGGCCGAGAGGGTGGTGGGGTCGCGGTTGATGTCGGCGAGCTTCGGGAACTTGTCCCGGAAACCGCCGAGGCTCGTGCCGCCCTTGTCGTCCTTCGTGTCGAAGAAGCGGTCCGCGACGCCGCCCAGCGAGGCGTGCGTCTGGGGGAGCGTGCCGGTCTTGGCGTAGCCGAGCGCGATGCGCGTCAGGTCCGTCTCGACCGCCGCGCCCTTGAAGTCCGAGATGAACGCCTCGGTCCGGATCGGGTGCCCGTAGGTCTGGGCGTCGATCGACAGCTTCGAGATCTGGTCGGCCTTCGGGTCGGGCTTGAGGTCGGCCACGTCGACGTCGGTGTCCATGTCGACGTCCGCGTCGGCGTTCGCCTCGATGTCGGCGATCTTCTGGTCGTAGACGGTGCCGATCTCGTTGGCGAAGAAGTTGTTCAGCGACCTGCCGAGCATCGAGAACTCCGCGCCGCCGTCGCCGAACCGCACGTTCGGGTCGACCATCGGCGCGACGCCGTCGAAGAACAGGTTCGGCTCGGGGGTGTACGGCAGCATCGGGCTGGTCTTGGCCTGCTCGACGCGGGCGTCCATGTCCTGCGTGATCTCGCGGGCGAAGTCGCTCTTGAACTTCTCCGCGTTCGCGAGCTTCGGCCCGGCCTTCTCCAGCTTGGCGATCTCGCCCGGCGCCTTGCTGTCGTTGCTGTCCCGGAGCTTGGCGATCGTCTCGACGCGCTTGGCCTCGGCGTCGCGGACCAGGGCGTCGAGGTCGGGCGGGGTGCGGTAGCCGCCGCTGAACATCAGCGGGCGCGACGGCGGGAGGCCGTCCGGGTTCTTCATGCTGTCGACGACGTGGTTGAAGATGTGCTGCCCGGACGGCACGCTGCGCGAGCCCTCGTCGAAGTCCTGCACCGCGATGTACGGGTGGTTGCCGTTGTTCGCCATGGCCGAGACGGCGAACTGGTTCGGCGTGCTGGTCAGCGTCTCGTTGCGCATCGTGCCGTACGGCAGGTTGTTGCTCGACGGCATGTTCCAGGTGAAACCGGTCAGCGCCACCGGGACGTCCAGGCCCGCCAGCGCCGGTTCCAGCTCGGCCAGCTTCGCCTCGACGTCGGCCTGCGCGGCGATCGGGTCCAGGTCGCCGCGGGCGTTCACGCCGATCACGAACGCGACCTTGCCGTCGAAGCCCGTGGCACCGTCCGTGATCTGGCCGATCACGTTCCGCAGGGAATCGGCGTCGATGCCGCTCGCGGGCACGATCGCGTTGACGACGAAGGCGACCGGCTGGTCGTTCTCGACGTTCGCCTCCAGGTCGGCCAGGTAGCCGCCCGGCGTGGGCGCGTGGACCGGCCTGCCGTTCGCGAGGTCCTTGAAGGCGTCGTTGAACTTGGTCGTCGCGTCCCTCTGGAGGTCGACGACCGGACCGGTCGGCGCGGGCGCGCCGGTGTCGGTGCTCGCGTCCGCGTCGGTGTCGCCGGCGGTGTTCGCGTCGGTCATCTCGACGTCGGCCGGCGGGTCGAGCGGGGTGTTGACGTCCGGGTCGAACTCGCCGTCGAAGCGGGTGCGCTTCGAGCCGCCGGGGACCTCGGTGTCGACGTCCATCTCGCCGTCGAGGTCGCCGCCGTCGTCCCGCTTGCGCTTGCCGTCGCTCGGCGCGGGCCGGCTGCCGGGTTCGGCGGGGGGCTGCGCGTTCGGGTTCGGCGCGTTCGGGCTGTCGGCGTTCGGCGGGCTCGGGTTGCTCGGCGCGACGGTGCCCGGCGCGGTGGTGCCAGGGATCGGGGCCGGGGGTGGGATCGCGGGGCCCGGGTCGTTGAGCAGCGTGTCCGGGACCGCGACCTGGCTGAGGGCGGCGCGCTCGACCAGCCACAGGTGGCGGGGGCGCAGGCCGGGGTCGTCGCCGAGGATGCCGCGGCCCATCATGCCGCCGTCGTCGGCGTGCACGCCGGAGTTCGTGTCGTGCTGCTGAAAGACCCGGGTGGAGTCCTTGTACTCGTCCGGCACGCCCAGGTAGTGCAGGGTCTCGTGGGCCAGGACGTTCGGGCTGGAGTTCGGGTTCCAGTGCTTCTGGTCGGTGCCGGTGTTGCCGACCTCGATGGTGGCGTGGGCGTCGTTCGGGTCGTTCGTGAACTCCAGGTTCAGGTGGAACTGGTCACCGCTGGGGAGGCGGAAGCCCTGGTTGAGCAGGGTGTCCACGCCGGCCTGGGCGTTCGCCTTGACGTCCGCGATCGTCTGCGCGTCGACGTCGACGTCCACGCCGGGGCCGAGGGGGACCTTGCCGGGCTTGAGGTGGACCTTGACCGTGTAGTCCTGCACGAACCTGCCGGGCGCGACCTCGATGCGGCGCAGGTCGTAGTTGATCAGGCCCTGGTAGGCCTTGATCTTCGACGGCGTGCTGTCGGTGGTGACGTCGGCGACCTCCGTGTTCACCGTCCTGACGTGCGCGCCGTCCCGGCGGGGTGCCCACACGTCCGGTGACACGGGGTCGGAGGGCGCGAACCAGTCGGCGGTCCTGGCCGGGTCGTGCCGCCAGGACTCGTCGGCGAGGACGTCCTTGCCGCGGGGGCCGGTGGGCGCGTCCAACTTGGGCGGAGCCCCGCCGCCGCGCACCTTCTTCTGCTTAGTGCCCGAGGGCGTGGTGCTCGCGGGCGGGGTCATGACCACGGCCACGGCGGGCGTCTGCACCTGGGTGTCCGGCGACGGCCGGGTCCTGACCTCGGGCGCGGGAGCCGGGTCGGCCGCCGGCGTCCGGGGGGCGGGGGCCGGCGGCGTCCCGGGGGTGGGCGGTGCGGTGGCGGTGGGCGGTGCGGTGGCGGTGGGCGCGCCGGAGTTCGGCGGCGTGCCGGGGGTGGCGGCCGGGTCGGCCACCGGCGCCTTGGCAGCCGTCGGGGCCGCCGGGGTGGCGGGCGGTGCCGTGTTCGGGTTGTTCGTGACGGGCGTGGCCGCCGGCGGCGCGGTGTTCGGCGCGGTGTTCGGTGGGGTGGGCGCGTTCGCCACCGGGGAACCGGCCGGCGGTGCGGTGACGGGCGGTGCGGTGACGGACGGCGTGCTCGGGGCCGGGGGTGCCGTGGTCGGCGGGGTGCTCGCCACGGCCGGGGACGCCGGAGCGACCGGCGGTGCGGCAGCGGGCGGTGCTGCGGGCGGCGGGGTGTTCGCCGCGGACGGGGGCGGCGGAGCGACCGGCGGTGCGGCGGCCGGCGGAGCGACTGGCGGTGCGGTGACGGACGGCGTGTTCACCGGCGGCGCGGTCGGGGGCGTGCTGACCTGCGGCGTCGTTGCCTGCGGCGGGGTGACCGGCGGCGTGCTCACCACCGGCGGGACCGCCGGTGGCGTGGTGGGGCGCGGCGCGGCGGGCGGGGGCGTGCTGGCCGGCGGTGTGTTCGCGGCGGGTGGCGTGGTGGCCGCGGGCGGGTTCGCCGGCGGCGGGGTGACCGGTGGGGCGGCCGGGGGTGCGGTGACCGGGGGCGTGGAAACCGGTGGGGTGGTGGCCGCGGGCGCGTTCACCGGGGCGGTGGTCGGCGGAGGGCTCGGCGGTGCCGAGACCGGGGGCGTCGACACCGGGGGCGATGAGACCGGCGGCGATGAGACCGGGGGCGTGGAAACCGGCGTCGTGGTGATCGGCGGTGCCGAGACCAGCGGCGTCTTCGTCGACGGGGTCGTGGTGGGGGGAGCGGCCGGCGGCGGGGTGGGGCTCGTGGCCGGCGGGGTGCTGACCTGCGGCGCGCTCGCCGGCGGCGCGGAAATCGGGGGTGCCGAGACCGGGGGCGTCTTCACCGCCGGTTGCGCGGGAGCCGGTTGGTTCGCGGCGGCGGGCGGCGGGGTGTTCGCAGGCGGGGTGTTCGCAGCCGGCGTGTTCGCAGCCGGCGTGTTCGTGGTCGGCGGCGTGACTGGCGGTGCCGTGACTGGCGGCGTGGTGATCGGCGGTGCCGTGATCGGCGGGGTGATGGTGGGCTTCGGCGTGGCCGCCGGGGGTGCCTGGGGCGACTGCGGGGCCGACTTGACCGTGCCGTCGCCCGCCGGGGGCTTGGGCGCGTCGAAGACACCGCTCGGGCCGCTCGGCTTCGCGGTGCCGCTCGCGGTGGGAGCGGTGGCTGGCGGGGTGGTCACGCCCGGGGCCGCGGGGGGCGGGGTGACCGCCGGAGGGGTGACCGACGGCGAGGTGACCGACGGCGAGGCGGCGCTCGGCGGCGGTGGGGTGGCGGTGGGCGTGGTGGCGGTCGGCTTCGGGGTCGGGGTCGGCGACGGGGTGGTCGCGGCCGGGGTCGCCGGGGGAGGGGTGACCGCCGGGGAGGCCGTGCTCGGTGGTGGGGTGGTGAGCGGTGGGGTGGTGATGGGGGTGCCGGCCGTCGGCTTGGGGGCCGGTGGCGGGGTGGAGGACGAGGTGGGCGGGGCCTTGCTGATCGTGCCGTCCGCGACCGGGGGCTTGGGCGCGTCGAACGTGCCCTTGCCCGGCCCGCCGGTGAACTTGCTCGACCGGTCCGTGCCCGTGGAACCCGCTGCCGGTGCCCCCGCGACCGGTGCGCCCGCCATCGGGGGTACGCCCGCGCCGGGGGTGGCGATCGACGGCGTCCCGGCGGTCGGCTTCGGCGTCGCCGGCGGGGCCGTGGCCGTGGTCGACGGCGGGGTGCCGGTCGGGGTGGCACCGGTGGTCGGGGTGCTGATGCCGGGGGTGCCCGCACCAGGACTGCTCGGCACGGTGACCGTGGGCTTGGGTGCCGGCGGCGGGGTGGACGAGGAGGTGGGCGGGGACTTCGTGATCGTGCCGTCGCCGCCGGGTGCCTTGGGCGCGTCGAACGTGCCCTTGCCGGGGCCGCCGGTGAACCTGCTCGACCGGTCCGAACCACCCGCCGCGCCCGGTGCCGCACCGCCCATGGGGCCGCCCGCCATCGGCGGCGCGGTGGTCGTGGGCGAGGGCGTGCCGCCGCCGAGGGCGGTGGTGATCTTCGACGCCGCCGTGTTCGCGCCGGGCTGCGTGGACACACCGGTGACCGGGGGCGCGCCCGGCGTCGGGCCGCCCTTGACCGCCTGGCCGTTGCCGGACGCGCCGGGCACACCCGTGACCGGGGCGACACCGGGACCGCCGGCCGCGCCCTTCGCACCACCGGGGGTGGACCCGGTGGCACCGGGCACGCTGCCGATGGGGCCGACGCCCGGCCCACCGGGGGTCTTGCCGCCGCCGGGCGAGTTGGGCCCGGTGGCACCGGGCACACTGCCGATGGGCCCGACACCCGGCCCACCAGCGGTTTTCCCACCGCCGGGCGAGTTGGGTCCAGTAGCTCCGGGAATGGTGCCGATGGGCCCGACCGATGGCCCACCCGGAGTCCTGCCGCCGCCGGGCGAGTTGGGCCCGGTAGCTCCGGGCACAGTGCCGATGGGCCCGACGCCCGGCCCACCCGGAGTCCTGCCGCCACCAGGGGCATTGGGGCCGGTCGCGCCGGGGATGGTGCCGATGGGCCCGACCGATGGCCCGCCGGAGGTCTTGCCGCCGCCGGGCGAGTTGGGCCCGGTAGCTCCGGGCACAGTGCCGATGGGCCCGACGCCCGGACCACCCGGAGTCTTGCCGCCACCAGGGGCATTGGGGCCGGTCGCGCCGGGGATGGTGCCGATGGGCCCGACCGATGGCCCACCCGGAGTCCTGCCGCCGCCGGGCGAGTTGGGCCCGGTAGCCCCGGGCACAGTGCCGATGGGGCCGACGCCCGGCCCACCGGGAGTCCTCCCGCCACCGGACACGGTGGGTCCGGTGGCCCCCGGCACGTTCTTGACCGGCCCGACCGACGGCCCGCCGGCCGTCTTCGACCCACCCGACCCGTTGGGCCCGGACGCCCCCGGCACGTTCTTCACCGGGCTCACCGACGGCCCGCCGGCGGTCTTCGACCCACCCGACCCGTTCGGCCCGGACGCCCCGGGCTGGACGTTGTTCGGCGAGACCTGCGGACCGCCCGGCCCCTTCACGCCGAGCGGGCCGTTGCCGGGCGAACCCGGCTGGCGCTGGGCGTTCGAGTTCGGGTCGATGGCCTTGAACTGGTCACGGCTGAACTGGTCGTTCTGCACGTGCGTCTGCGCGGTGGCCTTCAGGCCGGACTGGACGTTGCCCATCGCGGTCGAGGCGTTGTTCGCCTGCTTGACCGAGGCGTCGTTCGAGTTGTTCAGGGCCGGGACGGCGACGATGCCGATGGGGCCCAGGGCGTTCGGGCCGAGCTTCAACCCGGTCAGGCCGCTGGAGATGGCGGCGAGGCGGGCCTGGAAGTCCCCGGCCTTGCGCTGGAGGCCGTCCATCGAGTCGTTGCTCATGCCGAAGCCGGAACCCCCGGTCGGCGAACCGGCCGGGGGTGGCGGGGCGGGGGGCGGGGGCGAAGACGGGTTGCCCGAGGGGTTGCCCGTGGGATTGGGGTCTGCGCCGCCACCGCGTGCCATGGATGCTTCTCCGCGCTCTTCGGACCGTGACGCTCTTCGGACCGTGACCGAACCTAGACCGTCACCGAACCGGTGCTCGTCGTGCTGGTGTCGGGCTGCGAGTACTTCTTCTGGTAGTCGTCGTAGCTGGACTTCGCCGCCTCGCCGGCCGACTTCGCGTCGTCCGCCGCCCGCTGCACGGCGTCGCCGGCCTGCTCGGCCTTCTTCGACGCCTCCTCCGCGGCCTTGATGTCGGCGTCGCTGCCGGACGCGAACGCCTTGGCGTTGGCCTCGGCCGCCGCCGCGTTGGCCGCCGCGAAGTCCACGTTGGCCCGCTCGTACGAGGCGTTCGCCGCCTTCGCCGCGTCGTTCTTCGACGACATGTCGGTCTCGGCGGAGGTGCGGGCGGGGTCCTCCGGACCCGGGTTGTTCTTCTTGTACTCCTCGTACGCGGCCTTCGCGGCCTCGTCGGAGGGCTTCGCCGCGTTCAGCGCGTCGTTGCTGGCCTTGGCCGCGTCGGCGACGTCCCGGCTCTCCTTCGCGGCGGCCTCGGCGGCCTTCGCGGCCTCCGAGCGGGCCGACTCGGCCTCGCCCTTGGCCGACTCGTACTTCGCCATCGCGGCGTCGTACCCGGCCTGGTCACCGCGCGCGGCGGCGGCGTTGGCCTCGTCGATGGCCTTGCCGACCTTGTCGTTCGCGGCGGCGGCCTTCTCCGAGGCGGTGTTCAGCGACTCGTTGGCCGCCTTGGCCTCCTCGGCGGCCTTGGTCTCCGCCGCCTTGGCGTCCTCGTACTTCTTGTTGGCCTCTTCGGCCCTGTTGTTGGCCTCGGTGACCTTGTCGTCCTGCACGTCCTTGGCCAGCGCCTTGTCGATCTCGCGGTCGACGCCCTTCTGCGCCTTCCACGACTCGTAGCCGACCTCGGCGACGTCGGCGATGTTCTCGAACCGGTTCCAGCCCTTGCCGACCTTCTCGGTGATCTCGTCGAGGTTCTTGATCCGGCCCATCTGGCGGGCGAGCGCGGCGGTCAGGCGGGCGATGCGGGACGCGATGTTCACGCCCAGCGCCACGGCCTTGCCGACCGCGAAGCCGATGTAGGCGGCGATCGACGCGCCGAACGTGATGATCGCGGTGGCGGCGGCGATCAGGGCGCCCGCCAGCAGCGACCCGAGCAGCTGGGCGATCAGGTCGCGCACGATGTCGCGCAGCACCGACACCAGCACGCCGCAGATCGCGACGATCTTCGCCTTCTGCTCGACCGCGTTGGCCAGCGCGTCCAGCTCCTGGCCCATGCTGTCCATGTTCGACTTGAACGCCTCGGACGAGCTGCCGCTCCACCCGTCGAACGTGGCCAGCCCGCTGCGGTGGTCCTCGGCCAGCACCCGGATCTCGGCGGCCTGCGCCTTCGTCGCCTCGACGTTGGCGTTGATCTCCTCGGGGTCGCCCATCAGCTGGTCGAGCGGCTCCTTGAGGAAGCTCACGTGCTCGATCAGCCAGCCGATGCCCGCGCCGAGGATGGTGCCGAACGGGTCCACGGCGAGCATGGCCATCGACGACGCCGTGCCGATCGCGGCGAAGGTGATGTCGAGCGCCTTCTCCGTCTCGGTCTCGGCGTCCTTGCCGATGGTCGTGATCATCTCGTCCCAGGCCGAGATGAACAGGGACCCCTTGAACTTGTTCTCCTCGGTGATCTCCATCCCGGGAGGCGAGGCGATGGGGGTTTCGGGCATGGTTCAGACCTTCCTCGTCACCAGGGCTGGTTCTCGTCGTCGTCCTCGACCGCGGCCGACCTGCGCGCCGGGCGCGCCGGCATCTGCATCTGCCGGGACGCGTACGGCGGGGTGGCGCGGACGGGCTCGGGCTCCGGCTCCGGTTCGGCCTCGGCGTAGTCGCGGTCGTCGACCTGCTGGTCGTCGTCCGGGATCGAGTCGCTGACCATCCGCATGGCCTCGGTGCCCTCGCCGAGCGGCTCGAACGCCTCCATGACCTTCTGCGCGGCCTGCTTCTGCGCGGTGCGGGCGGTCTGGAGGATGAGCGCGGTCAGGCGGGCGGAGCCCAGCTCGACGGCGCGGTGCCCCAGCTGGAGGTTGAGCAGGCCGCCGTTCGGGCCCACCGTGACGGACACCGAACCGTCCGGGCTGGTGGCCGTGGCCTGGGAGTTCTCGAAGTTCTCCTGGAGGTCCGCCGACTTGCGCTGAAGGTCGGCCAGCCTGGCCTCGAAGTTGTCGAGCCACTGCTGGGGGTCCAAGGTCAACCTCCTGGGGTGGATACCGGTGCAGCCTGGAGTGCACCCCCACCCGCCAACGCGGGCCCAACGCGTCACCAACGGGCTAACGGCCCGAGGACGCCGACGACGCCGCGGAACGCCGCACGCGCGGCGGAGGCCGGGACCCCGCCGTTGGTCCCGACCTCCACCAGGCACTACGCGTCGCTCCACCGGGTCGTTCAGCGGCTCACGCTGCGTGACCGGCCACGACGCGTGGAACACGCGGGATCACGTCGAGTGGCGGTGTCGCCCGGTGGCACCAACGATTAGGTCACGGCGGGCCGGTACGTGCGCGGGCGTCATTACTACGGGGTACGGTTCGCCACTCGGAACCCGACATGGCCGTCGGGAAAGTCTGCTCTGTGAGCAGGGAGGGAGACGAGCTGTGCGTCGTCGTATGCGTGGCCTTGCGGTGGCCGCGGTCGCGTTGACCAGCGTTCTGTCGATGGCCGCGTGCGCCAAGGACACCGGGGGCAACACCGCCGGGTCCGGGTCGACCAACACGGCCGAGGGCTGCAAGCTGGCTGACAAGCCGGCCGCCGCCTCGGCCACCTCCAGCGCGTCCAACGCCGGTGAGAAGATCGACGGCAGCGCCCTGAAGGTGGGTCTGGCCTACGACATCGGCGGTCGCGGCGACGCGTCGTTCAACGACTCCGCGGCGGCCGGCCTGGACAAGGCCAAGGCCGACTACGGCATCAAGCCGGAGAACGTCAAGGAGCTGACCGCCGCCCCGAACGAGGCGGAGGACGCCAAGCAGACCCGCCTGCGCCAGCTCGCCGGTGAGGGCTTCAGCCCGATCATCGGCGTCGGCTTCGCGTACGCCGAGTCGCTGAAGGTCGTGGCGCCGGAGTTCCCGAACGTCAAGTTCGCCATCGTCGACGGCGCCGTCGAGGGCGCGGCCAACGTGACCCCGCTGGTGTTCGCCGAGGAGCAGGGCTCCTTCCTGGCCGGCGTCATCGCCGCCTACCAGTCCAAGTCCTGCCACGTCGGCTTCGTGGGCGGCGTGGAGATCCCGCTGATCCAGAAGTTCCAGGCCGGCTTCGAGCAGGGCGCCAAGGCCGCCGCGCCGGACATCAAGATCGAGGAGAAGTACCTCACCCCGGCCGGTGACTTCACCGGTTTCCAGGACCCGACCAAGGGCCAGGAGGCCGCGACCGGCCAGATCGAGGCCGGCGCCGACGTGCTCTACCACGCGGCCGGCGCGTCCGGCAAGGGCGTCTTCTCCGCCGCCAAGGCGGGCAACGCCAAGGCCATCGGCGTCGACTCCGACCAGTACAACCAGACCACCGTCGCGGAGTCCAAGGACGTGATCGTCTCGTCCATGCTCAAGCGCGTCGACGTCGCGGTGTACGACTTCGTGGGCGCGGTCGCCAAGAACGACCTGGCCGCCCTGCCGAAGGTGTTCGACCTGAAGGTGGACGGCGTCGGCTACTCGACGTCCGGCGGCAAGATCGACGCGGCGCTCCAGGCGGTCCTGGAGGGCTACAAGGCCCAGATCATCGAGGGCAAGATCACCGTCAAGTCCGCGCCCTGACCCAGCCGGCGCAACCCGATCCACCCCATCCGGCCTCCGGCGCACCGGGCCCTGCGAGCACCCTCGCAGGGCTCGGTGCGTGGTTAGCCCCGGCGCAGCCGGAGAACTGACGGAGCTTCCATGAGCACTACCACCCCTGCCGTCGTCCTGTCGGGCATCACGAAGCGCTTCCCGGGGGTCGTCGCCAACAGCGACGTCCACCTGAGCGTGCGGGCCGGCGAGGTGCACGCCCTGTGCGGCGAGAACGGCGCGGGCAAGTCCACCCTGATGAAGATCCTCTACGGGATGCAGCAGCCCGACGAGGGCACCATCGAGGTGGCCGGCAGACAGGTCCGGTTCCGCACCCCCGCCGACGCCATCAAGGCGGGCATCGGCATGGTGCACCAGCACTTCATGCTCGCCGACAACCTCACCGTGCAGGAGAACGTCGTGCTCGGCGCGGAGGCGCTGCACGGCATCGGCGGCCGGGCGCGCAAGCGCATCCAGGAGCTGGCGAAGGCCACCGGCCTGACCGTGGACCCGGGGGTCCTGGTCGAGCGGCTCGGCGTGGCCGACCGGCAGCGCGTGGAGATCCTCAAGGTCCTCTACCGGGGCGCCAAGGTGGTCATCCTGGACGAGCCGACCGCCGTGCTCGTGCCGCAGGAGGTGGACGAGCTGTTCACCACCCTGCGCGGCATGCGGGAGCAGGGCTTCACGTTCCTGTTCATCTCGCACAAGCTCGACGAGGTGCGCGCCATCGCCGACTCCGTCACGGTGATCCGCCGCGGCACCACCGTCGGCACCGCCGACCCGAAGGCCGTCAGCTCCCGCCAGCTGGCCGAGATGATGGTCGGCAGCGAGCTGCCCAGCCCGGAGACCCGCGAGTCCACCGTCACCGACCGCGTCGTGCTCAAGGTCGAGAACCTGGGCCTGGTCGCCGAGGAGGGCACCCGCCCCGTCCTCGACCGCATCGACCTGGAGGTCCGCGCGGGCGAGGTCGTCGGCATCGCCGGCGTCGAGGGCAACGGGCAGACCGAGCTGGTCGAGGCGATCATGGGCATCCGCCGCGCCCACCACGGCCGCGTGCTGCTCGGCGACCGCGACCTGACGAAGGCCGGCACGCTCCAGCGCCGCGAGGCCGGTATCGGCTACGTCCCCGAGGACCGCCACCGCCAGGGCCTGCTGCTGGAGCAGCCGCTGTGGGCGAACCGCATCCTCGGCCACCAGACGCGCCGCCCCGTCGCCAGGGGCCAGTGGCTCGACCTCGCCGGGGCCAGGAAGGACACCCAGCGGATCGTCGACGAGTTCGACGTGCGCACCCTCGGCATCGAGGTGGCCGCCGCCGCGCTGTCCGGCGGCAACCAGCAGAAGCTCGTGGTGGGCCGCGAGCTGTCCGGCGACCCGGTCCTGCTCATCGCGTCGCACCCGACCCGCGGCGTGGACGTCGGCGCCCAGGCCCTGATCTGGGACGAGATCAAGAACGCCCGCGCGCGCGGCCTCGCCGTGCTGCTGATCTCGGCCGACCTGGACGAGCTGATCGGGCTGTCCGACACCATCCGGGTGATGCTGCGCGGCCGTCTCGTGGCCGACGCGGACCCGGCCACGGTGACCCCCGAGGACCTCGGCAGCGCGATGACCGGCGCGGGCGCGGGTGCGACCGCCGCCGGTGCGGAAGTGGAAGGCGAGTGATGGGAATCCTGCGCGGCAAACTGCTGCCGCCCGTGTTGGCGATCCTGTTCTCCGCCCTGCTGTGCGGCATCGCGCTGGTCGTGTCCGGCGCCAACCCGCTGCGGGCGTTCGGGGTCATGGTGTCGCAGGTCGGCGAGGGCACCACCGCCGTCGACATCGTCAACAGCACCGGCACCTACTACATCGCGGCGCTCGCCGTCGCGATCGGGTTCCAGATGAACCTGTTCAACATCGGCGTCGAGGGCCAGTACCGGGTCGCCGCCGTCGTGGCCGCGGTCGTCGGCGGCTCGATCGTCCTGCCGCCCGGCCTGCACGCCCTGGCGGTCATCCTGACCGCCGCCGCCGTCGGCGCGCTGTGGGCCGCGGTCCCGGCGGTGCTCAAGGTGACCCGCGGCGTCAACGAGGTCATCTCGACGATCATGATGAACGGCCTCGCCCTGGGCCTCGCGGCCTACCTGATCGGCGACGACGTGTTCGGCGAGCTGCGCGGCAACAACATCCGCACCCCGGAGATCCCGGAGAGCGGCTGGGTGCCCGGCATCCCCTTCGGCTCGTCCGGCACCGTGTTCGGCCTGGTCTTCCTCGCCGCGGCGCTGGGCATCGGCTACTGGGTGATGATGAACCGCACCCGCTTCGGCTTCGAGCTGCGCGCCTCCGGCGAGTCCTCGACGGCCGCCGCCGCGGGCGGCGTGAACGCCAAGAAGATGGTCCTCGTCGCGATGCTGCTCTCCGGCGGCATCGCGGGCCTGGTCTCGATGCCCGAGATCCTGGGCCGCGACCACACGTACAACCTGAACTTCCCCGCCGGTCTCGGGTTCTCGGGCATCGCCATCGCGCTGCTCGGCCGCAACCACCCCGGCGGCATCGCGTTCGGCGCCCTGCTGTGGGCGTTCCTCGACAAGTCGGGCCTCGCCCTGGACAACGTCGGGGTGCCCCGCGAGATCGTGACGATCATGCAGGGCGCGATCGTCCTCTCCGTCGTCGTCGCCTACGAGGTGGTGCGGCGGTTCGAACTGGCCGCGCAGCAGCGCCAGGTCGGCAAGCAGCTCGGAACGGTGGGTGCGGCGTGAGTACTTCCCTGATGAACCCCTCCGAGGCACCTGCCACGGTCCCGCCGCCCCGCAAGTCCCGGAAGATCCCCGGCTGGGCGGTCGGCGCGCTCGGCGTGGCCGGCGCGGTCGTGCTGCTCTCGACCACGTCCTACCTGACCGGCGTGCCGCAGCTCACCTCGACCGGCACCATCCAGACCGCCGTCCGCCTCGCGCTCCCGATCCTGCTCGCCGCCCTCGGCGGCCTGTGGGCGGAACGCGCGGGCGTCGTGAACATCGGCCTCGAAGGCATGATGATCATGGGCACCTGGGGTGCCGCCTGGGCCGGCTACCAGTGGGGTCCCTGGGCGGCCCTCGTCTCCGCCGCCGTCTTCGGCGCGCTGGGCGGCCTGCTGCACGCGGTCGCCACGGTCACGTTCGGCGTGAACCACATCGTGTCCGGCGTGGCCATCAACCTGCTCGGCGCGGGCCTCACGAAGTACCTCTCCACGCTGATCTTCTTCCCGCTGTCGAACAACCCGCGCGAGTCCCCGGCCGTGCCGAAGTTCGACACCTACTCCGCGCCGGGCGTCTCCGACTGGCTCGCCGACCTCGAAGCGCAGCAGCGCGTGGGCCTCTCGGACGTCGCCGGCATCCTGCGCGGCCTCATCACCGGCGTCTCCCCGCTGACCATGCTCGCCATCGCCCTGGTGGTCGCCAGCTACCTGGTCCTCTGGAAGACCCGCTTCGGCCTGCGCCTGCGCTCGTGCGGCGAGAACCCGGTGGCCGCCGAGTCCCTCGGCGTCAACGTCTACCTGCACAAGTACGTCGCGGTCATCGCCTCCGGCGCCCTGGCCGGCATCGGCGGCGCGGCCCTCGTGCTCAACCCGGGCCAGCCCGGCTACCTGGAGGGCCAGACCAACGGCCGCGGCTTCATCGCCCTCGCGGCGCTGATCTTCGGCAACTGGCGCCCCGGCGGCCTCCTCGGCGGCGCGGCCCTGTTCGGCTACGCCGACGGCCTCCAGCTGCGCTCCGGCGGCCAGACGTTCCTCTCCCTCGTCTACGGCGCGGTCCTGCTCCTCGTGGTCATCGTCGTCTGGCAGCTCGTCCGCCGCCGCTGGTTCGCCGCCGCAGGCGGTTTCGTCGCCGCCGGCCTGCTCTACGCGGTGTACTACAGCGTCGACGAGGTGCCGTCCGAGCTGACCACCTACGCCCCGCACGTGGTGACGCTGATCGTGCTGGCCGTGGCGTCCCAACGGCTCCGGATGCCCGCGGCGGACGGCGTGGTGTACCGCCGTGGTTGACATCGACTGGGACGCCCTCCGCGCCAAGGCCGTGGAGGCCGCCCAGGCCGCCTACTGCCCCTACTCGAACCTCCAGGTGGGCGCCGCGGCCGTCTGCGACGACGGCCGCGTCATCACCGGCTGCAACGTCGAGAACGCCGCCTACGGCGTCGGCCTCTGCGCCGAGTGCACCCTCGCGGGCCAGCTGTTCCTCACCGGCGGCGGCAGGCTGGTCGCCCTGGCCTGCCGCAGCGGCACGGGCGAGCTGCTCATGCCGTGCGGCCGGTGCCGCCAGGTGATCTACGAGCTGGGCGGCCCGACCTGCCTGATCGACACCCCGTCCGGCATCACACCGATGACCGGTGTCCTGCCGGACGCCTTCGGACCCGGAGACCTGCCGTGAGCCACACCGCCGTGGACGTCATCAGGACCAAGCGCGACCGCGAGGCCCTGTCCGACGACCAGATCGACTGGGTGGTCGACGCCTACACGAAGGGCCGCGTCGCGGACGAGCAGATGTCCGCCCTCGCCATGGCGATCCTGCTCAACGGCATGGACGCCCGCGAAACGGCCCGCTGGACCCGCGCCATGGTCGACTCGGGCGACCGGCTCCACCTCGACGTGGGCCGCCCCACCGTGGACAAGCACTCCACCGGCGGCGTGGGCGACAAGATCACCCTCCCCCTGGCCCCGCTGGTCGCGGCCTGCGGCGCGGCCGTCCCCCAGCTCTCCGGCCGGGGCCTCGGCCACACCGGCGGCACCCTGGACAAGCTGGAGTCCATCCCGGGCTGGCGCGCCCAGCTCACCCTGGACGAGATCCAGTCGCAGCTGCGCACCGTCGGCGCCGTCGTCTGCGCCGCGACCGAGGGCCTCGCCCCCGCCGACCGGAAGCTCTACGCCCTGCGCGACGTGACCGGCACCGTCGAGGCCATCCCGCTGATCGCCTCGTCGATCATGTCGAAGAAGATCGCCGAGGGCGCGGAAGCCCTCGTCCTGGACGTCAAGGTCGGCTCGGGCGCGTTCATGAAGACGGAAGCCCGCGCACGCGCCCTGGCGGACGCCCTCGTCTCCATCGGCGTGGACCACGGCCTGGAGGTCTCCGCCCTGCTCACCGACATGTCCGTCCCCCTGGGCCGGGCGGTCGGCAACGCGGTCGAGGTGGAGGAGTCCGTGGACGTCCTCCAGGGCCGGGGCCCGCGGGACGTGGTCGACCTCACCGTCGCCCTGGCCGAGGAGATGCTGGCCAGGGCGGGCGTCACCGCCGACCCGCGGGCCGTGCTCGCCTCCGGCGAGGCGTACGAGACGTGGGCCCGCATGATCCGCGCCCAGGGCGGCGACCCGGACGCCCCCCTCCCGCGCGGCAAGCACAAGCACGTCGTCACCGCGGGTGCCACCGGCTACCTGACCACCCTGGACGCCTACGCGGTGGGCGTGGCCGCGTGGCGCCTGGGCGCGGGCCGGGCGCGCAAGGAAGACCCCGTCCAGGCCGGCGCGGGCATCCTCTGCCTGGCCAAGCCGGGCGACCGGGTCGAGGCGGACCAGCCCCTCCTGGAGCTGTACACCGACACCCCGGACGCCCTCCCCGCGGCCCTGGCCACCCTGGCGGACGCCCACCGCGTGGGCGACGAGGCACCCACCCCCACCCCCCTGCTGATCGACACGATCCGGGGCTGAGCGCAGCCGCACCCCAGGCCCTCGCGTTCTCCCCGCGCGGTTGCCTCCGGCAGGCCGTGCGGGGAGAACGCGAGCGCCCCACCCTCCTCGGCGGCCTGCCGGTCCGGCGAGGACTCTTCCTCTTTTTCTTTTCTCCCGCCCCGCCACCGCCCCCACCAGCACCAAAACAAAAATTGTCAGACCCCCAGGGCAAAATAAAAGCAGGGGCCCCCTGGGAGGGGACCCCTGCAAAGCCTTGCACCCGAACTACGTCACCCCATGCGGATCAAGCACCCTCGGCCGTGAGGTCGTCGTCGTCCCGGACGTCCGACTTGGGCCCGTTCTTCCGGGTCCGCCGCTGCGGCCGGGGCAGCGCGGTGGGCGGCGGGGGCGGGGTGGGGGAGCCGCCACCCAGGATCAGCTCCGCGAACGTGGCCATCGCCTCGTCCAGCTGACCGCCGATCCGCAGCTCCGACTCCTGGTTGCTGCGGCGCACCATGGACGCGAGCGACTCCGAGTCGGGACGCGCCGACACCGTGCCCTCGACCCGGGCGATGCCCTGCTCCACGACGCCCGACAGCTCGCCGAGCCGCGTCGCGAAGTCGTCCTCCACGGAGTCGAGCCGCGTGGTCATGGTGTCCAGGCGCGAGGTGACCTGCTCCAGGCGCTGCGCCAGCGCCTCCAGCCGGTCCGTCGCGTCGACCTGGTCGCGGGTCTCGTCCAGGGCCGCGTGCAGCGCCTCGCGCGCCTCGTCGAGCTTGCCGGTCACGGTGCTGCGCGTGTCGGCCAGCGACGAGTGCAGCGAGTCGCGCGTCTCGGTGAGCGCCCCGTGCAGCCCGTCGCGGGTGTTGTTGATGTTGTCGCGGGTCTCGTCGATGCGGCCGTGGAGCGCGTTCGTCGAGTCGGTGAGCGACCGCTGGAGCGCCTCGCGGGTGCCGTCGAGGTGCTCGTGCACGCCCTCGTCGACCTCGTCCAGGCGACCGCGCAGCGCGACCTCCAGGGCCTCGATGCGCTCGCGCAGCGGCGCGATGATCGCGTTCGGGACCTGGTCGACCTTGGTGTCCTGCTTCTCCAGGTGCGAGTCGAGGTCGTCGATGCGCTTGTGGATGTGGGAGAGCTTGTCCTCCAGGCCGTCCATCCGGCCCGCGACGCCCTCGAACCGACCGGCCACCCCGTCCAGTCGGCCGTCGAGCTGCGCGAACGGCTTGGCGAGCTTGTCGACCAGCCCGTCCACGGCGCGGCCGATGCCCTGCACGGCGTTGTCCTGCGCCTCCAGCCGGGCGAGCGCCTCGTCCAGGCGCTCGGCCAGCACGCTGACCTCGGTCCGGTCGGGCAGCTCGGACAGGCGCTTGCGAACGGAACCCAGCGACTCGAGCGGGGACATCCGCGCGTGGATCTCGTCCAGTGCGTCGAAGATCTGCTGCTGTTCGCTCTCACGGATCTCCGCGGCGCGCGTGAGCATGTTGCGCATCCGATCGAAGGACATCGTGGAGTTGCTGTTCTCGTTCACGGCTCGGGTGCCTTCGTCCAGGGGAGGGGAGACCTCCGGGAGCCTAACCAGGTTGGGGCGCGGAGCTGTACCAGCCCCCGAGGGGGACCGCCCGCAGAGACCTTCCGTGTAGTCCGTTCGAGTTACAACGACCGACCCTACCCGAAGGTAACCGCCAGACGGTGCCTGACTGCGTCGCGTGAGCATCCGCCGTGCGAGTGACTGAACCCCTGGTCGAGGTAGCGGAAAGTTCTGCATCACGACTGCACAACAACCAAACGAACCTGATCGAGTGGTTCTGCACACACCCGTCCGAGTCAAAGCCGTGATCATACCGGCTCAAGATCACCACGGCCCGCAACGACACGACGTGTCACCCGACGGACCCGTATACGGTGACGGCCATGCCGACCCCGCTTAACCAGGAGGCCCTCCGCAGCGCACCGAAGGTGTTGCTGCACGACCACCTCGACGGTGGCCTCCGACCCCAGACGGTGATCGAACTCGCCGACGCCTCCGGCCACCAGGGCCTGCCCACGACCGACCCCGTCGCGCTGGGCGGGTGGTTCCGCGACAACGCCGACTCCGGCTCGCTGGTCCGCTACCTGGAGGGCTTCGCCCACACCTGCGGGGTCATGCAGGACGAGGCCGCGCTCGTCCGCGTCGCCGCGGAGGCGGTCCAGGACCTCGCGGCCGACGGCGTCGTCTACGCCGAGATCCGGTTCGCGCCCGAGCTGTTCACCGCCAAGGGCCTGAGCATGGAGCAGGCGGTCGAGGCGGTGCTGGAGGGCTTCCGCAAGGGCGAGGAGGCCGCCGGCCGCACGATCCGCGTCGGCGCGCTGCTCTGCGCGATGCGCCAGAACGACGGCTGGCAGCGCGTCGCCGACCTGGTCGTCCGCTACCGGGACGCCGGGGTCGTCGGCTTCGACATCGCGGGCCCCGAGGCCGGGTTCCCGCCGAGCCGCGAGCTGTCCGCCTTCGAGTACCTGCGGCAGCAGAACGCGCACTTCACCATCCACGCCGCCGAGGCCGCCGGCGCCGAGTCGGCCTGGGAGGCCGTGCAGCTCGCGGGCGCCGAACGCCTCGGGCACGGCGTGCGCCTGGCCGAGGACATCAAGGGCGACGAGGTCGGCCGCCTCGCCGCCTACGTGCGCGACCGGCGCGTCGCGCTGGAGATGTGCCCCACGTCGAACGTGCACACCGGCGCCGTGCGCTCCCTCGCCGAGCACCCCATCAAGCGGATGCACGAGCTGGGCTTCCGGGTCACCGTGAACACCGACAACCGCCTGATGAGCCAGGTCTCGATGACCGGCGAGCTGGCCACCGCGGTCGAGCACTTCGGCTTCGGCTGGGAGGACCTGCGCACCTTCGCGGTCAACGCCGCGAAGGCCGCGTTCATCACCCACGACGAGCGCCGCGCGCTGATCCGGAACGTGATCAACCCCGCCTACGACGCGCTGGTCTGACGCGAACGGGGGGCGACCCCGCAAGGCCGCCCCCCGTTCCGCGTCACCACCCGGCTAGTGGACCTTCAACCGGTCCTCGAACTGCGCCACGAGCGCGCGCCACGCCGTCACCTCGTCGTCGAACGGCGCACTGGGCGCCAGTCGCGTCGGGTCCGGCTTGAGCACGTAGTTGACCAGCCACCCCAGCCGCTCGGACCCGTTGAGCGCCACCTTCACGGTGTCGTCGTGGGCCCACTCGCCGGTGTCCTCCAGCAGCTCCACGACCAGGTCGAGCTGCGTCGGGTCCACCGCGTCCGGACCGTCGGCGATGTCCTCGTCCAGGCCGGTGAGCACGTAGACGTTGTCCGGGTCGACCTCGACCTCCAGGTCGCCGCCGGTCGCCTTGGTGACCAGCTCGCCCCAGGTCGAGACCTCGGTCATGTCGTTGTCGTCGGCCTCGACGATGAACCGGGCCAGCGCGCGCGGCGAGCCGAACGCGTCGATCTTGCCCTTGCGGCCCAGGAACACCGGCTGGTCGTCCAGGTAGCAGCGCAGCGTGTAGTACTCGCCCGCGCCGCTGATGATCTTGATCGGGTCGATGCCGACCTCGCCCCAGAAGCCGACCGGCTCGTCGTCGCCGTCCTCGTCGTCCTCGTCGGACCCGGCCGTGGCGGCGGCGTTGGCCTCCTCGAACGCGGCCAGCTCCTCCTGCGCCACCTTCAGCACCGTCTCGTCGACGTCGGGCGTCGTCACGACCTCGTCGATCGCGTCGAGCACCTCGTCCCACTTGTCCGAGACGACCTGGGCGATCTCGGTCCACAGCGCCTGGCCCTCGCGGCCGGTGAACGGCAGCGTGCCCTGCGGCAGCAGCGCGAAGCCCTCCGCCGAGTCCAGGATCTCGTGCACCTTCTCCAGCTCGCACACGTCCGCCAGCGACCGCACGATCGAGATCACGTCCGCCAGCTCGCCGATCACCCAGGTGTCGGGCTCCTCGGCGACCAGCTCCGGCACGCCGACCAGGTCGAACTGGTGGTTGTCGTCCGGGGACAGCTCACCGACCGTCAGCGCGGGCACCACGTGCCACGCCGGGTGGTCGGTCAGGTCGTGCTCCTCGGCCGTGCGCACGAACGCCGCCAGGTGGGCGGCGTCGGGAAAGACGTACAGGTCCTCCTCGTGGCCGAGGAACGCCTCCCACTCCTCGCCCTCTTCCCGCCAGCGTGGGGCCCACAGGGTGACGACATCACCCTGGGTCAACCCCAGCTCGATCGGGACGATGTCCTGTGCCATCCGACCTCCCGGTCACGCCATGCCCCTTTGCGATGCGGGGGCAAGACTACGGGGTCGATCACCGGCTACTGCCGTTGACCACGGAAAGGGTCGGCGAAGTAGTCGTCGTCGTCCTCCGGCTCGACGGGTCGTCCCCGTCGCGGGGCCCGCCCGACCTGACCTGCCCAGGGCGGCGGCGGGCCGGGCGGGCTCACCGGGGGTGCGGTGGGCACGGCCTCCCGCGCCCGGTTCGGGTTCCCGCGCACCGCGAACGGCGGCGGTCCGGCGAACGCCTCCACCGCCATCGCCACGCCGTCACCCAGCGACTTCGCCAGCTCGTCGTAGCTCTTCTGCACGGCCGCGTCGGTGGCCAGCGCCGCCGTCTCCACGACCAGCGCGCCCACCGCCCCCGGTCCGCGCGCCAACGCCGCCGGGTGCAGGTCGAGGGCCACCAGGTCGCCGTTGGCCGTCGCCGTGACCCGCGCCAGCCCCGACGGGTGCTCCGCGCTGCCCGTCGTCCGCGCGAGGACCGAGGTCAGGGTCTCCGCGGCCGCCAGCCGCTCCTCCGCGCTCATCGCGGGCCACTCCCGTCGAAGCTCATCGCAGGTAACCCCCGTCGAGGTCGTCGTCGGCACCGCGCTCCGGGCCGGGCTCGAACCCGATCCCGGCCAGCGCGGCCAGCGCCTCCGGCCCGGCGACCCGCTCCAGCGAGCGGTGCGCCCGGCTCGCCGCGTCCCGCGACGCCCGCCGCGACACCCGCAGGATCTCGTCGGCCAACGCGCGCGGCCCCATGCCCAGCGCCGCCGGCGACACCCGCACCTCGCGCGGTGGTCCCCCCGGCGGGGCCACCACGGTGACCGCGCCGTCCGGCGACGAAGCACGGCCCAGCACCGGCCCGGTGCGCGCCACGTGCTCGGCGACCCGCCGCCCGGTGTCCGCGACCCGCCGGGCCGCCCTCCCCACCCCGTCCACCTCGTCCACGTCGTCAGCCCGTCGGTCGGTAGAAGCCGTAGAAGGACATGCCGCTGTTGCCGGTGCGGATCGCGCCCACCTGCACCGGGTCGCCCGCCTCCACCATCTGCCCGTTGCCGATGACCATGGCCACGTGCCCGTCCCAGACCACCAGGTCGCCGGGCAGCAGCTGGTCGGCGGGCACGGACGCGCCCATCGCCTGCGACGACGCGGGCCGCGGCAGGTCGAACCCGGCGCCCGCGTACGCCCACTGCGTCAGGCCGCTGCAGTCCGTGCCCTGCGGCGGGTTCGCGCCACCCCACACGTACGGGGTGCCCAGCGCCGACAGCGCGTTGCGCACGGCCCGCGCCGCGGTCTCGTTGGGCGCCTCGGCGGAGCTGCCGTCCGGCAGGTTCACGCCCACGCCGGTCCCGGGCTGGGGCGGGATGGCCACCGGCAACCGCGGCCCGCTGCCACCACCCCCGCCCGAACCGCCACCGGACCCGCCACCCGAACCCCCACCGGCCCCGTTGCCGCCGCCGCTCCCACCATTACCGCTGCCGCTGCCGTTGTTGCTGCCGTTGCCGTTGTTGCCGCCGCCGGCGTCGCCGACGGACGAGGTGGACGTGGTCCCGCCGCTCTCCGCGCCCAACGGCGCGCCCAGCCCGGCGAAGTCCGGCTGCTGGAGCCCCTGCAACCGGGTGACCGCGGCGGTCAGCTCGGTGCGGACCCGCTCCAGCTCCCGGCCGGTCTTCCCCTCGTACTCACGCGCCTTGGCGGTCACCTCGGCCGCGACCGCGAGCACCGCGCCGATCCCGCCCAGCACCGACGCCGCCGCGGCCGCCGCGAGCCGGGGCCAGGCCCAGCCGGTGAACTCGTCGATCAACCCCCGGATCGCCGCGCGCCCGGACGTGACCGCGTCCACGGCGGTGGTCACCGCCTGCTGGGTGGTCGTCGCGTTGCGGGCCAGCGCGCCCACGCCGGTCGAGAACGCGGACACCCGCTCCTGGAACGCGTTCGCCTTCTCGCCGTACCAGCCGGCCAGCGCGGCGTTCGCGGCGCCGGTGTGCCGGCCGTCGACCTCGGCCAGCGCCGAGGACGCCCGCCCGAAGGCGTCGGCCGCGCCCGACGCGCCGCCGGTGTCGCCCTCCAGCCGCGCCAGGTGGTCCTCCATCGGCTGGACCAGGCCCGCGAGGAAACCTCCGACGTCCACGTCAGACCCGGTAGGTCCGGCCGAGGTCGGCGCTCGTGCGCGCCTCCTGCTCCACGTACGCCTCGCCGGACTTCCGCACGGCGTCGGCGAACCCGGTCAACCCGGCCGCCGCGGCGGCCACCCCGTCCACCTGGGCCTGCGCCGCCCGCTGGAAGGCCGCGCCCAGGCCCACCTCGTCGCCGATCCGGCCGAAGCTGCCGGCGGCCAACGACGTCGTGCCCGCCAACGTCGACGTACCGACCTCGCCGACCTCGCCCGCCAACCCCGAGGCAGCGCTGCCGTACGCCGACAGCGCCGCGGTGTCGACGCCGAAACCCCGTTCCACGTTCGCGTCCCCCTGCGATGCCCTCTCGCGCCCCGGAAGGGCGCCCTGCGGCCACGATCCTGCCCGATGCCGGTCCCGCCCGTGCGGCGTTCCGGCGGATCGTGCCCCGATGAGCGGTACCGCGCCGGGGTATCGCGACCTGATCATGTACGGGTGGGTGTTTTGCGCCATTGGCAACGGATCGTGGCGTGGCTGGACGACCACGCCCCCTCGACCGGATCGGTGTTCGTGCCCCCCGAGGGCACCGCCGCCGTCGAGGCGCTGTCCGCTGCCACCGGCCTGGACCCGCCCGAGGACCTGCGCGCGTGGTGGACGGTCTGCGGCGGCACCGTCGACCTGGCGTTCGCCGAGGTCCTGCCGCCGTTCTACACGCCGCTCGGCCCGTCGAACTCGCTGCGCTCCTGGCGGCTCAAGGAGCCGTTCCGGCCCGAGGAGCTCGACACCGAGGCCGGGTCGCCGACCACCGGGTTCCACCCGAAGTGGCTGCCGATCGCGTTCGACGGCTGCGGCGACGCCCTGGCCGTGGACCTGCGGCCCGGCGTGCTGTCCGGCTGCGTGGTGGAGTGGGACCGCGAGGCGGGCGAGATGCTCAAGCCGGAGTGGACGAGCATCGACGAGATGCTGGACCTGGTCGCCACGGCCCTGGAGCACCGCGGCCCGCTCGGGCACTGCGAACCGCTCGTCACCGCCGACGGCAGGCTGGGCTGGCGCACGAACTAGTCCACACCTGAGGGTGAACCCGCGTGCGTGCCGACGAGCCGCCGCGCGTGGGCCGCGGTTGGCTCCCTGGAGTCGTCGTCCTCCCCGGGAGCCGAGAATGCGCACCAGTCGCACCGGAGTCGTCGGTCTCGCCGCGGCGCTCGCCGTCGCCGTCGCCGCGATCGGGTGGGCACCCGCCCACCCGCGTGCCGCCGCGGTCAACCCGGTGCGCCCGGTGGCGCCGGACGACGTGGCGCTCGACCCGAGCCACGGGTTCCTGGTGCTCGTCGAGGGCGACGCGGTCCTGCACGAGAACGAGACCGAGGGTCCGGTCGCGATCGGCGGTGACCTCCGGTTCCGCACCTACCAGGTGGGGGCGAACAACCCCGGTACCCACACGCTGCCCGGTGACGACCGGCCGACCAGCCTCGTCGTCGGCGGCCGGGCCGACTTCGCGAACAGCGCGCCCGGTTCGCTGCTGAACGTGCTCGACCGGTCGTACGCCAAGATCGGCGACCTGTCGGCGGCCGGCGTGCTGCCCTCGGGCGGTGTGACGTTCGTGGTGCCGTCCGGCGGCGACCAGGGCACCCGGCCCGCCGTGGTGGTGCAGACCGCGCAGCCCGCCGGGTCGGTGGGCGGGCCGAGCGGGTTCGACTTCCCCGCGCTGTTCGCCGCCTACCGGGCGGTCAACGCCGACCTGTCCGCCTGCCCGTCCACCGTCGTGCTGCGCGACCAGAACGGGCAGGCGCCCTGGAACGGCGTCGACCCCACCGCCACGATCGGCCTCCGGCCCGGCGGGAACGTGCTGACGCTGACCCCGGAGCAGGTGGCGGCGCTGGACAACGTCAACCCGCTGAACGGGGCGCTCCAGCCCGGCGAGCAGGCGTGGCTGGTCGTCAACGTCGCCGCGACCGGCGACTACTCGTGGTCGGTGCCGAACGTGAGTTGGCAGGGCAACGGGCCGTCGCGGCACGTGCTGTGGAACTTCACCACCTCGGGGACGATCACGCTGCCCGCCGGCACGCCGACCGTGTGGGGGACGGTGTACGCGCCGAACGCGACCCTGGTCGACGACAGCTCGGCCAACGTCGAGGGCGCGGTGGTGGTGCGCACCCTCGTGCACGGCTCGGCCGGGGCCAGTGGCGGCGAGATCCACTACGCGCCGTTCGCGGACCGCGTGGCCTGCGACACGCAGCCGACCACGACGCAGCCCACGACGACGCAGCCGACCACCACGGCCCAGCCCACGACGCAGCCGACCACGACGCAGCCGACCACGACCGGTTCGACGGAGCCCCCGACCACCACCCACCCGCCGACGGCCACCCCCTCCAGCAGCCACCCGGCCGCCGTCACCCCCACCCCGGCCACCCCCGCCCCGGTCACGCCCGCCCCCGTCACGCCCACCGCACCCGCGTCAGGCCACCTGGCCACCACCGGCTCCCCGCTCAGCGGGTTCCCGCTGCTCGGCGGCCTGCTCGTGCTGGCAGGCGCGGCCGTGCTGGCGGCGACCGGCCGCCCCCGCCGTGACCGGTGATCCGGTAGAATCGGTACTCCCAGCTCACAGCCCTGCGGAGGTGGCATGGCGAACGTCCACGACGTGGCCGCGGCCGTGCTCGCCGCGACCGGCCCCGAGTCGCCGATGAAGCTCCAGAAGCTCCTCTACTACGCCCAGGCGTGGCACCTGGCCGAGCACGACGAGCCGCTGTTCGACGCGCGGATCGAGGCGTGGCGGCGCGGACCGGTCGTGCCCGAGGTCTACCACCGCCACCAGGGCCGCTCCGAGGTCTTCGCCTGGGAGGAGGGCGACCCCGGCGCGCTGGACGAGCGGGGGCGCGCGGTCGTCGGCTCGGTCGTGCAGCGCTACGGCCACTTCAGCAGGCACGAGCTGAGCGACATGGCGCACGCGGAGGAACCGTGGCGCGTGGCGCGCGGCGACCTGCCGGAGTCCGAGCCCAGCGACGAGGCGTTGCGGCACGACGTGATGGCCCGCTACTTCCGCCGCCTGACCCGCACCCCCGACCAGGCGTTCGCCGACGCGGTCGCGAGCGTCCGCCTGGAGGGGCTGGACGTGCCGGAGGAGACGGTGGCGTCGATGCGCGCCATCGCGGCCGGCGAGCTGACGGTGGACGAGGCGATCGCCCGGGAGATCGAGGCGCTGCGCGGGTCGTGACCCTCGACGACCCACCCGCCGAAAGGCCCCGGAACGGCGCGGGCGCGCAGGACTACGCGCCCCACGACGACCCGTACGCGGACCCGGTGACGGGGGTCCTGCTCAACAAGCTCGGCCTGACCGACAAGCGGACCTGCGACGAGGCCGAGGCGCGCCTGAGCGCGATCCGCATCGGCGAGCTGGAGATCCGGCCGCTGCCCGGCCCCTACGACCTGGCGCACCTGCGGGCGTTCCACCGGCACGTCTTCGGCGACCTGTACCCGTGGGCGGGGGAGCTCAGGCGGGTGAACATCGCCCGGACGGTCCCGTTCGCCGGGTGGCAGCACGTCGAGCGGTACGCCGGGTGGCTGTTCGAGGAGCTGCGCAAGGAGCTGTACCTGCGCGGGCTGGACCGGGAGCGGCTCCTGGACCGGTTCACGTTCTACTTCGCCGAGGTCAACGCCCTGCACCCGTTCCGGGAGGGCAACGGTCGCGCGCAGCGGGCGTTCTTCGCCCAGCTCGCGCTGGAGGCGGGGTGGCACGTCGCGGTCGCCGGGCTCGACCCGGTGGCGTTCGCGGACGCGTGCCGGGAGGGCATGACCGGGCCGCCGGACGCCCTGCGCGCGGTGTTCGACGGGGTCTTGGGGCCCGCCTGACGGGGTACCCGGCGGCATGACCAGCTACGAGTACCGGGCGCCGGTCGGGATGGCCGCGCAGGAGCTGTTCGGCTTCCTCGCGCGCCCCGGCAGCCTGCCCCAGCACCTGCCCGGACTGTCCGCGACGACCCCGGGCGTCGACCACGACCGCCGGGTCGTGACGTGGGACGAGAACGGCTACCGCGGCGAGCTGACCGTGGTCGACGACGGCGCCGGGCAGAGCGAGATCGTGGTCGTCGTCGAGACCGAGAACGGCGGTGACGTGCGCAAGGAGTTGGCGGAGGCGGTCGCCGCGGTGTCCCACCGGGCCACCGCCGAGGCCGAGACGAGCGCCACCGCGGAGGAGAACAGCTGGTACTGATGTGACGCAGGTCACGTAAAACCGAGAACCTCGTCCGGGGGTCGGTCGTCTTGCCGGGTGTGGACGAGGAGCAGTTGGTGCGCGCGGTCGCCGGGGGCGACCGCGCGGCCTTCGAGGAGCTGTACCGGCGGACGTCGCCGTGGCTCGCCGTGCGCCTGCGCCGCCGGTGCTCGGACGAGCAGGTCGTCGCCGAGGTGATGCAGGAGACGTACCTGGCGGTGTGGCGGGCGGCGGGCTCGTTCGCGGGCGCGGCGGTGGACGGCACGGCCGTCGGCTGGCTGTGGACGATCGCGGCCCGCCGCCTGGTCGACGCGTTCCGCCGGCGCGCCCGGGAGGACCGGGTGCCGCCCGTCGCGCGGGCCGTGCCCGCCGCCGAGGACGAGGTCCTGGCCGGCGCGCTGGGCGACGAGGTGGGCGGCGCGCTGCGCGACCTCGCCCCCGAACTCCGCCAGGTCCTCCAGGCGATGGTGCTCGACGGGCTGACCGTGCGCGAGACCGCCGTCCTGCTCGGGGTGCCCGAGGGCACCGTGAAGACCCGCGCTCGGCGGGCGCGCATCGCGATGCGGGAGGCACTGTCATGAGCGAGCACGCAGCCGAAGGCGAGCACGCGTCGGCCGACCTGGTCGCCCGCTACGCCGCGGGCGACGACCTGCCCGCCGACGTGCTGTGGGCCGTCGAAGCGCACCTGGAGACCTGCGCGCTGTGCCGGCTGCGGCTGGCCGACGCGGCTCCACCCCGGGTCACCGCCCTGACCGCGGCCGTGTGGGCGGACCTCGACCTGCCCGGCGACCCCGCGCCCCGGCGCCGGTTCGCCCGCCGCGTGGCGCCCGCGTTCCTGCCCTGGCTGGCGACGACGGCGCTCGTGCTGCTCGGGACGCTGTTCCTGGACGCCGTCACGCCCACCGGTGCGGCGGTGTCCGCGGTGCTGCTGATCGCGCCGATCGTGCCCGTCCTGGGCGTGGCCGGCGCCTGGACCGGCTCCCTGGACCCGGCCCGCGAACTCGTCCTGTCCACGCCGCGCGCCGGTCTCGAACTGGTCCTGCGGCGGACGTTCGCCGTGCTGCTCGTGGTGCTGCCGCCGCTGCTGGTGGGCGGCTGGCTGACCGGGGCGTCCCCGGCGTACTGGCTGCTGCCGTCCCTGGGCGTCACCTCGGTGGCGCTCGCCCTCGGCAGCGTGCTCGGCGTGCGCCGGGCCGCGATCACCGCCGCCGCCCTGTGGGTGGCGCTGGTGATCGGCCCGGCGGTGGTGCTCGGCGACGTGCCCGGCGTGCTCGCGCCGGGCGCGGCGCCCCTGTGGGCGGCGGCGCTGACGGGGGGCGCCGCCGCCGTGTTCTTCAGGTCCGCGTCCTACGCGCGGCTGTGACGGAGGAGGAAGCGGTGCGTGCAGTGGGAGCGGCGGAGGTCGCGCCGACGGGGTACGCCTGGCAGGTCCGGGCGGAGGGGTTGCGCGTCCGCGCGGGCAGGAGGGTCGCGGTCGACGGGCTCGACCTGCGGCTCGGCCGCGGGGTGCACGGCCTGCTCGGGCCGAACGGCGCGGGCAAGACGACGTTGATCCGGTCGCTGGCGACCGTGCTGAAGCCCTCCGGCGGCACGCTGGAGGTGCTCGGCTCGGCCACGTCCGGGACGGCGGACCTGCGCGCGCTGCGCCGCCGCCTGGGCTACCTGCCCCAGGACTTCGGCTACTACAAGAGGTTCACGGTGCGCGAGTTCGTCGAGTACGTGGCCTGGCTCAAGGAGGTGCCCGAGCGCGACGTGCCGGGCGCCGTGCAGCGGGCCGTCGAACGGGTCGGGCTCGCCGACCGCGCCGACGACAAGCTCAAGACCCTGTCCGGCGGCATGGTGCGGCGGGCCGGCATCGCGCAGGCCATCGTCAACGACCCCGAGGTGCTGCTGCTGGACGAGCCGACCGCCGGGCTCGACCCGGGCCAGCGGGTGCGGTTCCGCGAGCTGCTGGGCGAGCTGGGCGCGGACGCGTGCGTGGTCGTGTCCACGCACCTGGTGGAGGACGTGGCGGCGGCGTGCGACGACGTCGTGCTGGTCGCCGCGGGCAAGCTCGTGTTCCAGGGCACGCCCGCCGGGCTGGCCGCCGCCGGCGGGCCCGACGACGTCGGCGACAGCCCCATCGAGCGCGGCTACTCGGCGCTGCTGGGGCGTGCCTGGTGAAGATCCTCGGCATCGAACTGCGGCGCACCGCGGCCGTGGTGGTCGCGGTCCTGACCGCGCTGGTCGTGCTGCTCATGCTGAACTGGGGGCCGTCGACGAAGAACAGCACCGCGTGGACCCGGCAGTGGTCGTCGATGGTCGAGTGGAGCCGGTTCATGCTGGTCTTCGCCGTGCCGCTGGTGCTGGGCGCGGGCGCGCTCCAGGGGATGCGCGACCGGCGCTCGGGCGTCGACGAGCTGTTCGCCACGACGCCGCGACCGCGCGCCCAGCGGGTCGGCCGGACGCTCGGCGCGTTCGCCGTCGCCCTGGGCGCCGCCTACCTGCTCGTCCTCGTCGTCGGCGCGACGCGGGTCGTGCGGGCCACCGACCACTTCCACTGGGCGTGGCTGCCGGTCGCGCTGGTCGGCGTGCTCGCGCTGGTCGGTTCCGCGTGGCTCGGCCTGGGCGTGGGGCGGGTCCTGCCGTCGGCGCTGACGCCGCCCGTGCTGGCCGGGGTCGGGCTGGCGCTGATGGTGTTCGGCCAGGGGCCGGTGGGGGAGACCTTCCGCCTGACCCTGCTGCGGCCGGCCGTCCCGATGCCCGAGAGCGTGTTCGAGCGCACGGCCCCGCTCGTGTCCGCCGGCCAGGCGGTGTGGTTCACCGGCGTGGCCGTGACCGGCGCGCTGCTGTTCGCGCTGCGGCGGTGGTGGCTCGGGCTGCTGCCGCTGGTCGTGGCGGGCGCGGTCGCCGTGCCGCTGCTGCCGGGCAGCCCGGCGGAGGCCGTGGTGGCCGACCGGCGGGCGGCCGAGGTCGTCTGCGAGGGGCAGCTGTGCCTGACCCGGGCGCACGAGAACGAGCGCGCGGCCCTGGAGCCGCCGGTGCGGGAGGCGTTGCGGCTGCTGGCCGCGCTGCCGTCGCCGCCGACCGCCGTGCGGGAGGTCGTGGGGACCGCGGGGCGGCTCGACCGGCGCGGTCCCGAGCCGACCGACGTGGTGCCGGTGGACCTGGACGAGTTCACCTACTTCCGCTCGGTCACGCCGGTGACGCCGGAGCAGGTGACGAGGTTCCTCGTCGCCGGGGCGGGCACGCGCACGTGCTACGGGGAGCGAGTCCCCGACGAGGTGTCCCGCGAGGTGGCCGCCAGGACGGTGCTGACGTCGTGGCTCACCGGGGAGTTGGAGCCCCTGCCCCTGTACCGGCAGTGGCTCGGCGAGGAGATCGACGCCCTGAGCCGCACGGCGTGGGACGCGCTGCGCGCCCTGCCCGAGGCGGACCAGGCGGCCCGCGTGCAGGCGACCCGCGAGGTCCTCGCGGCCTGCTCCGGCGACGCCCTGCGGACGCTGACCGGCGGCACGTCGTGACCGCGGCCCGGTGGCTGGTGCTGCACGCCCGGTCGAGGGAGGTGCCCGCGTCGCTCGCGGTCGCCGCGGTGGGCGCGGTCGGCGCGGTGCTGCTCGGCGGGCTCGACCGGCCCGGCGGCTCGCCGCAGCTCACCGCCTTCGGGGCGGCCGTGGGGGTGTCCGCGCTGGCGGCCGGGTTCGGCGGCCACGACGTCGACCTCGACCGGACCGCCGCGTTCCGCTGGCCGCCGCGCCGGGCCGCGCACCTGCTGCTCGGGGCGGCGGTCGTGGTCGGCCTGCTGCTGGCGGTCGGCCTGGCGGTCGACCTGCTGTCGGCGGTCGGGTCGGTCGCCGACCCGACCGCCCCGGACGCGGTCGTGCTGCGCGACGTGGCCGGGTTCGGCGGGCTGGCGGCGCTGGGCGCGGTGCTGTTCGGCGCGCGCGCCGCGTGGGTGCCGCCGACGGCCTGGGCGGGGGCCACGCTCGTCGTCCCGCCCGGCGAGAGGTGGGCCGAACGGGTCCTGACCTGGCACGTGCAACCCGCCGGCACGACCGCGGCCACGTTGACCGCGGTCGTGCTGGGCGTCACCGGCCTGCTGGCCTACAGCGCGGTCGGCTGCCGCCGCTGAAAGCGACCCGCACCCCGACCGGCCACCCGCCGGAAGCGCCTCCCCGGAAGCGCCTCCCCGGAACCGACTCACACCCCGGTCGGGTGCCAGACCGTCTTCGTCTCCAGGAACGCCCGCAGCCGGCCCAGGTCCGGCTCGCGGGTGAAGTCCTCGGCCGGCCGGTGGCGCAGGACGCGCTTCACCGTGCCCGCCGCCGACCGCTCCAGGTCGGCCCGGTCCGACTCCGGCGCACCGGTCAGGTCGAGGGCGTTCACGTCCGCGTGCGACGCCAGCCACGGCGCGATCTCCGCGGTCCGCCCGGTCAGCACGTTCACCACCCCGCCCGGCACGTCGGAGGTGGCCAGCACCTCGGACAGCGTGATCGCGGGCAGCGGCCGGTCCTGCGACGACACGACCACCGCCGTGTTGCCGGTCGCGATGACCGGCGCGATCACGCTGACCAGGCCCAGCAGCGACGACCCCTGCGGCGCCAGCACGGCCACCACGCCCGTCGGCTCCGGCACGGAGAACGAGAAGTACGGCCCGGCCACCGGGTTCGCCGCGCCCAGCACGGTGGCGACCTTGTCGGTCCACCCGGCGTACCAGACCCAGCGGTCGACGGCCGCGTCCACCAGCGACCGCGCTTCCTCCACCGCGACGCCCTCGGACGCCGCCACCTCGGCGGTGAACTGCTCGCGGCGGCCCTCCAGCACCTCGGCCACCCGGTACAGCACCTGGCCGCGGTTGTACGCCGTCGCGCCCGACCAGCCGGGGAACGCCTTGCGCGCCGCGCCCACCGCGTCCCGGGCGTCCTTGCGGGACCCCTGAGCGGCGTTGGCCAGGAACGCGCCCCCGGCGTCCACGACCGGGTAGGAGCGCCCGGACTCCGAACGGGGGAACGCGCCCCCGACGTAGAGCTTGTACGTCTTCGCCACGGCGATGCGGTCAGACATCGAGGTACGCCTCCAGCCCGGTGCGACCGCCCTCGCGGCCGAAGCCCGACTCCTGGTAGCCGCCGAACGGGGCGGTCGGGTCGAAGCGGTTGAACGTGTTGGCCCACACCACGCCGGCGCGCATCTTCTGCGCCGCCCACAGGATGCGCGACCCCTTCTCGGTCCAGATGCCCGCGGACAGCCCGTACGGCGTGTTGTTGGCCTTGGCCACCGCCTCGTCGGGCGTGCGGAACGTCAGCACCGACAGCACCGGCCCGAAGATCTCCTCGCGGGCGATCCGCATGGCCTGCGACACGTTGGAGAACACGGTCGGCGCGAAGTAGAAGCCCTTCTCCGGCAACGGGCACGCGGACGTCCAGCGCTCCGCGCCCTCGGCCTCGCCGGTGTCGGCCAGCTCCCGGATGCGGGTCAGCTGCTCGCGCGAGTTGATCGCGCCGACGTCGGTGTTCTTGTCCAGCGGGTCGCCGACGCGCAGCGTGGACACGCGCACGCGCAGCTTCTCCAGCAGCTCCTCGGCCACCGACTCCTGCACCAGCAGCCGCGAGCCCGCGCAGCACACGTGGCCCTGGTTGAAGAAGATGCCGTTGACGATGCCCTCGACGGCCTGGTCGATGGGGGCGTCGTCGAACACGATGTTCGCCGCCTTGCCGCCCAGCTCCAGGGTGAGCTTGCGGTTGGTGCCCGCGAGCTGCCGCTGGATGGTCTTGCCGACGTCCGTCGACCCGGTGAACGCCACCTTGTCCACGTCCGGGTGGTTCACGACGGCCGCGCCGACGTCACCCGCGCCGGGCAGGATGTTGACCACGCCGGGCGGCAGGTCGGCCTGCTGGATGATCTCGGCCAGCACCAGCGCGCTCAGCGGCGTCGTCTCGGCGGGCTTGAGCACCACGGTGTTGCCGCAGGCCAGGGCGGGCGCGATCTTCCACGCCGCCATCAGCAGCGGGAAGTTCCACGGGATGACCTGGCCGGCCACGCCCAGCGGGCGCGGGTCCGGGCCGTACCCCGCGTAGCCGAGCTTGTCCGCCCAGCCCGCGTGGTAGAAGAAGTGCGCGGCGGCCGTGGGCACGTCCACGTCCCGCGACTCCTTGATCGGCTTGCCGTTGTCCAGCGACTCCAGCACGGCCAGCTCGCGAGCGCGCTCCTGGACCAGCCGGGCGATGCGGAAGATGTACTTGGCCCGCTCGGAGCCCGGCATCCTCCCCCACACCCGGTCGTAGGCGCGGCGGGCGGCCTTCACGGCCCCGTCGACGTCCGCGGCGGTGGCCGTGGAGACCTCGGCGAGCACCTCCTCGGTGCCCGGGTTGATCGTCTTGAGCGGCTCGCCACCGCCCTCGACGAACTCGCCGTCGACGAACATCCGGTAGGTCGGCTTGAGGTTCGCGATGTCCCGCGACTCGGGCGCGGGCGCGTATTCCCACATGTCTCAGTCCACCGTCACGTAATCGGGGCCGCTGTAGTGGCCGTCCAACTGGGTGCGCCGCTGCATCAGCAGGTCGTTGAGCAGCGTGGAGGCGCCGAACCGGAACAGGTCCGGGGTCAGCCACTCGGGGCCCGCGACCTCGTGCACCGCCACCAGGTACTTGATCGCGTCCTTGGTGCTGCGGATGCCGCCCGCGGGCTTCACGCCCCGCAGCTCGCCGGTCTGGGTGTGCCAGTCGCGCACCGCCTGGAGCATCACGTGCGTCACCGGCAGCGTCGCGGCGGGCGACACCTTGCCGGTGGAGGTCTTGATGAAGTCGCCGCCCGCGAGCAGCCCGATCCACGAGGCGCGGCGCACGTTGTCGTAGGTCGCCAGCTCGCCGGTCTCCAGGATGACCTTGAGGTGCGCGTCGCCGCACGCGCGCTTGACCTGCGCGATCTCGTCGAACACCTGGCCGTAGCGGCCGGACAGGAACGCGCCCCGGTCGATCACCATGTCGATCTCGGTGGCGCCCGCGTCCACCGCGTACGCGGTGTCCTCCAGCTTCACCTTCAGCGACGAGCGGCCCGACGGGAACGCGGTGGCCACGCTGGCCACGTTGACGCCCGTGCCCGCCAGCTCCTCCACCGCGGTCGCGACCATGTCGGGGTACACGCACACGGCGGCGACCCTCGGCACCTCCGGCCGGTCCGGGTCGGGCCTGCGCGCCTTGGCCGCGAGCGAGCGCACCTTGCCGTGCGTGTCCGCGCCCTCCAGCGTGGTCAGGTCGACCATGGAGATCGCCGTGTCGATCGCCCACAGCTTCGCGGCCTTCTTGATGCTGCGCGTCCCGAGACCGGCCGCGCGCTGTTCGACGCCGACCTGGTCCACCCCGGGCAGCCCGTGCAGGAACCGGCGCAGCGACGCGTCGTCCCGGACGGCGTCGGCGAGCGCCGGGGGCAGCGACGCCTGTGTCGATGGAGCAGCCATGCAGCCGAGTCTAAGCGGACTGGGACGGCCGTCCTAAGTGAGCGGGTAAGGGCTGGTCAGCGGGGGTGCGGAGGTCCGCTCAGCCCTCGATCTCGTCCCGCTTCGCGCCCTTGAGCTTCTTCTTCTTGGGGCGGCGCACCTCGACCGCGCCCATCATCGCGAAGCCGGTGACGCGCACCACCGGACCACCGGGCACGGTCGGTTCACCCTTGTGGGTCGAGTCCTCGAAGGCGCCCATGAAGCCGACGCCGTCCACCCGCACGGTCACCTCCGGCGGCACGATGATCTCGATGCCGCCCATCAGCGCGTAGGCGTTGATCGTCGTCTCCTGCTGCGCGAAGCGGGCCTTGGTGAGGTCCAGCTGGACCCCGCCCATGACCGCCACGGCGTTGTGCGTGACGGGCACGACCCACTCGCCGCGGCGGTCGACGCCGGACCAGAACGCGAACGACGTCGCCGAGCCGGGCGTGCCGCCGACCCGCGAGGACGGCGGGGTGTGCTGGAGCGGCGCCGGCAGCACGGTGGGCGGGGCCACGCCGAGGTCGGCGGTCAGCGGCACCAGCTCGCCGTAGGTCCTCGACGCGTACACCGCCGCCAACCGCTCGTCCAGCTCGTGCAGGTCGAGGCGACCCTCGCCGTGCGCCTGCTGGAGCACCCGGGCCACCTGCTCGCGGTCGGCGTCCGAGGCGCGCATCTGACGGGGGTCGGGGACAAGCTCGTCGCTCACCCGGGTGAGTCTAGGAGCACGTCGTGCGTTTGACGACGGAACGCGGGATCATGCCCGAACCGGACGCCGGGCGTGGCCGTCACGTGCCGGTGGCGGTGAGCACGAGCGTCCCCGACCGCACGTCCAGGTACGCCGTCGCCGACCACCGACCGCCGGAGAAGGCCCTGGTCAGAGCCTCGCCGGTGAGGAACGGGCCGGGCGGGAGCCCGTCGCGCAGCCCGTCCGCGACCGACGGTCGCAGGCCCTGCTCGGTCGGGTGGTGGGCGGCCACCAGGCCGGCCACCCGGTCGGCCGGCAGCGCCACCACCGCGTCGATCCAGTACGTCGACGGACCCGGCACGTCGGCGCGACCGTACGTGCCCGACATCCACCGCGCTCCCCCCGGCGTCCCCAGCGCGGGGAACCGCGACAGCAGCGGGTCGAGGTCGGTCCGCAGCTCACCCGTCCCCGACTTCACCGCCGCACCGGTGCTCGCCATCGGCTCGTCCTCCTCCACCACCAGCACCCGGTAACCGACCGCACCCACCACCAGCACCACCAGCACCGCCGCCACCGCGGCCAGCGCGAGCACCCACGGCCGGGGCCCCGCCGGTCGGGGGCGCGCCGGTCGAGCCCCTGCGGGCCGGGGTCCCGCTGGCTGAGCCCCCGCAGGCCGGGGCCCCGCAGGTCGAGACCCCCCTGGCCGGGGTCCCCCCGGTACGACCCCCGCAGGCGGGGGCGCCGTCACCCGGCGCTCCGCCGGCACGCCGTCCACTAGCGCCGCTCCCTCGGGTTGTCCGGGGTCGGGCCCCGGTCGCGCTCCGCGCCGCGCGTGCCCTCGTCGACGCGGGGCGCGACGACGTCGGGCGCGCCCTGCGGCGGGTTGCCGAGCTCCCAGGTGACCGTCCTGGTCGCCTGGCCGTGCGTGTCGAACGGCTTCGCCCACCCCACCTCGGTGAACCTGCCGTTCTCGTCGTCACCCGCACCGGTCGCGATGTCGGCCTGGCCGCGGTTGAAGTTGTAGCGGTCCTCGGCCTCCACGGTGACCGTCATCGTCACCCGGTTCCCGTCCACGCGCACGTTCCCGTGGCTCCACACCTGGTACGCGCCGACGGCCTTCTGCCAGTTCTCCGTCTTCGGGTACGAGTCGGCGGCCGACGGCTGCCCGGTCAGGGGGAACTCGGTGTGCCCCGCCCGCACCAGCTCCTCCGCCGCCCGCGCGGCCCGGGTGATCTCGCCGTCGAGGCCCGCGCGGATTCCCGAGTCCTCCCGGACGGCCTTGTCGTAGTCGAACCCGCGCGGTTCACCGCTGTTCTTCCAATAGTGCTCGTACATCCCGGTGGCGTCCGGCATCATGCCCAGCGCCTGCGCCCCGCGCAATTTCGCCAACCACTCGGCCTTGGACACCTGGTCCCGCCAGTTCGATTCCGCCGAGCCGTGCGCGAAATCGTCGTCGAACCGGATGTCGGGCCGGTCGGGCGGTCCGACCCGGTAGCGCCCGTCCTCGGTGCGCGCGGTCGGGTCGGCCTCGGCGAGGCTCGCCGCACCGCCGTCGGACACCTGCGCCGCCTCGGCCTTGGCCAGGGCCGCGGCCAGCGAGTCGTCCGCCGCCCGCGCCGCGACCAGCACGCGTTCCACGCGGTCCGCCAGCTCGGCGGCCAGGCGGGTGCGCTCGTCGGCGGGCTGCGTCCCGGGCGCCTCGTCGCGCACCGACCCGTCGGCCGCGATGCCGAAGCCGTGGGCGCGGGCGACCGACTCGGCCTCCTCGACGAGGTGGCGCAGCGCGGTGACCGCGTCCGACGCCTCCTGGAGCGCGCGCTGCACCGACCCGGCCTCGGCGACGACGTGCTCGGCGCGGTCCCTGATGGCGGCGAGCGCGCCGCGGGCCGCGGTGGCCCCGTCGCCGTGCCAGAACAGCGGGCCGAACGAGCCGACCAGCTCGTCCTCCAGGCCGATGAGCAGGTCCTTGCGGCCCCGGACCGCCTGCGCGGCGCCCTCCAGCCCGTCCGCGTCCCACCGGCGGACGTCCCCGTAGGTCAGGGCCATCCGACCAGCCCGCCGGAGAAGTCGCGCGCGGACGCGGCGTCGTCGGCCGCGTACCGGTCCGCCGACGCCGACAGGTTCGCGGAGAACGCGCCCACGTCCCGCGACCAGGTCGCCACGCGGTCGTCCCACGCCCTCGCCAACCGCTCGGCCCGGTCGGCCGACCGCGAACCGGGCAGGCCGGCCGGCACCTGCCCGACCGCCTCGCCCAGCCCGACCCGCCGCGCCCGTTCCCCCGCCGACGCCGCCGACGCGGCAGCCGCGCGCAGCCCTTCGACGTCCACCTCGAAGCCGCTCATGTCCCTCCCCGGACGATTGGCCGTGAATCGCACGCTAGCCGCGCCGGGGAAAGGAGGAATAGCTCGTTCGCTCGAATGGATCTGTATTCCACCCGGTGGTGAACACGAATTATGCGGAATTGCTGGGTCTGCGAACGGCGAGACCGGCGGCCGAGTAGATCGCGTCTATCACCCGCATGGTGGAAACCGCGTCGTCCGCCGTCGTGGGGAACGGTTCGCCGCGCAGGACCGCGCCGGCGAACGCGTCCAACTGGTAGGCGTAGGACGTGCGGCGGTCGAAGCGCTCCACCCGGCGCTGCCCCGCCAGCTTCACGGTGAGCCGGTGGCCCGCCTGCGGCATGAACGGGTTGAGCACCCGCATCTCGCCGTTCTCCCCGATGACCCTCGCCGACAGCTTGAGCACCGAGCGGGACCACATCGACGCCACCACCGTGCCCGTGTGCCCGGCGGGGAACAGCAGCTCGGCCCGCATCGCCCGGTCCACGCCCTCGCCCTTGAGCAGCGCCCGCGCCGAGCGCACCTCGGGTTCGCCGCCGCCCAGCAGCCGCACCAGGTTCACCGGGTAGCAGCCGGCGTCCATCAGCGCGCCGCCCGCCAGCTCCAGCGAGTACCGGATGTCGCCGAACCTCGGCAGCGGGAACGCGAGCCGCGCGTCGACGTGCCGCAGCGGCCCCAGCTCCCCGACCACCTCGGCCATCCGCGCGGCCAGCGGGTGGTAGCGGTAGTGGAACGCCTCCATCACCACCAGCCCGCTCGCGTTCGCCACCTCGGCCACCTCGGCGGCCTCCTCGGCGTTGGCGGCGAACGGCTTCTCGCACAGCACGTGCTTCCCGGCCGCCAACGCCCGCAGCGTCCACCTCCCGTGCAGCGCGTTGGGCAGCGGGACATAGACCGCGTCGATGTTGGGGTCGTCCAGCAGCGCCTCGTAGCTGTCGTGCACCTTGGCCACCAGGTGCCGGTCGGCGAACCGCCGGGCCCGCCCGACGTCCCGCGCCGCCACCGCCGCCACCTCGACCACCCCCGAGGTCCGGGCCGGTCGAACCACTGCCGCCGGCGCGATCCGCGCCGCACCCAAGATCCCGATCCGCACGTGGTCGGTCATGGTCAGGACGCTACCCCCGGGAGCACCTCGTCAACCCCGAGCCGCCGGATGTCCGGTCAGCGGACGCCGGACGGTGCCACATACTGTTCGACCATGGACGTCCTCGTCGTCGATCACCCCCTGGCCCGGGCGCGGCTGACCACCATGCGCGACGCCCGCACCGACAACGCGGCGTTCCGCGCCGCGCTGCACGAGCTGACCGTGATGCTGGTCTACGAGGCCACGCGGCACGCGCCGGTGGCCGAGGAGCGGGTGCACACGCCGGTCGCCCGGACCACCGGTTACCGGCTGGAGAACCCGCCGCTGCTGGTGCCCGTCCTCCGGGCCGGCCTCGGCATGGCCGACCAGGCGCACAAGCTGATCCCCGACGCGCAGATGGGGTTCGTCGGCCTGGCGCGCGACGAGGAGACGCTCCAGCCCACGCCGTACATGGAGTCGCTGCCGGAGAGCCTGGCCGGCCGACCGGTGTTCGTGCTGGACCCGATGCTGGCCACCGGCGGGTCGATGGCCTACACGATCCGCCTGCTGACCGACCGGGGCGCGACGGACGTGACCGCTATCTGCGCCCTGGCCGCGCCCGAGGGCATCAAGCACCTGGCCGACTCCGACCTGCCGGTGCGCCTGGTGACCGCCAGCGTCGACGAGCGCCTGAACGACTCGGGCTTCATCGTCCCGGGCCTCGGCGACGCCGGCGACCGCCAGTACGGCGCCGTCTAACCCCGAGAGTCCAACGCTCAAGCCCCGAGAGTCCAACGCTCAGGACCCCTGAGTTCTACATCCAGGACGGCGCGAGCGCTCACCGGGGAGTCCCGAACGTAGAACTCGGTGGTCCTGGGCGTTGGACTCTCGCGACCTGGGTGTTGGACTCTCGGGGCCTGGGTGTTGGACTCTCGCGGGTCAGGCGGGGGTGAGGGTGGTGGCGTGGTCGGCGGCCCACTGGGCCAGGGTCCGGCCCGGGCGGCCGGTGACGGTCGCGTGGTCGGGGGTCACGTCGGCCGGCTCCTCGGCGTGCTGGGCCATGTAGCCGAGCAGGTACTCGGCCACGTCGTAGGGCAGGCCCTCGTCGCGGATCAGGGCGGCCCGCGCCTGGCCGTACGTGAGGCGCTCGTAGCGGATCGGCCGGCCCAGGCCGCGCGCGAACGCCTCCGCCTGCTGCCGGTGCGTCAACGCCTCGGGGCCGCTGAGCGTGTACGCCCGCCCCGCGTGCCCGTCGCACAGCAGGGCGTGCACGACGACCTCGGCCACGTCGGCCTCGTGCACCGGCGCGCCCACCGAGTCCGGGAACGGCGCGCGCACCACGTCGTCCTCCCGGATGCCGCGCGCCCAGACCAGCTTGTTCGCCATGAACTCGCCCGGCCGCACGTGCGTCCACGCCACCCCGGACGCCTCGACCACCTGCTCCACGTCGTGGTGCAGCTCGTAGCTGCCGGGCCGTCGCGCGGTGACCGCGCTGCTGGACAGGAACGCCACCCGCCGCAGGTCGGGGGCGGCGCGCAGGAACGCCTCGGCGTGCGCGGGCGCCTCGTCGGACTCGACGACGGCGATCAGGTAGGCGGCCGTCACGCCCTCCAGCGGCAGGTCGGCGGGCCGGGTCAGGTCGCCCGCCACGACCTCCGCGCCGGCGGGCAGCCCGGCCCGCGCCGGGTCGCGGGTGAGCGCCCGCACCGCCGCACCCGCCGCCAGCAGCTGCTCGACGACGGCGCGGCCGACGGTGCCGGTCGCCCCGGTGACCAGGATCGTCACGTGTTCCCCCAGTGGCTCGGTGTTCAAATTTGAATACCGACGCTAGCGCGGTCGGTCGGGTGTCCGCACATGCAAAAGTTTGCAAAGGCCGTGGCGAACCCGGTGGGCACGACCTCCGGCGACGGCGGGCGGTGTTGCCGGATTCGGCCGTTCGGCCGTAGCAATGGTCTAGACCTCATCACTACCGTGGTCCAGACCACAACCGGAATGCTGCCGCCGCCCCGCGAGGAGAAGCATGTCGAGCAGGAGATGGGTGCTCCCCGCCCTCCTGGCCACCGCGTTGGTCGCCTCACTGGCGCCGCAGGCCGCCGCCCACGACGAGGACCGCCACGGCGGCCACCACGCCGGCGGGACGAAGACCCGCACCGTCGGGTACTACACCCAGTGGAGCGGTTACGACCGGAACTTCCTGGTCAAGAACCTCGTCACCAACGGCACCGCGCCGCGCCTGACGCACCTGAACTACGCGTTCGGGTTCCTCGACGAGAGCGGCGCGTGCGTCAGCTCCGACCCGTGGGCCGACTACCAGTGGCCGTTCACCGCCGAGCAGTCCGTCAGCGGCGAGGCGGACGAGGCGGGCCAGGCGCTGTCCGGCAACCTCAACCAGCTCAAGCAGCTCAAGGCGAAGCACCCGAAGCTGCGGATCAACATCTCCCTCGGCGGCTGGACCGGCTCCAAGTACTTCTCCAACGCCGCCCTCACGCCCGAGTCGCGCGCCGCCCACGTGGCCTCGTGCCTCGACATGTGGCTCAAGGGCAACCTGCCCGGCCTCGCGCCCGGCGCGGCGGCGGGCGTGTTCGACGGCATCGACCTCGACTGGGAGTGGCCGGCCAGCGAGGCCGCGCCCGGCAACGTCGTGCGCCCCGAGGACAAGCGGAACTTCACCGCGCTGCTCGTCGAGTACCGCAAGCAGCTCGGCAAGCTGACCTGGCGGACCGGCAGGTCCTACGACCTCACCGCGTTCCTGCCCGCCGACCCGCGGCAGGTCGACCGGGGCTTCGAGGTCGCACGGGTCTTCGGCCTGCTGACCTTCGGCACGGTCCAGGGCTACGACTACCACGGCGCCTGGGACCCGCGGACGAACCAGCAGTCGTCGATCCGCACCCCCGCCGGCGACCCCGCGCCGCTGCCGTTCAGCTCGCAGGTCGCGGTCGACCACTACCTGGAGAACGGCGCGCCGAAGAACAAGGTCGTCCTGGGCGTGCCCTTCTACAGCCGCGGCTGGACCGGCGTGACCAACGCGGACAACGGCCTGTTCCAGAACGCGACCGGCCCCGCGCCGGCGACGTACGAGGCGGGCTACGAGGACTACCGCGTCCTCAAGGCGCAGCTGCCCCGGTTCACCGTGCACCGCGACGCGAAGGCCGGGCACGCCTGGCTGTTCGACGGCACCACGTTCTGGACCTGGGACGACCCGACCGAGATGAGGCGCAAGGGCCGCTACGTGGCGGACCGGCGGCTCGGCGGCGCGATGATCTGGTCGCTCGACGGCGACACCGCCGACGGCGAGCTGATCAAGGCGCTCACCAGCGGACTGTCCTGAGAAGGGCAGTTCACGGGGTCCGGGGGGTTTCGCGGCGGCCGCCCCCCGGGCCCCACCTTCTTCGTCAGCGGCGGGCGCGCCAGCCGTCGGTCAGGGCGCGCAGCGCGCCCTCGTAGATCGCGTCGAGGCCCAGCTCGGGCGGCACGTTGCCGTTCAGCTCCAGGGTCAGCAGGCCGTGCACCGTGCCCCACACGCCCACGGCGAGCCGCGCGCTCGGGTTCGGCGCGAACAGCCCCGCCTCCAGGGCGCGCGTCACGTGCGCCAGCAGCGGTTCGAAGGCCGCGCAGGACGCCTCGAACACCTCGGCGGACGGCTCGAAGCCCGGCACGACCTTGGCGTACATCACCAGGTAGAACTGCGGGTCGGCCAACGCGCTGCGCCGGTAGGCGAGGCCCAGCTGCACGAGGTCCTCGACCGGGTCGTCCGTCCGCGGCACCTCCGCGAGCCGTTCACCGAAACGGCGGAACGCCTCCTCGTAGAGGGCGTTGAGCAGCGCGGGCTTCCCGCCGAACAGCGAGTAGACCGCGGTGGTGGAGGTGTTGACATCGGCCGCCAGCCTGCGCAAGCTCAATGCGCCCGGGCCCTCGGCGGACAGCAGTTCACCTGCCCGGACCAGCAGGCGGGCGCGGAGAGCGTCGTCGTGCGTCTTGGGCCGCGGCACCCGCGCAGTATATATCAAAACACTGTTACCAAATTAGTCTGGCCATTGTGGTACCAAGTTGGTACCGTCCTTCCCCATGGCGATGACCCTGCGTCTGAGTGACGAGGAGAACCGGCGGCTCGACGAGCTCGCCGCGGCCGAGGGGCGTTCCAAGCAAGAGGTGGTCCGGTTGGCGCTGGCCGAGCGCTGGGCCAGGCTGCAGAAGGAGGAGCAGCTGTCCGAGGTGCTCGGGCGCGTGCTCCCCAAGTACCGCGGGCTGCTCGACCGGCTCGGCTCCGCCTGACCCGTCCGCTTTTTCGGCTTCCCGCAGCGCTCGGTAGTCGATCCCGCACGTTCGAGTGACGGTCCGGATTCCCCTCGCCGTTCGAACACATGTTCGATACGGTGAATCCGTGCAGTTCAACCACTGTCAACCGCTCCGCCTGCGTGCGCACCCGTGCGAACGCCCACGACGCCGTCGAGCGCACCGGTATGGTGCGCCGTTGAAGATCGGGCCGCGTCCTGGTCGCGCTCCGGCGCACAGCGCGGCCGACACCATCCTCGACGTCGTCCGGACGGCGAGGCGATACGGACCTGAGGGGGTGGGTGGTGGCGCCGGAATGCCGGCGGCGGCCTGGCCGCACCGGAGTCCCCGCCCCGCAGGACAGGGAGCGCGTCAAGCAGTGGTCAACTACCTCGACGCCGGCGACTTGCTCGTGCTGGCGACCGCCGTCACCGGCGGGGACCTGGTCGTGCGCGACTTAGGTCTCCTCGACTCCGCAGCCCACCGCCCCAGGGCATCAGTGCTGGGGGTCGAGGCGTACGACACGCTCTGGCTGAAAGCCGCCGCGCTGCTCGACTCGATCGTCCGCACGCGTCCACTGGCCGAGGGCAACTGGCGCCTCGGGTGGGTCGCGGCCGTGACGCTGTGCGACATCAACGGCTGGGTGGTGGACGCCGAGGAGGACGAGGCGCTCGACCTCGTCCGCGCGCTCGGCAGGGAGCAGATCGACGTGGCCGGCATGGCCGCCCACCTGGAGGCGTGGGGCCTGGCGAAGGAGGGCTGAGCCGGCGTCCGGCCCCCACCGGGGGCGTCCGGTGGCCGAAACGGGTTGACCTGGAGTGCACTCCAGCTCCTACGGTCGTCTGCGTGACTTACTCGATCGCTCAGGCGGCGCAGCGCAGCGGGTTGTCGATCGACACGCTGCGCTACTACGAACGCATCGGCCTGGTGGACCCGCCCGCGCGGGACGCGGGCGGCCGGCGGACCTACAGCGACGACGACCTGGGCTGGCTCCACTTCCTCACCAGGCTGCGCACGACCGGCATGCCGATCCGCATGATGCGGGAGTACGCGCAGCTCAGGCACGGTGGTGGGCTGACCGCGGGCCGGCGCAAGCAGATGCTCCACGAGCACCGCGCCTCGGTGCGCGCGCGCATCGCCGAGCTGCAGTCCTGCCTGGACGTGCTGGACTACAAGATCACGCACTACGAGCAGATCGAGCACACCTTCGTGGAAGGGATCACGGCGTGACGCTGCTGGGCGGGCTGGAAGCGGGCCGGCAGGGCCTGGGCTGCATGGGCATGAGCCAGTCGTACGGCGCGGGTGACGAGCGCGGGTCGATCGCCACGGTCCACCGCGCCCTCGACCTCGGCGTCGTGCTCCTCGACACCGCCGACGTCTACGGCGCGGGCGCCAACGAGGAGCTGGTGGGGCGGGCGATCGCGGACCGCCGCGACCGCGTCGTCCTCGCCACCAAGTTCTCCCTCGCCGACCCCGGGCGCCGCCCGCGCGGCGACGCGCCGTACGTGCGGCAGGCGGCCGAGGCGTCGCTGCGCCGGCTCGGCGTCGACCACGTCGACCTGTACTACCAGCACCGCGTCGACCCGACCGTGCCGGTGGAGGAGACCGTGGGCGCGATGGCCGAACTGGTCGCCGAGGGCAAGGTCCGGCACCTCGGGCTGTCCGAGGCGTCCGCGGCCACGATCCGCCGCGCCCACGCCGTGCACCCGATCGCCGCGCTCCAGAGCGAGTGGTCGCTGTGGTCGCGCGACGTCGAGGCGGAGGTCGTGCCGACGTGCCGAGAGCTGGGCATCGGCCTGGTGCCGTTCTCCCCGCTCGGGCGGGGTTTCCTGACCGGCCGCGTGACGTCCGTCGACGACCTCGACGAGGACGACGTGCGCCGCGGCCTGCCCCGGTTCGCCGGCGAGAACTTCGCCCGCAACACCGCGATCGTGCGGGCCCTCCAGGAGCTGGCCGCCGAACGCGGCGTCACCGCCGGTCAGCTCGCCCTGGCCTGGGTGCACCACCAGGGGCCCGACGTCGTGCCGATCCCCGGCACCAAGCGGGTGGAGTACCTGGAGGAGAACGTCGCCGCCGCCGACCTGGTGCTGACGCCGGAGGAGCTGCGGGTGGTCGAGGCCGCCACGTCGGCCGTCGTCGGCGAGCGGTACACGCCCGAGATGCTCAAGCTCTCCAACCGCTAGTGCACGGAGTCGGTCCGGGGTGGTTGGCCGCCCCGGACCGGGCCGAGCACAGTGGGAACCGGACCGTTGCCGGACTCCGGAGGGGGAGCGCCATGGAGAACCGCCGTCTGGGTGCGCTGGAGGTGAGCGCGCAGGGGCTGGGCTGCATGGGGATGAGCGAGTTCTACGGGCCCGGCGACGACGTCGAGTCGACCGCCACCATCCGCCGCGCGCTCGACCTGGGCGTCACGTTCCTCGACACGGCCGACATGTACGGGCCGTTCACGAACGAGGAGCTGGTCGGCCGGGCGATCCGGGGCCGCCGGGACGAGGTCGTGCTGGCCACCAAGTTCGCGGTGGTCCGCGAGCCGGGCGCCGACTGGGGCGTGCGCGGCGACCCCGCGTACGTGCGGCAGGCGGCCGAGGCGTCGCTGCGCCGGCTCGGCGTCGACCACGTCGACCTCTACTACCAGCACCGGTTGGACCCCGGCGTGCCGGTGGAGGAGACCGTGGGCGCGATGGCCGAGCTGGTCGCCGAGGGCAAGGTGCGGCACCTCGGGCTGTCCGAGGTGGGCGCGGCGACGCTGCGCCGGGCGCACGCCGTGCACCCGATCGCCGCGGTCCAGAGCGAGTGGTCGCTGTGGTCGCGCGACATCGAGGACGAGGTCGTGCCCGCGTGCCGCGAGCTGGGCGTCGGCGTGGTGGCGTACTCGCCGCTGGGCCGGGGCTTCCTCACCGGCCGGTACACGTCGAAGGACGACTTCGCGCCCGGCGACGTGCGGCTCACCCACCAGCCGAGGTTCGCCGACGACGCGAACTTCGCCCGCAACCTGGCGCTGGTGGAGTCGCTGCGGGAGGTGGCGCGCGAGCACGGCGTGACGCCCGCGCAGATCGCCCTGGCGTGGGTGCACCACCGGGGCGCCGTGCCGATCCCGGGCACCAAGCGGGTGCGGTACCTGGAGGAGAACGCCGCCGCCGCGTCGATCCGGCTCACCGGCCCCCAGCTGGCGCGCGTCGAGTCGGCCGTGCCCGCGGACGCCGTGGCCGGCACCCGCTACCCGGCGCAGGTCATGGACACCCTGGGGCGCTGACCATGAAGGCTCACATGATCGTGGCGGCGACCGTCGCGCCCAGCTCGTAGCACCGCTCGCGCGCGGCCCGGTCCGGTGCGCCGGTGAGGGTCACGGTGTCGCCGACCGGCGTCCACCCGAGCCCCGTCGTGATGTCCCGGATCGCCCGCACCGCGCCCTCGGTGCCCTGGTTGCCGTGCACGTACGCCCCGAACGGCCGGCCGCGCGTGGCGTCCAGGCAGGGGTAGTAGACGGTGTCGAAGAAGTGCTTGAGCGCGCCGCTGATGTACCCGATGTTGACGGGCGTGCCGAGCAGGTAGCCGTCGGCGGCGAGGACGTCGGACGCGGTCGCGCCCAGCGCCGGCACCCGCACCACCTCGACCCCGGCCACCTCCGGGTCGTTGGCCCCGGCGACGACGGCCTCGAACAGCTCGTGCGTCGCGGGCGACGGCGTGTGGTGGATGATCAACAACCGGGCCATGGAACCAGTGTGGCCCCCGCACGTCTTAGTAGGTGACCGGGAGGGAGTCATGGACACTCGCAGCATCGCCACGATGGAGCGCAACCGCAGGATCACCTGGGGAGGCGGGGTCGGCGTCTCGCTGACGCTGATCGGCCTGCCGCTGGTCTTCATCGCGCTGTGGCCGGGGGTCGACCACAGCCCGTGGGCCGTCAACACGATGATCCTGGCGGTCGGCGTCGCGCTCTGCGCCGCCGGCTACGTCGCCGGGCGCATCGCGGTCGCCGCGCTCACCGAGAACCGGCCGAACCGCGTGAGCCCGCCGACCAAGCGGCCGTACCTGGTGGCGGGCGGTGCGCTGGCGATCGCGGTGCTGTGCCTGGTCATCGCGATCATGTCCTGATCCTCCGGGGACCCGACCCTCCGGGGCCCGGTCCCCTACGGGGCCCGGTCCCCTCCGGGGCTCGGTCCCCTACGGGGCGAGCAGCCCCTCCACGCGGGCGCGCAGGTCGGCCAACCGGGCCGTCGCGCGCTCCCGGGCGGCCGGCAGGTCGTCGGACACGGGTTCGACGACCTCCAGGTACGCCTTCAGCTTCGGTTCCGTGCCGGACGGCCGCACGACGACCCGCACGCCCTCGGCCGTCAGCCGCACCACGTCGGCCCCCGGCAGCAGGTCCTCGAACGCGAAGCCGGCCGGCGGCTCGGCGCGCAGCCGCGCCATCAGCGCCCCGATCCGGGACAGGTCGGTGAACCGCAGCGACACCTGGTCGGTCAGGTGCAGGCCGTGGTCGACGGCCAGCTGGTCCAGCGCGTCGAGCAGGTCGCGGCCGGACGCCTTCAGCCCCGCCGCCAGGTCGCACGCGACGACCGCCGCCGAGATGCCGTCCTTGTCGTTGACGTGCGCCGGGTCTACGCAGGTGCCCAGCGCCTCCTCGTAGGCGAACACCAGCCCCTCGCCCGCGCGGACCAGCCACTTGAACCCGGTGAGCGTCTCCGCGTACCGGGCGCCGCGCGCCGCCGCGATGGACCCCAGCAGCGACGACGACACGATCGTGGTGGCCACCAGCGGGTCCGGGGTGTCCGCGGTGGACAGCACCAGGGAGCCGAGCAGCACGCCGGTCTCGTCGCCGCGCAGCATCCGCCACGTCCCGTCGCGCCCCCGCACGCCCAGCGCGCACCGGTCGGCGTCCGGGTCGAGCGCGACGGCCAGGTCCGCGTCGACCTCCGCGGCGAGCGCCAGCAGCCGGTCCGCCGCGCCCGGCTCCTCCGGGTTGGGGAACGCCACGGTCGGGAAGTCCGGGTCCGGCACGGCCTGCTCCCGCACCACCCGCACGTCGGTGAACCCGGCCCGCCGCAGCGCCTCCACGGCCGTCGCGCCGCCCACGCCGTGCATCGGCGTCAACGCCACCCGCAGGTCGCGCGCCGTGCCGCGGGGCAGCGACGCGACCCGTTCCAGGTACTCGTCGACCTCGGCGTCGGTCACCGTCGCCCACGAGTCGGCCAGCGGCACGGACACCGCGGCCGGCACCGCGCGGATCGCGGCCTCGATCTGCCGGTCCTCCGGCGGCACGATCTGCCCGCCGCCCGCCAGGTACAGCTTGTAGCCGTTGTCGGCGGGCGGGTTGTGCGAGGCGGTGACCTGCACGCCCGCCACCGCGCCGTGCCGCTTGACCAGGAACGCGAGGACCGGCGTCGGCAGCGGCCGGGGCAGGGCGCGCACGTCGAAGCCCTCGGCGGCCAGCACCCCGGCCGCCGCGGCGGCGAAGTCCTCCGAGCCGTGCCGGGCGTCGCGGCCGACGAACACCGTGCCGACGCGCCCGTTGGCCTTGAGCCACGCGGCCAGCCCGGCCGTGGTGCGCACGACGACGGCCCGGTTCATGCCGTTGGGGCCGGCCCGCACGGGGCCGCGCAGCCCGGCCGTGCCGAACGCGAGCGGCCCGGCCATCCGGTCGGCCAGCTCGTCGGCCGCCGCCGGGTCGCCGCCCAGGGCCCGCGCCAGCACGCCCTGGAGCTCGGCGCGGGCGTCCGGGTCGGGGTCGTCGGCGATCCAGCGGAACGCGGCGTCGCGCAGCGCGGGCGTCAGGCTCATGCGCGGGCCGCCGGCTCGGCCCTGGTCACCAGTTCGCGCAGCAGCGCGCCCATCCGGCTCGCCGCCGCCTTGCCGGCCTCCAGCACCTCCTCGTGGTTGAGGGGTTCGCCGGTGATGCCCGCCGCGAGGTTCGTGACCAGGGACAGCCCGAACACCTCGACGCCCTCGGCGCGGGCCGCGATGGCCTCCAGCACGGTGGACATGCCGACCAGGTCGGCGCCCATCGTGCGCAGCATCCGGATCTCGGCGGGCGTCTCGAAGTGCGGACCGGGCAGGCCCGCGTAGACGCCCTCCTCCAGCGACGGGTCGATCTCCCGGGCGAGGTCGCGCAGCCGCGGCGAGTACAGGTCGGTCAGGTCCACGAACCGCGCCCCGACCAGCGGCGACGACGCGGTGAGGTTCAGGTGGTCGCTGATCAGCACGGGCTGCCCGACCGACATGCCCTGCCGCAGCCCGCCCGCCGCGTTGGTCAGCACGACCGTGCCGACGCCGGCCGCGGCGGCGGTGCGCACGCCGTGCACGACCCGGTCCACGCCCTTGCCCTCGTACCCGTGCGTGCGACCGAGCATGACCAGCACGTTCCTGCCGCCGACCGGCACCGACCGCAGCGTGCCGCCGTGCCCGACGGCGGTGGGGGCCGCGAACCCGGGCAGCTCGGCCATCGGCACCTCGGCGGCGGGCTCCCCGATCAGGTCCGCGGCCGGGCGCCAGCCCGACCCGAGGACCACGGCGATGTCGTGCCTGTCCACGCCGGTCCGCTCGGCCAGCGCCCGCGCGGCCTCCGTGGCCAGGGCTTCCGGTGTGGTGCTCTCACTGATGGCGGTCACGGCACGGCAGCCTAACCGCAGCTCCCACCCGCTGCCCGCGCGCCGGCCGGCCGAACCCGTGGAGCCGGTCAGTCGAGCACGGTGAAGGTCGGCGCGATCGTCGCGAACAGGTCGCGCCCCGTCTCCTCCTGCTCCGTCGGCACCACGATCTCCACCACCCACAGGTCGGCGCCCCGCGGCAGGACGCGGGAGTAGTGGGTGCGCCGCAGGTCCGGCGCCGGTGCCGCGCCGGCGTGCGCCTGGGTCGTGGCGCGCTCCGCCGTCCGGTAGCCGTGGGCGATGCCCGGCTCCCGGCCGCCCGGCGCGTCGAGGGGTTCCGTCGTCGGGTTGAAGTAGTCCTGGCCCCAGCGGGCGCGGACGAAGGCGACGTAGTCCTTCACGGTGTGCTCGGGGTAGTAGTCGGGGAAGCGCTGCACCGACACCTCGTAGGCGCCGCCCGGGGCGACCAGGTGCACGACGGCGCCGGGCGAGAGGCCCTCGTTGGCGCGCTGCTCCAGGAAGCTCGTCCAGTCGGGGCCGACGTCGACGGTGAACCCGGCGCCCCGCTCGCCCTTGGCCGTGGTGGCCGAGGCGGTGGTCGGGCCCAGCGACGGGGTCTCGCTGATCGCGGGCAGGGACGGCGTGCGGGTGACCGCGGGCGGCGGCAGCAGGGGCGCGCCGGCGACGGTCCTGGTCAGCGCGAAGCCCGAGGCGCCGCCGATCGCGAACAGCACCAGCGCGGCCAGCGCGACCAGCGTCCTCGCCAGCGGCCGGGCCGGGGGAGGGGACGGGGACACCGGGAACGGCAGGGGACCGGGGTCGGCGGCCAGCGGCGTGTCCGGGGCGATCCGCGGCTTGACCAGCGGCGGGCGCACGACCGGCACGAGGGGGCGGGTCCCGGCGCCGGCCGGGAACACGTCCGCGCCGGGCTCGGGCAGCAGCGGCCGGACCGCGCGGCGCACCTCGGCGAGCGACATGCGCCCCGCCGGGTCCTTCGTCATCAGGCCGGCCACGACCGGGGCCAGCGCGCCGCACGCCGCCGCGGACGGCACCTCGCCCTCCACGACCTGGTTGATCGTCTGGAGCACGTTCGCGCCCTCGTACGGCTGCTGCCCGGTCATCGCGTGGAACAGGGTGGCGCCGAGCGACCACTGGTCGGCCACCGGCGACACCGCCTCGCCCGCCGCGACCTCGGGCGCGATGTAGGCGGGCGTGCCGAGCGTGATGCCCCGGCTCGTCAGGGTCGCCTCGGCGACGTTGCGCGCGATCCCGAAGTCGGTCAGCTTCACCCGGCCGTCGTCGGCGATCAGCACGTTGCCCGGCTTCACGTCCCGGTGCGTGATGCCCGCCCGGTGCGCGGCCTCCAGGCCCGCGGCGACGGCGTCCGCGACGACCGCGCCCTGCTCGTCGGTGAGCGGTCCGCGCTGCCGCACGACCTCGGCCAGGGACGACGAGACGACCAGCTCCATCACCACGTACGGGTCGCCGTCGACCTGCGCGACGTCGTAGAGGGTGACCAGGTTCGGGTGCGCCAGCGCGGCGGCCGACCGGGCCTCGCGCAGCGTGCGCTCGCGCAGCAGCGACGCCTCGCCGTCGGACGTCCCCGACGGTCGGAGGATCTCCTTGACGGCCACGTCGCGGCGCAGCACCTCGTCGTGCGCCGCCCACACCGTGCCCATCGACCCGCGGCCCAGGACGTGCCGGAGCCGGTAGCGGCCGGCGATCAGGCGGCCGTCCTCAGGGGGGTCACCGATGGTCACCACGTGGTCTTCCTCCACTGGGCCATCATTCCCCATCGTGGAAGACTGGCGTCTGCATCGTTCACGGCGGTGAACCTCACATAGCCGTCGTACTACTGGTGAGTAACACTGCGGAGCATGATGGAGCCGTCAGGCGAGTTGGCGCTGGCCGCCGAGTTCCCGACCCCCGACCGAGAGACGTGGCTCGACCTCGTGCACGGCGTGCTCCGCAAGTCGGGCGCGGACCTCGGGTCGCTGGTCACCACCACCTACGACGGCATCGAGGTCCAGCCGCTCTACACCGCGGCCGACGCGGCGCCCCCCGCCGGCTTCCCCGGTCTGCCCCCGTTCACCCGGGGCGGCAGGCCGCAGGGCTCGGTCGACGGCTGGGACGTCCGCCAGCAGCACCGGGTCGCCGACCGGGACGCGGTCGCGGCCGACCTGGAGAACGGCGTCACGTCGCTGTGGCTCAAAGGGCTCGACCCCGCCTCCTACGACGAGGTGCTCGCCGACGTCTACCTGGACCTGGCGCCCGTCGTCGTGGACGGCGGCGCGGACTTCCTCGCCGCCGGCCGCGCCGTGCTGCGGGTCTGGGACCAGCGGCCCGTCCTGGCGAGCGAGGTGCGCGGCAACGTCGGCGCCGACCCCCTGGGCGTGCAGGCCCGGACCGGGCAGCCGGCCGACCTGGCGGCCCTCACCGACCTGCTCGGCGCGGCCCGGCGGTTCCCCGGGCTGCGCGTGGTCGTCGTGGACGGCCTGCCGTTCCACGAGGCCGGCGGCTCGGACGCCCAGGAGCTGGGCGCGTCCCTCGCCGCCGGCGTGGCGTACCTGCGCCACCTCACCGGCGCGGGCCTGACCACCGCCGAGGCCGTGCGGCTGCTGGAGTTCCGGTACGCGGCGACCGCCGACCAGTTCCTCACCATCGCGAAGTTCCGCGCCGCCCGGCGGCTGTGGGCGCGGGTCACCGAGGTCTCCGGCGCGCCCGCCGCGCAGCTCCAGCACGCGGTGACCTCGCCCGCGATGATGACCCGCCGCGACCCGTGGGTGAACATGCTGCGCACCACCGTGGCGTGCTTCGGCGCGGGGCTCGGCGGCGCGGACGCGGTGACCGTGCTGCCGTTCGACGACGCCCTCGGCCTGCCCGACGAGTTCTCCCGCCGCGTCGCGCGCAACACGCAGTCGCTGCTGCTGGAGGAGTCCGGGCTGGCGGGCGTGATCGACCCGGCGGGCGGCTCCTGGTACGTGGAGAAGCTGACCGACGACCTGGCGCGCGCCGCGTGGGACTGGTTCCGGCGCATCGAGGCTGCGGGCGGCCTGCCGAAGGCGTTCGACCTGGTCGCGGGCGAGATCGCGGAGACGTGGGCGAAGCGGCGGGAGAGGCTGGCCGACCGCGGCGACGCCATCACCGGCGTCAGCGAGTTCCCGAACCCGACCGAGCGACCCGTGGTGCGGCCCGCCGCGCCCGTGGCGCCGTCCGGCGGCCTGCCGCGCGTCCGGTACGCCCAGGCGTACGAGGCGCTGCGCGACGCCGCCGACGCCGCACCCGAGCGGCCGAAGGTCTTCCTGGCCACGCTCGGCCCGGTCGCCGCGCACACCGCGCGGGCCACGTTCGCGGCCAACCTGTTCCAGGCGGGCGGGTTCGAGACGCCGGACGCGGGCCCGACGGCGACCGTCGAGGACGTCGTCGCCGCGTTCCGCGCGAGCGGCGCCCGCGTCGCCTGCCTGTGCGGCAGCGAGAAGGTCTACGCCGAGCTGGCCGCGCCCGTCGCCGACGCGCTGCGCGAGGCCGGCGCCGAACGCGTCCTGCTGGCGGGCAAGGGCACGGACGCGAGGGTCGACGAGCACGTGTTCACCGGGTGCAAGGCGCTCGACGTCCTGGAGCGCACCTTCGACCTCCTGGGAGTGCAGCGATGATCCCGAACTTCGCCGACGTCGACCTCGGGGAGCCGACGCCGTCGACCGCCGCCGAGTGGCAGCGGGCGCTGCAGGAGGCCACCGGCAAGGGCCCCGACGCGCTCACCCGGGAGACGCCCGAGGGCATCGGCGTCAAGCCCCTCTACGGCCCCGCCGACACCGAGGGCCTGGACTTCCTGGGCGGCTACCCGGGCATCGCGCCGTTCCTGCGCGGCCCGTACCCGACGATGTACGTCAACCAGCCGTGGACCATCCGGCAGTACGCCGGCTTCTCCACCGCCGAGGAGTCGAACGCCTTCTACCGCCGCAACCTCGCGGCCGGCCAGAAGGGCCTGTCCGTGGCGTTCGACCTGGCCACGCACCGCGGCTACGACTCCGACCACCCGCGCGTGGCCGGCGACGTGGGCATGGCGGGCGTGGCCATCGACTCGATCTACGACATGCGCCGGCTGTTCGAGGGCATCCCCCTCGACCGGATGAGCGTGTCGATGACCATGAACGGCGCCGTGCTGCCGGTGCTCGCGCTCTACGTCGTCGCGGCCGAGGAGCAGGGGGTGGCGCCGGAGCTCCTCGCGGGGACCATCCAGAACGACATCCTCAAGGAGTTCATGGTCCGCAACACCTACATCTACCCGCCGAAGCCGTCGATGCGGATCATCTCCGACATCTTCGCGTACACCTCGCGGCGGATGCCGAAGTTCAACTCCATCTCGATCTCCGGCTACCACATGCAGGAGGCCGGCGCGACGGCCGACCTGGAGCTGGCCTACACGCTGGCGGACGGCGTGGAGTACCTGCGCGCGGGCCGGGACGCGGGCCTCGACGTGGACGCGTTCGCGCCGCGGCTGTCGTTCTTCTGGGCGATCGGCATGAACTTCTTCATGGAGGTCGCCAAGCTGCGCGCCGCGCGCCTGCTGTGGGCCAAGCTGGTCAAGGGCTTCGGCCCGGAGAACCCCAAGTCGTTGTCCCTGCGCACGCACTGCCAGACGTCCGGCTGGTCGCTGACCGCGCAGGACGTCTACAACAACGTGGCCCGCACGTGCGTCGAGGCGATGGCCGCGACCCAGGGCCACACCCAATCGCTGCACACCAACGCGCTGGACGAGGCGCTGGCGCTGCCCACCGACTTCTCCGCCCGCATCGCCCGCAACACCCAGCTGCTGCTCCAGCAGGAGTCCGGCACCACCCGCGTGATCGACCCGTGGGGCGGCAGCGCGTTCGTCGAGCGCCTGACGCACGACCTGGCGCGCCGGGCGTGGGCGCACATCTCCGAGGTCGAGTCGGCGGGCGGCATGGCGCAGGCCATCGACGCGGGCATCCCCAAGCTGCGCATCGAGGAGGCGGCGGCCCGCACCCAGGCCCGCATCGACTCCGGCCGGCAGCCGGTGATCGGCGTGAACAAGTACCGGGTGGAGACCGACGAGCAGATCGAGGTGCTCAAGGTCGACAACGCCGGGGTGCGCGCCCAGCAGCTCGCGAAGCTGGAGCGGCTGAGGTCCGAGCGCGACCAGGCGGCCGTGGACGGCGCGCTGAACGCCCTGACCAACGCCGCCGGCGCGGACGGCAACCTGCTGGAGCTGGCCGTCGAGGCCGCCCGCGCGAAGGCCACCGTCGGGGAGATCTCCGACGCCCTGGGCAGGGTGTGGGGCCGGCACTCCGCGCAGATCCGCACCATCACCGGCGTCTACCGGCAGGAGGCGGGTTCCGTGTCGAACCTGGACGCCACCCGCGAGGTGGTCGGGCGCTTCGCCGAGGAGGAGGGCCGCCGGCCGCGCATCCTGGTCGCCAAGATGGGCCAGGACGGCCACGACCGCGGCCAGAAGGTCATCGCGACCGCGTTCGCCGACCTCGGCTTCGACGTGGACGTCGGCCCGCTGTTCCAGACCCCGGACGAGGTCGCCCGCCAGGCGGTCGAGGCCGACGTGCACATCGTCGGCGTCTCGTCGCTGGCCGCGGGCCACCTCACGCTGGTGCCCGCGCTGCGGGAGGCGCTGGCGGGGCTGGGGCGCGAGGACATCATGATCGTGGTCGGCGGCGTGATCCCGCCGCAGGACTTCGACGCGCTGCGCGAGGCGGGCGCGGCGGCGATCTTCCCTCCCGGCACGGTGATCGCGGACGCGGCGGGCGACCTGCTGCGCAAGCTCGCCGCGCAGCTGGGCCACGAGCAGCGGGAGCAGCCCGCGGATGCCTAGGCCGGTCGACGTCGGCGGGTACGCGAAGGGCGTGCTCGCCGGCGACCGCGGCACCCTCGCGCGGGCGATCACGCTGGTCGAGTCGACCAGGCCCGACCACCGCGCGGCGGCCCAGGAGCTGCTGGTCGAACTGCTGCCGCACTCCGGCGGCGCGCACCGGGTCGGCGTCACCGGCGTGCCCGGGGTCGGCAAGTCGACGTTCATCGACGCGTTCGGCACGATGCTGACCGCCGCCGGGCACCGGGTGGCGGTGCTGGCCGTCGACCCGTCGTCCACCCGCACCGGCGGGTCCATCCTGGGCGACAAGACGCGGATGGCGCGGCTCGCGGTCGACCCGGCGGCGTTCATCCGGCCGTCGCCGACCTCCGGCACCCTCGGCGGCGTCGCCAAGGCGACCCGCGAGTCGATCGTGCTGGTCGAGGCCGCCGGGTACGACGTGGTGCTGGTGGAGACCGTCGGCGTCGGGCAGTCCGAGGTCGCGGTGGCCAACATGACCGACTGCTCCCTCTTCCTCGCGCTGGCGCGCACCGGCGACCAGCTCCAGGGCATCAAGAAGGGCGTCCTGGAGCTGGCCGACGTGATCGCGGTGAACAAGGCCGACGGCCCGCACGAGGTCGAGGCCCGCCGGGCGGCCCGGGAGCTGGCCGGCGCGCTGCGGCTGCTGCGCCCGCCGGACGCGGTGTGGCACCCGCCCGTGCTGACGTGCAGCGGCCTGGACGGCTCCGGGCTGGAGGAGGTGTGGCGGCGGATCGGCGCCCACCGATCGGCCCTGGAGGGTGCCGGGGAACTGGCCGAGCGGCGCCGCCGCCAACAGGTCGAGTGGACGTGGGCCACGGTGCACGACCGGCTGCTCGCCCGGCTGCGGTCGGCACCGGCCGTGCGGGCGCTGGTGCCGGAGGTCGAGCGGCAGGTGAGGGACGGTGAACTGACCGCCACCCTCGCCGCGGAAAGAATTCTGGACGCATTCCGGGACGTATAAGGCCCGAAAGTGTGCACTTTGTGCGCACAAGTGCGCACCCGCCGTGAAGCGTCACCGGTTTGATCGACCACCGACAGTGGTAACCGGACTGTGCGGTGACTAGGCTTGGTGACCATGTGGCGATCTGCGTTCGCGGTGTGCTTGATGGTGCTGGTCGGTGCCCTCGCCGGGCCGGCCACAGCGTCGGCAGCCCCGTCGTTGCAGGTCAACCACGCCGTGCAGCCCACGGACACGCCGGCGCCGGGGAACGAGACGCTCCAGCCCGGCACCACGGTCGGCCCCGGGCCGGCGGTGGACGCGCCGCAGGAGCCGGCCCCGTCGTCGTCCACCGAAACCCGTAAAAAGTTGTGGCTCGGTGGTATCGCACTGCTGCTGTTCGCCCTCGTGTACTGGCGTAACAAGAAGCGGTGGTCGAAGTGGCGGGCGGGCAAGAAGGGCTAGCGTTCCACCCAGTGGGACGGGCCAGTCGGTATATGGTCCTCCTGTACTTAGAGCCTGCGCAGAGTTGATCGGTACTACCGATACTCGAGCACCGCTTGGCGCACCCCCGCGACCGGTTGCCGGTTGACCTCCGCGAGGCGCCTCGTGGCCCACGGGCCTGATGCAGGATGGATGTGAAATGAGTACCGACTTCAAGATGAGCACGCGCTCGGCCATCGAGCGGTACTCGACCGCGCTGGTGGACCTGTCCCGCAGCATCCACGCGGAACCCGAGCAGGCGTTCGCCGAGCACCGCAGCGCCGCCAAGGTCGCCGACCTGCTCGCCGCCGAGGGATTCGAGGTCGAACGGGGCGTCGCCGACCTGGAGACCGCGTTCACCGCGTCCTTCGGGTCCGGCGAGCTGGTCGTCGGCCTGTGCGCCGAGTACGACGCGCTGCCCGAGGTCGGCCACGCGTGCGGGCACAACGTCATCGCGGCCGCCTCGACCGGCGCCGCCCTCGCCCTGCGCGACCTGGCCGACGACCTCGGCCTCACCGTCCGGGTGATCGGCACGCCCGCCGAGGAGGTCGGCGGCGGCAAGGTGCTGATGCTCGAACGCGGGGTATTCGACGACGTGGCGTTCTCCATGATGGTGCACCCGGCCCCGTACGAGGCCGTGGCCGCGCGGTCGCTCGCCATCACCGACGTCGAGGTCCACTACACCGGCAAGCCCTCGCACGCCGCCGCCGCGCCCCACCTGGGCGTCAACGCGGCGGACGCGATCACGATCGCCCAGGTCGCCATCGGCCTGGCCCGCCAGCACCTCGAACCCGGCCAGATGGTCAGCGGCATCGTCACGCGCGGGGGCACCGTGCCCAACGTGGTGCCCGCCGCGACCTCGGCGATGTTCGACCTGCGGGCCGACGACCTGGACTCCCTGCGCCGGCTGGAGGAGCGGATCGGCCGCTGCTTCGAGGCCGGCGCCCTGGCCACCGGGTGCACGCACGAGGTCGTCAAGGTCTCGCCCGTGTACGCCGAGCTGACCCCCGACCCGTGGCTCGCGGACGCCTACCGGCGCGCGGCCACGGAACTGGGGCGGCACCCCATGAGCCCTGAGGAAGAGCTCAAGGAGAAGATCGGCAGCACCGACATGGGCAACATCACCCGTGCGCTGCCGGCCATCCACCCGACCATCGCCATCGACTGCGGAGACGCGGTGAACCACCAAATCGAGTTCGCGAACGCCTGTGCCTCGGCTTCGGCCGACCGAGCTGTGCTCGACGGGGCGCTCGCCCTCGCCTGGACGACCATGTCCGCCGCCCTGGACGAAGAACAGCGCGCCCGTCTCCTGGGCGGTGTGGCATGACGGTCGTGGACGCACGTGACGCTCGTCTGCCGGAGGAGGGTGCCGAGGTGCTGTTGACCGATCGCGGGGTCAGCATTGCCCCCGTGGACGATCCCGGGGAGGGCCGAGGGCCCTCGTGGCTGGACGACTGGCTGGCGTCGAACGCCTCCGAGGTCGTCGCCTGGCGCCGGCACATCCACGCGCACCCCGAGCTGTCGCGCAAGGAGTACGCCACCACCGAGCTGATCGCCCGGGTGCTCCGCTCGGTGGGCCTCAAGCCCCGCGTCCTGCCCGGCGGCACCGGCCTGGTCTGCGACGTCGGCTCCGGCCCGCGCTGCGTGGCCCTGCGCGCCGACATCGACGCGCTGCCGATCCAGGAGGCCGTCGACTCGCCGCACGCCTCCACCGCGGCCGGCGTCATGCACGCGTGCGGTCACGACGCGCACACCACCGTGCTGCTCGGCGCGGCCCTGGCGCTGGCCTCGGCGACCGAGCTGCCCGGCCGGGTGCGCCTGGTGTTCCAGCCCGCCGAGGAGGTCATGCCGGGCGGCGCGCTCGACGTGCTCGCCGCGGGCGGCCTGGACGGCGTGGAGCGCATCTTCGGCCTGCACTGCGACCCGAGGCTGGAGGTCGGCCGCATCGGCACGAGGATCGGCGCCATCACGTCCGCGTCGGACATGCTGGAGCTGCGCCTCACCTCGCCCGGCGGCCACACCTCCCGGCCGCACCTGACCGCGGACCTCGTGCACGCGCTGGGCACCGTCATCACCGGCCTGCCCGGCCTGCTGTCGCGGCGCGTGGACCCCCGTTCGGGCACCGTCCTCGTGTGGGGCGCGGTGCACGCGGGCGAGGCGCCCAACGCGGTGCCGCAGGACGGCGTGCTGCGCGGCACGCTGCGCACCGGCGACCGGGACATCTGGGCCGAGCTGGAACCGCTGATCAAGGACCTGGTGAGCGCCCTGCTGGCCCCCACCGGGGTGGGCTTCGACCTGCACCACCGCCGCGGCGTGCCGCCGGTCGTCAACGACCGCGAGAGCACCATGCTGCTGAGGGCCGGCATCGAGGCGGCGCTCGGCGAGGACGCGCTGGCCGGCACGCAGCAGTCGTCGGGCGGCGAGGACTTCGGCTGGTACCTGGAGCACGTGCCCGGCTCGTTCGCCCGCCTGGGCGTCTGGGACGGCGTGAGCCCGCAGCGCGACCTGCACCAGCCCGGGTTCGACCTGGACGAGCGGGCGCTGATGGTCGGCGTGCGCGTGATGGTGCACACCGCCCTGGCCGCGCTGGCCTGACCGGGGAAGCGCTCCCGGGGAGCGGACGCTTGCGCAGGGGTCCCCGCCCGGGGACCCCTGTTCCCCGTCCGGCGTCAGCGGAGCTGGGCCGGCACGACGGACAGCCCCAGGTCGGGCATCCCCATCCAGTTCAGCTCCACCCCCGCCGCCTCGGCGCGCGCGGCCAGTTCCAGGCGCAGCTTGTAGACGCTCAGCAGCATCGCCTGCAGCGAGTCGACCCCGAACGCCCTGCCGACCACCTCGTCGCCCAGACCGGTGATCCGGTGCGGGCAGCACCAGTCGCCGTTCGAGCTCAGCGGGTCCGGTCGCGGCGCGCCGAGCACGACCACCACCGGTGAGCGCGTCCCGTCCGCCGCCACCGCCTCCAACCGCCGCTCGACCACCGCGGGAGTGGACACCGGCTCTTCGAAACCCCTCGACCCCATCACCCGTCCGACGTTACCGCCCCCCGCGCGTGGCGGGGGTCAGGTCAGGGGTTCGGTGAGCTGCGGCCGGGCCTCGGGCGCCGCCGCGCGGACGGCGTCGGCGGCCTCGTCGTCCGGCTCCGCCTGCGAGGCGCGTTCGGCGTCCACGCGCGTCGTGTAGCCGGACACCTCGTGGGCGACGCGCTCCTCGTCCCACCCGAGCACGCCCGCCATGAGCCGCGCCACCGGTTCGGCGCACTCGACGCCGCGGTGCGGGTACTCGATCGAGATGCGGGTGCGGCGGGTCAGCACGTCCTCCAGGTGCAGCGCACCCTCGTGGGACGCGGCGTAGACGACCTCCACCCGCAGGTAGTCCGGCGCGGCGGGCACGGGCTTGAGCAGGTCCGGGTCGGCCCCGCCGAGGACCTCGTGCACGAGGGAGCCGTAGCGGTTGAGCAGGTGGCGCACCCGGTACGGGTGCAGGCCGTAGCGGGTGGCGAGCTGGTCCGCCTGGTTCACCAGCGCGTGGTAGCCGTCGGCGCCCAGCAGCGGCACCTTGTCCGTGATGGACGGCTGGATGCGGCCCGGCAGGTCCACGCCGGCGGCGTCCACGGCGTCCGCGCCCATCACCCGGTACGTCGTGTACTTGCCGCCCGCGATGGCTACCAGGCCGGGCGCGACGCGGGCCACGGCGTGCTCGCGCGACAGCTTCGACGTGGACTCGCTCTCCCCGGCCAGCAGCGGCCGCAGGCCCGCGTAGACGCCCTCGATGTCGTCGTGCGTGAGCGGGGTCGCCAGGACCGAGTTGACGTGGTCGAGGACGTAGTCGATGTCCTTGCGGGTGGCCGCCGGGTGGGCCAGGTCGAGGTTCCAGTCGGTGTCCGTGGTGCCGACGATCCAGTGGTTGCGCCACGGGATGACGAACAGCACCGACTTCTCGGTGCGCAGGATCAGCCCCGACTCGGACACGATCCGGTCGCGCGGGACGACGATGTGCACGCCCTTGGACGCCCGGACCCGGAACCGCCCGCGCGAGCCCGACAGGCGTTGCAGCTCGTCGGTCCACACGCCGGTCGCGTTGATCACGGCGTGCGCCCGCACGTCGGTCTCCCGGCCGTCCTCCACGTCGCGCACCCGCACGCCCGACACGCGGTCCGCCTCCTTCAGGAAGCCGATCACCTGGGTCGAGGTGCGCACGACGGCGCCGTAGTGGGCGGCCGTGCGGCCCACCATCATCGTGTGGCGGGCGTCGTCGGCCTGCGCGTCGTAGTAGCGGATGCCGCCGATCAGCGCGTCCGGCTTCAGCGCGGGCACCAGGCGCAGCGCGCCCGCCCGGCTCAGGTGCTTCTGGCCGGGCACGGACCGCGCGCCGCCCATCGTGTCGTACATGAGCAGGCCGGCCGCCGTGTACGGGCGCTCCCAGCCGCGGCGCGTCAGCGGGTACAGGAAGGGCACCGGTTTGACCAGGTGCGGCGCGAGGCGGGTGAGCATGAGTTCGCGTTCCCGCAGCGCCTCGCGGACCAGGCCGAACTCCAGCTGCTCCAGGTAGCGCAGCCCGCCGTGGAACAGCTTGGACGAGCGGCTCGACGTGCCGGACGCCAGGTCCCTGGCCTCGACGAGGGCGACGCGCAGCCCCCGGGTCGCGGCGTCCAGGGCCGCGCCGACGCCGACCACGCCACCGCCGATGATCACCAGGTCGAAGGTCTCCGAGCCCAGCCGCTCCCACGTCCGGGCGCGCTCGTCGGGTCCGAGCCGGCCCGGTCGATCGGTGGTGGCCACGGTGGACGCCTCCCTGCTGCCGGCGTGGGTGGACGAGCCCGACAGGACTGACTCGACCACGTTACCCGTCGGTACGCCACCCGTGGACAACCGTTCGGCCCGGAACTAGCGTCAGCCGCGTTGTGGGGTGGGCAGCGCCGCCGGACCCGGACAGTGCTGCCTCCTGCCAAGGCGAGGAGGTCGGCGGATGGGCAGTGGCTCGATCTTCGTGTGGGAGTTGCTCGGTACCGCGGTGCTGATCCTGCTGGGCGCGGGCGTCGTCGCGAACGTCACCCTGAAGGACGCGCTCGGCAACTCGGGCGGGTGGCTCGTCATCACCATCGGCTGGGGTTTCGCGGTCTTCGCGGGCGCCAGCATCGCCGCTCCCAGCGGCGCTCACCTCAACCCGGCGGTGACCCTGGGCCTGGCGGTGGCCGACAAGCTGCCGTGGGGCCAGGTGCCCGTCTACTTCGCCGCGCAGCTGCTCGGGGCGTTCCTCGGCGCGGTGCTCGCGTGGCTCACCTACAAGAAGCAGTTCGACACGCACGACGACCCGGCCGGCACGCGCGGCATCTTCTGCACCGGCCCGACCGTGCCCAGCGCGCCGTGGAACCTCGTCACCGAGGTCATCGGCACGTTCGTGCTGATCACCTGGGTCCTCCTCAGCCCCGGCGCGAAGGGGACCGTGGACGGCGTGCCGCAGCTCGGCAACTCGGCGCTGGGCTACGCGGGCGTCGCGTTCGTCGTGATCGGCATCGGCAACTCCCTCGGCGGCCCCACCGGGTACGCCATCAACCCGGCCCGCGACCTCGGTCCCCGCATCGCCTACGCCGTCCTGCCGATCCGCGGCAAGGGCGCCGCCGAGTGGGGCTACGCCTGGGTGCCGATCGTCGGCCCGCTCCTCGGCGCCGCGCTCGCCGGCCTCCTCTACCTGGTCCTCCCGGTCTGAAAGGACTCACCCCCATGACGCAGTACGTCGCCGCGATCGACCAGGGCACCACGTCGACCCGGTGCATGATCTTCGACCACTCGGGACGGGTGGTGTCGGTCGACCAGAAGGAGCACGAGCAGATCTTCCCCAGGGCCGGGTGGGTCGAGCACGACCCGGTCGAGGTGTGGGCGAACACCCGGCAGGTCGCGGCGGGCGCGCTGGCCAAGGCCGACCTGAACGCGGGCGACATCGCCGCGGTCGGCATCACCAACCAGCGCGAGACCGCCGTCGTGTGGGACCGCACCACCGGGCAGCCGGTCTACAACGCGATCGTCTGGCAGGACACCCGCACCGACAAGACCTGCCAGGAGCTGGCCGCGCTGGGCGGCGGCCAGGAGCGGTACCGGGCCACCACCGGCCTGCCGCTGGCCACCTACTTCTCCGGCCCGAAGGTGCGCTGGGTCCTCGACAACGTCGAGGGCGCCCGGGAGAGGGCCGAGGCGGGCGACCTGCTGTTCGGCAACATGGACACCTGGGTGCTGTGGAACATGACGGGCGGCGTGGACGGCGGCGTGCACGTCACCGACCCCACCAACGCCTCCCGCACGCTGCTGATGGACCTCGACACGCTGAGCTGGGACGAGGGCATCGCCGCCGACATGGGCATCCCGCTGTCGATGCTGCCGGAGATCCGGTCGTCGTCCGAGGAGTACGGCAGGGTGCGCGAGCGCGGCGCGCTGGCCGGCGTGCCCATCGCGGGCATCCTCGGCGACCAGCAGGCCGCCACGTTCGGCCAGGCGTGCCTGTCGCCGGGCGAGGCCAAGAACACCTACGGCACCGGCAACTTCGTGCTGCTCAACACCGGCACCGACAAGGTGATGAGCGAGAACGGCCTGCTCACGACCGTCTGCTACAAGATCGGCTCGGCCGACCCGGTGTACGCGCTGGAGGGCTCGATCGCGGTCACCGGGTCGCTCGTGCAGTGGCTGCGCGACAACCTCGGCATGATCACGAGCGCGGCCGAGGTCGAGGAGCACGCCCGCACCGTGGAGGACAACGGCGGCGCGTACTTCGTGCCCGCGTTCTCCGGCCTGTTCGCGCCGTACTGGCGCTCCGACGCGCGCGGCGCGATCGTCGGCCTCACCCGGTTCGTCAACAGGGGCCACCTGGCCCGCGCGGTGCTGGAGGCCACCGCGTTCCAGACCCGCGAGGTGATCGACGCCATGAACGCCGACTCGGGCGTGGCGCTGACCTCGTTGAAGGTCGACGGCGGCATGGTCGTCAACGAGCTGCTCATGCAGTTCCAGGCGGACATCCTCGGCGTGCCGGTGATCCGCCCGGTGGTCAGCGAGACCACCGCCCTGGGCGCCGCCTACGCCGCCGGGCTCGCCGTCGGGTTCTGGGAGTCGGAGGACGACATCCGGCGGAACTGGGCGCAGGACAAGCAGTGGGACCCGGACATGGACGACGAGACCCGCGAGACGCAGTACGCCCTGTGGAAGAAGGCCGTGACCAGGACGTTCGACTGGGTCGAGTAGCCCTCGCCGGGAGGGGTGCCCGTTCCCGGGCACCCCTCCCGGGGTCAGTCCAGGTCGTCGTGGCGCATGAGCTGGCGGCCCGCCTCGGTGATCGACCCCGTCAGCGACGGGTACACCGAGAACGTGGTGGCCAGGTCCTCCACGGTCAGCTGGTTCTGCACGGCCAGCGCGATCGGCAGGATCAGCTCGCTGGCGTTCGGCGCGACCACGACACCGCCGATGACCACGCCGGTCGCCGGGCGGCAGAACAGCTTCACGAAGCCCCGCCGCAGGCCCTCCATCTTGGCGCGCGGGTTCGTGGCCAGCGGCAGCATGACCGTGCGGGCGGGCACCGTGCCCGAGTCGATCGCCTGCTGGCTGATGCCGACGCTCGCGATCTCCGGGTTGGTGAACACGTTCGCCGCGACCGTCTTGAGCTTGATCGGGCTCACGCCCTCGCCCAGCGCGTGCCACATGGCGATGCGGCCCTGCATGGCGGCCACCGACGCGAGCAGCAGCACGCCCGTGCAGTCGCCCGCCGCGTAGACGCCCGAGACGTTCGTGCGCGACACCCGGTCGACCGGGATGTAACCGCCGCGGCCCAGCTCGATGCCGATCTTGTCGAGACCCAGGTCGGCCGTGTTCGGGACCGAGCCGACCGTCATGAGCGCGTGGCTCGCCTCGATCGTGCGACCGTCCTCCAGGTGAATCACGACACCCTCACCGGTGTTCTCCACCCGGTCCGCGCGGGCGTGCTTCACCACCGCCGTGCCGCGTTCGGCGAACACGTCCTCCAGCACGACCGCCGCGTCGGCGTCCTCGTGCGGGAGCACCCGGTCGCGGGACGAGACCATGGTCACCTTCACGCCCAGTTCGGTGTAGGCGGAGGCGAACTCCACACCGGTGACACCCGAACCGATGACGGCCAGGTGCTCCGGGAGCTCGGGCAGGTCGTAGATCTGCCGCCAGGTGAGGACGCGCTTGCCGTCCGGCTCGGCGCCCGGCAACACGCGCGGGGTCGCGCCCGTTGCGATGAGCACCACATCGGCCGGCAGCACCTCCTTGGTGCCGTCCTCCGCCAGCGCCACCACCTCGTGCTGGGCGAGGCCCTTGGCGCCGTCGCAGAACTTCGCGGTGCCGTTGACGATCCGCACGCCCTCGCGCTGGAGGCGGGCGCGGACGTCCGCGGACTGGGCGAGCGCGAGGCCCTTCACCCGGCCGTGGACCACCGGCAGCTCCACCTCGGCGGCGGCGTTGTTGGTGCGGATGCCCAGCTCACCGGCGTTGCGGAAGGCGCTGCGACCGCCCGCGGAGGCGATGAACGTCTTGGACGGCACGCAGTCGTAGAGGACACAGGCCCCACCGGGGCCCTCGTTCTCGACGATGGTCACGTCGGCCCCGTGCTGGGCCGCGACCAGTGCCGCCTCGTAACCTGCGGGGCCACCGCCCATGATGACGATGCGGGTCACGACACGTCCTCCTCGGGGTTCGTCGGCGCTGGTTGCGCCATTTGCGACCAGGGACAACGGTACGCGGTCGGGTGCGGGGGCGTGTCGTCCGGTCTTCTCGTGCCTCGCGGTGATCGCGAGGTCGCTAGGCTGTCGTCGTGCCGCTCTATGCCGCGTACGGGTCCAACATGGACCCGAACCAGATGATGGAGCGAGCCCCGTACTCCCCGATCGCGGGGACCGGGTGGCTCGCCGGTTGGCGTCTGTCGTTCGGTGGCGAGGACCTGGGCTGGGAGGGCGCGCTCGCCACGATCGTCGAGGACCCGGACTCGCAGGTCTTCTGCGTCCTCTACGACGTGAGCCCGCGTGACGAGTCCCGCCTCGACCGCTGGGAAGGGGCCCTCGGCCTCTACAAGAAGATCAGGCTCCGGGTGCAGACCCTGGAGGGCTCGGTCACGGCCTGGCTGTACGTCCTGGACGCCTACGAGGGCGGCCTGCCCTCGGCCCGCTACATCGGCGTCGTGGCCGACGCCGCCGAAGCCGCGGGCGCCCCGGACGACTACGTGGCCGACCTCCGAACCCGCCCCTGCCAAGGCATAGGCCCCTAACCCACTCCCGAGAGTCCAACGCTCAGGCCCCGAGAGTCCAACCTCGGGGCCCCGAGAGTCCAACGCCCAGGCCCGGTGAGTTCTACACCCAGAACCCCCGGGACCTGCGCTGCGGACCACCGAGCGCTGCGTGCAGGTGGTTGAACAGGGTGATCGGGTTGCGCAGGTCGGAGGCGTCGGCACGCAGCACGCGCCACCCGCGTCGCCGCAGGTCGTCGTCACGAGCCGCGTCACGCTCGCGCCGGTCGGCGTGGGCGGCGTGGCCGTCGTACTCGAGACCGAGCCGGGCGTGCGGCCAGGCGAAGTCCAGGCGCCACACCTCGCGGCCCTCCAGGTCGCGCACGGAGTGCTGCGGCTCGGGCAGCGGGAACCCGGCGTCGGCGATCAGCAGGAGCAGCGCGCTCTCCGGCGGTGACTCGGGCAGGCCCGTCGCCAGGTCGAGCAGGGACATGCCCTGCCGTCGTCCCCGGTGGTCGGCACGGGTGGTGATCCGTTCGGCGAGGTCCGCCTTGAACCCGGCGCGTTCGTCGGCGGTGACCTGGGCCAACGCCTGGTCGGCGCACGCGAGCGCCGTGCCGCGGGGCGCCCGGCACAGCAGTTCGGTGACGGCGTGCGCAAGCGTGAGGCAGCGCAGGCCGTCGACCTCGACGACGTCGTCCGGGTGGAAGGACTGGTGGTGCACGTCGAGGCCGGAGCGCAGGCGCAGCTTGCGGCCGTAGTCGATGGTCAGGTGCACGCGGTGGGTCGACGCCGCCGTGCAGCCGTGGAGCCAGGCCGCCGTGTGGTTCGACAGCACGGCGTCCGGGCCTGCCATGAGCAGTGCGGCTGCGGCGCGGGTGCGCAGGTCCGCCATGCGTTCGCGCTGGATGACGACCGTGCGGCAGTAGCTGACGAGCCTGCCCTCGGCGATCACGCGTTTCAGCTGCTTGTGGCCGAGGTGCGCGTGCAGTTCGGTGCGTCGGTGGGCTCCGTGGAGTCCGTCGGGTAGTTCGATCATGCTGAACCGAGCAGCACTGCCGCGTTTCCGTACACGGTTCACCCGAAGGTGGCACAACGCGGCCTGAGCGTAGAACTCACGGGCCCTGGACGTTGGACTCTCGGGACCGGAGCGTTGGACTCTCGGGGCCTGGGCGTTGGACTCTCGCGGGTTAGGTGGGGGTGGTTAGGTCTTCCAGGTGGTGGAGTAGGCGGCGGGTGTCCACCGGGGAGACGGTGCTCCAGGGTTGTTGGTTGGGGGTGGCCCGGCGCAGCTGGATGTAGCGGCCCCCGGGGTTGTCGAAGAACGCGACCACGCGGTCCGGGCGGACGCGCTTGCCGTACTTGTCGCGGAACGCGGCGCCGAACTGGCCGCGGTTGCCGGCATCGCGGAACATCTCCGCCAGGGTGTGCGCGTCCTGCTGCCGGACGCCCCGTGCGGCGAGGGCGCGTTCCAGGTCGTCGGGGGTGTTCGCGCCGGCCGCCGCCGCGTCCAGGTCGGCGCTGGGCAGGGTCACCGAGTGGCCGGGCCCGGCGGGGGCCGGGGGGAGGGTGCTGAGCGCTTCGCGCGCCAGGCTCTCCGCGGACGCCGCGCGCAGGGTCAACCGGTCCTCGTCCAGCACGGCCAGCACACCGGACTGCCCCTTGGCCGCCGCCAGCACGCGGACGCTGCGGCCCAGCCACAGCCGCCCGTCGACCTCCCGCTGCGGCCGGTTGAGCAGGTGCAGCAGGTCCTCCAGCACCGGGTCGAGCGAGACCGGGCGGCCGAGGCCGCGCCGCTCCAGGTCCGCCCACGCCCGCTGCTCCAGCTCCGCCCGCTCGGACTGCGTCTTGCCCGGCGACGGCACCTTGAGCACCAGCGGCATGGTCTCCAACCGCAGGTGCTCCCACAGCACGTCGAACTCGAGCGCCGACACCGTCACCGGTTCGCGCAGGTCGCTGGTACCCAGGTCAACGCCGAACGTCGTCATCAGGAGCTGGTGCTCTCCCCGATGACGGGCGGCGAGAACCCGCCCACCCCGTAGATGTCGTCCGTCTCGCGCAGGTAGTCGGCCGCGTCGTGCGTCGCGTCCTCCTCGTCCTCCGCCGACCGCGGACCGCCCAGCCCGCCGAACGGGTCGAACGCGGGCTGCGCCGGCGCCGCGGCCACGGTGCGCTTGTGCACGGTGTCGCCGCCGCCCGGCTGGCCCGCGCCGGGCAGGCCGGCGCCGGGGACGCCGGTGCCGGTGGTGGCCGCGTGCTGCGCGCCGGCCGTGGCGAACGCGCCGAAGTCCGCCGAGCTGGCCGACGTCGTGCCGATGGGCAGCGGGGTGCCGGGCGGGAGCGGCAGGAGGTGCTGGCCCGCGCCCGGGGCGCCGCCGGGACCACCGGCGCCACCGCCACCGGCCCCGCCGGCCGCGTGCTGCTCGGTGTTCGTCGTGTCGGCGCGGCGCTTGTCGTCGTCACGGCGACCGCCGCCGATCACCCCGCCCGACCCGTGCGGTCCGTACGGCCCGTAGGAGCCGGTGCTGGGACCGGCGGGCAGGGCGTGCGTCGAGGGACGGGTGTTCGCGGCGGGCGCCGAGCCCGCCGAGGACGTGCCCGTGGAACCGCCGGTCGGCATCGGGGGCCGCTGCGCCGGCACGGGACCGCGACCGCCGCCCCGGCCGCCGCCGCGCCAGCCGCGACCGCCGCCCCAGCCGCGACCGCCGCGCGGCCCGCCGTAGCCCCACCCGGGACCGGACACGCCGGGCGCGTCGTTGCGCACCGAGTCGCCGGCGCTGATCACCAGCTGCGGCGGCTGGTGGAACTGCCCCAGCGTGTTGGTGTTCGACGTCGTCGAGGACGCGTAGGTGGTCATCACCTCGCGGGCGCGCTGCTCGGCGGCGTTGGCCGCCTTCTCCTGCACCTCGTAGTCGGTCTGCGCGCCGACCAGCGTGGTGATCGCGCTGACGAGCAGGTTCGGCTTCTCCGCGGTGACCGGCACCGGCGGCGGCATGTCGGAGCGCGCCTTGGAGATGTAGTCGGCCTGGAGCTCGGCGGAGATCCGCATCACCTCGGAACCGGCGCGCGCGTCGTCCGCCCACGAGGCCAGCGGGTTGATGCCCATCCGGGCCTTGTCGGCCGCGGCGCCCTCCCACGAGGCCCCGGAGCGCAGCACGCCGGCGTGCAGCTCCGAGTTGATCTCGGCCAACGCCGCCGAGACGCCTGCCCAGCGCTCCGTGGAGGCGTGCGAAGCCTGCGGTCCCGGCCCGGAGTTGATCGCCTGGTACAGCTCTTCGTGGCTGTACCCGCTCCAGCGGTGTCCATCGGGCATAGAAGATGTCCCCTTGCCTGCGCGGGGCGCCTAGCGGCCGCCCTGCTGTCCCATCAAGCCGGTGTTGTCCTCTTCGATGGACCTGTACTGCCGTTCGACGAGGGTGAGCGCGTCCATCGCCGACTTCAGCTGCTGCTGGTAGTTCTGCAACGCGGTCAGCGCCGAGTCGCCGGACTCCAGCGACCGGTCGTTGAACTTCTCCGCCGCGTCCTGGCTCACCGGGTCACCGGCCCAGGGACGCACCCTGACCTCGGTGATGGCGAGCTCGATCTGCTGGTCCAGCCTCGTCAGCGCGCCCGAGAAGGCGCTGCGGAGACTGGGGATGGCACTGGGGTCCACGTTCAGGGTGTGCGACAAGGGCGGTGGTGAGCCCGCGTCGCCACTGAGTCCGCGGTCTTCCGACGGCATGGACGACCTCCCCGTCTTCCCGACTTCCGTCGCGCATGGTCACTCTAGTCACAGGGTCCGACAACGGGGAGTGCGCACGTGCGCACATCCCCCGCGTGGGTCAGCGCCGTCGCAGCAAACCGACCACCGCCGCTTCCGCCGCGCGCTGCGCTCCCTGGCACAGTGTGTCCTGCTTGGCCTTGTTCTCGTTACCGCCGTCGCGGAACATCACGTCGAGGAACTGCCCTTCCGCGACGTCCACCTCGACGTTGCACACGTTGTCCATCCCGGGTGTCCTGACGGTGAGCCCGGGAAACCCGTTCACCGTCGTCTGACGTGCGTCGACCTGCGCGTTCTCGTCGAGCCACACGCCGATGCCCTCGACTGTGACGAGCGCGAGGCGCACCACGTTCCCGCTGATGTTGCTGCGCATGGTGCACGCCTTCGCGTTGCCGAAGCTCGACTCGACGTACGCGCTCGGCGGGTTGTCCAGGCTGAGCGCGACCCGCTGGTCGTCCGACAGCACCGAGCACGGGTCGACGTCGTCCAACCTCAGCTCGCCGGGGCGCGGCGGCATGGGCGGCACGCTGGTGGCGCTCGCGATGACCGGTTCGTCGGACCGGCCGTCGGCGGTGTTCTCCGGTGAGGGCGTGCAGGCCGGCAGCGCCAACGCGCACAACGTGGCGATGATCACGCGAGCAGCCCTCATGAGCACCTACCGTAGTCGGGTCCACACGCCGAGTGGACCCCCGGCTGTGAAGCCGGTGCGTTCGGCGAGCCGCCGGGCGGCCTCGTCCGGGGGTCTGGCGGTGAGCAGGGGGAGGTCGAGGAAGCCGAACCCGAACCGCGCCACCGCGTCCGCGGCGTGGGCCGCGACGCCCCGGCGGCGGCGGGCGGGCGTGGTCCAGCAGGTCAGCTCGCCGCGCGCGGTCAACGCGACCTCGCCGACGGCGGCGCCGGTGAGCTGGTCGCACACCGCCCAGGAGCACACCTCGTCCGCGTGCCACTGGCGCAGGCGTTCCGCGACGTGGGCCGCCGCGGCGTCCAGGTCGGGGAGCAAACCCCCCTCGACGAGCGCCACGCGGTCGTCGATGCGGTCGTCGTGCCGCAGTCGGCGCAGGTAGAACTCACCCGCGTTGATCTCTACGGCCTCCATGGGCGCGCAGACTAGTCGGTGACGAACCCGTCGTACCGGGCGGCCAGCGCTTCGAGGAGGCCGCGGTGCGCCGAGGCGGCCTGGCCGTCCGGCCCGGCGGACAGCTCCACGACCCAGTCGGCGTCCTCGGCGTCGTCCTCGCCGGCCAGCAGGTCCTTGTGCACGGCGCACGGCCGCCAGCCCGCCTCGGCCAGTTCCGCCGCGGCGTCCTCGGCGTCGTCCCGGTCGTGCAGGACCAGCAGCAGCGGGCCGTCGGCCGGCGGCGCGCCCGCGCCGTCCCCGCCGCCGAGCAGGCCGCGGGAGCGGAGGGCCTCGTGCAGGGCGGCGTGGTCCGGCGTGTGCACGGCGTCGAGGCCGATGGTCCGGGCCGCCGCCGCGTTCTGCTCGTTGTCGTCGCAGAACAGGGTCGAGGACGCTGAGTGCTGAAGCACCCGCAACGCCCGCCGGAACGCCTCGGGCGACGGCTTGGCCACGCCGAGCCGCGCGGAGGTCACGACGGCGTCCACCTCGCGGTTCAGGCCCAGGGCGGAGAGGTCGCCCGGCAGGCGGTCGGTGGCGTTGGACAGCAGCGCGACCCGGCACCTCCCGCGCACCCGCCGCACCAGCTCCAGCGCCTCGGGGACCACCTCGCCGGTGCGCGTCCACGCCGCCACGGCCGCCGCCGCCCGGTCCTCGGGCACGCCCTCGCGGACCAGCTGGTCGCGGACCGCCGCACGCCACTCCGCGTCGGTGACGCGGCCGGTCACGGCGGGCACGGACAGCGCGAACGACACCCGCGCCAGCGTCCCGCGCGGCAGGCCGAACCGGTCCTCGATCGGCGCGTCCGGCCCGAACCGGCGCAGCACGCCGTCGAGGTCGAGCAGCAGCAGCGTCGGCGCGCTCACCGGTCGCGCATCCGGCCGAGCAGCAGCATCACGGGCAGGACCAGCAGGAACACGAACGGGTTCTTGACCAGGAAGAACAGCACCAGGCACCCGAGCAGCACGGCCGGCAGCACCACGCCGGACAGGCGCGGCTCCAGCGCGAACGACCGCCGCACGGGCCGTTCCGCCGGCGGCGACGGCGTGACCTGCCGGAACCGCGGTCGCGGGTCGGGCAGGTCGGCGAACAGCCGGAGCAGGTCGCCCCGCGTGCGGGCGGTGGCGACGCGGGCGGAGCGCTCGCCGAACTCGTCCACGGTCAACCGCCCCTGGCCGAGGTGGTCGCCGAGCAGTTCGAGCGCGTGCTCGCGCTCCGCGTCGCCGATCCGGATGTCCCGCTCGCTCACACGTGCGAGCCTATTCCTTGATCTCGCAGAGCACCGTGCCCTGGGTGACCGCCGCGCCCGGCTCGGCCGCCAGGCCCGTGATCGTGCCCGACTTGTGGGCGGTCACCGGGTTCTCCATCTTCATGGCCTCCAGCACGACGACCAGCTCGCCCGCCTGGACCTGCTGCCCGTCCTCGACGGCCACCTTGACGATCGTGCCCTGCATGGGCGCGGCCACCGCGTCGCCGGACACGGCCGCGCCCGCCTTGCCGCCGGCGCGCTTGCGCGGCTTGGCCTTCGCGGCCGCCTTCGCCGCGCCGCCGCCGGCACCGCCGCCGAGGGCCAGGTCACCGGGCAGCGACACCTCCAGGCGACGGCCGCCGACCTCGACCACGAGGGTCTGGCGCGGCTCGTCCTCGGCCGCCTCCGCGCCGCCGGTGAACGGCTCGATGGTGTTGTCGAACTCGGTCTCGATCCACCGCGTGTGCACGGTGAAGCCCTCGTCGGTGCCCACGTACGCCGGGTCGCGCACGATCGCGCGGTGGAACGGCAGCACGGTGGCCATGCCCTCCACGACCATCTCGTCCAGCGCGCGCCGCGCCCGTTCGAGGGCCTGGGTGCGGTCCTCGCCGGTGACGATCAGCTTCGCCAGCAGCGAGTCGAACTGGCCGCCGATGACCGTGCCGCTCTCCACGCCCGCGTCCACCCGGACGCCCGGGCCGGACGGCGCGGTGAACGTGGTCACGGTGCCGGGGGCGGGCAGGAAGTTGCGGCCCGCGTCCTCGCCGTTGATGCGGAACTCGATCGAGTGACCGCGCGGGGTCGGGTCCTCGGTGAACCGCAGCGGCTCGCCGGCGGCGATGCGGAACTGCTCGCGCACCAGGTCGATGCCCGCGGTCTCCTCGCTGACCGGGTGCTCCACCTGGAGGCGCGTGTTGACCTCCAGGAACGAGATCGTGCCGTCCACCGCGACCAGGTACTCGACGGTGCCCGCGCCGTGGTAGCCGGCCTCCTTGCAGATGGCCCGCGCGGACCGGTGGATCTCGGCGCGCTGCTCGTCGGTGAGGAACGGCGCGGGCGCTTCCTCCACCAGCTTCTGGTGGCGGCGCTGCAACGAGCAGTCGCGCGTGCCGACGACGACGACGTTGCCGTGCTGGTCGGCCAGCACCTGCGCCTCGACGTGCCGCGGCTTGTCCAGGTAGCGCTCGACGAAGCACTCGCCGCGGCCGAACGCGGTGACCGCCTCGCGCACCGCGCTGTCGAACAGCTCGGGGATCTCCTCCAGCGTGCGGGCGACCTTCAGGCCGCGTCCGCCGCCGCCGAACGCCGCCTTGATCGCGACCGGCAGCCCGTGCTCCTCGGCGAACGCCACGATCTCGTCCGGGCCGGACACCGGGTCCTTGGTGCCGGGCACCAGCGGCGCGCCCGCGCGCATCGCGATGTGCCGCGCGGTCACCTTGTCGCCCAGGTCGCGGATGGCCTGCGGGGTCGGCCCGATCCAGGTCAGGCCCGCGTCCAGCACCGCCTGCGCGAAGTCGGCGTTCTCGGACAGGAAGCCGTAGCCGGGGTGCACCGAGTCCGCGCCGGCGCGCTTGGCGACGTCCAGCAGCTTGTCCACCGACAGGTAGCTCTCGCCCGGCGTGGTGCCGCCCAGGGCGAACGCCTCGTCCGCGAGCCGGACGAACGGGGCGTCGCGGTCCGGGTCCGCGTACACCGCGACACTCGTGAGACCTGCGTCACGACAGGCGCGGATGACCCTGACGGCGATCTCACCGCGGTTGGCGACGAGGACCTTGCGCAGCGACACGACGTCCTACCTCCTGGCAACGCTGGTACTGGAGCGGCAATGGTCGGGAAGTTTAATGACCCCCCGGTATCCCGCGGCGGAGAGACAGGTCACGCTTGGGTGCAACAATCGGTAATCGTGCCCCCACCGCCCAAACCCGCGCTGGTGGTCGCCTGCGCCGCAGTCCTGGTCACCGTCACGGGCCTGGTAACCGCCTGGTCACTGCGCCCACCCGATCAGGCGGACCCGGGCGCCGCGCCGACCCAGGACCAGTTGCGCTGCGGCACCACGGCGTGCCGCCCCGTCGTCCAACAGGGGGTCGGGGCCGACTCGGTCGAGCTGCTCGTGGGTTCGGGCGAGGGGCGCATCCGCACCAGCGGGGCTTCGGGGTCGAACATCTTCGAGCTGACCATCGCCGCCTCGGGGGCCGAGATCACCGACCGGTCGCTCCGGTGCGCGGACGCCGAGGTCGCCGTGTGCCTGGTCCGCGGCACGGCGGGCGCCGAGGTGCGCGGCGAGGTGATCGTGCGCCGGTCGGGGGCGTGGACGCGGGCGCAGGCGCCGTACGCGGCGTCGGGGGGCCACCTGGCGCTGGCCGACGTGGACCGGGACGCGGTCGCCGACGTCGTCGCGGTCCAGCGCGCCTGCCCCGGGGGAGCCGGGGGAGCCGACTGCGGCCGGCGCTTCGTGCAGGTCTTCTCCGTGGTCGGCACCGGCGAGGCCGGTGGTGGCGAGGTCGGCTGCACGCCGGTCGTGGGCTCGCCCGAGGAGCTGCCGGGCGGGCCGGAGGCCGTGCCGGACCCCGCGACCCTGGTGCGGTGCGGGGGAGCGTGACCGGGTGCGGGGCAGGCGTGACCTGGGCGGGGCAGGCGTGACCGGGTGCGGGGAGGCGGGGACGGCGGAGGGGGCCGCCGTTCGGCGACCCCCTCCGGGTGGTGGTGCGGTCGGGCTCAGGCCGGGACGACCTCGCGGTCGCCGGTCGCGCGCCGGTCGTCCTCACGCGGGCCGCTGAGCAGCGGCGGCTCGCTCGGCGCGTTCAGCACCTCGTCGTCGATCAGGCCCTCGCCGCGGGCGACCAGGACCGGGACGGTGATCTGGCCCGTCACGTTGGTCGCGGTGCGCACCATGTCGAGGATCGGGTCGATCGCGTAGACCACGGCGACACCGGTGGCGATGACCTCCGGCGGCATGTTCACCGCGCCCAGGGTCAGGGTCAGCATGGTGAACCAGCCGGTGGTGCCGGCGGTGGCCAGGGCGCCGAACACGGCCACCGCGATGATTGCCACGTACTGCCACACACCGAGCTGCACGCCGAACAGGTTCGCGATGAACACCGTCGCGATGGCCGGGTACACGGCGGCGCAGCCGTCCATCTTGGTGGTGGTGCCCAGCGGCACGGCGAACGACGCGTAGTCGGGGTCCACGCCCAGGTTGGCGGTGGTCTGGCGGCTCAGCGGCAGCGTCGCGCCCGACGAGCGGGACACGAAGGCGAACTGGATCGCGGTCCACGCCTTGGCGAAGAACGTCACCGGCGACACGTGCCCGACGAACCGCAGCAGCACCGGGTAGACCACGAACAGCACCAGCAGCGACCCGCCGTACACGGCCGCGATCAGCGAGAACAGCGGGCGGACGAACGAGTTGCCGTAGGTGGCGAACGCCGTGCCGATCAGGCCGAACACGCCGATCGGGGCGAGCAGCACGATCCAGCCGACGATCTTCTGGATCAGGTCGAACACCGACCGGGTGAGGTTCACGAACGGCGCGGCCTTCTCGCCCAGCGCGTACGCGGCGAAGCCGACCAGGACCGAGATGAACACGACCTGGAGCACCTCGCCCTCGGTGAAGGCGGCGAACAGGTTGGACGGGATCAGCGTCTCCAGCAGCGTGCTCCACGAGCCGGGGTCGCGGGCGGCGAGCCGCTCGACGGCGGCCTGCGAGGGCTCCACGGTGACGCCGGCGCCCGGCTTGAAGATCAACCCGATGGCCAGGCCGATGAGCACGGCGATCAGCGACGTGATCGCGAACCACAGCAGCGTCTTGCCGCCGAGGCGGGCCGCGCGGTTCGAGCCGAGGCGGCGCAGGCTCGTGATGCCGACGACGATCGCGGTGAAGACCAGGGGGATGACGGTGAACTGGAGGAGGCTGGTGAAGACGTCGCCGATGTGGCCGAGCGTGGTGGTGAGCCACGTCAGGCCGGCGTTCTTGGCCAGGAAGCCCGCGAGCGCGCCGAGCACGAGCGCGGCGAGCACGGTGATGCCGAAGACCTTCGGCTTGGTGTAGGTGCGGACGAACGACACGACTGCTCCGGGTGGGTGCGCAGGGGTTGGCTGGACGCGGGGCGTCAGCCCCGACAGCTCGCCGTCGTCCTGCGCCCGTAGTCGATGTGACGACGGCGCGTCAGCAGTTCGTTCATCGATCCCCCCAACGCCGCTCCTGCTGTGGAGCTTCCCTGACCGGGGGAAATGTGACAACGGCTACCAGATGTCGGACACCGCGACGCCGACCTGGCGCAGCAGCCGCCTGGTCAGCGGGAGGCTGATGCCGATCACGCTGGACGGGTCGCCGTCGATGCCGTCCACGAACCAGCCGCCCAGCCCGTCGAGCGTGAACGCGCCCGCCACGTGCAGCGGCTCGCCGGTGGCCAGGTACGCCTCCAGCTCGTCCTCGGTGGGCCGGCCGAACCGGACCAGCGTCGCCTCGTGGCCGACCGCCCGGTCGACCTCCGCGCCGTCGCGCACGCGGAGCACGGCGTGGCCGGTCAGCAGGGTGCCGGTGGTGCCCGCCATCCGCTTCCAGCGCTCGCGCGCCACGTCGACCGTGCCCGGCTTGCCGTGCACCTCGCCGTCGGCGGTGAGGAGCATCGAGTCGCAGCCGACCACGACCTCGTCCCCGGTCGACCCGCCCGCGATGGCCTCCGCCTTGGCCACGGCGAGCGCGGTGACGAGGTCCTCGGGGGTGGGGTCGGTGAGCGAGGCGGCGAGCGCGTCCTCGTCGACCCCGGACACCCGGACGACGGGCTCCACCCCGGCGGCGCGGAGGACGGCGAGGCGGGCGGGGGACTGGGAGGCGAGGACGAGGCGCACGGCGTTCAGCCTAGGGCGCGGCGAACGGGGGCCGCTCGGCCAGGGCGGGGTGCCGGGACCGGCTGGCTGCGCGACGGCTCCGGGGTCGCCTGCGGGTGGCGCGCCTCGAAATCACTTCGGAATTCCCACCTGCGGCGCGTCTCGCGATTGCTTCGCAGAGGTCCCCGCCCAGGGGGTCCCCTGTCTTCCATCTTGCCGGCGACCACCGACAACCCGGCCGCTTCGCGCCCGCCGCGCCCACCGCGCCCAGCCCGCCGCGCGCTGCGTAGAACTACCGATGCGTGCCGCCCCGGCGTCGGCCACCCTCGATCACGTGCAGCGTTGGGCTCTGGTGGTGCGCCGGACCGAGTCGGGGAGGAGGAGGTACCGGTGGCTGTTCCTGCTGGTGCCCGCCGTCCTCGTGGTCGGCGTGGCGGTTCGGGTCGTGTCCAGTGACCCGGTCGGGTACGGGGTGCCGTTCTGGCCCTTCGCGAACGGCAGCGACCGGGTCGAGCGCGGGGTGATGGACCAGGTCGCGGCGACCGCCCGCGCGCTCACGCGGTTGGACGCGGTGCCCGGCGCGGTCGCCGAGGAGGGGGTCGAGGTGCTCGACGCGCAGGTCGGCGCGGGCGCGGTGTGGATGCGGGTGCGCCTGCGCGTGCCGGACGGCGTGCGCTGCCGCGAGGTGTCCGTGCTCGGCGACACCGGCGTGCAGGTCAACAGCCGCCGGGTCGACTGCTGACGCGCAGCGGACCCGGCGGCCGATGACCGATGACCGGTCGGTGTGGTCAGCCCGGCAGGCCGGAGGCGCGCCAGGCGCCCGGGCCGTGCGGCAGGGCGGTGCGGACCAGGCGGGAGCGGTCCGCCCAGGCCGAACGGCGGGGGCGGTCCTCGACCGCCCCGCCCGAGGCCGCCAGACCCGCCACCACGGCGGTCACGACGGCCAGTTCCACGTCGTCCGGGTTCCCCCGCACCACCCGGAGGTGCGGCACGGCGCTCACAGGGGGATGTTCCCGTGCTTCTTGGGCGGCAGCACCTCTCGCTTGTCGCGCAGCACCGTCAGTGCCCGCGCGACGTGCGCCCGCGTGTACGCCGGCGGGATGACCGCGTCGACGTAGCCGCGCTCGGCCGCCACGTACGGGTTGCACAGGGCGTCCTCGTACTCCTGCTGCAACCGGGCCCGCAGCGCGTCCACGTCCTCGCCGTTGCCGACGGCCGCCGCGAGCGTCTTGCGGTGCACGATGTTCGCCGCGCCCTGCGCGCCCATGACCGCGATCTGCGCGGTCGGCCACGCCAGGTTGACGTCCGCGCCCAGGTGCTTGGACCCCATCACGTCGTACGCGCCGCCGTACGCCTTGCGGGTGATCACGGTGACCAGCGGCACGGTGGCCTCGGCGTAGGCGTAGATCAGCTTCGCGCCGCGCCGGATGATGCCGTTCCACTCCTGGTCGGTGCCGGGCAGGAAGCCGGGCACGTCGACGAAGGTCAGCACCGGGATGTTGAACGCGTCGCAGGTCCGCACGAACCGGGCGGCCTTCTCCGAGGCGTCGATGTCGAGGCAGCCCGCGAACTGGGTGGGCTGGTTGGCCACGACGCCGACCGAGTGGCCGTCGACCCGGCCGAAGCCGACCAGGATGTTCGGCGCGAACAGCGGCTGGACCTCCAGGAACTCGCCCTCGTCCAGCACGCGGGTGATGACCTCGTGCATGTCGTACGGCTGGTTCGCGGAGTCCGGGATCAGCGTGTCCAGCTCGCGGTCGGAGTCGGTGACCGAGTCCGCGATCGAGCCGTGCACGAGGTCGTCCGGCGCGTCGAACACGGGCGGCTCGGACATGTTGTTGGCCGGCAGGTAGGACAGCAGCTCCTTGACGTAGGAGATGGCGTCCTCCTCGTCGCTGCCGAGGTAGTGCGCGTTGCCGGACTTGGTGTTGTGCGTGCGACCGCCGCCCAGGTCCTCGAAGCCCACGTCCTCGCCGGTGACGGTCTTGATGACGTCGGGGCCGGTGATGAACATGTGCGAGGTCTGGTCGACCATCACCACGAAGTCGGTGAGCGCGGGGGAGTACACGTGCCCGCCCGCGTTCGCGCCCATGATCAGCGAGATCTGCGGGACGACGCCGGACGCGGCCACGTTGCGGCGGAAGATCTCGCCGTACAGGCCGAGCGAGACGACGCCCTCCTGGATGCGCGCGCCGCCGCCCTCGTTGATGCCGATGATCGGCCGGCCGGTCTTGATCGCCAGGTCCATGACCTTGACGATCTTCTCGCCGTACACCTCGCCGAGCGAGCCGCCGAACACGGTGACGTCCTGGCTGAACACGCACACCGGGCGGCCGTCGACGGTGCCGTAGCCGGTCACCACGCCGTCGCCGTAGGGGCGGTTCCGGTCCTGGCCGAAGTTCGTGGAGCGGTGCCGGGCCAGTTCGTCCAGCTCCACGAACGAACCCGGGTCGAGCAGCAGTTCGATGCGTTCGCGGGCCGTCTTCTTGCCCTTGGCGTGCTGCTTCTCGACCGCGCGCGCCGAACCGGCGTGCACGGCCTCCTCGTTGCGCCGGTACAGGTCGGCCAGCTTGCCGGCCGTGGTGTGGACGTCCGGCTCCTCGCCGATGGGGGCGGTCGCACTGCTCATGACCGGGCAGCTTAGCCAGGCCGGCCGAGGGCGGGGCGGAGGCAGTTGTCCACGTCACGGTCATCGTGGTTGACCTCCACCGCGCTGGAGGTTGCAGGCTGGTCGCACGGCCCGTCCCGCCATCCACACCGCTCCGACGCAGCGGGCGGGACGGGCCGCTCCTACCCTTCCCGGGTGACCTCGGGTGCCGCTCCAGATGCCGCCGTAGACGCCGCCGTCCTCCGCCGTGAGCTGCTCGGCCGCTACGCCGCGGTCGACGTCGTGGAGCACACCGGCTCCACCAACGCCGACCTGCGCGCCGCCGCGTCGCGCGGCGCGCCCGACCGCACCGTCCTCGTCGCCGGGCGGCAGACCGCCGGCCTGGGCAGGCGCGGCCGGTCCTGGGTGTCGCCCACCGGCGGCCTCTACCTGAGCGTGCTGCTCCGCCCGGACGGCGTGCCGCCGGCCCGGCTGCCGTGGGTGACGCTGCTCGCCGGCCTCGCCCTGGTCCGCACGGCGCGCTCGGTGGGCGTCGAGGCGACCCTGAAGTGGCCGAACGACCTGCTGGTCGACGGCGCCAAGGCCGCCGGGGTGCTGGCCGAGACCACGCCGGGACCGGCCGTGGTCGTCGGCATCGGGCTGAACGTCGCCGAGCTGCCCGACGACGTGGAGCCCGGCGCGGGCGGGCTGCGGCCCACCGGCCTGGAGTCCCACGCGGGCCCGCTCGACCGCACGGACGTCGCGGTCGCGCTGCTCACCGAGCTGGCCGACCTGGAGCGGCGGTGGCGCGTCGCGGGCGGCGACGACCCCGGTCTGCGCGCCGAGTACGAGCGGCACTGCGCGACGCTCGGCAGCCCCGTGCGGGTGGAGCTGGCCCGCGACGGGCTGCTGCTCGGCACGGCGCACCGCCTGGAGCCCGACGGCACCCTGGTGGTGCGCGACGAACGAGGCGCGGACCACGCCGTTTCCGCCGGGGACGTCGTGCACCTGCGAGTACGGTGAGGCCAGCACCACCCACCGAAGGGGATCGCCGTGGCCTACCCGGACGACCTGCTCAGCCCGAGCGAGCACGTCGTGACCCACAAGCACCCGCACTGGAAGGCGCTGCTGGTCCCGGTGGTCGTGCTGCTGGTCGTGCTCGTCGGGGGCACCTGGCTCGCGGTGCTGGCCGCCGACCTGACGTGGGCGTCCACCGCGTGGCTCGTGCTGGCCGCGGTCTCCGTCGCGCTCCTCGCCTGGCTGGTGCTCGCGCCGGTGCTGCGCTGGCGCACCACCCACCTGGTCGTCACCACCGAGCGGGTGATGTGGCGGATGGGCGTGGTGCGGCGCGTCAGCCTGGACCTGCCGCTGCGGCGCATCGACAGCGTGCGGTTCGAGCAGGGGGTGACGGACCGGCTGCTGGGGTGCGGCACGCTGGTCATCGACTCCGCGTCCGACACCCCGCTCGAACTCGACGACATCCCGGACGTGGAAGCGGTGAACTCGCTGCTGCAACGGGAGATCAACGACAACCCGGACGACGACCACCAGCCGGAGGACAGGGTCAGCGATGGGCGCGCGTGAGGTCGGGCTGCCCGACGTGGTCGGCGGGAGCGGGCTCCCGGAGCGGGTGACGATCTGGGAGGTGGGTCCGCGCGACGGCCTCCAGAACGAGTCCGGGGTCGTGCCCGTCGCCACCAAGCTGGAGTTCCTGGACCGGCTGGCCGACGCGGGCGGCGCGGTGCTGGAGGCGACGAGCTTCGTGCACCCGAAGTGGGTGCCGCAGCTGGCCGACGCCGAGGAGCTGCTGGACGGCCTCGTCCGGCGCGACGGCGTCGACTACCCCGTGCTGGTGCCCAACGAACGTGGCCTGGAACGCGCGCTGAAGGCGGGCGTCGAGCACGTCGCGATCTTCGCCAGCGCCACCGAGGCGTTCGCGCGCCGCAACCTCAACCGGTCCCTGGACGAGCAGTTCGCCATGTTCGACCCGGTCGTCGCGCGCGCCAGGGCCGAGGGGCTCAGGGTGCGCGGGTACGTGTCGATGTGCTTCGGCGACCCGTGGGAGGGCGCGGTGGCCCGCGACCAGGTCGTCGGCGTCGGCCGCCGGCTGCTGGACATGGGCTGCGACCAGCTCTCCCTCGGCGACACGATCGGCGTGGCCACCCCCGGCCAGGTGACGGCGCTGCTGGCCGCGTTCGACAGCGTCGAACCGCTGGCCGTGCACTTCCACGACACCTACGGGCAGGCGCTGGCGAACACGCTGGCCGCGCTCCAGGCGGGCGTCACCACGGTCGACTCCTCGGCGGGCGGCCTCGGCGGCTGCCCGTACGCCGAGTCGGCCACCGGCAACCTCGCCACCGAGGACCTCGTGTGGATGCTCGACGGCCTGGGCGTGGCGCACGGCCTCGACCTGGACAAGCTCGCCGACACCAGCGCGTGGATGGCGGAGCGGCTCGGCCGGCCCAGCCCGTCGCGGGTGGTGCGGGCGCTGCGCGGGTAGCGCGGGTCCCCGCACGATTTTCCCCCGCGCGCCCCGGAACCGGGGTGGGGGTCGTAACGTCCAACGCGCGACCGACGACCATGCCCGGCGACGGTTGGAACCGGAGGTGGCCGTGACCGATCACCGCGCGCAGGTCGACGAACTGCTGGCCGACTACCGGCGCAGCCGCGACCAGCTGGCGTCCGTCCAGCGGGACCTGGCCGCGGTGTCGGGGGTCGCGACCAGCCCGGACGGTTCGGTGACCGCGGTGGTCGGCGCCCAGGGCGCGCTCACCGACCTGGAGCTGACCGACGACGCCTACCGGATGCGTCCCGCGCAGCTCGCCCGGCTCGTCCTGCGCACCGTGCAGGAGGCCGGGGTCAGGGCCGCGGAACGCACCTACCAGGCGCTGAGCCCGGTCCTGCCCGCCGGCACCGACCCGGCGGCGCTCGTGCGCGGCACCGCCGACCTGCGCCCCGAGAAGATCCGGCCGCCCGAGCCCGCCCGCCGGCCCGTCGTCGACGACGAGGACTTCGAGCAGCGCGACTGGCTCGACGTCGAGGCCGCGCCCACCCCGGTGCTCGGCGCGACCGCGCCCCGCGCCGCCACCCCGAGCGCCACTCCGAGGAGAACGAGATGAACGGCTTCCGGACCGACCTCGCCCGCCTCGCCGAGGGCGCGCAGGACTTCGGCGCGTTCGCGGAGCGCGCCGACAAGATCGCGAACGACCTCGGCGCGACCCTCGACTCGCTGGGCGCCTGCTGGGGCGACGACGCGATCGGGCAGAGCTTCGCCGCCGGCCACGTGCGGCCCTCCGGCGACGTGCTCACCGGGCTGACCGCGCTGGGCGGCGGGTTCGGCGGCGTCGCGGAGCGCTTCGCCGGGACGGCCCGCACCTACCGCGAGGTCGAGGGCGACAACAGCACCGCGCTCGGCGCGATCTGACTCAGGGGGCCGTGATGGGGATCGAGCTGCCGGCCGAACTGGCCGAGGTCGCGGCGAAGGCCGGTGTGGTGTGGCCGCAGGCGGACGAGGACGCGCTGCGCTCGTCCGCCGCCGCGTGGCGGGAGGCGGGCGACCGGCTGACGACGCTCGCCGGCGAGTCCGACGGGTCGGCGGGCAAGGCGCTCGGCGCGATGTCCGGCTCGACCGGCGACGCGGCGCGCGGGCACTGGAACGCGTTCACCGCGCCCGACGGCACGCTGAACACCGTGCTGCGCGGCTGCACCGCGGCGGCCGACCGGCTGGACCACGCGGCCGAGCAGATCGGCGCGGCCAAGGTCGAGCTGGTGCGCGAGCTGGTGAACCTGGCCAAGAACGACGCCGCCGCGCAGCAGGCCGCCGGTGCGGGCAACCCGTCGGCGCTGCTCGGGCTGGACACGGCGGTGCGCGGCGCGGCGGCCAACATCGCCCACCTGACCGACACGTTGACCAGCGCGGTGCGGCTGGACAGCGGCGTGACGATCGGCGGCCACCCGCTCCCGGTCGACGCCAACCCCGGCGTGCACGGCCCGTCCGAGAACGGCCCCGGCTCGCACGGCCCCGGCTCACAGGGGCCCGGTTCGCAGGGTCCGGGTTCGCAGGGAACCGGCGGCCAGGTGCCCGGCACGCAGGGCCCGGGCCAGGGCGGGCTGCTCGGCGGCGGGGGCCTGCTGGGCGACCTCCTCGGCGGCGGCCCCGCGCCGGACGGCCAGGGCCAGCAGGGGCAGGGCCAGCAGGGTCAGGGCCAGCAGGGGCAGGGCCAGCAGGGTCAGGGCCAGCAGGGCCAGGTGCCCGGTGCGGGCGCCCCGCCGGCGGCCGGCCCCGGCAACCAGGGCGGGAACCAGAACGGCGGCCTGCTGGGCGGCCTGCTGCCCGGCGGGAACTCGCCCGGCCTCGTCGGCGGGATCGTGGACGGCGTGGCCGACACGGTCGACGCCGTCGCGAAGCCGGTCGTGGGGGCCGTGGGCGCGGTCGCCCCGCCGGTCGCGGCCGTGGTGGAGCCGGTGCTCGACAAGACCGGTGACCTGGTGCGGGGGGTCGGCGACGGCGTCGACCGCACCGTGGGTGCCGTGGCGCCCGGACCCGACAACGGTCCCGGCCAGCACGGCCCCGGCCAGCAGGGCCCCGGTCATGGCGGACCTGGTCACGGCGGTCCCGGCGACAACGGCCCCGGTCGAGGCGCCCCCGACCACGGCGGTCCGGGCCAGGGCGGTGCGCCCGGCCTGGTGGGTCGGCTCGGCGACGCGGTGAACCAGGTCGTCGGCGGCACCACCGGCGCGGTCGCGGAGGTCGTGACCCGTGCCGAGGGCACGGTCAGCCAGTCGTCGGCCGCGGTGCTGGACCGGCCCGTGGCGCACGTCGACACCCCGCACGCCCCCGCCCCGCAGCAGCCCGCGGCCCCGGCCGCGAACCAGGCCGTGTCGCAGGGCCCGTCGTTCGGCGGCCCCTCGGGCGGTGCGCCCGCCGCGGCGGCCCCGGTGGCCGGCGCGGCCGCGGTCGGCCAGTCCCCGGCGGCGAACGCCGCCGCGGCGGCTCCCGGCCAGTCGACCCAGGCCCAGCCCGGCCAGGCCGCGCCCAAGGCGGAGGCCCGCGCCGCGCAGGCGGTCCAGCCCGGTCAGGGCCCGGCGCAAGGACAGGCGCAGGCGCAAGGGCAGGGCCCGGCACAGGGCCCAGGCCAGGGCCAGGGCCAGTCGGGTGGCCGGTCCGGTGAGGCCGCGCCCAGGGGCGAGGGCCAGGCCAGGTCCGACGCCACCGCCAAGGCCGATGCCAACAGCACCGCCAAGGCCGACGCCACCGTGAAGGCCGACCCCAAGGCGGCAGCCGCCGGCGCCACCGGCCTCGCCCAGGGCGACACCACCGCCGTCCGCGACGACCGCGACCCCGACCGCGACTCCGATCGCGACCTCGACCGGGACCTCGACCTGGACGACCTGCGCGCCGCCGTGGCGAACGCGGGCGACGCGGTCGCCGGCGTCGCGGCCGACGGCGGCCTCGCGTTCGCCGTCGTGCCCATCCCGGTCGGTCGCGGCCCGGTGCTCGACCGGTCGCCGCTGCTGCCCGGCCCCCGGCGGGCGGTCGAGCCGGAGGTCGAGGAGGACGACGCGCCACCGGTGCCGGCCGCGTCCACCGCGCGCCCCACCACCGAGGCCGCCGCGCTGTTCCTGGCGCACGTGTTCCCCGGCGGGACGCTGCCCCGGCCGCGCACCGCGCCCGCCCGGCAGCTGCCCCCGCCGTCCGGTGAGGCGGCGTTCGCGGCCGGCCTGCGCTTCGAGCCGCAGAACCACCCCGACGGGCACGTGGTCGACGCGTCCGCCCGGTTCGGCGTCGACCTCACGCACGGCGACCGGCTCCGGTCCCGGCTGTCCGGCGACCCGACCGACGCGCCGCAGGTCGACCCGGTGCCCGCGTGCCTGCGCCCCCGCCTGGTCCTCGCGCCCGGCGGCGAGCCCGACCCCGACCTGATGGCCGGCCACGACCCGCAGGCCGGCGCGCACGAACGCGACTGGGACCGCCGCTACCTGGTGCGGGCCGACCCGCCCGAGTACGCGTGGCCGCCCGGCGAGCTGTTCCCCGAGGGCGGGTACGAGGCCGGCCAGCCCGGCGTGCTCGCGGCCGGCGTGGAGCTGGACCGCTTCGGCGGCCCCGAGGGGCGGGTGCTGTCCGAGCTGGGCACGTCGTTCGCGGCGAGGTCCCTGCCGCCCGCGCTCGCCTCGGCCGGCTACCACCGCTACCGGACGACCCGGGTGCTGCCGGTGTGGTTCACGCTGTCCGCCGAGTGGTTCGGCCAGCCCGGTGGCGGCGTCCGCTACCGGACGACCTACCCGGTGGCGGACCTGCTCGCCCTGGGCTACCTGGAGGAGATCAGGTGAACGTCGAGTCGGTCCTGGGCTGGCTGCTCGCGGTCGGTGTGCCCGCCGAGGTCGTGTCGATCGGGGCCGAGGCCGACAACGCGTGGTGCCTGCTGCCGACCGACGACGGCTTCGAGGTGTTCTGGCGCGAGCAGGGCAACCGGTACGACTGGGCGGCGTTCACCAGCGAGGACGTCGCCTGCCACTACCTGTTCGGCCGGTTGGTGTGGGCGCAGGTCGTGCGCGGCGCGGTGGGGGTGCTGCCGGCCGCTAACGAGGCGTGAGGTCGGTCCGCCAGGGCACGCCCACCACGTCCTCGGCCTTCGGCACGGGCAGGAACACGGCGAACGTCGCGGGCCGGGCGGTGGACAGCTCCAACCGGCCGCCGTCGGCGTCGACCAGGGCCCGCGCGAGCGCCAGGCCGACCCCCGTGGAGCCGCCGCCGGACACGCCGCGCTCGAAGATGTGGTGCGACAGCTCGTCGGGCACGCCCGCGCCCGAGTCGGCGACCTCGACGACCACGGTGCCGTCGTCGCTGCGCGCGGACACCGTGACCAGGCCCTCGCCGTGCCGCAGGGCGTTGTCCAGCAGCACGCCGATCGCCTCGCGCAGCCGGGCGGGCGTGGCGCGGGCCAGCAGCCCCTCCGGCACCCGCACCCGCAGCGCCCGGCCGACGCCGCGCAGCGGTTCGCGCCACTCCTCGGCGATGGCCGACAGCTCCGCGCCCAGGTCCAGGGGTTCCGCGCCGACCGCGCGGGCGGCGCGGGCGGCGGCCAGCATCTCGTTCAGCACCTCGCCGAGCCGCTCGGCCTGCTCCAGCGCGGCCCTCGCCTCGGTCGCCGCGTCCGGCTCGGTGTGCAGCGACAGCGCCTCCAGCCGCAGCTGCAACGCGGTGAGCCTGCTGCGCAGCTGGTGCGACACGTCGCCGACCAGCTCCCGCTCCCGCTGCACGAGCTGCGCCAGCGCGCCCGCCGACTTGTCCAGCGCGTCGGCCACCAGGTCCAGCTCGGGCACGTTGTGCCGCCGGTCGTCGCGCCGGAAGTCGCCCGCGCCGAGCCGCGCCGCGCGCGACGCGACGTGCCGCAGGGGCCTGGCGAGCTTGCGGGCGGTGACCGTGGCGACGACCGTGCCGGTGCCCACCGACAGCACGACCAGCAGCACCACCAGCGCCGCCACCTGGTACTGCGCGGTGTGCATGGGCGCCGACGACACCTCCAGCCGCACGGTGCCCTGCTGCGCGATCGGCAGCTCCACCGACAGCGCGTCCCGGCCCGGCGTCGTGCCGAACTCCCGCACGCCGGACGAGGACGTGACCACCAGGTGCCCGCCCTCGGGCACGCCGACCTGCACGGGCCCCAGGTCGATGGGGCGGCCGTCCGCGATCTGGTCGTCGATGAGGGCGGCGATCTGCCGCGCTCGGGACGCCAGGTCGCCGCGCGCGCCGTCGTCGACCAGCCGCAGGGCCGTGTAGCCCAGGGGGATGCCCAGGGCGAACCCGGTGACCGCGACGGCCAGCAGGATCGCCCGCAGGATGCGGCTGCGCATCAGTCGGCGGTGTTGAAGCGGAAGCCGACCCCGCGCACGGTCGCGATGCGGCGCTCCACCGTGCGGGTGTCACCGAGCTTCCGGCGCAGCCACGACATGTGCATGTCGAGGGTCTTGCTGGACTTCAGCTCCGGGTCGTTCCACACCTCCGAGAGGATCTCGTCGCGGTGCACGACCTGGCCCGCGCGCTGGATCAGCACGCGCAGCAGCTCGAACTCCTTGTTCGCCAGCTGCACCTCCTGGCCGTCCACCGTGACGCGGCGGGCCGCCAGGTCCAGGCGCACGCCGTTGACCTCCAGCGTGCCGGGCGCGCGCCTGCGCAGCAGGGCCCGGATGCGGGCCATCAGCTCCGCGAGCCGGAACGGCTTGGCCACGTAGTCGTCCGCGCCGGCGTCCAGCCCCACCACGAAGTCCACCTCGTCGGACCGCGCGGTGAGCATCAGCACGGGGATGCCGCGCCCGCCCGCGCGCAGCCGGCGGCACACCTCCAGGCCGTCCATGCCGGGCAGGCCCAGGTCGAGGACGAGCAGGTCGATGCCGCCGTGCGCGGCGACGTCCAGCGCGCCCGGACCGTCACCCACGACCTGCACCTGGTACCCCTCCCGCTGGAGTGCCCGGGAGAGGGGATCGGCGATCGCCGGGTCGTCCTCGGCCAACAAGACCACGCTCACGGCACCCAGCGTAGGCGTGGCACCATCCCGTGCGTGTCAGACCTTCGTGCAGACCTGTCCCTGGCCCTCCGGTTGGCCGACGAGGCCGACGCGATCACCACGTCCCGGTTCCGCGCCCGCGACCTCGTCGTGGAGCGCAAGCCCGACCGGACGCCGGTGACGGACGCGGACGTGGCCGTGGAGGACGCCATCCGCGCCGTGCTCGCGGTCGACGCGCCGGGCGACCAGGTGGCGGGCGAGGAGCGGGGCGGCACGGCGGGCGCGGGGCGCGCGTGGGTCGTGGACCCGATCGACGGGACGAAGAACTTCCTGCGCGGCGTGCCGGTGTGGGCCACGCTGATCGCCCTCGTCGTCGACGGCACGCCCGTGGTGGGCGTCGTCTCGGCCCCCGCCCTGGGGCGTCGCTGGTGGGCCTCGGCAGGTGGGGGCGCGTTCACGTCGGACGCCACCGGCACCCGGCCGATCACCGTGTCCGGCGTGCGGGACCTCACCGACGCCTACCTGTCGACCACGCACCTGGGCACGTGGACCGAGCACCACTCGCGGGAGGCGTACCTGGCGCTGGTCGACGCGTGCTGGGAGAACCGGGCGTTCGGCGACTTCTGGCAGCACTGCCTGGTCGCCGAGGGCGCGATCGACGTGGCCGCCGAGCCGATCGTGAACCCGTGGGACGTCGCGCCGTTCCAGGTGCTGGTCCGCGAGGCCGGTGGCCGGTTCAGCGACCTGGACGGCGTCGAGCGCTTCGACGGCGGCAACGTCCTGTCCAGCAACGGCCACCTCCACGCCGCCGCCCTCGCCATCCTCGCCACCCCCGCCTGACCACCCCCGAGAGTCCAACGCTCAGGCCCCGAGAGTCCAACGCTCAGGTCTCGTGAGTCCAACGCTCGCGACCCCTGAGTTCTGCGTTCGAGCCGACCGGTCGGTATGCGGAACGGAGAACTCAGGGGTCCTGGACGTTGGACTCTCGGGACCCGGGCGTTGGACTCTCGGGGCCTGGAGGTTGGACTCTCGGGTGGGTCAGGAGTGGCCCAGGGCTTGTTCGTCCTCTTCGGGGAGGTCGTAGGCCCTGGTCACGCGGCGCGGGCGGGCGTCGGGGTCGGGGAACACCCACTTCTTGTAGCCGTACCAGCGGAACGCCATGCCGATCAGGGTGCCGATGACCTGGGCGCTGACGAAGTCGGCGACCTCCTCGCCGACCCGGCTGATGTTCGGCTCCTGGAGGTCCAGCAGGTAGCGCGACACCCACAGCGGCGCCGAGTTGAGCACGATGCCGATGCCGTTGACGAGGAAGAACAACGCCGCCTCGTGCCGCCGCTCACGCCCGCCGCGGGTCTTGAACGACCACTCGCGGTTCAGGATGTACGACACGATCGTGGCGACCAGGGTGGCGACGATCTTCGCCGTCACCGGGTGGTCGGTCAGGACGATCGACTTCAGGCCGAAGAAGATGGCCGTGTCGATCACGAAGCACGTGCCGCCGACCACGGCGAACTTGAGCAGCTCTCTGTGCTTCAGGGCGAGCGAGCGCAGCGGTTCGGGCAGGCGGAGGACCACGTTCTCGACTACGGACACCCGGTCAGGCTACTTCGCGCTGCTCCGCGACGACGTGCAGCGGCCGCACCGACGGCCGCGCGTCGGCCTGGGGGAACACGAACTTCCTCATCGCCCAGAACTTGAACCCGGTCGCGAGCAGCATGCCGATCACCGACCCGGTGATGAAGTCGGCGACCTCCGAGTGCAGGTCGAACACGTGCCGCGACACGTACAGCGGCAGCAGGTTCACGCCGATGCCGATGCCGCTGACCAGGAAGAACAACGCGGCCTCGTGGTGGCGCTCACGCCCGCCGCGGGTGTCGAAGGACCACTCGCGGCTCAGCACGTAGGACGAGATGACCGCCACCAGCACGGCGATGGCCTTCGCGGTGACGACCTTGTCCTGCAGGAACGTCAGCTTCAGCGCGTACCAGACACCGTTGTCGATCACGAACGTCGTGCCGCCCACGGCGGCGAAGCGGATCAGCTCGCGGTGCTTGACGATCAGGAAGCGGAGCGGTTCCGGGAGGCGTCCCAGCACCCTGCGCACTAGTGGCAGCACCGGGGCAGGCTACCGACCCCGTGACGGGTCGATCACGAAGGGGTGCGGCACAGCCCGGGCAGCAGGTCCCCCAGCAGCGGGGGCCACAGCGGTATGACCGGTTCGCACGGTTCGAGCCGGTCAGTGGGGGTCGGCCCGCTCGACGGCGGCCCGTTCGGCGGCACGACGGGGGGCACGACCGGGGGCTCCGCCGCGGGCACGCCCGGGGGTGTGGTGACCACCGGCGGGGGCTCCGCGCCGGTCTTCGTCGGTGCGGTCGCGGGCGGCTGCCCGGTCGGCGACGACGAGGTCGGGCGGGGTGTCGTGGTGGTCGTCGTCGGCGCGGTGGTGCCCGTGGTCGTCGGCGTGGTCGTCGGGGTCGGGTCGCCCGTCGGCGGGTGCCCGGGATGATCACCCGGACGGGTGAAAACGGTCACCGTCTCGCTCGCCGCGGCGGTGCCGAGGGTCGCGGTGACCGTCACCTCGCGGGACTTCCCGCGCTCGTCGTGGTCGTCGTGCCAGGACCCGCGCAGCGCCCACACCGACAGCCGGTACGCCTCGCCCCGCCCGAGCGGCACCTCGCAGGTGATCCGCCGGTCCGACTTCGTGCAGCCCGGCGCCAGGCTGACCAGGAAGACGTCCTCGGACGACACCGCGAGCACCAGGTCGCCCGCCCGGCCACCGGTGTTGGTGACCGCCACGTCCACGCGCGAGCTCCAGTGCTCGTGGTGCCACTTGGTGACGTCGACGTCCAGGTCGAGGGCGTCCTCGACCGGGGTGACCGCCACGTCGACCTCGATGGCCACGCTCAGCGACGTGCCCGCGGTGACGGTGCCGGTGATGCGGCTGTTCACCGCCTCCCAGTCGGCCTGGAGGCGGAAGACGAACGTCGCCGTGCCGCCCGGTGCGATGCCCTGGGTGGTGGCGCACGTGACCGCGCCCACCGCCGCCGGGCAGTCGACGGTCTGCTCGGGCAGCCCGTTCAGCTGCACCAGCCGCCGGCCCGCGAACGACGCCGGCCCGCCCACCGACCGCACGCCGGGCGGCAGGGTGAGGGCCGCGCTCGCCGGCTGCGAGGTCGTCTCGCCGGTGTTGCGCACGACGACCGGCATCGCCACCGGTTCCGCGCCGGGCGTGAGCGTGAAACCGCTGGGCACCATCGGCACCAGGTTCGGCGGCGTCGGCTCCGGTTCGGGCTCGGGCTCGGGCTCGGGCTCCGGTTCGGGTTCGGGCTGGGGTTCGGGTGCCGGTTCGGGGGCGGGCGCGGGCGGCGCGGGCACGACCGGCTCCGTGGACGGCGCGGTGGTCGTGGGCGCCGTCGTCGTGGGTTCGGTGGTCGTGGGCGCGGTGGTGGTCGTGGTCGACGACGTGCCGGTCGGCGCCTGCGTGGCCGGCGGGACCTGCGGCGCGGTGCGCGTGGGCGCGGTCGGCACGGGGGAGGTCTGCGCGGCGGGCACCTCTTGCTGCTCGCCGCCGGAGGCCAGGCCGATCGCCACCGCCACCACGAGCGCGGCGATCGAGGCCGCCGTGCCGAGGAGCTGGCGGGGCACCGAGCCGAGCGCGTTGCCCGTGCCGCCGCCGCTCGTGCCGGCCGCAGCGCCCGCCGCCGCACCGGCCGCCGCCGCGGTGGCCGCCTTCGCCGTGCCCGCGCCGGCCGCCGCGAGGTAGCCGGTCGCGCCGACGCCCAGCACCAGGGGCGCGATGATCCCGCGCAGCGCGCCGTTGACGTCGGCCAGCTCGGCGGCCAGCGCCCGGCAGTCCACGCACTCGTCCAGGTGCGCCTCGACCTGCGTGGTCTCCCGCTTCGACAGCCCGCCCCGGGTCCACGCGCCGAGCTTGTCCACGGTCGCGCGGCACCGCTCGGCCTGCGTCTCGGCCAGGTGCACCTGCAAATAGGCCTGCTTGAGGCCCTCGCGGGCCCGGTAGGCCAGCGCCGACACGCCGTTCGCGGTCAAGCCCAGCAGCGGGGCGACCTCGGCGGGCGACTGGCCCTCGATCTCGGTGTGCCACAGCACGGTCTGCCAGCGCTCGGGCAGCCGGGCGAACGCCTTCGCGGCCAGCGACCGCTCCAGGCCGGCGACGGCGGTGTCCTTGAACGGCACGCTGGTGGCCTCGGGCGCGGCCTCGGCCACGTCGTCGGACAGCTCGACCTTGCGGTCCCGGCGAGTCTTGTCGTAGGCGGTGTGCCGCAGCGCGGTGAGCAGGTAGGCGCGGAACGCCGTGTCCGGCCCGCGGCCCGCGCGCAGGGTGTCCAGCACCTTCGCGAACGCGTCGGACACCAGGTCGTCGGCCTCGGCCGAGGACCTGGCGAGCTGGCGGGCCAGGTTGTACGCGGCGCCCACGTGCCGTTCGTAGAGCTGCCCGTAGGCGTCGATCGCCCCGCCCCGGACGGAGTCGATCAGCTCCGCGTCACTCGGTCCGTGGACGTCCGCAGGAACTGCCGCCACCTGTGATTCCCCTCCTCGCGCGGCGCCAGTCTGACGCACCGGGAAGTGCGACGTCACGCACGACTACCCAACTGTGTCCTGGTTCTGCCGTCATGGACGAACGCCGGCGACGTCTCGTGGCCGTAACGACGACGGCGAGGAGGCATCCGGGTGGGTGTTCGGGAAGCGGTGGCACGGCGTTCCGGTGCTGACGGTTCACGCGCGCTGCGGTCGAGGTGGCGCACGGCCACGATGGCCGCGGGCTGGGCGTTCCCGGCCGACTGGCCGCTGGACGAGGTCGACGACGTCTGCCGGGCCGTGCTCGGCCGGGACGACCCCGACGGCGAGCTGTACCGGCTGGGCGCCGCGCGGGCGGAGGCGGGCGCGGGCCTGGCCGAGACGCTGCTGGACCTCGCGGCGCTGCACGCGGTGCTCGCCGAACCGCCCGGCTCGACCGGGATCGTCTCGCCGAACGTGGACGCCATCCCGGCCAGGATGCTGCGCGTCACCGCGCTGGGCTGGGGCGACGTGATGAGCAAGCGGGCCGGGGACTGCGCCGCGGACAACCCGCTCACCGGCCTCGCCACCTCGGCCTACCTGCGCACGCGGCTGCGCGAGGTGTACGCCGAGGCGCGCGTGGCGGGGTGCCAGGAGCACGTGCTGGTGCTCGTGTCGATCGACCTGAACCGGGTGGCGGGCTGGTCGCGGGTGGTGGCGATGACGCTGCTGGCGGACGCGCTGAAGGAGGTGTTCGACTCCGGCGAGACGCTGGCGTCGGTCGGCCCGTCCACCGCGTGCGTGCTGGTCCGGCGCGGTGGTCGGCTGGCGAGAACCGTGGCCAACCTGCGCCTGCTCACCGCGGACAGGTTGGCCGTGGACCCGCACGTCGCCCCCACCGGCCCGGCGAAGGTGTGGCTGGAGCGGTTGCCGGGCACCTACGACGAAGCGGTCCGGCTCGTCGCCGCCCTCGGACGCTGACCCCCTGTCCGGCGTCCGCCGGCGCCCTCCCCTCCCCACCGGTCCGGTGCCCGCCCACGGCGGCGCGTCGGGCTCGTCCCGCCTGTCAGAACCCGTTTTGCCTGGCCCGTCCCGCCCGCCGGGGCTCCTCTCACCTGCCCGGGTGATGCGCCCCGCCGGGCGGGTGGTCCGCCCCGGTCCGGCGATCGGCGTCCGGCGCGGGCGGGTAAGCCGGGTCCGTGACCACGTACGCGCGCATCAGCCACGTCCTCACCGCGGTGCTGTCCGCCCTCGTCGGAGTCGTGTCGCCGGGCGAGGTCCGGCGCGCGCGACCCGTGCGCGGCGCGGTCGTCGCGGCCCCCGGGCACGTCCTCGGGGTGGACGTGCCCGGGGTGGACGTGCCCGGGGTGGACGTGCCCGGGGTGGACGTGCCCGGGGTGGACGTGCCGGTGCAGCAGCGCGCGCCCGGACCGGCCGTCCGACCCGGTCGCACGGCGGGGGACCCGAGCCCCGTGCCGCTCGGGTCCCCCGCCGTGCCCGGGTCGACTACCGCCGGTGGATGATCCAGCGCTGGTCGGACCGCTCAGGGCCGCACGGTGAGAGGATCAGCTCCTTGTAGACGCCGTTGTGCGTGACGCACTGGTCGCTGTTCCCCAGCTCGAACAGCCAGGTCTCGTAGCCGTCGTAGGAGTGGCCCACCCAGCGCTGCTCGTAGGAACCGTCGCAGGGCCGGCCCGCCAGCCGGCCGCCGACCGAGGTCGCGCACCAGCCGTACATCTTGTCCCTGATGCTGCCGTCGTCGGAGATGAACCACGTCTGGTTGTCCTCCCCGTGGCGCGGGTGGGGGATGACCGGGAACTCGGGGTCCCAGGCCCAGTTGGTCTGGTCCCACACGTCGCCCGGCCGTGTGACGCTCTCCAGCACCCACTCGTCCTGCCGCGTGTCGGCCTGCTCGGCGTTGGCGGCCGGCGCGATGAGCAGCGCCGAGGCGGCCACGACGACGGCGGTCAGGATTCGTCGGAATGTCATCCCTTGTCCTTCCGGTGCGGTGTTGTCCTGCACCGTCGAGTAAAAGCGCTGGACAGGGCCTGTGAGAGGCGAGAAAGACTAAGGTGGTGGTGAATGACACGACCTGGTCCGGGTGGTCGCCGCGCCGGTTACGGACGCGTTACCCGACGGCACCCGTACCGGGGGTTGGTCGGTGCGCGAGGTGGAGTGCGCGGGGCAGGGCTTGACAACCCCGGGACGTTCCTGAACCGTGTTCCGGTGTCTTAGTCAACCAGAACAATCCGGGGGGGAGCGGTGGAGTTCCGCGTCGACCGCTCCAGCGGTCTCCCCGCCTACCTGCAGCTCGTGCGCCAGGTGCGGGAGGCGCTGAGGCTGGGCTGGCTGGGCCCGGGGGACCGGCTGCCGACCGTGCGCGACGTCGTCGGCACGAGCGGCGTCAACGCCAACACCGTGCTGAAGGCGTACCGGGAGCTGGAGATGTCCGGCCTGGTCGAAGCCCGCCAGGGATCGGGGACGTACGTGAAGGCCGGGCTCGGCTCGACCGACCCGGAGGTGATGGCCGCGCTCCGCGCCCGCCTGGTCCTGTGGGTGCGCGAGGCGCGCGACGCCGGGCTGGACGCCGAGGACGTCGACGCGCTCGTGCGCTCCGTCCTGCACCCCGGCGCGCGCGGCAACCGCACGTCCGGCGGGGACGGGGTGGTGGTCCTGTGAGCGGTCGCCCCGCGGGCCCGACCGCCGGCACCGCGTTCGCGGTGCGCGCCCGGTCGCTCGGCAAGCGCTACCGGAACCGCTGGGCGCTGCGCGACTGCACGTTCGACCTGCCCTCCGGCCGGGTCGCCGCGCTGGTCGGCGCCAACGGCGCGGGCAAGACGACGCTGATGTCCGTCCTCGCGGGCCTCCTCGACGCCGACGAGGGGTCGGCGGGCGCGGCGGGCCGGGTGGCGTTCGTGTCGCAGGACAAGCCGCTGTACCGGAACTTCACCGCCGTCGACGTGCTCCGGCTCGGCGCCCGCCTCAACGTCGTGTGGGACGAGGCGCGGGCCCGCCGCTGGCTGGGGCGCTTCGAGGTCCCGCTCGACCGGGCGTGCGGCAGGCTGTCCGGCGGCCAGCAGGCGCAGGTGGCGTTCGCGCTGGCCATCGGCTCGCGACCGGACGTGCTGCTGCTCGACGAGCCGCTGGCCAACCTCGACCCGCTGGCCCGCCGCGAGGTCACCGCCGAGCTGCTGGCCGAGGTCGACGAGACCGGCATGACGGTGCTGCTGTCCACGCACGTCGTGGCCGAGCTGAGCGGCGTGGCCGACCACCTGCTGCTGCTCGCCCACGGCCGGCTGCTGGCCGGCGGCGACCTCGACGACCTGCTCGCCCGGCACGTCAGCTACACCGGTCCGCGCTCCGAGGTGCCGCCCGCCCTGGGCCGGGTCGTCGAGGCGCGCCACCGCGGCAACCAGTCGACGTTCCTGGTCAGGCTGCCCGACGACCACCCGCGCCCGGTCGTGGCGGGGCGGTGGACCGAGCGGCCCGTGACGTTGGAGGACTACGTGCTCGCCCAGCTCGCGGCCACCCGCAACGGCCCGGACCCGAAGGAGGGCGGGGCGTGACCACCGCCCGGACCACCACCGAGACCACCGGCACCGCCGACGGGTCCACCGCCGCGCCCCCGCCCGTGGACACCGCCGTCGTGCGGTCCGCCGTCGGTTGGCGCGACCTGCTCTGGCTGGCCTGGCGCCGGCACCGCTGGACCGTGGGCGGCGCCGCGGTCGTCGTCGCGGTCGTCGCCGGCACCGCGCTGGCCCTGGCGGCGCACGTCACCGCCACCGGCCACCAGCGCCACGAGCTGCTCGGCCGGGTGGACTACGCGGACCTCGCCTACCTGCTGTCCCTCGGCCCGGCGCTGTTCGGCGCGGTGGTCGCCGTGTTCTGGACCGCGCCGCTGCTGTCCCGGGAGTACGAGCAGCGCACCCACCTCGTGGTGTGGAGCCAGGACATCAGCCCGCTGCGCTGGCTGGTCGGCAAGGTCGTGCTGCTCGGCGTGCCCGCCGTCGCGCTGGCCGCCGGCCTCGGCGCGTCGCTGGTCGTGCTGATGAACGCCATGAACGCCACCAACACGGACTACGTGCCGTTCCGGGCGTTCGACCCGATGCCGTTCGAGGTCGTGCCGCAGGTGCAGGCCGCCTACGCGGCGTTCGGCTTCGCCCTGGGCCTGGCGATGAGCGCGCTCACCCGCCGCACCGTGCTGTCCATGGGCCTCACCCTGGTCGCCTACGGCCTGACCCGCGCCCTCGTCGCCGCCCTGTGGCGGCCCTTCTACCGGACGCCCGAACGCGTGCTGGAGCCCTACTCGCCGGGCGGTCTGCTGTACTCGTCGGCGACCGGCGACGACGACTGGACCGTGGGCAGCGGCTACGCCGACGCGGCCGGCACCGTGGTCGACTACCCGCGGCACTGCGTCCCCACCGGTGAGGAGGTCGACCCGGCGTTCCGGAAGTGCGTCGCCGACACCGGCCTCACGCAGCACTACACCGACTTCCAGCCCGCCGACCGCGTCGCGGAGCTCCAGTGGGTCGAGTTCGCCGTCTTCACCGTCCCCGCCGCGGCGCTGCTCGCGCTGGCCCTCGTGACGACGCGCCGGCCGCACCGCGTCTGACAGCGGGTCGCCGCCCGCGCCGGGGGCGTGCGGGAGCCCGCTGTTTGTGCAGGTAAAATCACCGAACCGTGGACTCCCGAACCCGTCTCCCCGTCGTCGGCATGATCGGCGGCGGCCAGCTGGCCCGCATGACCCACCAGGCCGCGATCCCCCTGGGCCAGTCGCTGCGGGTGCTCGCCGAGTCGGACTCCGACCCGGCCGCGCTCGTCGCCCGCGACGTGGAACTGGGCAAGCACACCGACCTGGACGCGCTGCGCGCCTTCGCCGGGTCGTGCGACGTCGTCACGTTCGACCACGAGCACGTGCCCCAGGAGCACCTGCGCGCGCTGGTCGCGGACGGCGTGAAGGTCGCGCCCGGCCCCGACGCCCTGGTCCACGCCCAGGACAAGCTGGTCATGCGCGTGAAGCTGGCCGCGCTGGGACTGCCCGTGCCGCCGTTCACCGAGGTCACCGACACCGGCGACGTGCTGCGCTTCGGCGCGGAGCACGGGTGGCCGTGCGTCCTCAAGGCCGTCCGCGGCGGGTACGACGGGCGCGGCGTGTGGATGCTGAACACACCGCAGGGCGCGCAGCGCGTCGTGCCCGAGCTGCTCGCCGCCGGCACCCCGTTGATGGTCGAGCAGTGCGTGCCCATGCGCCGCGAGCTGGCCGCCCTCGTCGCGCGCTCGCCGTTCGGGCAGGGCGCGGCGTGGCCGCTGGTGCAGACCGTGCAGCAGGAGGGCATCTGCGTCGAGGTCCTGGCGCCCGCGCCCGACGTGCCCGCCGAGGTGGCCGAGGAGGCCCAGGAGCTGGCGCTGCGCGTCGCGCACGAGCTGGGCGTCGTCGGCCTGCTCGCCGTGGAGCTGTTCGACACCGCCGCCGGCCTCGTCGTCAACGAGCTGGCCATGCGCCCCCACAACTCGGGCCACTGGACCATCGAGGGCGCCCGCACGTCCCAGTTCGAGCAGCACCTGCGCGCCGTCCTGGACTACCCGCTCGGCGCGACGGACCTCGCCGCGCCCGCCGTCGTCATGGCCAACGTCCTCGGCGCGCCCGACGCGCCCGCGACGGGCCCCGACGAGCGGCTGCACCACCTGTTCGCCCGGTTCCCCGACGCCCACGTGCACCTGTACGGCAAGGCGGAGCGGCCGGGACGCAAGATCGGGCACGTCACCGTCCTCGGTGAACGGCTGGAGGAGGTGCGCGCGCGGGCCAGGCTCGCCGCGCACTGGCTGTCCGACGGCGTGTGGCTCGACGGGTACGACATCCACGGAGGAGAGCAGTGACGCAGGTCGGCGTGATCATGGGCAGCGACTCGGACTGGCCCGTGATGGGGGCCGCCGCCGAGGCGCTCGCCGAGTTCGGCGTGACCTACGAGGTGGGCGTGTACTCGGCGCACCGCACCCCGCAGCGGATGCTCGACTACGCGACGTCCGCCGCATCCCGGGGCCTGAAGGTGATCATCGCGGGCGCGGGCGGCGCGGCGCACCTGCCGGGCATGGTGGCGTCGGCGACCGTGCTGCCGGTGATCGGCGTGCCGGTGCCGCTGAAGTACCTCGACGGCATGGACTCGCTGCTGTCGATCGTGCAGATGCCCGCCGGCGTGCCGGTGGCCACCGTGTCGGTCGGCGGCGCGCGCAACGCGGGCCTGCTGGCGGTGCGCGTCCTGGCCGCGTCCGATCCCGCCCTGCGGGAGCGGATGGCGGAGTTCCAGGCGTCCCTCGCGGACCTGGTCCTGGAGAAGGACGCGGCGTTGCGCACCCGGGCGGGTGTTGTTGCCGACGGCACAGCGGACAGTGCCGTGAACGCGCGCTAACATCCAGGTAGAACGCCCTACCCGGAGGTAACTTAACGTGGACCCGAGCTTCGGTACCTACCAGCTCGCCGAGGAGCACGAGGCGCTGCGCGAGGCGGTCCGGTCACTGGCCGACAAGGAGATCGCGCCGTACGCGGCCGACGTGGACGAGCAGGAGCGCTTCCCGGTCGAGGCGTTGAACGCGCTGGTCAAATCCGGCTTCGCCGCCGTGCACGTGCCCGAGGCGTACGACGGCCAGGGCGCCGACTCCGTCGCCACCTGCATCGTGATCGAGGAGGTGGCGCGCGTCTGCGCGTCGTCGTCCCTGATCCCGGCGGTGAACAAGCTGGGCACCATGCCGATCCTGCTGTCGGCGTCCGAGTCGCTCAAGCAGCAGGTGCTGCCGTCCATCGCCTCGGGCGAGGCCATGGCGTCCTACGCGCTGTCCGAGCGCGAGGCCGGCTCCGACACCGCGTCCATGCGCACCCGCGCCCGCCTCGACGGCGACCACTGGGTGCTCAACGGCACCAAGTGCTGGATCACCAACGCCGGCGAGTCCACCTGGTACACGGTGATGGCCGTCACCGACCCGGACGCGCCGAAGAAGTCGCAGGGCATCTCGGCGTTCGTCGTGCACAAGGACGACCCGGGCTTCGTCGTCGGCTCGAAGGAGCGCAAGCTCGGCATCAAGGGCTCGCCCACCCGCGAGATCCACTTCGAGAACTGCACCATCCCCGCGGACCGGATCATCGGCGAGCCCGGCACCGGCCTGAAGACCGCGCTGCGCACCCTCGACCACACGCGCCCGACCATCGGCGCGCAGGCCGTCGGCATCGCGCAGGGCGCCCTGGAGCAGGCCATCGCCTACACCAAGGACCGCAGGCAGTTCGGCACGGCGATCGCCGACTTCCAGGGTGTGCAGTTCATGCTCGCCGACATGGCGATGAAGATCGAGGCGGCCCGCCACATGGTCTACGTGGCCGCCGCCAAGGCCGAGCGGGGCGAGCCGAACATCGGCTTCATCACCGCCGCGGCCAAGTGCTTCGCCTCGGACGTCGCCATGGAGGTGACGACGGACGCCGTGCAGCTGTTCGGCGGCGCCGGCTACACCCGCGACTTCCCGGTCGAGCGCATGATGCGGGACGCGAAGATCACCCAGATCTACGAGGGCACCAACCAGGTCCAGCGGGTTGTGATGAGCCGCGCCCTGCTCAGGGGCTAGGTCGTCCGGGGGTGGCGTGGTCCCCGCGACCACGCCACCCCCGCAGGTTCACCCGCTCCGGTCCATTCCGGCCCGCTCCGCTCGGGTCCACTCCGGCCCGCTTCAGCCCACCAGGTCCAGGTTCGTCTGCTCACCGGTCCGGCGGGCGGGGAGCAGGTCCGGGGTCGCGTTGCTGCACTGGACCAGCGACCCGCCGCCCGCCAGCACGGCCAGGAAACCGTTCAGCAGACCGTCCGGCATGGACCAGTCCAACGTGGACAGCACGCGCGAGGACGTGGTGATGCCCAACGTCTCCGCCCGGTGGTGCGCCTCCGACACGACCTCGTCCACAGTGGACTTGAGGAGCGCGGGCGTCGCGCCGGGGACCGGCTCCCACGGCGCGAAGTCGTCGCCGTGCGCCCGCACGTCGTCGTTGTAGTCGACCGGCGCGCCGCTGCCCAACCCCATCGGGTGAAGCGACGCGACCGCCGTCACCGCGGCCCCCGGCGCGACCCCGCCCGGCGCGACGATCGCCACCTTCGCACCCGCCGGGTCGTCCGTCACCGCCGCGCCGCACCACCACGCCCCGAGCAGCACGCCCGCCGTCTGCCAGTGCGCGGGCAGCAGCACGGCCACCGGGTCGCCCGGCTCGACGTCGTGCTCGTCGCGCAGCCAGTTCGCCGTCTTGGCCGCCCAGTTCCGGATGGTCGCCCGCGACAGCTCCACGCGCGTGCCGGCCGCGTCGTCGTAGTGGGTGATCAGGGGACGGCCCGGGTTCGCGGCGAACAGGGGGGCGAACAGCGCATCCGTGACGGTCATGGCACAACCTTGCCACGCCGGTCGCGGCGTCCCGCCACCCCTCCCGCACGAAGCCGCACCCCGCCCTCGGGGACGGGTCAGCCGGTGGTCAGCCGGTGGTCGGGCCGGGCGGCGGGGCGCGTCGGGCCGGTGCGTCGGCCGGGTGGCTTGGCTGCGGGCCGGCAGGGCGGCCGGGGCGGGTGGTGGGTCGGAGGTGCGGGTGGTGGGCTCGTGGTGGACGGCCGGGGTGGTCTCGGGGGTCCGCTTCTCTCAACCGAGTGCCGAAACCGCGTTTACGTACACCTTCGTCCCCATGATCACCCGATCCAGCTACCCGACCCCCTGAAAGCCCTGGTCACCTCAGTCCACGCACGGCGGTCCCTGGAGCGCCACCGCGCCGGCCGCGCGACCGCCGTCCAGCGCCACGACCCTACCGCCGCCGAACCCCGACGGGGTGGCGCCGACCGGCGTGCTGGGGACAACCGACGGCGTGGGCACGACGGTCGTCTTCTTCTCGCCCAGCACCTGCGCCACGAACGCCTTCACCTGCACCGGGTCCACGGTGACGACGCTCTGCCCCCGCTCGTTCACCGCCCCGACCCCCGTCACCGGGATGGTCGCGAACTCGACGTTCCCGCCGGCCAGCCCCTGCGCCTGCGCGGCCAGCGTGGTCAGGTCGAAGTCCTGGTCCACGACGACCGACTTGCTCACCGCGTCGATCAGCCCCGACAGCCTGGCCTGGTCGGTCAGCGTCCCCGCCGACAGCAGCTTCGACACGGCCGCCGACATGAACACCTGCTGCCTCGTGATCCGCCCGAGGTCGCCGTTGGGGATGCCCTTGCGCTGCCGCACGAACGCCAGCGCGTCGCCGCCCGCCACGGTCTGCACGCCCGCCCGGAAGTCGGCGCCCGAGTCCGGGTCCGACGTCGCCGCCCGCAGGCACACGTCCACGCCGCCGATGACCTGGGTGAGCAGGTAGAACCCGTAGAGGTTGACCTCCGCGTAGTGGTCGACGCGCACGCCGGTCAGCTCCTGCACGACCTGCACCAGCGCCCGCCGCCCGGCCTGGTCGCCCTCGCGCGAGCGCTCGTCCAGCGGCACCCCGGAGGCGGCCAGGCGCTCCATCGTGAAGAACTTGGTCACCCCGTACGCCGAGTTGATCTTCTCCTGGCCGTGGTCGGGGATGGCGACGTACGTGTCGCGCGGGATGGACACGGCGTGCGCCCGGCCGCCGTTCTTCGGCACCCGCAGCACGATGATCGTGTCGGTGTTGAGCGTGTCGGTCGCCTCGGTGCGCAACCGGCGCAGCACGTCGTCCGGCAGCGGCCGGCCCTGGGCGTCGGTGCGGCTGTCGCTGCCCACGAGCAGGATGTCGGTCGCGCCGTCCTCGACGGGCGGCGCGTTGGGCACGTCCTCCAGCACCGACAGCACGTCCGTCTTGTTCACGCTCTCCTGCACGCGCTGCACCGTCGACCAGCCGTACCCGGCCACCGCCAGCACGGCCGCGGACAGCAGTGCGACGAGCACGCGCCCGGTGATCACCGCGGCCTTCACGGCGTTCCTCCGCTCCCCTAACCGGTCCGAACCAGTCCGATCAGGCTAACCACCTTCGGCCGGTCGGACGCCGGTGCGCGCCTGGGGTGGGCTGTTCAGTTGACGCAGACCACACCGTCGGCGGTGATCGGCGGGGCGGAACCGGTCGACGGCGCCACCCGCGTGGTGTCCTCGACCGACGCCGGGTCGGACGAACCGGGCGGCGAGTAGTCCGCCCCGACGTGCACCTGGACCTGCCCCCCGGGCACGGAGTCGTCCTCGACGGCCTCGGCGTTACCGCCCAGGGCGGAGATCACGCTCTCGGCGCTCGACCGCTCGCCCGCGGCGTGCCGCACGACGGTGGTGTCCGAGTACGTCCCGGTGGTGGCCTGGCCGCGGCGGAACCCCTTGTCCGCCAACTGGTCCAGCACGGTGCCGGCGAGGCCGGCGACGCCCGCGGAGTTGTAGACCTGCACGGTGATCGCCGACGCGGCCGGCCGGTCGGGGGTCGTGGTCGTCACGGGGGCGGCGGAGGAGGACCGCGAGTCCGCCGCGGCCAGCCCCTTGATGAACTGCCGCACCTGCACCGGGTCGACGGGCAGCACGTTGCCGTCGCTGAACGTGTCCGTGGGCTCGCCCACCGGGATGGTGCGGAACTGGATGTTGCCCGACACCAGGCCCTGCATCTGCTCGGCGAACTCGGTGATGTTCCACCGCTCGCTCAGCACCACGGACTTCTTCACGGCCGTCACGAGCTGGTTGAGCCGGTCGAAGTCGGTCAGCGTGCCGGTGGACAGCACCTTGCGGGCCAGGGCCCCGATGAACACCTGCTGCCGCACGATCCGGTCGAGGTCGCCGCCGGGCAGGCCGCCGCGCTGCCGCACGAACGACAGCGCCCCGCGCCCGGCGATGGTCTGCCGGCCCGCCGCGAAGTCCGCGCCCGAGTCGGAGTCGCGGGTGGCGTTGTTCAGGCACACCTCGACGCCGCCTATGGCCTGCGTCACCTCGTAGAAGCTGGCCAGGTTGACCTCGGCGTACCGGTCGACGGTGACCGCGCCGCCGGTCAGCCCCTCGATGGTCTTGATGAGCGTCTTGCGCCCGGCGAGCGTCGACTCCCGCTCGATGCGCGCCTCGTCGGTGACGCCCTGCTCGCGCAGCCCCTGCGCGGTGTCGTTCTTCTGCCGGGCCATCGCCGAGTTGAGCTTGTGCTTGCCGAACCCGTCGGCGATCTCGACGTACGAGTCGCGCGGGAACGACACGGCCACTGCGCGGGTGCCGTCCTGCGGCACGTGCACCAGGATCATCGTGTCGGTGTTCAGCGTGCCGTCCGCCACACCGCCGTTGAGCAGCGCCAGCACCTCGTCGGACAGGGGGTTGCCCTGCGCGTCGGTGCGGCTGTCGACGCCGACGAGCAGGATGTCGACCGCGCCGTCGAGCGGCTTGCGGGCAACGCCGTCGGGCATCTCGGTGACCGAGCCGGGGATGACGTCGGTCGTGGTGACGTTGTCGTCCAGGTCCTTGAAGTAGTACCAGCCGTACCACGTGACGGCGAGCACGGCCGCCGAGAGCAGCGCGAGGAACGAACGCGCGGTGACCAGGAGGGCACGCACCGCTGTCGCCCCGGCGGCTCTCCCGTGCGGACTCCGGTCCACTGGCCTGCCTCCCCCGTCTGCACAGCCTGCCTGGTCAAAGGTAGTCGCGGACGGGTGAACCTCGCCGGACATCCCTTCTTATACGGGAGACGCTGTAACAACCGGGTGGGTTGCACGGGTTTACCCCGTGACAGACTGCGATGGTACGAACCGCTGTGGAAGGGCGTTTGAGCATGCGCGTACTGGTAACGGGTGGGGCCGGGTTCATCGGCTCGCACTACGTGCGGGAATTGGTGGGCGGCGCTTACCCGGCCTACGCCGACGCGGAGGTGGTGGTGCTGGACAAGCTCACCTACGCCGGCAACGAGGCGAACCTGGCGCCGGTCGCGGACAGCCCGCGGCTGACCTTCGTCCGGGGCGACATCTGCGACCGCGAGGTGGTCGCCGAGGTGATGGCCCGCACGGACGTGGTGGTGCACTTCGCCGCCGAGTCCCACGTGGACCGGTCGATCTCCGGGTCGGCGGACTTCGTGCTGACCAACGTGCTGGGCACCCAGGTGCTGCTCCAGGGCGCGTTGGAGGCCGGGGTGGCCAAGTTCGTGCACGTGTCGACCGACGAGGTCTACGGCACGATCGACGAGGGGTCCTGGACCGAGGACCACGTCTTGGAGCCGAACTCGCCGTACTCGGCGTCGAAGGCGTCCTCGGACCTGCTGGCCCGGTCGTTCCACCGCACCCACGGCCTGCCGGTCAGCATCACGCGGTGCTCGAACAACTACGGGCCGTACCAGTTCCCGGAGAAGGTCATCCCGCTGTTCGTCACGAACCTGGTGGACGGCAAGAAGGTGCCGCTGTACGGCGACGGCCTCAACGTGCGCGACTGGCTGCACGTGGACGACCACTGCCGGGGCATCCAGCTGGTGGTCGAGGGCGGTCGCGGCGGCGAGGTCTACAACATCGGCGGCGGCACCGAGCTGACCAACCGGGAGCTGACCGAGCGGCTGCTGGAGGCCACCGGCCGCGACTGGGACTCGTTCGTCGAGCCGGTCGCCGACCGCAAGGGCCACGACCGCCGCTACTCGGTCGACATCACCAAGATCAGCACCGAGCTGGGCTACGCGCCGCGGGTCGACTTCGCCGAGGGCCTGGCCGCCACCGTGCAGTGGTACCGGGACAACCGGGCGTGGTGGGAGCCGCTGAAGCAGCGCGCGGCGCTGGCGGGCTGACGTGGCGCTCGCACTCCTGGTGCCCGGTGGCCGCGGCCAGCTCGGGCAGGACGTCGTGGCCGCCGCGCCGGCGGACGGCCTCGTGCACGCGCCGTCGTCGGCCGAGCTGGACATCACCGACGCGCGGGCCGTGTCCGACGCGGTCGCGGTCTTCGCGGCGACGGCGCGCGACTCGGGCCTGAGCCCGGTGGTCGTGAACTGCGCCGCGTACACGGCGGTCGACGCGGCCGAGACCGACGAGGACCGGGCGCTGGCGGTCAACGCCACCGGCCCCGGCCTGCTGGCCGAGCACTGCCGCGCGCATGACGTGCCGCTGCTGCACGTGTCGACCGACTACGTGTTCCCCGGCGACGGCGCGCGGCCGTACGAGCCGTCCGACGAGACCGGGCCGCGTTCGGCGTACGGGCGCACGAAGCTCGCGGGCGAGCAGCGCGTGCTGGCGGCGTGGGACCGGGCGTGGGTCGTGCGCACCGCGTGGGTCTACGGCGCGCACGGGCCGAACTTCGTGAAGACCATGGCGCGCCTTGCGGGCGAGCGCGACGCGCTGTCCGTCGTGGACGACCAGGTCGGGTCGCCGACGTGGTCGCTGGACCTCGCGCGGGGCCTCGTGGCGCTGGCGGGGCTGGTGGCCGGGGGCGGGACGCCGGCGCGCGTGCTGCACGCGACCGGCGGCGGCGAGACGACGTGGTGCGGGTTCGCGCGGGCGGTGTTCGCCGAGCTGGGCCTGGACCCGGAGCGGGTGCGGCCGTGCTCGACCGCCGACTTCCCGCGCCCGGCCCCGCGCCCGGCGTACTCGGTGCTGTCCGGCAAGTCGTGGGAGGAGGCCGGCCTGCCGCCGCTGCGGTCCTGGCAGGAGGCCCTGGCGGAGGCCGTGGCGACGAAGGCCGTGCCCTAGGGCCGGTCGCGGTTCCCGGACCGGCCGTCGTGGCGCCCCCGTGCCCGGCGGCCGGTCCTGGGCTTCGATGGCCGCGTGGAGACCGTCACGCTCGCCGACCGCCCCGACCTCGCCGACGCGGTGTTCGCCGTGCCCTACCCGCCGGGCGCGGCGAGGTTCGTGTCGGGCGTCCTGGCCGCGTCGCTGGTGACGCGGCGGCGGCCGGCGGCGCGGTGGCCGCACCTGGTCGTGGCGCTGCTGGACGGCGGCGAGCCGGTCGCGCGGGGCGTGCTGGTCCCGTACTCGGGGCGGGGGCTGTCGGCCCGGGTGCCGGCCGGGATGCGGCGGGCGGTGTCGGCGACCGGGTACGACTCGTTCCTGGTGCCGCTGCGGCCACCGGACAAGGCCGCCGAGCCCGACGTGCCGATGGGCGACTACGCGGCGCGCACGCGGGAGGACGGGCTGCCCGCCGACCGGTGGCTGCGCACGCACGTGCGGGCCGGCGGGGTGGTGGAGGGCGTGGCGCGGTGCTCGTCGAGCGTGGTGGCGCCGTTGGCGGTGTGGCGGGACTGGACCGGCCTGCCGTTCGACCGGGACGGCGACGTGCGCGTGCCCGGCGGGTTGGCCCCGGTGCGCGTGTCGGTCGCGCACGACGTCGCGGTCTACGTGGAGGCCGACGTCCGGCTGCGCCACCCCGCCGACGGCGCGACCGGGGCCGGGTGACGCCTACGCCTCCTGCCACTCCACGCAGGACGGGCGGCGGGCCGTGGCCAGGAAGTCCTTCAGGGCGGCGGCCAGGACCTCCACCGGGACGCCCGCGCCCGCCGGGTAGTCCACCAGCTCGGAGCGCAGCCCGGGGGAGCCCGCCTCGCCCTTCAACGTCGAGTAGTCGTGCTCCGGGTCCGCGTACGTGAGGTAGCCGAACCCGCCGTCGACGGCCACCGCCACGTCGTGGTCGGGGATCTCCGCCGCGCCCGGCGCGCCGAGCAGCCCCTCGGTGTCGGTGATCGGGTCGCGGTCGGCGTGCTCGACCACGGCCGGGCCGGCGCCGGGGTCGGCGAGGCGGGCCAGGAGCACGTCGACGTCCTCCGGCGTGCTGACGGTCAGCTCGTCGGCGGCCTCGGGGTCGCCGGAGGAGGGGTCGGTGGGGTCGGAGATCGGCCAGACAGCCGTGAAGCTCATGCCCGGCATCATCGCAGCGGATGCGCTCGGTGACCGCGTGAGGGGTGAGGTTGGGCCGTTGGGGTGTTACCGGCCTCCCGCACTGGTTCCGCGTTCGGCCGGTGGGGGATTCTTGCCCTCATGCCCGAGCTCTCGACAGGTGCGGTCGCGCCTCGCCAGGACAGCGAGCGCCAGCGGTTCCTGCGCCGCGTGTGCGCCGTGACCGGTTCACGGCAGGTGTCGTGGAGCGTCCTCAGCTCCCCGGACCGGCCCGCCCGAACCCCGTAGGCCCGCCCGAACCCCGTCCCGTAGGCCGGCCCGCATCCCGTAGGTCAGCGGCCGGCCGCGCGGCGGTACGCCTCGACCGTCCTCAGCGCCGTCCTGCGCCACGTGAACCCGGCCGCGTGCGTGCGCCGGGCGGTGGCCTCGGCCGGTGTCGGCGGCGCCTCGGCGGCGGCGCCCATCGCCTGCGCCAGCGCCTCGACGTCGCCGACCGGCACGTGCACCGCGTGCCCGCCGGCCACCTCGCGCAGCGCCGGCACGTCCGTGCACACCACGGGCACGTTGCAGGCCAGCGCCTCCAGCACCGGCAGCCCGAAGCCCTCGTCGCGCGACGGCAGCACGAGCGCCGCCGCCCCCGCCACCACGCTGCGCAGGTCGACGTCGCTCAGGTACCCGGTGCGCAGCACCCGGCCGTCCGCCGACCGCGCGCCCGGCCCGGCCAGCACGAGCGGCGGCAGGGAGGGGCGCGCCGAGTGGGCCGCCACCAGCGTGCCCAGGCCCTTGCGGGGACCGCCCGCGCCGACGAACAGCAGGTACTCCGACGGCAGGCCGAGCCGGGCGCGCAGCTCGGGCGACGGCGGCCGGGCGGCGAACCAGGCCGGGTCCACGCCGAGCGGCGTCACGACGATCTTCGACTCGGGCACGCCCAGCCGCTCCTCCACCACCGACGCAACCGCTTGCGTGGGCGTGCACACCACGTCGGCGCGGGCCGCGGAGCGCCGCACCAGCTCCGGCAGCCGCCGGTCGGACGGGGGCAGGTCGCCGGGCGAGTCGAGGAACGCCAGGTCGTGCACGGTCGCCACGCCGCCGGCCCGGATCGCGGGCGGCAGCACGAAGTTCGTGCCGTGCACCACGTCGGTCGGCCCGGCCAGGAACTCCACCGGCGGGAACGGCGCGCGCAGCCAGAACTGCCGCAGCAGCCGCGCCGACACGGGCAGGCCCCGCGCCACCACGTCGTGCGGCAGCACGGTCCGCAGCGCCCGCCAGCCGCGCAGCGTGAACGCCACGGCCCGCACGTCGACCTCGTCGAGCATCGACGCCAGCTCCTCGGCCAGCGCCGCCGTGTAGCGGCCGATGCCGGTCCGGTGCCCGAGCAGCGGGGTGCCGTCGATCAGCACCTTGAGCGGCCTAGCCACGGCGGAGCTTCTTCAGCACGCGGCCGGAGGCGCGGCGGGCGACCTCGCGCGGCCCGCCCGCGGTGAGGTACTCGCGCACCAGCTGCACGTCCCGCTGCACCTTGTCCAGCTTGCCCAGCGGCCGGTTGCGCACCATCGGCGACGCGCCGGGCAGCCGGTCGGCGGCGGGCCGCGGGCTGCGGCAGAACTCCACCAGCGGCGCCAGCGCGTTGTCCCAGGTGAACCGCTCCCGCACGACGGCGATCCGCTCGGCGCACGCCGCCGCGAACGCCTCGTCGTGGAGCACCTTCTCCAGCGCGTCGGCCAGCGCGTCGGCGTCCTCGGACGGCACGACCACGCCCAGCCCCTCGCGGCGCACCAGGTCGGCGAACGAGTCGCCGTCCGTGGTGACGATCGGCAGCCCCGCCCACAGGTAGTCGAGGACGCGGGTGCGGAAGGCGAACGTCGTCTCGACGTGCTCGAAGTGCGTGGTGACGCCCGCGTCCGCGTCGAGCAGCCAGTTCTGCCGGTCCTGGTAGGGGACCCAGGTCTCGTTGAAGAACACGTGCGAGCCGGTCAGGCCCAGCCGCGCGGCCAGGGCGCGGGTCCGCGCGCCGATGTCCATGTCGGGCACCTCGGGGTTCGGGTGCTTCATGCCGAGGAACACCAGCCGCACGTCCGCGTGCCGCGCCCGCAGCCGGTCGATCGCGGTGACCAGCGTCAGCGGGTCGAACCAGCTGTAGACGCCGCCCGCCCACAGCACGACCTTGTCCCCCTCGGGGAGGCCGAGGGCGGCGCGCAGCCCCGGCCCGGTGCGCTGCGGGGGCTTGCCCGGCAGGCCGAACGGGACCTCGGCGAGCAGCGACCGCGTCGTCGGGTCGTTGTCGTACAGCGACGGGGTGAGGCGGCCGATGGCGGTCAGGTGGCCGAGCCAGAAGTGCCGCTGCCGCTCGGAGGCGCACAGGAAGAAGTCGCCGCGCCGCATCTGGTTGTCGATGATCCGGGTGACGCCCACCAGGTCCAGCTCGCGCTGCTCGTCGGTGGAGTCCTTGCCCTGTTCGAGCAGCTCCAGGTGCATCGGGTCGTAGACGTCGCAGACGACGATCTTGGTGTTGCCGGGTTCCTTGAGGAAGCCCAGGTGCTCCAGCACGTGCCCCTGGAGCACGATCACGTCCGCCCACCCGGCGTGCTCGACCAGCTCGCGCGGCGCGGCGCGGACCACCGGGAACGGCGCCTCGGGCGGTTCGCACAGCGCGTTGGTCGTGACCAGCCGCACCTCGTGCTCGCCGGCCAGCACGTCGGCCATGTTCCACGCGCGGATCGCCGGGCCGGCCATCCGGTCGGCGATCGCGTCGCCGGTGATCACCAGCACGCGCCGGGGCCGGCCGAAGACCTCCTCCAGCCCGAACACCTCGACCAGCACGTCGTGCGCGGCCAGGTAGCGGGGCAGCGGGTAGGCGGGCTCCATCGCCTTGCGCATCAGCGGCAGCAGGTCGGCGTCGGTCAGCCGGCGCGCGGCCTGCTCGACCTCCCGCGACGCGGCCAGCGACGGCAGCAGCTCCACGAACTGGTCGATCGCGAGGAACCCGGCCAGCGCCTGCCGCGGCACCGGCACGGGCGCGAGGTCGTCCGCCGGGTCGGCGGGGCGGCGGGTGATCTCCAGCTGGCCCGCGTCCAGCTCGCCGCGCGCGGTGGCCCGGCGGACCACCAGGGCGAGCGCGGCCGGCAGCACCTTGGCCAGCGTCTCGTCGGAGAAGTTCTTGTAGAGCGCGGCGAGGGCGTTGCGCTCCAGCAGGAACAGCTCGCGGCTGCTGTCGATCCCCGCCATCGACGCGTGGTGCTTGTGGTAGGTCAGGGACTTCGGCTCGTAGCGCACCCGCCAGCCGCGCAGGTTCATCCGCCAGCCGAGGTCCACGTCCTCGTAGAACATGAAGAAGCGCTCGTCGAAGCCGCCCAGCTCGCGGAACACCGAGGTGCGGACCACGAGCGCCGAGCCGGTGCCGAACAGCACGTCGCGGGGCGTGTCGTGGGTGCCGTCGTCGGGCTGCCCGGCGTGCCGCTTGTAGCCCATGCCGAACCAGGTGAGGCCGCCGTCGACGAAGTCCACGTCCCGGCCCTCCCAGTCGAGGACCTTCGACGCGACCGCGCCCACGGCGGGTTCGGCGCGCAGCACCCGCAGCGCCTCGCGCAGCCAGTCGCGGTGCGGGCGGGCGTCGTTGTTGAGGAACGCGACGACCGAGCCGCGGGCGTGCTCCACGCCGAGGTTGCAGCCGCCCGCGAACCCGAGGTTGGCGGGCGCCTCGACGACCTCCGCGGCGGGCACGGCGGCCCGGATGCGCTCCGCGCCGCCGTCGCCCGAGGCGTTGTCGACCACGACCACCTGGAGCTTGTCGGCCGGGTGGTCGAGTTCCCCGAACAGCGCGCGCAGGCAGGTCGTGGTGTCGTCGGCGCCGCGGTAGTTCACCACGACGACCGTCACGTCAGGCAGGCTGTTCCCGTGCTCCACGGCCTCACTCTGCCTCATCACGCTCCGCAGCGTGAGGTGGCGGTGCCCTACGCGGTGCCCTGCGCGCCGTCCGCCGGTCCCGGCCCGCCGTCCGCCTGCCCGACCCCGCCGCCCACCTGCTTCGACTCGCCGTCCTCGGGCGGCGGCGCGGCGTCGAGGCCGTCCCGGTGCCACTCGACGGTGATCTTGATGTGCGCCTCGGCGGACGACCTGGCGATGCCGAACGCACCGCTCACCCCGGCCTTGAGCCCGATCTCCACGGCCACCTTGTCGGGGCGCGGCGACGGCATGTCGCCGATCCTCGCGGCGACGGACCGGGCGACCTGCCGGGCCCGCTCGACGCCCTGCTCCAGGGTCTCCTCGACCCGGTCCCAGCGCCGCCCGGCCCGCACCGGGCCGTCGTGGTCCTCGTCCAGCTCGAACGGCACCAGCCCGCCGTCCTCGGTGCGCACCTCGACGTACTCGGCCACGCCGGTCCTCCCTCTCCCTCGACGACCTGCCCGCGACTACCCGCCCTCGGCGACCTGTCCACGACTACCCGCCCGCGGCTGCCTGCCGCGATTACCCGCCCGCGATTACCTGCCCGCCCACTCGCGCCACACCGCGCGCCGGGGCACCACCGCGCGCCGGCCGATCCGGACCCGGTCCACCAGCGCGGCGGGCAGCCGGACCAGCACCTCCAGCAGCACCCGGACGCGCAGGCCGACGCGGAAGTTCCCCGCGTCCGGCGCGTTCCGCGCGAACGGCAGCCTCGCGGTGATCGCGGCGAAGCGGGCGGTCTCCCGCAGCGCGACGGCGAGCGGGGCGCAGCGCAGGAGCATCAGCAGCCGGTTGCGCTCGTTCCAGCGGTGGAACGGGCGGGAGCCCGGTTCGGTGCTCGCGCCGTGCCGGTGCCGGACCCGCGCCGGGCCGACGGACAGCACGCGGTGGCCGCCCAGCCGCAGCCGCCACGCCGTGTCGGTGTCCTCGTAGTAGCAGAAGAAGCCCGCCGGGACGCCGCCCGCGCGGGCGAGGGCGGCCGTGCGCACCAGCGCCGCGCCGCCGCAGAAGCCGAACACCTCGCGGCCCGCGAGCACCAGGTCCGCGCCGTGGCCGTCGGCGGTCAGCCGGACGCCGACCGACTGGGTGGAGCCGTCCGCGAGCACCATCGACGAGGTCGCGGCGGCGGCGCCGGGGTCGGCGTCCAGGGCGTCCTCGAGCGCGGCGAGCCAGCCGTCGTCGGGTTCCGCGTCGTCGTTGAGCCAGGCCACGTACTCGGTGGTCACGTCCGGCAGCACGGCCGCCAGGCCGCCCGCGTAGCCGACGTTGCGCGGCAGCCGGACGTGCTCCGGCGCGCTGGGGTGCGACCGCACCAGGTCGGCCGTGCCGTCGTCGGAGGCGTTGTCCACCACCACCGCCCGGTGCGGGCGCTGGCGGGCGAGGGCGTCGAGGCACGCGGTGACGTGCCCGCGACCGCGCCACGTCACCACGACCACCGTCGTGCTGGGGGTCGACACGGCGTGAGACGGTACGCGACGTGCCGAACCTGGTGGTGCTGACCGAGCAGTTGCTGGCCCCCGTGCCCGGCGGGACGGGCCGGTACACCCGCGAGCTGGCCGCCGCCCTGGCCGCGACCGCGCCCGCCGGCTGGACCGTCACCGGTGCCGTGAGCAGGCACGCGGACGTGTCGGCGGCCGTCGTGCCCGGTGTCGCCGGCCCGCGCGTGCTGCCGCTGCCCCGGCGGGCGCTGGTCGCGGCGTGGGAGCGGGGGGTGCCCTACTGGCCGGGCGGCGACTCGGTGCACGCCTTCACCCCGTTCGCGCCGCCGCGCGGGCGGGTCGTGGTGACCGTGCACGACACCGTGCCGTGGACCCACCCGTCGACGCTGACCCCGCGCGGCGTGGCGTGGCACCGGCGTGCCATCGGGCGGGCGGTGGCGCGGGCGGGGGCCGTCGTCGTGCCGACCGCGACCGTCGCCGGGGAGCTGCGCCGGTACGCGCCGGGTCCCGCGCCCGTGCACGTCGTCGGCAACGGCGTCACGCGCTTCCCCGACGAGGAGGCCGTGCCCCTCCCGCCGCGGTACGTGCTGGCGATCGGCACGGTCGAGCCGCGCAAGGGCTTCGACCTGCTCACGGCCGCGACGGCCGAGCTGGGCGTGCCGCTGGTCGTCGTCGGGCCGCCGGGGTGGGGCGGGGTGGACCTGCGCGCGCCGCACGTCCACCTCCTCGGGCGGCTGAGCGACGCGCGGCTCGCGTTCGTCCTGCGGCGGGCGGCGGTGCTGGCCGCGCCGAGCCTCGCCGAGGGCTTCGGGCTGCCCGTCGTGGAGGCCATGGCCGCCGGGGTGCCCGTGGTCCACTCGGACGCGCCCGCGCTGGTCGAGGTGGCGGGCGGGGCGGGCGTGGAGGTGGCGCGCGGTGACCGGTCCGCGCTGGCCGCCGGGCTGCGCTCCGTGCTGTTCGACACAGCGCTGGCGGAGCGCCTGAGCGCCGCCGGTCGCACCCGTGCCGAGGCTTTCACCTGGGAGAACGCCGCCCGCGCGGTGTGGGGCGTGCACCTGCGGCTGTGTCGTTGACGAACCGTTTACGCCATTCCCGGTCAGCCCGCCCGTCGACCGCCGTACCCTTCACCGCGTGTCACCCGTCGAACCCAGCGTGCTGATCGACGCCACCGCCGTTCCGGCTGACCGAGGTGGCGTCGGGCGGTACGTGGACTCCCTGGTGGCCGCGCTGGACGCCGACGGTGCTCGGCTCAGCGTGGTGTGCCAACCCCGAGACGCCCAGCTCTACACGACCCTCGCGCCGCGGTCGCGCGTCGTGGCCGCCGTCGACTCGGTCGCCACCCGCACCGCCCGGCTGACCTGGGAGCAGACCACGCTGCCGCGGATCGCCGCCCGGCTCGGCGTGGACGTCGTGCACTCGCCGCACTACACGCTGCCGCTGGCCAACCGCACCGCGTCGGTCGTGACGCTGCACGACGCGACGTTCTTCACCGACGCCGTGCTGCACTCGTCGGTCAAGGCCAGGTTCTTCCGGGCCTGGACGAGGGCCGCGCTGAAGCGCGCCTCGCTGTGCGTCGTGCCGTCCCGGGCCACCGCCGACGAGCTGGCCCGCGTGGCCGGCGCCGACCGGCGCGCCCTGCACATCGCCCAGCACGGCGTGGAGACCGACCGGTTCCACCCGCCGACCGCCGCCGAGGTGGCCGAGGTGCGGCGGATGCTGTCGCTGGGGGACACCCCGTACGTGGCGTTCCTCGGGGCGCTGGAGCCGCGCAAGAACGTGCCGGCGCTGATCCGCGGGTTCGCGCAGGCGTGCCGGGACCGCGCCCGACCGCCCGCCCTGGTGCTCGCCGGGCAGCCCGGCTGGGACAGCCAGGTGGAGCGGGCGCTGGACGCCGTGCCGCACCGCATCCGGGTGATCCGGGCCGGCTACCTGCCGTTCCCGTCGCTGGCCGGGTTCCTGGGCGGGGCGGAGCTGGTGGCCTACCCGTCGCTGGGCGAGGGCTTCGGGCTGCCGGTGCTGGAGGCCATGGCCAGCGGGGCGTGCGTGCTGACCACGCGCCGGTTGAGCCTGCCCGAGGTGGGCGGCGACGCGGTCGCGTACTGCGGGGTGGGCGCGGGCGACATCGCCGCCGCGCTCGGCGAGCTGCTGGACGACCCGGCCCGGCGGGACGCCCTCGGCGCCGCCGCCCTCGTGCGGGCGAAGGACTTCGCCTGGTCCACGTCGGCCGCCCGGCACCGCCTGGCCTACGAGCGCGCCGCCCGCGCCCACCGCCGCTGACCGACCCCGTCCCATCCCTCGTTCGCCCTTGCCTTTTACATACCCCCTAGGGGTATATTCGGCGGTATGAGGACATCCTGGTCAACGGCGGTCTCGGCCACCCTGCACTGCCTCACCGGCTGCGCCATCGGCGAGGTGCTCGGCATGGTCGTCGGCACCGCGCTCGGCCTGCCGAACTGGGGCACGGTGGTGCTCGCGGTCGTGCTGGCGTTCTTCTTCGGCTACGCGCTCACCCTGCGCGGCGTGCTGCGCGGCGGCCTCGCGTTCGGCGCGGCCCTGAAGGTGGCGCTGGCCGCCGACACCGCGTCGATCGCGGTCATGGAGGTCATCGACAACGCGATCATGGTCGCCGTGCCCGGCGCGATGGCGGCCGGCGTGTCGAGCCCCCTGTTCTGGGGCGCGCTGGCGTTCTCGCTCGCGGTCGCGTTCGTGCTGACCGTGCCCGTCAACCGGTGGCTCATCTCGCGGGGCAAGGGGCACGCCGTCGTGCACCGCGCGCACCACCACTAGGGTGGCCGGCGTGACGCGCTACGGAGACGGCCTGGCGGTGGTGACCGTCACCTACTCGCCCGGTGACACCCTGGACACGTTCCTGTCCACGCTGTCGGAGGCGACCACCCGGCCCGTGTCGGTGGTCCTCGCCGACAACGGGTCGACCGACGGCGTCCCCGAGCGCGCGGCGGACGAGCACGAGCACGTGACGTTCCTGCCGACCGGCGGCAACCCCGGCTACGGCGCCGCCGCCAACCTGGGCGTGCGGTCCCTGCCGGACTCGGTCGGCTGGGTCGCGGTCGCCAACCCCGACCTGTCGTGGGGCGTGGGCAGCCTCGACGCGCTCCTGGAGGCCACCAAGCGCTGGCCCCGCGGCGGCGCGTTCGGCCCGCTCATCCGCGAACCGTCCGGTGCCGTCTACCCCTCGGCACGCCTCCTGCCGTCCCTCGGTCGGGGCCTGGGGCACGCCGTCTTCGCCCACGTGTGGCCCGGCAACCCGTGGTCGAAGGCGTACCGGCAGGCGGCGGCGTCGCTGGAGGAGCGGACGGCCGGCTGGCTGTCCGGCTCGTGCCTGCTGCTGCGCCGGGAGGCGTTCGACTCGGTCGACGGCTTCGACCCGAGGTACTTCATGTACTTCGAGGACGTCGACCTGGGCGACCGCGTCACCCGCGCCGGTTGGCTCAACGTCTACGTGCCCGAGGCCGAGGTGGTGCACATCGGCGGTCACTCGACGAAGCGCGCCTCGTCCCGCATGCTGGCCGCCCACCACTCCAGCGCCTACCGCTACCTGTCGGACCGCCACAGGGGTCTCCTGTGGGCCCCGGTCATGCTGGCCGTGCGCGCCGGCCTGTCGTTGCGCCTGAAGCTGATGACCCGCTAGCCCGTTCCGGGTACGCGCCTCCAATTTCAGGGGCGATGCTCGAACCGGCCATCAGACCATCAAAAAGAATTGTTCAACAATCCTCATGGGGCTGACCGCAAGGAAGCCGTGCAACATTCGCAAAGGTGATGAGAGCGCGTCCATGGCATGAATGCGCCAGCCTTGCCGAACCGTTCGGCAACAGCCCTCACCAGCGACGCGACCACGCCAACGCCGTGAAATGGCCGACCTCGCGAGACTTCGGTCGCCGCTCGGGCGTCGCTCGGGCGTTGTCGGGCGCTGCCCGGTCACCGCTTGGCCCGTCGCCCCGTCGCCGCTTGGTCTGTCGCCTGGTCGCCGCTCGGTCTGTCACTCCGCCGCTCAGTCGCCGCTCAACCGCTGTGTCATCCCCGGCTGCTGCGGCGGACCGCCCGACAGCCGCTGCGACAGCGACGGCCGCGACACCGGCACCTGCTGCACCGTCGGCACCGGACCGGGGGCCACGCGCAGCTCCTGCTCGGGCTCCGGCGGCGCGGCGGGCGACATCGGGGGCTGCATCGGGGGCGGGGCGGGGCGGCCCGCGGCCACGTGCGCGGCCAGGACCATGGTCGAGTCCGGGTCCGCGCGGGGGTCCAGGGCGTTGACCATGCTGCGCGGGATCTGCTGGGTGGCCGACGAGTCCATCGGCGACGTCATGTTGTCCGGCGTCACGACGTGCATGCCGCGGGCACGAGCACGGGCGAGCGCCGCGTCGGCCCGAGCGCGGGGGTCCATCCGGATCTCTCCTGCGTGCTGTGGGCCGGCGGTGAACGCCGGCGGTGCCGGAACGGTGGGTGCGCCTCCGACCCGGACCACCGCCCGTGCCGTCGAGGTGCTCGTGCCAGAGTATTCGCAACTCAGGGTGGAAGTAAGCGGAGGAGGAAAAACGGCATGTCGGAGCTGCAAGGCGCCGAGGCAGTGGTTCTGGTCGGGGGCAAGGGAACCCGGCTGCGGCCCCTGACCCTGTCCGCCCCCAAGCCCATGCTGCCGACGGCCGGGGTGCCCTTCCTCACCCACCTGCTGTCGCGCATCAGGGAAGCCGGGATCACCCACGTGGTGCTCGGCACGTCGTACAAGGCCGAGGTGTTCGAGGAGCACTTCGGCGACGGGTCGGCGCTCGGCCTGGAGCTGGAGTACGTGGTCGAGGAGGTGCCCCTGGACACCGCGGGCGCGATCCGCAACGTGGCCCACAAGCTGCGCGAACGCGACGTGATGGTGTTCAACGGCGACATCCTCTCCGGGGTGGACCTGCGCGGTGTGCTGGACACGCACCGCACCTCCGGGGCGGACGTGACGCTGCACCTGGTCCGGGTCGACGACCCGCGCCGGTTCGGGTGCGTGCCCACGGACGCCGACGGGCGCGTCACCGCGTTCCTGGAGAAGACCGAGAACCCGCCGACCGACCAGATCAACGCGGGCTGCTACGTGTTCCGGCGCGAGGTGGTCGAGGCCATCCCCGCGGGTCGGCCGGTGTCGGTGGAGCGCGAGACGTTCCCCGGGCTGCTGGCCGCCGGCGCGCGGGTGCAGGGCCACGTGGACGCGTCGTACTGGCTCGACCTGGGCACGCCCGCCGCGTTCGTGCAGGGCTCGGCGGACCTGGTGCGGGGGATCGCGCCGACCGCCGCGCTGTCCGCCACGGGCGAGGCGGTGCTGCTGCCGGGCGCCGCGGTCGACGAGTCGGCGGTCGTCCGGGGCGGCACCACGGTCGGCGCGGGCTGCACGGTCGCGGCGAGCGCGGTCGTGGACGGCGCGGTGCTGTTCGACGGGGCCGTGGTCGGCGAGGGCGCGCGCGTGGAGCGCAGCGTGCTGGGCGCGAACGCCCTGGTGCAGGCCGGCGCGGTGGTCGTGGACTCGGTGATCGGCGACGGCGCGGTGGTGGGCGCGCGGTGCGAGCTGGTCGGCGGGGCGCGGGTGTGGCCGGGCGTCGTGCTGCCCGAGGCGGGGATCAGGTTCTCCGCGGATGCCTAGGACGTGGTCGCCGCCGTTCCCGCTCGACCTCGGCACCGTGCTGGGGCCGTTGCGGCGCGGGCCGGGCGACCCGTCGTTCCGGGCCGACGCCGGGGTGTGGCTGACCGCCACCACCCCGGCGGGTCCGGGCACCCTGCACGTCCGGCGCGGTGACGCGGTGGAGGCCGACGCGTGGGGTCCCGGCGCGGACTGGCTGCTGGACGGCCTGCCGGCCCTGCTGGGCGCGTCGGACGACGACTCGGCGTTCGAGTGCCACCACCCGCTGGTCGCGGAGGTCCGCCGCCGGCGCCCCGGGATCAGGCTGTCGGCGACGGGCCGCGTGTGGGACGCCCTGCTGCCCGCGGTCCTGGAGCAGAAGGTGACCGGCACCGAGGCCCACCGCTCGTACCGCGAGCTGTGCCTGCGCTTCGGCACGCCCGCGCCCGGTCCCCGGCCGGACCTGCGGGTCCCGCCGACCCCGCGCGCGGTCCTGTCGATCACCGACTGGGAGTGGCACCGGGCGGGCGTGGACGGCGCGCGCCGCCGCACCCTCGTCGCGGCGGCGCAGGTCGCCCACCGGCTGGAGGGCGCGTGCGGCCTGGGCGGCGAGGCCGGGCGGGCGCTGCTGCGCAAGGTGCCGGGCATCGGGGTGTGGACGGCGGCCGAGGTGGCGCAGCGCGCGTGGGGCGACGCGGACGCCGTCAGCTTCGGCGACTTCCACCTCGCGGGCCTGGTCGGCTGGGCCCTGCTCGGCCGCCGCATCGACGACGACGCCATGGCCGCCGAACTGGCCGCGTACGCGCCGCAGCGGCAGCGGGCGGTCCGCTACGTCCTCGCGGCGGGCCTCGGCAAACCCCGCTTCGGCCCCCGCTTCAGCCCGCGCGACCACCGCGCCGTGTGACCTGGCCCGACCCGCCGAGGCCCGACCCCGGCGCGACTCGGCCCGTGCACCCGGTCCCTAGCGCAACCGCGCCAGGGCCGCCTCGATCATCGGGAACAGGTCGTCCACGTTCGCGGGCATCGAGTCGAGCGGCCACCACTGGAGGTCGACAGACTCGGCGCTGCGCCGCGGCCGGGCCCCGACCGGGGCGCGGACCAGGTAGCGGACGTCGAAGTGGCGCGTCGGCTTGCCCAGCGAGCACGTGATCGGGTGCACGTCGAGGTGGATCGGCGTCGGCTCGACGCGCAGGCCCCGGATGCCCGACTCCTCGGTCGCCTCGCGCAGCGCGGCCCCGGCCAGGGTCTCGTCGGTCGGCTCGCAGTGCCCGCCCAGCTGGAGCCAGCGGCCCACCCGGGGGTGCAGGGTGAGCAGGGTCGCGTCGGCCGTCGCGTTCAGCACGAGCGCCGACGCGGTGACGTGCCCCGGCTCGCACGAGCGCAGGCAGCCGTCCTCCCGGGCGGCGAGGAAACCGAGGTACGCCTGCCGCAGCGACTCCTGGGTCCGGTCGGCGGGACGCCACCCGGTCAACGTCGCCACGGCGTCCGCGTGCAGGTCACCGGTGCTCACAGCTCCACGAACCCCTTCAGCTCACGGGGCGCGCGCGGGGTCAGCTCGACCTCCGGCACGCCGACCGCCACCGCGCCCAGCGGTTCCCAGGACCCCGGCAGGTCCAGCGCGGCGCGCACCACGTCCGGGCAGAAGATCGTCGACGACACCCAGCACGACCCCAGGCCCTCGGCCGCCAGCGCGACCAGCAGGCCCTGCACGGCCGCGCCGCCGGCGACGGTGAACATCGTCCGCTCGGCCGACGCGCGCCGCTCGTCCGGGTAGTCGTGCGCGCCCTCGCGCACCAGGAACGGCAGCACGACCTCCGGCGCGTCCCGCAGGAAGTCGCCGCGGGCCGTGCGGCGGGCGACGGCCTCCTCGGACAGCCCGTCACCGCGCAGGTCGGCCTCCCAGCGCTCGCGCATCGCGTCCAGCAGCGCCGCGCGCCGCGCCGTCAGCCGCACGAACCGCACCGGCCGCGTGTGGTGCGGCGCGGGCGCGGTCAGGGCGGCGGCCACGGCCCGTCGAAGCGCTTCGACGTCCACCGGCTCCGCCGCGAACGAGCGCACGGAGCGGCGCAGCAGGACCGCCTCGGCACGCCCCTGCGCCACGGCCTCGGCGGTGCCCAGCCGGAACAGGTCGTCCTCGACCGGGCGGGCCAGGTCGCGCGCGGACGAGCCGTCGTCGACGTAGGACAGGCCGCGCACCACGGCCACCGGCACCGCGCCGAGCTTGCCCTTGACCAGGTCGGCCGCCGCCGCGATCTCGTCGGCCACCGCCACCTCGGTCACCACCAGCGCGTTGCCCTGGCCGTCGACCGACCCGGCGTACCGGTGCAGCACGCTCAGCCCGGACGCGCCGATCGCCGCGTCGGTCTGCCCGACCCGCCACGCCCGGCCCATCGTGTCGGTCACCACGACCGCCACGGACACGCCCAGCAGCTCCCGCAGCGCCGCCCGCAGCGCGCCGGCCGACCCGTCCGGGTCCACCGGCAGCAGCGCGATCTCGTCACCGGCCACGTTGGACGCGTCCACCCCGGACGCCGCCTGCACGACGCCCAGCTTGTTCTCGGTGATCAGCGTCCGGCCGCGCCGCGCGAGCACGCGCACGGCCTCCGCGCGCACCCACTCCCGGCGCACGGCGTCGCGCTCCTCGGGGTCGGTCGGCACCGGCACCAGCCGACCTTCCACTTTGGACAGCACCTTCGAGGTGACGACGACCACGTCGCCGTCGGCCAGCCACGGCGCGGCCGACGCCAGCGCCGCCGCCAGGTCGTCACCGGGCCGGAACTCCGGCAGCCCGGTCACCGGCAGGACGGTCAGCGAGGGCGAGGCGTGGTCAGCCAAGCTCGACACCCACCAGGTCCAGCGCGGCCTTCGCCATGGCGGCGGTCTCGTCCACACCGGACATCAGCAGCGGCACGGCGCGCACCGCCACGCCCGGCACGTCGCAGCGGTCGCCGGTGTGCACGAGCCAGCCGTCGAGCACGCCCCGGTCGGTCGTCTTGCGCGAGCCGTAGTGGCGGCCGACCGCCTCGGCGGAGGTCTCCACGCCGATCGCGGCCAGGCACGCGTCGGCCATCCCGCGCAGCGGCTTGCCGCCGATGATCGGGGAGAGGCCCACCACGCCGGCCTCCGTCTTGCGCAGCGCGTCCCGCACCCCCGGCACGGCCAGGATCGTGCCGACGCTCACCACCGGGTTCGACGGCGCGATCAGCACCGCGTCCGCCTCCAGCAGCGCGTCGACCACCCCCGGCCCGGGGGTCGCGGTCCCCGCGCCCACCGAGGCGAACGACTTCGCCGGCAGCGCGGCCCGGTGCCGCACCCACCACTCCTGGAAGTGGATCGCCTTCTCCGCGCCGTCGAGGTCCACGACGACGTGCGTCTCGACCCGGTCGTCGGACATGGGCAGCAGCCGCACGCCCGGCTCCCAGCGGTGGCACAGCGCCTCGGTCACCGCCGACAGCGGGTACCCGGCGCGCAGCATCCGCGTGCGCACGAGGTGCGTGGCCACGTCCCGGTCGCCCAGCCCGAACCACGTCGGGTCCGCGCCGTACGCCGCCAGCTCCTCCTTCACCGCCCAGGTCTCGCCCGCCCGGCCCCAGCCGCGCTCGGCGTCGATCCCGCCACCCAGGGTGTACATGCAGGTGTCCAGGTCGGGGCAGATCCGCAACCCGTGCATCCACACGTCGTCACCGGTGTTCACCACCGCGGTGATCTCGTGCCCCGGACCGGCCAGGAGGCTCTTGAGCCCCACCAGGAACCGCGCCCCGCCAACCCCGCCCACCAGTACGACGACCTTCACGGGACGCCATCCTCCCACCGGGGCTCAGCGCCAGAACAGGAAGGTGCCCTGGCCGTACCCGGCGAGCGACTGGTGCCCGCCGACCAGCTCGAACACCGCGTACGAGGCGTCGAAGAACAGCCGGGCGATGGTCGGGAAGCCGATCAGCACCGCGAACAGCACGAACGGGGCCCACTGCCGGGCCTTCGCGCCGAACTGCCGCGCCGAGTACGACATGTACGGCTCGATCGCGCCCCAGCCGTCCAGGCCCGGGATCGGCAGGATGTTCAGCACGAACGCGAGCACCTGGAGCAGCGCCAGGTAGGACAGGGCGGCGGCCAGGCCCAGCGGCGGCGAGAACAGCAGCACCGACATCGCCAGCAGGAAGCCCAGCACCAGGTTCGACAACGGCCCGGCCAGCGACACCATCGACTCGACGCGCTTGTCGCGCAGCGCGTGGTGGTTGATCCACACCGCGCCGCCGGGCAGCGGGATGCCGCCGAACGCCAGCAGCACCAGCGGCAGCACGATGCTCAGCACCGGGTCGGTGTAGCGGCGGATGTCCAGCGTCAGGTAGCCCTTGGCCTGCACGGCGTGGTCGCCGCCCCGGTACGCCACGATCGCGTGACCGAACTCGTGCAGGCACAGCGACACCGCCCAGCCGGCCAGCACGAACAGGACCGTGCCGCCGACCAGCGCGGCCCGCGACTCCTCGAACAGGGTCAGCACGGCGCCCACCACCGTCGCCGCGAGCAGGCTGAGGAACAGTGGACTCGGTCGCACCGCTGATCGCTTCACCCCACCAGTGTGGCCTCCCGGGCGCGCCCGCCGACAGGTCGGTCGTTGGGCCGTTCGCGCCCGGCGTGTCGCGCGCCACGCCGGGCCAATCACCGTCTGTGCAGCCAGTCAAGGCTTTTGCGGCCATCCGCGCGAATATCCCCCGTCCTGTGGACTCGGCTTGACCGGGTGTTGTGACACAGGTGTAATCACATCGGTGTCATTCGTCGTTGTGGGGACGGCGAGTGGTGTCCGCCAACCGGGGAGAGCGGAAGGCGAGGAGGCGGACTGGATGCAGGAATTCGACGGGGGTCGCATCGTGGGCGGGGACGTCCCGGCACAGGAGCCGGTCGTGCTCGGCGCGTTCGACGCGACCGATGAGCAGGATTGGCAGGAGCGCGCCCTGTGCGCGCAGACGGACCCCGAGGCGTTCTTCCCCGAGAAGGGCGGCTCCACCAGGGAGGCCAAGCGCATCTGCCTCGGCTGCGAGGTGCGCTCCGAGTGCCTGGAGTACGCGCTGCAGCACGACGAGCGGTTCGGCATCTGGGGCGGCCTGTCCGAGCGCGAGCGGAGGAAGCTCAAGAAGCGCGCCGTGTGAGCGCGTGAACCGGGTGCGCGGCCCGCGGCGTCGTCAGGCCGCGTGATCGTGCCGCGTCGAACCCCCCGGGTCCGGCCTGGCTTACCGTGGGCGTCCCACGGCGTAGTCGGAACGGATCGAGGAGCGGCACTTGACGAGCGGGGCTGCTCCACGGCTGCGCACCGCACCCGTGCTGGCGGTGCTGGTGTGCCACGACGGCGACCGGTGGCTGGGCACGGCGCTGTCCGCGCTGCGCCGGCAACGACCCCGTCCCCGGCACGTGATCGCGGTCGACACGGGGTCCGTGGACGGCACCGCGAAGCTCCTCGCCGACGCCGCCGAAGGTACCGATCGGGTGATAGACGGCGTGCTGACGCTGCCGCGCGGCACCGGGTTCGGCGAGGCCGTGCACGCCGCCGTGGAGCACGCCGTGCAGCGGTGGGGCGACCCCGGCTCGTGGGTGTGGCTGCTGCACGACGACTGCGCGCCCGAACCCGACTGCCTGTCCTCGCTGCTGACCGCGGCCGAGGTGTCGCCGTCGGCCGCCCTGCTCGGCCCGCTGGCCCTGGACTGGGCCGACCCGCGCCTGGTCGTGGAGGCGGGCGTGTCCGCGGACTCCTCCGGGCACCGGCAGACCGGCATCGGCGGCGCGGAACCGGTCGGGACCTTCGAGACCGCGTTCTTCGAGCAGAGCACCGAGGCGCTGGCCGTGCCCTCCGCCGGGTCGCTGGTCCGCCGCTCGGTGTGGGAGTCGCTCGGCGGCTACGACCGGGCGCTGCCCCTGCTGGGCGACGACGTCGACTTCGGGTGGCGCGTCAACCTCGCCGGCCACCTGGTGCTGTCCGTCCCGGTGGCGCGGGTGCGGCACGCGCGCGCCCTCGGCCGCGGCGAACGGCGGCTGGACGCGGCGGCGGCCCGCCCGGGACCCGCCTACCGGGGCGTCGACCGGGCGCACGGCCTGCGCGCGTTCCTGGTCAACTGCGGCGCGGCGTCGTTCTGGCTCGGCCTGCCCCGCCTCGCCGTGCTCGCGGTCCTGCGCGCCCTCGGGTTCGTCCTGCTGCGGCGGTTCGCCGACGCGCACGCCGAGGTCGGCGCGCTGCGCTACCTGCTGAGCGGGCGCGCCCGGCTGCTCGCGGGCCGGCGCGCGCGGCCGGTGCGCGGCGTGGTGCGCGGGCTGTTCACCAGCCGGGTGACGCGGTTGCGCAACGCCGCCCGCACCGCGTCGGCTCACCTGATCAGGCGACGCGTCGAGGCCGACCTGGCGCTCGGCAGGCTGCCCGACGACGGCCGGTCGCCCGCGTGGTCGCCGCCGTCCGCCGCGCAGCGCCCGGCGGTCGGACCGGCGGCGCTGCCCGCGGGCGTGCTGTCGCGGCGGCGGCCGGTGCGCGCCACGGGCGGCCTGCGGCGGCCGGCGGTGGTGGTGCCGGTGGCCGAGCGGACGGCCCCCGGGGCGTTGCGCCCCTCACCGCGCCCGCGCCCCTCGCCGGTGCCGCGCGGGACCACCGCCCCCGTGCCCGGGATCGTGTTCGTCGAGGTCGACCGGGCGCGCGTGCTGCGGTCCGTCGTCCTCGGCCCGCCGCTGCTGCTGGTGCTCGGCCTCACCCTCTTCGGCCTGCTGGCCAACGCGTCCCGCCTCGGCCTCGACCTCTCGGGCGGGCGGCTGCTGCCGGTCGGCGACCTGGCCGCGACGTGGTCGACCTACCTGGCCGCCTGGCACCCGGTGGCGGGCGGCACGACCGCGCCCGCGCCCGCGGCGCTCGCCGTCCTCGGCGTGCTGGGGGTGTTCGTCGGCTCACCGGCCGGGCTGGTCGCCGTGCTGTTCGTCGCGGACGCCCCGCTGGCCGGCCTGGCCGCCTACGCCGCGACCCGGCGGGTGCCCGCGCGGCGGCCCGTGCGCGCCCTCGTGGCCGCCGGGTACGCCCTGCTGCCGGCCGCCACGTCCGCGGTCAGCCAGGGCCGGCTCGACGTGGTCGTGGTGCACCTGCTGGTGCCGGTGGTGTTCGCCGGGGTGGTGTCGGTGCTGCGCGGCGGCGCCGGCGCGGCCTGGCTGCCGGTGGCCTCCGGGACGGCGCTCGCGGTCGCCGCGCTGGGCGCGTTCTCGCCGCTCGTGCACGGCCTGGTGGCGCTGGGCGCGCTGGTCGGGTTCGTCGTGGTGCCCGGCCGGGCGGGCGACGGCCGGCGGCGGGTGGCCTCGCTGTTCGTGGTCGTGCTGCTGCCGATGGCGCTGCTGCTGCCGTGGCCCGCCGTGGTGCTCCAGAACCCGTCGGTCGTGCTGCACGGCGTGGGCGCGTTCGCGGAGACCCCGGTGTCCGGGCTGCTCGACCTGGTGGCGCTGCGGCCGGGCGGGACGGGCGCGCTGCCGTTCGCCGGGTTCGCGGTGGTCGCGTTCGCCCTGTTCGCGCTCGCCGCGCGGCCGAACCGGTCGATGCTCGCCGGGCTCGCGGTCGTCGTGCTCGGCGGGTTCGCGGTGATCGTGCTGCGGACGGTGCCGATCACGCCGCTGCCCGGCGGGCCCGCCCAGCCCGGCTGGACCGGCGCCGCGCTCGTGGTCGTCGGGTGGGGGCTGCTGCACGTCGTGCTGTCGGCGTTCCGGCGGGACGCGGCGGCCGTGCCGTTCGCGCGGGTCGTGTCCGCGGTGGGCGTGGTGGCGGTCGTCGGCCTGGCGGTGTCCGGGTTCGCCGGCCTGCGCACCGGCGCGCTGACCGACGACGCGGCCCGGCTGCCGTCGACGGTGGAGCGGGAGCTGCCGCGCACCGGCCGGTCCGTGCTGGTCCTCGGCACGCCGACGCGGCTCGTGGCGGGCCGGCTGCCCGCGTTCGGGGACGACGACCTCGTGCCCGTGGCCGCCGCCCCGGCCCGGCTGGCGCGGTGGTCGCGCGACCTGACCGGCGGTGACGCCGCCACCGCCCGGACCGCCCTCGCCCAGGCCGCGGCGTCCGGGGTGGCGTTCGTCGTCCTGCCCGACCCGGCCGCGGCACGGCGGCTGCGCGACGCCGCGGGCGACCTGGTGGCCGTCACGCCCGCGATGACCGACGGGCGGCCCGTGCTGCGCGTGCAGCCGGCGGCGGGCAACGCCGTGCTGCTGTCCCCGGAGCTGGCCCGGCGCGCCCGCACCGGCGGCGACCCGCCCGTGGAGCTGGGCGCGCCCGGCCTCGCGCCCGTCGAGGCCGGGCCGCCCGAGGTGGGCGTGCGGGTGTCCGAGGGGCCCGAGGGCAGGCTCCTGGTGCTGGCGGCCGAGGAGGAACCGGGCTGGCGGGCCACCGTGGACGGTCGCGAGGTGGCGACCGTGCGGGCGTGGGGGCACCTGGTGGGCGTGACCCTGCCGACGACGGCGTCCGAGGTGCGCGTGGAGGTCTCGACGACCCTGCGCGAGTTCCTCCTGGTCCTCCAGGCCGCCGCGGCCCTCTTCACCCTCCTGACCGCCATCCCCCCGTCCCGCCGCCGCCCCTGACCGCGAGAGTCCAACCTCCGGGCCCCGAGAGTCCAACGCCCAGGACCCCTGAGTTCTGCGTTCGGGACTCACACCGTTAGGCGTGGATGAAGAACTCACCGGGTCCGAGCGTTGGACTCTCGAGGCCTGGGCGTTGGACTCTCGGGGCCTGAGCGTTGGACTCTCGCGGGTGGGCTTTGGGTTATTCGCCGTCGATCACGTCGGGGTCCAGGCCCAGGTAGTTCGCGACCTGCTCCACGAGGACGTCGTGCACCAGGTCGGACAGGTCCGCGCCGTCCTTCGCGCGCGCCTCCAGCGGTCGCCGGTACAGCACGATGCGGGCACGGCGGTCGGCGCCGGCCGGGATCAGCCGGGCCAGCGGGACGTTGCCGTCCTCGACCACGTCGCCGTCGTCGCCGTTGGGCGCCACGTCGGGCACGTCGTCGACCGCCACGTCCAACTGGGTCAGCTCGGTGCGCCACCGCGCCTCGATCGGTTCCAGCGCCTCCAGCACCAGCGCGTCGAACCGCTCGGCACGGCTGCGCGCCGCCGGCAGCGTGGCCGGGTACAGCGGACCGCGCAACCCCCGGCCGTGCCGGTCGCGGTTGCGCCGCCGCGGAGCGCCCTGCCGCCGTGAACCCCGAGCCATCACCACGGGACAAGGGTAGTTGTCGGCCGCTCGGCCCCGTGCGGGTGCCTCCGCGACCAGGCAACTTGCCGAAGTCCGGACCCCTCCCGAGCGCCGCGCCGGAGGTAATCCAACACACCTCGCGCGGGACGCGATATCGTCCCCGCCGTGCGGAGCGTGAGACGGTGCTCGCGAACCGGGTGCGCTAACCCGGCAGTCGCCACGCTCACGTACGCCTATGCGGACTCCACGGCGGTCGTCGGACCCCTCGCGACCTACTCGGAACCGCACTCGTACGACCTCTGCGAGGAGCACGCGCTGCGCCTCACCGCGCCCCGCGGCTGGGAGGTCGTGCGGCACCAGGGCGAGTTCCGGGCGCCGGAGCCGACCGTCGACGACCTGACCGCGCTGGCGGAGGCCGTGCGCGAGGCGGGGCGCACCCCCGCGGTCGAGGTCCCCGAGGTGCCCGCGGGCACGATCAGGCGCGGCCACCTCCGCGTCCTGCCCGACCCGCGCGAGGACTGAACGGCCCGCCCGAGGACTGAACGGCCCGCCCGAGGACTGAACGGCCCGCGCGGACCGAACGGCCCCTCGCGAGGTCTGAACGGCCCCTCGCCGACCGCACGGAGACCGCGCGGAGAGCGGCCGGGCCCGTCACGAAGTCCGAACGACCGGATGACCGGACGCGGCGCGCGCCCGTGCGCCGGTAGGCTCCTGAGGGCAGTGTCAAGAGCCGAATATCGGGAGTGTGGCCGTGCGCGATCTGTCCGGCATCGTCAAGGCTTACGACATCCGCGGTGTCGTCGGGGAACAGCTCGACGAGGGTGTCGTGCGCGACTTCGGCGCGGCCTTCGCGCGCCTGGTCGGCGGTCCCGCCGTGGTGATCGGCCACGACATGCGCGACTCGTCCCCGGGGCTGGCCGCCGCGTTCGCCGAGGGCGTCACGGCCCAGGGCGTCGACGTGGTCAGCATCGGCCTGGCCAGCACCGACATGCTGTACTTCGCCTCCGGCAAGCTCGACCTGCCCGGCGCGATGTTCACCGCGTCGCACAACCCGGCCAAGTACAACGGCATCAAGCTGTGCCGCGCGGGCGCCGCGCCGGTCGGCCAGGACAGCGGCCTGGCGCAGGTCCGCCAGGACGCCGAGCAGGGCGTGCCGGACGCCGAGGGCGTCGCCAAGGGCGCCGTCACGCAGCGCGACATGCTCGTCGAGTACGCCGCCTACCTGCACCAGCTGGTCGACCTGAGCGCCAACCGGCGGCTGAAGGTCGTCGTGGACGCGGGCAACGGCATGGGCGGCTACACCGTGCCGAAGGTGTTCGAGGGCCTGCCGTTCGACGTCGTCCCGATGTACTTCGAGCTGGACGGCAGCTTCCCCAACCACGAGGCCAACCCGCTCGACCCGAAGAACATCGTCGACCTCCAGGCCAAGGTCCGCGAGGTCGGGGCCGACGCGGGCGTGGCGTTCGACGGCGACGCCGACCGCTGCTTCGTGGTCGACGAGCGCGGCGAGCCGGTGTCCCCGTCCGCGATCACCGCGCTGGTCGCGGTGCGCGAGCTGGCCAAGGCCCCGGGCGGCACGGTCATCCACAACCTGATCACCTCGCACGCGGTGCCGGAGATCGTGCGCGAGCACGGCGGCACGCCGGTGCGCACCCGCGTCGGCCACTCCTTCATCAAGGAGGAGATGGCCCGGACCGGGGCGATCTTCGGCGGCGAGCACTCCGCCCACTACTACTTCCGCGACTTCTGGCGCGCCGACACCGGCATGCTGGCCGCGCTGCACGTGCTGGCCGCGCTCGGCGAGCAGGCCGGTACGCTGTCCGACCTGACCAGCGCCTACTCGCGCTACGCCGCGTCCGGCGAGGTCAACTCGACGGTCGACGACCAGGCCGGCCGCCTGGCCGCCATCAAGGCCGAGTTCGGCGGCCGGGAGGGCGTGGAGCTCGACGAGCTCGACGGCCTCACGGTGAGCCTGCCCGACGGCTCGTGGTTCAACCTGCGCGCCTCCAACACCGAGCCGCTGCTGCGGCTCAACGTCGAAGCCGCCGACGCGGCCTCCGTCGCCGCCCTGCGCGACGAGGTCCTGGCGATCGTGAGGGGATGAGCGCCGTGGCAGTGCAACTCGACCCGCAGCTGCTGGAGATCCTGGCCTGCCCGTGCCCGGAGCACGCGCCGCTCGAAATCGGCACCGCGTCCGACCCGCGGGCGGACTACCTGACGTGCACGTCGTGCGGCCGGTCGTTCCCGGTCCGGGACGGCATCCCGGTGCTGCTGCTCGACGAGGCTGTCGAGCCGACGGCCGGGTGAGCACGTGCTCGACGACAGTCTCCTCGACGACCAGTCCCGCCTCGCCGACGCCGACACGGGCGGCCTGCTGCGCGCCGCCGCGCGCGCGGGCGCGCAGGTCAGGGCCGCCGCCGAGGTGGCGGACGAGCTAGGGGTCCGGCGCATCTTCACCGAACGGCCGCGGGCGCTGGTGCTGGTCGCCAGGCCCGGGGTCGGGCCGGCCGTCGCCGGGCTGGTGACGGCCCTGCTCGGGCCGCGCTGCCCGGTGCCGGTCGTCGTGTCCGACGACGTGCCGACGTGGGTGGGCGCGCTCGACGTGGTCCTCGCGCACACCGAGGACCCCGGTGACGTGCAGCTGGCCGAGTCGGTGGACCGGGTGGCCCGGCGCGGCGCGCGCGTGCTGCTGACCGCCGAGCCCGACGGCCCGGTGGCCGCCGCCGCGGCCCGGCACGCCGTGCTCGTCCCGCCGCGCGTGCCCGTGCCGCGGGGCCTCGGCTTCGCCCGCGCGTTCGCCGCGTGGCTGGTGGCGCTGGAGGCGCTGGGGCTGCTCGAAGCGGACGTGCACGCCATCGCCGACGAGCTGGACCGCGAGGCCGAGCGCTGCCACCCGCAGCACGAGTCGTTCGTGAACCCGGCGAAGACGCTGGCGCTGCGCGTGGCCGACCGCACCCCGCTGCTGTGGGGCCTGGACGACCTGGCCACGGCCGTCGCCGTGCACGGCGCGGGCATGCTCGCCGCGCACGCGGGCGTGGTCAGCGACGTGGCCGGCTATCCTCAGGCGTCGACCCGGTCGGCGCTGCACCGGAGGGCGGTGCGGGGCACGTCCGGCGCGGACATCTTCGCCGACCCGGACGACGAGCAGGACGGCCTGGTCCGGGTGATGCTGCTGGCCGTGCGCCGCGGCCCGCAGGCCGAGTTCACCCGCCGGGTCGCGATGGAGACCCTGTCGGGAGCCGACGTGCTGGAGCCGGCCGAGGAGGTCGGCGGCGGCGAGGCCGTGTGCGCCGCGCTGCTCGCGCTGCGGTTCGAGCTGGCCGCGCTGTACCTGGGCCTGGCGGCGGGGACGCTGGGTGGCCCGGGGCTGTACGCGCCGGCCGTGTGAGGGGATTGACTGTGGAACTGCTGCACAACGCCGTGCGCGCGTACGCGTGGGGTTCGCGCACCGCGATCGCCGAGATGCTCGGGCGCGAGGTGCCGGCGCCGCACCCCGAGGCCGAGCTGTGGATGGGCGCCCACCCGGGCGACCCGTCGCACGTGGTCGGCGCGGACGGCGTGCAGCGGTCCCTGCTGGACCTGCTCGCGGACGACCCGGACGGCCAGCTCGGCGCGCGCTGCGCCGACCGGTGGGGCAGCAGGCTGCCGTTCCTGCTCAAGGTGCTGGCCGCCGACGAGGCGCTGAGCCTCCAGGCGCACCCGTCGGCGGAGCAGGCGGCGCAGGGGTTCGCCGCCGAGGACGCGGCGGGCGTGCCGCTGGACTCGCCGGTCCGCAACTACAAGGACCCGTCGGCGAAGCCCGAGCTGGTCTGCGCGCTGACCGAGTTCCACGCGCTGGCCGGGTTCCGGGAGCCGGCGCGGACGGTGAAGCTGCTGCGCTCGCTCGACGCGCCCGACTTCGCGCCCTACACCGAGCTGCTGGCCGCCCAGCCCGACGCCGAGGGCCTGCGCGCCCTGTTCACCACGGTGATCACGCTGCCGCAGAACGCGCTGGACGTGCTGCTGCCGCAGGTGCTCGACGCGTGCGTGGCGCACGTGAAGGAGCACGGCGAGTTCGACCTGGAGTGCCGTACGGTCCTGGAGCTGGGGGAGGCGTACCCCGGTGACGCGGGCGTGCTGGCCGCGCTGCTGCTCAACCGGATCGTGCTCCAGCCCGGCGAGGCCATCTACCTGCCCGCCGGCAACCTGCACGCCTACCTGCACGGCACCGGCGTGGAGATCCTCGCGAACTCCGACAACGTGCTGCGCTGCGGCCTGACGCCCAAGCACGTCGACGTGCCCGAGCTGATGCGGGTGCTCGACTTCACGTGCGGCGACATGCCGGTGCAGACCGGTTCGCCGACCGCGCCCGGCCTGTGGACGTACCGGACGGCGTGCCCCGAGTTCGAGCTGTCCCGCGTCGAGGTGGACGACGGCGACGAGGTCCGGATCGACCACAGCGGACCGCAGATCCTCTTCTGCGCGCGCGGTGTGGCGAGGCTCACGTCCGGCTCGACGGTGCTGGAGCTGCGGCGGGGCCAGTCCGTGTGGCTGCCGGCCGCCGATCCGTCCGTCGTGGTGACCGCCGAGGTTCCCACCCGGCTTTTCCGGGCAACCCCCGGCGTTGAGTAGGGTCACCACGACAAATCGGACCAGGGCGTGTAGGGAGCAACCGTGTCAGCAGGGGGCGGTACCAAGGCGATCATCGCCGCACTGGTGGCGAACGCGGGCATCGCGATCGCCAAGTTCGTCGGCTTCTTGATCACCGGCTCGTCGTCGATGCTGGCCGAATCGGTGCACTCCGTGGCCGACACGTCCAACCAGGGCCTGTTGCTGCTCGGGCAGAAGACGTCCCGGCGCAGGGCGACGCTGAACCACCCGTTCGGCTTCGGCCGGGACCGGTACTTCTACTCGTTCGTCGTGGCCCTGATGCTGTTCAGCCTCGGCTCGGTGTTCGCCCTCTACGAGGGCATCCACAAGCTGGAGTCGCACGAGGAGCTGAGCAGCCCGCTGGTCGCGGTGGTCATCCTGGTCGTCGCCATCGGCCTGGAGACCTACAGCTTCCGCACCGCCATCGTCGAGTCGAAGGCGATCAAGGGCAACGCCACGTGGTGGCAGTTCATCCGCCAGTCGAAGGTGCCCGAGCTGCCGGTCGTGCTGCTGGAGGACGCGGGTGCGCTGTTCGGCCTCGTGCTGGCCCTGATGGGCGTCGGCCTGTCCACGCTCACCGGTGACCCGGTGTGGGACGCCATCGGCACCATCTGCATCGGCGTGCTGCTGGGCGTCATCGCGATCATCCTGATCATCGAGATGAAGTCGCTGCTCATCGGCGAGGGCGCGGCCCCGGCGGAGCTGGACGTCATCGTCGACGAGCTGGCGGCGGGCAAGGTCCAGCGCGTCATCCACATCCGGACCCAGTACATCGGCCCGGACGAGCTGCTGGTGGCCGCCAAGATCGCCCTGAACCCGGGCCTGGAGGTCTCCGAGGTGGCGCAGGCCATCGACGACGCGGAGCAGCGCGTGAGGACCAAGGTCCCGGCCGCGCGCCTGATCTACCTGGAGCCCGACCTGGACCGGTCGCCGGCCCAGAAGTCGTAGGGCCGCGGAACCGAGGAGGGGCGGCGAGCCGGTGTGCTCGCCGCCCCTCCTCCGTTCGGTCGGGTGGCCCGCCGGTGCGGGACCACCGCGCCGCTACGGGACCTCGTCCTCCTTCACCACGGGCACGGCGGTCGTCCCGCGCCTGCCCAGCAGCGAGTGGCGGCGGCCGTAGGCGAAGTAGACGACCACGCCCAGGGCCATCCACACCAGGAAGCGGACCCAGGTGAGGGCGGTCAGGTTCAGCATCAGCCACAGGCAGGCGAGGATCGCGAGGACCGGCACCACCGGGACGAGCGGCACGCGGAAGCCGCGCGGCAGGTCGGGGCGGGTCTTGCGGAGCACCAGCACGCCCGCCGACACCAGGATGAACGCGAACAGCGTGCCCACGTTCACCATCTCCTCCAGCTTGCCCGCCGGGAAGAAGCCGGCCGCGATCGCGACCAGGACGCCGACGACCAGCGTGATGCGGAACGGCGTGCCGTGCTTGCCGGTGCGGGCCAGGCCGCGCGGCACCAGGCCGTCGCGGGACATCGCGAACAGCACGCGCGTCTGGCCGAGCATCAGCACCATGACGACCGTGGTGAGGCCCGCCAGGGCGCCGACCGAGATCACGGTGGCCGCCCAGTCCACGCCGTTCGCCGAGAACGCGGTGGCGAGCGTGGCGCGGCTGCCGTCCGGCTGGGTGGCCAGCTCGGTGTAGGGCACCATGCCGGTGATCACCAGCGACACCGCGACGTACAGCACGGTCACGATGGCCAGCGAGCCGAGGATGCCGCGCGGCACGGCGCGCTGCGGGTCCTTCGTCTCCTCGGCGGTGGTGGCGACGACGTCGAAGCCGATGAACGCGAAGAACACCAGCGACGCGGCGGCCAGCAGGCCCAGCACGCCGTAGGTGGAGCCCTCGAACCCGGTGAGCAGCGAGAACAGCGACTGCTCCAGCCCGTGCGCGGTCGCCGGACCGGTCTGCGCGGGCGGGACGTACGGGCTGTAGTTCGCCATCTTGATGTAGCCGATGCCGAGCACGATCACCAGCAGCACCACGGCCACCTTGACCGCGGTGATCACCGCGGACACCCGCGACGACAGCTTCGTGCCCACCGCCAGCAGCACGGTCAGCACCGCCACCAGCAGCAGCGAGCCCCAGTCGACGTCCACGCCCCCGATGGTCGCGGTCGTCTTCACGTCCAGGCCGGCGTGGCCCAGCACGGTCTCCAGGTACACCGACCAGCCCTTGGCGACGGCCGCGGAGCCGACCGCGAACTCCAGCACCAGGTCCCAGCCGATGATCCACGCCGCGAACTCGCCGAACGTGGCGTAGGAGAACGTGTACGCGCTGCCCGCGACCGGCACGGTGGACGCGAACTCGGCGTAGCAGAGCGCGGCCAGCGCGCACGCCACGGCGGCCAGCACGAACGCCAGGGACACGGACGGCCCGGCGAGGTTGCCCGCGGTGGAGGCGGTGAGCGTGAAGATGCCCGCCCCGATCACCACCGCGACGCCGAACACGGTCAGGTCCCAGGCGGTGAGTTCCTTGCGGAGCTTGGTGTCCGGCTCGTCGGTGTCCGCGATCGACTGCTCGATCGACTTGGTGCGCCACAGCCCGTTCCCCGGCACGGCGTTCCCCTCCTCGGTGCGTTGGTCCGATCAGCCTAGAGGTGACCGGGGGCCCGCGAGGCCACCGGTAGTTTGCGCCGCATGACCGTGCTGTGTCTGGACATCGGCTCGACGTGGACGAAAGCGGCCGCGGTGTCGGGGGGCGGTGAGCTGCTCGGCACCGCGCAGCACGCCACCACCCCGCCGGAGGTGCTCCGGGGGATCGACGCGGTGGCCGGCGCGCTGGGCCCGGTGGACGAGGTGCTGGCCTGCTCGTCGGCGGGCGGCGGCCTGCGGTTGGCGGTCGTCGGGCAGGAACGCCTGGTCAGCGCCGAGGCCGGGTACCGGGTGGCGCTGTCGGCGGGCGCGCGGGTGGTGCACGTGTCGGCCGGTCCGCTGGACGGCGCGGGCGTGCGGGCGCTGCGCGCGGCCCGCCCGGACGTGGTGCTGCTGGTCGGCGGCACGGACGGCGGCGACGACCGCGTGCTGCTGCACAACGCGCGCCGGCTCGGCGCGAACCGCGTCGCGTGCCCGGTCGTGCTGGCGGGCAACGCCGAGGCGCAGCCGGGGGCGCTGGAGCTGCTGGCGGGCCGCACGGTGGTGCGCGCGGAGAACGTGCTGCCGGACGTGGGGGAGCTGAACCCCGGTCCGGCGCGGCGGGCGATCCGCGACGTGTTCCTGTCGCACGTGATCGGCGGCAAGGGGTTGTCGCGCGGGCCGCGGTTCCGCCGGCTGGTGCGGGCCGTGACGCCGGACGCGGTGCTGGGCGGGGTGTCCCGGCTGGCCGCGCGGGACCACGAGGGCGCCGTGCTCGTCGTGGACGTGGGCGGCGCCACCACCGACGTGTACTCCGCCGTGTCCACTGTGGAAGGTCCGGAGAGGACGGTCGCGCTGCCGCCGGACCGCCGCACCGTCGAGGGCGACCTGGGGATGCGGTGGTCGGCGGGCACGCTGGTCGCCGAGGCCCTCGCCGAGCGGCTGGTCACCGACGCCGAGGCGACCGCCCTGCGCGCGGAGGCGGGGGTCCGGGCGGCGCGGGTCGACTGGCTGCCCGAGGACCCGGCCGTGGACCACCGGCTGGCCGCGCTGGCCGCCGTCCTGGCCGTGCGCCGGCACCTGCGCCTGGTGGACGGGCGGCTGGGACCGCGCGGCGCGGGCCTGCTCGTGCTGTCCGGCGGCGTGTTCCGGCACGCGGCGTCGCTCGACGGGATCGAGGGGACCCTGCGCGCCGACCCCGTGCTGCGGCCCGTGCTGCGCGACGCCGCGGTGCTGGTCGACCGGGACTACGTGCTGGCCCCCGCGGGCCTGCTCGCCGCCGCCGGCCGGGAACGCGCCGCGGACCGCCTGCTCGACCGGCTCACCGCTGCTCCGGCGACGGGAACCGGAACGACGGCGACCCCGGCCGCGCGGTAGGCAGCACCGGCACGGGCCGCTCGCCCACCTCCAGGCCCGCCGCCAGCGCCACGGCGCGGTCCCACTCCGGGTCCGAGGTGTAGTCGGCGTGCCGGTTCACGCCCGGCGCCCACCGCCGGCCGGGGAACGGGCCGCGCTGCGGGTCGGGCAGCCAGTGGTCGCCGCCCAGCACCAGCGCGCCGGTCGGGCCGCGCTCGGCCGGCGGCAGGGCGCCCGACGTGCCGTCCGGGCGGAAGCCGGTGCCGAGCAGCATCCCGTCGTACACCTGCCGGTCCCACGTCGTGACCGCGCCGCCCAGCGGGTCGGTGCCCCGGCACAGCGCCCGCCACCGGCCGGCCAGGCCGCCGGACAGGGACGCCAGCGAGCTGTGCGGCACGACCGCCGGGAACGCCCGCGAGTACGCCCACTGGAGCTGCGACCCGGCCGTGACCAGGCCCAACCGCTCGGCCTGGTGCGGCGGCAGCTCCTCCAGCAGCCGGGCGGCGGCGACCGCGGCGAGCAGGCTGCCCTGGCTGTGCCCGGCGAGCACGACCCGCGTGCCGGGGTCGTCCAGGTGCTCCCGCACCCGCGACACCAGCTCCGGCACGACCTTCAGCGCGTAGCACGGCGGCACGACGGGGTGCGCCTCGCGCGGCCAGAACGCGGCCAGGTCGGCCAGCACCCCGACCTGGCGGGCGGTGTCCGGCCGCCGCGCGGCGAGCCACACGGCCCGCAGCAGCGCCAGCGCCAGCAGGGCCAGCACGACGACGCCCAGCCCGGAGAACGGCCACGCCCACTCGGGCAGGACGACCTCCCGGAGCCGCAGGAACGCCGCCGGCACCGCGCCGACGGCCAGCACGGCGGCCACGATCAGCACCACGTGGTGGCTGTGCCCGCGCTGCCACTCGGCCCACCACCAGGCCCGCGCGGCGCGCTTGAGGTCGCGGGCGCGCCCGGCGTGCAGCAGGGACGCCTCGCGCGCCCACTCCTTGTCCCGCCGCAGGGAGCTCCACCGCACCATCCCGGTGTACGCGGCGACCGCCACCCCGGCGAGCAGGGCCAGCACGCCGGCGACGCCCCACAGCAGCGCGATGTAGTCGTACCCGCGCGGCAGTTCGCCGTGCCCGAGCAGCCCTCGCAGGGTCAGCGCCACACCCGCGCCGAACCCGCCGCCCAGCAGCGCGGACACCGCCACCACCGGCGCCGCCATCCAGCCGCCCGCCCACGGCCGCAGCTCGCGCGGCTGCGCACGCCACGTGCGCCGGGCCAGCAGCGCCGCGGGCACCAGCAGCAGCCCGATCAGCGCGCACACCAGCGCCACGAGGGCCGCCACGACCTGCACGCCCAGGTCCGCGCCGGGCAGCTCCCGGGGCAGCCGGACCAGCAGCGCGGTGGCCGCGAGCAGCGCCAGCCACGCCGTGACGTGCAGCACGCGGCGCGGGCCGCGGCCGAGGGCGGCGCGCAGCCACCGGCCGCCCCGGTGCGGCGAACCGCCCGTCGGGTCGTCGAGCAGCATCGCGCCCAGCGCCGCCACCGCGACCAGCCCGACGCCCACCCACCGGCACGCGGCGATCGCGGCACCGTGCCAGCCGGGCGCGACCAGCGGGCCGAGCGGGCCGCCCAACGCGATCGCCACCCCCGTGCCCAGGCCCGCCACCAGGTGCAGGACCCGCAGCGACGGCGTGTCGGGGTCGGTGGCGACGTGCGCCCCGGGCAGCCCCGAGCCGGGCGCGGAGGACGCGGGCACGTCCCGCCGCTCGATGCGCCAGTCCACGCTGGACACCCGGTGCAGGACGAGCACGACCAGCGCGACCGGCGCGGTGCCCACCACCGCCCGCACCCACGGCGTCGCGGCCGGCCAGGACTGCCCCCACAGGCACGGCGAGCCCGCCGCCAGGCACTGCGCGGCCACCAGGTCGAGGCTGATCACGGTCACCTGGGCGATCAGCAGCACGGTCAGCAGCAGCGCCGCGAGCCGCAGCAGCGCCCGCAGCCCGATGCCCAGCAGGTGCGCGGGCAGGTTCCCGGCGGGCACCGGCGGCAGCATCCAGTGCGCCACGTTGGCCAGCGAGAACGGGAACAGCAGCGCCCACGTCGCCTTGGCCCACCCGCCGGAGGTCATGCCGCCCCACACGTACCCCTCGACCACGCGCGACACGGGCCGCCCCCCGGCCTGGAGCACGGGTCCGGGCGCGGGTCTGCGCAGCCGGTCGGCCGGGCGCACGAGGCGGCCCAGGCCGTCGCCGGCCACGTCCACCGCCGCCACGGCGTCCACCAGCGAGTGCGGCGTCGTGCCCTGCACGCCGTGCACCCGCAGCTCGACCACCCGCGTGTCGGGGCCGGGTATCAGCACAGGTCCTCCCCGCGAAACCTCACGTCAGCAGTGCCATGGTGGTCCATCCGCGCGCAGTTCACCGCGACCGCCGTGGCCCGGCGTGGCGGGCGGTAGGGTCGGGTCAACCCGAGATGGAGGAACCCGCGATGACCGCCGAGAGGCTCCAGACCCGCAACGGCATCGACTTCGCCGTGGCGGACCTCTCCCTGGCCGAGTTCGGCCGCAAGGAGATCCGGTTGGCCGAGCACGAGATGCCCGGCCTGATGGCGTTGCGCCGCGAGTACTCGGAGGTCTACCCGCTCAAGGGTGCGCGGATCTCCGGTTCGCTGCACATGACGGTGCAGACGGCGGTGCTCATCGAGACCCTGGTCTCGCTGGGCGCCGAGGTCCGCTGGGCGTCGTGCAACATCTTCTCCACCCAGGACCACGCCGCCGCCGCGGTCGTCGTGGGCCCGCACGGCACCGCCGAGGAGCCCAAGGGCGTCCCGGTGTTCGCCTGGAAGGGTGAAACGCTGGAGGAGTACTGGTGGACCGCCGAGGCCATGCTGACCTGGCCCGACGGCGGCGGCCCCAACATGATCCTCGACGACGGCGGCGACGCCACGATGATGGTCCACAAGGGCGTGCAGTACGAGAAGGCCGGCGTCGTCCCGCAGGCGGACGCGAACGACTCCGAGGAGTGGCAGATCTTCCTGGGGAGGCTGCGCGACTCCCTGGCGGCCGACACCGGCAAGTGGACCAAGATCGCCGAGGGGCTGCGCGGCGTCACCGAGGAGACCACGACCGGCGTCATGCGCCTGTACCAGCTGGCCGCCGCGGGTGAGCTGCTGTTCCCGGCGATCAACGTCAACGACGCGGTCACCAAGTCGAAGTTCGACAACCGCTACGGCATCCGCCACTCGCTGATCGACGGCCTCACCCGCGGCACCGACGTGCTGATCGGCGGCAAGGTGGCCGTGATCTGCGGTTACGGCGACGTGGGCAAGGGCGCGGCGGAGTCGCTGCGCGGGCAGGGCGCCCGGATCATCGTCACCGAGATCGACCCGATCTGCGCGCTCCAGGCGGCGATGGACGGCTACGACGTGCAGGTCCTGGAGGACGTGCTCGACAAGGCCGACATCATCATCACGACGACCGGCAACAAGGACGTCGTGACCGTCGACCACATGGCCCGGATGAAGCACCAGGCGATCGTGGGCAACATCGGCCACTTCGACAACGAGATCGACATGGCCGGTCTCCAGCGCTACCCCGGCGTGCGGCGGATCAACATCAAGCCGCAGGTCGACGAGTGGGTCTTCCCCGACGGCCACTCGATCCTGGTGCTGTCGGAGGGCCGCCTGCTCAACCTGGGCAACGCCACCGGCCACCCGTCGTTCGTGATGTCGAACTCCTTCTCCAACCAGGTGATCGCGCAGGTCGAGCTGTTCACCAAGCACGAGGAGTACGACAAGGAGGTGTACCGCCTGCCGAAGAAGCTGGACGAGAAGGTCGCGCGCATCCACCTGGAGGCGCTGGGCGGCAAGCTCACCAAGCTGTCGAAGGACCAGGCCGAGTACATCGACGTGGACGTCGAGGGCCCGTACAAGCCCGAGCACTACCGGTACTGACCGGTGCCCGCCGGGGCCGGGACCTCCTCGGGGGTCCCGGCCCCGTCACGTCCACTCGACGCCGATGCCCGCCACGCCGGGGCCGACGTCCTCGTAGTAGGCGCTGACGAACCCGCCGAGCCCGCAGACCAGCTCCTCCAGGTCCACCGGCGCCGCGTCGGCGTCCGCCCGGAACTGCTTGGTGCAGCGGGCGGGCAGGGCGCGGCGGTTGAACGCCACCTGCACCAGGTAGCCGCGGCACGGCTCGCGGAACGCGCGGCGGTGGCCCGGGGTCGGCCCGCCGGTGTCGTCGACCACGGTGAAGCTGAACACGTGCTCCTCGCCCTCGGCGAGCCTGCGGTCGAACAGCAGCTCGAAGGCGAGCCCGCGGGTGGCGACCTGGCGGCGCACCCGGCCGAGCCGGCACCCCTCGCCGGGCCGCACGAGGGCGTTGTCGACCAGCGACCCCTCGTCGCCCTGGTGCACGCCGAGGAACCGGTCGGGCCCGGCCCGGCCCGCGCGCACGACGAGCCGCGTGCTGATCGACCGCTGCTCCCGCTCCGGCCCGACGAGCACGGTGTCGTGCACGGACAGCAGCTCCAGGTCGGTGTTCGCGCCCAGGTCGCCGACGCCGTCGAACCCGTCGTGCCGGGGCGCGGTGGACACCCAGGCGGGCCGCGCCGGGTGGGGCTGGGGCCGGGTGCCGACGAGCGCGACCAGCGACTCGGGCGGCAGCCGCAGCACGGTCTCCAGCGCCCGGACGGTGGCGATGGCGCGCGGCACCTCGGGGTGGCGCAGCCCGCGCTGCCAGTAGCTGAGCGTCGACTGCCCCACCTGCACGCCGTGCTGCCCGAGGTGGGCGCGCAGCCTGGCCAGGGACAGGCCGCGGTGGGCGATGGCGTCGTGCAGCGCCCGGTGGAACGGCCCGTAGCGCAGCGTCTCGGCGAGTGCCCCGGGGAGCCCCCCGACCGGGTGGCCCGCCGGGTCGTCCACCGGTCTGGCGTGCCCCGAGTCCGCGGTCACCTGTGGACCACCCTTTCGCGCAACCGGAAATGGGCTTCACCGTAGTCACTCAATCTGGTGACCGAAAGGATCTATTGTCACTCGACTGGGCGATGTGATGCCGCCGAACGTGACCGACCAGCGCCCCTTAGGGTGTTCCCGTGGGAAAACTCGTCGTGATCGAGGGCCTTGACGGCGCGGGCAAGCGCACCCTCGCCCGGCTGCTGACCGACGCCTGGCAGCGGGCCGGCGCCGTGGTCGCGACCGGCGCGTTCCCCCGCTACGACGTGGACGTGCACGCCGACCTGGTGCGCGACGCCCTGCACGGCAGGCTCGGCGGCGTGACGGACTCGGTGCACGCCATGGCCGTCCTCTACGCGCTGGACCGGCGGGACGCGGCCGAGGGCATCCGCGCCGACCTCGCGCGGTGCGACGTCGTGCTGCTCGACCGGTACGTCGCGTCCAACGCCGCCTACGGCGCGGCCCGGCAGCACCAGGGCGCGGACGGGGAGTTCGTCGAGTGGGTGCGGGCGCTGGAGGTCGATCGCTTCGGCTTGCCGATCCCGGACCTGCACCTGCTGCTGCGCGTGCCCGCGGACGTCGCGGCGGACCGCGCGGCGGGCCGTGAGCGGCGGGAATCCCGGGAGCGGGACGTCTACGAGTCCGACGGCGGCCTCCAGGCGCGGTGCGCGGCGGTGTACGACGGGCTGGCGGCGGCCGGCTGGCTGGCGCCGTGGGAGGTGCTCGACGGCACCGCTGACCTGCGGGCCGACGAGGCGATCGCCCGCTGGTTCAGTCGTTAGTGTGACGCCGTAACGAAACGTCACCACCGGGCCGATGAGTCGCTGAACGATCCCGAGCGGCGAGGCGAGGTGGGGTCCGTGGAACGGCAACACAGATCGGTCACGTACCGGACCCGGGCGGCGACCAGCAGCGATGACCGCCGGTCGGTGCGTGGACCGCAGGCCACTAGTGGGACGATGTGGGGCATGAAGGCACGCGTGCTCGTCGTGGACGACGACCCCGCCCTGGCGGAGATGCTGACCATCGTGCTGCGCGGCGAGGGCTTCGACACCGCTGTGGTGGCCGACGGCGCCCGCGCGCTGCCCGCGCTGCGCGAGCTCAAGCCGGACCTGGTCCTGCTCGACCTCATGCTGCCCGGCATGAACGGCATCGACGTCTGCAAGGCGATCCGGTCCGAGTCGGGCGTCCCCATCGTCATGCTCACCGCCAAGAGCGACACCGTGGACGTGGTGCTGGGCCTGGAGTCCGGCGCCGACGACTACGTGGTCAAGCCGTTCAAGCCGAAGGAGCTGGTGGCGCGCATCCGCGCCCGCCTGCGGCGCACCGAGGCGGAGCCCGCCGAGGTGCTCCAGATCGGCGACCTCACCATCGACGTGCCCGGTCACGAGGTGCTGCGCGAGGGCAAGCCGATCCAGCTCACCCCGCTGGAGTTCGACCTGCTGGTGGCGCTGGCCCGCAAGCCGCGCCAGGTGTTCACCCGCGAGGTGCTGCTGGAGCAGGTGTGGGGCTACCGGCACGCGGCGGACACCCGGCTGGTCAACGTCCACGTGCAGCGGCTGCGCTCCAAGGTCGAGCGCGACCCGGAGCACCCCGAGGTGGTGCTGACCGTGCGCGGCGTCGGGTACAAGGCGGGCCCTCCGTGATCGGAGCCCGCCGGCGATGACCCCGCGTCTCCTCGACCCCGTGGTGCGTGAAGCGCGCCGCGGGGTCGAGCGCGCTCGACGCCGGGTGGCCGCGTTCGGCGAGCTGTGGCGCCGCTCGCTCCAGCTGCGGGTCGTGGTGTCCACGCTCGCGCTGTCCTCGGCCGTGGTGTTCGTGCTGGGCATGGTGCTCCAGGTGCAGATCACCGGGCAGCTGCTGGAGACCAAGATCGAGGCGGCGCTGCGCCAGGGCGAGGCGAGCGCGGCGGCCATCCAACCGGACCTCGCGGGCCTCAACCCCGGTCCGGACAGCGTGAAGACGCGGTTCACCACCGCGTTGAACAAGATCAACAGCTCCGGTGGGGACCTCGACCCCACCAGCCTGGGCGCGGGCGCCTTCGAACCCGTCCTGTACGACCCGGTCGGCGGCACCGGCTCCGACGGCCAGCCCGTCGCCGTGGGCCGCTGGCGCGACGTGCCCGTCGACCTGACCAGGATGCTCGACCGGGGCAGCGCCGGCTACCAGATCACCACCGTGGAGCGGGAGACCGGCCCGACGACCCTGCTGGTCGTGGGCAAGCCGGTGAACACCTCGACCCGCGCCATGCACCTGTACCTGCTGTTCCCGCTGACCGGCGAGCAGGCCACCGCCGAGGTCGTGCAGAACACCCTGGTCGTGGGCGGCGTCGTGCTGCTCCTGCTGCTCGCGGTGATCGCCAACCTCGTCACCCGGCAGGTCGTGCGCCCGGTCCGGCAGGCCGCCGAGATCGCCGAGCGCTTCGCCGACGGCGACCTCGACGAGCGGATGCCCGTGGTCGGCGAGGACGACGTGGCGCGGCTGGCCGAGTCGTACAACGAGATGGCCGCCAGCATCCAGCGGCAGATCCACCAGCTGGAGGAGTTCGGCCAGCTCCAGCGCCGCTTCACCTCCGACGTGTCCCACGAGCTGCGCACCCCGCTGACCACCGTGCGGATGGCGGCGGACGTGCTGCACGCGTCGCGCGAGCAGTTCCCGCCCGGCCTGTCGCGCTCCACCGAGCTGCTGGTCGACGAGCTGGACCGGTTCGAGTCGCTGCTGGGCGACCTGCTGGAGATCAGCAGGCTCGACGCGGGCGTGGAGGAGCTGGCCGCCGAGCTGGTCGACATCCGCGTGCTGGCCCGCCGCGCCCACGACGCGGTGCGCGCCATCGCCAACAGCAGCGGCACCACCATCGTCATGGACCTGCCCGACCACGAGGTGACCGCCGAGCTGGACTCGCGGCGCGTCGAGCGCATCCTGCGCAACCTGCTGGCCAACGCCATCGACCACGGCGAGGGCATGCCGGTCGAGCTGACCCTGCGCAGCGACGGCGAGGCGGTCGCGGTGACCGTGCGGGACCGCGGCGTCGGCCTGCGCGCGGGCGAGGCCGACCTGGTGTTCAACCGGTTCTGGCGGGCCGACCCGTCGCGCAACCGGCGCACCGGAGGCACCGGCCTCGGCCTGTCCATCAGCCTGGAGGACGCCCGGCTGCACGGCGGCTGGCTCCAGGCGTGGGGCGAGCGCGGCCACGGCGCGGTGTTCCGGCTGACCCTGCCCTGCCGGCACGGGCACGAGGTGCACTCCAGCCCGCTGCCGCTGGAACCGCCCGACCTGCCGCCGGTCGTCGTCGAACCCGGCGCGGACGAGCCGGAGCAGGTCGAGGAGGTCGAGCTGACCGAGGAGGAGATCACGTGGCAGCCCGCCGAACCGGTCACCGCCGAGCGCGAGGAGGTCCGGTGAGGCGGTCCGCGAGGGCGCTGCTCGCGCTGCCGGTCGCGCTGCTCGCGCTGTCGGGCTGCGCCGCGATCCCCACCCAGACCTCGCCCATCCCGGTCAACCCGTCCGCGGGCAACGCCACCGTGGCCGTCGCGCCCGAACCCGTCGCCGGCATCGACCCGCTGACCCTGGTCCGCGAGTTCGTCAACGCCGCCGCGAACCCCGAGAACGACTACGCCGCGGCCAGGGCCTACCTGACCTCCGAGGCCGAGAAGACCTGGGACACCAAGGGCGCGCCCGCGATCATCGAGACCACGTTCAACACCGTGCCCACGGCCGCCCTGTCCGACGACGACAAGCAGCGCACCGTGCTGCTCCAGGGCAAGAACGTCGGCCGCCTCCAGCTGGAGGACAACTCGTTCGTGCAGCAGCTCGGCAACCTGGAGACGCCCGTCGGCATCACCCGGGACGAGGGCGAGTGGCGCATCTCCGACCCGCCGGACGGCATCTTCGTGCCGCTCAGCGGGTTCCAGCAGAACTACCGGCGCGTGACGCTGTTCTTCTACGACCAGGACTTCGCGGTGCTCGTGCCGGACCCCCGGTGGGTGGTCGTCGCGCCGTCCACGTCGATCCCGAGCCGGGTGGTGAACCTGCTGCTCAAGGGGCCCGCGGTCGGGATGCGCGGCGCGTTGTCCACGGCCGTCCCGAACGGCGCGGCGCAGCGCAAGAACACCGCCGAGAACGACAACGGGGCGCTGGAGGTGGACCTGACGAAGGTCGGGGACATCACGGCCGCCGTCGGCAAGCAGATCGTGGCCCAGGTGGTGAAGTCCCTCGCCGGCGTGACCAGCAGCCGCGTGCGGGTGCTCGTGGAGGGCCAGCCGATCTCCCCCGACCAGGAGGAGTGGCGCACCTCCGACGTGCAAACCGGGGAGGCGCTGACCACCCCCGCCGCCGGGCTCGGCGGCCTGCTCGTGGAGAACGGGCGGATCAGGCGCGCCAGCGGCGAACCGGTGCCCGGCCCGGCCGGCGAGGGCGCCTACGAGGTGCTCAGCGGGGCCCAGTCGGTGGACGGCAGCCAGCTCGCCGTGGTGACCCGGGCCGGGTCCTCCGCGCGGCTGAGGGTCGGCGGCGTCCAGGGGGACCTGGCCCAGGTCGACCTGACCGCGAGCACCCTGACCAGGCCGACGTGGCTGCTCGGCGGGCGGCAGGACGAGCCGGGCAGCGAGGTGTGGACGGTCGTCGACGGTACCGACGTGGTGCGCGTGATCCGCACCGACAACGGGTGGACGGCGAACGCCGTGAACGCCTCGGAGCTGTCGCTGATCGGCAAGATCACCGAGCTGCGGCTGTCCCGGGACGGCACGCGGGTGGCGGCCGTGGTGGACGGGAAGCTGATCGTGGCGGCCGTCGTGCGGGGCCAGGACTCGGCGGTGTCGCTGCGCGCGCCCCGCAACCTCCAGCCGTCCGTGCTGGGCGCGTCCGCGCTGTCGCTGGACTGGCTGGCGCAGGACGTGGTGGTCGTCAGCACGTCGCTGGCCGCGTGGCCGATCGCGAAGGTCAACATCGACGGGATGCGGATCGAGCGGTACAACACCTCGAACCTGACCGTGCCGGTCAGGTCGGTGACCGCCGCGCCGGGGCGCAACGTGCTGGCGGTGGACCAGAGCGGGCTGTGGAGCGCGGGCGACGTCGGCGACGTGTGGCACGCGTCGGCGACCGCCGTGGCACCCGGGACGCTGGCCTTCTACCCCGGCTGACCTGCGGTTCCGTAGTTTCACCCGTTCGTGTCCGACGGGCTCGACCTGCGGTTTCGCCGGCACCGGCCGGCAGGGTCGTGCCCATGGTGATCGAACTGCTGTTCCCGTCCCGCTGCGCCGGCTGCTCCCGCCCGGGGTCCCGGCTGTGCCCGCCCTGCCTGGCCGCGTTCGGGCCGCCCAGGCCCGTCCCCGTGCCCGGCGCCGGCCCGCCGGTGTACGCGCTGGCCGACTACTCGGGCGCGGCGCGCGAGGCGCTGCTCGCGTTCAAGGAGCGCGGCCGGCGCGAGCTGGCCGCCGTGTTCGGCTCCCTGGTGGCCGCCGCCGTGCCGCTGCTGCCCGGCGCGGGGTCCGGCGCGTGCCTCGTGCCCGCCCCGTCCCGGCGGTCGGCGGCGCGCGCCCGAGGCGGTTCCCACGTGGTGGGAGTGGCACGTGCGTCCGGCTTTCCCGTGGCCCCCGCACTCGCATTCACGAAAGGCGTTCGTGATTCAGTGGGGCTCTCACCGGCGGCCCGCCGCGCGAATCTCGCAGGTCGCCTGCGTCTCGTTCCGGGGGGCCTCCCACCGCCCGGGAGCGCGGTTGTCCTGCTGGACGACGTGGTCACCACCGGTTCCACGGCATCCGCCTGCATTTCGATGTTGAAAACGGGTGGGTTCCGGGTATCCGTCGTTCTCGCACTGACTACTGCCCGACGAACCCACCCACACGGGTGAAACGGCCCGGGAACCTCCCGGACTCTTCGCCCGTTGGCCGGATATGACGCCCGCGCTGAGGCCGTTGGAGGTAACCGCTCTGCTGACGGATGACCGCGCACTGCTGGGCCGTTCGGGTGAGCGGCTGCCTTCGGGGTGTCCCACCGCGTCCGCGCGGTCGACAGCCGGTACCGGTTTCCGGTCGCTCTCAGTCACGAGCGGAAAATCTTCGAGATCCCCCGCCTCGGGGGCTGTCGCAGCGGCGAATACCGGGCTAACGTGCACCGCTATCAGCGTTCCCGGAACGCGGGGAGGAGGCGAACAGCCCATGACCCCGGCGCCGGTGGGAAGCCCGAGGGCAACCCTCCGCAACATGTCCGCGAAGTAGATCGCGAATACCGGTGCCAAACGATCACAAGCCACAGCTCGCCCCTAAGCGAGGGAGGTCGTGTATGGACATCGTCGTGAAGGGCCGCAACGTCGAGGTGCCCGATCACTACAGGGTTCACGTCGCCGAAAAGCTGGCCCGCCTTGAGCGCTACGACCGCAAGGTCATCCGCTTCGACGTGGAGTTGTTCCACGAACCCAACCGCCGGCAGTCCAAGAACTGCCAGCGCGTCGAGATCACCGGCAAGGGACGTGGCCCGGTGGTCCGCTCCGAAGCGTGTGCCGGTGACTTCTACGCCGCCCTGGACGCCGCGGTCGCCAAGCTCGAGAACCGTTTGCGCCGCTCGCACGATCGCAGGCGCGTGCACCACGGGCGACGTGGCCCGACATCGGTCGCCGAGGCGACCAGCGGTCTCGGGGACTCCCTTCCCCGCCGCCCCGACCACGACGGTCACGCACAGGGCATGTGGCTCGGCCGCACCGCCGTGCTGGAGACCACCGAACCGGAACCCGCGTACGAGGGCATGGCCGAAGTGCCCGCCCAGCGCTGGGAAGACGGCGTCGACGACAACCTGCCCGGCCGGGTCGTGCGCGAGAAGGAGCACGCGGCCAAGCCGATGACCGTCGACCAGGCCCTCTACGAGATGGAACTGGTCGGCCACGACTTCTACCTGTTCTCCGACGCGGACTGCGGACGTCCCAGCGTCGTCTACCGCCGGAAGGGGTTCGACTACGGCGTGATCAGGCTGGCCTGAGCGCCACCTGCCACAGTCCCCGCCACTCGACCTCGCGGCCCCCGGCGTCCCTTGCACGCCGGGGGTTGCCCCCTGACCGCCCCCGCCCCCGCTGGCCCGGCCCGGCCTGGCCCCGCCACCCGGTTCCGCCCCGCCGCTGGCCCGGCCCGGCCTGGCCCCGCCACCCGGTTCCGCCCCGCCGCTGGCCCCGCACCGCCGCCTGGCCGGGCCTGCCGCTGGCCCCGCACCGCCGCCTGGCCGGGCCTGCCGCCTCGCCCCACCTCGTCGCTCTGCGTGATCTTGTCGGCTTTCGCGGACCGGGTGCCGACCCACCGCCCCGACGTCCTCTCGCACCCCGCCCGTTCCCCGCCCGTCCTCCTCCCCGGTGCCGATCGGGCTCCGACCGGCGCACACCCCGCCCGTTCCCCCGCCCGCTCGCCCGCCCGGTGGGCGTTCCCCGCCGCACGCCCCCCGCGCGTCTCCCGCGCATCTCCCACGTGCCTCCGGTCGGCCGTCACAGGGCGTTTCGCACCCCTTCCTACCTGTGTCTGTGCACACACCTTCACGACTTGCCTACGATGGCGGGTGGTGAAGCCTCGTCATGCCCGTGACGGGGCAGTGGAAGGCGCCCGTCCCCCGGGCGCGTCGCGATGAGGTAATGAGGTCGACCCAGATGGTGCTGTCCCGACTGCTCCGCGCCGGCGAGGGCAAGATGCTCAAGCGCCTGCGCAACATCGCAGCGCACATCAACAACCTCGAAGACGACGTCATCGACCTCTCCGATGCGGAGTTGCGGGCGAAGACCGAGGAGTTCCGCAAGCGCTGCGCCGACGGGGAGAGCCTCGACGAGCTGCTGCCGGAGGCGTTCGCCGTCGTCCGCGAGGGAGCCAAGCGCACCCTCGGCCAGCGCCCGTTCGACGTCCAGCTCATGGGCGGCGCGGCGCTGCACCTCGGGCAGATCGCCGAGATGCGCACCGGTGAGGGCAAGACCCTGACCTCGGTGCTGCCCTCCTACCTGAACGCGATCGCCGGCAAGGGCGTCCACGTCGTCACCACCAACGACTACCTCGCCCGCCGCGACGCCGAGTGGATGGGCCGCATCCACCGCTTCCTCGGCCTGACCGTCGGCGCCATCCTCTCGGAGATGACCCCCGAGCAGCGCCGGGTCGCCTACAACGCCGACATCACCTACGGCACGAACAACGAGTTCGGCTTCGACTACCTCCGCGACAACATGGCGTGGAGCCGCGACGAGATGGTCCAGCGCGGCCACTTCTTCGCCCTGGTCGACGAGGTCGACTCCATCCTCATCGACGAGGCCCGCACGCCGCTGATCATCTCCGGCCCGGCCGACCAGTCGTCCCGCTGGTACGTCGAGTTCGCCCGCCTGGCCACCCGGATGCGCCGCGACACCCACTACGAGGTCGACGAGCGCAAGCGCACCATCGGCGTCACCGAGGCCGGCGTGCAGTACGTCGAGGACCAGCTCGGCATCGAGAACCTCTACGACTCGACCAACACCCCGCTCGTCGGCTACTTCCAGAACGCGATCAAGGCCAAGGAGCTGTTCGCCAAGGACAAGGACTACATCGTCCGCGGCGGCGAGGTCATGATCGTCGACGAGTTCACCGGCCGCGTCCTCGCCGGCCGCCGCTACAACGAGGGCATGCACCAGGCGATCGAGGCCAAGGAAGGCGTCGAGATCAAGGCCGAGAACCAGACGCTCGCCACGATCACCCTCCAGAACTACTTCCGCCTCTACGAGAAGCTCGGCGGCATGACCGGCACCGCCGAGACCGAGGCGGCCGAGTTCCACCAGACCTACAAGCTCGGCGTAGTGCCCATCCCCACCAACCGGCCGATGCAGCGCAAGGACCAGGCCGACCTCGTCTACAAGACCGAGGAGGCGAAGTTCGAGGCCGTCGCCGAGGACATCGCCGAGCGGCACGAGAAGGGCCAGCCCGTCCTCGTCGGCACCACCAGCGTCGAGCGCTCCGAGTACCTGTCGAAGCTCCTCGTCCGCAAGGGCATCCCGCACGAGGTCCTCAACGCCAAGCACCACGACCGCGAGGCGCTGATCATCGCCAAGGCCGGCCGCAAGGGCGCCGTCACCGTCGCCACCAACATGGCCGGTCGAGGCACCGACATCGTGCTGGGCGGCAACCCGGACATCATCGCCGACCACGAGCTGCGCGAACGCGGCCTCGACCCGGTGGAGAACCCGGAGGAGTACGAGGCCGCCTGGGCGAAGCTGATCGAGGAGGTCAGCGCCGAGGTCAAGTCCGAGTCCGAGGAGGTCAAGGACGCCGGCGGCCTCTACGTGCTCGGCACCGAGCGCCACGAGTCGCGGCGCATCGACAACCAGCTCCGCGGTCGCTCCGGCCGCCAGGGCGACCCCGGTGAGTCCCGGTTCTACCTGTCGCTCAAGGACGAGCTGATGCGCCGCTTCAACGCGGCCATGGTCGAGACCGTCATGACGCGGCTCAAGGTGCCGGACGACGTGCCGATCGAGCACAAGATGGTCACCCGCGCCATCCGCAGCGCGCAGACCCAGGTCGAGCAGCAGAACTTCGAGATCCGCAAGAACGTCCTCAAGTACGACGAGGTCATGAACGAGCAGCGCAAGGTGATCTACGCCGAGCGCCGCCGCGTGCTCGACGGCGAGGACCTGCGCGAACAGATCACCCACATGATCACCGCCGTGGTCGGCGAGTACGTCGACGGCGCCACCGCCGACGGCTACGCCGAGGACTGGGACCTCGACCAGCTCTGGACCGCGCTCAAGACGCTGTACCCGGTCAGCCTCGACCACAAGAAGCTGTTCGAGGAGGACGACGAGGACGTCGACCGCGAGGCGCTGAAGGCCAAGCTCCACGCCGACGCCCTCGCCGCCTACGAGGCCCGCGAAGCCGAGATCGACGGCCGGGTCGGCCCGGGCGCCATGCGCGAACTGGAGCGCCGCGTCCTCCTCTCCGTCCTCGACCGCAAGTGGCGCGAGCACCTCTACGAGATGGACTACCTCAAGGAGGGCATCGGCCTGCGGGCCATGGCGCAGCGCGACCCGCTGATCGAGTACCAGCGCGAGGGCTTCGACATGTTCAACACCATGTTGGACGCCCTCAAGGAGGAGTGCGTCGGCTTCCTGTTCAACCTCCAGGTCGAAGCCGCCGAACCCGCCCCGCCCGCCGCAGCCGAACCCCCCGTCCAGGTCTCCCTCGCCAACGGCGGCCCCCTGGCCGGCAGCCGAGCCCGAGCCCGGGCCGCCGCCGCGGCAGCCGCCCAGCAGGAAGCCGAAGCGGCCGCCCAGGCCCCCGCCGGGCCGGCGCTGGCGCAGCTCCAGAGCGGGAACGCCATCCCCCCCGCCCTGCGCGGCAAGGGCCTGGAAGGCCGAGGCGGCCAGCAGGGCCTCACTTACACCGGCCCGTCGGAGAGCGGTGACGCCGAGACCAGCGGCGCCACCCCCACCCAGGGCGGCAATCAGGCCGGCACCCGCAAGGAACGCCGAGCCGCGGCCCGCGCCCAGGCCAAGGGCCAGCGCAAGGGCCCCCGCGAGTAGCGCCCCCGGCAACCGGCCCCGGCCCCGGCCCCGGCAGATAACCCAACGCACCGCACGTCGCGGTGCGCGCACGCACAACGCACAGGTGGGGTGGTGCCGAGACTCCCTCGGCACCACCCCACCTGCGTAACCTCCCCGCCCGGGCCCGGGCCTGCGCGCGCCACCGCGCCAGCCGCCACCGCGCCAGCCATTGCCCGCGAGCCATCGCCACCGCGACCCTCGCCTGCGGTCGCGCGGTCGCGCGGTCGCGCGGTCGCGCGGTCGCGTGGGCTCGGCGGTCGGCGGTCGGCGGCGGTGGGGGAGCGGCGGTGGCGGCCCTGTGGCGGTGTCGGCGGTGGGCGTGTGTGGCTACCGGGCCGTCATCGGCAGTGGGGACGTGGGGCGTCGGGGGCGTCGGGTAGGGGATGGTCGTGGTGTGGTCGGGCCTCCTCTTCGTTCCAACCGATGTCGGTAACGGCGTTTCCGTACATTTTCATGGTCATGTTCACCCGATCGTGGCTCACGGCAGCAGGTGGAACTCGGTGCACTGCCAGCGGGTGCCCGAGTGCTCCACCCGGGCGGCGAAGGCTCGGGTCCTGGTCGGCAGGTGCAGCGTCCCCGCCAGTTCCGCCTTGCCGGGCGCGATGTGGCACAGCCGGTACCGGCCCAGGCGGGTGGTGGTGGGGGTGGTCGGGAACTCCTTGAGGGCCTTGGTCGGGAACAGCGGCGCGAGTTGCTGCGGCGGCCGACGACCCGACAGGGCCTCCACCAGCGGGATGAGGAAGTGGCGGGCGTCCAGGGGGCTCGGGGTGCCGGGCTGCGGCGAGCTGGGCAGGGCGCGGAGGCGTGGTGGCATGCTGAACCGAGGGGGGCGGTGCGGTTTACGTACCTCGATCACCCGAAGGAGTTATCTGTGCGGGGACTGGTGCTCGACTTCGGCGGGGTGCTGACCGACTTCGGGGACGACCACGGTGCCGACGAACCGCCGCTGGTCGGGCTGGTGCGGCAGGTCCGCCGGTCCGGTGTGCGCACGGCCGTCCTGTCGAACGCCGACGGCCTGTGGGCACCGCCCCGCGCCTGGGCGCCGCTGTTCGACGTGGTCATCACCTCGGGCGACGTGGGCATGGCGAAGCCGGACCGCCGGATCTACCTGCTCACCGCCGAACGGCTCGGCCTCGACCCCGCCGACTGCGTCTTCGTGGACGACCTCGCGGTGAACGTCCGGGGCGCGGCCGCGGCGGGCATGGTCGGGGTGCACCACCGGACGGTCCGCGCCACCGTCGAGGAGGTCGAGATCCTGCTCGGGACCCCGGTGGCCGGGGAGGGCTAACCGCGGCGGCGGGCCACCTCGAAGCACAGGACGGCTGCCGCTGTAGCGACGTTCAACGATTCAACACCGGCCGACATGGGGATGGACAGCCACCCCGTCACGTGCGGCCGCACGTCGTCCGAGATGCCCGCGGTCTCGCTGCCCAGCACGAACGCCGCGCGCGCCGGCAGGTCGGCGGTGAACACCGAGGACCGCGAGGACGCGTCCAGGGCGTACACCGGGTACCCGGACGCGACCAGCGCGGCCACGGCCTCGGCGGCGGTCGCGCACTTCAGGATCGGGGCCCGGAACGCGACGCCCGCCGACGCCTTCACCACGAGCGGGTCGAGGGAGGCCACGCCCCGGCGCGGCACGACGATGCCCTCGATCCCGGCGGCGGTCGCGGTGCGCAGGATCATGCCGACGTTCGCGGGCGTGGTGATGCCGTCCAGGACGAGCACGGTGCGCGGCGCGGACCGCAGGCCGACCTCCAGCGGTCGCATCCGGGGCGCCACGACGTCCGCCAGCACGCCCTGGTCCTGCTTGCCGTTGCCGGCGAGCACCTTGACCCGCTGCGCCGTGGCCCGCTGCACGGCCACGCCCCGCCGTGCGGCGGCGTCGAGGATCTCGCGGGCGGCCTGACCGCGCGCGGTGTCGGCGAGCACGACCTTGTCGACGTCGAGCGACGGGTCGTCCAACGCCTCCAGCACGGGCTTGCGGCCGTACACGGTGACGAACTTGTCCTTGGGGGATACGTCCACCCGGTAAGTGTCCAACACCCGTTTGGGGCTTGTTTCTCCGCTGTCAATCATGATGATCGTCACATGACACCGCGCGACGAGGCGCACCGTCTGCTGGCCTCCGGCCGGGAGGCGGACGTCTACCTGCGTCCGGACGGCCTGCTGGTCAAGCGCGACCGGGCCGGGCGCGACCCGGGACCCGAGGCCGAGCTGATGCGCTACCTGCGCGGGCACGGCATACCGGTGCCGAGGGTGGCGGACGTGTCGGAGACCGACCTGGTCATGGAGTACGTGCCGGGTCCCCGGATGTCGCAGGAGCTGGACGCGAGGCCGTGGCGCGCGTCCGCGCTGGGGCGCGAACTGGCCGAGCTGCACCACAGGCTGGACGACGTGCGCCCGCCCGACTTCCTCGGCGCGGGCGACGGCGGTGGCGGCGGCTTGGTGCACCTCGACCTGCACCCCGGGAACGTGGTGATGGGCCCCGAGGGCGCGGTGGTGGTCGACTGGGCGTGCGCGGCGCGCGGCGACCGGCGGGTCGACGTGGCGATGAGCTGGCTGGCGATCGCGGTGGCGCCGCTGCGCCCCCTCAAGCGGCTGGCCCGCGCCCGGTTCCTCCGGGGGTTCCTGTCGGGCACGGACGCGGGCGTGCGGCGCGCGATGCCGACCGCGGCGGCGATCAGGTTGGCCCGGCACCAGCGGGACGACGACGAGGTGGACGCGGTGCGCCGCCTGGTGGCCGACTGCGCCGACTGGAGCGACTGACCCGGGCCACCGGACCGGGGCAGCCGACCCGAGCAGCCGACCCGAGCAGCCGACCCGAGCAGCCGACCCGGGTGACCGGCCGGAGCGACCGACCCGAGGAACCGACCCGAGCAGCCGGCCGGGGCGACCGACCCGGGTGACCGGCCGGGGCGACCTGCCTGAGCGACTGGCACCGGGATCGACCGGAACGGACGACGCCCCGTCGACCACAGCGGCGGGCCGTGCGCAGCGACTAGCCTGGGCGGCATGCCCGACCGCCTGTCCGCGCTGGACGCCTCGTTCCTGTACCTGGAGGATTCCACGACGCCGATGCACGTCGGCGGGGTGGCGGTGTTCCGCAGGCCGCGCACCGGGTTCGACTACGACCGCCTGGTGAACCTGATCGAGCAGCGGCTGTCGCTGGTGCCGCGCTACCGGCAGAAGGTCGTGCACGTGCCGGGCAGGCTGGCCCGGCCGGTCTGGGTGGACGACCCGGACTTCGACGTCACCTACCACGTGCGCCGCTCGGCGCTGCCGAAGCCGGGCAGCGAGCGGCAACTGCACGACCTGGTGGCGCGGCTGATGTCCCGCCCGCTGGACCACACGCGGCCGCTGTGGGAGATCTACCTGGTCGAGGGCCTGGCCCGGAACCGCACGGCGGTGATCACGAAGACCCACCAGGCGATGGTGGACGGCCTGGGCGCACCCGAGATCGGCCAGGTGATCCTGGACGTGAGCGCCACGCCGCGCACGCCCGTCGCGTCGCTGTGGATGCCGTCCCCGGAGCCCAGCGGCCTCCAGTTGGTGGCGGACGCGGTGGCGGAGGCCGTGCAGCGACCCGGCGTGGTGGTGGAGAACGCCCGTTCGGCGGCGGTGGACACGGTGGCGACGGTGCGCAAGGTGGCCGGGCTGTTCGGCGGTCTCGCGTCGGCGGTGCGCACGGCCGCGACGCCCGCGCCGGGCAGCCCGCTGAACGTGCGGATCTCGCCGCAGCGGCGGTTCGCGGTGGCGCGGACGCGGCTGGACGAGTTCCGGGCGATCCGGCGGGTGCACGGCGGCACGGTCAACGACGGCGTGCTGGCGGTGCTGTCCGGCGCGCTGCGCAACTGGCTGCTGTCGCGCGGCGAGGTCGTGACCGCGGGCACGACGATGCGGGCGATGGCGCCGATGTCGGTGCGCGACGACGAGGCGGGCGTCGCGGCGTACTTCGTGGACCTGCCGGTGGGGGAGCCGAACCCGGTGGTGCGGCTGCACCACGTGTCGCACGCGATGCGCGCGCACCAGGAGTCGGGCCAGTCGGTGGCGGCGCAGACGCTGGTGAGGTTCTCCGGGTTCGCGCCGCCCACGTTGCACGCGCTCGGCGCGCGGGCCGCGTCGTCGTTCTCGCGCAGGCTGTTCAACGTGGTGGTGACGAACGTCCCCGGCCCCCAGGTGCCGCTGTACGCGGCGGGGGCGAGGATGATCGAGATGTTCCCGGTGGTGCCGCTGGCGAAGAACCAGGCGCTGTCCATCGGGGTGACCTCGTACGACGGCGGGGTGTACTTCGGCTTGAACGCCGACCGCGACGCGATGTCCGATGTGGACGTGCTGGCGGCGATGGTGGAGGAGTCGGTGGAGGAGCTGATGGGAACGGTGTCCGCATGAGGGTGTACCTGCCGGCGACGGTCGCGATGCTGCGCGGCCTGGTCGATGACGGGCTGTTCGCGCCCGTGGGCGGGACCGGGTTCGCGCTGACGCCGGCGCTGCGCGAGTCCTACGCGACCGGTGACACCGAGGAGCTGGAGTACTCGGCGATGCTGGACGCGGCGCGCGCGTCGCTGCGGCTGATCGCGGGCGACGAGAAGGCGGTGCCGCGGCGGGCCGTGGTGTCGGTGGACGTCGAGGACGTGAAGCTGCGCCCCGACCTGGACTTCTCGGTGGTGAAGCTGTCCGGGCCGGTGCCCGTGGAGCTGGTCGCCGCGATCCACCTGGACACGCTGGAGGCGGAGGACGACGTGCGCGCGGCGGCGGAGGTGATCGACGCGGCCGACCTGGGCGACCCGGACGCGGAGTTCGCGCTGGGCGGCGCGGAGGACCACGAGCTGGCCTGGTACGCGACGCAGGAGCTGCCGTTCCTGCTCGAACTCATGTAGTCCCGGCTCGTGTAGTCCCGGCTCGTGTAGTCCCGGCTCGTGTAGTCCCGGCTCGTGTGGTCCGGGCTCACATCCCGGGCGCGGGCTGCCACAGCTCGATCCGGTTGCCCTCGGGGTCGACGCACCACCCGAACCGGCCGAACTCGGACTCCTCCGTGTCCGGCAGCACCTCCACGCCCTGAGCGCGGAGCTGGTCGAGCAGGACGGGCAGGTCGTCGACGCGCAGGTTGAGCATCACGCGCTGCCCGGGTTCGCCGAAGTAGGCGGTGTCCTGGGCGAACAGCGCGAGGGTCGTCGTCTCGTCCTCGGTCCAGTGGAACGTGACGGCCGCGCCGTCGCCCATCGGCACGCCCAGGTGCCGGCGGTACCACTCGGCCAGGCGCGCGGGGTTGCGGGCGCGCAGGAAGACACCGCCGATGCCGGTCACCTTGGCCACGGCTGCGCACCGTACTCCCGCTCCCCGCGTCACCGACACCGAAGCGGTGACATCGCCACCCGATCCAGCGAACCCCACCCCGAGAGTCCAACGCTCAGACCTCGAGAGTCCAACGCTCAGGACCCCTGAGTTCTCCGTTCGAGCCTCACACCGTTAGGCCGGAACGAAGAACTCACGGGGCCTGGACGTTGGACTCTCACGACCTGAGCGTTGGACTCTCGGGGCCTGGGGGTTGGACTCTCGGGGGTTAGTCGTATTCGTCCAGTTTGCCGCGGGAGGAGAGGAGGCGGCGGAGGGAGGCCAGGCGGCCGGGGGAGGCCTCGCCGGAGGTGACGAGCTCGTCGAGCATGCAGTCCGGGTCCTCGGGCGGGCCCTGGTGGCCGCAGCCCGACGGGCACTCCTCGGCCATCGCCGCCATGTCGGGGAACGCGCCCACGATGTCGTCCGGCGTGATGTGCGCGAGCCCGAACGAGCGGATGCCCGGCGTGTCCACGGCCCACCCGCCCTCGGGCAGCGGCAGCGCGACGGTCTGGGTGGACGTGTGCCTGCCCTTGCCGACGCCGCTGACCACGCCCACGGCCCGGTTCGCGTCCGGCACCAACCGGTTGACCAGGGTCGACTTGCCCACGCCCGAGTGCCCGATCAGCGCGGACAGCCGGTGCACGAGCCGTTCGCGCAGCTCGGCGGGGTCCTCGTCGGACCGCGTCACGACCACCGGCAGGTCCAGCTCGGCGTACGCGGCCACCAGGTCGTCGGGGGACGCCAGGTCGGACTTCGTCAGGCACAGCAGCGGTTCCAGCCCGCCCGCGTAGGCGGCGACCAGGCAGCGGTCGATGAACCCGCGCCGCGGCTGCGGGTCGGCCAGCGCGGACACGATCACCAGCTGCTCGGCGTTGGCCACGACGACCCGCTCGAACGGGTCGGTGTCGTCGGCGGTGCGGCGCAGCACGCTGCGGCGCTCGTCGACGCGCACGACCCGGGCCAGGGTGTCCGGCTGCCCGGACGTGTCGCCGACCAACCCGATCCGGTCGCCCACGACGACCGGCGTGCGGCCCAGCTCCCGGGCCCGCATCGCGGTGACCAGCCGGGCCGGGTCGCCCTCCACGGCGCACGTCCACCGTCCCCGGTCCACGCCCACGACCATGGCGGGCACCGCGTCCGCGTGCTCGGGCCGCCGCTTGCTGCGCGGCCGGGTCCCCTTGCCCGGCCGCACCCGGACGTCGGACTCGTCCAGCCGCCGCCAGTCGCCGCGCGCCACGTCAGCGCGTCCCGAGCATCGTCGCCCACATCCCCGGGAAGTCGGGGATCGTCTTCGCCGTCGACCCGATGTCGTCCACCGACACGCCCTCCACCACCAGGCCGACGATGGCACCCGCGGTGGCCATGCGGTGGTCGGCGTAGGCCCGCCACACCCCGCCGCGCAGCGGTCGCGGTCGCACGACGAGGCCGTCCTCGGTCTCCTCGGCGTCACCGCCCAGGCGGTTGACCTCGGCGACCAGCGCGGCGATGCGGTCGGTCTCGTGGCCCCGGATGTGCGCGACGCCCCGGACGCGCGAGGGGCCGTCGGCCAGCGCCGCCAGCGCCACGACGGTCGGCGTCAGCTCGCTCTCGTCGCGCAGGTCCACGTCCAGGCCGGTCAGCCGGTCCGGGCCGGTGAGCACCAGGCCGTCGGCGGTCAGCTCCACCGCGCAGCCCATGCGCTCGAACAGCTCCCGCACCGCGCCGCCCGGCTGGGTGGTCCGGGCGGGCCACCCCGGCACGGTCACCGTCCCGCCGGTCGCCGCCGCCGCCGCCAGGAACGGCGTCGCGTTGGACAGGTCCGGCTCCACGTGCCACTCGCGGCCCGCCAGGGGGCCGGGTTCGACCCGCCACACGTCCGGGGTGGACGCGTCCACGGCCACGCCCGCCTCGCGCAGCATCGCAACCGACATCGCGATGTGCGGCAGCGACGGCACGGGCCGGCCGGCGTGGCGCACGGTCACCCCGCTCTCGTAGCGCGCGCCGGACAGCAGCAGGCCGGACACGAACTGGGACGACGCCGAGGCGTCGACGGTGACCTCGCCGCCGGGCAGCCCGCCCTTGCCGTGCAGGGTGAACGGCAGCGAGTCGCCGTCCACGTCGGCGCCCAGGGCGCGCAGCGCGCCGAGGATCGTGCTCATCGGGCGGGTCCGCGCGTGCGGGTCGCCGTCGAAGACGACGTCGCCGACCGCGAGCGCCGCGGCGGGCGGCAGGAAGCGCATGACGGTGCCCGCCAGGCCGCAGTCCACCCGCGCCGGGCCGCGCAGCTCGCCGGGGGTGACCAGCCACGAGCCGTCCGCCCCGTCGGCGACCCCGACGCCGAGGGAGCCGAGCGCCGCCGCCATCAGCGTCGTGTCGCGGCTGCGCAGCGGGGCGTGCACGGTGGAGGGGCCGTCGGCCAGCGCGGCGAGGACGAGCGCGCGGTTGGTGATCGACTTGGAACCGGGCACGGGTACCGTCGCGCGCACGGGGCCGTCGGCGGTGGGAGCGGACCACTGCTGAGTCATGGGTCGATGATTCCGCATGGGGTGGTCGACGGGTCGCACCGGGCTTTCCGACGTGCGACGATGGGCTACCTCCGGAGGTGATCGTTGTGTGCGGCAGGTACGCCTCCACCAAGGACCCGGCGCTCCTCGCGGCCGAGTTCGACGCGGTGGACGGGACGGTGGGCGACGGGACCGGCGGTGACGCGCCCGGCCCCGACTACAACGTCGCGCCGACGAAGCAGGCGCCGGTGGTCGTCGAGCGCCACCCGCGCGACGAGGACGGCAACCCCGACCCGGGCACCACCGAGCGCAGCGTCCGCACGATGCGCTGGGGGCTCGTGCCGCACTGGGCCAAGGACCCGTCCGGCGGCGCCAAGATGATCAACGCCCGGTCGGAGAGCGTGCTCACCAAGCCCGCCTACCGCGACTCGGCGGCCAAGCGCCGGTGCATCGTCCCGGCCGCCGGCTGGTACGAGTGGCAGCCCGGCGAGGGCCGCAAGCAGCCGTACTTCATCAACCCCGGCGACGACAGCAGCCTCGCGATGGCGGGCATCTGGTCGGTGTGGTGGCAGCAGGAGGGCGACGAGCGCAAGCCGGTCATCACCTTCGCCGTGCTCACCACCGACGCCGTCGGCGAGATGGCCGAGGTCCACCACCGCATGCCGCTCGTGCTGCCGCGCGACCGCTGGTCGGCGTGGCTCGACCCGGACAACGGCGACCCCTCCGGCCTGCTCGCGCCCGACCCGGACCTGGTCGCCGCGCTGGAGCTGCGCCCGGTGTCGACGCGGGTCAACAGCATCAGGAACAACGACCCGTCCCTCATGGACGCCGTCGTGCTGGGGGAGTCCGAGAAACCGGAGCCCACCTTGTTCGAGCTGTCATGACCTCGCGCGTCGTCGAGACCCCGCACGGCCCCGCGCGGGCCGAGCTGCACTGCGCGCCGGAGGGGCGGGCGGCGCTGCTGCTCGGCCACGGCGCGGGCGGCGGGATCGCCGCGCCCGACCTGGTCGCCGCGGCCCGCGCGGCCGTGGCGGCGGGCGTGCACGTCGCGCTCGTCGAGCAGCCCTACCGGGTGGCGGGCCGCCGCGCCCCCGCCCCGGCCGCGCACCTCGACGCGGCGTGGCTGGCCGTCGCCGACGACCTGTCCAGCCGCTGGTTCGACGACCTGCCGCTGGTGTTCGGCGGCCGGTCCTCGGGCGCGCGGGTGGCGTGCCGGACGTCGGCGGAGGGGCAGGCGGTGGCCGTGCTGTGCCTGGCGTTCCCCGTGCACCCGCCGGGCAAGCCGGAGAGGACGCGGCAGCCCGAGCTGGACGCCGTCGAGGTGTCCACGCTGGTCGTGCAGGGCGAGGCGGACCCGTTCGGCCGGCCGGGGTCGGCGCACCACCGCGAGGTGGTGCTGCTGCGCGGCGACCACAACCTCAAGGCGGACCTGGAGGGCGTGCACCGGGCCGTCGGCGAGTGGCTGTCCCGGGTGCTGCGCCCCCTGGAGGTCTGAGCCCGGTCCCTAGGCCGAGATCGGGGCCACGACGCCACCGGTGAGCCGCACCAGGTCGGCGGGCGCGATCTCGACCTCCAGGCCGCGCCGCCCGGCCGAGCAGTACACGGTGCCGAAGCCCTCCGCCGAGGCGTCGAGCACCAGCGGCAGGCGCTTCTTCTGGCCCAGCGGCGAGATGCCGCCCGCCACGTAGCCGGTGGCGCGCTCGGCCGCCGCGACGTCGGCCATCTTCGCCCGCTTGCCGCCGAGGGCCGTCGCCAGCGCCTTCAGGTCCAGCTGGCCGGTGACCGGGACCACGCCGACGGCGAGCTTGCCGTCCACCTCCGCGACGAGGGTCTTGAACACCCGCCCGGGCGGGACGCCGAGCGCCTCGGCGGCCTCCAGCCCGTACGACTCGTGCCGCGGGTCGTGGTCGTAGGCGTGCAGCGTGTGGGCCACCTTCTGCTTGTCCAGCAACGCGGTGGCGGGCGTCCCACGTCCGGCCATGATCGCGCACCTTAGTGCAGGGATCGGGCACAACAGCGCGGGGAATGCCCGGAGCGCCCCCCGCGTTGGTGCGGGTGTGGCTACCGAGGTGATGGACCAGCACGTCAGCAGGCCGGTGAGGGCACGTCCGCCGCGCGGCTCCGCCCGCTGCCGTCCCGGCGACCGCCGCGTATCCTCGAACGCGCCCCAGACAGTCTCGTCCACCGCGCCCACCGGCCGGTGGGAAGGGAGCGCGGTGCCAGCCACGCGAACGCAGGACACGCCGACTGACGAGACAGCGGAGGAGCGCGCGGCCCGGTTCGAGCGCGACGCCATGCCGATGCTCGACCAGTTGTACTCGGCTGCCCTGCGGATGACCCGCAACCCGGCCGACGCCGAGGACCTGGTCCAGGAGACCTTCCTCAAGGCGTACTCGGCCTTCGCGTCCTTCTCCCAGGGCACGAACCTGAAGGCCTGGCTGTACCGCATCCTCACGAACACCTACATCAACGGCTACCGCAAGAAGCAGCGCCAGCCGGTGCAGCAGCCGACCGACGAGATCACGGACTGGCAGCTCGCGCAGGCGGAGAGCCACACGTCGAGCGGCCTGCGCTCGGCGGAGGTCGACGCGCTCGACCGGTTGCCCGACTCGGACGTCAAGGACGCCCTCCAGAGGCTGCCCGAGGAGTTCCGGATCGCCGTCTACCTCGCCGACGTCGAGGGTTTCGCGTACAAGGAGATCGCAGACATCATGGGCACCCCCATCGGCACCGTGATGTCCCGGTTGCACCGGGGCCGCAGGCAGCTTCGCGAGCAGCTCGCGGGCGTCGCGCGCGAGCGCGGCTTCCTCCGCGACGGCCGGGCGGAGGTGGCGGGCCGATGAGCTGCGGCGAACACCACGAGACCGACTGCTCCGAGGTCCTGGCCGAGGTCTACCTGTTCCTCGACCACGAGTGCGACGAGAAGCGCAAGTCGCTCCTCGCGGCCCACCTGGACGAGTGCCACCCGTGCCTGGAGCAGTACGGCATCGAGGAGCACCTCAAGGCCCTGCTGGCCCGCAAGTGCGGCGGCGAGCTGGCGCCGGAGGAGCTGAAGCAGCGGCTGCGGGCGCGCCTCCAGCAGGCCGTCGTGGAGGTCCGCACCACGACCGCCACGGTGGCCGAATAGGACCCCGTAGGCATTCGACCAGACTTCGAAGGCCCCGGAGCCGTGGGCTCCGGGGCCTTCGCACGCACTGAAGTTGATCAGGCGTTGGGGCGCTTCCCGTGGTTGGCGCCACCCTTCTTGCGGTCGCGGCGCTTGCGGGCACGCTTCGACATGGGGTTCTCCTAGTGCTCGAACTACCTCCCGACAGTGTGTCACGCGCCCGGAAGTGCGCGGCACCGGGTCTGAATCGTGGTTGGATGGTCCTGGAGCGAAGGAGGGCCATGGCCGAGGAGATCAGGGCCGAGATCGTCGCCAACGTGGCGCAGATCGCCGTGCGCGAGGGTGACGAGGTCACGCACGAGACGACCGTCGTCGTGCTGGAGAGCATGAAGATGGAGATCCCGGTCCTCCCCGAGGGTTCGGGCAGGATCACCCGCATCGCGGTCGCCACGGGCGACGTGGTGCAGGAGGGCGACCTGATCGCGGTGGTGGAGTAGCTGTCCACGCTCACCGACCTGCTGGCCGAGCACACCAAGCTCTCCGGCGCCGCCGTCGACCACCTCCAGCTGGTGGTGGCCGAGTGGCAACTGCTCTCGGACCTCAGCTTCGCCGACTTCCTGCTGTGGGCGCCGCTGGACGACGACACGTTCCTGTGCGTCGCCCAGGCCCGGCCCACGACGGCGCCGACCGCGCACCCCGAGGACGTCGTCGGCAGCATGGTCGACGTCGAGGAGCACCCGCAGCTGCGGCGCGCCATGGCCGAGGCGCGGATCTGCCGCGAGGAGGACCCGCGCTGGCACCTGGGCGTGCCGGTGCGTCGCGAGGCCATCCCGGTGAAGCGGCACGACGAGGTCATCGCCGTCCTCAGCCGCAACACCAACCTGGCCGTGCCGCGCGTGCCGAGCCCGCTGGAGATCTCCTACCTGGGCAGTGCCGCCGACCTGTGCCAGATGATCTCCGACGGCACGTTCCCCACCACCGAGCCGTCCCCGGACGTGCACACGAGCCCGCGCGTCGGTGACGGCCTGATCCGGCTGGACGCGTCGGGCGCGGTGGTGTTCGCCTCGCCGAACGCGCTGAGCGCCTACCACCGGATGGGGCACGCGTCCGACCTGGTGGGGGTGCACCTGGCGCCGCTGACGCGGTCGCTGATCGGCGACCCGTTCGACGCGACCGAGGTCGCCCAGCGCATCCGGGCCGCGCTCGACGGGCAGCCGTCGATGCGCATCGAGGCCGAGTCGCGCCGGGGCGCCGCGGTGCTGTTCCGGGCGCTGCCGCTGCGGCCGAGGGGCAGCGCGGCGGGCGCGCTCGTGCTGTGCCGCGACGTGACCGAGGTCCGCCGCCGCGACCGCGCCCTGATGTCGAAGGACGCGACGATCCGCGAGATCCACCACCGGGTGAAGAACAACCTCCAGACCGTGGCCGCGCTGCTGCGGTTGCAGAGCCGCCGCACCAGCAGCGAGGAGGCCCGCGAGGCGCTCGCCGAGTCGGTGCGCCGCGTCACGTCGATCGCCCTGGTGCACGAGACGCTGTCCATGTCGGTGGACGAGCGGGTGGACCTGGACGACGTGGTGGACAAGGTCATCCCGATGATGTCGGACGTGGCCGCCACCGAGTCGCAGGTGGTGGTGCGCCGCGAGGGGCCGTTCGGCATCGTGCAGGCCGAGCTGGCCACGCCGCTGGTGATGGTGCTGACCGAACTCGTGCAGAACGCGTTCGAGCACGCCTACCACCCGGGTCAGCGCGGCGAGGTGGTCGTGCACGCCGAGCGCTCGGCGAAGTGGCTCGACGTGGTGATCTCCGACGACGGCCGCGGCCTGCCCCAGGGGTTCTCGCTGGAGCGCACCGACCGGCTCGGCCTCCAGATCGTCCGGACGCTGGTGGAATCCGAACTCAGGGGCTCGTTGAGCTTGCGGAGGCGGCCCAAGGGCGGTACAGAGGCGGTCCTGCGCGTGCCCCTCAGGGCGCGGCGTTAGACTGCTCCCCGTGCACACGTGACGAACCCGCCTCAGCGGTGTCACGTGGTCATGCGGGAGGGTGTGCAACAAGACGAAGGGCCCGACACCTGGCACGGTGTCGGGCCCTTCGTGATTGCCTATCGGCTCAGGCGTTGCTGCGAGCCCGGGTGCGGGCGTTGCGGCGCTTGAGGGCGCGACGCTCGTCTTCGCTCATCCCGCCCCACACGCCGGCGTCCTGGCCGCTCTCCAGAGCCCACGCGAGGCAGTCGGAGACGACGGGGCAACGGCGGCAGACGGTCTTCGCCTCGGCGATCTGGAGCAACGCAGGCCCGCTGTTCCCCACGGGGAAGAACAGCTCGGGGTCCTCGTCGCGGCAGATCGCGCGGTGGCGCCAGTCCATTGGAACTACTCCTCAGCTAGGCGCGCGCAAGGGCGCGCCAGTCGTCAGCGGTCGGTTTTGGGGTGCTTGTGAATGCTTTCACGAACGGCGGGGATGTCAAGGGTTTAGCACTAACCCGGTGAGTGAACTCACCCGAAAGATCGACAGAGTTCACCTGCGGGTTCACGCAACGACGTCACAGCAGGTCGGAACGTCGCGGATGGGTAGCGAGCCGGTCACGCGACGGTCACACAACGCCGCACAGCCGTCACACGGCCACCGTGAGCGCCTCGCGGACGCCCGTGAACTCCACTTCGGTGCACGAGCCGAGCAGGTCGCCGTCGACCTGGAGGTTGACGGGTTCGGTACTCGTCACCCGGACGAACTCGACGTCGTCGCGCCGGAGCAGGTTCGCGCCCTTGGGGTTCCCGTCCGTCGCCAAAAGATGCGCGACGTAGCGGGCAATCGTGGGGAATCCCATCCCGTGCAGCGCGAACAGCCCCAGGCCGCCGTCGAACGAGGTGCTCGGGTTGAGGCGGATCGCCTTGTCGCCGAGGTAGGTCCACGGGTCGGTGTTGGACACGAAGGCCAGCCGCACGTCCTCGAAGGGGGGCTCGTCCGGGACCCGCACGGTGAGCGAGGACGGCTGCCTGCGCTCGGTGAAGTACGTGGTCAGGGCGGTCCGCACGTACAGGCCGGGTGACGCCTGGCGGCCCTTGGCGCGCTGCGCCTCGACGCCCGCGACGACGTCGGCGTCCCAGCCCACGCCCGCGTTGAAGGTGAACCAGCGGTCGTGGTCCTCGTCGCCGCCCGCCGAGGCGACCTTGCCGAGGCTGACCCGGCGGCTGGTGCCGTGCTCGATCGCCTGGAGCAGGCGGTAGGTCGCCTCCACCGGGTCGCGCGGCAGGCCGAGGGCGCCCGCGAACACGTTCGCCGAGCCGCCCGGGACCACGCCGAGCATCGGCAGGTCCGCCAGGGGGCCGCCGGCGCGGGCGCTGTCGCGCACCAGGCCGTTGACCACCTCGTTGACCGTGCCGTCGCCGCCGTGGGCCACGACCAGGTCGTACCCCTCGACGACGGCGCGCGCCGCGGCGTCGGCCGCGTGCCCGCGGTAGTCCGTCTCGACGACGTCGAGCTTCACCTCGCTGGCCAGCGCGTGCGCGAGCACGTCCCGGCCGGCAGGCGTCGTGGCCGTCGCCTGCGGGTTGACCACCAGAAGTGCGCGCACTCCAGCAGAGTAGGACAGTGCGTGACCTGTGACAGATCACGTGTCACCCGGTAGGAGGGTTCAGAGCGCACGAAAGTGGTCCAAATCTCCTTTCCACGTCGCCCTGCTGCACGTCAGCGACAAGTGCACCCCGGCCCGACCGCCGGCTCGCCGAAGACTTCCCATGATCTTCGCCCCTGCGGCGGCCGAAGGGGACTCGCCAACCGGGTGGCCTACGATGCGTGACGAGTACGCACCGTGAGGAAAGGTCCAGCGTGACGCCCCAGCAGCAGGTCCCACCGGCCGTCCGCGCCGCCGGCGCGCTGACCGCGGTGCAGGGGTTGACCGGCCTGGCGTTCGCGGTCGCGCTGGTCCTGCGCTCCTTCGAGGCGGACGAGCCCGGCGGGGTGCTCGGGGAGGCCGCCTACTTCGCGGTCCTGTCGGGCGGCGTCCTCGCCGCCGGGGTGGGGCTGGTGCTCGGCCGGCACTGGGGCCGCACGCCCGCGGTGGTCGTGCAGCTGCTCCTGCTGGGGATCGCCTGGTACGTGTACGGGCCGTCCGGCAGGCAGCTGTGGGGCGCGCTGCTCGGCGCCTACGTGGTCGTCGTGCTGGTGCTGCTGTTCTCCAACCCCGTGCGCCGGTGGGCCCTCGGGGTGGACGAAGAAGACGAATAGGGCATTCGGTCCCCGCCGTTGGTCTGGCTGATCGCCGACTAACGGCGGGTGGCCACCGTCACCGGTAAGAGTGACGCTGTGGGTGGTGAATTCACCACTCCCTGCGTTCGCTGAGGTGACGAATCCATGCGACTCAATCGCGCCCTGTCCGCGGTGGTCGGAGCCACTACCGCCCTGCTGTCCGCGTTCGCGCTGACGACGCTCGCCCCGACGGCCTCCGCCGCCCCGGCCGACGACGTCACGCCGTACATCATCGGCGGCGGCACGGCGTCCAACGCGCCGTGGGCGGCCCGCCTGTTCCGCAACGGCCAGCAGAACTGCTCGGCCACCATCATCGCGCCCACGTGGATCCTGACCGCGCAGCACTGCGTGGCGTCCGCCGGTACCTACACCTTCCGGGTCGGCAGCCTCGACCAGACCACCGGCGGCACCCTGGTCACCGCGACCCGGATCATCCAGCACTCGTCCGCCGACCTGGCCCTGGCCCAGATCGACCGCTCGGTCTCCGGCACCTACGCGCCGCTGGGCACCACCACCGCGGTGGCCGTCAACCAGATCGTGCAGCTCTACGGCTGGGGCGCCACCTGCACCGACCAGCCGGAGATCAACTGCCAGTCGCGCTACCTCAAGTACGCCGACACCCGCGTGACCTCGGTCAACGGGCGCGACTACCGCGGCGGCACCGCCATCTCGGTGACCCGCGTGAACGGCATCGCCGCCGGCGGTGACTCGGGCGGCCCGATGTTCGCCACCAGCCCGGTCGACGGCCGCCGCTACCAGGTCGGCGTCGCGTCCACCTCCGACCGCTCCACGCGCTCGAACTACACCGCCGTCACCCGCTACCGCGACTGGATCCGCTCCTACGCGGGCGTCTGACGCCCGAACCGCCCGGCCGAGGGGGCAGGACCCCTGCGCCGCCCCCTCGGCCGGGAGCCACCCTGCGGGTTTGGTCGCGAGCCCACCCACCAGTCACAATCACACTGCGTGTTCACGTTTGGCGGATGGACACGAACGGAGTAGCCAGATACGGTCTGGCAGGCGTTCACGCCGCTCCGGGTGCCGTGCAGGGTGAGGTGCGCAGTGCAGAACCCCCCGAGGTGGGTGTCGGCGTCGGGTGACGTCGACCGGCCCAACGCGGCCAGGCTCTACGACTACTACCTCGGCGGCGCGCACAACTTCGCGGTCGACCGCGAGTACGCCGAGCGGTCGATGCGGCACGTCCCCGCCGCCGCGATGGTCCAGCACAGCCGCGCGTTCCTGCGCCGGGCGGTGCGCGAGTGCGTCTCGCGGGGCATCCGCCAGTTCCTCGACCTCGGCTCCGGCATCCCGACCGCGGGCAACGTCCACGAGGTCGCCCAGCAGGTCGACCCGACGTGCCGCGTGGTGTACGTGGACCACGACCCGACCGCCGTGGCGCACAGCCGCGCGATGCTGCGGGACAACTCCGGCGCCGCCATCGCCGAGGCCGACATCCGCGACGTGGCCGCCGTGCTCGGCACGACCGAGGTGCGCGGGATGCTCGACCTGACCGAGCCGGTCGCCGTGCTCATGGTCGCGGTCCTGCCGTTCGTGCGGGACGAGGACGGCCCCGCCGGGATGATCGCCGGCTACCGCGACGCGCTGGCCGCCGGCAGCGTGCTGGTGGTGAGCCACCTGACCGGCGACGTGCAGCCCTCGGTGGTGGAGGAGCTGATCGGCGTGGCCGAGGGGACGCTGATGCCGATGGTGGCCCGCTCCAAGGCCGAGCTGGAGGTCATGCTGGAGGGCTGGGAGCTGCTGGAACCCGGTCTGGTGCTGGCGACCCGGTGGCGCGGCGAGGACGAGCCGGAGACCGGTGCCGAGGCCGTCTCCTACGGCGCGGTGGGCGTGAAGCGGCCTGCCCCGTGAACGGTCTGCCGCGTGAGGCGGTCTACGGCCTGGGCTCGTCGCCCTCGCCGAGCAGCCGGGTCTGCTCCTTGAGCACCTCGACCGCGCGCTCGACCCAGTCCGCGATCACCCGCTGCTGCTCGGGCGTGTAGCGGTCGCCCAGCTCGGCCATCGCCGCGGCCAGGCCCGCGAACACCCGGCCGAACGCGCCGGGCACCGCGCTGATCACCACCCGCCGCCGGTCGTCGGGGTCGGGTTCGCGGCGCACCAGGCCCGCGCGCTCCAGCCGGTCGGCCACGCCGGTGACCGCGCCGGGCGTCAGGTTGATCTCCTTCGCCAGCTCGCCGGCGCTCAGGGGGCCCTTGCTGCCGATGAGCGCGAGCGCGCGCTGGTCCACCGCGGTCACGCCGAGGCGCGCGCCCACCGCCTCGTGGAACGCGACCACCGCCGTGCTCAGCTCGCGCCCGTGGTCCATGGCGGTCACTTTACCTCGGCAGATATTTCAGTACACTGAACTAAAATCTTTACTGACTGAGGGGGTTGGGGTGCGGGAGCTGTCGTTGGCGCTCGACGTGCTGCGCTGGGCGGCCGGGTTCTACCTGCGGCACTGGCGCTGGGTCGTGGGGCTGTCGCTGGTCGCGTCCGCGCAGCGGTTGGTGGTCGTCACCCGGGACCTGCCGCCGGGCCTCGCCCTGGCGTCCGAGGTGCTGGTGGCGGGGGTGCGGGTCGCGCTCGTCGTGCTGGTCTGGCGGGTGGCCGTGCGCGGTGAGCGGCCGGACTGGGCCGGCGCACGGGCGTTCGCCCGGCGGCACTGGCCGTCGCTGGGGTGGCACGTCGTGCTGATGGCGGCGGCGGCCCTGGTGTTCGACGTCGGCCTGGAGGGCGCGGGCGCGCTGCTGCCCGAGGCGTGGCGGCGGACCTACCTGGCCGTGCTGCTGTTCCTGAAGAACCCGACGGTCATCGCGTTCACCGTGCTGTGGTGGGTCGGGGTGGTGCGGCAGGCCGCGCTCGGCGGTGCGGCCGTCAGCCGTCCCGCCCCAGTCGGGTGAGGGCGTCGTCGGTGAGGCGGAAGACGGTCCACTCGTCCTGCGGGACCGCGCCGAGCGACTTGTAGAAGCCGATCGCGGGCGCGTTCCAGTCGAGCACCGACCACTCCAGCCGCGCGTAGCCGCGGGCGACGCACTCCTCGGCCAGGGCCGTCAGCAGCGCCTTGCCGAGGCCGCTGCCGCGGTGCGCCGGCTGGACGTAGAGGTCTTCGAGGTAGATGCCGTGCGTGCCGCGCCACGTGGAGAAGTTGAGGAACCACAGGGCGGTGCCGACGACGCGACCGTCCACTTCGGCCACGTGGCCGAACAGCGCGGGTGCGTCGCGGAAGAGGGCGTCGTGCAGCTGCGCCTCGGTCAACCGGCACTCGTCGCGGGCGCGCTCGTACTCGGCCAGCTCCTCGGCGAGGCGCACGGCGGCGGGCACGTCCTCCGGCCGGATGCGGCGGACCCGGGGGTCAGTCAACGTCGAACTCCCAGGCCGGCACGTTCAGCCGGCGCACCTGGGGGTCGCCGCGCTCGTCGCCGAGCACCGTCGTGCCCGCCGGGTCGAGTCCGAAGTGGACACCCTCGCTGGGCGGCAGGTTGAGCCAGGTGGCGATGAGGACGCGGCTGAAGTGGCCGTGCCCGACCAGCACCACGTCACCGCTCACCAGCGCCTTGCGCGCCGCCTCCAGCACCCGAACGGCCCGCTCGTGCACCAGCTCGGCCGTCTCGCCGCCGGGGGTGGGGTGCGACCACACGGTCCAGCCGGGCACGGTCTCCCGGATCTGCGGCGTGGTCAGGCCCTCGTAGTCGCCGTAGTCCCACTCGGCGAGGTCCTCGGTGCGCTCGACGTCGTGCAGCCCGGCCAGCTCGGCGGTCCGCCAGGCCCGCTGCCGGGGGCTGGCCAGCGCGAGGGCCGGCGGCCGGTCCGTCCCGCGCAACCGCGCGAGCACCGCCCCGGCCCGCCGCGCCTGCTGCACGCCGGTCTCGGTGAGCGGGATGTCGGTGCTCCCCGTGTGCCGCCCGCTCTCGGACCACTCCGTCTGCCCGTGCCGCAGGAGGTACACGTGTGAGGTCACGGGGCCGATCTTACGGACGCCACCCCCGACCCGCCTCGGTGCGACACGTGCTCCGCGCCACGTTCGCGGCTCCGGTTGTCCGAAGTCGCCGCCGGTGGTGAGGCGGGCTCACGAAGGCCGGGCGCGGCGGGGCGGGACAGGCCGCGGACAAGGAAGAGCGCTGACCACCGGGAAGGTCCCCGCTGGTCAGCGCTCCGCGATCGTGCTCAGGCTGCGGCCTTCGTCTCCCAGAAGATCTTGTCGATCTGGGCGATCAGGTCGAGCAGCTCCTGGCCCTTGGCGGGGTCCATGGAGCCCTTGGCGCCGGACGCGCCGGCGGCCTTGGTGGCCCGGTTGAACAGGTCGTGCAGCTCCGGGTACTTCTCGAAGTGCGGCGGCTTGAAGTAGTCGGTCCACAGCACCCACAGGTGGTGCTTCACGAGATCCGACCGCTGCTCCTTGATCAGGATGGCACGGGCGCGGAACTCGGGGTCCTCGTTCGCCTGGTACTTCTCCTGAATCGCCTTGACCGACTCGGCCTCGATCCGGGCCTGGGCCGGGTCGTAAACACCGCACGGGAGGTCGCAGTGCGCGGTGGCCTCCAGGAGCGGGCGGCGGAGTGAACGGATGCGCGACAGAAGTCGCATCTTTCCTCCCTGACAGTGGATGCTCCGACGTGCGGAACCCTACTCCGGGGCCGGGGCGCGAGCAGGTGGAGGTGATCGTTGGCACCGTCGGAGGCCAACCCGTTGCCGCTGGTTCGGGTGGTCGGGCCGTCCATGTCGCCCACCCTGCGGAACGGTGACGTCGTGGTCGTCGCCTACCGGAGACCGCCGAGACCGGGTGATCTCGTGCTGGTCAGGTGGCGCGCCCGGCCCGCGCAGCTGTCGGTCAAGCGGGCCGTGCGCGAGGTCGGCGGGGGGTGGTACGTCGAGAGCGACAACCCCTTCGGGACGACGGACTCGCGGACGCTGGGCGCGGCCGAGGTGGTCGGGGTGGTCCGGTACCGCCTGTGGCCGCGCCCCCGCCGGCTGCGCTGACCGGGCCGCCGTCCCGGCCGCGCGGCCGGGACGGCGACTCAGCCGCGCAGCTTCGCGTACCAGGCCGTGCACTCGTCGTAGGACGGCAGCAGGCCGGCCTCGCGGGCCTCGTCCACCGTCGGCGCGGCGGCGTCCTTGGGCGAGAGCAGGGGCTCCACGTCGGCCGGCCACGGCAGGGGGAGCGACAGCGGGTTGACGGCGCGCTCGGCCTTCGGGTTGAAGCCCTCCGAGCACAGGTACGACGTGACCGTGCCGTCCTCCAGCGCCATCAGCGCGTGGCCGAGGCCCTCGGGGACGTAGACCGAGTTGAACCGGTCGGGCGACAGCTCCACGGCGTCCCACTCGCCGAACGTCGGCGACCCCACCCGCAGGTCCACCACGACGTCGAGCAGCCGGCCGCGCGGGCAGTGCACGTACTTCGACTGGCCGGGCGGCACGTCGGCGTAGTGCAGCCCCCGGACGACCCCGCGCCGCGACTCGCTGTGGTTGGTCTGCGCGACCCGCAGCGGGTGGCCCACGGCCTCGACGAACGCCGCCTCCTGGAACGGTGCGACGAAGAGGCCCCGTTCGTCGGGGAACACCGAAGGTGTGAACTCGAAAGCGCCGGGGATTTTCAACTCACGTGCCTGCATGGCGAACACCCTAGGACCTGCCGGCTCTTGACCGATCCTGCCTGCGGAAACTGACCGGTCGGTGCAGAAAACCGGACGTACGTTCTGCGAAAACCCGCTCTGACCTGCGGAAAGACTGTGACCCCCGTCGCAGACAGCACCCCTTGTCGCTGCCATGCTTGCCCGACACCACCCCCAGGGACGGCGCGCCACCGCGTGCCGGAGCCCGCAGCCAGGCCCCGTCGACCCGCGTGACAACGCCGGTCCCGGTGCGCCGCAGGAATCGCGCACCGCAGGAGGGACTCCCGTGACCGCAGTGAACGAGAAACCGACCACCGCCGAACTCACCGACGACGAGATCTTCAGCGCCCACGAGGGCGGCAAGCTGGGCGTGAGCGTCACCGCCTCGCTGGCCGACTCGCGCGCGCTGTCCATCGCCTACTCGCCCGGCGTGGCCCGGGTCAGCCAGGCCATCGCCGAGGAGCCGGCCCTGGCCGCCCGCTACACGTGGGCGCACCGGCTGGTCGTCGTGGTCAGCGACGGCACCGCCGTGCTGGGCCTGGGCGACATCGGCGCGAGCGCGTCGCTGCCCGTCATGGAGGGCAAGGCGGCCCTGTTCAAGACCTTCGGCGGCCTCGACTCGATCCCGCTGGTGCTCGACACCACGGACGTCGACGAGATCGTGGAGACCCTGGTCCGGCTGCGCCCGTCGTTCGGCGCGGTCAACCTGGAGGACGTCGCCGCGCCGCGCTGCTTCGAGCTGGAGAAGCGGCTGATCGAGGCCCTGGACGTGCCGGTCATGCACGACGACCAGCACGGCACCGCGGTCGTCACGCTGGCCGCGCTGCGCGGCGCCAACACCGTGCTGGGCAAGGACGCCGCGAACCAGCGGGTCGTCATCTCCGGCGCGGGCGCGGCGGGCGTGGCCTGCGCGAACATCCTCCTCGCGGCCGGTGTCGGCGAGGTCGTGATGGTCGACTCGCGCGGCATCGTGCACGAGGGCCGCGACGGGCTCAACCCGGTGAAGGCCGAGCTGGCCTCGCGCACCAACGGCAGCGGCCTGCGCGGCGGCATCGCCGAGGCGCTGCGCGGCGCGGACGTGTTCGTCGGCGTCTCCTCGTCCAGGGTCGGCGAGGACCTGATCGCGAGCATGGCCGACGACGCGGTCGTGTTCGCGCTGTCCAACCCCGACCCGGAGGTCCACCCGGAGGTCGCCGCGCGGCACGCCGCGATCGTCGCCACCGGGCGCAGCGACTTCCCCAACCAGATCAACAACGTGCTCGCGTTCCCCGGCATCTTCCGCGGCGCGCTGGACGCGGGCGCCACCCGGATCACCGAGAACATGAAGCTCGCCGCGGCGGACGCCATCGCGGCCGTGGCCTCGGACGACCTGGCCGCGGACCGCATCGTGCCGAGCGCCCTCGACCCGCGCGTCGGACCTGAAGTGGCCACCGCCGTGGCCTTGGCAGCCCGCCAGGACGGAGTAGCCTGACCGGTGTCGGAGTCGGGAGAGCTCCGGCCGCAGAGCCCACACCCCTCGACAAGGCAACGAACTCACTAACGTGACGTTTCGTTAGCCCGTTGGGGGGTGGGCGATGACGCTCCGAAGCGCTACCGTCCCTCCCCACGGGTGAATATTGCCCGTGGAGAGGGGCACCCCGTCAGGGGTCTGCGGTCGGGTGCGGTCGGGCCGGTCATCCCTGCCGTGAACACGGGAAGGTGGGACCGTGCCCAAGCGGGTTGGACGGGCTCCTGTGGTGCTCGACCCTGCGCGCCCGCCGGACGGCGGGGTGGCGCTGGACGGCCTGGCGATGCCCGAGGCACCCACGCTGCTGTGCGACCCCAAGGGCGTCGTCATGCGCGCCAACCCCGCCGCGGTCGAGCTGGCCCGCGTCCCCTCCGCCGACCACCTGGTCGGCCGCCCGCTCGGCGAGCTGCTGCTCGGCGACCACGACGACCTGCGCCTGCACCGCGGCGACGGCGCGCTCCTGCCGGTCCGCGCGGTCCGGATGCCCGTGCCCGGCACGGGCCTGCACGCCGTGCTCCTGGTCGACGTCTCCGACCTGGCCAGGGCCGCCGAGGACCTGCGCGACGAGCAGCGCAGGCTGCGCACCGTGCAGCGGGTCGCGCAGATCGGCTCGTGGGAGTACGACCCGGACACCGGCGTCACGGTCTGGTCCGAGACCCACTACGAGATGATGGGCCTCAAGCCCGACGAGGTCGTGCCCGGCGCGCAGGCCGTGCTGGACGTGGTGCACCCCGACGACTACGACATGGTCGCCAGCTACTGGTCCAACCGGGAGCTGGACGGCAACCCCATCGACATCGTCTACCGCATCTACCGGCCCGACGGCGACCTGCGCTGGATCAGGGGCGTCGCCGAGGCGAAGCTGCGCTCGGACGGGCGCACCCAGTTCATCACCGGCTACATCCGCGACATCACCGACCAGTGGCGCTCCGACCGCGCCCTGGAGACCGAGCGCGCCCGGCTGCTGGAGGCGCAGCGCATCGCGCGCATGGGCAGCTGGAGCTACGAGGCGTCGCCCGTCGCGGCGCAGCCCGGCCGGGTCCACCGCAGCGAGGTGCTGCTGGAGATGTACGCCGAGCTGGGCGTCCTCCCCGACGACGACCTGCTGTGCGGCGTGCACCCGGAGGACCGGGGCCGGCTGGAGGACCTGCGCCGCGCGCTGCTGCGCCCCCGGGACGGCGACCCGGACGCGGGCCGCACGCTGGAGGTGGAGGTGCGCAGCGAGCTGGGCGACCGCGTCTACGTGTGCCGCGCCCGCGCCGAGTTCGAGGGCGGCCGGGTCCGCCGGCTGCACGGCACCGTCCAGGACGTGACCGACGCCCGCGCGCTGGAGCGCCAGCTGCGCGAGGACCGGCGGCGGCTCGCCGACGCGCAGAAGGCCGCGCAGCTCGGCGTGTGGGAGTGGAACCTCCAGACCGGCGACGTGCTGTGGTCGGACATGATGACGCTGCTGTTCGGCGTGCCGCGCGAGGAGCACACCCGCTACCAGACCTACCTGGACCTGGTGCACCCCGAGGACCGCGCCTGGGTCGACGACCTGTGGCAGCAGCTGGCGACCGGGGAGCGGCCGATCCAGCTGGAGCACCGCATCGTGCGCCGGGACGGCGCGGTGCGCGTGTTCCGCTGCTACGGCGTGGTGGTCAAGGGCCCGGACGGGCTCCCGCTGGCCGTCGGCACCGCCCAGGACATCACCGAGCAGCGCGCGACCGAGACCCGGATGAAGAGGTCGAGCCAGCGGTTCGCCGACCTGGTGTCGCTCACGCCCGTCGGCATCGGCCTGTTCGACGAGGGCGAGCGGCTCGTCGACGCCAACGACGCCCTGTGCGACCTGCTCGGCATGGACCTGGAGCAGCTGCGCGGGATGACCGCGGGCGACCTCACGCACCCCGACGACGTCGGCAACCCGCTGCCGTCGATCGACGAGATGTCCGCGGTGGGCGCCGAGCGCACGCACAAGGTGCCGCAGCGCATCCTGGTGCGCCGCGACGGCGTGCAGGTCTACTGCGAGCTGCACGTCGCGCTGTCCGTGCAGGACGACGGCCGCCGGTTCTGGCTGATCGTCTTCCAGGACATCACCGAGCGCCGCCGCACCGCCGAGGCGCTGCGCCACCAGGCCACGCACGACGAGCTGACCGGCCTGCCCAACCGGGCGCTGGTCAAGGAGATGCTCGGGACGCTGCTGGAGTCGCCGGAGCGGTCGAAGGTGGCCGTGCTGTTCTGCGACATCGACAACTTCAAGCGGGTCAACGACTCGCTGGGCCACGACGCGGGCGACGAGCTGCTGGTCGCGCTGGCCCGCCGGCTGGAGGGCGGCCTGCCGGACGGCTGCACGGCGGCCAGGCTGTCCGGCGACGAGTACGTGATCATCTGCGAGAACATCGACCACGTCGGCGGCGTGGACAAGCTGGCGACCACGGTGGCGAGCCTGCTGCGCACGGTGGTGCCGGTGCACGGGCAGCTGGTGCGGGTGTCGGCGTCGATCGGCGCGGCGGTGCCCAACGGGTCCCGGGCGACCGGCAACGACCTGCTGCGGTTCGCGGACGCGGCGATGTTCGAGGCGAAGCGGTCCGGCGCGGGCCGGGTGTCGCTGGCGTCGGCGGCGCTGATCGCGTCGGCGGACCGGCAGGTGCACCTGGAGGGGCAGCTGCGCGAAGCGCTCCAGCACGACGGGTTGGCGCTGCACTTCCAGCCGGTGGTCGGCGTGGACGGGTCGGTGCAGACGGCGGAGGCGCTGGTGCGCTGGCCGCACCCGGACCGCGGCCTGCTGCCGCCGGACATCTTCCTGCCGGTGGCCGAGCAGGGCGACCTGCTGCGCGAGCTGGACCGGTGGGTGCTGCGCACGGCGCTGAAGGAGGCGTCGACGTGGCCGTCGCCGGGCGACCAGCCGGTGTCGGTGGCGGTGAACCTGGCCGGCCTGGTGCCGGGCGACCCGGAGTTCGTCGACATCGTCGCCGACACGATCGCCGAGACCGGCATCGCGTGGGACCGGGTGGTGCTGGAGCTGGTCGAGACCGCCCTGGTGGACCTGCCCTCGCGGGTGCGGCAGTCGATGGACGAGCTGGTCGAGCGCGGCATCCGGTTCGCCGTCGACGACTTCGGCACCGGCTACTCGTCGCTGGCGCGGCTCAAGGACCTCCCGGCGCAGATCATCAAGGTCGACCGGCGGTTCGTGTCCGGCGTGGGCAACGACTCGTCGGACTTCGCGGTGGCGCGGGCCGTGGTGGACATGGCGCGGGCGATGGGCCGCAAGTGCGTGGCCGAGGGCGTGGAGACCGCGACCCAGTTCCACGTGCTGCGCGGCGTCGGCGTGGACGCCTACCAGGGCTGGCTGTTCTCCCGACCGGTGCCGCCGAAGGAGTTCCGCGCGATCCTCGCCCTCGGACCCCTGCACATACCCCGCGCCGGTTGATCCGCGATACTCCACGATCGGGTGACGGCCGGCAGTGGGGGGACGTGCGTGGACCCGGAACGGATGATCGCGGACCTGGAGGCGAAGGCGCGTGACCTCGCCCGGCGTTCGCGCGAGGTGCGCGAGGGCATCCGCGCCGCGTCGGCCACCGCCTCCTCGCCGGACGGCGCGGTGACCGTGACCGTCGCCCCCAACGGGGCGCTGCGCGACATCGCGTTCGCCCGGTCCGGCGAGGTGCCCGACGAGCTGCTGGGCGAGCTGGTGCTGGCGACCGTCCGCCGGGCGCAGGCCGAGGTGGCGCGCCGGGTGGCCGAGGTCGTCGAGCCCGAGTTCGGCGGCACCGAGGCGATGGACTTCCTGACCGGCTTCCTCCCGGCCGACGAGCCGGTGGCGCGCGTGCCGCTGCTGCCGCCGCCCGCCGTGCGCGCGGAGGAGGTGCCGGACGCCGCCCCCGACCTGCCGCTGCCGCGCAGCCTGCGGGGCTGGGACGAACCGGACCGGCGCGAACCGGACCGGCGCGAACCGGACGAGGGCGGGGGGACGGCCCGGCGGTGAGCGACCTCGACCTGCGCGCGCACGCCGGCGGCTCCCGCTCCGGCGACCCCGGCGGCTCCCGGTCGGACGGGGTGGCCGCCGGCCTGGCCCGCGCCGACCTGGGCGGTGACGCGTTCGGCCTGCTGCTGCGCCCCTTCGCCGAGGACGCCGCCCGCGTCGTCGACGACGTCCGCCGCGCGCTGGTCGACAGCCGGGTCGACGCCCCGAGGTGCGGGGGTACGGCCGCGCCGGGCCGCGGGCTGGCCGCCGCCTGGCTGGACACGCTGGGCCTCGCGCTGGACCCGTTCGAGGCGCTCGACGCGGCCGGGGTGGGCTGGCTGGTCGAGCACGTGCGCTTCCTGCGCGCCCCGCTGGACTGGCTGGAGGGCGACGGCGCGCGGATCAAGGAGGCGGTCGCGCGCTGGCGGCAGGCGTCGCTCGACCTGGACCGCCTCGCCCGCGACCGCCGCTACGAGGTGCGCGTCGAGGTGACCGGCTGGGCGCCGCGCGCGGCCGAGGCGTTCCGGCGGGCGCGGCTGGAGTCGGCGGACGAGGCCGAGGAGGCGTCCCGCGCCTGCGCCGCGGTCGCCGACCACGTGTCCACGGCGGGCACCGTCACCGCCGCCGTGCGCGGCATGGTGCGCGACCTCGTCGTCCTGTTCGCCCGCGAGGCGGTCCGCAACGCCGCGGTGGCGCTGGCGGCGGCGGAGGCGAGCGCCGGGGCGTCGGTGGCGGCGTTCGCGGCGTGGGCGGTCGGCCGGGCGGCGGCGGTGCTGGAGCGGATCACCGAGCAGGTGCTGAAGCTGCTGCGCGCGGTCGCCCGCATCCTGGGCAGGCTGGAGGAGCTGGCGGCCTCGCTCGGGGCGCCCCCGTCACCGAACCCCTGAGCCGCAGTAGCCCTTGAGCCCCGCAGGCCCGGGGCCGTCAGCGCGCCGACTCGGCGACCAGCGGCAGCAGGGCGGCGATCCGGTGGCGCGGCAGGTCGATCAGCCGCAGCTCCAGGTCGTCCGACTCGCCCACCGCCTCCTCGATCCGCTGCCTCGCCTCGCGCTTGGTCAGCGCGCCGCGCGACGCCGTGACCAGCGCCTCGCGCCACACGTTGCCGAGCTTGCCGTGCGCCCGCACCAGCACCTCGCGCACGGCCAGGCCACCGGTGTCCAGGGTCCCCGCGAGCACCTGGTCGGCCACCACGACGCAGTGCTTGCCGTCCGGCGTGGACCGCAGGTACCGCAGCGCGAACCTGGTGCCCACCAACGAGGCCAGGCCCTTCTGCCCCTTCTCGGACGCCACGTCGGGGTGGTTGTTCGGCACCAGCGCGGCCATCCGGCCCGGCGAGCAGGCGAGCAGGGTGCGCAGCAGCCACGGCCCGGGGTCGCCGGACAGGTCCACCGCGAGCGACGCCGCGCCCTTGCCGACCGGCTCCGCCCAGCCGGGCCGACGCGGCTTCGGCGGCGGCGAGGACTCCGGGCGCGGGGCGAGGTCCACCAGCGCCTCCAACGCCTCCGACCCGGGACCGGACGCCTCCACCGACTGCGGGCCGTGCGTGTAGATGGAGGTGCGCGCGGGCGCCACCGGTCGGCGCGACGTGGGCCGGCACACGTACAGGTCGGCCGCGCTGCCGATGGCCTGCGCGCCGTCGAACCGGTGGAACGCGGGCAGGATCGCCTCGAACACGAGCCCGAGCCGTTGCAGCTCCTGCTGCACCTTCAGCCCCAGCGCGGGCGTGCGGTCGCTGAACCCGTGCGCCAGCAGCACCCGCCCGCGGCCCGGGTCGGCGAGGCACTCGACGGCCCGCCCGGCGAACAGCGCCATGCCCTCCGGCGTGTAGGGCGGGTCGCTGAACACCAGGTCCGCCGACTCCAGCACGGCGGGCGGCAGGCCGAACCGGAAGTCCGCGTGCACGGTGGTGATCGACAGGCCGCGTTCGGCGGCCCGCGCGTCCACGTACTCCAGCAGCCGGTCGTCCACGTCGACCACGACCACCCGCACGTCGGGGTTCACCGAGCACACCGCGAGCGAGGTGAGGTCGTGGTCGCCCAGGCACAGCAGCGTGCGGCCGGCCAGGTCGTAGGTGGTGTCCAGCCACAGCGCGCGCTTCAGCGCGGTCTCCGCCGTCGCCTGCACGTGGTCCAGCGCGGCCAGCGGCGGCGGCACGTCGGCGATGTCGGCGAGGATCGTGCGCAGCTGCGCGGTGTGCCGGGACAGCAGCGCGCCGAACGGGTCCACGAGGTCGTCGCCGCCCACGCCGAACCCGGCGTAGTCGGCGGCGTGCGCGGGGGAGAGCCGGTACCGGTCGCCGTCGGTGTCCAGGTCGTCGCCGATCGCGGTCAGCAGCTCCTGCACGGTGCGCCGGGGCACCGCCGGGAGCCGCACCAGCTCGGCCAACGGGTGCCAGTCGCCGGCGAGCAGGTCGACGACGCGGCGGAGCCCTCGGGCGTGCGCGCCGCGCTCGGCCAGGAGCGCGCGGACTAGTTCGGTTGCCACAACCGGTGCAGCCTACTGACCGGAATCTGGAACGCCGTGCCACGGTCGGGCTAACGGGCTAGGGTCGACCGACGCTTGACGACCATCGGCGAGAGGACCCCGGGTGATCGAGTTCCGCGACGTGACCAAGCGGTTCGACGGCGGGACCACGGCGGTGGACGGGCTGGACCTCGTGGTGGAGGCGGGCACGATCACGGTCTTCGTAGGACCGTCGGGCTGCGGCAAGACCACGTCGCTGCGCATGGTCAACCGGATGATCGACCCCACCTCCGGCACGATCCTGGTGGACGGCGAGGACGTCTCCGACGTGGACCCGCCGACCCTGCGCCGCGGCATCGGGTACGTCATCCAGCAGGCCGGCCTGTTCCCGCACCGCACGGTGCTGGACAACGTCGCCACCGTGCCGCTGCTCACCGGCTGGACGCGCCGCAGGGCCCGCGAGCGCGCCGCCGAGCTGCTGGAGCTGGTGGGCCTGCCCGCCGAGCTGGGCCGCCGCTACCCCGCGCAGCTCTCCGGCGGCCAGCAGCAGCGCGTCGGCGTGGCGCGCGCGCTCGCCGCGGACCCGCCCGTGCTGCTGATGGACGAGCCGTTCAGCGCCGTCGACCCGGTGGTGCGCGAGGGGTTGCAGGACGAGCTGCTGCGGCTCCAGGCCGAGCTGGACAAGACCATCGTGTTCGTCACGCACGACATCGACGAGGCCGTGCGCATCGGCGAGAAGGTCGCGGTGTTCCGGACCGGCGGCGTGCTCGCCCAGTACGCGCCGCCCGTCGAGCTGCTGACCCGTCCCGCGGACGACTTCGTCGCGTCCTTCGTCGGCAAGGACCGCGGCTACCGCAGCCTGTCCTTCGTGGACCCCTCCGGCGTGGTGGTGTCGGACGTGCCCACCGTGCCGGAGGGGTCGCCCGCCGCGCCCGGCGACGGGTGGCGGCTCGTCGTGGACGCCGACAAGAGGCCGCAGGGCTGGGTCGCGCCCGACGGCGCCGCGGTGCCCGGCGGCTCGCTCTACGAGGTGGGCGCGCCCGTGCGCGGCGCCCTGGACGCGGCGCTGTCCTCGCCGTCGCGGCTCGGCGTGGCCGTCGACGCCGGCGGCAGGCTGGCCGGCGTCGTCACCGCCCGGCAGGTCCTCGACGTGATCGAGGGCCGCCGTGGGTGACGTCGTGACCTACCTGAGCGACGCCGGCACCCGCGCGGCGCTGCTCGACATGCTCCTCGACCACGTCTACCTGTCGCTGGTGCCGCTGGTCGTGTCCGTGCTGCTGGCGATCGTCCTCGGCCTGCTGTGCCACCGGTTCCGCCGGCTCAACGCGGCGCTGATCGGCGTGTCGAACATCGTCTACACGATCCCGTCGCTGGCCCTGTTCGCGATCATCCCGGCGATCCTCGGCACCCGGGTGCTCGACCCGCTCAACGTCGTCATCGCGCTCACCGTCTACACGACCGCGCTGCTCGTGCGCCCCGTCGCCGAGGCGCTCGACGCGGTGCCCGCGCACGTCACGGCCGCCGCCACCGCGATGGGCTTCCGGCCGGTGCGCCGCTTCCTCACCGTGGAGCTGCCGCTGTCCGTGCCGGTGCTCGCGGCCGGCGTGCGGGTCGGTTCGGTCAGCAACATCAGCCTGGTCAGCGTCGGCGCGCTCATCGGCACCGGCGGCCTCGGCACGCTGTTCACCGACGGGTTCCGCCAGCGCTACCTCGCGCCGATCGTCATCGGCATCGTGCTGACCCTGCTGCTGGCCCTCGTGGTCGACCTGCTGCTGGTGCTGCTGCGCAACCGGCTCACCCCGTGGGCGGGGGTGACCAGGTGATCTTCGCGGACGCGCTCGCGTGGCTGCTGGACCCGGCCAACTGGACCGGCACCAAGTCCATCCCGGTGCGGGTGGGCACCCACCTGCTGTACTGCCTCGGCGCGGTCCTGGGCGCGGCGGCCGTCGCCGTGCCGCTCGGGCTGTTCGTCGGCCACACGGGCCGCGGCGGCGTCGTGCTCGTCGGCACGGGCAACGCCCTGCGCGCCCTGCCCACCCTCGGCCTGGTCACGTTCCTGTACCTGGTCGCGGGCGGCGGCACGGCCGGCGTGCTGATCGGGTTGGTCGTGCTGGCCGTCCCGCCGATCCTGGCGGGCACCTACGCGGGCATCCAGGACGTCGACCGCGGGGTCGTGGACGCGGCGCGCGGCATGGGCATGACCGGCGCGCAGCGGCTGTGGCGGGTCGAGGTGCCCAACGCGCTGCCGCTGCTGGTGGGCGGTCTGCGCAACGCCACGCTCCAGGTCGTCGCGACCGCCTCGGTCGCGGCGTACGTGGGCATCGAGACGCTGGGGCGTCCGCTGCTCGACGGGCTGCGGGTGCTGGACTACGGGCAGTTCGTGGGCGGCGCGGTCCTCATCGCGCTGCTCGCGGTCGCGCTCGACGTCCTGCTCGCGCTCGTCGGTCGGCTGGTCGTGCCGACGGGTTTGCGGGTGTCCGCGCGTGCCGCGCGGGGACCGTCGAGGCGTCGGCGCCGGGAGGAACCGGTGCTCGTCGATTCAGGAGGAAGCACGGCATGAAGCGCACGTTGGCCGTCATCGTCGCGTCGGCCGCACTGGTGGTCTCCGCCTGCGGGTCCGCGGAGGACCTGAGCGGGAGCGACCAGCAGGCCGCGTCGGGTGAGGTCGTGGTCGGCTCGGCCGACTTCACCGAGAACAAGATCCTCGCCGAGATCTACGCGGGGGCGCTGAACGCCGCCGGTGGGAAGGCGACGGTCAAGGCCGGCATCGGCGCCCGCGAACTGCTCGTCAAGGCGTTGCAGGACAAGTCGCTCGGCGTGGTGCCGGAGTACACGGGCAACCTGCTCAACTACTTCGACAAGGCCAACACCGCCACCGAGGCGGAGGAGGTCTACGCGGCGCTGAAGTCGAAGACGCCGTCCGGCCTGGAGGTGCTGGCCAAGTCCGAGGCGGAGGACAAGGACGTCCTGGTGGTCACCAAGGCCACCGCGGACAGCGGCGTGAAGTCCATCGCCGACCTCGGCTCGGGCAAGTACGTGCTCGGCGCGGCGGGCGAGTGGGCCCAGCGCTGGGAGAGCAAGGTCAACGAGCTGTACGGGGTCTCGTTCACCGAGATCAAGACCACCGACGCGGGCGGCCCGATCACCGTGGACGCGCTGAAGAACGGCACCGTGCAGGTGATCAACCTCTACACGACGTCGGCCGACATCGCGGCGAACGACTTCGTCGAGCTGGAGGACCCGAAGGTCATGTACCCGGCGCAGAACATCGTGCCGCTGCTGCGGTCCGACGCGGTCGACGCCAAGGGCAAGGCGGCGCTGGACAAGGTCTCGGCGGCGCTCACCACCGAGAACCTCGCCGACCTCGTGAAGCAGGTGGACGTGGACAAGAAGACCGCGGCCAACGTGGCCGCCGAGTTCCTCAAGACCGTCTCGTTCTAGCCCCACCCGTCCCGACCCCCCGCGGCGGCCCCGGTCCACCCGGACCGGGGCCGCCGCCGTTGCGCCGGGAGCGACCGGCCCCACCGCGACCGCCCTACCGCAACCGCGAGGTCAGCTCGTCGGCCGTGCGCCGCGCCTCCGCCGCCAGGTCCGGCCACGTCCCGCCGCACTCGGCCTCGCACACGTGCCGGAACGTGACCGTGATCGCCGCGATCGGCCGCTCGCCGTGGTCGAAGACGGGCGCCGCCACCGACGCGAACCCGGCCGTCACGTAGCCGTCCTCCACGGCCCAGCCGCGCCGGCGCTCGGCGACCAGCAGGCGGCGCAGGGCGGGCAGGTCGGCGGGGCCGCGCCCGGTCCGGTCGACGAACGACGACACCCCCGGGAACAGGGCGCGCACCTGCGCCGCGGGCAGGTGCGCCAGGACGGCCCGGCCGGACGCGGTCAGGTGCGCGGGCAGCCGCACGCCGACGTCCGACACGATCGTCGTGGGCTGCCGGGGCTGCTCGCGCACCAGGTAGAGGGACTCCGCGCCGTGCAGCACGCCGAGGTGCGCGGTCCGCCCGACGAGGTCCACGAGCCGCCGCAGCAGGGGGCGCGCGAGCCGTTCCAGCGGGTCGTGCCGCAGGTAGGCGGAGCCGAGCTCGAACGCGGCCACGCCCAGCCCGTAGCGCCGCTCCTCGGGGAAGTGGGTCGCGAACCCGGCGGCGGCCAGCTCGGCCAGCAGGTGGTAGGTCGTCGAGCGGGGCAGCGCCAGCTCGCGCGCCACGGCGGCGGCCGACAGCGGCCCCGGTCTGCTGGCCAGCAGCCGCAGCACCGCGAGGCCGCGCCGCAGTGCCGGCACGTCGCTGCTGCCGCCCACGGGCCCATTCTCAACAAATCGGCGGCGGACCGCATTGGAGGGGTATGACGACCAGCTTCGAGGACTTCGCCACCGCGCAGGTCACCCCGCTGCTGCGCTACGCGACCGTGCTGACCGGCGACCCGCACCTGGCCCAGGACGTGGTCCAGGAGGTCCTCCTCCGCGCCCAGCAGCGGTGGGCGCGCATCGCGGCGGTGGACGCGCCGGTCGCCTACCTCAAGAAGATGGTCACCAACGAGTACCTGAGCTGGCGGCGGCGGTTGCGGCCGCACGTGCCGCTGAGCGACGTGGACCCACCCGATCCCGACGTCTCGCACCGCTACGACGAGCGCGAGGCGATGCTCCAGCACGTCGACAAGCTGCCCCGCAAGCAGAAGGCGGCCGTCGTGCTGCGGTACTACGAGGGGTACGACGACACCGAGATCGCCGCGGTCCTGGGCTGCTCCCAGGTCACCGTCCGCAGTCACGTCTCCCGCGCGCTGGCCACGCTGCGCGCGGCGCACCGGGTGAAGGAGGCGCTGTGAACGACGCCTGGAAGACCGGCACCGAGAAGTTGCTCCGGGACGCCCTGGAGCTGCGCGCCGAGCGCACCCCGCCGCCCGGCCCCGTGCTGGCCGCCCTCCACCGGCCGCGCAGGTCCGGCAAGCCGCTGTTCCTGGTCCTCGCGACCGCCGCCACGGCCGCCGCGGCCACCGTCGCGATCACGGCGGTCACCACCCGCCCGGTCGCCGAGACCGCGCCACCCGCCATCTCCGCCACGTCGACGTCCGCCCCCGGCCCGGCGGTGCGGACCGTGTCGCTGGAGTACTCGCCCGCGTGGATGCCCCCGGGGTTCGTCGAGCAGTTGCGGAGCTACGCGGCGTACGGCGTCGAGCGCGGCTACGAGGGGCCCGGCGGGAGCACGCAGGTGATCACGTTCGGCGTGAAGTTCCAGGACGTGGAGATGCTCACGGCCCGGATGGCGGAGGCGGCCCCGGCGGACCGGACGACCGTCCGCGGCGCACCGGCCTTCTACATCGGGGACCTGCTGTACTGGCAGCCCGAGCCGACCCGCTTCCTGTCCCTGTCGCCGCAGGGCGTGGCCGACCCGCGCGCGGTGATGAAGTCGATCGCGGAGTCGACCGCGCGCGACGACAGGCCGATGCCGGTGCCGGTGTCGCTGAACGGCTCGACGGGGTTCTCCCTCCACGGCACGGGCCTGGACCGGTGGACCGCGCAGGCCGGCGGCGAGCACCGGGGTCGCCCCTACGTGGTCAGCTTCGGCAGCGGCGACGGCCAGGTCGGCGAGCCCCGGCGGACCACCGCGCTCGGGCGCCCCGCCTCCTTCTACCCGGAGCGCGGCGTGCTGGTCGTGGAGCTGCGCCCGGCGCGGTACCTGGCCGTGCAGCGCGCCCCGGGCGCCCCGGACGACCTGGGCACCGAGGACGAGCTGGCCGAGGTGGCCGGGCAGGTCACGACCGACCCGAGCCCCAGGGTGGACTGGTTCGCCCGCTGGTAGGCCGTCTGGGATACCAGACACCATCGGGGGTTCCCGGGTCGTGCGGGCCCGGGAACCGGGGTGGGATGGGCCCATGCAGCAACCCGTGCAGCTGGGCCTCAAGCCCCTGACCCGCGACGACGTCCACGCCGTCGCCCGCGGTGGCGCGCGCGTGGAGATCACGGAGTCCGCCCGCGAGGCGGTCGCCGCCGCGCGGGCCCACATCGAGCGCCTGGCGTCCGCCGAGCAGCCGACCTACGGCGTCTCCACCGGGTTCGGCGCCCTGGCGGTGCGGCACATCCCGCCGGACCGCCGGGCCGCCCTCCAGCAGTCCCTGGTCCGCTCGCACGCGGCCGGCTCGGGGCCCGAGGTGGAGCGCGAGGTCGTCCGCGCGCTGGTCCTCCTGCGCCTGAAGACCCTCACCACCGGGCACACCGGCGTCCGCCCGGAGACCGCCGGGGCGATGGCCGCGATGCTCAACGCGGGCATCACGCCCGTCGTGCACGAGTTCGGCTCGCTGGGCTGCTCCGGCGACCTGGCCCCGCTGTCCGCCGCCGCCCTCGCGCTGACCGGCGAGGGGTTCGCGCGCGACGCCGACGGGGTGCTGCTGCCCGCCGCCGAGGCCCTGGCGAACGCGGGGATCACGCCGGTCCGCCTGGCCGAGAAGGAGGGCCTGGCGCTGATCAACGGCACCGACGGCATGCTCGGCATGCTGGTGCTCGCGATCCACGACCTGCACCACCTGCTCGACGTGGCCGACCTGACCGCGGCGATGAGCGTGGAGGCCCTGCTGGGCACCGACCGCGTGTTCGCCGAGGACCTGCACGCGCTGCGCCCCCACCCCGGCCAGGGCCTCTCGGCGCGGCGGATGGCCGGGTTCCTGCGCGGCTCGGAGATCGTGGAGAGCCACCGCGGCCCGGACTGCACGCGCGTCCAGGACGCCTACTCGCTGCGCTGCTCGCCGCAGGTGCACGGCGCGGCCCGCGACACCGTCGCCTACGCCGAGGTGGTCGCCGACCGCGAGCTGGCCTCCGCCATCGACAACCCGGTGGTGCTGGCCGACGGCCGGGTCGAGTCCAACGGCAACTTCCACGGCGCGCCGCTCGCCTACGTGCTGGACTTCCTGGCCATCCCGGTCGCCGACGTGGCGAGCATCGCCGAGCGCCGCACCGATCGGATGCTCGACGTGAACCGCTCGCACGGCCTGCCGCCGTTCCTGGCGCACGACCCGGGCGTCGACTCGGGCCACATGATCGCCCAGTACACGCAGGCGGCGATCGTGAGCGAGCTCAAGCGCCTGGCCGTGCCCGCCTCGGTGGACTCCATCCCGAGCAGCGCCATGCAGGAGGACCACGTCTCGATGGGCTGGTCCGCCGCCCGCAAGCTGCGCCAGGCCGTCGACGGCCTGCGCCGGGTCCTCGCGATCGAGCTGCTCACCGCGGCCCGCGCGCTGGACCTGCGCCACCCGCTCACGCCCGCACCCGCCACCGCGGCGGCCGTCGCGACGCTCCGCGAGCACGTCCCGGGCCCCGGCCCGGACCGCCACCTCGCCCCGGAGATCGCCGCCGCCGAGGAACTCATCCGGAATGGAGCGATCTGATGGTCCGCGCCGCACGAGGAACCGAGCTGACCGCGCGCAGCTGGCCCACCGAGGCCGCGCTGCGGATGTTCCACAACAACCTGGACCCGGACGTCGCCGAGCGCCCCGAGGACCTGGTGGTCTACGGCGGCACCGGCAAGGCGGCCCGCGACTGGCCGAGCTTCCACGCCATCTCGCGCGAGCTGGCGAACCTGGCCGACGACGAGACGCTGCTCGTGCAGTCCGGCCGCCCGGTGGGCGTGATGCGCACCCACGAGTGGGCGCCGCGCGTGCTGATCGCCAACTCCAACCTCGTGCCCGACTGGGCGAACTGGCCGGAGTTCCGCCGGCTGGAGGCCGAGGGGCTGACCATGTACGGCCAGATGACGGCCGGCTCGTGGATCTACATCGGCACCCAGGGCATCCTCCAGGGCACCTACGAGACGTTCGCCGCGGTGGCCGACAAGCGGTTCGGCGGCACGCTGAAGGGCACCCTGACGGTGACGGCCGGCCTGGGCGGCATGGGCGGCGCGCAACCGCTCGCGGTGACCATGAACGAGGGCGTCGCGCTGTGCGTCGAGGCCGACCCGGCCCGCGCCCGCCGCCGCGTGGAGACCCGCTACCTGGACGAGGTCGCCGACGACCTGGACGACGCGGTCGCCCGCGTGCTGGCGGCGAAGGCCGAGGGCCGCGCGCTGTCCGTGGGCGTCATCGGCAACGCCGCCGAGGTGCTGCCGGAGCTGCTGCGCCGCGACGTGCCGGTCGACGTCGTCACCGACCAGACCTCCGCGCACGACCCGCTGGCGTACCTGCCGGTCGGCGTGTCGGTCGACGACTGGGCCGACTACGCGGCGAGGAAGCCCGAGGAGTTCACCGACCGGGCGCGGGCGTCGATGGCGCGGCACGTGGAGGCGATGGTCGGGTTCCTCGACCGCGGCGCCGAGGTGTTCGACTACGGCAACTCGATCCGCGGCGAGGCGAAGCTCGGCGGCTGCGAGCGGGCGTTCGACTTCCCCGGCTTCGTGCCCGCCTACATCCGGCCGCTGTTCTGCGAGGGCAAGGGCCCGTTCCGCTGGGCCGCGCTGTCCGGCGACCCGGCCGACATCGCCGCCACCGACCGGGCGGTCCTGGAGCTGTTCCCCGAGGACGAGAAGCTCGCGCGGTGGATCAGGATGGCCGGCGAGCGGGTCGAGTTCCAGGGCCTGCCCGCCCGCATCTGCTGGCTCGGCTACGGCGAGCGCCACCGGGCCGGGCTCAAGTTCAACGAGATGGTCGCGTCGGGCGAGCTGTCCGCGCCGGTCGTCATCGGCCGCGACCACCTCGACTGCGGCTCGGTCGCGTCCCCGTACCGGGAGACCGAGGCGATGGCGGACGGCTCGGACGCCATCGCCGACTGGCCGCTGCTCAACGCGCTGGTCAACACGGCGTCCGGGGCGACCTGGGTGTCGCTGCACCACGGCGGCGGGGTCGGCATCGGGCGGTCGATCCACGCCGGGCAGGTCACGGTGGCCGACGGTTCGGAGCTGGCCGCGCGCAAGATCGAGCGGGTGCTGACGAACGACCCGGGCATGGGCGTGATCCGGCACGTGGACGCGGGCTACCAGCGGGCGGTCGACGTGGCCGCCGAGCGCGGTGTGGTCGTCCCGATGGCCGGTGAGCGGTGACCGACCTCGCGGACCTCGCCGACGTCGGCCGCGACGCCCGGCGCGGCGGGTACTCGCGGCACGGGTTCGACCGGGTGGAGCTGGAGCTGCGCGAGTGGTTCACCGAGGAGGCGCGGCGGCGCGGGCTGGACGTGCGGCCGGACCGCAACGGCAACCTGTGGGCGTGGTGGGGCGCGCCGGGGCCCGGCGCGGTGGTGACCGGCAGCCACCTGGACTCGGTGCCCGGCGGCGGGGCGTTCGACGGGCCGCTGGGCGTGGTGTCCGCGTTGCGGGCCGTGGACCTGCTGCGTTCCCGGGGGTTCCGGCCGGCGAGGCCGTTGGCGATCGTGGTGTTCGTGGAGGAGGAGGGCGGGCGCTTCGGCGTCGCCTGCCTGGGGTCGCGGCTGATGACCGGCGCGATCACGCCCGAGGCGGCGGCCCGGCTGACCGACGCGGACGGGGTCACGTTCGGCGAAGCGGCCCACGCGGCGGGCTTCGACCCCCTTCGGATGGGACCCGACGCACCTGCCCTGGCCCGCACGAGCGCCTTCGTCGAGCTGCACGTCGAGCAGGGCCGGGGCCTGGACGTGCCGGTGGGCCTGGCGTCGTCGATCCTGGCGCACGGCCGGTGGCGCTACACGTTCACCGGCGAGGGCAACCACGCCGGCGCGACGGTGATGGGGGACCGCCGCGACCCGATGCTCCCGGCCGCGCGGTTGGTGGTGGCCGCGCGGCAGGCCGCCAGTGACGGGGCGCGGGCGACCGTGGGCCGGATCGTGCCCAACCCCGGCGGCACGAACGTGATCGCCTCGTCCGTCGACGTGTGGCTCGACGCGCGGGCCGACGACGAGCCGCGCACCCGCGAGGTGGTCGAGCGGATCACCTCCGCCGCCCGCCTCGCCGCCGCCGACGAGGGGTGCGAGGTGCGGGTCGCCGAGGAGAGCTGGGGTGGCACGGTGCTCTTCGACCCTGCTTTGATGGCCGACGTGCGACGAGCCATCGGTGAGGACACCCCCGCCCTGCCCACCGGGGCCGGGCACGACGCGGGCATCCTCGCCGCGCACGTGCCGACCGCGATGCTGTTCGTGCGCAACCCCACGGGGGTGAGCCACGCGCCCGCCGAGTTCGCCGAGGCGGACGACTGCGCGGCGGGCGTGGTGGCGCTGGCCGCGACCCTGGAGCACCTGGCGTCCGCGGGAACCGCCCGGTGAGGAGCTACTGGTGCGAACGGGCGTGGCTGCCGGACGGCGTCGCCCCCCGCGTCCTGGTGCGCGTGGACCGCGGCCGGATCACCTCCGTGTCCACGGTGGACACCATCCCGCTCGGTGTGGAGCGGCTGCACGGCCTGGTGCTGCCCGGGTTCGCCAACGCGCACTCGCACGCGTTCCACCGGGCGCTGCGCGGGCGCACGCACGGCGGCGGCGGCACGTTCTGGACGTGGCGCGACGCCATGTACGAGCTGGCCGACCGGTTGACGCCGGACAGCTACCTGCGGCTGGCCCGCGCGGTGTACGCGGAGATGGCGGTGGCCGGCGTGACCGCCGTCGGCGAGTTCCACTACCTGCACGCCGGCGGCAACGAGATGGCCGAGGCGCTGCGCCAGGCCGCCCGCGACGCCGGCGTCCGCATCACCCTGCTGGACGCCTGCTACCTGGCGGGCGGCATCGGCGAGCCGGTGCGGGGCGTGCAGGCGAAGTTCTCCGACGGCACCGGCGACCGCTGGCTCGACCGGGTCGCCGCGCTGCGCGCCGACGACGGGATGCGGATCGGCACGGCCATCCACTCCGTGCGGGCCGTGCCGCGCGAGCTGCTGCCGCTGGTGGCGGGCGCGTTCCCGGACCGGCCGCTGCACGTGCACCTGTCGGAGCAGCCGGCCGAGAACCGGGCGTGCCTCGACGCGTACGGCCTGACGCCCACCGGCCTGCTCGCCGAGGCCGGCGCCCTCACCGGCCGCACCACCGCCGTCCACGGCACCCACCTGACGCCCGAGGACATCTCCCTGCTGGGTGGAGCGTCCTCCGGGGTCTGCTTCTGCCCCACCACGGAGGCCGACCTGGCCGACGGCATCGGCCCGGCCCGCGAACTGGCCGACGCCGGGTCGCCGCTGTCCCTGGGCAGCGACCAGCACGCCGTGGTGGACCTGCTGGCGGAAGCCCGGGCGCTGGAGCACGGCGAACGGCTGCGCACCGGCCGCAGGGGGCGGTTCAGCCCGGCGGAGCTGCTCGCGGCGCTGACCAACCACGCCTCGATCGGGTGGCCGGAGGCGGGGCGCATCGAGGTCGGCGCGCCGTGCGACCTGGTGTCGGTCAGGCTGGACTCCGTGCGCACGACGGGGGTGGAACCGGACCAGGTCGTGATGGCGGCGACCGCGTCGGACGTGTCCGTCGTCGTGGTCGGCGGCCGGGTGATCGCGCGGGACGGCGTGCACGAGACGCTCGGCGACGTGCCGAGGCTGCTGCGCGAGGCGCTGCGGGAAGTGCTCACCTGAGCCGCAGGGGAGCAGTCACCTGATCGGGTAACGGGATTCCCGGTTCCGGGACCCCACCCGCCCATCATGGCCCCATGCCGATCCGCCCGTCGTTCCGCCGCCGGAAGTTGGCCCGCCGCTTGCGCCGGATGCGCGAGGAAGCCGGGATGACCATCGAGGACGCCGCCGCGCGCCTCGACAAGCACCGGAACTCGCTGTACCGGATCGAGGCGGGGGAGACCAAGGTCGACGTCCACCTGGCCCGCACGATGATGGACGTCTACGACCACTACGCGCCGGACCTGCTCGACCAGGTGCGCGAGGCCCTGAAGCCCGGCTGGTGGACCACCTACGGCCTCCGCAACATGGGATATGTCGACATAGAGACCGAGGCGGTGGCCGTGCGGGAGTTGACCCTCCTGCACGTCCCCGGCCTCCTCCAGACCGAGGCTTACGCCCGTGCGGTGCTGGAGAGCGGCCAGCGCTGGAGCAAGCCGGAGTTGGCCGCCCACGTCAAGGTCAGGATGGTGCGCCAACGCCGGCTGACCGCCGAGGAGAACCCCCTGCACCTGACCGCCCTGGTCGACGAAACCGCGCTGCGCCAACGCATCGGGAGCGGTGCCCTGATGAGGGGGCAGTTGGAGTACCTGGTGATGGCGGCCGAGTTGGAAACGGTCGACCTCCGGGTGCTGCCGCGGACCATCGGGGCCCATGCGGGGCAGCGCGGTCCCTTCACCCTCCTCCACTTCCCCGATCCGGCGGAATCGCCCCTGCTCTACGTGTCCTACGCGACGGGGGCGCTGCACAGCGAAGATCCGGAACAGGTCTCCCGGGCTACAGTGTTGTTCAACAATCTGCTCGGACTCGCCCTGGCTCCACCCGAGTCGGTCGCCTTGATCGAGCGGGTTCGTGCCGAGTTCGAGTGAGAGGGCGGCCCACCGTGAACGTGACCGGTCCGATCTGGCGCAAGAGCAGTCGCAGCGGGAGCGGCGGGAACGACAACTGCGTCGAGGTGGCGTTCTCCCCGCCGTTGGTGGCGGTGCGGGACTCGAAGTCGCCGAGCGGCGGCCGGTTGGCGTTCCCCGCCGACGCCTGGCAGCGGTTCGTGCGACGGTGAGCGCCGGCACGCTGGTCACCAACATCGGTGAACTGACGACCAACGACCCCGAGCTGGGCCGCCTGACCGATGCGGCGATCGTCTTCGACTCGCACGTCCGGTGGGTGGGCCCGGCCTCGGCCGCCCCGCCCGCCGACACCCGGGTCGACGCGGCCGGCCGCGCGGTCCTCCCCGGCTGGGTGGACAGCCACACCCACCTGGTCTTCGCGGGCGACCGCACCGCCGAGTTCGAGGCCCGCATGGCGGGCCAGGCGTACACCGCCGGCGGCATCATGGTGACCGTGGGCGCGACGCGCGAGGCGTCCGACGACGCGCTCATCGCAAACGTGCTCAAGCACGTCGAAGAAGCCGCTCGTCAAGGCACCACCACCATCGAGACCAAAACCGGCTACGGCCTGACCGTCGCCGATGAGGTCCGGTCGGCGCGCATCGCGTCGGAACTGGTCGACGAGGTGACGTTCCTCGGCGCCCACCTGGTGCCCGAGGACGTTGACAAAGATGCTTACGTATCTCTCGCAGCAGGCGCGATGCTCGACGCCGTGGCGCCTCACGCACGGTGGGCGGACGTGTTCTGCGAGCGCGGGGCGTTCGACGAGGACGAGTCGCGGACGGTCCTGCGCGCGGCGGCGGCCAAGGGGCTCGGGCTGCGCGTGCACGGGAACCAACTGGGCGAGGGGCCGGGCGTGCGGCTGGCGGTCGAGGTGGGGGCGGCGAGCGTCGACCACTGCACCTACCTGTCGGACGCGGACGTGGAAGTGCTCTCGCACTCGGCGACCGTCGCCACCCTGTTGCCCGCGTGCGATTTGTCGACAAGGCAACCCCTCGCCCCCGCGCGCCGCCTGCTCGACGCGGGCGCGACCGTCGCCCTGGCCAGCAACTGCAACCCCGGCAGTTCGTACACGACGTCCATGGCCTTCGCCGTGGCCACCGCCGTGCTCCAGATGCGCATGTCGGTGGAGGAGGCCGTCACCGCCGCGACCCTGGGCGGCGCGCGAGCGCTCCGCCGGACCGACGTCGGCCACCTGGCGGTCGGCGCGCGGGCCGATGTCCACGTGCTCGAAGCACCTTCCGCGACGCACCTCGCCTACCGCCCCGGCGTGCCCCTGACGCACGCGGTGTGGCGGGAGGGCGTCCGGGTGCGCTGACCCGTTCCCGGGACCGCCGTTCGTCCCCGGTGGTCGAACCCCACGACCTGGGGCAGGCTGGTGGCATGGAGTACACCCAGCTCGGCCGTTCCGGCCTCTCCGTGTCCCGCTTGTGCCTGGGGACGATGAACTTCGGCCCGGAGACGTCCGAGGCCGACAGCCACGCCATCATGGACCGCGCGCACGAGCACGGCCTGAACTTCTTCGACACGGCCAACGTCTACGGCTGGCAGAAGGGCGAGGGCGTCACCGAGCAGATCATCGGCCGGTGGTTCGCGCAGGGCGGTGGCCGGCGCGAGAAGACCGTGATCGCGACCAAGCTGTACGGCGACATGGGGGACTGGCCGAACGAGGGCCGGCTGTCCGCCCTGCACATCCGGCGCTCGGCGGAGGAGTCGCTGCGGCGGCTCCAGACCGACCACATCGACCTCCTCCAGATGCACCACGTGGACCGCAACACCCCGTGGGAGGAGATCTGGGAGGCGTTCTCCGTGCTGCGGCAGCAGGGGAAGGTCGTCTACTTCGGGTCGTCCAACTTCGCCGGGTGGCACATCGCGCAGGCGCAGGAGGCCGCGCGCGAGCGGCACTTCCTCGGCCTCGTCAGCGAGCAGTCGATCTACAACCTGCTGAACCGCTTCGTCGAGCTGGAGGTGCTGCCGGCGGCGCTGCACTACGGCCTCGGCGTGATCCCGTGGTCGCCGTTGCAGGGCGGTCTGCTGGGCGGCGTGCTGCGCAAGCAGCGCGAGGGCGGCGGGTCGCGGGGGACCAGCGAGCGCAGCGCCAAGGCCCTGGAGAAGCACCGCGACGCTGTGGAGGCGTACGAGGAGCTGGCCGCCGACCTGGGTGAGGACCCGGCGCACCTGGGCGTGGCGTGGCTGCTGCACCGGGAGGGCGTGACGGCGCCGATCATCGGCCCGCGCACGATGGAGCAGCTGGACGGTTCGCTCCGGTCGGTCGAGATCGCGCTCGACGACGAGGTCCTGGCGAAGCTGGACGAGCTGTTCCCGGCCCCCGGCCCGAACGGCAGCAAGCCCGCCCCGGAGTCCTACGCCTGGTAGGAGCGGAACGCCTGGTAGGAGTGGGACGCCTGGTAGGAGTGGGACGCCCGCCGCCCCTTGCGGGCGGTGGGCGTCACCGGGTCGGGGTCGCGCGCCGGTCGTCGTGTCAGCCCCTGCCGGCGCGGCCGAGGCGCAGCGCCGAGACGAGGAAGAAGATCCCGCCGACGAGGGCGTAGCCGGCCAGGGTGCCCAGCGACGCGCCCTCGCCGGACGCCTGGAGGACGAACGTCGTCCCGGCCAGGGCGGAGAGGCCGCCACTGGCGATCATCGCCCACTGGCCGCCCAGCCCCCGCCGCCCGACGCCGACGACGAGCTGGACGATCCCCGACGCGATCGCCCAGGCCCCCCACACCCGCAGGACCGCCGGGACGCCGGACGTGACGGCGACCGCCAGGCCGACGCCGGCGAGGGTGCTGATCGCGATGTTCAGGTACAGGCCCCGGGTGGACCCGGTCGTCCGGGACGAGCGCGCGTCGACGACGGCCGCGGCCACGTCGAACAGCGGGTAGAGCACGAGCAGGGCCCCGCTCACCGGGCCGATGCCCGACGCGGTCGCGAACAGCGAGCCGGCCCAGGCGAGGGCGAACGCGAAGCGGACGAGGTAGAGGCGTCGGAGGGCCGGCGCGAGGCCGGTCGCGGTCGGAGCGGTGGTGGCGGTCATGGGGTTCCCAACGGTCGGAGGCGCTTCGGCTCGTGACCCGGTAGGTAGACGTACTAGTTCGTCTACCTACCGGCAGTCGCCAGCCTGGCCGCCGGCGCTGCTCGGGGCAACGGAAGGTGCGCTGCTTCACAACCGGCGCGTGGCGGCGTCCGTCGTCAGGTAGACGAACTAGTACGTCAGTAGACTTGGCCGGCACGACCCGGAGAGACCCGGCCGAGGGAAGGGGAACCGCGATGGCGCAGACCGCCGCCGAGGCGAAGGCCGACGACGCGCGGCCCACCCCGTCCGTCCGGGAACGCATCCTCGCGGCGGCCGACGAGCACTTCTACGCCGAGGGCATCCGGGCGGTCAGCGCGGACCGGCTGATCGCCGAGGCGGGCGTCAGCAAGGTGACCTTCTACCGGCACTTCCCCACGAAGGACGACCTGGTCGTGGCCTACGTCGAGGGCCGGGCGGCGGTCGAGCGGCACGCGCTGGAGGAGTTCCGCGACCGGGCCTCCGACGCCTGCGACACGCTCGTCGCCATCGCGCACGGCATCTCCGGGCTGAGCTGCTCGCCCGGCTTCCGCGGCTGCCCGTTCATCAACGCCGCCGCCGAGTACGCCGACCCGGACCACCCCGTGCGCCGGGCCGTCGCCGCCCACCGGTCCTGGTTCGCGGCCTACCTGCGCGACCTGCTGGTGCGACTGGGGATCACCGACCCCGCCGCGGCGGTGGACCAACTGATCTTCCTCCGCGACGGCGCGATGCTCGCCGGCTACCTCAACCTCGACCGCGCCGACCGCGCCGAGTCGATCGTCAGCGCCGGCCGCGCCGTCGTCGAGGCCGCGAGGACGAGCACCGCACCGGGCGGGTGTGCCTGATCCGTGACTCGACGCCGCGGGGTCGCCGGTACCGCGCGGACGGGTGACACTTGTTGCGTTCGCTTCGATTGTTGCGAATAATTCGACCAGGGGGTGACGGCGATGGTGAAGGTCGAAGCGGCGAACGTGGCACCCGGTGTGGTCGACGCCGAGATCGCGGCGCGTGCGTTGAGGCGGGTGAAGGACTACCTGACGTCGTCCGGTGGGCAGGCCGAAGAACTCGAAATACTGGTCGAGGGCGGCCCCGGCGAGGCACTGGTGCTCCCGCGCCCGGCGGTCGAGATGTTCGTCCACGTCCTCGCCGCCATGGCCAACGGCCAAGGTGTCCGGATCATGCCGGTCAACGCCGAACTGACCACCCAGAGCGCCGCCGAAATCCTGAACGTCTCCCGGCCGTACCTGATCAGCCTGCTCGAACGGGGCGAGATCGAGTACCGACTGGTCGGCAGGCACCGTCGCGTCCGGTTCGACGCGCTGATGGACTACATGCGGCGGGACGACCTCGCGCGCAAGCAGGTCGTCGACGAGCTGACGCGACTCGACCAGGAGTTGGGAACAGACTGAATGGCGTTCGTCGTGATCTACGACGCCTGTGCCCTGTACGGCAACACCGTGCGCAACCTGCTCCTCAGGGTCGCCTGTGCGCGTCTGGTGCAGGCGAAGTGGACCGACCGGATCCTCGACGAGGTCGACCGCGCCCTCGAACGGCGGGGCATCGCGCAGCAGAAGCGGCACAGACTGCGCGACCTGATCAACCGTTCGGTGCCCGACTGCCTCGTCAACGGCTACGAGTCGTTGGTGAGCGGGCTCGAACTGCCCGACCCGGACGACCGGCACGTCCTGGCGGCGGCGATCCGGGCGGGCGCCCAGGTGATCGTGACCGACAACCTCAAGGACTTCCCGGCCGAGTACCTGTGCAGGTGGGACATCGAGGCCAAGAGCCCGGACGACTTCGTCCTGGACCTGATCGGCATCAACGACCGGGTCGTCTACTCGTGCGTGCAGCAGATCGTGGACGAGCGCACCAACCCGCCCGAGACGATCGACGAGGTGCTCGGTCAGCTGGAGCGCTCGGGCCTCATCGAGTCCGCGGCGGCGCTCCGGCTCGGCTGATCAGTCCTCGAAGTCGTCCTCGTCGTCCCGCGCCAGCCACGTGGCCAGGCGCTCGACCGGCGTCTCGAACTCCGGGTTCGCGTCCACGAACGCCCGCAGCTTGTCGGCCAGCCACGCCAGCGTGACCTCCTCCTCGCCGCGCCGCTTCTCCAGCTCCTCGATACCGCGGTCGGTGAAGTACACGTCGCCCTCCCAAGCGAAAAACGGGGGAAACGGCCGAGCCGCCGGGACGTGGCGCCCCGACGGCTCGACCAGCACACCTCGAACGGCCTACTCGAACGCCTTGGCGATCAGCTCGCGCTGCTCGACCTCGTGCACCTTGGACGACCCGGCGGACGGGGCGGCCATCGGGCGGCGCGACACGCGCTTCACCGTGAACCTCGTGGGCAGCAGCTCGGGCAGGGCCAGGCCGAAGAACGGCCACGCGCCCTGGTTCGCCGGCTCCTCCTGCACCCACCGGACCTCGGTGGCGTTCGGGTAGCTCTCCAGGGCCTCGGTCAGCTTGCGCGCCGGGACAGGGTAGAGCTGCTCGACGCGCACGACCGCCACGTCCTGCGCACCGCGCTTCTCCTGCTCGGCCAGCAGCTCGTAGTAGATCTTGCCGCTGCACAGCAGGACCTTGGTGACGCTGTCCTTCTTCGCGGCCTTGTCGTCGATGACCGACTGGAAGCGGTCCTCGACGAAGTCCTCGACCGGGCTGGTCGCGGCCTTCAGGCGCAGCATCGACTTGGGGGTGAACACCACCAGCGGGCGGTTCACGCCGTCGAGGGCGTGGCGGCGCAGCAGGTGGAAGTAGTTCGCCGGCGTCGACGGCACCGCGATGGTCATCGAGCCCTCCGCGCACAGCTGGAGGAAGCGCTCGATGCGGCCGGACGTGTGGTCCGGGCCCTGGCCCTCGTGGCCGTGCGGCAGCAGCAGCACGACGTCGGACACCTGGCCCCACTTCGCCTCACCGGACGAGATGAACTCGTCGATGATCGGCTGCGCGCCGTTGACGAAGTCGCCGAACTGCGCCTCCCACAGCACGAGGGCGTCGGGGTTGGCCACCGAGTAGCCGTACTCGAAGCCCAGCGCCGCGAACTCCGACAGCACCGAGTCGTAGACCATGAACTTGCCCTGGTCGTCGGCCAGGTTCTGGAGCGGCGTGTACTCGGCGCCCTTCTTGCGGTCCACCAGGGTGGCGTGCCGCTGCACGAACGTGCCGCGCCGCGAGTCCTGGCCGGCCAGCCGGACCGTGCGGCCCTCCAGCACCAGCGACCCGAACGCCAGCAGCTCGGCGAACGCCCAGTCGATGCCGCCCTCGCGGGCCATCTTGGCGCGCCGCTCCAGCACCGGCTTCACGCGCGGGTGCGGGGTGAAGCCCTCGGGCAGGTCGACGTGCGCGTCGGCGATCCGCTCGATGACCGACCGGTCGACGCCGGTGGGCAGCTTGGCCGGGACCTGCTGCTCCTCCTCGATCGACGGCGAGGTCTTGATCGGGTGCTTCTCCAGCTCCCGGACCTCGTTGAACACGTGCTCCAGCTGCGAGGAGAAGTCCTGGAGCGCCTTCTCGGCCTCCTCGACGGAGATGTCGCCGCGGCCGATCAGGGACTCGGTGTAGGTCTTGCGCACCGAGCGCTTCGTGTCGATCACGTCGTACATGGCGGGCTGCGTCATCGAGGGGTCGTCGCCCTCGTTGTGGCCGCGGCGCCGGTAGCAGACCATGTCGATCACGACGTCCTTGTTGAACGCCTGCCGGTAGTCCACGGCCAGCTTCGCGACCCAGTAGCACGCCTCGGGGTCGTCGCCGTTGACGTGGAACACCGGCGCGCCGATCATCTTCGCGACGTCGGTCGAGTACTTCGACGAGCGCGAGTTCTCCGGCGCGGTGGTGAAGCCGACCTGGTTGTTCACCACGACGTGCACGGTGCCGCCGGTGCGGTAGCCGCGCACGAGCGCCAGGTTCAGCGTCTCGGCGACCACGCCCTGACCGGCGAACGCGGCGTCGCCGTGCATCGCGACGGGCAGCACGGAGAAGCCCTCGCCGCCCTTGTCGAGGATGTCCTGCTTGGCGCGGACGATGCCCTCCAGCACCGGGTCCACGGCCTCCAGGTGCGACGGGTTCGCGGTCAGCGACACCTTGGTCTCGCCGTCGCCGAACATGCGGAAGTACTTGCCCTCCGCGCCCAGGTGGTACTTCACGTCACCGGAGCCGTGCGCCTGACCCGGGTCGAGGTTGCCCTCGAACTCGCGGAAGATCTGCGAGATCGGCTTGCCGACGATGTTCGCCAGCACGTTCAGCCGGCCGCGGTGCGGCATGCCGATGACGACCTCGTCCAGCTCGTGCTCGGCGGCCTTGTCCAGCACCGCGTCGAGCAGCGGGATGACCGTCTCGCCGCCTTCGAGCGAGAACCGCTTCTGGCCGACGTACTTGGTCTGGAGGAAGGTCTCGAACGCCTCGGCGGCGTTGAGCTTCGACAGGATGTACTTCTGCACGGAGGCCGGCGGCTTCTCGTGCGGCACCTCGACGCGCTCCTGGATCCAGAGGCGCTCCTCCGGGTCGAGGATGTGCATGTACTCGACGCCGACCGTGCGGCAGTACGAGTTGCGCAGCACGCCGAGGATGTCGCGCAGCTTCATCCGCTCCTGGCCCGCGAACCCGCCGACCGGGAACTCCCGGTCCAGGTCCCACAGGGTCAGGCCGTGCGACAGGACGTCCAGGTCGCGGTGGCTGCGCTGGCGGTAGTTCAGCGGGTCCGTGTCGGCCATCAGGTGGCCGCGGGTGCGGAACGCGTCGATCAGCTCGATGACGCGGGCGGTCTTGTCGACCGCGCCCTCGGGGATGTCGGCGACCCAGCGGATCGGCTCGTACGGCAGCCGCAGCGACGTGAACACGTCGTCGTAGAAGCCGTCCTCGCCCAGCAGGAGCTGGTGGATGCGCTTGAGGAACTCGCCCGACTCCGCGCCCTGGATGACGCGGTGGTCGTACGTGGAGGTCAGCGTGATGATCTTGCTGACGCCCATGTCGGTCAGGGCCTGCTCGCTGGTGCCCTGGAAGTGCGCCGGGTACTCCATCGCGCCGACGCCGACGATCGTGCCCTGGCCCGCCTGGAGGCGCGGCACCGAGTGGTTGGTGCCGATGGTGCCCGGGTTGGTCAGCGAGATGGTCGTGCCGGAGAAGTCCTCCGCGGTCAGCGAGCCGGACCTGGCCTTGCGGATCAGGTCCTCGTACGCCTGCCAGAACTGCGTGAAGGTCATCCCCTCGCAGCCCTTGATGGAGGCCACCACCAGCGAGCGGGAGCCGTCCTTGCCGGGCAGGTCGATCGCCAGGCCGAAGTTCACGTGCTCCGGCGTGACGACGAAGGGCTTGCCCTCGACCTCGGCGAAGTGCCGGTTCATGTTCGGGAACGCCTGGAGCGCCCGGACCACCGCGTACCCGATGAGGTGGGTGAAGGAGACCTTCCCGCCGCGGGTGCGCTTGAGGTGGTTGTTGATGACGATGCGGTTGTCCGCCAGCAGCTTGGCCGGCACGGCGCGCACGCTCGTCGCGGTGGGAACGGTGAGCGACAGCTCCATGTTCTTCGCGATGGCGGCGGCGGCGCCCCGGAGCTGCTTCTGCTCCTGGCCCTGGGCGGGCTTCACCGGCGCGGCCTTGGCGGCCTGCGCGGGAGCTGGCTTGGCCGCGGGCTTCGCCGCCGGTGCGGCGGTCGCGGGCTTGGCGGCTGCGGGCTTGGCCGGAGCTGGCTTGGCCGGAGCGGGCGCGGCTTCGGCCGCGGCCGGTCGGGGTGCCTGCTCGGCGGGCTTGCCCGCGGCCGGCTTCGTCGCGGTGGCGGTGGACGAGGTGGTCGAGCCGTTCTCCGCGGCCACCGTCCCAGCCCCGTTGCCGCTCGACCGCTGCGTCGACTTGTAGTCGGCGAAGAAGTCGTGCCAGGCAGGGTCTACCGACGACGGGTCGGCGAGGAACTGCTCGTACATCTCCTCGACCAGCCACTCATTGGGGCCGAACTGAGAAGCAGGACTGCTGCTGGACACGGCTGGCGCTCGCCTCTATCCATCTCGCTCTTGGTAATGACTCACTCGTGACCAGGCTAGTCCCCCGTCTGGTGCAGTTCACACACAGGAGGGGCCCGGCGCGGAGGTCTCACTCACAGGATCGATCACGTCATCGGTCCTGTTATGGGTGCTTGAGCACCTCTTGAGGTTAAGCGCGTCACGTGCCGGGCGTGGTGTCGGCGGGGAGACGGGGAGCGCACCGCCGGCCCCTTCGGGCCGTGAGGTGTTCACCGATCTGAACCCGATCTCGTGACCAGCTTGTTCAACCGGACGGTTGACCACGGTCGCCCCGACGCCTATCGTCGTGTTCAACCGAGCGGTTGAACAAGGAGGTGGCGGTGGACGACCAGCTGTCCCGGGTCTTCTCGGCCCTGGCCGACCCGATCCGGCGCGACATGGTGGCGCGGCTCGCGGTGGCGGACGCGACGGTCAACGAGCTGGCCGAGCCCTACTCCGTGACCGTGCAGGCCGTGTCGAAGCACCTGCGGGTGCTGGAGGACGCCGGGCTCGTCAGCCGCAGCAGGCAGGCGCAGCGGCGTCCCGTCCACCTCGAAGCGGAGGTGTTCGACCTGATGACGAAGTGGATCGAGCGCTACCGGCACGAAGCCGAGCAGCGCTACCGGCGGCTCGACGCCGTGCTCGCAGACCTGGCCGACGAGGCCGCACCCGACGTGCGTGGAGGAGAAGCGTCATGACCACGACCACCCACCCCGGAACGACCATCACCGCCGACCCGGCGGCACCCACCATCCGCATCACCCGCGAGTTCGCCGCCCCGCCCGGGGCCGTGTTCCGCGCCCACACCGACCCCGACCTGGTCGTCAGGTGGCTCGGCCCGCGCTCGGTGACCATGCAGGTCGAGCGCTGGGAGGCCACCACCGGCGGCGCGTACCGGTACAAGCACACCCGCGGCGACGAGGAGTACGGCTTCTACGGCTCGTTCCACGAGGTCAGGGAGCCGTCGCGGATCGTGCAGACGTTCACCTTCGAGGGCTTCCCGGACGGCGTGTGCCTGGAGACCCTCACCCTGACCGACCTCGGCGACGGCCGCACGCGGCTCGACGCGGTGAGCGTCTACGAGTCGGTCGAGGTGCGCGACCTGGCCCTGTCGTCCGGCATGGAGACCGGCGTCGTCGAGGGCTACGAGCAGCTGGACGACCTCCTGGCCGGCTGACCGGCCCGTCCCCGCCGGTCCCGCGCGGGACCGGCGGGGACGACGTCAGCCGACCCGCGCGTCGGCCCTGTCGTCCGGCACCGCCTCGCCCAGCCCGTGCGCCCACAGCCGCGCGTAGTGGCCGCCCGCCGCCAGCAGCTCGGCGTGCGTGCCCACCTCGACGACCCGCCCGCCGGCCAGCACCACGATCCGGTCGGCACGGGCGGCGGTCGCCAGGCGGTGCGCCACCACGAACGTCGTGCGCGCGCCCGCCAGGTGGTCGCCCGCCGCCAGGACCGCCGACTCGGTGGCCGGGTCCAGGGCGGCGGTGGCCTCGTCCAGCAGCAGCAGCGCCGGCTGGACCAGCTCGGCGCGCGCCAGCGCGACCAGCTGCCGCTGACCCGCCGACAGGCCCTGCCCGCGTTCGCCGACCTGCTGGTGGAAGGCGTGCGGCAGCGACGCCACGGTCGGCAGGGCGCCCACCGCGCGCACCGCCGCCTCGACCTGCGCGCGCGAGGCGCCCGGGTCGCCGTACGCGACGTTCTCGGCCACGTCCCCGCCGAACAGGTGCGCCTCCTGCGGCACCACGCCCAACCGCTGCCGCAGCGCCGACAGGTCGTAGTCGCGCACGTCCACGCCGTCGATCAGCACCTGCCCGGACGTCACGTCGTAGAACCTCGCCACCAGCTTGACCAGCGTCGACTTGCCCGCGCCCGTCGCACCCACCAGGGCGACCGTCTCGCCCGGCGCGACGTGCAGCGACACGCCCTCCAACGCCGGCGCGGAGGTGCCCTGGTAGGCGAACGTGACGTCGCGCAGCTCCACCTCGCCCCGCAGCTCCGCCACGCCCACCGGGTGCTCCGCGGGCGGCACGGACGTGGGCGTGCGCAGCAGGTCCCCGATGCGGCTCAGGCCGACCCGCGCCTGCTGGTAGCCGTCGAACACGCCCGACAGCTGGTACAGCGGCGCGAAGAACAACCCCAGGTACAGCACGAACGCCAGCAGCACGCCCGCCGACAGCGTGCCGTCGGCCACCCGGTACGCCCCGACCACCAGGACCGCCGCCTGCGCCACCCCGGACAGCAGGGCCAGGAACGGGAAGTAGGTGGCGATGTAGCGCTGCGCCCGGATGCGGGACCGCCGGTAGGCGTCGCTGCGCTCGGCGAACGCCTCCGCCGACCGCGCCTCGCGCGTGTACGCCTGGGAGACGCGCAGGCCGGAGACGTTCTCCTGGAGGTCGGCGTTGACCGCGCTGACGCGTTCCCGCGCCTCGGCGTAGGCCCGCGACGACAACCGCTGGAACACCACCGTGGCGACCAGCAGCACCGGCAGCACGCTCAGCGCCACCAGCGCCAGCCCCGGGTCGGTCAGGGTCAGCGCCACCGCGATGCCCCCCACGGTCAGCACGCTGATCGCGAACGTGGTCAGGCCCGTCTGGAGGAAGCTCGACAGCGCGTCCACGTCCGTCGTCATCCGGGTCATGATCCGCCCGGCCATCTCGCGCTCGTAGTAGTCCAGGCCGAGCCGTTGCAGGTGGGCGTAGCTGCGCACGCGCAGCAGGTAGAGCAGGCGCTCGCCGACCCGCGACGTGACGACCGTGCCGATCGCCGACGACACCCAGCCCAGGGCGACCAGGACGAACCCGATCGCCGCCGCCAGCCACAGCCAGCCGACCGCGCCGCCCACCACGCCCCGGTCCACGCCCAGCCGCACCAGGCCGGGCAGCGCCACCGACAGGGCCGTGTCCACCAGCAGCAGGCCGGCGACGCCCACCATCGCCCACCGGACCGGGCGCAGCAGCGTGCGCAGCCGGAAACCGGGGTCGGGGGCGCTCGGGTCCTCGCCGCGCAGGTCCGGCTCGTCCAGCGCGGGCGGCAGCGACCGGACGCGCTCGACCAGCTCCGGCGTCGGCGGGGTGCCGCCCAGCAGCGCCGACGTGCCGCCACCGCCGCGGGCCACCCCCGGCTCCGCGCTCACCGACCGGTTCGCCGCCCGCACGGTCAGCTCGTCCTCGTCGGAACCCGGCCACAGCTCCGGCGTCACGCCGTCCGGTCCGGGCTCCAGCCGCGCGTCGGCCCTCGGGTCGACCTGCTCGATCGCCTCGCCGGGACCCGCCAGCAGGTCGCGGTACAGCCGGCAGCGGGCGGTCAGCTCCTCGTGCGTGCCCACGTCGACCACGCGGCCCGCGTCGAGCACGGCGATCCGGTCGGCCAGCGCCAGCGACGACCGGCGGTGCGCCACCAGCACCGTGGTGCGCCCGGCCGTCACCGCGGCCAGCGTGCGGTGGATCGCGGCCTCGGTCGCGGTGTCCACGGCCGACGTCGCGTCGTCCATCACCAGCACGCGGGGGTCCGACAGCAGCGCCCTGGCCAGCGCCACCCGCTGCCGCTGACCACCGGACAGGGTCAGGCCGCGCTCGCCGACCGCGGTGTCGTAGCCGTTCGGCAGGGCCGCGATGAACCCGTGCGCCTCGGCCGCCCGCGCCGCCGCCTCCACCTGCTCGTCCGACGCGTCGGGCACGCCGTAGGCGATGTTCGCGCGCACCGAGTCGGAGAACAGGAACGCCTCCTCGAACACCGTGCCCACGGTCCGCCGCAGCGACTCCAGCCGCAGCTCCCGCACGTCCACGCCGCCCACGGTCACCGAGCCCCCGTGCACGTCGTAGAACCGGGGCAGCAGCAGCGAGATCGTCGACTTGCCGGACCCCGCCGTGCCGACCACGGCCAGCGTCTCGCCCGGCTCGACCCGCAGCGACACCCCGGACAGCACCGGCTCGCTGCGCGTGTACCCGAACGACACGTCCCGCAGCTCCACGCCCACCGGCCCGGCCGGCACGTCGCGCCCGCCGTCGACCACGTCCGGCTGCGAGTCGATCAGCTCGTACACCCGCTCCACGCCCGCGCGCGCCAGCTGCGCCGTCACCATCAGGCTCGACAGCAGCCGGGTCGGGCCGACCAGGTTCGCCACGTACGTCGCGAACGCCAGGAACGTGCCGAGCGACACCTCGCCGCGCAGCGCCAGCCAGCCGCCCAGCGCGAGCACCGCCACCTGCCCCAGGTAGGGGAGGGCGGTCAGCGTCGCGGACGGCTTCGAGGTCAACCGGGCCGCCCGCATCCGCTCCGCGAACAGCACCTTCGCCCGCGACTCCAGCCGGGAGACCTCGCGCGCCTCCTGCCCGAAGCCCTTCACCACGCGCACGCCGGTGACCGTCTCCTCGACGTGCTGCGCCACGTCGGCGGCCCGCTGCTGGGCCGACCACGTGGCCGGGAACAACGTCAGCCTGCTGCGCGCCGCGACCACCCCTACGGCGGGCACGACCACCAGGGCGATCACCGTGAGCAACGGCGACAGCCAGAACATCGCCACCAGCGCGGCAACCGCGAACACGACCGTGCCGAACGCCAGCGGTGTCATCGACAGCAGGCTGTTGACCAGCTGGAGGTCGGTGATCGAGCGCGACACCACCTGCCCGGTGCGCAACGCGTCCTGCTTCGGCCCGTCCAACCGCTGCACCGCGCCGAACACGGCCTGCCGCAGGTCGTGCTGCACGTCCACGGCCAGCTTGCCGCCCAGGTAGCGGCGCACGAACGCGGTGCCGAAGGTGAGCAACTCCAACCCGACCAGCACCACCGCGAGCCAGGTGAGGCGGTCGGTGCGCCCGGCCACCGCGTCGTCCACGGCGGCCTTGATCAGCAGCGGCCCGGCGGCCTGGAGCCCCACGCCCACGACGGCGGCCAGCACCGACCACACCACGAGGGAGCGGTGCTGCCAGCACGCGCGGGCGAGTCGCCTGATCCAGCCGTCGGTGTTGGTCACGCCCACCAGATTAGGTCGGACCACCGACATGAGTGCGATGACGCGGACCGCCCACCTTCGGTCCCGCCGGCCGGCCCGCGGGCGGTGCACTGCTCCGCAGGCGCCGAGGCAGCGCGCCCGCGGTTGCGCTGATCTTCACCCGCCGGTGCTCTTGGATTGGTGTGCGCAGTGGCGAGCGGTCCGCTTCGACGCCTGCGGAGCGGTGCAACAAGGGAAACGCCCTCGTCGACCCCCGAAAAGAACGGAGGCCGCCCCGACGAACCGGGACGGCCTCCAGGAGTGCGTCACATCACGTGATGTCCTTGCGCTGGGTCGAGGCCCACCCGCCCAGGAAGAACAGGCCGGTCCAGACCAGGAAGATCAACCCGCTCAGCCACCAGTCGAACGCGCCGAGCCCGCCCGCGATGGTCCGCAGCACGTCGACCAGCTCGTCCGGCACCACGCCCGCGTTCGCCAGGAACAGCGAGGACGCGACCGAGCCGGTCATGCCGTTCACCGCGCCGTTGGGCAGGAAGCCGATCAGCTCCGGCAGGTTCTGCGAGGCCAGCACGAGCTGGATGCCGTTCTCGATGATCAGCATGTAGAGGATCAGCACCACGGTGGTGCCCACGACGCTCGTCATCAGCGCGCCGACGCCCACGCCGAACATCGTCATCAGGATCGAGGCCAGGATGCCCACGCCGGCCAGCGCCAGCCAGCCCGCCGGGTCCGGCAGCGCGCCGGAGTCCGAGGTGATCACGATGCCGATGCTCACGGCGGCCACGATCGCGACGCCGTAGATCGCGCCCCACGCGACGTAGACGATCAGCTTCGCGCTCAGCGCCGCGACCCGGGTGGGCGCGGTGAGGAACGTCGTGGTGATCGTCCTGCGGTTGATCTCGCCGGAGATCGCCAGGCCGCCGAAGATCATCGGGAAGATGGTGGCCACGTTGATGCTGCGGGCCATGCCGAACAGCGAGACCTGCCACTGCGCCGGGTCCACCCCGAGCAGCCTGGTCAGGTCCTCGGCCTCGTCGCTGCTGACGACGTCCATGATGCCCTTGCCGATGGCGCCCGTGCCGAGCGCCCAGCCCAGCGCCAGCAGCACGGTCGGGATCAGCAGGCCCCACCACAGGCCCGTGGTGGTCGTCTTGCGGAACTCCGCCTTGATCAGGTCACCCATCACGCACCGCCCCCCAGGCCGCCACCCTGCTGCTGTCCGTACGGGTTGTCCTGCGGTGGCTGCTGGTACCCCTGAGGTGGTTGCTGCTGCCCGGGCTGCTGGTACCCCTGCGGCGGCGTCTGCTGCCCGGGTTGCTGCTGGTAGCCGGGCGGCGGGGCGTAGTAGCCGCTGCCGCCGGGCGGCGTCGGCTGGCCGTAGCCCGGCTGGCCGTACCCGGGTTGGCCGTAGCCCGGCTGCCCGTACCCCGGCTGGCCGTACCCGGGTTGGCCGTAGCCCTGCTGCGGCTGGCCGTACGGCTGCTGGGGCTGCCCGTAACCCTGCTGTGGCTGCCCGTAGGGGTTCTGGCCGTACTGGTCCTGGCCCGGCGCGGCGTACTGACCGTTGGTGAGCTGGAAGAACAGGCGTTCCAGGTCCGCCTTCTCCTCCTGGATGCCGTAGATCGACACGCCCGCCTTCAGCGCGGTGTCGGCGACCTGCTTGGCCTCGACCCCGCTGACCGCGATCCGGCCGTCCGGCAGCTGCTCGATGTTCGACACGCCGTCCTCGCGGAGCGCGGCGACCAGGCCGGCGGCGTCCGACGGCTGCACGAGCACGCGGGCCTGCTGCTGGTCGCGCAGGTTGTCCAGCGGCCCGTAGTACATGGTCTGGCCCCGGCTGACGATGACCACCTGGTCGACGGTCTGCTCGACCTCGGCCAGCAGGTGGCTGGAGATCAGCACGGTCCGACCGCTGCGGGCGAACGACTGGAGGAACGTCCGCAGCCAGGCGATGCCCTCCGGGTCGAGGCCGTTGGCCGGCTCGTCGAGCACGAGGATCTGCGGGTCGCCGAGCAGCGCGGTGGCCAGTGCCAGCCGCTGCTTCATGCCCAGCGAGAACCCGCCCGCCCGGCGGTCGCCCGCCGCGCCCAGGCCCACCAGCTGGAGCACCTGGTCGGCGCGCGAGTCGGGCACGCCGATCGCCGCCGCGTACACGCGCAGGTGGTTGCGCGCGGTGCGCTTGGGGTGGAAGCCCTGCGCCTCCAGCACCGCGCCCACGACCCGCCCGGGGTTGCCGAGCTGGTGGAACGGCCTGCCGTTGATCAGACCGGTGCCCGCCGTGGGCGTCACCAGCCCGAGGAGCATGCGCAGCGTCGTCGTCTTGCCCGCGCCGTTGGGACCGAGGAAGCCGGTAACCGAACCGGGTTCCACCGTGAAGCTCAAGTTCTGCACCGCTGCGACCGGACCGAACTGCTTGGTCAAGTTCTGCACCACGATGCGGCCACTGCCGTCGTGCACGCGTCCCTCCCGGAATACTCCTACCGGGCGTCATCCTGCCCTAGGAGGGTCACTCGGGGAGGGCGTGTCGCGGTTTCGACACCACCGCCGGCATCTCGGTGGTCGTCTCCGCGTCGTGCGAACGGAGCAGCGGGCGCAGCGGCCGGCGGCGTTCCCGGTGCGGCAGGCCCTCGCCGATGAGGTGTTGGTGGGCCATCGTCCACACCTGGCACGGCCACTTCTTGTGCCGCAGCACGCCGGGGCACGCGCCGCAGCGGCCGTCCGGATCGGGCTGGTGCAGGGTCAGCAGCAGCCGCCAACCGTCGGCCAGGCGGTGGATCTCGGCCCGGGCGAGCGGCACCAGCGCGTCGGCCTCGTCCCGCTCGACGGCCTCGTCGAGCAGGGCCAGCCGGCGCAGCACGGCGGCCCGGAGCGCCTCGTCCACGCGCTCACATCCTGTCGGCGGCTTGGGCGAGCAGGTGGTGCAGCCTGCGGGTCTGCGTGACCGACATCACCGCCGACTCGCCGGGCGGGGCGACCAGGAGGACGCGGTCGTCCTCGACGAGGACGGTCATGGACCGGTCCCTCCCGAAGGGGTCGTGGCAGTCGATCCAGCCCTGTGGTTCGGCCATCGGCACTCCGATCGCGAGGGGACGGGGTGGGGCGCGGCGGGGGAGCCGCACGAGCGGACGACCCCGTTGCGTAGCGGCGGGGGTCCCGTCCTGTGCATCGGCCGGCACGGCGTCGTGACTTACCCGTTACCCGGGTAATTCACTCATTAGCTTGAACGTCGGCAACTCCGCGTGGCCGGCGGGGCGTGTGATGTGGGCCGGACCGGTGGGCCCGCTGGGCAGGGAGCCCGGTTCCCCGCTAACATTGGGACGCGGCCCGCTCCCAGTGACCCCCAGGCTGGTTGAGCGGGCCGCCTCGTACGACGAGGGCCCCGCTCACAGCACGTGAGCGGGGCCCCCTCTGTTTTCCGGATCAGATCTCGGGCGCGGTGAACGCCAGGTCGTGCGCCTCGGCCACCGGCGCGTTGGTCAGCAGGCCCGCGTGGGTGTTGAGGCCGAGCGCCAGCGACGCGTCCGCGCGCAGCGCCTCCCGCCAGCCCCGGTCGGCCAGCGCGACCGCGTGCGGCAGGGTCACGTTGGTCAGCGCGTAGGTCGAGGTGCGCGGCACCGCGCCGGGCATGTTCGCGACGCAGTAGAACACCGAGTCGTGCACCTGGTAGGTCGGGTCGGCGTGCGTGGTCGGCCGGGAGTCGGCGAAGCAGCCGCCCTGGTCGATCGCGATGTCCACCAGCACCGAACCGGGCTTCATGTCGGCGACCAGCTCGTTGGTCACGAGCTTCGGCGCCTTCGCGCCGGGCACCAGCACCGCGCCGATGACCAGGTCGGCCTCGCGCACGGCCTGCTCGACCGCGTACCGGTTCGACGTGACGGTGCGCAGGCGGCCCTGGTAGAGGGCATCGATGTGTCGCAGCCGGTCGACGTTGGTGTCCAGGATCTCCACGTCCGCGCCCATGCCCGCGGCGATCACGGCCGCGTTCAGGCCCGCCACGCCGCCGCCGATCACGACCACGCGCGCCGGGTGCACGCCGGGCACGCCGCCGGGCAGCACGCCCCGGCCGCCGGACGGCTTCATCAGCGAGAACGCGCCCACCTGCGGCGCGAGGCGACCCGCGACCTCGGACATCGGCGCGAGCAGCGGCAGGGCGCCGTTCGGGGTCTGCACGGTCTCGTAGGCGATGGCCGTGGTGCCGGAGGCCAGCAGCGCCTCGGTCAGCGGCCGGTCGGCGGCCAGGTGCAGGTAGGTGAACAGGACCTGGCCCTCGCGCAGCCGCGGGTACTCCTCGGCGACCGGCTCCTTGACCTTGAGCACCAGCTCGCCCTCGGACCACACGTCGTCGGCCCCGGCGAGCACCTTGGCGCCCGCGGCCGCGTACTCCTCGTCCGTGATCGCCGAGCCGAGGCCCGCGCCGGCCTCGACGAACACCTCGTGACCGCGTGACGCCAGCTCGTGGGCGCCCGCCGGGGTCAGCGCGACGCGGTACTCGTGGTTCTTGATCTCCCGGGGGACTGCGATCCGCACGGTGGGCTCCTTCGGCTGTCGTGTTCGCCAAAGGTCGGGTACCCGGGGCGCGGTGTCATCGTGCGCGCGGAACCAAGGAGGACGGGTCCGGTTGTGCCGGCGGAACAAGTCGTGCGGCGCGTTGACACCCGTCCGGGCCGGCACCTAGCGTGCGGGTCACCCAACTGAACATCGGCCGCGGCGCCTCGACGGCGCCGGAACCCGCGCGGGAGAGACCTCGTTCGTTCGAGGCGCCGAAGGAGCAAGTCCCCCGCACACTCTCAGGCAGCGAGAACCGCGCGCGGTGAGGCGACTCTGGAAAGCGCACCCTCGTCCGAGGGGGCGCACCCACGGTGCAAGCCGCGCGCGCGGCGAAGCTCTCAGGTCCCAGGACAGAGTGGGGGTGGACCTTCACCACCAGGGAGCGCTGACGTGACCTTTCCGGAGAACCTGCTGTACACGCCCGAGCACGAGTGGGTCGACTGGGCGCCGGGCACCCGGGAGCCCGTGTCGGTCGGGATCACCTCGTACGCGACCGAGTCGCTGGGCGACGTCGTGTTCGTCGAGCTGCCCGCCGTCGGCACGCGGGTCGCGTCCGGCGAGGTGTGCGGCGAGCTGGAGTCCACCAAGTCGGTGAGCGACCTGTACGCGCCGGTCAGCGGCGAGGTCGTGGAGGTCAACACGGCGGCGGTCGACGACCCGTCGTTGATCAACAACGACCCGTACGGCGGCGGCTGGCTGTTCAAGGTGGCCGTCGAGGACGCCACCGGGCTGCTGACCGCCGCGAAGTACGCGGAACTGACCGAGGGCTGATCCGTGGCGATCAGCGTGTTCGACCTGTTCTCCGTGGGCATCGGTCCGTCGAGTTCGCACACGGTCGGGCCGATGCGCGCGGCGACGATGTTCGTGGACCGCCTGGGTGCACGAACGAGTTCAGTCGACCGAGTGCACGTGGAGCTGTTCGGGTCACTCGGAGCAACCGGCCACGGGCACGGCAGCCCGAAGGCCGTCCTGCTCGGCCTGGAGGGCCACAAGCCCGAGGAGGTCGACCCGGTGGCGGCGTCCGCGCGGGTCGAGGAGGTCCGGGCGACCGGGCGGTTGCGGCTCGGCGGCGTCCACGAGATCGCGTTCACCGAGGACACCGACCTCGTCATGCACCGGCGCAAGTCGTTGCCGCTGCACCCCAACGGGATGCGCTTCGAGGCGTTCTCCGGGTCGTCGCCGGTCGACTCGGCCGTCTACTACTCGGTGGGCGGCGGGTTCGTGGTCGACGAGACCGCGTCCGGCACCGACCGGATCAAGCCGGACAGCACGCCGGTCGCGCACCCGTTCCGCAGCGGGGACGAGCTGCTCGCGCGGACCCGGGAGACCGGGCTGCCGATCAGCGGCCTGATGCTGGACAACGAGCGGTCGTGGCGGTCGGAGGAGGAGATCCGGTCCGGCCTGCTCCACATCTGGCAGGTCATGCAGGAGTGCGTGGAGCACGGCTGCACGGAGACCGGCGAACTGCCCGGCGGCCTCAAGGTGCGGCGGCGGGCGGCCGAGATGAGGTCCCGGCTGGCCGCCGAGCACTACGCCACCGACCCGCTGCGGGTGATGGACTGGGTGACCCTGTTCGCGCTGGCGGTGAACGAGGAGAACGCCGCGGGCGGTCGCGTCGTCACCGCCCCCACCAACGGCGCGGCCGGCATCGTGCCCGCGGTGCTGCACTACTACGCGAGGTTCGTGCCGGGCGCGTCCGACGACGGCGTGGTGCGGTTCCTGCTCACGGCGGGCGCGATCGGCGTGCTGTTCAAGGAGAACGCGTCGATCTCCGGCGCCGAGGTCGGCTGCCAGGGCGAGGTCGGCTCGGCCTGCTCCATGGCCGCCGGCGGTCTGGCGGAGGTGCTCGGCGGCACGCCGGAGCAGGTCGAGAACGCGGCCGAGATCGCGATGGAGCACAACCTCGGGCTGACCTGCGACCCGATCGGCGGGCTCGTGCAGATCCCGTGCATCGAGCGCAACGCGCTGGCGTCGATCAAGGCCATCACGGCGGCGCGCATGGCACTGCGGGGCGACGGGTCGCACTTCGTGTCCCTGGACAAGGTCATCAAGACCATGCGGGAGACGGGGAAGGACATGCACCACAAGTACAAGGAGACCGCTCGGGGCGGCCTGGCGGTGAACGTCATCGAGTGCTGATGACCGGCGTCTGACCAGCGCGAATGACTTCCATCGTTGCTCGGTGGTTCTCGCTGGTACCCGACGTCCCACGGCCTGGAGACGGCCTGATCTTGGTCCGAACGCGACGGTCCCCACCTCGGTAGCGCGGGGTGGGGACCGTCGCGCGTCGTGGGCCTGGTCCTCGTTGCGGCACAACCACTCCCGGTGGCAAGGCGGCGGAGCCGCCGCGGCAGTCGACCGCCGAGCCCAGCCCGGTCCAGCCGCGCGACCGCGATCGTCCCGACTGCTGCCGCTGAGGACTGCCTGGGGACATGCTTCCGCAGCCGGCGCGCCTTGATCCCGTACAGCTGGATTCGGCAGTGCCAACGCTTGCCACCCGGCGGGATGTGCAGGCTGTGGGATCGGTTTACCGATCGTTGTTGCTGTGATGTCCTGCTGCTACCGAAGCTTCTTCAAGCACTGCTCCCGCCTTCGCGACCACCAGGAGAAGCGCGGTCCTTGCTGACGAGTAGTCCACCTCGGGTGGGACGTCAACGGCCCACGACATACCTGCGGAAATGGTCTCCCATGAGCAGCCGAGCCGCTGCAAGGCGTCTTCTACCGGGACTGCTGCGTTTTGGCTGGGAATGCTGATCCGAATGGTGGAGTGTCCAGACCTCGTGAGCAGTTCTTCGAAGACCAGTTCTCGTCGGTCGTGATCGGCTCGGACCCGCACGGTATCGCCGAAGGCCACACCCCGAACGAAGAACGGGATGCTGCGCACCTGTACGACCACCTGCGTGGTTGTCTTCTCCGTCCACATCCTCTCCGTGGACAGCGCGGTCGTGAACTCCGATGCGCTCTCGTCCCGCAGGTCGAAGGCGACCTTGAACACCCGGCGCTTGCTCGGCGGTGACGCGGCCTCGTGGTCGACAGGCCGTGGTTGGGTCACAGCAGGTTCACGCCGTCATGAGCGCGAGTGTGCGATGTGGGTTCGAACGCGTCGGTGACCCGTACCGCGTAGGCCGGTGCCATCGCTTCGCGTACTTCGTCCAGTGTCACCCAGCGGACCGCGGTGGCTTCGTCCGTCGTGCTACTGGGTGTGCCGAGTGGGGTGCAGCGGTAGACCAAGGCGACGATGCCGCGCTTCATGTTCTTGTAGACGCCGGACAAGTGCTCGACTTGAATCGAGATGCCGGTCTCCTCCAGGACTTCACGCCTGACGCCTTCCTCGAACGTTTCGGCGAGTTCGAGCACTCCACCCGGTGGCTCCCAGTGGCCGTTGTCCCTGCGGCGGATGACGAGCACCTGTCCTGAGTCGTTGACGACGATTCCGGCGACGCTGACCGAATGGCGCGGCGTGTCTGCCATTTCCCCGCTTTCGTCTCGTCGTTCGTGCTGGTCAGTCCGTTGCGGGAATGAACCACAAGTACAAGGAAACGGCCCGGGGCGGCCTGGCCGTGAACGTCGTCGAGTGCTGACCCGGCCGCGCCGCCGCGGGTGAGGACCCGCGGCGGCGGCGGTGGTCAGGGCAGGGTGGCCTCGATCGCCTGCACGACCTCGTCGGCCTCGGGGTCGGTGGCCGGGCGGAAGCGGGCGACCACTTCGCCCGTCGGGGACAGCAGGAACTTCTCGAAGTTCCACTGCACGTCCCCGGCCTTGCCGTCGGCGTCCTCGGTGGGGGTCAGCTCGGCGTACACCGGGTGCCGCGAGGGGCCGTTGACGTCGATCTTCTCGTACAGCGGGAAGGTGACGCCGTAGGTCGTCGAGCAGAAGGTGGCGATCTCCTCCGCGGTGCCCGGCTCCTGGCCCATGAACTGGTTGCACGGGAAGCCGACGACCGAGAAGCCGCGGTCCGCGTACCGCTCCTGGAGCCGCTCCAGGCCCTTGTACTGCGGCGTCAGGCCGCACTTCGACGCCACGTTGACCACCAGCAGCGCCTTGCCCGCGTGCTCGCCCAGGCTGGACCCCTCACCCGAGAGGGTGCGCACGGGGATGTCGTGGATGCTCATGCCGAGAGGCTACGTGCCGCCGCACCGCGCCCGCCGCGCCCGCGAACGCCACCACCGCGGGCACGGCCGCCGGCAGGAGCAGGGCACCGGTCAGGCACGTGGCGACCGCGTAGGCCGTCGCCGCCGAGGCCAGGAGGTTGTCGCCCGACGCCGCCGCCAGGCCGAGCAGCACCACCGAGACCAGGACCAGCGGGGCGGTGGCGGGGAGCGCCTGGGCGAGCGCGGTCGTGCCCGCCACGGCGGGGGCCAGGGCGGCGACGCCCAGGTCGAGGCGTCGCCACAGGACCGCGGCGGCGGCCAGCAGGACGAGCCCGAGCACGACGGCCGGCGCCGGGGCGAGCAGGGTCGGGAGTTCGGTGGGCAGCACGGCGGCGGTGAGGGCGGTGGCGGCCAGGACGGCGGAGACGCCGGCGCCCACCGCGCCCGGCCGCCAGGTGGCGGCCAGGACGGTCAGGGCCAACGCCACCGGCCAGTGCCCGGTCCACCCCGGTGCTAGCGACACGACGCCGGAGCACAGGAGGGGGAGGGCGGCGACCCTGACCCCCGACAGGTCTGCCATGCCGTCGAGTGTCCCAGGCCGTCAAGGGGGACGGGGTGGGAACCGGCCACGAGCAGGGCTGATCCGGCCCTGTTTCACCACTGTGAACTTTGTTGACCGTTCGCCGGTGCACTCCCTAGCGTCATCGGTGGAGGGGCCCACGACTTCGGCGGCGGTGTCGTGGGCCCCTCCACGGGTGCGCCGGGCTCAGAAGTCGAACACGGGGCCGGTCTCGGCGTGCATGACGCACGGGTTCGGGAACTCCGCCTCGAACCAGCGCTCCTCGCCGCGCCACGTGCCGGTCGCCTTCACCCGGACGGGGTTGTACTCCAGGGTGCAGATCGCGTCGCCGCCCGGGGAGAGCTGCGCGACCTGACCGTCCACGAGGGACAGCGCGTCGCACGCCCGGTCCGCCCTGGGGTGCAGGCCGCCGGAGGGTTCGCACGTCAGGTTGACGATCCGGAGCGATTCACCCCGCTGCACGTTGAGCACGAAGCTGGACTCCGGTGCGTGGACGAACGGAGCCAGTGCGGCCATCGCCGCGATGAAGGGGAGGGGTGCCATGCCCTCACGATGATGGGCACGACACCACTCGTTCCAGTGATCTCACCGGATCGTGTGGTGTATTGAGCGGTTCCCGCGATCACGTCGGCGCGCTGGGCGGGGAGTCGTCGGCCTCGGCACGCGAGCGGAAGCACCCTCACGGATCGTGTTTGTGAGGTAGCTCACTGTCAAGCTCCGCCGTGGGCGTGCCGGGCCAGGGTGGGTGGATGGCTACCGGGGTGGCGACATCAGGGGTGCGCAGGGTGGCGCTGGCCAGTTCGGCCGGCAACGCGGTGGAGCTGTACGACTTCCTGCTCTACGGCACGGCGTCCGCGCTCGTCTTCGACAAGCTGTTCTTCCCGTCCTTCGACCCGCGGATCGGCACGCTGCTCGCGTTCGCCACGTTCGGCGCGGGCTTCCTCGCCCGCCCGCTCGGCGGGGTCGTCATCGGGCACTTCGGCGACCGGGTCGGCCGGCGGTCGATGCTCGTCCTCACGCTCACCGCGACCGGCGTGTGCACCGCGCTGATCGGCCTGCTGCCGACCTACTCGTCCATCGGGATCGCCGCGCCGCTGCTGCTCGTGCTGCTGCGCCTGGTGCAGGGCTTCTTCCTCGGCGGCGAGCAGGGCGGCGCGACGCTGATGGCCGTCGAGCACGCACCGCCGGGCCGCACCGGGTGGTACGGCAGCTGGACGTTCCTCGGCTCGCCCCTGGGCCTGCTGCTGGCCAACGGCGCGATGGCCGCGTCCACCGCGGTGTCCGGCGACGCGTTCCCGGAGTGGGGCTGGCGGGTGCCGTTCCTGCTCAGCCTGGTGCTGGTCGGGGTGGGCCTGTACGTGCGGCTGTCGGTGGGGGAGAGCCCGGAGTTCCGCGCCGCCCGGGAGGCGCGCGGCGCGGTGCGGCTGCCGGTCGCCGACCTGCTGCGCCGGTCGTGGCGGACCGTGCTGCTGGGCGCGGGCGTGAACCTCGGCTTCACCGCGTTCATCTTCATCGTCGCCACGTTCGCCGTGTCGTACGGGACGAAGGAACTCGGCATGAGCCGCGCGACGCTGCTCAACGCCGGGCTGATCGGCGCGTTCACCCAGGCCGTCGCCATCCTGGTGTTCGCGCGGCTGTCGGACCGGGTCGGCCGGCTGCCGGTGATGCTGGGCGGCGCGGCGTTCCTGGGGCTGTTCGCGTTCCCGCTGTTCTGGCTGCTGGAGACGCGCTCGCCCGGGTTGGTGGTGCTCGCGATGGTGCTGGCGTTCACCGGGTCGGCCGCGCTGTTCGGGCCGATGCCCGCCTACTACGCGGAGCTGTTCGGCACGCGGGTCCGCTACAGCGGCGTGTCGTTGAGCTACCAGCTCGGCGCGGTGCTCGGCGGCGGGCTGTCCCCGCTCGTGGCGACGTGGCTGCTGGGCGCCACGCCGACGCACGACTCGTGGCCGATCTCGCTCTACCTGATCGCCGGCGCGCTGGTCAGCGGCCTGTGCCTGCTGGCGGTCGGCGAGACGCCCCGGCGCGGCGCGGGCGAACCCGCGCCGCGCTGACCGACGCCGCCGATCAAGGGTCAGCGCAGCGCGACCACGTCACCCGTTCGCGCCGACCCGAACGCCGCCTCCACGACCTCCAGGCCGGTGATCGCGTCCTCGACCGGCACGGGCGCCCGCCCGGCCGCCACGGCCGCGTAGAACTCCTGGTACGCGCCGGGCTCGGTCGGCACGCGCCGCGGGTCGCCGCCCGCGGCCAGCACGCCCCACCGCTCCTCGGGCTCCGCGCCCCAGCCAGGGCCGCCGGGCACCTCGCCCGCCTTGAGCGCCTCCTCCTGCGGGTCCATCCCGTGCTTGACGTACGCCGCCCGGTCGCCCAGCACCCGGAACCGCGGGCCGAGCGCCCCCACCAGCGCCGACGCCCACAGGTGCGACACGGCGCCGGACGGGTGGGTCAGCGCCAGGAACGCGTCGTCGTGCGCCTTGACGCCGCGCCGCAGCGTCCGCACCTCCGCGTACACGCCGGTCGGCCGGCCGAACAGCGCCACCGCCTGGTCCACCAGGTGCGTGCCCAGGTCGTAGACGATGCTGCCCAGGTCGGCCGGGTCGCCGGACTCCTTCCAGCCGTCCTTCGGCTCGGGCCGCCACCGCTCGAACCGCGACTCGAACCGGTGCACGTCGCCCAGCTCGCCGTCGCCGACGAGCCGCGCGACGGTGCGGAAGTCGCCGTCCCACCGCCGGTTGTGGAACGGGGCCAGCAGCAGGCCGCGCGACGACGCCAGGTCGGCCAGCGCCCTCGCCTCGTCCGCCGACCCGGCGAACGGCTTGTCCACCACCGCGTTCAGCCCGTGCTCCAGCGCGGCGCGCGCGTGCCCGGCGTGGAAGCGGTTCGGGGTGGTCACCACGACCAGGTCGAAATCGTCCGAGCGCGCCCACACGTCGTCCACCGAGGCGATGACCTCGGTGCCGGGGTAGCGGGCCGCGACCTCGGCCGCGCGGTCGGCGTTGCCGGTGACCACGGCGGTCAGCTCCAGGTCCGGCGAGGAGGACAGGAAGGGTGCGTGGAACGCGGCTCCGCCGAGCCCGTACCCGATCAGTGCGGTGCGCATGGTGCCGAACCCTAGGCTTCCCACGACGTGGACGCCCTGTCGCGACCCGTGGCACGTTGCTACGTTCAGCCGCATGGGTCCTCTGCTGGTGGCACCTCGGCACGTGGACCACGTGCGCGTCGTCGGCGCGGCCTGTCGTCGCGGCTGAACGACCCCACCCCCACCGGCACGCCCGGTCTCCTCGGCGTGCCCGCGCAACCCCCGCCTGACAGGAGCACACCGCATGTCCTGGTCCTTCGACACCCGACAGGTCCACTCCGGCGCCGCACCCGACCCCGCGACGGGCGCGCGGGCCACCCCGATCTACCAGACCACCTCGTTCGTGTTCCGCGACTCGGCGCACGGCGCGGCCCTGTTCAGCCTCGCCGAGCCGGGCAACATCTACACCCGCATCAACAACCCGACGCAGGACGTGCTGGAGCAGCGGGTCGCGGCGCTGGAGGGCGGCGTGGCGGCGGTGGCGTTCGCCTCCGGCCAGGCGGCGGAGACCGCGACCATCCTCAACCTCGCCCGCGCGGGCGACCACTTCGTGTCCAGCGCGTCCCTCTACGGCGGCACCTACAACCTGTTCCACTACACGCTGCCCAAGCTCGGCATCGAGGTGTCCTTCGTGGACGACCCCGACGACCTCGACGCGTGGCGGGCGGCCGTGCGGCCGAACACGAAGCTGTTCTTCGCCGAGTCGCTGGCCAACCCGCGCAGCAACGTGCTGGACATCGAGGCGGTGGCCGCCGTCGCGCACGAGAACGGCGTGCCGCTGGTCGTGGACAACACCGTGCCCACGCCGTACCTGCTCCGGCCGCTGGAGCACGGCGCCGACATCGTGATCCACTCGGCCACCAAGTACCTGGGCGGCCACGGCACCGCCATCGCGGGCGTCGTCGTGGACGGCGGGAAGTTCGAGTTCTCCGACGCGGAGAAGTTCCCGGACTTCACCGAGCCCGACCCGAGCTACCACGGCCTCCAGTACTGGCCCGCCCTCGGGCACGGGGCGTTCGCCGCGAAGCTGCGCGTGCAGGGGCTGCGCGACACGGGCGCGGCCATCGCGCCGCTGACCAGCTTCCTCGTCATCCAGGGCATCGAGACGCTGTCGCTGCGCCTGGAGCGGCACTCGGCCAACGCGCTGGAGCTGGCCCGGTGGCTGGAGGCGCGCGACGAGGTGGAGAAGGTGCACTACGCGGGGCTGGAGTCGAGCCCGTGGCACGGGCTCGCGCAGAAGTACCTGCCGAACGGCGCGGGCGGCATCGTGTCGTTCGAGCTGCACGGCGGCGTCGAGGCGGGGCGGGCGTTCGTGGACGGCGTCGAGCTGTTCAGCCAGCTCGCGAACATCGGCGACGTGCGCAGCCTGATCGTCCACCCGGCCAGCACCACGCACAGCCAGCTCACGCCCGACGAGCAGGTCGTCACGGGCGTCACGCCCGGACTGGTCCGGCTGTCGGTCGGCATCGAGGGCGTGGAGGACCTCAAGGCCGACCTGGAGGCCGGCTTCCGCGCCGCCAAGTCGGTGCTGTGAGCTTCGGGTCCACCACCGGGGAGACCCCTCCCGCCGCCGGCGGGTGGCGGGAGGGGGACCCGAACGGGCGGCGGAGGTGGTTCCGCGGCGCGTTGCCGTCGTTGCCGTCGTTGTCGATCGCCTACGAGACGTGGGGCGAGCCGAACGCCGACCGGTCGAACGCGGTGCTCGTGCTGCACGCCCTGACCGGGGACAGCCACGCGGCGGGCGGCGTGGAGCCGGGGCACCCCACGCCGGGCTGGTGGGACGGGTTGATCGGCCCCGGTCGTGTGCTGGACCCGGCCGACTGGTTCGTGGTCGCGCCGAACGTGCTGGGCGGGTGCCAGGGCACCACCGGGCCGTGGGCCACCGCGCCGGACGGCCTGCCGTGGGGCGCGAGGTTCCCGCGCGTGACGGTGCGCGACCAGGTCGCCGCCGAGGTGCTGCTGGCCGACCACCTGGGGGTGGGCGCGTGGGCGGCGGTGCTCGGCGGGTCCATGGGCGGGATGCGGGCGCTGGAGTGGGCGGTGACCGTGCCCGAGCGGGTGCGGAACCTGCTGGTGCTGGCCGCGCCGGCGTCGTCGTCGGCGGACAACGTCGCGCTCGCCTCGGCCCAGCTGCACGCCATCCGGCTGGACCCGGTGGGCGGGCTGGGCGTGGCGCGGCGCATCGCGCACGCGAGCTACCGCAGCGCGGCCGAGCTGGACGCGCGGTTCGGCCGCGAGGTGCAGGCCGACGGGCGGTACGCGGTGGAGTCGTACCTGGACCACCACGCGGCCAAGCTCGTCCGCCGGTTCGACCCGGAGAGCTACGTCGTGCTGACCCAGGCGATGAACGGCCACGACGTGGGCCGCGACCGCGGTGGGGTGCGCGAGGCGCTGTCCCGGGTCACCGCGCGCACCGTCGTGGCGGGCATCGACTCCGACCGCCTGTACCCGCTGGCCCGGCAGGCCGAGATCGCCGCCGCCGTCCCGGGTGCCGGCGACCTCCGCGTGGTCACCTCCCCGTACGGCCACGACGCGTTCCTGATCGAGGTCGACCAGGTGGCCAAACTAGTGGCCGACCTCCTCCCCTAACCGCGAGAGTCCAACGCTCAGACCCCGAGAGTCCAACGCTCAAGACGCGAGAGTCCAACGCTCAGGACCCCTGAGTTCTGCATTCGCGCCTAACGGTGTGAGCCCCGAACGTAGAACTCACCGGGCCTGAGCGTTGGACTCTCGGGGCCTGGGGGTTGGACTCTCGGGGGTGGTCACTCGTTCGTGTGGTGGGCGGGTTATTCGTCGAGGGCGGTGGCTATCCAGGGGGCCACGGGGAGGTTGCGCACCTCGCACTCCAGGGCGAGCTTCACCGTCCAGCGCAGCGCCTGGAGCACGACCGTCGCCAGCTCCTGCGGCTGCCCGTTGGCCAGCGCGATCTCGATCTGCTCGGCGGCGGCGGCCTGGTCGCCGTGCACCTCGGCGAGCAGCGTGCGGATCGCCGTGCGGACGGGCGGGTCCGCGTCGTCGATCGGCACCTCCTGGCCGTCCTCGTCGAAGACCTGCATCTTCACCGGCGTCGCGCCGCCCGAGCCGAGGGCGGCGACCATGTCGCTGCACTCGGAGAACAGCAGCAGCACCAGCTCTCTGATCTCCTCGTTCCCCTCGGGGGAGCCGCTGAGGTATCCGGTCACGAGGTCGACCGCGACAGCGTCCTCCCCGACCTTGGCGGCGGTCAGGGCCTCACCGGCCACGGCGCGGAGCCGTGACCAGCGATCCGGGTCCTGCTGCGGGTGCATTCAGCCATCTTCCAACACGGAGTAGGAGTTTTCGCGCTCTGCCGTACTGCCTACCCGGTGGCGTGAGTCCTAGGCAACGGCTTGCCGGTCCGGGTGCTACTCGGGTATGACACCCCCGGGTCGCATGTGCCCCGGCCGGGACCCGCCTAGCATCGGCCGCGTGATCCGCACCTTCCTCCAGGTCGTGCTGCTCCGCGACCGCACGCGGGTCTTCGAGGACTTCCGGTACCGGCGGTTCGCGTGGGCTTCGGTGCTGCTCTACGGCCTGGTCGTGGCGATCGTGCAGAGCGTGGAGTACGCCTCGAACAACAGCCCGGACGGCTGGTGGCCGCTGCTGTTCGTGCTCGTCGGCGGCACCTTCGCGCTCCTGCTGCGCTCGACCCTGGCGGCCTGGCGGCTGGCCACCGCCGGCGTGGTCGCGAGCAGGCTCCTGCTGGAGTCCGAACCCGCCATCCTCGGCCCCGCCGGCTGGTGCTGGTACATCCCGGTGGTGCTGGCCATCGGCATGATCCACAGCGGCCGGGTGGTCGTGGTGGTGGGCCTGCTCACGTCCGGCGCGGTGTTCCTGGCCGGCGCGCTGGGCGACCTCGACCACTTCCCGACCACGATCGGCACGCTGCTGGTCCTGCTGCTCCTCGGGTACGCGTTCGGCGCGCGCGGCCGGGCCGAGCAGCGGTTCCACGACGAGCGGGACGCCAAGGCCGCGCTGGAGGAACGGGCCCGCATCGCGCGCGAGATGCACGACGTGGTCGCGCACCACATGTCGATGGTGGTGGTGCGCTGCGAGACGGCCCCCTACCGGCTGCCCGACCTGCCCGAGGGCGCGCGGCGCGAGTTCGCCGAGCTGGGCGGTGCCGCGCGGTCCGCGATCACCGACATGCAGCAGCTGCTGGGCGTGCTGCGGGCCTCCGGGCAGAGCGCCGACCGCAACCCCCAGCCGGGCCTGGCGGACATCCGGTCGCTGCACGCCGACGCCGAGGTGGCCGACGTCGAGGTGCCGGGCGCGGTGGGGCTGACCGCGTACCGGGTGGTGCAGGAGGCGCTGACCAACGCCGGGCGGCACGCGCCGGGGTCGGACGCGTCGGTGCTGGTCGAACTGGTGGACGGGGAGCTGCGGGTGGCCGTGCGCAACACGGCGGGCGGGCCGTCGCGCGGCGGTGGCGGCGGGCACGGCCTGCGCGGGATGCGGGAACGGGTGGCGGTGCACGGCGGTTCGTTGACCGCCGTGCCGACGGAGGACGGCGGGTTCGAGGTGCGGGCGGCGATTCCGGTGGTGCGGCGGTGATCCGGGTGCTGGTGGTGGACGACCAGGAGATGGTGCGGGAGGGCTTCTCGGCGCTGCTCGACGCGCAGCCGGACATCACCGTCGTGGGGTCGGCGGGCGACGGCGCGGCGGGCGTGGCCGAGGTGCGGCGGCTGGAGCCGGACGTCGTGCTCATGGACGTGCGGATGCCGGGCGTGGACGGCCTCGCAGCCACCCGGCTGCTCGCCGACGACCCGGTCAAGGTGCTCGTGCTGACCACGTTCGACCTGGACGACTACGTCTACGAGGCGTTGCGCGCCGGGGCCAGCGGGTTCCTGCTCAAGCACGCCCCGGCGAGCGAGCTGCTGAACGCGGTGCGCGTCGTGGCGCGCGGGGAGGCGCTGCTGGCGCCGTCGGTGACCAAGCGGCTCATCGAGGACTTCGTCAAGGCGCGGCCGGTGCGCTCGGTGCGGCCCGCCGCGCTGGACGCGCTGACCGACCGGGAGGCGGAGGTGCTGCGGCTCGTCGCGCAGGGCCTGTCGAACACCGAGATCGCGGCCCACCTCGTGCTGGCCGAGCAGACGGTGAAGACGCACGTGAGCCGGGTGCTGATGAAGCTGGCCCTGCAGGACCGGGCGCAGGCCGTGATCGCGGCCTACGAGTCGGGCCTCGTCGTACCGGGGTAGCACCGGCCGGCGGGTACCCCGGGGTGACGCCCCGGGGCGCGTCACCTCCCTAGCTTTCCCGGTGTGACCAAGGGGATCGCGCTGTTCGCGGCGCTGCTGGTGCTGGTGACGCCCGGCGGGGGAGACCCGCCGCCGGCCACCCCGCACGTCGAGGTGCTCGGCGACCCGGCCCGGGCCGCGCACGTGGTGGTGCTCGTGCCGGGGTCCGATGTGGACGAACGCCGGTTCGCGGCGACGGTGGGCCGGATGGCCCGCGCGCTGTTCACCGCGGCGGGGCGGGACGACCTCGCGGTCGTCGCCTGGCTCGGCTACCGGACGCCCTCGGGACTCGGTGTGGACGCGGCCTCCGGCCGGTTGGCCCGTGCCGGGGCGACCGCGCTGGACGCGTACGTGCGGGAGTTGCAGGGGCGGGGGTCGCCGAGGCGGGTGCGGCTGGTGTGCCACAGCTACGGCTCGGTGGTGTGCGGGCTCGCCCGGGCGCGGGTGGCCGACGTGGTGCTGCTCGGCTCGCCGGGCGTGCGCGCCGACTCGGCCGCCGAACTGGGCGGACGGGTGTGGGCGGCGCGCGGCGCGCGGGACTGGACGAGGTGGGTGCCGGCGGTGCGGGTCGGCGACCTCGGGCACGGCGCGGACCCGCTGGACCCCGACTTCGGGGCCCGGGTGTTCGACGCGGGGGACGCGGCGCACGACGGGTACTTCACGCCCGGCTCGCCGTCGCTGCGCGCCCTCGCGCGGCTCGCGGTGGGGGAGGCGCCGTGACGGGGCCGCGGGGCAGGGACGCGGCGGTCGACGCGACGCGCGCGCTGGCGATCGGGGGCGTGGTGCTGGGCCACTGGCTCGTCACCGCGCTGGTGCTGACCGACGACGGGCTGGTGTTCGACAGCCCGCTGCGGTGGGTGCCGGAGCTGGCCCCGGCGAGCTGGGTGCTCCAGGTGCTCGGCCTGTTCTTCTTCACCGGCGGGTTCGGCGCGGCCCGCTCGACCACGCCGTGGTGGTCGCGGGTGCGCCGGCTGCTGCCGCCGGTCGCCGGGCTGCTCGCCGCGTGGGCGGTCGTCCTGTTCGGGCTGTCGGTGCGCGGCCTGCCCCAGCAGACCCTGTGGAACGCCGGGTACGCCGTCGTCACGCCGCTGTGGTTCCTGGGCGTGTACCTGCTGCTGCTGGCGGCGACGCCGCTGCTCGCGCGGCTCGGCTGGTGGGGCGTCGCGCTGCCGGTGGCGCTGGTCGCGGTGGACGCCTGGTGGGGCGGTCCGGGCTGGGCGAACGTGGTGGCCGTGTGGTGGGCGCCGTGGCAGGTGGGCCTGCTGGTGGCCCGGCACGGGTGGCGCCGCTCGTGGGGTGCGGCGCTGCTCGGGTTCGGCGCGGCGGCGTTCGCCGTGCTGCTGCGCGCCGGCTACCCGGTGTCGGCGGTGGGCGTGCCCGGCGCGGCCGAGTCGAACCTGTCGCCGCCGACGGCCGCCGCCCTGGCGCTCGCGCTGGCGCAGGTGGGGCTGGTCCTGCTGGTGCGGCCGTCGTTCCGCGCGGCCCGGCTCAACGCGGCGGCGCTGCCGGTCTTCCTGCTGCACCAGAGCGCGCTGCTCGCGGTCACGCTCGTCGGTTCGGCGTTCGGCCCGCTGCGCGGCCTGCACACGCCGCCGTCGGACGCGTTATGGGTGCTGGAGCGCCTGACGTGGCTGCCGGTGTTCGGCTGCGTGCTGCTGGTCCTGCTTCGGTATGGCGGCCAGCAGCGCCGCCGCGATCGTCGCGCCGTGCAGGGCGACGACGGGGGCGGTCGGCTCCAGGACGAGCAGCGGCGGGACGCAGGCCAGCGCGGTGAGCAGCCAGGGCCGCCGGCCGTGGCAGGTCCCGGTGTGGGCGGCGTGCAGGAGGTACCAGCCGAGCAGCAGGTGGATGAGGTTCTGGAGCGGGTCGACCTTGAGCACGACGAGCGTGCCCGCGGTGCCCGCGAACCCGGTCACCACGAACCCGAGGACGCCCAGCACGCCGTAGCCGACGCCGAGGGTGGCGGCCAGCCGGGTGCGGTGGGTCTCCCGGCCGCCGCACGGTCCGGGCAGGCCGCCGCGCTCGAAGCGGTGGAACAGCAGCACCAGGGGCAGGAGCAGCAGCACCAGCACGGCCAGCCAGCGGGGCCGGGCGGCGACCCAGCCGAACGCGCCGAACGCGCCGCCGGGCGCGTCGAGCAGGCCGAGGGTGCCGACGAGGGCGGCCAGCGCGGTCAGGTAGCCGAGGTAGACCGTCATCGGGGCGGCGCGGGCGAAGTCCACGACCCGCCACTGCCGGTGCCCCTCCAGCCAGGCGGTGACGCGGTCGCGCAGCAGCAGGACGAGGCAGATCTGCGCCAGGCCCAGCACCAGCAGGCACACCGTCGGCGGGCTGAGGTTCGAGGTCCGCTCGCCGGGCAGCGCCATCATGGTGCGCGGGTAGCCGCCCACCGTGATCAGCACCAGTAACGCGGGCGCGGCGGCCAGGGCGAGGGCGGCGAGCACCCGGCGCGGCACCCGCAGCAGGCTGCCGTCGGCGTAGTGGAACCCGACCTGCTGGAGCAGCAGCGCGCCGAGCACCAGGTTCAGGTGGCCGCCGGTGCGCCACCCGAACCCGACGCGGCAGGCGTCGACCGCGATCATCACGGCGACCAGCGCGACCGGTGTGACCAGCCGGGCGTTGCGGTGCAGCCAGGCCATGACGGGCGTCGCGGCCACCGCCACCAGGTAGAGGCCGAGGAACCACAGCGGGTGGGCGATCAGCCGCCCGAACATCCCCACCCGCGACTTGTCCACGTCCAGCAGCTCCAGCGGCAGCGGCAGGACGAGCCAGGCCAGCACGAACGCCAGCACCGGCCGCAGCAGCCACGAGATCCGCGCGGCCAGGTACCGCCCGTACCCGCCGTGGTCGGCCTGCACGGCCCACCAGCTGAGCAGGTTCGCCTGCCCGCCCGCGAAGTAGAAGACCGGGATCGCCTGGAGGAGCCAGGTGAGCAGCCACAGCCAGTTCGCGCTGACGCCCGCCCAGTGCAGGACGGTGAGCGTCGACTGGCCCATCACCACGAGGCCGAGCGCGGCCAGCCGCAGGAACGTCGCGTACCGGTCGGCGGTCGGCGGCGCGGGCGGGTGCGGTGCCGTCTCGCGGCGCCGCGGCAGGCGTGCGACCAGCAGGAACACCACGACGGCGCTGCCGAAGCCCCAGGCGAGCACCGGTTCGTGGCCGGGCGGCCCCCACCGCTGCCGCCACGAGTTGAACTCCAGGCCCGCCGCGTACAGCCGCGCGGTGGCGTGGCACCGCCCCCCGCTGCCGCGCGGGTTCACGTCGCACTGGGCGTGCATGTCGAGCGCGAGCCGGGTGTCGAGCGACCTGCGGGCGTCCGGGCCGAGGGGGCGGCCCTTCTGCTCGGCGTACCGCAGCAGGTCGTAGCCGAGGTCGTGGGCGCGGCACCCGGTGCCGAAGTCCCACTCGGTGTCGCCGGCGGGGCCGGAGCAGCCGCCGTTCGGGTCGACGGCGCGCGTCGTGCCGTCCGGGCCGGTGGCGGTGCGCGGGTCGCGGTTGACGACGCGGTCGAAGTCCTCGGGGAACGCGAGCAGCGGGTTGGCCGCCCCGGGGTCGGCCATCGCCTCGACCGCGCGCGCGGCGGTGGCGACGTCCCCGGTCAGCGGGGACCCGTCGGTCGCCCCGACGGGGCGGGACGCGATCACGCCGCACGTGAACACGGCCAGCGCGACCAGGACGAACCGGAACCAGGCCGGTAGGCGGGCGAGCAACCGGAGCCCCGGCCACCCCCCGGTGGTGTCGGTCCGCACCGCCGCGTCGCTCATCGGCGCCCAAGGTTACGGATCGGCATCGGCGCCCGCCAACCCCCTGTCCCCCCACCGCGTGGTGGGGCCGTCCCCCCGGTGGGTCCGGCGGGGTGCCGCGCGGCGCCGGTCCGGCGGGGTCAGGACACCGCGCCGGCCAACGAGGCCAGGGCCATCCGCGACAGCAGCGCCGCCATCTGGTCCCGGTCCAGGTGGGCGCTGTGCGGGGTCGAGTTGATCAGGCCGAACAGGGCGTGCGCGGCGGCCCGCGCGGTCGGCTCGTCGACCTCCGGCGAGGTCTTGCGGATCGTCTCGACCCACACCTCGACGTACCGGCGCTGGAGCGCGCGCACCCGGCGGCGGTCCGGGTCGGTCAGGTTGGCCAGGTTGCGGATCTGCACGGTGATCAGCGCCGGGTCGTCCAGGGCGAAGTCCACGTGCCAGCCGATCAGCGCGCGCAGCGCGTCGTCCGGGCCGGACGAGGTCTCCACGCGCGCCACGCCGCCCTCCAGCAGCCGCTCGCTGATCTGCGTCAGCATCTCGCCGAGCATGGCGTCCTTGCTGCGGAAGTGGCGGTAGAGGGCGGGACCGGAGATGCCGACGGCGGCGCCGATGTCGTCGATGCCCACGCCGTGGAAGCCGTGCCGGGCGAACAGTTCGGCGGCGGCGGCCAGGATCTGGTCGCGGCGGGATTGCTTCACGGGCTCGACTGGCACGCCCCTCATCTTAAGCGGCCCGCCCGGCGCACGTAAACGGTCGTTAACCGAGCCGATGGACGGAGATTATTTACTCAGAGTGGTCATGATCCGTTAACTTTTCACTTACGCTGTCCGACCCGCTCTACCTGCTGGTAACTCTAGTAGTGCTCTGCATCACATCCCTGCGCAGTTCCCCCTCCGGGAGGCCCCCGATGCGCCTTGTCCGCATCCTGTCCAGCGCGGCGTTGGCGCTAGCCGCGTCGCTGGCCCTCGTCGTGCCGGCCGAAGCCGCCGCCGTCAACTACGTCGCCCTCGGCGACTCCTACTCCTCCGGGACGGGCACCGGCTCCTACTACTCCGACTCCGGCGGCTGCAAGCGCAGCCAGTACAGCTACCCGGCGCTGTGGGCGGCCTCGCACGCGCCCGCGTCGTTCGCGTTCGTCGCCTGCTCGGGCGCGCGCACCGGCGACGTGCTGAACAACCAGATCGGCTCGGTCACCGCGAGCACCTCCCTGGTCAGCATCTCCGTCGGCGGGAACGACGCCGGCTTCACCGACGTGATCACCACCTGCACCTTCGGCACGGACTCGACCTGCACCAACCGGGTCAACCAGGCCAAGGCGTACGTCTCGGGCACCCTGCCGGGCCTGCTGGACAACGTCTACACCCAGATCCGCACCAGGGCGCCCTCGGCCACGGTCGTCGTGTTCGGCTACCCGCGCCTCTACAAGGTGCCCGGTTCCTGCAACGTGGGCCTGAGCGACGCCAAGCGCGCGGCCATCAACTCCGCCGCCGACGCCCTGCACACGGTCATCTCGGGCCGGGCGGGCGCCAAGGGCTTCGCCTACCGCGACGTGCGCGGCGCGTTCACCGGGCACGAGATCTGCTCCGGCGACTGGTGGCTGAACAGCCTGTCGTGGCCGGTCGAGGAGTCGTACCACCCGAACCGCAACGGTCAGCGGCTCGGCTACCTGCCGCAGCTGAACGCCGTCACCGGCTGAGCGCGCCACCGGTCGGAGGGGGTCGTCGTCGACGGCCCCCTCCGGCTTGTGGGCAGGCGTTAACAGGCGCTAACATCTCCTCAGGTTAACGATGGCTAACCGCGAGGAGCCCGATGGACGCCCCGGTGCTGCGCAGCGCGGCCGACAAGTCGGCCGACGCCTTCCGGCGCTACCACGACGAGCACACCGCGCTCGTGCACGACCTGCGCGACAAGCTCCGCCGAGCCGCCTCGGGCGGCCCGGAGAAGGCCCGCGCCCGGCACGTGGCCCGCGGCAAGCTGCTGCCCCGCGACCGCGTGGACACCCTCCTGGACCCCGGCTCGCCGTTCCTGGAGCTGTCCCCGCTGGCCGCCGACGGCATGTACGGCGACGAGGCACCGGCCGCGGGCGTCATCACGGGCGTCGGCCGCGTCTCCGGCCGCGAGGTCGTGGTGGTCGCCAACGACGCCACCGTCAAGGGCGGCACCTACTACCCGATGACGGTCAAGAAGCACCTCCGCGCCCAGGAGGTCGCGCTCCACAACAACCTCCCGTGCGTCTACCTGGTGGACTCCGGCGGCGCGTTCCTGCCCCGGCAGGACGAGGTGTTCCCGGACCGCGAGCACTTCGGCCGGATCTTCTTCAACCAGGCCACCATGTCCGCCCGCGGCATCCCGCAGGTCGCCGCCGTGCTCGGCTCGTGCACCGCGGGCGGCGCGTACGTGCCCGCGATGTCCGACGAGGCGGTGATCGTGCGGGACCAGGGCACGATCTTCCTCGGCGGCCCGCCGCTGGTGAAGGCCGCGACCGGCGAGGTCGTCACGGCCGAGGAGCTGGGCGGCGGCGAGCTGCACTCGCGCACCTCCGGCGTCACCGACCACCTCGCGGAGGACGACGAGCACGCCCTGCGCATCGTCCGCTCCATCGTCTCCACCCTCGGCCCCCGCGCGCCCCGGCCGTGGCGGGTCGAACCGAGCGTCGAGCCGGCGGTGGACCCCGGCGAGCTGTACGGCGTCGTGCCGACCGACAGCCGCACCCCGTACGACGTGCGCGAGGTCATCGCCCGGGTCGTCGACGGCAGCCGGTTCCAGGAGTTCAAGAAGGAGTACGGCGCGACGCTCGTCACCGGGTTCGCGCGCGTCCACGGCCACCCGGTCGGCATCGTCGCCAACAACGGCGTGCTGTTCGGCGAGTCCGCGCTGAAGGGCGCGCACTTCGTCCAGCTGTGCGACCAGCGGTCGATCCCGCTGGTGTTCCTCCAGAACATCAGCGGGTTCATGGTCGGCCGCGAGTACGAGGCCGCGGGCATCGCCAAGCACGGCGCGAAGATGGTCACGGCGGTGGCGTGCGCGCGGGTGCCGAAGTTCACCGTCGTCATCGGCGGCTCGTTCGGCGCGGGCAACTACTCGATGTGCGGCCGGGCCTACTCGCCCCGGTTCCTGTGGATGTGGCCGAACGCCCGCATCTCCGTCATGGGCGGCGAGCAGGCCGCGTCCGTGCTCGCCACCGTGCGGCGGGACCAGCTCGGCGACGAGTGGTCCGCCGAGGACGAGGAGGCGTTCAAGGCCCCGATCCGGCGGCAGTACGAGGACCAGGGCAACCCGTACTACTCCACCGCCCGCCTGTGGGACGACGGCGTGATCGACCCGCTCGACACGCGCACCGTCCTCGGGCTCGCCCTGTCCACGGCGGCCAACGCCCCGATCGAGCCGGTGTCCTACGGCGTCTTCCGGATGTGATGGCGATGTTCGAGTCGGTACTGGTGGCCAACCGCGGCGAGATCGCGGTCCGCGTGATCCGCGCCCTGAGGTCCCTCGGCATCCGGTCCGTCGCCGTCCACAGCGACGCGGACGCCGACGCCCTGCACGTGCGGCTGGCCGACGAGGCGGTGCGGCTCGGCCCGGCGGCGGCCCGGGAGAGCTACCTGTCGGTCGAGAGGGTCGTCGAGGCCGCGCTGTCGACCGGCGCGCGGGCCGTGCACCCCGGGTACGGCTTCCTGGCCGAGAACGCCGAGTTCGCGCGTGCCTGCGAGAAGGCCGGCCTGGTGTTCATCGGCCCGCCCGCCGAGGCCATCGAGGCCATGGGCGACAAGATCCGCGCCAAGCTCACCGTCGCGGCGGCCGGCGTGCCGGTGGTGCCCGGCCGCACCGAGGCCGGCATGACCGACGACGACCTGGTCGGCGCGGCCGGCGAGGTCGGCTTCCCGGTGCTGCTCAAGCCCTCCGCGGGCGGCGGCGGCAAGGGGATGCGGCTGGTCCGCGACCCCGGGGGGCTGCGGGACGCGATCGAGTCCGCCCGGCGCGAGGCGCGCGGGTCGTTCGGCGACGACACCCTGCTCGTCGAGCGGTTCATCGGCAACCCGCGGCACGTCGAGATCCAGGTGCTGGCGGACGCGCACGGCGGCGTCGTGCACCTCGGCGAGCGCGAGTGCAGCCTCCAGCGGCGGCACCAGAAGATCATCGAGGAGGCCCCGTCGCCCCTGCTCACCCCCGAGGTGCGGGAGGCCATGGGGCGCGCGGCGGTGGAGGCGGCGCGGTCCGTCGGGTACGTCGGCGCGGGCACCGTCGAGTTCATCGTCGACGGCTCGTCCGGCGAGTACTACTTCATGGAGATGAACACCCGGCTCCAGGTCGAGCACCCGGTGACCGAGCTGGTGACCGGCGTGGACCTGGTCGAGCAGCAGCTCCGGGTGGCGGCGGGCGAGCCCCTGGGGTTCACCTCGGTGGAGCTGACCGGGCACGCCGTGGAGGCCCGCGTCTACGCCGAGGACCCGGCGCGCGGGTTCCTGCCCACCGGTGGCACCGTGCTGCTGCTGGAGGAGCCGGCGGACGTGCGGGTCGACTCGGCGCTGCGCGTCGGGCTGACCGTGGGCAGCGACTACGACCCGATGCTGGCGAAGGTGATCGCGCACGGCGCCACGCGGGCCGAGGCGCTGCGCCGGCTGCACGCCGCGCTGGGCCGGTTCACGCTGCTCGGCGTGACCACGAACGTGCCGTTCCTGCGGGCGCTGCTGACCGACCCCGACGTGCGGGCCGGCGACCTCGACACCGGGCTGGTGGAGCGCAAGCTCGACTCGCTGGTCGCCGTCGAGCGGCCCGACGAGGTGCCGGCCGCCGCCGCCCTGGAGCGGCAGCTCTCCCTGCGCGGCGACGGCGACGACCCGTGGGCGCGGGCCGACGGCTGGCGGCTCGGCGAGCACGCCTGGACCCGGTGGCTGATCGACGGCGTCGAGGTGCGCGTGCGCGGCGACGAGGTGTCGGTCGCGGGCGGCGCGCCGGCCCGGTACGCGGTCCGGGTCGACGGCGACCGGCTCGTCGTGGGCGGCCGGTCCTACGCGATGGCCCGGGACGGCGACGTGCTGTGGCTCGGGCGGGACGGGCACGCGTGGGCGCTGACCGAGACCCGGCCGTCCGAGGTCGCCGCGTCGGGCGCCGCCGGCCGCGGCGGTCCGGTCACCAGCCCCATGCCCGGCACGGTGCTCGTCGCGCGCGCCGAGCGGGGCGACGAGGTGGCCGCCGGGCAGGCGTTGTTCGTGGTCGAAGCGATGAAGATGGAGCACACCGTCACGTCACCCGTGGCCGGCGTGCTCACCGAAGTGCACGTCCGGGAGGGCCAACAGGTCGCCCTGGACCAACCCCTGGCCGTCGTCGTGCCCCACGAGGAGTGAGCGATGCTGGACTTCCGCCTTGACGAGGACTACGAGGCGCTGCGCAAGACCGTCGAGGAGTTCGCCCGGGACGAGGTCGCCCCGGTCATCGGCGAGTTCTACGAGCGCGAGGAGTTCCCCTACGGGATCGTCGCCAAGATGGGGCGGATGGGCCTGTTCGGCCTGCCGTTCCCCGAGGAGCACGGCGGCATGGGCGGTGACTACTTCGCGCTGTGCCTGGCCCTGGAGGAACTGGCCCGGGTCGACTCGTCCACCGCGATCACGCTGGAGGCGGGCGTCTCGCTGGGCGCGATGCCGTTGTACCGCTTCGGCTCCGCCGAGCAGAAGGCCGAGTGGCTGCCGAAGCTCACCTCCGGCGAGGTGCTCGGCGCGTTCGGCCTCACCGAGCCCGGCGGCGGGTCGGACGCGGGGGCGCTGCGCACCACGGCGAAGCAGGACGGCGACGAGTGGGTGATCAACGGCACCAAGGCGTTCATCACCAACTCGGGCACCGACATCACCGGCCTGGTGACCGTCGCCGCGGTCACCGGCCGCCGCGAGGACGGCAAGCCGGAGATCTCGGCGATCCTGGTGCCGGCCGGCACGCCCGGTTTCTCGGTGTCCCGCAAGTACTCCAAGGTCGGCTGGAACGCCTCGGACACCCGCGAGCTGTCCTTCCAGGACTGCCGCGTGCCGCTGGCCAACCTGGTCGGCGAGCGCGGGCGCGGCTACGCCCAGTTCCTGCGCACCCTGGACGAGGGCCGCGTCGCCATCGCCGCGATCGGCGTGGGCCTGGCCCAGGGGTGCGTCGACGAGTGCCTGAGGTACGTGGGCGAGCGCGAGGCGTTCGGCCGCAAGATCGGCGAGTACCAGTCCATCCAGTTCAAGATCGCCGAGATGGAGGCCCGCACGCACACCGCGCGGCTGGCCTACTACCAGGCGGCGGCGAAGATGCTGCGCGGCGAGCCGTTCAAGCGCGAGGCGGCCATCGCCAAGCTCGTGTCGTCCGAGGCGGCCGTGGACAACGCCCGTGAGGCCACGCAGGTCTTCGGCGGCTACGGGTTCATGAACGAGTACCCGGTCGGCCGCTTCTACCGGGACGCGAAGATCCTGGAGATCGGCGAGGGGACCAGCGAGGTGCAGAAGATGCTGATCGCCCGGGAGCTGGGCCTGGTCTGACGCCGCCCTCTCAGGCCTCGAAGGCCCCGTCGCGCACGCCGAGGAGGAAGGCCGACCACCCGGAGTCGAGGCGGATCGCGGGACGCCTGTTCTTGCTGTCGCGGACGTGCGTCGCGCGGCCGTCGAACCGGACTTCCACGCAGCTGCCCGAAGCCGAGCTGTAGCTGCTCTTGAACCAGCCGTGCGCCGGGGGCGGGGAAGTGCGCGCCGTCATGGCTCCTCCATCTCGTCGTGGACGTGACCGATGAACTCGCGGGACTCCCGTTCGCCGAGCGCGCGGTCGAACGTCTCGGCGAAGCTCGCGGTCGATTCGAGTATCACGTGCCGCTTGTCGGTGAGGACACCGCTGATCGCGGTCTCGTGGTACACCACGTCGGTGAGCCGGGAGGGCCGGAACGACAGGATCATCAGCGCGCCGCCCAGCAGCGGGTGCGCGCCGGTGCTGAACGGCACGACCCGCACGCGCACGTGGTCGTGCGCGTCGACGACCGCGATCAGGTGGGTGAGCTGCGCGCGCATGACGCCCGGCCCGCCGATCCGCTGCCGCAGCGCGGCCTCGCCCAGCACGACGTCGAACACCGGCGGGTGGTCGTCGGTCAGCCTGGCCTGCCGGGCGAGGCGGGTGGCCAGGCGCGGGCCGATGTCGACCGGCCTGATGTACGGGGTGGCCGCGCGCAGCACCGCCCGCGCGTAGTCGGCGGTCTGGAGCAGGCCGGGCACGATGTCCGGCGCGTACTCGGCGATGCGGTCCGCGCCCGCCTCCAGGCCCAGGAAGCGGACGAACTCGTCGGGGTAGAGGTGGGCGTGGTCGTGCCACCACTCGCGCCGCTCGCCGCCCTGGCGCAGCCCGTCCAACCCGGTCAGCTCGTCGCGGTCCAGCTCGTAGACCGCGGCGAGGTCGGCGAGCCTGGCCGCGGTGAGGCGGCGCTTGCCCGACTCCACCGCGGACAGGTTCGTGCTGCCCATCCCGGTGGTCTTGCCGACGAACGCGGCGGTCAGGCCGAGGCGGTCGCGGTGCTCGCGCAGCCGCACCCCGAGCTCCCACGCCTGCACCGTGCTGGAGGTCGAGCCCTCGGCCATGCGCCTGGTCCTGTTCGGGTTGCGGACAGTGTCGGGTAGGCACACAGCGTAGCGACAGGGCACCCGTCCGGGGAATCGCCCCTTGATACGTATCGGGATTAGTGTGATCGCGTGATCCCCCCCGTGGCCACCACGTTGCGCAGCCGGCTGCTCGGTCGCGAGCTGCGCCGGGTCCGGGAGACCTCCGGGCTCAGCGCGACCGAGCTGGCCGCCCGCACCCGGATGTCACCGCGCCAGGTCGCGCTGCTGGAGGACGGCGTCCTCGACGCGCCCGCGCCCGACGCGCACGACATGTGGTGCCGCTGGGGCGCCGACGCGCCGAGGGTGCTCAACGTGCTGTGCCGCAACGCGGTGCGGGTCGACGCCCTCGCGCCGTTCGGCGTCAACCCGGTGCTGCCGAGGCTCGACCCGGCCCGCTGCACGGCCTACGTGCCGGAGGGCGTCGAGGTCGGGCGCGACGACGTGGCGGTGCGCGTGATCCCGCGCGGCGCGGGCGCCTACCCCGGCGTCGGGTGCGACCCGGTGACCCGCTTCGGGATGGCGGACGGCGCGGCGGTCGTGTTCTACGCCCACCCGCACGCCGCGCTGTTCACCGACGACCCCGACCAGGTCCGCGCGGCCCGGACGCTGTTCGCGCGGCTCGCCGCCCTCGTCGGCCCGTAGGACCCGGGGGGCTCGCCGCCCCCGTCCGCCCGCGGGAGCACCGCCCGGTGGGACCACTCCCGGGGTGGGCCCCCGGCCGGCCCGGACAGGGGTCGAACGGCGCGAAGGGCCGGCACCCGCGGGGTGCTGTTCGACCAGGTCGTCACGAACGGCGCGTACGTCGCGCCGGCGGGCGTCCCCGGTCACGCCTCATCCCGGGAACCTGCCGTGCCTGCCGCCCCCCGCGCGGAACCGGGTCAACCCCGCCTCCACCTCGCGGAGCGACACGAGCCCGTGCTCCAGCTCGTTGTCCAGGGCGGCGGCCTCCGGCAACCCCTCCTGCTCCAGCAGGGAGAGGCGGTCCTCCCGCAGGCACGCCTGCGGGAACGCGGCGACCTCCCGCGCCAGGCGCTCCGCCTCGGCGCGGGAGGTCCCGTTCGGCACGACGCGGTTCGCGAGGCCGATGCGCAGCGCCTCGCCCGAGTGGACGGGACGACCGGTGAGCACCAGGTCCATCGCGCGGGACGCCCCGATCAGCCGGGGCAGCCGGACGGTCCCGCCGTCGACCAGCGGCACGCCCCACCGGCGGCAGAACACGCCGAACACCGCGTCCTCCTCGACCACCCGCAGGTCGCACCACAGCGCCAGCTCCAGCCCGCCCGCCACGGCGTGCCCGGCCACCGCCGCGATCACCGGCTTGGACAGGCGCACCCGGGTCGGCCCCATCGGGCCGGACGGCGAGCGCGGGTCGTTGCCCCGCGCGGTGCCGATCGCCTTGAGGTCCGCGCCCGAGCAGAACGTGCCGCCCTCGCCGTGCAGGACGGCCACCGACGCGGACGGGTCCTCGTCGAACTCGCGGAACACCTCCGCGAGGGTGTGCGCGGTCGGCCCGTCGACCGCGTTGCGCACCTCGGGACGGTTCAGCAGGACGGTGAACACCGGTCCCGAACGCTCCACGCGCACCGCGCTCACGGCTTCGGCGACCCCCGCTCCACGATCGCCGCGAAGTCGACGCCGCGCGGCAGCGTGCCGAACGCCGCGCCCCGGTCGCCGGACAGCCGCGACGCGCAGAACGCGTCCGCCACCGCCGGGTGGCCGTACCGGACCAGCAGCGAACCGTGCAACGCCAACGCCATCCGCTCCACCAGCCCGCGCGCCCGCACCTCCAGGTCGTCGCGGTCGGCCAGCTCGCCCTTGAGCGCGTCGACCGCCGCGTCCAGCCGCCGGTCCGCGCCGCGCGCCGCGTCCAGCTCGGCGAGGAACTCCGCCACCGCCGCCGGCTCCCGGGCCAGGGCGCGCAGCGCGTCGAGCGCGGCCACGTTGCCGGAGCCCTCCCAGATCGACATCAGCGGCGACTCGCGGAACAGCCGGGGCATCCCGGAGTCCTCCACGTACCCGTTGCCGCCCAGGCACTCCAGGGCCTCGGCCGCGTGCGCCGGGCCGCGCTTGCACACCCAGTACTTGGTGACCGCGAGCCCCAGCCGGCTGCGGTTGCCGGCCAGCCACAGCGCCGCCGTCGTCGCCGCCTCCGACTCCACGACGAGGTCGGCCAGCACGTTGCGCATGGCCGGCTGGTCGACCAGGTAGGACCCGAACGCCCTGCGGTGCGCGGCGTGGTGCGTGGCCTGGGTGACGCCGAGGCGCATCCCGGACGCCGAGCCGAGCACGCAGTCCAGGCGGGTGGCGTTGACCATCTCGATGATGGTCCGCACGCCCCGGCCCTCCTCGCCGACGAGCCAGCCCACCGCGCCGTCGTACTCCACCTCGGCGGAGGCGTTCGACCGGTTGCCGAGCTTGTCCTTGAGGCGCTGGAAGAACAGCGCGTTGCGCGTCCCGTCCGGCAGCACGCGCGGCAGCAGGAAGCAGCTCAGGCCGCCCGGCGCCTGCGCCAGGGTCAGGAACAGGTCGGACATCGGCGCGGAGGTGAACCACTTGTGCCCGGTGATCACGTGGTGGTCGCCGGCGGGCACCGCGCGGGTGGTGTTCGCCCGGACGTCGGAGCCGCCCTGCTTCTCGGTCATCGACATGCCCGCGACCAGGCCGCGCTTGCCCTCGGGGGCGCGCAGGCCGAAGTCGTACTCGCGGGACGCCAGCAGCGGTTCGAACCGCTCGGCGAGCGCGGGCGCGGCGCGCAGCGCGGGCACGGCGGCGTAGGTCATCGAGATCGGGCAGCCGTGGCCCGCCTCGGCCTGGCTCCACACGAGGAACTTGGCGGCCCGCGCCACGTGCGCGCCCGGCCGGTCGTCCCGCCACGGCGCGGCGTGCAGGCCGTGGCGGACGGCGGTGGTCATCAGCTCGTGCCAGGCGGGGTGGAACTCGACCTCGTCCACCCGGTTGCCGTACCGGTCGTGGGTGTGCAGCACGGGCGGGTGGGCGTTCGCCTGCCTGCCGAGGGCCTGGACGTGCGCGGTGCCCGCCAGCACGCCCAGCTCGCGCACCTCGGGCTCGACCCACCCCGCGCCGCCGCGGCGCAGGCCGTCCAGCAGCGCCGGGTCGGCGGAGACGTCGTGGCCCTCCAGCGGCGGGACCTGGTTGGTCACCTCGTGCGTGGCGTGCGTCATAGCCGTCAGGGTACTACTCGTCGGTAACTTCGAGGGAGGTGGAAAAACGGGGGTGCCGATCACCGGTTCCGGGCCTACCGTCGGTCCGGTGAGCGATCACGGAGCGGACCACGCGCGCGCTGCCCACGCACGGGCGGTGACCGCGTTGCGCGGCCAGTACGCGGCGATCCCGGCGGGCTCGCCCGTGCGCCTGGCCAAGTCGACGTCGAACCTGTTCCGGTTCCGCGACGAACGGCCGGGCGGCCTCGACGTGGCCCGGTTCGACCGGGTCCTGTCCGTCGACCCGCAGGCCCGCACCGCGCAGGTGCAGGGCATGACGACCTACGAGGACCTGGTCGACGCGACCCTGCCGCACGGGCTCGTGCCGCTGGTCGTGCCGCAGCTCAAGACGATCACGCTCGGCGGCGCGGTCGCGGGGCTGGGCATCGAGTCCACCTCCTTCCGCAACGGCCTGCCGCACGAGTCCGTGCGCGAGCTGGAGGTCATGACCGGCGACGGCTCGATCGAGGTGGTCGGCCCCGGCGACGACCTGTTCCGCGGCTTCCCCAACTCCTACGGCACCCTCGGGTACGCGCTGCGGCTGGAGATCGAGCTGGAGCCGGTCAAGCCGTACGTCCGGCTGCGGCACGTGCCGTTCGGCGACGCGGCGCGCTGCGCGGAGGCCGTCGAGGCGATCTGCGCGGAGCGGTCGTACCGGGGCGAACCGGTCGACTTCGTGGACGGGACGGTGTTCTCCGGCGGGGAGCAGTACCTGACCCTCGGCACCTTCGCCGACAGCGCGCCGGCCACGTCCGACTACACCGGCAACCGGATCTACTACCGGTCGATCCAGTCCCGGCGCACCGACCACCTGACCGTGCGCGACTACCTGTGGCGGTGGGACACCGACTGGTTCTGGTGCTCGCGGGCGTTCGGCGTGCAGCACCCGGTCGTGCGGCGGCTCGTGCCCAAGCGGTTCCTGCGGTCCGACGTGTACCGGCGGGTCGTGGCGTGGGACCGGCGGCACCGGTTCTCCGACCGGCTGAGCAAGGCCGTGCAGGAGCCGGTGATCCAGGACGTGGAGATCCCGGTCCACCGGCTGGCCGAATTCCTCGACTTCTTCCACCGCGAGATCGGCGTCAGCCCCGTGTGGCTGTGCCCCGTGCGGCTGCGCGACCGCGCGGGCTGGCCGCTGTACCCCATGGACCCCGACCTGCTGTACGTGAACGTCGGCTTCTGGTCGACGGTGTCGCTGCGGCCGGACGAGGAGCCGGGCAGCCGCAACCGGCTGATCGAGGACGAGGTCACCCGGCTGGGCGGGCACAAGTCGCTGTACTCCGACTCGTACTACGGCGAGCGGGAGTTCTGGGACAACTACAACGGCCCGGAGTACCGGGGGCTCAAGGAGCGCTACGACCCCGGCGGCCGGCTGCCCGACCTGTACGCCAAGTGTGTGCTGCGCGAGTGAAGGGAGCGGGGGACGTGCGGTTGGCGGAGGTGTTCCAACGGGTGGTCGGCGGCGACGGGTCCGTGGGCTTCAGCGCGTTCGACGGCAGCGAGGCCGGGCCGCGCGACGCCCCGGTGCGCATCGAGGTGCGCACGCCGGAGGCGTTGTCGTACCTGGCGTCCGCGCCGGGCGAGCTGGGCCTGGCGCGCGCGTACGTGACCGGTCACCTGGAGATCGTCGGCGACGTGCACGGCGCGCTCGTGCACCTGTCCGACATGTCGCTGCGCGGGGTGCCGTGGGGGCAGCGGCTGGAGCTGCTGGCCACGTTGGGGCGCACGCGGCTGGGCACGCGGGTCGAGGCGCCGCCGCAGGAGCGGCGGCTGCGCGGGCTGCGGCACTCGAAGACGCGCGACCGCGAGGCCATCGCGCACCACTACGACGTGTCGAACACGTTCTACGAGTGGGTGCTCGGGCCGTCGATGGCGTACACGTGCGCCGTGTACCCGACCGCGTCGTCCACGCTGGAGGAGGCGCAGGCGGCCAAGCACGACCTGGTGGCGCGCAAGCTCGGGCTGCGGCCGGGGATGAGGCTGCTCGACGTCGGCTGCGGGTGGGGCGGCATGGTGATGCACGCGGCGCGCGAGTACGGCGTGCGGGCGCTCGGCGTGACGCTGTCGCGCAACCAGGCGGAGTGGGCGCAGAAGGCCATCGTCGAGGCGGGGCTGTCGGACCTGGCCGAGGTGCGCCACCTGGACTACCGCGACGTGCGGGAGAGCGGGTTCGACGCGATCAGCTCCATCGGCCTCACCGAGCACATCGGCAAGGCCAAGCTGCCCGCGTACTTCCGCTCCCTGCACCGCAAGCTGCGCCCCGGCGGCCGGCTGCTCAACCACTGCATCACCCGGGCGGACAACCGCCAGCGCGCCCGCACGGGCGGGTTCATCGACCGGTACGTGTTCCCGGACGGCGAGCTGGTCGGCCCCGGCCACATCGTGTCGCAGGTGCACGACCACGGCTTCGAGGTGCGGCACGAGGAGAACCTGCGCGAGCACTACGCCCTCACCCTGGCCGCGTGGTGCCGCAACCTGGACGCCCACTGGGACGACGCGGTGGCCGAGATCGGCCTGCCCCGCGCCCGCGTGTGGCGCCTCTACCTGGCCGCCTCGCGCCTGGGCTTCGAGCGCAACGACATCCAGCTGCACCAGGTCCTCGGCGTCAAGCTGGACGGCGCCGAAGCCCACTACCCCCTCCGCCCCACCTGGCCCTAACCCGCGAGTCATGCCTTCACGATCCGCGAGTCCAACGCTCACGACCCGCGAGTCATGCGCTCACGACCCTCGTGTCATGCGCTCATGCCCAACGGTGTTAGGCACGAACGCATGACACAGGGGTCGTGAAGGCATGACTCGCGGGTCGCGAGCGCATGACTCGCGGGGTCAGGTGAGGGTGGTGGCGATGTGGCGGGCCTGGTCGGAGGGGATCGCGAAGCCGATGCCCACGCTGCCCGCCTCGCCGCCGCCCGACGCGGGCGAGTAGATCGCCGAGTTGATGCCGATCACCTCGCCGGCCGCGTTCACCAGCGGGCCGCCGGAGTTGCCGGGGTTGATCGACGCGTCGGTCTGGATCGCCTGGTAGCTCACCGATGACGAGCTGCGGGGGGACGTCGTGGTGCCGGGCACGGTGACGGTGCGGTCCAGGGCGCTGACGATGCCCGTCGTCACGGTCCCCCGCAGCCCCTCCGGCGACCCGATCGCCACGACCTGGTCCCCGACCCGCACCGCGCTGGAATCGGCGAACACCGCCGGCGTCAGCCCGCTCACGCCCTCCGCCTGCACGACCGCCAGGTCGCTGGACGCGTCGGTCCCGACCACGGCGGCGTCGACGGTCCGCCCGTCGGACAGCGTCACCGTGATCTCCCGCGCCCCCGCCACCACGTGGTTGTTGGTCAGCACGCGGCCGTCGGCGCTGAGCACCACCCCGGACCCGAGGCCCCGCCCCTGCGCCGAGGTGACGTCGACCTGCACCACGCTCGGCAGCACCGCCGCCGCGATCGCCGAGACGTCGGCCGTCGACGTGGACCCGGTCCGCGCCGCCACCGGGCTGCCGACCGCCGTCGTGCCGCCGCCGGACGCGTTCACCGCGCCGACCACGCCACCGGTGACCCCGCCGAGCACCGCGGCGACCAGCGCCGCCGAGGTCACGACCGTGCCGGTGCGCCGCCGGAACGGCGCCCGGACCTGCTCCTGCGACCCGCTCACCGCGGGGAGCTCCTGTGTCATGCCCCCACTGTCGCCCCGCCGGCTGTGAGCGGCCTGAGCGTCCCCTCAGGACTTGCCGAGAATCGCGGTGACGTCCTCGGCGGTGAGCGGCCCGTCGCCGAACAGCGGGCCCTGCACCCCCGTCACGCCCAGCTCGGCCAGGCGCGCGGCGACCGTCTCGCTCGTGACGCCCGCCGCGTACAGGGGCATGCCCAGCGACGCGGCCCACGTGAGCAGCGCCACGGCGGCGCTCTCGTCGAAGCGGTTCGCCCCCTCGGCGAGGCCGGCCACCGGCGAGCCCTGGAACTTCATGCCGCTCAACGGGAACCGCCGCAGCCGGTCGACCGGCAGGTTGCCGCCGCCCACCTGGTCGAGCACGAGCCGCACGCCGTGCTCGGCGAGGAACGTCAGCTCCTCGGCCTGCTCGTCGGTGATCAGCGCGGGCAGCTGCTCGCCCAGTTCGAGCTGGAGCCGCTCGGCGGGCAGGCCGCTCTCCCGCAGCACCCGCCGCACCTCGGCCACCAGCTCCGGCTCCTGGCACTGCCGGGCGGTCAGGTCCATGGTCAGCAGCGGCGCGCGGTCGCCGAACTCGGCGTACCACTGCCCGGCGTGGAAGCACGCCTGCTCCATCGCCCACCTGCCGAGCCGCACCACCATGCCGGTGGACGTGGACAGGGACAGCAGGTCCCGCGGGTCCAACAACCCCTCGGTCGGGTGATCCCAGCGCAGCGTGGCCTCGACGGCGAGCAGCGACCGGTCCACCGGCGAGTGCACCGGCTCGTAGTCCACCCGGAAGTCGCCCTGCTCCAGGCCGCCGGAGATGGACGCCGCGAGCCGCATCCGGCGCCGGTCCCGCCGGTCGCGCTCCCGGTCGTACAGCGCCCACTGCGCCTTGCCGCCGTCCTTGGCCCAGCGCACCGTCATGTCGACGGACCGCAGCAGCTCGGCCGCGTCCGCACCCCGCGCGGGCGCCACCACGACGCCCACGCTGGCGGTCACGCCCACCCCGTCGTCGCCGACCCAGACGGGTTCGGCGAGCAGTTCGAGGGCCTCCTCGGCGAGCGTCACGACGGTCGCCACGTCCGCCGGGTCGTGGAGGAGCACGCCGAACTCGTCGGGCCCGATGCGCGCGACGTGCCCGCGGCCGTCGAACACCGACCGCAGCTGCTTCGCGATCCCGCCGAGGACGCGGTTGCCGACGTCGTGCCCGAACGCGTCGTTGACGACCCGGAAGCCGTCGACGTCGAACACGACCAGGCCGAGCGTCGCCGGTCCCCGGCTGCCCGCCGCCTTCTCCAGCCAGCCGACGAACTGCGCCCGGTTGGCCAGGCCCGTCTGCACGTCGTTGAGGCTCTGCCGCAGCAGCTGCGCCTGGAGCGCCCGCAGCTCGTCGAGGTTCTCCATCATGGTCACGTAGTAGGCGGGTTCGTCCAGGTCGTCGCGGACGAGGGACATCGCGACGAGCACCGGCACCTCCTCGCCGTCGGTGTCCACCAGCCGCACCTCGGTGCGCACGTGCTCGCCCAGGCCCGCGGCGAGCTGCCGGGCGCCGCGCCGCAGGGTCTCCCGGTCGTCGGGGTGCAGCAGCTCGCCCGCGTCGGTGCCCACGACCTGGTCGGCGGAGTAGCCGATCATGGACAGCATGGCCTCGTTGCAGTCGAGGACCTTGCCGTCGAGGCTGGTCACCGAGATGGCCACGGCCGTGCTGTGGAACACGGCGCGGAACTTCGCCTCGCTCGCCCGCACCGCGGACTCGGCCGAGCGGGTGGCGATCAGGGCGTGCCGGGCGCTCTTCTCCTGCTGGTCGAGGGTGTGCACGCGCAGGCCGTCGCCGAACCCGGCGGCGAGGGCGCCGAGCACGGCCGCCAGCCGCCCGGTCCGCCCGGCGGGCAGGTCGAACGCGGCCGGCAGGTGCGTGCCGATGAACTCGACCGTGTGCTCCAGCGTGGTGGTCGACACCAGCCCGTGCTCGACCAGGCCGCGGCCGACCCGCTGCACGGGCGCGGTGGGGCCGTCGTCGTCCAGCGCGGCGAGCAGGACGTCCGTGAAACCGGCCAGCAGCTCCTCCAGCCGGGGGCGCGGCAGGTCGGCCATCACGGTGGAGCCGATCGCGGCGGCCCAGCGGCGCGCGAAATCGGCACGGGAATTCCCGTGCCCCTCACGCGGTGCCGCGGCGCCTTCCTGTTCGACCATCTTCATTCAGCTCTGCGGGCCAATCGTCGAGGACCAAACTGGGTGCCGGCGCATCGCGCGATGAGATCACCACCGCGGACCGGTGTGCGCTTCCCGGCCCATTTTCACTCGAACGGTGCAATGGGGACCGGTGGTCGCATTCGAGTTTAGTGGCCGTCGGCGTGAGGGGTGCAAGACGATCTCCCCGGCGCGCGGGGTGGTCGGACCGGGACCGGCGAAGTGACCCGGTCCGACCGGCTCCGGGAGCGGGGGCCACCTCGTCGGCGAGGTGCCCGGGCGGGGTGCCGCGCGGGTGCCCCGAACGGCGCCGGGACCCGTGCGGACGGGGCGTTGAGGGAGACGCGGGTACTGGTGCGCCCGGGTCCGGCGACGCCAGTCCAGCAGCGTCGCCGCGGAACCGTCAACGGCGGCCCGGCGGTGTCCAGATCGCGGAATGCCTTGACCCGCGGTCGCCGCGCGCGCATACGATCGGGGTGCGGCGTTGAGGGACGCGGCACGTGTTCCGACCCCACGTTCCGACCCCTCCGCGCGCCCTCGGGAGAATTCCGATGACACCACCCGCCACGACCGCGTCGACCAGTGCGGGCGGAAACCGGTGAGCCGGGTGGTGGTGATCGGCGCCGGTCCCCGCGCGTCGGGTCTCCTCGAACGGCTGGGCGCCAACGCGGAGCTGTTCGGCGGTCCGCTGGAGGTGCACCTCGTCGACCCGTTCCCACCCGGCGCGGGCCGCGTGTGGCGGCACGAGCAGTCGCCGCTGCTGCGGATGAACTCGATGGCCGAGGACGTCACCGCGTTCACCGACGACAGCGTGCTGTGCGAGGGACCGGTGCGGCCGGGGCCGTCGCTCGCCGAGTGGGCCGCCGGCGACCTGTCCGGGGTGGACCTCGACCCCGGCGTGCGGGCCGAGCTGGCCGCCACGACACCGACCTCGTTCCCCTCGCGGCGGGTGCAGAGCGCCTACCTGCGGTGGTTCCACGAGCGCGCGGTGCGGTCGCTGCCGCCCGGCGGTTCCGTGCGCCTGCACCGGACGCGCGCGGTGCGGCTGGCCGGCGGGCCCGGCGCGCCGCAGCGGGTGTGGCTCGCCGGCCGCGCCGAACCGCTCGTCGCCGACGTCGTCGTGCTGGCCCTCGGGCACCTCGACGCGCGGCCCGCGCCCGAGGAGGTCGAGCTGGCCGGGTACGCGGCCCGGCACGGGCTGACCTACCTGCCGCCCGACTACACCGCCGACACCGACCTGTCCGGGGTGCCGGCGGGCGAGGACGTCGTGGTGCGCGGCCTGGGCCTGGCGTTCGTCGACCTCGCCGTGCTGCTCGGCCAGGGGCGCGGCGGGGTGTTCGAGCGGGTCGGCGGCGAGCTGCGCTACCGGCCGTCCGGGCGGGAACCCCGGCTGCACGTCGGCTCGCGGCGCGGGCTGCCGTACCACTCGAAGACCGGGTACCGGCTCCAGGGCGCGCGGCCCGAGCCCGGCGGGTTCTTCGACGCCGCCGCGCTGCTCGCCCGCGACGGGGACGTGGACTTCCGCGCCGACGCGTGGCCCCTGATGGCGAAGGACGTCGCCCACGGCCACTACCGCGAGCTGTTCACCGGGCACCCGGACCGGGTGCGCGTGCCGTGGGAGGAGTTCGCCGCGGAGTTCGCCGGGCTCGACTGGTACGGCGCGGGGATGCGGGCGCTGGAGGAGCGGGCCGTGCCCGCGGCGGAGGACCGGATCGACTTCGAGCGGCTCGACCGGCCCCTGGCGGGGCGGGTGTTCGGCTCCGCCGAGGAGTTCCAGGAGCACGTGCGCGGGTACGTGGAGGCGGACGTGGCCCGGCGCGGCGACCCGGCGCACAGCGCCGACCTGGGCGCGTTCCTCGCGCTGCTCGGCGTGTACGGGCAGTTCGCGCGGCTGGCGGCCTCGGGGCGGCTGCGCGGCGACGACGGCTGGTGGCGCGGGTTCTTCAGCTGGTTCGCCAGCGGGCCGCCGCCGGACCGGCTGGAGGAGCTGCTGGCGCTGTCCCGCGCGGGTGTCGTGCGGTTCCTGGGCGCGGACACGTGGGTGCGGGCCGAGGACGGCGTCTTCCTGGCGGGCAGCGCGAGCACGCCGGGGCACGTCGTGCGGGCGACCGGGCTGGTCGAGGCGCGGCTGCCGGTGCACCGGCTGGAGCGCACGGCGGACCCGCTGCTGCGGTCGCTGCTGGCGGCGGGGGAGCTGCGGGACGAGGGCGGGCTGGTGGGCGTGTCGGCCGCGGACAGCAGGCTCGTGGACGCCGCCGGGGTGCCGCACGCGCGCCGGTTCGCGGTCGGGCCGTACACCACGAACGCGGCGTTCGCGGCGTTCGCGCGGCCCGGCACGAACGCGCCGGCGTTCCGGCAGAACGACGAGGTGGCCCGCGCGGTGCTGCGCCTGCTGGCGGCGGACGCCGCGCTCGACCGCGAGTCGGCGTAAGACGGGGGCACGCACGGCGGAGGGCCCCGGCGCGCGCCGGGGCCCTCCGCATGTGTCCTTACGCGACCGCGGACAGCACCGAGGCGATCCGGGTGGCGATCCGGTCGTTGTCGGTCGGCGCGAGGCTCAGCCAGCCGTCCTCGCTGACCATCAGGTAGCGGCCCTGGGGCGTGTCGAACCAGGTGATCAGGGTGCCCGCCCGCGCGGAGCGGTAGCCGCCGCCGACGGTCACGCCGAACTGGCCGCCCGCGACCCGGCTCGCGGCCAGCTCGCTGATCACCGAGGCGTCCTCGCGGGACAGCCCCGCCTTCTGCAGCGCCTCCCGCTCGTCCAGCTCACCGCTGCCCCACGGGTCGTCGTCGTCCTCGGCCTGCTCCTCCTCCTGCTGGAGCGCCACCGCCGCGTTCAGCGTCTCCAACCGCAGGGACAGCGCGCTGCCCGGCCCGGCCGAGCCGTCCGGCAGCACCTCGACGATGGACCTGGCGAGCGCCGTCGGCCGGATCTCCAGCACGCCGAACCTGCCCTCGTCGACGACCGCCAGCGCGCCGCGCTCGCCGTTGGACACGGCCAGCGCCCGCACCGACCGGTCCACGTGCGCGACCGCGTCCACCGACACGTCGTTGTCGGAGAGCAGCCGCAGCAGCTCCACCAGCCGCGGCGAGGGCTCGCCGTACTCGGCCAGCACCTCGGCGCGCACCCGGTCGCGCTCGTCCTCGGTCGCGCCGGTGCTCGGCACGTCCAGCGGGTAGGGCAGCCGACCCAGGTCCAGGTGGTGCCACAGCACGTCCAGCTCGCGCGGCGTGAGCAGGAACTCCGGCTCGATCACGCCTGGTCGCCCTTCTTGCGGACCTTGGCGCCGCCGATCACCGACGGGGGCAGGTTCTCGCCGGGCACCTCGAAGATGTCCTCGCCCTTGATGTACGCCGCGGCCCGGTGCTCCTTGTCCTCCGCGCCCTGACCGCCCTGGCCCGCGCCGCCCATGGGCGCGCCGCCGGCCATCGGGGTGCCCGCCGCGCCGCCCACGCCGGGGCCGAACCCGCCGCCCGCCATCGCGGCGCGCGCGCCGGGGCCCATCGCGCCGGTCGAGCCGCCCGCGCCCATCGTGCCGCCACCGCCGGCGCCGCCGGAACCGGCCGGGCCGAAACCGCCCGCGCCGCCGGAGCCCGTGGGGCCGAAGCCGCCCGCGCCGCCGCCGCCGAAACCGCCGGCACCGCCACCGCCGAAGCCACCCGGCATGCCGCCGGTGGGGATGCGGGGCGCGCCGCCACCGGCACCGCCGCCGCCCGTGCCGCCGCCGCCCGTGCCGGGCAGACCGGTCACCGGGGGCGTGCCGGGGCTGCCCGCCGGGACGTACGTCGGGGGCTTCACGCCCGGCGGCAGCGTCCCGCCGCCCTGCCGCGGCACCGAGTTCGGGTTGGCCGGCTGGTACGGCGGCACGTAGCCGCTGCTGCCGGGCGGGTTGTACTGGCCTGCGGGCGGCACGTAGCCCGAGCCGCCGGGGTTGTACGCGCTCGACGGCGGCGTGTAGGAGCTCGCCGGCGGGGTGTACGGGTTGGCCACCGGCACCTGGGCCGCCGCCGCGGCGGCCGTGGTGCCCTCGGGCCGGTAGGTCGCGGCCGGGGCCAGTGGCGTGCTGCCGCCGTACGACCCGGACGGGCCGGTGTAGGAGCCGGTCGGACCGGTGTACGAGCCGGTCGGGACCGGGCCGCCCGAGTAGGCGGCCGCACCCGCCGGCGCGCCGCCGGAACCGGACGGCGCGGTGTAGGCCGGCGCCGACTGCGCGCTCGTGCCCGACACCGGCTGGTACGCCTGCGACTGCGACGACTGGTAGGCGGCCATCGGCGCGGCGGCGGTCGTGCCGCTCACCCGGGTCGCGTCCGACGCGTCGCCCAGGGTGGGGGCGCCGGAGGTGGCGAACGCCATCACCTGCGGCTCCTCGGTGCGGCCGGTCACCGGGTTGAACGGCGGGGTGAACAGCGGCGTGGTCTGGTCGACCGCGCGCGACTCGTTCTCCATCGTGCTCATGACCGTCACGGCGTGCTCGTGCAGCGCGCGGGACTGCTCGTTGGCGGCCTGCACGTCGGCGGCGGAGCTCATGAGCCCCTGGATGCCGCCCGCGGTGAACGTGCCCGTCGCCTGGTCCCAGTTGAAGTCGGCCGGCTCGGGCATGGACGCCCGCGCGTTCTGCATGATCTGGCTCTGGTCCTGCACGCGCTTGCCGACCTCGACCGCGGTCTCGGCGGTGTCGGTCACCCAGTCGGCGAGCATCTTGAGCGCGGTGCGCGCCGCGTCGGCGGCGTTGCCGGTCCAGCCGGACTCGGTGAGCGCCACCCGCTCGTTGATCAGCCGCGCGGACTCGGTCAGCTCGGTGCCGAACTGGCCCCACTCCGCGCCGATCTCGCCGGTCTGGCCGGGGTCGTTGTTGTTGTGCACCGCCTCGTACAGCTCGCGGTGCGACCGGGACGCCCAGTTCTGCGGGTCGGTGAGGACGATGTCGATGTCGTCCGGGTTCAGCTGCTTCATCTCGCCGGCTCCCGTCAGTTCCCGCTCAGCCTGGTCAGCTCGCTGCCGTGCTCCTCGTCGACCGCGGTGAAGTTGCGGATCGCGCTCTGCACGGAGTCGTGGGTCTGCTGGAGGACCTCGCGGTACGCCGTCATCACGGCCACGAAGGACCGGGGGTCGCCGTCGGCGCGGGTCTCGAACTTGTGCGCCATCCGGTCGCCGACGGGGTTCGCGCCCAGCGGCGCGGGGCGGGCCAGCCGGCCCGCGCGCTCCAGCCAGGAGTCGACCTGGTCCATCTGCTCCAGGAGCATCCTGCGCATCTCCTCGCCCGTCGCGGGGTCGAGCGACACCTGCCCGGAGTTCACCGTCTCCTGGAGCGCCACCACCTGCCCGCCGACGGTCAGGGGTTCGGTCACGGTGCGCGGAACGGCCTGGGGCGGGGCCGCTTCATCCCCCGGTTCGGCGATGTACATCGGGTATCCCTCGCGAAGGCAGGCTGCTGGACTGAAGCCAGCCTGACGGTCCCCTCCAACGCCTGGCCAACGCGCCCCCAACGCGGCCTGCGGGAACGCGCGAACGACTGTGCGAAACTCGGTGACCACACGGTGACAACGCCGAAAGGTCTTCAGCATGCGGGTGAACCTGCTCGGCCCCGTTGAGCTGGTTTCCGCAGGTGGGGAAGCCGTCCGGTTGGGTGCCGCGAAGCGCAGGACCGTCCTGGCGGCCCTCGCGCTGGAGCTGAACCGCGTGGTGTCCGGCGACCGGCTGCTCGACCTGGTGTGGGACGGCTCACCGCCACCGCAGGCCAAAGCCGCCCTTCAAGGACATATCGCCCAACTCCGCAAGGTGCTCGCGGAGGGGGTGTCCCTCGTCACCCGCGCCCCCGGCTACGTGCTCACCGGTACCCGCGACGCCGTCGACGCCCTCCGCTTCGAGGACCTGGTCACCACCGCCCGCGACGCCGACGACGAGCGCGCCGTCGTCGTGCTGCGCGAGGCGCTGGCGCTGTGGCGGGGACCGGTGCTCGCCGACGTGCCCGGCGACCAGCTGCGCGAGGCGGTGTCCGCGCGGCTGGAGGAGCAGCGGCTGGTGGCCGTCCAGGACCTGGCGACGCGGCTGTTCCGGCTCGACCGGGCCGCCGAGGTGGTGTCCGCGCTGCGCGACGCGGTGGACGTCAACCCGCTGCGCGAGGCCCTCGTGGCCCGGCTCGTGCTCGGCCTGCACTGGACGGGGCGGCAGGCCGAGGCGCTGGAGCTGTTCCACCGCACCCGCGAGAGGCTCGCTGAGGAGCTGGGCGTCGACCCGGGGCCGGAGCTGCGCGAGGCGTACCAGACGGTGCTCGCGGGCGACACCGCGCCGAAGCCCGCCGTCGTGGAACGCGCGCCCGCCCAGCTGCCGCGCGAGCACCGCGGGTTCGTCGGGCGCGAGCTGGAGCTGTCCGACCTGGAGACCAGCCTGACCGGCCAGGACTCGGCGATCGGCCTGCTCGTCGGCCCGGCCGGGGTGGGCAAGACGGCGCTGGCGCTGCGCTGGGCGCACCGGGCGGCGGGCGGCTTCCCGGACGGCCAGCTGTTCGTGAACCTGCGCGGGTTCGACGAGACCGAGCCGCTGGACCCGCGGGTCGCGCTCGTCGGCTTCCTGCGCGCCCTCGGGCTGACCGACTCGCAGATCGCCGCGGACCTGGAGGACCAGGCCGCCCAGTACCGGTCGCTGCTCGCCGGGCGGCGGGTGCTCGTGCTGCTGGACAACGCCCGGTCCGCCGAGCAGGTCCGGCCGCTGCTGCCGGGCTCGGCCCGGTGCCTGGTGCTGGTCACGTCGCGGCACCGGCTCGACGACCTCGTCGTCACCGAGGGCGCGACGTCGCTGCACGTGCCGACGCTGCCCGAGGAGAGCGCCGAGCACCTGCTGGCCGCGCTGCTCGGGCGGCAGCGCATCGACCAGGAGCCGGAGGCCGTCGCCGAGCTGTGCGAGCTGTGCGACCGGCTGCCGCTGGCGCTGCGGATCGCGGGCGCGCGGCTGGCGTCCCGACCCCGGTGGACGATCCAGTCGCTGGTCGACGAGCTGCGCGACGAGCAGGGCAGGCTGTCCGCGCTGTCGCTGCCCGAGGCGGGGCGCGGGGTGCACGCGGCGCTGGCGGTGAGCTACCGGGAACTGCCGGAGGGCGCGGCCAGGCTGTTCCGGCGGCTGGGCCTGCACCCCGGCACCGACCTCGACAGCTACGCGGCGGCGGCGCTGCTCGACATCAACGCGGTGAGCGCCCGCACCCACCTGCGCACGCTCGCGTACGCGAACCTGCTGCACGAGTCCACGCCCGACCGGTACTCGCGGCACGACCTCGTGCGGCTGTTCACGCACCACCTCGCGGCGACCGAGTCCGACGTGGACAACCAGGTCGCCACCGGGCGGCTGCTCGACTACTACCTGCACGTCGCCGACTCGGCGCGGGCGCACCTGTCCGACCACGTGCGACCGTTCGGGCCGCCCGAGCACCGGCCCGCGTCGTTCCCGGAGCTGCCGTCGCACGCCGCCGCGCTGGACTGGTTCACGCTGGAGGAGGCGAACCTGGGGCTGGCGCTGGACATGGCGCTCAACTCCGGGCACCGGGAGCGGACGTGGCAGCTCGCGCTGTGCCTGGACGCGTTCCACTTCCGGCGCGGCAACCGGCTGGACCGGCTGGCGCTGTGCCGGATCGGCCTGGTCGCCGCGCGGTCGCTGGGGGACGGGTACGCCGAGGCGACGTTCCTGCTGCGGCTCGGCTCGACGCTGGCCGACCTGGGGCGGATCGACGAGGCGATCGAGGCGTGCACGCGCGCGGCGTCGTTGGCGGGCGGTGACCGGGACCTGGAGCTGGCGGCCCTGGCGAACCTCGGCTACTGCCTGATGGCCGACGACCAGCTCGACCGCGCGCAGGCCGTGATCCTGGAGGCGCTGGAGGTCGCGCGCGAGGTCGGCGACAAGCGGTCGCAGGCGAGCGTGCAGAACAACCTGGCGAACGTGCTGCTGCGCAAGCACCAGCCGGAGGAGGCGCTCCGGCACGCGACCGAGGCCCTGGGCCTCTTCCCCTCGGCACCGTCCAAGGCGCACACCGCGACCCTCCACACCGTCGGCGCGGCCTCGCAGCAACTGGGGCGTGCCGACGAGGCCCTGGAGTCCTACCGGGCCGGCCTGGCCCTGGCCGTCCGCCTGGGCGACCGCTACCAGGAAGCCCTCTGCCACCGTGCGATAGGCGACGTCCTGGAGCAGTCGGAGGGCCCCGACGCCGCCCGCCCGCACTGGCTCTCCGCCCTCCGCCTGTACCGCGACCTGCGCCTGGCGGACGCCGACGACGTGGCCCGCAAACTGGACCTGGTACCCCACCCCTGACCGCGAGAGTCCAACCCCCAGGCCCCGAGAGTCCAACGTCCAGGTCGCGAGAGTCCAACGTCCAGGTCGCGAGAGTCCAACGTCCAGGCCCGGTGAGTTCTACGTTCGGGCCTTACAGCGTTAGGCGCGAATGTAGAACTCAAGGGTCCTGAGCGTTGGACTCTCGGGGTCTGAGCGTTGGACTCTCGCGGGTTAGGCGGTGGCGGTGGCGGCGGCTCGGCCGGCGGTTCGGCCGGAGAAGAGGCAGCCGCCGAGGAAGGTGCCTTCGAGGGCCCGGTAGCCGTGGACGCCGCCGCCGCCGAAGCCGGACGCCTCGCCGGCGGCGTAGACGCCGGGCAGCGGGGTGCCGTCGGAACGCAGGACGCGACCGGACAGGTCGGTGTGCAGGCCGCCCAGGGTCTTGCGGGTCAGGACGGACAGGCGCACGGCGATCAGCGGCCCGGCCTTCGGGTCCAGCAGGGGGTGCGGCTCCACCACGCGGATGAGCTTGTCGGTCAGGAACCTGCGGGCCTCGCGCATCGCGTTGACCTGGGCGTCCTTGCCCAGCCCGGAGATGACCTGGCGGTCGCGCTCCACGATCGTGCGGTGCAGGGCGCCGGCGTCGATGAGCGACGCGCCGGTCAGGGCGTTCATGCCCTCGGCCAGCTCGGCGGCGGTGCGGCCGAAGACGAACTCGTCGGAGCGCTTCGCGAACTCCTCGACCGGGGCCACGGCGCCGGGCAGCGCCCGCTTCAGCACGGCACGCACGTCCTTGCCGGTCAGGTCGGGGTTCTGCTCCGACCCGGACAGCGCGAACTCCTTGCCGATGATCCGCGAGTTGAGCACGAACCACGAGTAGCCGTGCCCGGTCTTGACGATGTGCTCCAGCGCGCCCAGCGAGTCGAAGCCGGGGAACAGCGGGACGGGCAGCCGGGACCCGGTGGCGTCGAGCCACAGCGACGACGGGCCGGGCAGGATGCGGATGCCGTGCCTGCCCCACACCGGCGCGTAGTTGGCGATGCCCTCCGGGTAGTGCCACATGCGGTCCTCGTTGACGACCTCGCCGCCGGCGGCGTTGACGACCTGGAGCATCTTCCCGTCCACGTGGTCGGGCACGCCGGACAGCATGTGCTCGGGCGGCGTGCCCATCCGGGACGGCCAGTTCCGCCGCACCAGCTCGTGGTTCGCGCCGATGCCGCCGGACGTGACGACGACGGCCTGCGCGGTCAGCGCGAAGTCCGACGCGACCGCGCGGGACGACGGCTCGCCGCGCCCGACCGCGCTGGGCTCCAGCACCTCGCCGGTCACGCCGTCCACCACGCCGCCGGTCACGGACAGGCCGGTGACGCGGTGCCGGAAGCGCAGCTCCACCAGGCCGCGGGCGACGCCCTCGCGCACCCGCCGCTCGAACGGCGCGACGATGCCCGGCCCGGTGCCCCACGTCACGTGGAACCGCGGCACGGAGTTGCCGTGCCCGCCCGCCAGGTACCCGCCGCGCTCGGCCCACTGCACGAGGGGGAACCAGCGCACGCCCATGGCGTGCAGCCAGGACCGCTTCTCGCCCGCCGCGAAGTGCACGTACGCCTCGGCCCACTTGCGCGGCCAGTGGTCCTCGGGCCGGTCGAACGCGGCCGAGCCCAGCCAGTCCTGGAGCGCCAGCTCGGCGGAGTCGCGGACCTTGAGCCGGCGCTGCTCGGGCGAGTCGACGAGGAACAGCCCGCCGAACGACCAGAACGCCTGGCCGCCGAGCGACGCCTCGGGCTCCTGGTCGAGCAGGATGACCTTGCGGCCGGCGTCGACCAGTTCGGCGGTGGCGACGAGGCCCGCGAGACCCGCGCCGACGACGATGACGTCCGCGTCATGTGGCATCGGACGAGTCTAGGTCGAAGGTCGAGGCCGGCTGTATTTGAATAAGTTTCATTTTCGACACATCGTCGGTCGCGGTGGACGCGCCGGAGGAGGGGGACCCCATGTCGTACACGGGTGGCACGCCGTACACGGGTGACGCGGGCGAGATCAGCGCGGTGTGGCGGCCGGTGGCCGACGTGCCGACCGTCGACCGACCGCTCACGCAGGCCCGGCTGGTGGGCCCGGGTGACGTCACGGGCGGTCGGTTCGGCGTGTTCGAGTGGCGGATGGGACCGCGCGCGGGCGGTCCGGCCGCGCACTTCCACCGGACGTTCTCGGAGTCGTTCTACGTGCTCTCCGGAACGGTCCGGCTGTTCGACGGCGGAACGTGGGTCGACGCCGCGCCCGGTGATTTCCTGCACGTGCCGGAGGGCGGCGTCCACGCGTTCCGCAACGACACCGACGAGCCCGCGTCGATGCTGATCCTGTTCGCGCCCGGCCCGGCCCGCGAGGAGTACTTCCGCGAACTCGCGGAGATCGGCGAATCGGGTCGGCGGCTCAGCCCGGAGGAGTGGACCGAGCTGTACGCGCGGCACGACCAGTACATGGTCTGACCGCTTCCGGGGGAGGGGGTCGGAGGCCGTCGGCCGTTCGGTGGGGGAACCGTCCGGCCGACGGCGGTCGGGCGTGCGTGGGCGCACCTGCCACGTCTCGGGGAGAGGTACCGCGTCGGGGCCCGGGGGGAGTGGCCCCTGCGGTCCTGACGTGCGGTGCGGCGTCCACGTGCCGACCACTGGTAGAACGGCCGGTGTCGAACGGGTGTTCCCCGGATGACGCCCGCGTGTCGCGCATCACCCCAGGTCAGGCGCGGGTGGACCGTCGCCGCAGGTCACGCGTCGCCGCGCAGCTCGGTCATCCTGGTCTCCGCCTTCGCGAGCCTCTGCCGGGCGTTGTCGGCGCGGCGCCGCGCCCGCTCGGCGGCCGTCGCGGCCTCCTGCTCGGCCTTCTGCGCCTGCCGCAGCTCGGCGCGCACGGCCGCGCTGCGCTCCTCGCGCTCCTCCAGCACCCGTTCGGCCTCGGTGACGGTGGCGTCCGCCTTGCGGACGTCCTCGCGGGCGGCGGTGATGTCGTCGCGGGCCTGGGCGAGCTGCCGCTCCCGGCGCTGCTCGCGGCGCGGGGCCAGGTCGTCGGGCACCGGCGCGGCGCCCGCCCGCGACGGCCCGAACCCGGACCGCTCGGCCGGCTTCACGAGGCGGCCGGCGCGGATGCGGGCCGCCAGCACGGCGTCGGCCAACGCCGAGGTCAGCGTGGCGCGCACCTGCTGGACGGCGTCCGGGCCGAGCGGTCGCCCGGACTGCTCGGCCAGCTCCTCCGCCCGCCGCACCAGCCCGCCCAGCACGGCCCGCCGCCGCGTCCCCAGCTCCCGCAGCGCGCCGCCGCGCAGCTCCTCCTGGGCGGTGCGCAGCTCGTCGCCCAGGGCCACCGCGCCGGCCAGGTCGGTCGGGGCCTCGCGGGCCAGCAGGTTGAGCGCCCACGCGGACGCGGTCGGCTTGCGCAGCGCCCCGATCTGCCTGGCCAGCGCCCGGTCGCCCCGGTCGGCGGCGAGCCGGGCGTGGGCGTCCCTGGCCGCGACGAACTCCGCCGGCGGCAGGGCGTACAGCTCGTCGGCGACCCGGTCGATCGGTTCGGCGTCCACGGTGCCGACCAGTGTGCTCGCCATCGCGCCGATGTGCGATTTGTTACCGATTTCCGACGCACGTCACCGGTTCACCGTTGACAGTGTTTGACATTCCGGCCGGTCGGCTCTTGACTGGACGTGTCGCGCCCGTTCCCGAGTCGTGCGGCACTTCTCGCGCGTTCGCGCAATAGCCTGAACAGTCCAATTAGGACTTCCGTATGGGGCTGTTCGTCCTATTGCCCGGCGTGACCCGGGGAGATGTGCTTGCGCCTATCTTTCCCCACGAAGGGTTTGCGCCGTGATCAACTCAGGAAGCCGGTGGAGACACCGCACCAGTGCGGCCCTGCTGGCCGCCGTGCTGGGCACCACTGGGTTCGGCTTCGCCGCCGCTCCGGCACTCGCGCAGGAAGCGCCCACCACCGCGCCCGCGCCCGCCGACAAGCAACTCGACAAGCAGGACCTGGAGCTCCTCGCCGAGGCCGAGAAGGCCGGCAAGGACAACGTCACGCTCCTGGTAGCCGCCGAAGAGGGCAAGCTGGACTCCGCCGCCAACGACCTCAAGGCCCTCGGCGGTGTCGTCGAGAAGACCGAGGCCGACGTCGACTACCTCAAGGTGTCGGTGCCCCGCGCCAACGCCGAGAAGGCGGCGAAGCTGGCCTCCGTGAACGCGGTGGACGTCGACGGGCTCGTCGAGCTCGACGACCCCAAGCCGGAGGGCGCGACCACCCCGCTGCCGCAGCCGGCGCCGGGCGCGAAGACGCCCAAGAAGAACCCGTACATGCCGACGCAGGACACCAACGCGGCGCAGTTCACGGACCAGAACCCCAAGTGGGACGGTCGCGGCACCACCATCGCGATCATGGACTCCGGCATCGACCTGGACCACCCGGCGCTGGCCACCACCACGACCGGTGAGCGCAAGATCGTCGACTGGTACAACGCGAACGCCACGAACTCCGGCGACGGCACGTGGGTGCAGGTCGCGGGTCGGTTCACCGGCACGTTCACCAGCGGCGGCGCCACCTACAAGGCCCCGACCGCCGGCGGCCCCTACAGCTTCGGCCTGTTCCGCGAGTCCTCGGGCGACCTGGGCCTGGCGGCCAGCGAGACCGGCGGCGACATCAACCGCGACGGTGACCGCGTGGACGCGTTCGGCGTCCTGCAGGACGTCACCACCAAGGAAGTCCGCGTGGACGTGGACGGTGACGGCGACTTCACCGACCAGACCGCGATGATCGACTACAAGTACAAGAAGGACGTCGGCCACTTCGGCGTCGACAACCCGTCGACCCCGGTGCTCGACACCATCGCCTTCGTCGTGCAGACCGACCGGTCGATCTACGACAACGCGGGCACCGCGTACGTCAACATCGGCATCTCGGCCCAGCACGGCACGCACGTCGCGGGCATCACCGCCGCCAACAAGATGTTCGGCGGCAAGATGACCGGCGCGGCCCCCGGCGCGAAGCTGATGGCCGTCAAGGTCTGCCTCACCACCCCGTCGTGCACCAACAGCGGCCTGATCGACGGCCTGCTGTACGCGGCGCGCAACGGCGCCGACGTCGTCAACATCTCCATCGGCGGCCTGCCGGCGCTCAACGACGGCAACAACGCGCGGTCCGAGCTCTACAACCGCACCATCGCCGAGTACAACATCCAGGTGTTCATCTCCGCCGGCAACAGCGGCGCGGGCGCGAACACCGTCGGCGACCCGTCGGTGACCACGGACGCGATGAGCGTCGGCTCGTACATCACCGCCGACACCTGGCTGTCGAACTACGGTTCGGTGACCAAGCAGAAGGAGGGCCTGCACGGCTTCTCCTCCCGCGGCCCGCGCGAGGACGGCGGCTTCAAGCCGAACATCGTCGCGCCCGGCTCGGCCATCTCCACCACCCCGCAGTGGCAGGTGCCCGGCCCCGTCGCCGGCACCTTCGAGCTGCCCCCGGGCTACGCGATGCTCAACGGCACCTCGATGGCCTCGCCGCAGGCCACCGGCGCGGCCGCGCTGCTGATCTCGGCGTACAAGGCGGAGCACGACGGGCAGCGCCCGCCGGTCGCCGAGCTGCGCAACGCCATCCAGTCCGGCGCCAAGTGGGTCTCCTCCCTCCAGGCGTACGAGCAGGGCGCTGGTCTGTTCGACACCAAGAAGGCGTGGACCCAGCTCAACGCGCACCCGAACACCCAGAACGTCACCGCCTCGGTGGCCGTGAACACGGTGCTCTCCCCGCTGCTGGCCACCCCGAACACGGGTATCGGCATCCACGACCGCGAAGGCGTCGTGATCGGCCAGGAGTACACCCGCACCTACACCCTGACCCGCACCACGGGTCCGGACCGCAACCAGCAGTTCACGGTGCGCTGGCAGGGCAACGACGGCACGTTCTCGTCGAAGTCCCTCGTCACGCTGCCGCTGAACAAGCCGGTGTCGTTCGACGTCAAGGTGAAGCCGAAGACGGCGGGCGCGCACTCGGCCGTGCTGAAGCTCGACAACGCGTCCACCCGCGGCGTCGACGCGTTCACCCTGAACACCGTCTTCGCGGCCGACGAGTTCACCGCCGCGGGCAAGTACGCGGTCACCAAGACCGGCACCATCGCCCGCAACCAGTCGAAGTCCTTCTTCGTGAAGGTGCCGGTCGGCACCAGCGCGCTGAAGGTCGACCTGGCGGCCGGCGGCGAGGCGGGCAAGGGCCAGGTCCGTTTCCTGCGCTACGACCCGTACGGCGTGCCGTTCGACACCACCTCGTCCACCAACTGCTACAACCCCGACGCGGGCGCGGGCTGCGCCGGTGGCTCGCCCACCAGCCGCACCGTCAGCAACCCCCTGCCGGGCACGTGGGAGATCGTGGTCGAGGCGCGTCGCACCTCCGACACCGGTGACGCGCCGTACTCGGTGAGCGCGTCGGTGCTGGGCACGACGGTCAGCCCGAACCCGGACACCATCCCGTCCGCCACCGCGGGCACCCCGGTGGAGCGCGCCTACACCGTCACCAACACGCTGGCCGCGTTCAACGGCCGGCTCGTGGGCGGTCCCCTGGGCAGCGCGAAGGTCGCCCGCCCGTCCATCGCGGACGGCGCGTCGCAGGTCTACGACCTGACCGTGGCGCCGGGTTCGTCGGAGCTGCGCGCGACGATCGGCGGCACCGGTGACGTGGCCGCCGACCTCGACCTGTTCGTCTACAACTGCACCACGGGCACCTGCGTGCTCGCCAAGCAGCAGGCGGACGGCGACTCCGAGGAGTCGGTGACGATCCCCAACCCGGCGGCGGGCGCCTGGCGCGTCCAGGTCGACGGCTACGAGGTGCCCGCGGGCACCACGGAGTACGACTACATCGACGTCTTCACCGCCGCGGGCCTCGGCTCGGTCGCGGTGGCCGACGCGAACGCCGACCACGTGGCCGGCTCGTCGTGGACCGTGCCGGGCACCGTCACGGCCCTGGGCCAGGCCGGTGCCGGCCGCGTGCTGCGCGGTGAGCTGACCGTGCAGACCGCGGAGGGCGCGGTCGTCGGCCGCAGCGCGGTGGTCGTGCAGAACGTCGTCTGACCGACGTCGTCCGACCGATCGACGAACGACCCGGGGCCACTCCGCACGCGCGGGGTGGCCCCGGGCCTTTTCACGGCTCCGGGTCGCCTTCTACGGCTCCGGGTCGCCTCTTACGGCTCCGGGTCGCGGTTGGACAGCGGCTGGTCCACGTCGACCTGCTTCACGCCGGACAGGGCGGGCACGTCCACGGCGAGGTCCACCGGCACGACGGCCCGCACGTGGCCGGTCGCCGCGTCCGACGCCTCCACGGTCGCGCCCAGGCGCTCCAGCGCGGCCACGACGTCCCCGGCCCGGCCCTGGTCGGTGGCGATGGTCAGGGTCACGGTGGGCACGCCGCCGGCCTTCGCCTCCGCCACCGACTCCTCGCCCCGGGGGCTCAACGAGGACGGCACCGCCACCTCCGGTGCGCTGTTCCGCGGTGCGGTGGTGAGCGGGTCGGGTGAGCCGGCCGGCGCGGGGTGCGCCCCGCAGCCCGCCAGCGCCACGCCCAGGCAGCCGACCACCAGCAGTCTTCTCATCACGCCTCCAGGACGGGACACGGCCTCACCTCGGTTGCACGGCGGGCTGCTCCGGCCCGCTGAACGCCTGCACCCGCTCCTGGCCGTCCGCGCTCTCGCCGAACACCCTGTTGTCGACCGAGCCGTTCGGCGGCTGCTCGACCACGCGACCGGCGGCCCGGGGCAGCTCGCGGACCCGCACCTGCGGCAGCGCCGAGGGGTGGTGGGACCGCAGCCACGCCACCAGGTGCTCGCGCGCGACGCACCTCAGGTCCCACAGCCGGCCCGCGTCCGAGGCGCTGACCAGCGCCCGCACCCGCACGAACGAGCCGACCGCGTCGGTCACCTGGAGCACGCACACGCGGCCGTCCCACAGGTCGGTGCCCTCCAGGGCGTGCCGCAGCTCCTGCCTCAGGTCCTCGACCGGCACCGTCCAGTCGAGGTCCAGCTCGACGGTGCCGAGCAGCGCGGACTGGGTGCGCGTCCAGTTCTCGAACGGCGTCTTCATGAAGTACGACGTGGGCAGGATGAGCCGCCGGTCGTCCCACAGGTGCACGACGACGTAGGTCAGCGTGATGTCCTCGATGCGGCCCCACTGCTTCTCCACGACCACCACGTCGTCGAGCCGCACGGCGTCGCTGAACGCGACCTGCACGCCCGCGAACACGTTGCCCAGCAGCGACTGCGCCGCCAGGGCGGCGATGGCGCCGATGACACCGGCCGAGGCCAGTATCGAGGTGCCGGCGGCGCGCGCGCTCGGGAACGTCATGAGCACCGCGGCGGCGGCGAGCACGCTCACCACGACCACGGTGACCCGCCGGACCAACGTGATCTGCGTGTGCACGCGCCGGGCGTGCCGGTTGTCGGACACGTCGACCCGGATGCGGGCGAGGGTCGCGTCCTCGATCACCACGAGCAGCGCGGCGAGCAGCCACGCGCCGGCGAGGATGAGCGCTATGCCCGTCGCGTGCAGCACGCCGGGCCGCCAGTCGCCTCGTGCGACTAATCCCAAGGAGAACTGGACGGCGACCAGGACGGCCACCGCGAGGGCGGGCTTGTGCGCGTACCGGGCGAGACCCGCGAACAGGGCGGACCGCTTGCCGATGCGGCGGACCACCCGGTGGACGAGGGTCACCACCACCAGGGCGACGAGCAGTGAGCCGGCGAAGGTCAGGACGGCTGCGAGCACGGAACGGGCACCTCCTCGTGGGCACGGGCACGTCCTGGGGTCCGTACCCACCCCGCAGTCGGTTCACCCGTTCGGGAGAGTTTCGCCACTCTTCGGCGCGGGCAGCGGGGGCCGCGCGCCCGTGCTCCTCGGCCGGCGGGACGGCGGCGACCTCGGCTACGGTGACGGGGCTTGCCGAGTTACCCGGGAGTAACTATGAGGTACGTGGAGTCCGAGGGCGCGCGGCTGGCGGTCTTCGAGCGCGGCGACCGGTCCGCGCCGACCGTCCTGCTGGTGCACGGCTTCCCCGACACGCACCGCGTGTGGGACGGCGTGGCCGACGTGCTCGCCGAGGCGTTCCACGTCGTCACCTACGACGTGCGCGGCGCCGGGGCGTCGTCCGCGCCGCGCGGGCTGGCCGCCTACCGGCTGCCGGTGCTCGCGCGCGACCTGTTCGCGGTGGCCGCCGCCGTCAGCCCGGACGAGCCGGTGCACGTCGTGGCGCACGACTGGGGCTCGATCCAGGCGTGGGAGGCGGTCACCGCGCCCGGCGCGCCCATCGCGTCCTACACGTCGCTCTCCGGGCCGTGCCTGGACCACGTCGGCCACTGGGTGCGCGAGCGCAGGACGCCCGGCCACCTCCGGCAGCTGCTGCGCTCCTGGTACGTCGTGGCGTTCCACGTGCCGGTGCTCGCGCCGCTCGTCTGGCGGCACGTCATCGGCCCGCGCTGGGCGGACGTGCTGCGGCGGGTCGAGGGCGTGTCCGTCGACGTGGCGCCGACGATCGTGCGCGACGGCGTGAACGGGATGGCGCTCTACCGGGCGAACTTCGCGCCCCGCCTCCGCTCGCCCCGCGTGCGGCGCACCGACGTGCCCGTGCAGCTCGTGCGACCGCTGCGGGACAAGTACGTGACCGACGCCGTCGTCGGGGACGTGGAGCGGTGGGCGACGACCGTGCGGCGGCGCGACCTGGACGCGGGCCACTGGGCCCCGGTCACCCACCCCCGCGCGCTGGCGGCGCTCGTCACCGAGCACGTCACGGCCTGCACGCGGTGAGGCCGGCCGCCGCGGTCTCCCGGCGGGCGACCTCGCGGCCCAGGTTCCAGGAGCGCCAGTCGTCGGCCGCGAACCGGCCGCGCATCGCGAACGCGCAGTCGCGCAGGTGGTCGGGCAGGCGCAGGACGGCGGGCACGGAGTCGTCGGACAGCCCGCTCAGGTGGGCCAGGTCGATCTTCGCGGTCCGTTCCCAGCGGTCGACGGCGCGCTCGGCGACGAACCGGTCGGGGTTGAGCGCGGCGAGGGCGAGCAGCGCGCCGAACCCGCTCGCCACCACCGCCCTGGGCAGCCACCCGCCGTCGAGCCGCACGCCCGCCGCGAGCACCAGCAGGCAGACCACGCCCAGCCACAGCTCGCAGGCGAGGACCAGCACGCGCGGCACGGTGAACCCGTACGCCTGCTGGTAGAGCCACATGCGGGCCAGCGCGCTCGCCACGATCACCAGCGTCAGCACCGCGAGCGCGCCGAGCAGGCCGCGCAGCCACCGCCGGTCGAGGTCGGTGTCCCGGTGCGCGAACCGCGCGACCAGCGCGATCACGCCCAGGGTGAGCACGGTGACCGCCAGCAGCTGCCAGAACCCGGTGCGCGCGTACCCGGCGTAGGTCAGGCCGTCCGTGGTGACGACGTGCGCGTCGCCCGCGAACAGGGCGGTGGCCTGCACGCCCGCGAACGCCGCGAACAACGCCACCAGCGCGCCCACCGGCAGCACCCAGTCCCGGCGGGCGAACCGGCGGGCCGCGGTGACCCCGCCCTCCAGGTCGACCGGCACGGCCAGCAGGTGGCACGCGCCCACCGCGACGAACCCGACCAGCAGGAACAGCACCACCGAGGACCCGTCGGCCTCGGGCGTGAGCGCGCCGAGCAGGTCCGCGAACGACTCGTCCGCCCCCGCGAGCAGCGGCACGAACACCACCAGCAGCGCGGCCGTCACCAGCACCGGCCGCGCCGCCGCCGGCGTGCCGCCGTCTCGCACCCCGCGCACCAGCCGCGGCAGGGACCGGACCGCCGCCACCGGCACCGCCACCGAGCCCAGCGCCAGCCCGCGCGCGGTCCGCCCCCCGGTGACCGCGAGCGACGCGGCAGCGCACCCGGCCACCGCGCACAGCGCGAACAGCCACTCGGCGGCGAGGAACGCGCCCACCGCGAACAGCGCCGTCGACAGCGCCGCCCAGCCGGGGCGCACCCGGCGCAGCAGGCCGAAGACCACCAGCGCGGTCAGCACCCACCCGAGGCCGGGGCGGTCCGGCGGCAGCAGCACGGCGGCCGCCACCCCGGCCACCGCCCCGGTCAGCAGAACGCGGTCGGGGGTCATCGGGTCGTCCTCCAGGGGCGTGCGGCACCGACGTCGGGGTCGTGCCGCGCGGCGGTCGGGCGGGGATCGGGAGATCAGGGGAGCGGGGGAGCGGGGGAGCGGGGGCAGGTGAGCAGGGAGTCAGGGGAGCGGGGCGGCCTCCCGGGTTGTTCCCGGGGCCGGTTCCGCGGCTGCGCCCGGGACTGCCCCCGGGGCGGTTTCCGGGGCGGTCGCCGGGAGCACGGCGCGGATGCGGCACCCCGGCCCGTCGACCACGGCGATCGTGCCGCCGTGCAGGTCGACCACCCACCGGGCGATGTTGAGGCCCAGGCCGGTGCCCCCGCCGCCGGCCCGCTCGCCCCTGGTGAAGCGCTCGAAGACCCGCTCGCGGTCCTGGGGCGCGATGCCCGGCCCGTCGTCCGCGACCTCCAGCACCAGGTCCTCGCCGACCGAGGCGGTCACCCGCACCTCGCCGCCCGCCGGGCCGTGGCGCGCGGCGTTGTCGAGCAGGTTCGCGACCACCTGCGCCAAGCGGGCCTCGTCGGCGTGGACGGTCGCGCCCGGCGGCGTGACGTCCACCGTGAACCGCACCCCCCGGGCGGCCACGGCGGCCTCCGCCACCACGTCGGCGAGCATGGGTCCCAGCGCGAACGCGGCCTTGTCCAGCCGGTGCGCGCCGGCGTCGATGCGCGACAGGTCGAGCAGTTCGGCGACCAGCCTGCCGAGCCGCTCGGTCTGCGCCAGGGCCGTGCGCATGGTCGCCGAGTCCGGCTCCACCACGCCGTCCACGACGTTCTCCAGCACGTTCTGCAACGCCGTGATGGGCGTGCGCAGCTCGTGCGACACGTTGGCGATCAGCTCGCGCCGCTGCTGGTCCGCCGCGCCGAGGTCGGCCGCCATCCGGTTGAACGCGGCGGCCAGCTCGCCGACCTCGTCGCGCGCCGTCGCCCGCACCCGCCGGCTGTAGTCGCCGCCCCGCATCGCCCGCACCGCCGCCGTCATCTCCCGCAGCGGCCGGGTCATGCCGTGCGCCAGCACCTGCGACGTGACGATGACGATGGCGATCGTGCCGATCGTCGTGTTCGTCGGCAGCCAGCCGATCCGGTACCAGAAGAACGCGAACCCGGCGGCGAACGCCGACAGCAGCAGGATGCCGATCTTGAGCTTGATCGACCGCACCGGGTCCAGCGGGCGCGGCAGCAGCTCCGCGACCGTCTCGACCGCCGACCGCAGGCTCACCGCGGCACCTCCAGCGCGTACCCGACGCCGTGCACGGTGCGGATCAGGTCCGTCCCGAGCTTGCGCCGCAGCGCCTTGACGTGGCTGTCGACCGTGCGCGTGCCGGTGCCGTCGTGCCAGCCCCACACCTCGCTGAGCAGCCGTTCCCGCGACTGCACGGCACGCGGCCGTTCGGCGAGGTGCACCAGGAGCTGGAACTCGGTCGGCGTCAGGTGCGCCTCCTCGCCGCCGCGCAGCACCCGCCGCTCCGCCAGGTCGATCTCCAGGTCGGCGAGGGAGATCCGGGCCGACGCCGCCGACGCCGCCCGCTCCACGCGCCGCAGCAGCGCGTGCACCCGGGCGGCCAGCTCGCGGATCGAGAACGGCTTGGTCAGGTAGTCGTCCGCGCCGACCGCGAGCCCCACGAGCAGGTCCGTCTCGTCGCCGCGCGCGGTCAGCATGAGCACCGGCACGGGCCGCCGCGCCTGGATGCGCCGGCACACCTCCAGCCCGTCGAAGCCGGGCAGCATGACGTCCAGCACCACCAGGTCGACGTCGCCGGCGCGGTCCACGGCGGACGGCCCGTCGTGCGCCAGGAGGACCTCGAACCCCTCGGCCCGCAGCCGGGCGGCCACCGACTCGGCGATCGTCAGGTCGTCCTCGACCACCAGAACCCGACGTGTCATGCGACCGACTCTAGGTGGGGGCCGTGGAGGCGGACGGGGAGAGTTGTGAACGTCGTGTGGAGGGCGACCACCCGTTCGGGAGCGTTTCCCGTCCCGGTCCGGCCTGGTTCGCTGGGGTGCGGGCGGGCTCCGAGGGAGGAGGACGGTCGTGCGACGTGTGCTGCTGAACGGCGTGCCGGCGCTCGTGGTCGCCTGGTGCGCGGTGGTGGTCCCGGTGGTCCCGCAGGTCGGTTCCGCGGCCGGACCCGGCGTCGAGGTCCTGGCGGTGCCGCCGGGGGCCACCGCGAGCAGGGCGGTCGCGGTCAACGACGCGGGCGTGGTCGTCGGCTCGGTCCGGGTCGACGGCCGGAACCGGCCGGTCCGCTGGTCCGCCGACGGCGTGCCGACCGAACTGGCCCTGCCCGACCGGGTCGGCGTCGTGGTCGGGGTCGACGCCGCCGGTCGCGCCTACGGCACCGCGGGGCCGCTGGCCGTCCGGTGGGGCCCGGACGGCTCGCCGACCCCGCTCGACACCCTGCCCGGCGGCCGGTACGGCCAGGTGTTCGCGGTGAACCCGGCCGGGGTGGCCGTGGGCACGGCCTCGGACGCCGGCGGCGCGTACCACGCCGTCCGCTGGGACGCCGGCGGCCGCGTCACCACCCTGCCCGGCGGCGTCCGCGCCGAGGCCGTGGACGCGGGCGGCGCGATCGCGGGCGTCGACGCCGCCGACCGGCTCGTGCGCTGGGACGACGGCGTGCCCACCGGGCCGGTGACCGTGCCCGGCAGCACCCGGACGTGGGTCGAGGCCGTGCGCGGCCCGCACGCGATCGCCCAGTTCGCCCGCGAGGACCGCACGAGCTACGCCGTGCGCTGGGACGGCGCGGGGGCGGTCGAGCTGCCCGCCACCGAGCAGGGCGTGCTGCGGGCGCTCGGCGCGGACGGCGCGGCGTACGGGTCGTGGGAGGGCAAGGCGGTGCGCTGGGACCTCGACGGCGCGCTCACCTCGCTCGACCTGCCCGACGACTACGGCGGCGGTCAGGTCGAGCTGGTCGCCGACTCGGGCGTGAAGGCGGGCATCGCCCGGGGCGGCGCCCGGCACCGCCCGGTCCGCTGGTCGTCGACGGGCGAGGTCGAGCTGCTGCCCGTGCCGGGGGCCGAGGTGCAGGGTTTCGTGGCGGGCCTCAACGCCGCCGGCGTCGTGGTCGGCGAGGTGGCGGGGCGTGCCGTGCGCTGGCCGTGACGCGGAGGGGTGACCGGTGGCCAGGAAGTCGGCGCGGTACCGCGCCGTCCACCTGGCCACCGGTTCGGCCCGTCCTCACGCCGAACCGCCGCCGTTCCCCGTCCGGTCCTGTCGCGTCCGGTTCTGTCGCGGCCCGCGGCGGGGTGAGCGCCCGCGGGCCCGGTGCCGGTCGAGCGCGACGACCGTGCCGGGGGAGGTGGGTGGTTCGTCGGGCGGGGTGGGGCTGTCGACGTCGTCCTCCGACCGGCGCTGTTCGTGCCCCTCCACGAGGGCGTGCACGGACCTGAGCGCGGCCAGCAGGTCGGGGTCGTCCTTCACCCGCTCCGCGAGGTCGAGCTTGTCGCGCCACTCGCGCCGACGCCGGGCGTTGGCGCTCTGCCGCTCCACCACGTGCTGGAGGAGGGCGAGGGGCACGGTGATCACTCGGGCGACCGCCGCGATCAGCGGCTTCAACTGCCCGCTCCGCGCCAGGACGATCAGCACGGTGCCGAGCACGCCGAGACCGGACGCGGCGAGGACGACCGCCTCCAGGGTCGGGTCGGGCGCAACCGATCCCGCCGCGGACGCGGTGGTGTTCGTGATGTCCATTCACAGCGCACAACCGAGAGCAGGCCGTGGTCGACGGGCCGCCGTTGTCCCGGCGCTGTGGGTGAACTCGGGTAGTGCTCCCTCCTCAGGGGGAATGGGGGACGGCCACCGCGGCCCTCACGGTCGAACGGGACGTCGCCCGTTCCCCGCGGGGACCTCGGCCAGCGCCGGGACAACAGCGGTCGGCCCCTCGTGCCGGGTGGCCCGGTACGAGGAGCGGGGGTGTGGCGGGTCGGAACCGGATTCCACGATCAGGGCTCCCTTCCTCGTCGCATCGGGTGGTGGCGATCGCCTCGTCGCCACCCGACGGCGAATACCGCCTCCCGCCGGGGTTGGCGGCGGGAGTTCTCCCCATCGTTCCACCCACCTGGGAAGACGGGAGAGCGGTACCGGTTCCGGAAATGGGTTTGTGATGGGCGTCACACTTAATGGGAATGCGGTTGCGCGATTGTTCCGGGCCCATCGCCGGTAATCCACATAATTGCGGAGAGGTGGGCCCCGCTCGTGCTCCGAGGGCCGGTCGGCGCCGCTGTCGGTGCCGCCGCCTAGGGTGGCCGCGTGGGCGAGGCTGTGCTGGAAGCGGTGCTGGAGAGGATCACCTTCGCCAACGAGGAGACCGGGTACACCGTCGCCCGGGTCGACACCGGGCGCGGCGGGGAGCTGGTGACCGTGGTCGGCGCGCTGCTGGGCGCGCAGCCCGGCGAGTCGATCCGGATGCGCGGCCGGTGGGGGTCGCACCCGCAGTACGGCAAGCAGTTCCACGTCGACGACTACACGACCGTGCTGCCCGCGACCATCCAGGGCATCCGCCGCTACCTCGGGTCCGGCCTGATCAAGGGCATCGGGCCGGTGCTGGCGGACCGGATCGTCACGCACTTCGGGGTCGACGCGCTCGACGTGATCGAGCACGAGCCGCAGCGGTTGGTCGAGGTGCCGAAGCTCGGCCCCAAGCGGACGAAGATGATCGCCGCCGCGTGGGAGGAGCAGAAGGCCATCAAGGAGGTCATGGTCTTCCTCCAGGGCGTCGGCGTGTCCACCTCGCTCGCCGTGCGCATCTACAAGCAGTACTCGGACAAGGCCATCGACGTCGTGCGCGAGGAGCCGTACCGGTTGGCCACGGACGTGTGGGGCATCGGGTTCCGCACCGCCGACGTGATCGCCAAGGCCGTCGGCATCCCGCACGACAGCCCGCAGCGGATCAAGGCCGGCCTCCAGTTCACGCTCGGCGAGGCCACCAACGACGGCAACTGCTACCTGCCCGAGAACGAGCTGATCGGCGCCGCCATCAAGATCCTCCAGGTCGACGCGGGCCTCGTCATCGAGTGCCTGGCCGAGCTGGTCGGCGAGGAGGGCGTGGTCCGCGAGGTCATGCCCGACGGCGAGCCCGCGATCTACCTGCTCGCGTTCCACCGCGCGGAGATCTCGCTGGCCAACCAGCTGCTGCGGCTGCTCGGCACGGACGCCGAGCGGATGCCCGCGTTCCGGCGCGTGGACTGGGCGAAAGCGTTTGCGTGGCTGGGCGCGTCCCTGGAGGACCGGCAGCGCGACGCCGTGCAGCTCGCCCTGACCCGCAAGGTCGCCGTGCTGACCGGCGGCCCGGGGTGCGGCAAGAGCTTCACGGTCCGCTCGATCGTGAAGCTGGCCGCGGCGAAGGGCGCTCGCGTGGTGCTGGCCGCGCCGACCGGTCGCGCGGCCAAGCGGCTGACCGAGCTGACCGGGCACGAGGCGAGCACCGTGCACCGGCTGCTGGAGCTGAAGCCGGGCGGTGACGCCGCCTACGACCGCGACCGACCGCTGGACGCCGACCTCGTCGTGGTCGACGAGGCGTCCATGCTGGACCTGCTGCTGGCGAACAAGCTGGTCAAGGCCGTCGCGCCGGGCGCGCACCTGCTGCTCGTCGGCGACGTCGACCAGCTGCCGTCCGTCGGCGCGGGCGAGGTGCTGCGCGACGTGCTCGCCGAGGGCGGCCCCGTGCCGAACGTCCGCCTCACGCACATCTTCCGCCAGGCGCAGCAGTCCGGCGTGGTGACCAACGCGCACCGCATCAACGCCGGCGACTACCCGATCGTGCAAGGCATGCCGGACTTCTTCCTGTTCCCCGTCGAGGAGGCCGAGGAGGCCGCCGCGCTGGTCGTGGACGTCGTCGCGAACCGCATCCCGCGCAAGTTCGGCCTGAAGGCGCGCACCGACGTGCAGGTGCTCGCGCCGATGCACCGGGGTCCGGCGGGCGCGGGCGGGCTGAACGCGCTGCTCCAGGAGGCGCTGACGCCGTCCACGCCGGGGCTGCCCGAGCGCCGGTTCGGCGGCCGGGTGTTCCGGGTGGGCGACAAGGTCACCCAGATGCGCAACAACTACGACAAGAACGTGTTCAACGGGACGCTGGGCATCGTCACGGCGATAGACGACGTGGAGCAGAAGTTGACCGTTCGGACCGACGAGGAAGAGGACGTGGACTACGAGTTCGGGGAGCTGGACGAGCTGACCCACGCCTACGCCATGACGATTCACCGCTCACAGGGCAGTGAGTACCCGTGCGTCGTCGTCCCAATCACCACGAGCGCGTGGATGATGCTCCAGCGCAACCTGCTCTACACGGCGGTGACCCGGGCGAAGAAGCTCGTCGTCCTGGTGGGTTCCCGGAAGGCCATCGGTCAAGCGGTCCGGACGGTGGGCGCGGGCCGCCGGCACACCGCCCTCGCCCACCGCCTGTCCCACCGGCTCTAGGAGCCCCGGCTCCCGGGGGAGCCGGGGACCCCGCCCGGTCAGCGCATCGGGAACGCCACGTCGCACACCTCGTCGTCCGGCCCGGCGGCGGCGAAGTCGGCGAAGTAGACCTCGCGCGGCGACCCCGCGATCGCGTGGCCGTTCCCCTCCAGCCACGCGGCGACCGCGTCGAACGCCGACAGGACCTGCGGGAACACCACGTGCGCCTTCGGCAGGCGCGCGTACGCCTCGCGGTGCGCCTCCTCCACGCGGTGCGCCGCCGTCACCGCCGCCTCGCCCGGCGCGATCGGGAAGCACAGCTCGACCGGTCCGTCGCTGTCCTCGTTGACCTCGCCGTGGTAGACGACGTACGGCGCGCCCGCCGCGCCACCGTACGGCGCCGCCGCCTCCTCCGCCCGGCTCATCGCCGCGCCGATCCACCCCACCAGCTCCGGCTGCCGCAGGTGCCGCTGCTCGGTGAGCACGACCTGCGCCGCCACGTCCCGCTGACTGATCTCGTACATGTCCGACAACCCCTCGCCTCCGGTCAACACGACGCGGAGGTGCGCGGCGAGCCCGCGCTGCACGGCCACCCGGTGCTCGACCCCGTCCCAGTACTCGGCGACCAGGTCGGACCGGCGGTCCCCGGGCGCGGCCACGATCGTGGCCACCACGGCCAGCGGCATGTCCAGCCGCCGCAGCAGGGCCACCAGGCGCGCCTGCGCCAACTGGTCCTCGGCGTACCGCCGGTAGCCGTTGGCCGGGTCGACCGACGCCGGTCGGAGCAGCCCTTGCCGCTCGTAGAGCCGCAGCGCCTTCACCGACAGCCGCGAACGCCGGGAGAACTCCCCGATGCCCAACGGCCGCGTCCCCGGCGTGCCCGTCCCGGGCGTGTCCGTCCCCGGCGTGCTCGTCCCCGGCGTGCTCGTCCCCGACAGCCGCGTCCCCGGCAGCTTCGCCACCCGCACATCCTCCACGCCGGAGACCGTGCCGACTGCCCCTGGGGCCGGGTCAAGCCCCGCCCCGCGACTCGTCGGACCGGGGGCGGCGCGGCGCGCCGGCGCCTACTGCCGGTAGCCCTCCACGGTGCCGGGGGAGCGGGGCTCGGCCCCGTCCGGGTCCAGGCCCGCCGCGCGGCGGGCGCGGCGCTGGCGCAGGAGGTCCCACGTCTGGTCGAGGGCGACTTCGAGGTCGCGCAGCCGGCGGGCGTCACCGTCGCTCAGGCCCTCGCCGACGCGCGAGCCCTCCAGCCGGTGCTCCTCGTCCACCAGTGCGGTGATGCGCGCGACGAGTTCTTCGTCAGTCACGTCTCCTCCTCCATCCGGACCAAGATCGGGGTACCTCTCGCCCAACGGCCGAAACACGACGTCCACCGCACGGGCGGACGGTGGTGGGAATGACCGGTCGGCGGGTGTGCAACGGGCCGGTTGTGCCCCATCCTCCGATCACCCTGCCTAGGAGGAAACACCGTGAAGTCGACAAGACGTTCACTGCTGGCACTGGCCACGGCCGGTGTCGTCGGGCTGGCGGTCGTCACCGCCGGCCCCACGACCGCGGGCCCCGCACCCGGGGTCACCGAGGCCCAGGCGCAGTCCCAGGGCGCGCCCACCTACGTCTACAAGGTCCACGCCCCGCTCGGGAAGGCCGCCCAGGACCTGCTCGGGCGCGGCTTCGACGTGCTGGAGGACCGCGACGGCGAGCACCTGTTCGTCCTCGGCGACCCCACCACCGGGGCGAGCCTGAAGACGGCCGGGTTCAGCGCCGTGGTCGACGAGGTGCTGCCGGCCCCGCAGTGGCAGCCGCCGGCGAAGAAGTCGCAGTCGCCCACCTTCGAGGCCGCCGACATCAACGAGACCTACTACGGCGGCTACCGCACGATCAACGCCCACTGGTCGCACCTGGACCTGGTCGCCCAGAACCACCCGGCGCTGACCTCGGTCGTCGACTACGGCGACTCGTGGAAGAAGACGCAGGGCGCGGGCGGCTACGACCTGCGCGCCGTCTGCATCACCAAGAAGAACGCGGGCGACTGCGCGCTGAGCCCCACCGCGCCCAAGCCGCGGTTCTTCGTGATGGGCCAGCTGCACGCCCGCGAGCTGACCACCGGTGACGTGGCGTGGCGGTGGATCGACCACCTGACCCAGGGCTACGGCACGGACGCCGAGGTCACCGCGCTGCTCGACACCACCGAGGTGTGGGTGGTGCCGATCGCCAACCCCGACGGCGTGAACATCGTGCAGCAGGGCGGCAACTCGCCGCGCTACCAGCGCAAGAACGCGAACACCACGAACGGGTCGGGCTGCTCGGGCACGTCGTCGTCGCAGATCGGCGTCGACCTCAACCGCAACACCGACTCCCACTGGGGCGGCGAGGGCACGTCGTCCAACCCGTGCGACCAGACCTACAAGGGGCCGAGCGCGAACTCCGAGGTCGAGACGCGGGCGTTGCAGGCGCTGTGGCGCAACCTGTACCGGGACCGGCGCGGCACGGGCGTCACCGACGCGGCCCCGACCGACACCACCGGCGTGGTCGTCTCCATGCACAGCTACTCGAACCTGGTGCTGTTCCCGTGGGGCTGGACGACCCAGTACAAGACGGGCAACGACGCCCCGCTGCGCACGATGGCGCGCGAGCTGGCCGGCCTGGCCGGCGGCTGGCAGTACGGGCAGCCGGGCGAGGTGCTCTACAACGCGGCGGGCGCGACCGACGACTGGGTGTACGACGACCTGGGCGTCGCCTCGTTCGTGTGGGAGATCGGTCCGTCGTCGGGCACCTGCTCGGGCTTCTTCCCGGCCTACTCGTGCCAGGCGTCGACCTTCTGGCCGAAGGTCAAGCCGATGCTGATGTACTCGGCGAAGAAGGCGACCGCCCCGTACGGCGGCACCCCGCCCACCGGCTGCGCGAAGGCCACCAACGACGTCGACGTGGCCATCCCGGACAACGGCGCGGCCGTGACCAGCACCATCACCGTCGCCGGGTGCACGGGCAACGCCTCGTCCACCTCGCAGGTGGAGGTGCACGCCGTGCACACCTACCGCGGTGACCTGGTGATCGACCTCGTCGCGCCGGACGGCACGTCGTACCGGCTGAAGTCGTCCAACAGCGACTCCGGCGACAACATCGACACCACCTACACGGCGAACGTCTCCGCCGAGGCGCGCAACGGCAACTGGCAGCTGCGCGTGCAGGACGTCTACTCGGCCGACACCGGTTACCTGAATTCGTGGAGCCTCACCCTGTAGGGCTCCCACGAGGTTCACCGGATTCGCGGGGAACGCACCGGGAGGGCCTGCGGTCGACCAGGCCGAGCGGGTCCGAGGTGACGCACGAGGCGTCGGGGGTGGTCGTGGCCCGCGCCACGGCGTTGCCGCCGAGCACCAGCGCGCCGGTCCGGGAACGCCGAAGGGCCCCTGCGGGGGGAGAGAAACCGCAGGGGCCCTTCGGGTGCCGCTCGCGAGGGCGGCTCCGGGGTGTTACTTCAGGCCGTTGCTGATCGCGGTGATCAGCTCGCCGTTGGAGGTGTCGCCGTCGAGCGACCAGAAGAACGCGCCGCCGAGGCCCTGGCTCTTGGACCAGGACATCTTGCCGCCGATGGTGGCGGGGGTGTCGTAGCTCCACCAGTTGTTGCCGCAGAACGCGTACGCGGTGCCCGCGACGGTGCCGGTGGCCGGGCAGGTGTTCTTCAGGACCTTGTAGTCCTCGATGCCCGCCTCGTACGTGCCGGGGGCCGCGCCGGTCGCCGTGCCGCCGGGGGCGGCCTGGGTGACGCCGGTCCAGCCGCGGCCGTAGAAGCCGATGCCGAGCAGCAGCTTGGCCGCCGGGACGCCCTTGCTCTTGAGCTTCTGGATCGCCGCGTCGGAGTTGAAGCCCTGCTGCGGGATGCCGGTGTAGGAGGTGAGCGGGGAGTGCGGGGCCGTCGGGCCCTGGGCGTTGAACGCGCCGAAGTAGTCGTAGGTCATGACGTTGTACCAGTCGAGGTACTGCGAGGCGCCGCCGTAGTCGGCCGCGTCGATCTTGCCGCCGTTGGAGCCGTCCGCCGTGATGGCGGCGGTGACCAGGTAGTTGGCGCCGAAGCGGGTGCGCAGGGCCTGCGAGACCGTCTTCATCGAGCTGAAGCCGGAGGTGTCGCAGGTCAGGCCGCAGGCGTTCGGGTACTCCCAGTCGATGTCGATGCCGTCGAACACGTCCGCCCAGCGCGGGTCCTCGACGAGCTTGTAGCAGGACTCGGCGAACGCGGCCGGGTTCTGCGCGGCCTGGCCGAAGCCGCCGGACCAGGTCCAGCCGCCGAACGACCACAGCACCTTGATGTGCGGGTACATCTTCTTCAGCTTGCGGAGCTGGTTGAACGACCCGCGCAGGGCGCCGGTGTCCCAGGTGTCCGCGACGCCGTCGACGGAGTTCGCGGCGGTGTAGGCCATGTCGTGGTCGGCGTAGGCGTCACCGATGGTGCACTGGCCGTTCTGCACGTTGCCGAACGCGTAGTTGATGTGCGTCAGCTTCGCGGCCGAGCCGGAGGTGTGGATGTTCTTCACGAAGTACTGGCGGCCGTAGACGCCCCACTGGGTGAAGTAGCCCAGGTTCTTCTTGCCGCCGGGCTGCTGGGTGCCGGTGGTCGTGGTGGTGGTCGGACCCGTGGTGGTGGTCGTCGTGGTCGTCGTCGTGGTGGTGGTGGTCGTGGTGGTCGTCGTCGGGTTGGTCCCGCCGGCGTCGCACGACGCGCCGTTCAGCTTGCAGTTGGTCGGGGCGGAGTACGCGCCCGAGTAGGTCACGTTGAAGCCGAAGCTCACCGAGCCGCCGACGCCCACGCTGCCGTTCCAGGTCGGCTTCACGGTGACGTGCTGGCCGCTGGTGGTCTGGCTGCCGTCCCAGACGGAGGTGACCTTGGCGCCGGAGGGGAGGTCGAACTCGACCGTCCAGGTGCTCAGGGAGGCACTGGAGCCGTTGCGGATCGTGTACTTGCCCTCGTACCCGGTGCCCCAGTCCGAGCCCTTCGTGAAGGTCGCGGAGACACCGCCCGCGCCGCTCGCGGCCGGGGCGACGACCAGGCCCACCGCCAACGTGGCGACCGCTACGGCCGCCGCTGTGACATGCCATCGGATCTTGGACATCGTGCTCCTCGTCAGGAAAGGAGTGCAGGGTGGATGTCACCATGTGGTTCAGACCACTTCACGGTCAAGGTCTAGACCATTGCCGTCACTCGAACGGAGTAGTCCCGGCGGCTTCGGAATCGGTTCCGCGGGCCGCTGACCACTAAGGGTGGATGAGCCTAAAGTCGCCGGCCGCCGTCCACCAGGGGGTGACGCCGGCGCACGTCCGCGTGGCCAGACTCGGTGTCCTCGACGTCGAGAGGGAGGACACGTTGATGGGCAAGAGGGGAATCGCCCTGGCGACCGCCGTGGGGATGGCGGTCGCGGGGCTGGGGGCGACGGGGCTCGCGGGGACGGCGGTCGCGGCCCCGACCGGCGACCGCGTCGACCGCGGGGTGGTCCAGCGGTCGGTCGAGCTGATGGCGGGCACCGGCGCGCAGGGCGTCCAGGTGCGGGTGACCGACGGCCGGCGGCAGTTCACCGCGCGGGCCGGCACGGCGGAGGTCGGCTCGCCGCGCCCCGTGCCGCTCGACGGCCGGTTCCGGGTCGGCAGCATCACCAAGACGTTCGTGTCGACCGTGGTGCTCCAGCTGGTCGGCGAGGGCCGCGTCGGGCTGGACGAGCCGGTGTCCCGCCACCTGCCGGGCCTGCTGCCCGACGGCGACCGGATCACCGTGCGCCACGTGCTCCAGCACACCAGCGGGCTCTACAACTACACCGACGCGCTGCCGAACGACCCGGAGGGCTACGAGCCCATCCGGTACCGGACGTGGGCGCCGGCCGAGCTGGTCGCCCTGTCCACCTCGAAGCCGCTCGACTTCCAACCGGGCACGGGCTGGAACTACTCCAACACCAACTACGTCGTCGCGGGCCTGCTGGTGGAGAAGGTCACCGGCAGGCCGTACGGGGAGGCCGTGGAGCGCCGCGTCCTGCGCCCGCTGGGCCTGCGCGACACGTACGCGCCGGGTGCCGCGGTCGACATCAGGGGGCCGCACGCGCACGGCTACCAGCGCCTGCGCGGCGAGGTGGACGACATCACCAGGATCAACCCGTCGGTCGCGCACGCGGCGGGCGGGATGATCTCCACGACCGCCGACCTCGACCGGTTCGCCGAGGCGCTCCTGGAGGGCCGCCTCCTGCGCCCCGCGCAGCAGGCGGAGCTGACGGCGCTGACCCCGGTGTCCACCGAGTACGGCCTGGGCGTCGAGAGGTCGACGCTGCCGTGCGGCGCGGAGGTCTGGGGCCACGGCGGCGGCATCCCCGGCTACTCCAGCCTGGTGGTCGGCACGGCGAACGCGAAGACCCGCCTGACCGTGTCCCTGACCTCGGCGCCGGACCCGGGCGAGGTGAACGGGTTCCAGGAGCTGCTGAACGAGGTGTTCTGCTGACCGGGGTGCTCTGCCCGACCGGGGTGTTCTGCTGACCGGGTGCTCCGCTGGGGGCGTGACGCGCGGGGAGGGTCGTCGGCGGCCCTCCCCGCGACGCGGCTGCGCGGGGAGGGCGACCGGTGGTCGCCCTCCCCGGCTGCCCGACGACGCCTGGGGGTGCGTCGTCGCGGCACGGCGGCGGCCGAGGGCGGTCGGCCGGCGCCGGGGTCAGCGGGTGGACAGGAACTTCTCCAGCTGTTCCACCACGAACGCGTGGTCCTCCGCCTGGGGCAGGCCGGACACGCCCACCGTGCCCACCGGGCCCACGCCGGCCACCAGGACCGGGAAGACACCGCCGTGGGCGGCGTAGCGGTCGGGGTCCAGGCGGGAGTCCCGGTCGAAGTCCCGGCCCGCCGCGCGGAAGGACTCGCCGACCCGGAACGAGCTCTGGCCGTACCGGTCGACGACGCGGGACTTGCGGTCGATCCACTCGTCGTTGTCGGCCGACGTGCCGGGCAGGGCGGCGTGGAACAGGCGCTGCGCGCCCCGGCGCACGGAGATCGTCACCGGCAGCGCACGCGCTCGGGCGGCGTCGAGGAGGAACGCGCCCAGCTCCAGCGCCACCTCGTTGTCGAAGGCGCGGAAGACCAACCGGCCCTCCTGGTCGACCAGCTCGTCCAGCAGGCTCACAGCGACACCACCCGTCCCGTCCGGGCGGACCCGAACGCCGCCTCGATCACCTCCAGCGCGCGCACGACCCCCTCCGGGTCCACGGGCAGCGGCCCGCCGGAGGTCAGGGCCGCGACGAGCAGCCGGTAGAACTCGACGTACGCGCCGGGCAGGCCGACGACGTCCTCCTCCGCGCCGACCACGCCCAGCCGGCCGGTCGTCGACAGGTCCTCGAACGGCTTGCCCGCGGCCAGCGCGTCCTCCTGCCGGTCCAGCCCGTGCGACACGTAGGCCGCCTCGGAGCCGAGCACCCGGAACCGCGGCCCGTGGTCGGCCGCCGCGGCGCTCGCCCACAGGTGCGACCGCACCCCCGAGGCGTGCGCCAACGCCACGAACGCGTCGTCCTCCACGGCCACGCCGTCCCGCCGCCGGTCCAGCTCGGCGTACACCGACGTCACCGGGCCGAACAGCTCCAGCGCCTGGTCCACGAGGTGCGCGCCGAGGTCGTGGAGCACCCCGCCCGCCTCCTCGGGCGCACCCGACTCGCGCCAGCCGTCCCGCACCTCCGGCACCCACCGCTCGAACCGCGACTCGAACCGCGCGACCCGGCCCAGTGAACCGGAGTCGACGAGCGACCGCACGGTGAGGAAGTCACCGTCCCACCGCCGGTTCTGGAACACGGTCACCGGCACGCCCCGCCGCTCGGCGGCGCGCAGCACGCGGCGCGCGTCGGCCGGTGACGGGGCGAACGGCTTGTCCACCACGACCGGCACGCCGGCCTCGACGGCGGCGAGCGCGAGCGGCACGTGGGTGCGGTTCGGGGTGGCGACCACGACGAGGTCCAGGTCCAGGGCGAACAGCTCCTCGGCGTCGCCCAGGACGGCGGCGGACGGGTGCTCGGCGGCGACCCCGGCCCGGCGCCCCGGGTCGGTCGTCACCACGGCCGCGAGCTCCAGGCCGGGCGTCGCGGCGATCAGCGGGGCGTGGAACACCCGCCCCGCGATGCCGTAGCCGAGCAGTCCGGTGCGGAGAGACATGAGGCTATTAAAGCAACGCTGTTTAATAAAAGCCAGACGTGCGATGATGGCCACGTGCCCAACTTGCGCTTCCTGCGGGGATACAACGACGCGGTGGTGCTGGGCCTCGCCCGGTCCGGCGCCGTCACCAGGGTGGAGCTGGCCGCGCGGAGCGGCCTCACCCCGCAGGCGGTGTCGAAGGTCGTCAGCAGGCTCATCGCGGACGGCCTGCTCGTCGAGTCCGGCACCCGCAACGTCGGCGTCGGCAAACCCCGCACGCTGCTCGAACTCGTCGCCGACAGCCGCCTCGCGCTCGGCGCCCAGGTCGAGCGGGACGAGCTGCGCGTCGTGCTCACCGACCTCGCGGGCACCGTGCTCGACCGCGCCGTGGCGCCCCTGCCGCACGACTTCGACCCGCCCGCGTTCGTCGGCGAGCTGACCCGCCTGGTCGACGGGATGCGCGACGACCGGCTGCTCGGCGTCGGCATCGGGTTCGTCGGCCCGCTCGACCACCGCACGGGCCTCGTGCACGACCCGACCGGCCTGACCGCGTGGCACGACGTGCCGCTGCGCGCCCTCGCCGAGGAACGCCTCGGCCTGCCCGTCGTCGTGGACAAGGACACCAACACGGCCGTCGTCGCCGAGGCGTGGCGGCGCGGCGAGGAGCTGCGCGACGCCGTCCTCGTCCTCGTCGGCACGGGCCTGGGCATCGGGATGCTGCTCGACGGCCGCGTGCACCGCGGCGTGCGCACGAACGCCGGCGAGTACGGGCACACCACGCTCCAGCTCGACGGCCCGCCGTGCGTGTGCGGGCGCACCGGGTGCGTCGAGGTCCTGCACAACCTCGCCGCCGCGCGCGGCGACCTGGTCGGGGCGACCGACGTCGTCGGCGTCGCCGTGGCCGACCTGGTGCAGCTGCTCGACATCGACCACGTCGTCCTCGCGGGCCGCGCCGTGCTCGCCGAACCCGCCGCCTACCTGGACGGGGTCCGCGCCCGGCTGCCCAAGGACGAGTGGCTCCCGGTGGACGTGTCGATCACCCCGCTGGGTGATGACGTGGTGGCCGCCGGGGCCGCGATGCTCGTGCTGAGCGAGTTCTACGGCCGTCCCCGCTGACCGAATTGGAGATGCCCTGCTCACGGGCACCCGTGCGGGTGATTCACTATCCGGCATGCATGCGCTCCGGTACGCCGTCGGCACGGACCCCGGCCTGCGCCGTGAAGCGAACGAGGACTCGGTCTACTTCAGCGACCGCCTCTTCGCCGTCGCCGACGGCATGGGCGGCCACGCGTACGGCGAAGTGGCCAGTTCGATCGCGGTCGCGGTGCTCGCAGACCTCGACCTGGACGCCGAGGACCCCCTCGGCGAGCTGAACGGCGCGGCCCGGGAGATCGCCATCCGGCTGACCGACCTCGCCGAGGAGAACTTCGACATGCGCGGGATGGGCACCACGCTCACCGCGCTGTGGTGGGACGGCGAGCGGTTCGCGGTCGGCCACATCGGCGACTCGCGCTGCTACCTCGTGCGCGACGGCGAGCTGACCCAGATCACCCGCGACCACACGATGGTGCAGGCGCTCGTCGACGACGGCCGCATGTCGGCGGAGCAGGCGGGCGAGCACCCCGGCCGCTCGATGCTGATGCGCGCGCTCCAGGCAGGCAGCGCCCACGACCCGGACCTGTTCCACCAGGACGCGGCCGAGGGCGACCGGTACCTGATCTGCTCGGACGGCCTGTCCGACGTGGTCGCCCCGGCCGAGATCGCCGAGCTGCTCACCGCGACCGCCGACGGCGACGAGACCGTGCAGGCCCTCATCTCGGCGGCCAACGCGCGCGGCGGGCCGGACAACATCACCTGCGTGGTCGTGGACGTGCTGCCCGCCGGCAACGCGTCGTGGCTGCCGAAGTGGCTGCGCCGCTGATCGTGCCCGCCGACCTGCCACCCACCGTCGACCTGGCCTGGCGCGACGACGAGCTGGAACGCGCCGCCCGCGCCCTCGTCGCGGGCGACACCGCACCCGCCCGCGCGCTCCTCGCCGCCACCCGCGACCCCGAACGCCGCGACCTGCGCGTCGACGTGCTCGGCGAGGCCGGGCAGCACGCGCTGCCCGCGCTGCACTCCGCCGTGGACGAGCGCCACGACGCCGACAGCCTGCTGCTGCTCGGCAGCGCGCTCAACGCCGCCGCGTGGGAGGAGCGCGGCGCGTCGTACGCGCAGTACACCGAGGAGGACCGGCTGGCCCGGTTCCTCGACCTCGCCGACCAGGCCCGCACCGCGCTGCGGCGGGCCGCCGAGCTGGCCCCGGAGGACGTCGCGCCGTGGGGGCAGCTGATGAGCCTGGCCCTGGGCGCGCCGGAGCGCGACGAGGAGGGCGACCAGGTGTTCGCCCGGGTGCAGATGCTGTGCCCGGACCTGGTGTCCGCCAACGAGCACCGGCTCCAGATGCTGACCGACAAGTGGTACGGCAGCCACGAGCGGATGCTGGAGTTCGCCCGCGTCCGGGTGGCCGACCTGGCCGCGGGGCACCCGCTGCTGGCGCTGGTGCCGGCCGCGCACATCGAGGTGCCGCTGCGCGACGCGGAGTCGGTGAGCTTCCGCCGGCGGTGGCGGTCGATCGACTACCTGGCGCGGCGGGTCGTGCGGCTGGAGGTGGCGGCGGTGTCGGACCACCTGCTGGCGGCGGGCGAGGAGCAGCGGGAGCACCCGCGGTGGGTGCGCGCGAACCAGGTCTTCGCCGCCTACTACGCCGGGGTCGAGGCGGTGGCCGGGTTGAAGCGCGAGGACGTGCGGAGGTTCCTCGGGCACGTGGCGGAGGTGGGGGACCGGGCGTCGCGGTGGCCCTGGTCGTACTTCGGCGACCACCACGAGGAGTTCGCCAAGGCGCGCGACCTGGCGGCCCGGCTGACCTGACCTGACGGGTCGGCACGGCACGGCACGGCTCGGCGCGGCGCGGCGCGGTCCGGCGCGGTCCGGCGCGGCGCGGCGCGGCATGGCGCGGCACGGCACGGTCCGGCGCGGGTGGGGTGCGGCGCGGCTCGGGTGGGGCGGTCAGCCGAGCCCGAGCAGGTCGTGCAGCGCCGTCTCCCCGGCGGCGGTGAGGCGGACCGCGCGGCCCGTGCCGATCCGGCGCACCCAGCCCTCCCGGTGCAGGTGGGCGCAGACGTGCGCGCCCGCCGCCCCGGCCAGGTGGGAGCGGCGCTCGGTCCAGTCCAGGCAGGCCCTCGCCGCCGGTCGCCGGGGCGGCGGGGTGAAGCCCAGGTCGGCCAGCCACGCGCGGCCCGCGCCGGTCAGGCCCAGGTCCGCGGTGAGCAGGCCCCGGGCGGTCATGGCGTCGGTCACCGCCACGCCCAGCTCTCCCGCCAGGTGGTCGTAGCACGTCCGGCCCCGGCGCAGGGCCTCGTCCGCGGTGACCGCCCGCAGCCCCGTGCGCCGGGGAGCGGTCGGCCCCAGGTAGGCGAGGAAGCCCTCCACGAGCGCCGCCTGCTCCGGCCCGGCCAGCCGCACGTACCGGTGCCGCCCCTGGCTCCGCCGCACGAGCAGGCCGCCGTCGACCAGCCGGGCCAGGTGCTCGCTCGCCGTGGACGGCGCGACGCCCGCCTCGGCGGCCAGCTCACCGGGCGTCCAGGCCCGCCCGTCCAGCAGCGCCAGCAGGAAGCACGCCCTGGTGCGGTCGGCCAGGAGCGCGGCCAGGCCGGCCAGTTCCTCCGCTGCCACGCCCGCCATTGTGCGCCGCCGTCGCTTCGGCCCTCGCCGAAGCGTCCCGCCCCTAGCGTGACCGCCGTGGACGAACTGCTGAGCGAGGACCACGTGGTCGTGCCGGTGCCCCCGGCGGAGGACGGGGTCGCGTGGCTGCGCGCGTCCGTCGCCCGGTTCAACGGGGGCGAGGCGCACCGGCGCCGGCGCGCCCTCGTGCTCCGGGAGCTGGCCGCGGTCGACCCCGCGCGGTTGCGGCGCGCCGGGGAGCCGGTGGCGGTGCCGGCCCGGGCGCTGGGACTGCCGCCGTCCGTCGCCGGGGACGTCGCGCTCGTCGCCCGCTGCTACCAGCCGCACCTGCCGACGACGCCCGGTGCCGACGCGGCGGTCGCCCGGCTGGTCGCGGCCTGCGGCGGGTCGTGGGACGAGGCGACCGCCAACCGGGTCGGCCTGCTGGTGCAGGCGTGCGACGCGACGAGGGCGATGGTCGCGGGCGCCGAACCGCCGGTGCCGGTGACGCGGCGGGTCGCCCCGGACGGCTCGGTCGTCGAGGTCGACCTGGCCGGCGCGTGGTTCGGCGCCGGGCGGCACGCGTGCCCCGCGCGGGAGCACGCGCTGGCGCTGGTGGACGGCGCGCGGGCGTTCCACCGGCTGCACGAGGACTTCCTCGTCCTGCCGAACGCGTGGGACCACGCGTCGGCCGCCGCCCTCGTCGAGGCCGGTTTCCCGGCGATCGGCACGACCAGCCTGGGCGTGGCGGCGGCGCACGGCCTGCCGGACGCGGCGGGCCGTGCGCGGGCGGAGACGGTGGCGCTGGCCAGGCGGCTCGTGCGGCTGCCCGTGCCGGTCACCGTGGACGTCGAGGCCGGGTACGACGGCCCGGAGCTGGCCGCCGAACTGGCCGGGATCGGCGTGGCCGGCGTCAACGTCGAGGACGGTCGCGGCGCCGGGCTCGCCGACCCCGCCGACCACGCGCGGCTGGTGCGGGCGGTCAAGGGGGCCGCGCCGGGCCTGTTCGTCAACGCCCGCGTCGACACGCACTGGCTCGGCGTGGACCGCGCCTCGACCACCGACCGGGCCCTGCGGTACGCCGACGCCGGCGCGGACGGCGTGTTCGTGCCCGGCCTGGCCGACGAGCGCGGCATCGAGGCGCTCGTGCGGGCGGTGCCCCGACCGCTGAACGTGCTGGCGCAGCTGGACGTCCGGGTGCTGCGCGACCTGGGCGTGCGGCGGGTCAGCACGGGCTCGCTGCTGTTCCGCGCCGCCCTCGGGGAGGCGGTGCGGGCCGCGCTCGCCGTGCGCGACGGCGGGCGCGTCCCCGCCGGGCCGACCTACGAGCGGGTGCGGGGCCTGCACGCCCTCGGCGTCAGCGCGGAGGGGCGGTGAACTCGGGCTGGTCGAGCACGCGCAGCCAGCTCCCGTCTGGCTGGCGGCGGACCACCTGCGCCCGCGCGCCCGCGCCGTCCCGCGGCGGGGTCGAGGTCAGCGCGAGGTCGCCGCTGACCAGCGTCGGCAGCGGCTCCTCCGGCTCGAAGCGGGGGCCGTGCGAGAGCACCTCCGCCCACAGCGCCCGGATCGCCTCGCGGCCCGCGGTCACCCGGCCGGGCGGGTAGGCCAGGACGGCGTCCTCCTCGTAGAGGGCGGCGACCCCGTCCGCGTCGCCCGCGTTCGACCGCTCGACGAACAGGCGGGTGATGTCCTCGGGCCGCACGGCCTTCTCGCGCTCCACGGTGTCCTCCTCGATCGGGGTGGTGGCACCACCAGCCTGCGGCGGACCCGGCCAGAAGTCCAACAGATCGTTCTTCTGGCAACTAGAATCGCAGGTTGTGGAACTTCGGCAGTTGGAGTACTTCGTCGCGGTCGCCGAGGAGCGGAACTTCACGCGTGCCGCCGAGCGGGTGCGGATCAGCCAGTCCGGGGTCAGCGCCCAGGTCCGGCGGCTGGAGCGCGAACTGGGCGCGGAGCTGTTCGACCGGTCCGGGCGGACCGCCACGCTGACCGTCGCGGGCGAGGCGGCGCTGGAGCACGCCCGCGCGGCGCTCGCCTCGGCCGCCGCCGTCGGCCAGGCGGTGGGCGAGGTGGCGGACCTGATCAGGGGGCGGATCGCGGTCGGCATGGTCGTCGGCTGCACGGTCACCCCGCTGTTCGACGCCCTGGCCTCGTTCCACCGGGCGCACCCCGGCGTCGAGGTCTCGCTGGGCGAGGACAGCTCGGACCGGCTGGTCGACGCGGTGCGCGCGGGCGCGCTCGACCTGGCGCTGGTCGGGTCCGCGACCGCCCGGCCGGAGGGGGTCCGGGCGCTGACGATCATCGCCGAACCCCTGGTCGCGGTGGTGCCGCCGGGGCACGAGCTGGCGGCGCGGGGCCGGGTCGGGCTGCGCGACCTGGCCGACCGGCCCGTCGTGTGCATGCCGCCGGGCGCCGGGCTGCGCGCCGTGTTCGACCGGACGTGCGCCGCGCACGGCGTCGAACCGGTGATCACGTTCCAGGCGGGCGCGGCCGACGCCATCGCCGACCTGGCGGCCCGCGGCCTGGGCGTCGGCATCCTCAGCGAGTCGATGGCGGCGGCGTACCGCGACCGCCTCACCGCCCTGGCCATCGTGGACGCCGACGTGCCGTCCCTGCTGCTGCTGGTGTGGCGGGGCGGGGAGGGGCCGGGCGGGGAGGGGCCCGCGGTGCGCGAGCTGCTCGCGCACTGCCGGCGGGCGTTCGCCGTGCCCGGTCCCCGCTGAACGACCCCGCCCCCGACCGATCCGACCGATCCGGCCGAACCGACCGACCGGACCGCCGAACGAGTGAAGTCGGTCGACGGCCTCCCGGCGGGCCGGAGCACCCGGCGATACTGGGTGGTCAACCGCCTCGGGGACAGCAGATGACGCCAGGACCGACGATCCAGGACGGGGCGCCCGCCGCCGAACCGGGGCGCGCGCACAACGAGGTGGCGGGCCCGGTCGGGGGCGGCGTCGTGCAGGCGGGCGTGATCGGCCAGGTGACCCTCGTGTCCGCGCCGCCGCCCACCGCGGTCCCCCGGCAGCTCCCGCCGCCCCCGCACGCCCACGTCGACCGGGACGACTGCGTCCGCGCCCTCGACCGGCTCGCGGCGCGCGACCGGGCCGGGCCCGCCGTGGCCGTGCTCACCGGGATGCGCGGTGTCGGCAAGACCGCGTGCGCCCTGCACTGGGGCCACCGCAACGCGGGCCTCTTCGAGGGCGGCCAGCTCTACGCGGACCTGGCCGCCTACCGCGGCGCCGGCGGCGTGGCCGTCCCCGACGTGGTCGCCGCGTTCCTGCGGGCGCTGGGCGTGCACGCCCAGTACGTGCCCGCCGCCTTCCCCGAGCGCGTCGCGCTGTTCCGCAGCACGACCGCGCGGCTCGGGGTGCTGGTGCTCCTGGACGACGCCGACTCGCCCGCGCAGGTCCGCGCGCTCGTGCCGGGGTCGCCGGGCAGCGTGGTGCTGGTGACCAGCCGGTCCCGGCTGAGCGGGTTGACCGTCGACGGCGCGGAGACGATCGAGGTGCGGCCCCTGGAACCGGTCGCCGGCGCGTCGCTGCTGACGCGGATGGTCGCGGACGGGCGCGCCGAGCACGACCAGGCCGCCGTGCGCGACGTCGTGCGGCTGTGCGCGGGCCTGCCCCTCGCGCTGCGGGTCGCCGGGGCCGAGCTGGGCCGTCGCAAGCGCTGGCCCATCGCCCGCTACGTGCGGCACATCGAGGACGACCGCGCCCGGCTCGACCGCCTCTCCGTGGAAGGGGACCACCTCGTGGAGCACATCTTCGACGCGGCGTACGAGGACCTGCCCGACGCGGCGCGCCACCTCTACCGCGCGCTCGGCCGGCACCCCGGCCCCGATTTCGGGCCCGGCGCCGCCGCCGCGGCGGCCGGCACCACCCCGGAGTCCGCCGAGGACGTGCTCGGCGTGCTGTGCGGGGTGAACCTGCTGGAGGAGTGGGCGCCCGACCGCTACCGGTTCCACGAGCTGGTCCGCCTGCACGCGCGGGCCCGCTCCGACCGGGAGGAGCCACCCGCCGCCCGGGTCGCCGCGGAACGCCGCGTCGTCGGCTGGTACCTGCTCGGTGCGGCCGCGGCCGACCGCGCCGTGCTGGGCGCCTCCCGGTGGCGGCTCGCCGAGCACGACCTCTCCCGCTGGGCGCCGCACCGCGACGCGGCGACGGGCATGGCCTGGTTCGAGGCGGAGCGGGCCAACCTGCTCGCCGCCGTCCGGCTGGCCGCCGACCTCGGCGCGCACGTCGAGGTGTGGCAGTTCTGCGAAGCGCTCTGGGCGCTCTACCACAGCCGGAAGCACTACGAGGACTGGATCGAGGCGCACCGGCTGGGCGTGGCCGCGGCCGTGCGGCTCGGTGACCGCGACGCCGAGTCCCGGATGCGCAACCAGCTCGCGCGTGCCCACGTCGAGCGCCACGAGTTCGACGAGGCCCGCGCGGAACTCGACCGCGCGGCGCTCGTCGCCCCCGGCCGGGAGCGGGGACGGGCGCTGCTCGCCGAGTCGTACGGCCTGCTGCACCGGGAGCGCGGGCTGCACCAGGACGCGGTCGACGCGTTCCGCGCCGCGCAGGAGGGCAACCGCCGGCTCGGCGACCGCCGGGGCGACGGCCTCCAGGGCTACCAGCTCGGCGACGCCCTCGTCCGGGCCGGCCGCGCGGCGGAGGCGCTCCCGGTGCTCCGGCGGGCCTCGGCGCTGCTGGTCGACCTCCGGGACGAGATGGCCGCCGCGCGCGTGCACATCGCCCTGGGCAGGGCGTACGAGGCGCTGCGCCGGTACGCGGACGCGCGGCAGGTGCTCACCGAGGCGGTGACGACCACCCGCGACCGGGACCAGCCGGTGAAGGAGGCGCAGGCGCTGGAGGTGCTGGTCGGCGTCGCCGAGCGGGACCGCGACCAGGTGCTGTTCCGCGACTCCGCCGAGCGCCTCTACCAGCTCTACCGCGCGGCGGGCAGCCCGCGCAGCGACGACGTCCGGCGCTGGATCGCGCGGGGGCGCAGGTGAGCCGCCCGGACCTTGACCTGCACCACGTCCGCGCCGACGCGCACCCACAGCCGGACCAGCGGGTCGGGCGTGAACCCGGCCGCGGTCCAGCAGTGCAGGGCGCTCGCCGCGACCAGGGGGTCGGCGCAGTTCACGCGCCACACCGCGCCGCCCCGGAACGCCACGGTGCAGTGCCCGCCGTCCGTCGCGGCCGCGATCAGCGCGCCGGGGTGGTCGTGGAACACCCCCTCCGCCCAGTCGGCGACCTCGTGCTCGGCCCGCGGTTCGGTGCCGACGAGCACCTCGGCGTTCGCCAGGCGGGTCGGGTCCGCCTCCCGGTCGACGTCGACCACCGGGAACGGGTCCCCCTCGGGGGCGTGCCGCGGGGCTAGGTCCGGGAACCGCTCCACCTCGATGCGCGCCCCGCCCGCGGCGACGTCCACCAGCCGGGTGGTCACCCGGTGGGCGGTGGTGCGGGGGGTCGGCAGGGGGTCGGCGTCGGGCACCGGGTGGACGCGGGCGCGGACCCGGGGCAGGCGCATCAGGTCGGCCGCCACGTCGTGCAGGGCCTGCCAGGCGCCGCCGGGCCGGCCGAGCACGCGGGCCGTCAGCTCCCCGAACCGCTCCGGCACGTGGTGCTCCAGGGCCGACTCGACCTGCGCCCGGACGCCGGGGGCCGGGCCCAGGCGGTCCACGGCCTCCCAGAGCCGCGCGTTGGGCGAGTCCGGGGCGACGTCGGCGCCCCCGTCGGACACCAGCAGGACCGGCAGGCCGAGCGCCGCGCCGTAGAGGGTGACCGAGCCGTGGTCGCCGATCACCACGTCGGCCGCCAGCAGCGTCGCCCCCCAGGACGAGTCGGGCGGGACGACCACCAGCCCGGCCTCGCGCGCGGCGCGGAGCTGGTGGTCCACCTCGAACCGGCTGTCGTGCCCCTCGACGTTCCAGTGGCGGACGAACGCGACGCGGTACTCGTCCGCGGGGAGCAGGGAGAGCAGGTCCAGCAGCAGGCCGGGGGTGGTGGCGAGGGTGGACCGCCCGCCCCAGGTGCTGCTCACGAGCACCAGCTTCTGGCGGGGACCGACGCCGAGCCGCCGCCGGTGGTGCGGCCGGGCCCGCGTGCTCGCGACGAGCTGGTCCATCACCGGGTCGCCGATGACCGCGGCGCGCGGCACCGCTTCGGCGCAGCTCCGGGCGAGCCGGTCGAACTCCTCCTCGTGGGCGAGCCCGACGACGGTCGCCACCACCCGGCCGCGGTGCGTGAGCTGGCTGCGCGCGATGCCCGCCGGTGAGACCTCGTCGCCGGTGGCGAAGGGGACGATGCGGGCGTGCCCCGCGCCGTGGGGGATGACGAAGACCGGGCCGGTCAGCTCGCCGAGCCGCGGCGTCGAGTGGGCGGCGAGGACGAGGTCGAAGGCGCGCGCCCTGGCCTGCTGCCACGGCAGCAAGTGGCACCGCAACACCTTCAGGTGATCTTTGAGCTCACGGGCGAAGCCCGACCCGAGGTCGATGGTGAACTTGATCGCCAGCGGCACACCCGGGTCGAACCCCCGCACGACGGTCAACAGGCGGTCGAGCGAGGTGAAGTTCCGCACGACCACCAACAGGGTCCGTTCCGCCCTGAGGCTGCTTCTCGCGTGGGTAGAGGTCATCTCGCCTCCTGCCCCTGTGGGGTACCTACGCACTGTAGGTAAGCAGAACGATACTAGGCGATGTGCTGTATAGCTAGATGCATGTGTCGTTCTGCTAGATAGCTCTTTGCGAGAGGCAGTCTGCTAGGTAGCAGAGTGCTGGTAGTGTGGGGCGATGAGCAGCCCGACTCGGGGATCGAACCCCGTGGCAGAGCAGTGGCGACTGCGCACGGAGATCAAGAAGGCCAGGGAACGCCGCAGACTGACCCAGAAGGACGTCGCCGCCGAACTCGACTGGTCGCCCTCCAAGGTCGTCCGGATGGAGAACGGGCAGGTCGGCGTGTCGGTCACCGACCTGCGCGCGTTGTTGCAGCTCTACGGCGTCACCGACGAGCAGGTGGTCGGGGAGCTGGTCGACCTCGCCAAGGCCAAGGGCCGGCGGGCCTGGTGGGACGAGTACCGCGACCACCTCGGCCCCACCATGGTCACGCTGCTCGGCCTGGAGGGAGCCAGTTCGCTGGTCCGCCAGTTCGAGGCGCTGGTCGTGCCGGGCGTGCTCCAGACCGAGGCGTACGCGCGCACCGTGCTCTCGCTCTACCACCCGCCGGAGCGGGTGGCCCCGCTCACCGCGGTCCGGCTGGAGCGGCAGAAGATGCTGCTGGAGCAGATCGGCGTCGAGGGGTTCTTCATCCTCGACGAAGCCGCCATCCGGAGGTGGGTGGGCGGCCCGGAGGTGATCCGGGAACAGCTCGAACACCTCAAGGAGGTGAACCGCCAGCCGAACATCACCGTTCAGGTCATCACCTTCGACCGCGGCGTCCACCAGGGAATGCACGGGTCGTTCTCCGTCTACGAATTCCCGTCCGGCGACCAGGACCGCGCGGTCTTCGTGGAAAGGCCGGGCGGCACGAACATCGTCCAGAACGACCCCGACACCGCGAAGTCGTACGTCGAGACCTTCATGGAGCTGGAGCGGTTGGCCGTGCCGGCGGCGGAACTCGACCAGGTCGTCGACCGGGTGCTCGGCGAGATGCTCGGCGGATAACGACGCCCGACCGCGTCGTCCCAGGTCATTCCACGGCGACGGGCTTGCTCCCCGTGCCGGGAGCAAGCCCGCTCCCTCTCTCGGCGGTAGTTGCCCTCTTGCCCGCGTGGATACGCTCGAATGGACCGCGTCCACGTCGGGGCATTGCGGGCAGGGGGACACCTGGTGACTTCGGGAGAATCCGGTCGGCTCGTCCGGGGTGTTCCGGAGCGGACCGAGTGGCGCAAGAGTTCCGCGTCGAAGGACGGCAGTTGCGTCGAGGTGTCGTTCTCCCCCGACCGCGCCCTCGTGCGTGATTCCCGCAATCCTGCGGGCGGCCCGCTGCGCTTCCCCGCGCACGCGTGGCGCGCATTCCTCGGCGACGTCCGCCGCTGACCCGCCGCCTCGCGCGGTGGGCGGTGGCGCGGTCGGCGACCCGGCGGGGCCGCCGACCTGCCCGTCCCGCTCCCTACACCGTCTCCGACTGCGGCTCCGGCGTCGCCGCGACCTTCTTGCGGCGCGCCCCGACGGCCGCGTCCACCAGCAGGAACGCCAGCAGCGACAGGCCGAGCAGCGGTACGAACCAGCCCACCAGCGCCGCCACGACCAGGACCGCGACCAGTTGCGCGCGCGGCACCTTGCGCCACTGGCCGCGCGGCACGGGCCGGCCGAAGCCGCGGGTCGGCCGGCGCAGCCACCAGACCCGGTAGCCGAGCACGACCAGCGTCACCAGGCCGAGGCCCAGCAGGAGCAGCAGGACCTGGTTGGGCCAGCCGAACAGGCTGCCCATGTGCGCGTCGATGCCCCACCGGGCCAGCTTCGCCATCAGCGGGTAGTCGCTGAACCGCACCTCGTCCACGACCGCGCCGCCGGTGACGGCCACCGCGTCCACCTGCGTGGGCCAGCCGCGGTCGATCTCGGTGACGTGCCACGGCATCCCGGCCATCGGCGGCGGGGTGACCTCGACCAGGCCCGCGTCGATGCCCCCGACGCCCCGCGCGGCGGCCACGACCGAGTCGATCTCACCGGTGGCGGGCGGGATGGGGTTGGTCATGTCGTGGCCCGCGTGGTCGCCCGCGCCGAGGGACGGGGTGCTCCAGTTCAGCGCGGCGCGCAGCGCGGAGACGTTCTCGCCGGCGTAGGTCGACCAGGTCAGGCCGGTGGCGGACAGGAACAGCGCGCCGACGAGCACCCACAGGCCGAGCGTGGCGTGCCGCCTGGTGGTGGTCTTGACGCGCTGCGCGCGGCGGCGGCTGAACCACAGGAACACGCCGCCCAGCGCGACCGCCCACAGCCAGGACGCGGCCAGCTCGCTGTAGAGCCTGCCGGGTTCGCCGAGCATCAGGTTGCGGTGGACGGCGTCGATCGTGGTGCGCAGCGGCAGCACGCCGCTGGTGCCGTAGGTGTCGAGCGTGCCGACGACCCGCGCGTCCGCCGGGTCGACGAACACGGTGGGCCGGGCGTCGCCGTCGCCCGCGAACAGCACGCGGGTCGTGGCGCCGGGTTCGGGCGCGGGCCGCACGGCCACCGGCACGTCGCCCTGCCGGGCGTCCACGGCGGCCTTCACCTGCTGGGACAGGGGAACGGACCGGGACGACTCGGGCACCCGCAGGTGGTCGGCGTACAGCACCGACTCCAGTTGCGGCGTGGCCGCGTACAGCACGCCGGTGAGGGCGGCGACCAGCACGAACGGGCCGACGAGCACGCCGGCGTAGAAGTGGAAGCGCAGCACGAGGCCGCGCCAGGACTCGGACATGGGGAGGCTCCTGGGTACGGGGAGTCGCCACCGGTCCCGGTTCGGGGCAGTGGCGCGGGGGAGGGACGCGTACCTAGGGGCGGGGCGGGCCGCGGCGGGGGACCGCCCGGCGGCGCAGGACGTCCGACAGCGGGTGGTCGGGGTGCGCGGCGATGGGGATGCGCAGCGGCGCCGCGGCGGGCGCCGGGGCGAGGCGGCGGGGCAGCACGGCCGCCAGGGCGGCGGCCAGCCGGAACACGGCGCCCTCGAAACCCGCGAGGGCGGAGACGACGACCGCGGTGGCGACCGCGTGGGTCAGCAGCATCGACGGCGCGGGCGCGATCTCCCGCTCGTGCCCGGACAGCACGGCGAGGAACACGTGCGCCGCCACCTGGACGACGCCGACCAGGCAGAGCAGTTCGCCGACGCCGAGCCTGCGGTCGGTCAGCGGCACGCACGTCCAGCCGATGGCCAGCGCGAAGACCAGCACGTGGGGCAGGGACGGCAGGTGGCCGCCGCCGGACGCGTGCGCCAGGACGGCGAGCAGGCCCGCGGACACACCGACCGCGCCGCAGCGCACCACGCGCGCGGCTCCTCGGGTGGGGGCCGGTGCCACGATTCCGCAGCGTAGCGGCCGGACGGGTGCGGAAGAAGGCCCGAGGGGAGGATCGCGGCAGGGCCCGCCGGACCACGTTGTCCGGGCGACCCCCATTCACCGCTCGTCACGCCTATTCGCGTGGAATACCGCGCCCTCAGTTGTAGGGCAATCCGCCGAACGGGGCGGTGGCCATCGCCGCGGCCGTGGTGAAGGTGGTGACCAGCAGGACGGCCATGAGCACTCGTCCGATTCGCATGCGTTCTCCGGTCTACTGGGGACGGGGAATTCGACGATTACCCTCGCAGCACTCGTCGAGGGGTGGAGGGTAATCGACGTGAACAAACGGCGGGCCACGGGGGCATTCAAGTTAATTCGAAATAAAGTAACACCTTGTTAACGCCGGCTTAGCGTCGTATTCTCGCGGTGTGCGCGCCGTCACACTCCGCCTCGCCGGGCGCGAGCGGGAACTGGGCCGCCTCCTGGCGCTGGTGGACGACCTGTCCCAGGGGCGGGGCGCCGCGCTGCTCGTCGAGGGCGAGGCCGGGATCGGCAAGACCGCGCTGGTCAAGGCGGCCTGCGAGGTCGCCGCGGCCAAGGGCTTCCGGGTCTGCCGGGGCGCGGGCGACGAGCTGGGCCGCCCCCTGCCGCTGCTGCCGCTGCTCGACGCGCTGGCCGCCGGCCGCGCGGAGAGCTCCGCCGTCACCGCCGAACGCCTGCTCGCCCGGGTGGACGACCTGTGCGCCATCGGCCCCGTCGTGCTGGTGCTCGACGACCTCCAGTGGGCGGACAAGGCGAGCGTGGCCGTGTGGCGGTGGCTCGCCGAACTCGTCCACCAGCTCCCGCTGCTGCTCGTCGGCGTGCTGCGGCCCCTGCCGCGCCGCGACGACGTGGCCGCCCTGCGCAAGGGCGTGGAACGCCTCCCGCTGCCGCGGCTCGACCCGGCCGCCGTGGTCGAGCTGGTCGGCGCGCTCGCCGGCGGCGCGCCCGACGAGGCGCTGGCGCGGCTCGCCGAGGACGCCGGCGGCAACCCCCTCTACCTGGTCGAACTGGTCGAGGCGCTGCTGCGCGGCGGCGTCGTCGAGGTGGACGCCACGGGCGTCGCGCGGCTCGTCGAGCTGGGCGTGCCGCCGTCGCTGTCGGCCGCCATCGCCGACCGCATCGGGTTCCTCGGCGAGGACGTGCGGCGCGTCCTCGTCGCCGCCGCCCTGCTCGGCGTGGACTTCCCGGTCGCCGACCTGGCCGCCGTCCTCGGCCGCCGCGTGGTCGAGCTGCTGCCCGCGCTCCAGGAGGCGACCGTGGCGGGCGTGCTGGTCGACGGCACGGCCGGCCTGTCGTTCCGGCACCCGCTGGTGCGCACCGCCCTGTACGACGAGGTGCCCGAGGCGGCGCGCGGCGCGTGGCACGTCGAGGCGGCCCGCGCGCTGGCCGACACCGGCGCGGGCGTGGACCGGGTGACCCGCCAGCTCCTCGCCGCCGACGACCGCGTCCCCGACTGGGTGGCCGACTGGCTCGTCGCGCACGGTTCCACGCTCGTCGCGCACGCCCCCGAGGCCGCCGTCGACCTGTTCGGCCGGGTGGTGACCTCGCCGAGCGCGGGCGGGCGGCGCGTCGTGCTGCTCGCCCACCTGGCCGAGGCGCGGTTCCGCTGCGGCGACCACCACGGCGCCGAGTCGGTCGCGCTGGCCGGCCTGGAGCACGGCGTGCTCGTCGACCTGCACTGGACGCTCGCCCAGTGCCGCAGCATGACCGGCCGCTCCGCCGAGACGCTGACCGAGGTGGACCGCGCGCTGGCGCTGCCGTCCCTGACCCCGTCGGACCGCGCCCGGCTGCTCGTGCTCGCCGCCCGCGCCCACTGGGACATGGGGCAGCTCGACGACGCCGAGCGCCTCGCCGCGGCGGCCCTGGCCGACGGCGACGGCGACCGCTGGGCCACCAGCTGGGCCCTGCACGTGCGCACGATCGTGGCCATGGTCCGGGGTCGGATGGTCGAGGCGCTGCCGCTGTTCGACCGCGCCCTCGCGGTCGCGATGGGCGAGCCCGCGACCTCCGACCTGCGGCTGCTGCTCCAGGTCAACCAGGCCGTGACGCTCGGCGAGCTGGACCGCGGCCCGGAGGCCATCGCCTCGGCGCAGGTCGTCCGGCACGCCGCCGACCAGGTCGGCAACCTCGTCCGGCTCGCCCAGGCGCAGAGCGCGCTCGGCCAGCTCCTGCTCGACGCCGGGCGGTGGGACGAGGCGCTGGTCGACGTCGACCTGCTCGCCGACGACCTCAAGCACCCCCTGGCGTCGCGCTGCGACCACGGCGTCGCCGCGCTCATCCACCTGCACCGCGGCGACTCGGCGGGCGCCCGCCGCCACCTCGACTCGGTGGGCGCCGGGCTGGAGGGCCACGTGGTCGGCCCGCTGGCGCTGGCCGTGAGCCTGGAGCTGGAGCAGGCCGGGAAGGTGTGCGAGGCGCTGGCCGTGCTCGACGCGGGCTGGGAGTCGGTCGAGGACCTGCTGCCCGACGCCGCGCGGCTGGCCGTGGAGCTGGGCGAGGACGCGTCCGCCGTCGTCGCGCGGGCCGAGGCGCTGGCGGTCGGCCCCGCCGTGCCGCACCGCCGCGCCTCCGCCCTCTTCTGCCGCGCCCTGGTCGACGGCGACCCGGACGGGCTGCTGCGCGCCGCCGAGGAGTACCGGGTGGCGGGCCGCCCGCTGTTCCGGGCCAAGGCGCTGGCCGCCGCCGCCGTGCTGTTCGCCGCCGCGGGCGACCGGTCGTCCGCGCGCTCCGCCATGGGCCTGGCCGTGGAGGTGCACGAGGAGCTGGGCGCGGAGTGGGACACCACCCGCCTGCTGGCCCGGCTGCGCGAGCACGGCGTGCGGCGCGGCGCGCACGCCAAGCACCGCCGGGCCACGCACGGCTGGGACAGCCTCACGCCGATGGAGCTGAAGGTCACCGACCTCGTCGTGGCGGGCCTGTCGAACCGGCAGATCGGCGAGCGCCTGTTCCTGTCCGGCCGCACGGTCGCCACGCACGTCTCGCACGTGCTCGCGAAGCTCGGCGTCCGCTCCCGCACCGACATCGCCCGCGAGGCCGCGGGCCACCGCCGTCAGGGCCGCGGGTAGCGGTCCCGCGCCCACTCCGCGTACGAGCGGGGCGGGCGGCCCAGCACGGCGGCCCAGCACGGCGGCCCAGCACGGCGGCCACGCACTGCCGGCGACGGGCGGGCGCGGTCAGAGGCGGGCGGTGCGGACCTTCGACGCGGTGATCCACACCGCCTGGCCCACCAGGCCCGCCACCGCGGTCCACAGCACCGGGCGCGGGCCCAGCGAGTCCACGAGCAGCCCGCCCAGGGGCGCGCCGAGCACGACCGCGCCCCGGTTGACCGACCGCATGGTGGCGTTCATCCGACCGCGGAGGCGGTCCGGCGTGATCGTCTGGCGGTAGCCCATCTCCACCGGGCCGTCCAGGCCGATGGCGAGGAAGAACAGGAACTGCGCCGCGCACAGCACCACGAGCCCCGGCGCGCCGGTGCCGGCGAGCGGGAACAGCGCGCAGCCGGCCGGCGTCACCCACCGCCCGACCACCAGGACCACCCCGACCCCGAACCGCTCGCCGGCGCGGGTGGAGAGCGACGCACCCAGCACGCCGCCGAGCCCGCCGACGGCGAACGTGACGCCGAACGCGAACGCGTCGAACCCCAGCTCGTCGAGGACCAGCGCGGTCGAGGCGACACCCGCGGCGGCGGTGAAGAGGAACCACACGTGCGAGGTGAGGGCGAGCGGGGAGAGGACGGGGTGCCGGTAGACCCACCGCACGCCGTCGCGCAGGTCGTCCCGGAGCCGCCGGAGGACGGGCCCGCGCCGCTCGACCCGGACCGGCTGCTCCTCGCCGCGCAGGGACAGCAGCAGCACCCCCGACACCAGGTACGACACCGCGTCCAGCAGGAACCCGAGCGGCGCGCCGAGGGCCTTCACCAGCGCGCCGAACACCGCCATCAGCACCGCCGGCACCGGCAGGGCGAGCAGGTCGAGCGCGAACAGCAGCGGGACCAGGCCGAGCACGACCGCGCGCGCCAGGTCCGCGCCCACCAGCAGCGGCAGCCGGCGGACCCGGTCCACCACCACGCCCGTGACGAGCCCGAACAGCAGGTACGGCAGCCAGCGCGCGGCCTCCACCACGCCCAGCGCGGTGACCGACGCGCCCATCACGTCGATCACCAGCACCTTCAACGCCAGCGCGGTGACGTGCGCGCCGACCAGCGACACCGTGTCGGCCGCCCAGAACCGCGCGTAGTCGCCGTTCCCGCGCAGGTCGCCGGCGGTCGCGTTCCCCATGGCCCCAGACTGCCGGCCGGTCCGGACCCGACCGGGGCGCGGGGCGGTGGTGCAGGCTCGTGCCCATGATCGACGATTTCGCGAAGGACCACCTGCACGGCGACCTGCGGGAGGTCCGCGAGGAGCTGCTCGGGAAGCTCGACGGGGTGTCCGAGTACGACGTCCGCCGCCCCCTGACCGCTACCGGGACCAACCTGCTGGGGCTGGTCAAGCACCTGACCCTGTCGGAGGCGCGGTACTTCGGCGAGGTGTTCGGCAGGCCGTTCCCCGAGCCCGTCCCCCGGTGGGACGACCTCGACCGGCGCGGTGCCGACATGTGGGCGACCGAGCACGAGACGCGCGAGGAGATCACCGGCCGCTACCGGCGTGCGTGGGAGCACTCCGACGCGACCATCGCCGCGCTCGCCGTCGACTCGCCCGGTCACGTGCCCTGGTGGCCGCGGCCCGACGTGGTGCTGTTCACCGTCCTGGTGCACGTGCTGACCGAGACCAGCAGGCACGCCGGCCACGCCGACATCCTGCGCGAGCAGCTCGACGGGGCGGACGTGGCCCGGCAGGGTCGGGACGCGGCCTTCTGGGCGGCCCGGCGCGCGGAGGTCGAGCGGGCGGCCGGGGCGGCGGGTCGGGACGGGGGGTGACCGGGGTGCGGGCCCGGAACCCGCTGCCCCGGCCGCGCTGATCGCCCCGGCCGCCCTGATCGCCCCGGCCGCGCTGGCCGTGTCCGTCGCGCCCGACCGTCAGCTCCGGGAGCGGCGCGCGTGGTTGGCGTGCTTGCGGGCGGCGAAGGCGTGCGCCTCGGCCAGCAGCGGCCGCACCGCCTCGAACGTGGCGTCGCCCGGGGAGACGACGCACACCCAGTGCTGCCCGCCGTAGACCGGGTGCGGCATCAGCACGTCCCGCGCGGTGTGGTCGACCTCGTCCGGCAGCGAGCCGACCACCGCCGCGAAGCCCGCCCGGGTCAGGCCGATGTTGAGCCGGTAGTCGTCCGTGCCGTCGAGCGCGGAGCTGTCGTCGTGGGCGTCGTTCGTCACGATCGTGGCGAACGGCACCTGCCGCTCCGGCGGGAGGTCGCCGTCCGGGTCGTAGAGGAAGAACGTGTCGCCGCCCGCGACGGGTGCCCGCACCCCGTCGAAGGTCTCGTTGACGTACCGCGCCACCTGCTCAGCATCCATGCTTGAAGCATTTCATTGAACTGCTTCTTGGGACTTCCGAAGCACTACCGCCAGGAAGCGCCCCGGAAACCCTCAAACCGCACCTGAACCGCTCGGTCACGGCCCGCCGCCCGCCGCCCGCCGCCCGCCGGCCCCGGCCACCGGCCCCGGTCAGCAGGCGTCGGCGCGGGCCAGCAGCAGGGCGCGTTCCCGGCTGTTGCGGGTCATGTCGGCGGCCCTCTCGAACTCCGCCCGCGCCTCGGCGCGCCTGCCCAGCTTCACCAGCAGGTCGCCGCGGACGCTCGGCAGCAGGTGGTAGCCCTTCAGGGCCGGCTCGTCGACCAGTTCGTCCACCAGCTCCAGGCCGATGGCGGGGCCGAAGGCCATCCCGCACGCGACCGCGTGGTTCAGCTCCACGATCGGGGAGGGCGCGACCAGCGACAGCGCCTCGTACAGGCCCGCGATCCGGGTCCAGTCGGTCTCCTCCGGGGTGCGCGCCCGCGCGTGGCACGCCGCGATGGCCGCCTGGAGCGCGTACGGCCCGGCCATCCCGCGCAGCGCCTCGGCCCGCTCCAGCGCGGCCAGCCCGCGCCGGATGAGCAGCTGGTCCCAGCGCGCCCTGTTCTGCTCCAGCAGCAGCACGGGGTCGCCGTTCGGGCCGACCCGCGCCCTGGCCCGGGACGCCTGGATCTCCAGCAGCGCCACCAGTCCGTGCACCTCGGGCTCGCGCGGGGCGAGGCCCGCCAGCACGCGGGCCAGCCGCAGCGCGTCCTCGCACAGCGCCGGGCGCATCCAGTCGTCGCCGGCGGTGGCCGAGTAGCCCTCGTTGAAGATCAGGTAGATCACGCCGAGCACGGACGCCAGCCGCGCGTCGCGCTCGTCCTCCGCCGGAACCTCGAACGGGACGCCCGCCTTGGCCAGCGCCTTCTTCGCCCGCACGATCCGCTGCGCGACCGTCGCCTCGGGTACCAGGAAGGCGCGGGCGATCTCCTCGGTGGTCAGGCCGCCCAGCAGGCGCAGGGTCAGCGCGACCTGCGCCTCGGTCGACAGCACCGGGTGGCAGGCGGTGAACACCAGGCGCAGCAGGTCGTCGTCGATGTCCCCCACGCCGGTGCTCGCGTCCGGCGCGTGGTCCTGCTCGGTGTCCCGGCCGATCTGCTCCAGCTTGCGCTGGTAGTTCTGCCTGCGCCGGATCTGGTCGACGGCGCGGTTCTTCGCGGCGGTCATCAGCCACGCGCCGGGGTTGCGCGGGATGCCGGTCTCCGGCCACTGCTCCAGGGCGCTGACGAGCGCGTCCTGCGCCAGTTCCTCGGCCAGGCCCACGTCGCGCACCATCCGCGCCAGGCCCGCGATCACCCGCGCGGACTCGATCCGCCACACCGCCTCGACCGCGCGGCGCGCGTCGGTAGCCATCACGGTCCAGGATCAGACCAGCTACCGACGCGCGTCGGCAAGGCGGTCGCACGACGCGAGCCGCGGCGCGGGGCGCGCGGGGGCCTCAGCCCTGCTTGACGCCGTAGCCCTGCTCCGCGCGCAGCTCGTTCTCGCGGTCGACCAGCTCCTGCGGCGCGTTCGCGAACTCCTCGGACTCGAAGACCTGGCGGATCTCGATCTGGGACTGCGCGCCGGTCGGGTTCGGCACCCGCTTGACCCACTCGACGCACTCCTCCAGCGACTTCACCTCCAGCAGCCAGAACCCCGCGATCAGCTCCTTGGTCTCGGTGAACGGACCGTCCACCACGGTGCGCCGGTCGCCGTCGAAGAACACCCGCGCGCCCTTGGCGCTGGGGTGCAGGCCCTCGCCGGCCAGCAGCACGCCGGCCTTCACCAGCTCCTCGTTGAAGGCGCCCATCGCCAGCAGGTCCTGCTCGGTCGCCTCGGCGCCGGCCTCGGTCTCCTCGGTCGCCTTCACGATCACCATGAAACGCATCGACTTCTCCCGTTCGGTTCACCAGCCCGGTCCATCCTGGCCGCTACTGGTGCGACGAACGGGCCGAACGGTGGATCGACACGGTCCCCGGATTTTTTCGACGGATTTTCCGGGGACCCGCCCGCGCTCGTCAGGTGATCGGGTTGCCGCCGGTCACGCCGACGACCTCGCCGGTGATGTAGCTCGACTCGGCCGACGCCAGGAACACGTACAGCGGGGCCAGCTCGGCGGGCTGCGCGGCCCGGCCCAGCGGCGTCTGCTCGCCGAAGCCCTCGACCGCGTCGGGCGGCATGGTGGCCGGGATGAGCGGCGTCCACACCGGACCGGGCGCGACCGAGTTCACCCGGATCTTCCGGTCGGCCAGGTTCTGCGCGAGGCCCTTGGTGAAGTTCACGATCGCCGCCTTGGAGGTGGCGTAGTCGAGCAGCTGGTAGGACGGCTGGAACGCCTGGATCGACGACGTGGTGATGATCGACGACCCCTCCGGCATGTGCGGCACGGCCGCCTTGCACAGCCAGAACATCGCGTACACGTTCGTCTTGAGCACCCGGTCGAACTGCTCCGCGGTGATGTCGAGCAGCCCGTTCTCCTGCGACATCTGGTACGCGGCGTTGCTGACCAGCACGTCGATGCCGCCGAAGGCGTCCACCGCGCGGGCCACGACGTCCGCGCACCGCGCCTCGTCGGTCAGGTCGCCCGGGACGGTCACCGCCTTGCGCCCGGCGTCCTCCACGAGGCGCGCCGTCGCGCGGGCGTCCTCCTCCTCCTCGGGCAGGTAGGACAGCAGCACGTCCGCGCCCTCGCGGGCGAACGCCAGCGCGACGGCCCGGCCGATGCCGGAGTCGCCGCCGGTGATCACGGCCCGCTTGCCGGTGAGCCGGCCGGTGCCCCGGTAGCTCGCCTCGCCGTGGTCGGGGGTGGGGTCCACCTGGTCGGTCAGGCCCGGGTGTTCGATCTTGGTCTCCGCCATGGCTGTGGGGTGCCCAGCGGAGCGGTCCTTGAACACGCCGCGGACCAACGCCGCCGGCGCACCCCCCGACCCGGGGAGGTGCGCCGGCGGACCCGTCGTCGGGGCTACTTGCGCAGCGCCCGCCGGAGGGTGAACGCGCCCGGCCCGAGGACGGAGATCAGCAGGAACGACCAGCAGTACACGGCGGCCAGCTCGCCGGTGTTGTGGATCGGCAGCAGCGCCACCGGCTGGTGCACGGTGAAGTAGGCGAAGGCCATCACGCCGGACAGCACGAACGCGGCGGGCCGCGCCCACAGGCCGACCAGCACGAGCACCGCGCCGACCAGCTCGATGACGCTGCCGTACCAGCCCGGCCAGGAGCCGAACGGGACCGCGGTGCCCTGGCCGTCGACACCGCCGAAGAAGCCCAGGCCCATCAGGCCGTGGAAGCCGAACAGGAACGACACGACCAGCCGGAACGCGCCGAGCGCGAGGTCGTTGCGCTTGGCGGTGCGGGCGGCGGTGTCGGTGGTGGCGGTGTGGGTCTCGGTGGTGGTCATTTCGGTCCCTCCTCGGTCGTCTGCCAGGGCGACGAACGGGGACCCCACCGGATCGACACGGCGGCCGGGTTTTCCTCAGGATTTTTTCGGCAGGTCGACCTGGAGGGTGAACCTGCTGGTCGGAGGGGGTAGCGGTTGGCCCCGGCGGAAGAAGCGGACCCGCCGCGGGTCCTCGGCCTCGGCGCGCATGGCCTCCAGGTCGGCCTCGGTGGGGACGCGGGCGACGGACGGTCCGGGCCGGTGGTCGAGCGGCGGCGCGGGCGGCAGGTGCTCGTCGGGCAGCGGTGGCGCGTCGACCCGGCAGGCGACCAGGCCGGGGGTGTCCGGGAGGTCGGGCGGGCACACCTCGCCGGGCCACGCGTAGTCGAGGTCGTCCGGCACGCCGGGGAACAGCGGGCGGTAGTGCTCGGGGTCCTTGCGCAGCAGCGACGAGCGGTGGCTGAGGTGCAGGGCCTCGTCGCCCAGCCACGGCGGCAGCAGGCCCTCGGCCAGGCACCACGACCAGGTGGGCTCCCGGCCGCCGTGGTAGTCGAGGAGCACGGCGCGCACGCCGTCCCGGTGGCCGCGCCGCCGCCACTCGTCGCACACCGCCACGCCGTAGGCGACGAGCGCGGGCGTGAAGCCGCGCCACATCTGCACCGCCGGGTGCCGCTTCCAGCCGTACTCGGGCCACACCAGGGCCCGCAGGACCTGCAACGTCTCCACGCGCTGCTTGCCCAGGCGCCGGGTGTCGAGCGCGGCGGCGCTGCGGCCGAACGTCGGGTACGGCAGGAACGTCTGCACCCGCCCCGGTTACCCCGGCCGGCGGCCGGCACGCGCGATTCCAAGAGACCGCCGGGCTGTTACCCTGATCGGGTGGAGTTCCAGCGCGCGCGCAGGCCCGAGCAGGTGGCCCAGCGCCGCCGCACGATCCTGGAGACCGCCTGCGCGATGCTGCGGGAACGCCGGGTCGCGGACATCAGCCTGCGCGAGCTGAGCGACCGGGTGGGCCTGGCCAAGTCGAACGTGCTGCGGTACTTCGACAGCCGCGAGGCGATCTTCCTGGAGGTCCTCGACGAGGAGTGGGGCGCCTGGCTGGACGAGGTCGAGCGCCGCCTGCCCGAGACCGGCGGACCGGTCGCGGTCGCCACCGCCCTCGCGTCGTCGCTGGTCGGCCGGGACCTGCTGTGCGAGCTGGTCAGCGGCCTGGGCGGCGTGCTGGAGCGCAACGTGTCCCACGACTCCGCGCGGGCGTTCAAGCTCCGCGCGCACGCGCGCACGGCCCGGCTGGCCGACCTCGTGCGGACCCGCGTGCCGGTCCTGGACGACGCCGCCGCGCGCCACTTCGCGGGCGCGGTGCTGGTCATGACGGCCGGGCTGTGGCCGTACGCGAACCCCACCGAGGCGGTCGCCGCCGTCCTGCGCGAGATGGGGTCGCCGCCGGCCGCCGAGCTGTTCGCCGACGGCCTGCGCGAGGGGCTGGTCAACCAGCTCGTCGGCCTGGTGGCCCGCGCGGGGGACGCGGGGGCGGGCACGTGATCGACGTCGTCGTGGTCGGCGGTGGGGCCATGGGGTCGGCCGCCGCGTGGCAGCTCGCCTCGCGCGGGGCCGAGGTCGTGCTGCTGGAGCGCTTCGCGCCGGGGCACGCGTTCGGCGCGTCGCACGGCGCGTGGGTGCCGGCGGCGGCCGGGTCGCCCGGCCGCGTCCTCACCGCGGCCGAGGCGACCGGGCGGTGGCCCGGTTTCCGCTTCACCGGCCCCGTCTTCTCCCACCCCCGCTCCGGCCGCGTGCACGCCGACCGCGCCGTCGCGGCGCTCCGGGCCGCCGCCGCGCACCACGGCGCCGAGGTGCGGCACGAGGCGCCCGTCGTCGCGCTGCGCCCCCGCGACGGCGGCGTGGACGTCGTCACCGGGAACGGGGTGCTGCGCGCCCGCCGCGCGGTGGTGGCCGCGGGCGCGTGGACGCGCGCGCTGCTCGACGGGCTGGTGCCGCTGCCGCCGCTGACCGTGACGCAGGAGCAGCCCGCGCACTTCGCGCCGCCGGCCGGGCACGAGTGGCCGCCGTTCATCCACCACGGGCCCGAGGCCGTCCACGGGCTCGCCACGCCCGGCGAGGGCGTGAAGGTCGGCCTGCACGGCGGCGGACCGGTGGTGGACCCCGACCGGTTCGGGTGATTTCCTGCTCGACCGGCACGGTCCGCTGGTGGTCGCCGCCGGGTTCTCCGGGCACGGGTTCGAGTTCACGCCCGCCGTCGGCCGCGTGCTCGCCGACCTCGTGCTCGCCGACCTCGTGCTCGCCGACCTCGTGCTCACCGACGCGCCACCGGAACCGCGCTGGATTATTCCCGGCGCCGCCGGACCGGCCTGAGCTTCCCAGGGTGTGGTCGGCCCGCCGCCCGCCCCCCGACCTGACGCAGAATCCGGTCAGGTGAAGGGAAGGGGCGACGATGGCACAGGGCTTGCACCTCGCCGTGGCGCTGGACGCCGGGGAGCGCGACGGTGACGCGCGGTTCACCTCCGGCTTCTGGGGCGACCTGGTGCGGGAGGCGGAGCGGGGCCTGCTGGACCTCGTGACGATCGAGGACGACCTGGGGCCGGACGGGCGGCTGGACTCGGTGCTCGTCGCGGCCCGCGTCGCGCCGCTGACCTCGCGCATCGGGCTGGTGCCCACCGCCGTCACGACGCACACCGAGCCGTTCCACCTGTCGAAGGCGGTGGCGACGCTCGACTACGTGAGCACCGGGCGCGCGGGCGTGCGGGTGCGGGTGGCGCCGCCGGAGCACGCGAAGCACTTCGGGCGGCGCGGGACCGGGCTCGACGACCTGCCCGCGCTGCTGGCCGAGACCGCCGACTACGTCGAGGTGCTGCGGCGGCTGTGGGACAGCTGGGAGGACGACGCGGAGATCCGCGACGTCGCCACCGGTCGGTTCGTGGACCGGGACAAGCTGCACTACGTCGACTTCGAGGGCGAGTGGTTCAGCGTGCGGGGGCCGTCGATCACGCCGCGCCCGCCGCAGGGCCAACCGCCCGTCGCCGTGCTGTCGCACCAGCCGGACGTGCTCGCACTGGCCCGGGGCAGCGCGGACGTCGTGTTCACCACGCCGCGCACGGTCGACGAGGCGCTGGCCCTGATCGCCGAGGCCCCCGGCCCGGTGCACTTCGCGGACGTCGCGGTCGGGTTCGGCGGCGACGTGTCGTCCCCCGACGCGCTGGAGTTCGCGGGCACGCCCGCCGACCTCGCCGACCTGATCACCGAGTGGCACGCGGCGGGCGTCCCCGGCTTCCGGCTGCGGCCCACCTCGCCCGCCGACGACCTGCGGCTGATCACCGACGAGGTGGTGCCCGCGCTCCAGCGGCGCGGCGTCTTCCGCACCGCGTACACCGCCACCACGCTGCGCGGCCACCTCGGCCTGCCCCGCCCCGCGAACCGCTACGCCACCGCCGCGACCGAGAGGACCGTCGGGTGAAGCAGATCCACCTCGCCGCGCACTTCCCCGGCGTCAACAACACGACCGTGTGGAGCGACCCGGAGGCCGGCAGCCACATCGAGTTCTCCTCCTTCGCCCACCTCGCCCGGACCGCCGAGCGCGCCAAGTTCGACTTCTTCTTCCTCGCCGAGGGCCTGCGGCTGCGCGAGCAGGGCGGCCTGATCTACGACCTGGACGTGGTCGGCCGCCCCGACACGTTCACCGTGCTGTCCGCGCTCGCCGCCGTCACCACGCGCCTCGGCCTCGCGGGCACGATCAACTCCACGTTCAACGAGCCGTTCGAGGTGGCGCGGCAGTTCTCCTCCCTCGACCACCTGTCCGACGGCCGGGCCGCGTGGAACGTGGTCACCTCGTGGGACGCGTTCACCGGCGAGAACTTCCGGCGCGGCGGGTTCCTGCCGCAGGAGCAGCGCTACGAGCGGGCCGAGCGGTTCCTCGACGCCGCGTCCACCCTGTTCGACTCGTGGCGCTCCGGCGGGGAGTTCGCCCACCGGGACGAGCAGTTCGACATCTCCGGCCGCTTCGGCCTGCCGCGCTCGCCGCAGGGCAGGCCGGTGATCCTCCAGGCGGGCGACTCCGAGGAGGGCCGCGAGTTCGCCGCCGCCAAGGCCGACGCGATCTTCTCCCGGCACGCGACGCTCGACGCGGGCCGGGCGTTCTACGCCGACGTGAAGGGCAGGCTGGCGAAGTACGGCCGCGCGCCCGAGGACCTGGTCGTGCTGCCCGCGGCGACGTTCGTGCTCGGCGACTCCGACGAGGAGGCCCGGGAACTCGCCCACGAGGTGCGGCGGCAGCAGGTGAGCGGGCAGACCGCGATCAAGGTCCTCGAACAGCTGTGGAACCGCGACCTGTCCTCCTGCGACCCCGACGGCCCGCTGCCGTCCGTCGACCCGCTCGTGGACCCCGGCGGCGAGCACATCGCGCGCGGCCGGGCCAGCGTGCGGATGCACCGCGACCCGCTCGGCACCGCCCGGCAGTGGCGCGAACTGGCCGAGGCCAAGGGGTTGTCGATCCGCGAACTCGTCATCGAGACCAGCGCGCGGCAGTCGTTCGTCGGCTCGCCGTCCACCGTGGCGGCGCAGATCGACGACCTCGTGCAGGCCGACGCGAGCGACGGGTTCGTCCTCGTCCCGCACGTGACGCCCGGCGGCCTGGACGACTTCGCCGACCGCGTCGTGCCGCTGCTCCAGGAGCGGGGCTCGTTCCGCGCCGACTACACCGGCCCGACCCTGCGCGACCACCTGGGGCTCAAGTCGCCGCCCGGCTAGGGTGCGTGGTCGTGAGAGCACTCGTGGTGCGGGGCGGCTGGGCCGGGCACTCGCCCGTGGCGGCGACCGACGCGTTCCTGCCGTTCCTGCGCGACGCCGGGTTCGCGGTCGACGTGTCCGACTCGCTGGAGGTCTACGACGCGGCGCTGCCGTCCTACGACCTGGTCGTGCAGTGCTGGAGCGACGGCGAGCTGAGCGACGACCGGTTCGCCTTCCTGGAGGCGGCCGTGCGGTCGGGCACGGGCCTCGCCGGGTGGCACGGCGGGCTGGTCGACGCGTTCCGCGGCACGCGCGGGTACATGCGGCTGGTCGGCGGGCAGTTCGTCGCGCACCCCGGTGACTTCGTGGACCACCGGGTGGAGATCACCTCGACCCACCCGGTGGTGGCGGGCCTGTCCGGGTTCGCGCTGCGCACCGAGCAGTACTGGGTGCTGGCGGACGGGCTCAACGACGTGCACGCGACGACGACGTTCGCGCCCGCGGACCCGTGGCACGCGCCGCTCACCGTGCCCGCCGTGTGGACGCGCCGGTGGGGTGCGGGGCGGGTGTTCGCCTGCACGATCGGGCACGCGCCCGAGGACCTCGCCGTGCCGGAGGTGCGCACGATCGTGGAACGCGGTCTGCTGTGGGCGGCCCGCGCCAAGGGCTGACCGCGCTAAGGACTGACCGCGCCAAGGGCTGACCGGGACCGGCTGACCGGGACCGGCCGGCCCTGCCCGGTCCAGGCGCTGCCCGGTTCCGGCGCTGCCCGGTTCCGGCGCCGCCCGGTTCAGGCGCTGTCGGCGGGCAGGGCGGCGGGTTCGGAGTCGGCCAGGTTCTCCGGCAGCCGCAGCCCCTCGTGCAGCGGGACCAGCTCGGACTGGAGCACGAGCGCCGCCGCGCCGATCGCGGACGCCGTGGCGGCCGAGCGGGACAGGCGCACGTCCACGGTGTGCGCGGCGCGGGAGAAGAAGGCGCGGTCCAGTTCGTCGCGGACCACCGGCAGGTAGACCGAGCCGGCGATGGCGAAGCTCGGTCCCGTGAGGACCAGGACCTCCAGGTCCATGATGTTCGCCAGGGTCCGCGCGGCCACGGCGACGCAGCGGGCCGAGCGCTCCAGGATCGCCAGGGCCGACGGCTCGCCCCGGCGTGCCGCCCGGCTGACCGCCGCGAAGTCCGACGACACCGACCTCGTCCGACCGGTCAGGCCGGCGGAGCGGGCCAGCACCGGGTCCGCGCGCGCCGCCGCCACCACGGCCGCCGGGCCCGCCAGGGCCTCCACGCAGCCGCGCGCCCCGCACCAGCACTCCGGGCCGTTCGCGTCGACGCAGATGTGCCCGATCTCGCCCGCGTTGCCGCTGCTGCCCCGGTAGGTGATGCCGTTGATGACGAGGCCCGCGCCGATCCCGGTGCCCATGTAGAGCGCCGCCGAGATGGCCGTGCCGCCGATGCCGCCCGACCAGTGCTCGCCGAGCGCCGCGGCGGTGGCGTCGTTGTCCAGCACCACCGGCAGGCCGGTGGCGCCCTGCAACGCCTGGTCGAGCGGGAAGTCCTCCCACTTGCGCATGGACGGCGGGGTCAGCCCCATGCCGGTGGTCCCGCTGAGCGGCCCGGGGGAGACGAGGCCGAGGCCGAGGACCCGGGTGTGGTCCACGCCCACGCCGTCGATCAGGGACTTCACCTCGGCCGCCATCCGGCCGACGACGGTCCGCGGCTCGGCCGCGCCCGCGCCGGCCCGCGAGATGCGCGCGACGACGGACCCGCCCAGGTTGGTCAGCACGTACGTGATGCCGGCGTGGTCCAGGTGCACGCCCACCGCGTAGCGGGCGGAGTGGTTGAGCTGGAGCAGCACCCGCCGCTTGCCGCCGGTGGACTCCGCGCGCCCGGTCTCCACGACCAGGCCCTCGTCGATCAGCTTGCGGACGACCGTGGAGATGGTGGCGCCGGTGAAGCCGGTGGCGTTGATGAGGCCGACCCGGCTGATCGTGCCCGCCGCCCGGACCACGTCGAGCACGGCTGCCTTGCTGCTCGCGTGCTGCGTCGCCCGCGTCGGTCCGCTCACCAGGCACCCCGCGTCCGTCTTAGTTCGTTCGTCGGACGAAGGGTAGCAACTTGGCCGGCAGATGACGGCCAGGTGTTGACTTCGTTTCTTCGTTGACTTAACAATCTCGGTCAACGCGGGACCGCGGCCGGTCTCGGGCCACGAGAGGAATCAACGATGTTCCTGAAGGCAAGGCGCCCCTCCCGAGCGCGTGCGGCGGCGGCCGGACTGGCCGCGGTCGCCCTCCTGGCGACCGCCTGCGGCGGGTCGGACGCGGCGAACGACGCGGACAAGGACACGCTGGTCGTCTACACCGGGCAGTCCGGTGACTGGCAGGTCAACTTCAACCCGTTCTCGCCCACCATGCTCGAAGGCCCGGGCACGATCTTCGAGCCGCTGTTCTTCTTCAACAACATCCGCGACGTCGAACCGCGCCCGCGCCTGGGCAAGAGCTTCACCTGGAACGAGGACGGCACGAAGCTCGACGTCGTGCTGCGCGACGACGCGAAGTGGACCGACGGCGAGAAGTTCACCGCCGCCGACGTCGTCTTCACCCTCGACATGGTCAAGAAGAACGCCGCCATGAACGGCACCGGCTACAAGGGCACCGCCACCGCGGTCGACGACGCGAACGTCACGATCACGTTCGACGAGCCGTCGTTCCTGGAGGGCCCGCAGGTCCTGGGCCGCATCTGGATGGTCCCCGAGCACAGGTGGAAGGACCTCGCGACGCCCGCGACCGACGTGGTGAAGGAGCCCGTCGGCACCGGCCCGTTCCAGCTGGAGGACTTCAAGGCCCAGGCGTTCACGCTCAAGGCCAACCCCTCCTACTACGAGGGCGAGCCGGCGCTGAAGAAGGTCCGCTACCTCGCGCTGTCCGGCAACCAGTCCGGCGAGGCCGCCCTGCGGCAGGGCCAGATCGACTGGCAGACCGGCCCCGTGCCGGACATCGCCAACGTCGAGAAGAACTACCCCGGGTACAAGGCCATCACCGTCCCGATGAACCAGACGGCCCTGTTCACCTGCTCGAACGCCGCGCTGGGCTGCCAGGGCCCGCAGACCGACGTGGCCGTGCGCAAGGCGATCTACTACGCCATCAACCGCACCCAGGTCAACCAGCTCGCCTTCGAGAACACCTCCAGCGAGATCTCGCCCGGTGCCGCGCTGGTCGAGCGGGACAAGGACGTCGTCTCCGCCAAGCTCCGGGAGAAGACCGCCCCCATGCAGCCGGACGCGGCCAAGGCCACCTCGCTGCTGGAGGGCGCGGGCTACGCCAAGGGCGCGGACGGGATCTTCGCCAAGGACGGCGAGCCGCTGGCCATGACGCTGAAGGTCGTCGCCGGCTGGACCGACTACATCACCGCCGTCGACACGATGACCCAGCAGCTCCAGCAGGTCGGCATCAAGATCACCGCCCAGCAGGTGTCCTGGAACGAGTGGTCCGACGCGCGCGGTCGCGGCCAGTTCGAGCTGCTGATCGACGCCCTGCACCAGGGCCCGGCCCCCGACCCGTACTACAACGCGTCCTACTTCTTCAGCACCGCCACGACGGCCGAGGTCGGCGAGGTCGCGAACCCGAACTTCTCGCGCTTCGCCAACCCGGCCGTCGACGCCGCGCTGACCGCGCTCAAGGGCATCGACCCGAAGGACGCGGCGGCCCGCCAGCCGCACTTCGACACCATCCAGACCGAGATCGAGGCGGCCATCCCGTACATCCCGGTGCTGACCGGCGGCACGACCAGCGAGTTCAACGCGAAGAAGTTCACCGGCTGGCCCACCCGGGACGACCTGTACTCGTTCCCGGCCGTCTGGGCGCGCCCGGAGCACTCGGAGATCTTCCTCAAGCTCAAGCCCGCCGGTCGGTGACCGCGCACTAGGGGACAGGCGGACCGATGAGGTACTACGCACGGAAGTTCGCGTTCTACCTGGTCGCCCTCTGGGCGGCGCTGACGCTGAACTTCTTCATCCCGAGGCTCATGCCGGGCAACCCGGTGGACATCCTCATGGCGAAGCTCGCGCAACGGGGCGGAACCGTGGACCCGTCGGCCCGCCGGGCGTACGAGCTGCTGCTCGGCACGAACAGCGGTGAGCCGCTCGTCGCCCAGTACTTCTCGTACCTGGGCAACATGTTCCGCGGCGACCTGGGCATCTCGGTGTCGGCCTTCCCGACGCCGGTGTCCGAGATCATCGCGGGAGCACTGCCCTGGACGCTCGTGCTCGTCGGCATCGCGACGTTCCTGTCGTTCGTCTTCGGCATCGCCCTGGGCACGTTCGTCGGCTGGCGGCGCGGCACCTGGCTGGACAGCCTGGTGCCCGCCACCACCGTGCTCGCCGCCGTGCCGTACTTCTGGCTGGCGCTGATCCTGGTCGCCGTGCTGGCCTCGGCGCTGGGCTGGTTCCCGCTGCTCGGCGGCTACGACGTCGTCCTGTCGCCGGGCTGGGACGCCGACTTCATCGGCTCCGCGATCTACCACGGCACGCTGCCCGCGCTGACCATCGTCCTCTCCTCGGTGGGCGGCTGGCTGCTGGGGATGCGCAACATGATGGTCTCCGCCACGGCGGAGGACTACGTGCTGACCGCCAGGGCCAAGGGCCTGCGCGACTCCCGCATCATGATCAAGTACGCGGCGCGCAACGCGGTGCTGCCGTCCGTGGCGGGCTTCGCGATCTCGCTCGGGTTCGTGGTGTCCGGCTCCGTGATCACCGAGCAGGTGTTCTCCTACCCCGGCATCGGCTCGAAGCTGCTCCAGGCCGTGCAGAACAACGACTACGCCCTCATGCAGGGCATCTTCCTGGTGATCACGGTCGCCGTGCTCGGCGCGAACCTCGTGGTCGACCTGCTCTACGCCGTCATCGACCCGCGCACCCGCGTCAGCGGCTGAGAAGGAGAGCGGACACCGTGACCAACCTCAGTCCCGTGACCGTCGCACCGCCGCGCGGCCGGTCGGGCTGGCGCTCGATGCTGCCGCGCTGGTCGCCGAAGCTGGCCGTCGGCCTCGGGCTCATCGCCGCCATCACCCTCCTCGGCCTGGTCGGGCCGCTGCTGGTGGGCGACCCGAACGCCATCCGCGACACCGGGCTCACCCCGCCGGGCGGCGAGTTCTGGCTGGGCACCACGCTGACCGGCCAGGACGTCCTCGCCCAGATCGCCCACGCCACCCGCGGCTCGCTGTACCTGGGCCTGCTGGTCGGCGTGATGGCGACGTTCCTGTCCGCCCTGTTCGGCATCGTCGGCAGCTACGTCGGCGGGTACGTCGACGAGGCGTTCTCGCTGTTCTCCAACGTCATGCTGGTCATCCCCGGCCTGCCGCTGGTGATCGTGATCTCCGCGTTCGTGCCCGCCGACCAGCGCGGGTCGTGGACGATCGCGGTGGTGCTCGCCATCACCGGCTGGGCCGCGTCCGCCCGCGTGCTGCGCGCCCAGACCCTGTCGCTGCGCAACCGCGACTACGTGGCCGCGGCACGGGTGGCGGGCGAGAAGCCGTGGCGCGTGATCACCGTCGAGATCCTGCCGAACCTGCTGCCGCTGCTGGCCTCGCAGTTCGTGTTCTCGGTCATCTACGCGATCCTCAGCGAGGCCGGCCTGTCGTTCCTCGGCCTGGGCGCGTCCAACTCGTCCACGCTCGGCACGATGCTCTACTACGCGCAGAACGGGTTCGCCCTCCAGCGCGAGGCGTGGTGGTGGTTCGTGCCGCCGGGCCTGATCATCGCCCTGTTCGGCTGCGGCCTGTCGCTGGTCAACTTCAGCATCGACGAGATCATCAACCCGAAGCTGCGCGACATCCCCCGCCGCCGGGCGGCCGACGTCGTCCGCGCGCCCGAGCCCGTGGCGCGCCCGGACGACGACGTGGTGCTGACCGTGCGCGACCTGTCGGTCGTCTACCGGGTCGACCGGCCCGTGCACGCGGTCGAGCGCGTGTCGCTCACGCTGCGCCGCGGCGAGATCCTCGGCCTCGCGGGCGAGTCCGGCTGCGGCAAGACCACGCTCGCCTACGCGGTCAACCGGCTGCACCGGCCGCCCGCCGAGGTGAGCACCGGCTCGGTCACGTTCCACGACCGCGACGGCGGTGACGTGGACGTCCTCGCGCTCGCACCGGGCGAGCTGCGGGCGTTCCGCTGGTCGAAGCTGTCCATGGTCTTCCAGGGCGCGATGAACGCCCTCAACCCGGTCATCACCGTGCGGGCGCAGCTGGAGGACGTGCTCACCACGCACCGCCCGGGGATGACCCGGGAGCAGCGCCGGGCCCGGTGCGAGGAGGTGCTGGAGCTCGTCGGCGTCGACGTGCGGCGGCTGACGTCCTACCCGCACGAGCTGTCCGGCGGGATGCGGCAGCGCGTCATGATCGCCATGGCGCTGCTGCTCGACCCGCAGGTCATGATCATGGACGAGCCGACCACCGCCCTCGACGTGGTCGTGCAGCGCGGCATCCTGCGCGAGATCCTGCGGCTGCGCGACGAGATCGGCTTCGCCGTCCTGTTCATCACGCACGACCTGCCGCTGCTGCTGGAGCTGGCCGACCGCATCGCCGTGATGAAGGACGGCGAGGTGGTCGAGTACGCCACCGCGCGGGAGGTGCACGAGAACCCGTCCCACCCGTACACGCGGCAACTGCTCGACTCGTTCCCCAGCCTGACCGGCGAGCGCGGCGCGTTCGTGCGGTCCGGCGAACCCACGGCACCCGGAGGCGTCCGATGACCGCGTTGGAGGCGAAGGGGCTGGTCAAGGACTTCCACGTCCGGGTCGGCCTCAAGCGGGTGAAGCTGCGCGCGGTGGACCGCGTGTCGTTCACCCTCACCCCGGGCCGCACGGTGGCGCTGGTCGGCGAGTCCGGCTCCGGCAAGTCCACCATCGCCCGGATGATCGCCCGGCTGGAGAAGCCCACCGGCGGCGACATCGCGGTCACCGACGAGGCCGGGCGGCGGGTGCCCGACCGGCGCTACCGCGACCACGTGCAGATGGTGTTCCAGGACCCGTTCGCCTCGCTCAACCCGTTCCACACCATCGCCCACCACCTCGAACGACCGCTCAGGCTGCACGGCCGGCCGCACGGCCGGGACGAGGTGGTCCGGCTGCTCGACCGGGTGTCCCTGCCCGGCCGCGACATCGCCGACCGCCGCCCGCACGAGCTGTCCGGCGGCCAGCGGCAGCGCGTCGCCATCGCCCGCGCCCTCGCGCCCGGCGCGAAGGTCGTGGTGGCCGACGAGCCGGTGTCCATGCTGGACGTGTCGATCCGGCTCGGCGTGCTCAACCTGATGGCCCGGTTGCAGCGGGAGGAGGACCTCGCCGTCCTCTACATCACGCACGACCTCGCCACCGCCCGGCACTTCTCCGACGACATCCTGGTGCTCTACAAGGGCCGGGTCGTCGAGCGCGGGCCCGCCGACGAGGTGATCCTGAACCCGCAGCACCCGTACACGAAGATCCTGGCGTCCGCCGCGCCGAACCCCGACGCGCGCGGTCGCGTGCTCGACATCGACCCGGCCGAGGTCGAACGGGCCGGCGCCGCCGCCGCGTACGACCACGGCACCCGCCGGTGGGAGGAGGCGACCCCGTGACGCTGACCTGGTCGACCGGCGCGGTGCGGCTCGTGCTGCGCACCGGCGACGGACCCGTGAGCCTGCTGTCGCTGCGCCCCGACGGCCCGGTGGACGGCGTCGGCGTGCCGCTGGTCGAGGTGCAGGCGCTCGGGCACGGCCGGTTCCCCGGCAGCCACCGCTACGCCGACACCACGATCGGCGCGCGGCTGCGCTACCGGGAGCACCGGGCGTCGGCGGACGAGCTGCGCGTCGTGCAGCACGACGAGGTGACCGGCCTCGTCGTCACGTCGGTGTTCCGGGGCGTGGCCGGCGTGCCCGCCGTGCGGACGTGGACCGAGGTGGCGGCCACCGGCGACCCGGTGCACCTCCAGGCCGTGACGTCGCTGTCCACCGGGGCGTTCCTGGTCGACTCCGGCCGCGCGGTGGACGACGTGGACCTGGTGCACGGCGACTCGGACTGGGTCGCCGAGTCCCGCTGGCACCGCACGCCGCTGCGCGAGGCCGGCCTGGTCGCGATGGACCCGGCCGCGCACCACCACGCCTCGCGCAGCCGGTTCGCGCTGACCTCGCGCAGCTCGTGGTCCACCGGCGAGCACCTGCCGTCCGGCGCGCTCGTGGCCCGCGACGACAGCTGGGCGCTGGCGTGGCAGGTCGAGCACAACGGCGCGTGGCACTGGGAGGTCGGCGAGACCGTCGACGGGGCCTACCTGGCGCTGCTCGGCCCGGCGGACGGCGAGCACCAGTGGGCGCGGGTCGTGACGGCCGACGAGGGCTTCACCACCGTGCCCGTGTCGGTGGCCGTCGCCGCCGGCGGGGTCGACGAGGCGTTCGCGGCCCTGACCCGGCAGCGGCGGGCGACGCGGCGCGACCGGCGCGCCCCGCACCTCCCGGTGGTCTTCAACGACTACATGAACACGCTGATGGGCGACCCGACGACGGACAAGCTGCTGCCGCTGGTCGACGCGGCGGCCGACGTCGGCGCGGACTGCTTCTGCGTGGACGCCGGCTGGTACGACGAGGACGGCGGCTGGTGGGACAGCGTCGGCGAGTGGCGGCCGTCCCGCACCCGCTTCCCCGGCGGCCTCGGCGAGGTCACCGAGCACATCCGGTCGCGCGGCATGGTGCCCGGCCTGTGGCTGGAGCCCGAGGTCGTCGGCACCCGCTCGTCGCTCGCCCGGACCCTGCCCGACGACGCGTTCTTCCAGCGGCACGGCGCGCGCGTCGGCGAGCACGGCCGGTTCCACCTGGACCTGCGCCACCCGGCCGCGGTCGCGCACCTGGACGAGGTGGTCGACCGGCTCGTCGGCGACCTCGGCGTCGGCTACCTGAAGCTGGACTACAACATCATGCCGGGCGCGGGCACCGACGTGGGCGGCCTGGCCCCCGGCGACGGCCTGCTCGGCCACAACCGCGCCCACCTGGCGTGGCTGGACTCCGTGCTGGCCCGCCACCCCGGGCTGCTGCTGGAGAACTGCGCGTCCGGCGCGATGCGGATGGACTACGCGCTGCTGTCCAGGCTGCACCTCCAGTCCACGTCGGACCAGCAGAACCCGTTGCTGTACCCCAGGATCGCCGCCGCCGCGCCCGCGTCCGTGCTGCCCGAGCAGTGCGGGAACTGGGCGTACGCGCAGCCGGGCATGACGCCGGACGAGGCGGTGTTCACCCTGGCGACGGGCGTGCTGGGCCGCCTCTACCTGGCCGGCCGGGTGGACCTGATGGACGAGGACCGGCGGGCCCTGGTCCGCGAGGCCGTGGCGGCGCACAAGGCGCTGAGGCCGGAGATCGCCCGCTCCACCCCGTTCTGGCCGCTGGGCCTGACCTCCCGCCCCGGCCCGTGGGTGGCGGCGGGCCTGCGGGGCGCGGCGACGCACCTGGCCCTGTGGCGCCTGCCGGACGCGCCGCCCGACGTCGCCCTCCCCGTGCCGCACCTGCGCGGGCGGTCCGCGGAGGTGACCCCGGTGTTCCCGCTGTCGGCGCCGTCGTGGGACTTCGGCTGGGACGCCGCCGGCGGCGTGCTGCGGGCCCACCACGACGGCACCGCACCGGCCGCCGTCGTGGTGGCGCTGGGGGCGTGAGTCACACCGCCGTCGCCCGCAGCAGCACCAGCCGCTCCGGGTACTGCACCGGGGCCTGCACGCCCGCCGACCCGAGCACCCGGCCCGGCAGCACGACCCCCTCCGGGGTCCACCACGGCAGCCGCACGCCCCAGTCGTCCGCGTTCCCGTCCGGCACGTCGCCCGGCGCGAGGGGCCGCACGCGGTAGCGGCGGTCGGGGGACAGGCCCGGCAGGCGGACCGGGCCCGGCGGGTACGAGGCGGACGTCGCCACCGACACGATCGCGAACACGGCGTCCGAGCCGTCCTCGGCCACCACGCCGTGCACGTCGAACGCCGGGTCGGGGTGGTCGCCGTGCACCGAGGTGCCCGTGTGCAGCAGGCCGCGCAGCGACTTGTGGAGCGCCACCCACTCCGCCAGGCGGGCCCGCTCGTCCGGGGTGGCCGCGGTCAGGTCCCACTCGACGCCGAAGTGGCCGAACAGGGCCGTGCCCGCCCGGAAGTCCAGCGGGTGCCGCCGGTGCGTGGTGTGGGACGACGCCGCGCCCACGTGCGTGCCCATCAGCTCCAGCGGGATCAGCGCGTTCGTCCAGCGCTGCGCCGACTGCCGCTCCAGGGCGTCGATGCAGTCCGACACCCACACCCGGTCGGTGCGCTCCAGGACCTCCAGGTCCACCCGCGCGCCGCCGGACGAGCACGACTCGACCTCCACGCCGGGGTGGCGGGAGCGCAGCTCGTCGAGCAGCCGGTAGACGGCGAGCGTCTGCCCGTGCACGCCCGCGCGGCCGGTGGGGCGGTGGCCCGCGTCGACCAGGTCCCGGTTGTGGTCCCACTTCAGGTACGACACCGGGTAGGTGGACAGCAGGTCGTCCAACCGCTCCAGGACGTACGCGTACGCGCCCGGCTGGGCCAGGTCGAGCACCTGCTGCGACCGCGCCGCGCCCGGCAGCCGGTCGCCCGCCGCCATGAGCCAGTCGGGGTGCGCCCGCGCCAGGTCGGAGTCGGGGTTGACCATCTCCGGCTCGACCCAGATGCCGAACTGCATCCCCAGGCCGGTCACGTGGTCGGTCAGCGGCGTCAGCCCCTCCGGCCACACCTCGTCGGACACGTACCAGTCGCCCAGGCCGCGCTTGTCGTCGCGGCGCGAGCCGAACCAGCCGTCGTCGAGCACGAACCGCTCCGCGCCGATCGCCGCCGCCGCGTCCGCCAGCGCCGTGAGCCGCGCGAGGTCGTGGTCGAAGTACACGGCCTCCCACGTGTTGACCACGACGGGGCGCGGCGACACCGGGTGCGTCGGGCGCGACCGCAGGTGCCGGTGGAACCGGGCGGACACCTCGTCCAGGCCCACGCCCCACGACGCGTACTGCCACGGCGAGGTGTAGGTCTCGCCGGGCGCCAGCACGACCTCGCCGGACAGCAGCAGCTCGCCCGAGCCCAGCAGCGACACCGAGTGGTACGTGCGCTCGGCGAACGTGCGGTGGTTGCCGGACCAGGCCGTGTGCACGGCCCAGACCTCGCCGGTGCGGTTGCCGAAGCCCTCGACGCCCGCCGCGAGCAGGTACGCCGAGTCGTAGCCGGTGCGGCCGGTGCGGTTCTCGCGCACGCGCAGGCCCTGCGTGAAGCGGGTGCGCTGCGGGCTGCGCTCGCGCGTCCAGCGACCGGTGAAGTCCAGCAGCTCCACGGCCTCGGCGGGCACCGGCAGGGTCAGCGAGACCGCGTCCACCGCGAACGGCCCGGAGCCGGTGTTGGTCAGCGACGCCCGCTGCCGCAGCAGGCCGGACGGCAGCAGCTCGACGACCAGCTCCAGCCCGAGCCCGGCCGCCTCGTCGACGGCGCGCACCAGCGGCCCGTCCACGGACACGACGCGGAACGCGGTGGAGAAGTCGCGGCCGTCGCGGTTGCCGGTGACGCCGGGCGTGCCGAGCCAGCCGGCCGACTGCTCGGGCAGCACGGCCACGTCGACCGCCCCGTCCACGGAGAACCCGATGGGGTGCGGCGCCTGCGCCAGCACCACCGCGCCCAGCTCGGCGTCGGTCAGCTCGCCCAGGTCCGCGCCCCAGTGGCGGACGCGGGGGAGGGTGCCCCCGGAGAAGTCGAGGACCACGCTCACCCCCGCCGCCCGCAGGTGCGTCACGTCCGCCACTCGTGGCCTCCCTCGTCGACGATGAAGCTCGTTGACTTACTTTAGTTGCTGGCGTAAGAATCGCCATACCTTGATGTTCACAAGGCGGAAACCCACCGCCGCGCCGGGAAGCGCCGGGAAAAGAGGAACGATGATCCGCACGACCTTGCACGACGGGTGGCGCCTGCGCGCGGTGGGCGGGCCGGTCCCGGACGGCGTCGCGGACCGGGAGGTCCCGGCCGCCGTCCCCGGCAGCACGCACCTCGACCTGCTCGCGGCGGGCCTCATCCCGGAGCCCTACCTCGACACCAACGAGGCCGAGCTGGCCTGGATGCACCGCGCCGACTGGCGCTACGCCACGACGTTCGAGGCCGGCGCGGCGCGGGACGGCGAGCAGGTCGAGCTGGCGTTCGACGGCCTGGACACCGTGGCGACCGTCGAGCTGAACGGCCACGTCCTCGGCAGCACCGCGAACATGCACCGCTCGTACCGGTTCGACGTGCGCGACGCCCTGCGCGACGGCGCCAACGAGCTGGTCGTCACCTTCCGCTCCGCCCTCACCCACGCGGAGGAGCAGGAGAAGGCGCTGGGCGCGCGCGACCGCGCCTACGGCCACCCGTTCAACGCGGTGCGCAAGATGGCCTGCTCGTTCGGCTGGGACTGGGGCCCCGACCTCCAGACCGCGGGCATCTGGAAGCCGGTGCGGCTGGAGCGCTGGTCCGACGCGCGCTTCCGCGAGGTCCGCCCGCTGGTCGCGGTGGACGCCGACGGCACGGGCCGGGTCGAGGTGCACGTCGCCGTCGACCGCGCGCGGGACGCCGACCTCGCCGTCGTCGTCTCCGTCGGCGGCGCGGAGCGGCGGGTCGCGGTGACCGGCGACACCGCCTCGGTGACCGTCGAGGTGCCGGGCGTCGACCTCTGGTGGCCGGTCGGCTACGGCGACCACCCCCTCTACGACCTGCGCGTCACCCTCGAAGCGGACGGCGCCGAGGTCGACGCGCACCACCGCCGCGTGGGCTTCCGCACGGTCACCGTGGACACCGAGCCCGACGAGGTCGGCACCCCGTTCACCTTCGTCGTGAACGGCACGCGCGTGTTCGCCAAGGGCGCCAACTGGATCCCCGACGACCACTTCCTCACCCGCATCACCCGCGACCGCCTGGCCCGCCGCGTCGACCAGGCCGTGACGGCGAACATGAACCTGCTCCGCGTCTGGGGCGGCGGCATCTACGAGACCGAGGACTTCTACGACGTCTGCGACGAGCGCGGCGTGCTGGTCTGGCAGGACTTCCCGTTCGCCTGCGCCGCCTACGCCGAGGAGTCCCCGATGTGGGAGGAGGTCGAGGCCGAGGCCCGCGAGAACGTCGCCCGGCTCACCTCGCACGCCTCCCTCGCGCTGTGGAACGGCAACAACGAGAACCTGTGGGGCTACCGGGACTGGGGCTGGCAGGAGCAGCTCCAGGGCCGCACCTGGGGCCTGGGGTTCTACCAGGAGCTGCTGCCCGCGATCGTCGCCGAGCTGGACCCGACCCGGCCGTACTCGCCGGGCAGCCCGTACAGCCCCGGCGACCTGCACCCCAACGAGGACACCCACGGCACCCGGCACGAGTGGGAGGTGTGGAACCGCGTCGACTACACCCACTACCGCGACCACACGCCCCGGTTCTGCTCGGAGTTCGGCTTCCAGGGCCCGCCCACCTGGGCGACCCTGACCAGGTGGGTGCACGACGAGCCGACGACGCCGACCTCGCCCGCGTTCCTGCTGCACCAGAAGGCCGAGGACGGCAACGGCAAGCTGGACCGCGGCCTCGCGCCGCACCTGCCCGCGCCCGGGTCCTTCGAGGACTGGCACTGGGCGACCCAGCTCAACCAGGCGCGCGCGGTCGCGTTCGGCGTCGAGCACTTCCGCTCGCACTGGCCGCGCACGGCCGGCGCGGTCGTGTGGCAGCTCAACGACTGCTGGCCGGTCACGTCGTGGGCCGCGGTGGACGGCGACGAGCGCCCCAAGCCGCTCTACTACGCGCTGAAGCACGCCTTCGCGCCGCGCCTGCTCACCGTGCAGCCGCGCGCCGGCCGGGACGCGCTGGTCGCCGTCAACGACACCGACGCGGTCTGGACCGGTGAGGTGGCGGTCACGCGGCAGACGTTCGCGGGGGAGGCCCTGGCGACGGCTACGATTCCGCTCGACGTGCCGGCGCGGTCGGTGGCGACGCTGGAGCTGGCGGAGGACCTCGTGACACCCGCCGACCCGAAGGGAGAGGTGCTGGTCGTGAGCACGGCCGACGCGCGCGCCGCGCACGTGTTCCGGGAGGACCTGGAACTGGCCTACGACCCCGCCCCGCTGACCGCCGAGGTCACCAGGGTCGACGGCGGCTACCGGGTGGACGTCGCCGCCTCCTCGTTCGCCCGCGACGTCGCGCTGCTGCCCGACCGGGTCGCCGAGGACGCCGTCGTGGACGACGCCCTGGTCCCGCTGGCCGCCGGCGAGTCGCACTCGTTCCTGGTGCGCACCTCCGCCGAGCTGGAGGACCCGGCCGCGCTCACCGGTCCGCTGGTGCTGCGCTGCGCCAACGACCTGGGCGCGGTGCGGACGTGACCGCCGGCTCCGCCCCCGGCGACCCGGCGGGCCCCGGCCAGGCGAGCACCGGGTCGGTCGGCCTGGTCCTGGCCCGGCCCGCGCGGCTGCTGGGCGCGGAGCCGTTCTTCATGGAGTTCATCGCGGGCATCGAGGAACGCCTGGCGGAGGACGACCGCTCCGTCCTGCTGCACGTCGTGGCCACCGAGGACGCCGAGATCGCCGCCTACCGCCGGTGGGCGGCGGGCGGCGTGGTCGACGCGGTGGTGGTCGTGAACCGCACCGTCGACGACCACCGCCCGGCCGTGCTGCGGGAGATGGGCCTGCCCGCGCTGTTCGTCGGCGAACCGGACGAGCTGGCCGTGCCCGCCGTCCGCTCGGACGACGCCGGGCCGGTCCGCGAGGTCCTCGCGCACCTGCTGGAGCTGGGCCACCGGCGCATCGCGCGGGTCACCGGCCCGCGGACCTTGTTGCACACCAGGGCGCGCACGGCCGCGCTGCTGGAGGGCTGCGCGGCGGCGGGCGTCGAGCCCGTCGTGCTGGAGGGCGACTACTCCGAGGAGTCCGGGGCCAAGCTCACCGCGGCGCTGCTGGGCGCCGCCGAACCGCCCACCGCGATCCTCTACGACAACGACGTGATGGCCGTGGCCGGCCTCGGCGTCGCCAAGGAGCTGGGCTTCGCCGTGCCCGACCGGCTCAGCCTCGTCGCCTGGGACGACTCGTCGCTGTGCCGCCTCGCCTCGCCCGCGCTCACCACGATGAGCGTGGACGTGCACCAGTTCGGCGTGACCGTCGCGGAGTCGGTGCTGGAGCTGGTCGGCGGCGGCGACGTCGCCGAGCGCTGGTCGCCCACCGCGACGCTCGTCCCGCGCTCCAGCACCGCCGCACCGCTCTAGAGGGAGACCATGACCCACCAGCCCGCCGCCGAGCGCTACGAGTCCATGCCCTACCGCCGGTCCGGCCGCAGCGGGCTGAAGCTGCCCGCCGTGTCCCTGGGCCTGTGGCACAACTTCGGCCACGACCGGTCGCTGGACGGCCAGCGGGCCATCCTGCGCCGCGCGTTCGACCTGGGCGTGACCCACTTCGACCTGGCCAACAACTACGGCCCGCCGCCCGGCAGCGCCGAGGAGAACTTCGGCCGGGTCTTCGCGCAGGACCTCGCCGCCCACCGGGACGAGATCGTCGTCTCCACCAAGGCCGGCTACCTGATGTGGGACGGCCCGTACGGCGAGTGGGGCTCCCGCAAGCACCTGGTGTCCTCGCTGGACCGGTCGCTGGGCCGGCTCGGCCTCGACCACGTCGACGTCTTCTACCACCACCGGCCGGACCCGGACACGCCGATCGAGGAGACGATGGGCGCGCTCGACCACGTCGTCCGCTCCGGCAAGGCGCTCTACGTCGGCGTCTCCAACTACTCGGCCGAGCAGACCCGGGAGGCCGCGGCCGTGCTGCGGCGCCTGGGCACGCCGCTGCTGGTCCACCAGCCGTCGTACTCGATGCTCAACCGGTGGGTCGAGGACGGCCTGCTGGACGTGCTGGACGAGGTCGGCGCGGGCAGCGTCGCGTTCTCGCCGCTGGCCCAGGGCGTGCTGACCGACCGCTACCTCGACGGCATCCCGTCCGGCTCGCGCGCGGCGGGCCCGTCGCCGTTCCTCAGCGCCGACCGGCTCGACGAGGCCACGCTGGCGAAGGTGCGGGCGCTGGACGGGATCGCGAAGGGGCGCGGCCAGACGCTGGCGCAGCTCGCCATCGCCTGGGTGCTGCGCAACGTCACGTCCGCCCTCGTGGGCGCGTCGAGCGTGCGGCAGCTGGAGGACAACGTGGCGGCCACCGCCCGGCTGGACTTCGACGCCGACGAGCTGGCCGAGATCGAGCGCCACCTGTGACGGCGCGGTGGTGACGGCGCGGTGGTGATCAGGACCGTCCAGGTCGGACTGGGCGCGTGGGGCACCGACTGGGCCGTGCGCGTGCTGCCCGAGGCGCCGGAGCTGGCCGCGGTCGGCTTCGTGGACACCGACCCGCTGCGGCGCGCGGAGTTCACCGCGCTGACCGGCACGCCGGCGTCGGCCGCCGTCGACTGGTCGGCCGACTTCGACGCGGTCCTGGTCACCACCTCCCTGGGCGCGCACGCCCCGGTGGCGCGGGCCGCCCTGGAGGCGGGCCGGCACGTGCTGCTGGAGAAGCCGCTCGCGCTGGACCTGGCCGAGGCGGTGTCGCTGGTCGAGCTGGCCGAATCGCGCGGCCTGGTGCTGCTGGTGTCCCAGAACCACCGCTTCTTCCCGGCCGCCGCGGTCGCGGAGGAGGCGTTGCGGCACGTCGGGCAGGTCCGCAACGCCCGCGTGTCCTTCCGGCGGGACCACCGCTTCCAGGCGCTCGGGCCGTCACCGGACACCTCGGTCCTGCACCAGGTCGCCGCCCACCACTTCGACCTGGTCAGGTACCTGCTGGGCGAGGTCGCCGCCGTCACCGCCCACCGCTGGCGGCGGGGCCAGGACCCGGACGTGCTGCTGTCGTCGTTCTCGGCGACCCTGGAGCTGGCCGGCGGCGCGCTGGTCGAGTACAGCGCGTCGACCAGCAGCCAGGCGACGACGACCCCGTGGTCCGGCGAGTGGGTGGTCGAGGGCGACGGCGGCACCGTGGAGTGGTCGGGCGAGAGCCGGGTCAACCTGTCCCGCGTGACGGTGCACCGGGCCGGCCTGCCGCCGGAGACCGTGCCGGTGGAGGCGCTGCCGTCGAAGGCGGGCGTGGGCGACCGGGTGGCCGTGGTGCGGGACTTCGCCGACGCCGTCCACGAGGGCCGGGCGTCGGCGCTGTCCGGTCGGGCGAACCTGGGCACGCTGGCCGCGCTGCTGGCGGCGTGGGACAGCCTCCAGCGGGGCGGCGCCCGCGTCGAGGTGCGCGTGCCGGGGTGAGGCGGTGACCGGGTGGTCCCGCCACCGGGGGTGCGCAGCCTCGGGCTCACCGTCCCGGGTTCACCGTCCTGGGCGCACCGCCGCCGAGGGCGTCGCGCAACCGCTTCAGCAGGCCGTCACCGGCGCTGATGACCTCGGGAACCGCCTCGGTCGGCCCTCTTGACGTAACTTTGCTTAACCGCTTAACTAAGTTCCATGCGCCACGCACGCGAGCCGGTCGCGCTCGCCCTCGACATCGGCGGCACGAAGCTCGCGGCGGCCCTGGTCGGGGCGGACGGCGCCGTGCTCGCCCGCCGCGCCGCGCCGACCCCCGCCGGGGACGCGGACACCGTCTGGCGCGGCCTCGCGGGGGTCGCGACCGAGGTGCTCGACCACGCCGCCGCCCTCGGACGGGAGGTCCTGGGCGCGGGCATCGCCTCCGCCGCGCCGATGGACCTGCGCACGGGCACCATCAGCCCGGTCAACATCCCGGGCTGGCGCGACTTCCCGATCACCGCCCGCGTCGCCGCGCTCGTCCCCGGCCTGCCGGTCCGGCTCGGCGGCGACGCGCTGTGCATGGCCCTCGCCGAGCACCGCCACGGCACCGGGCGCGGCAGCTCGTGCCTGCTCGGCATGGTCGTCTCCACGGGCATCGGCGGCGGGTTCGTCTTCGACGGCCGACCCCACTTCGGCACCACGGGCAACGCCGGGCACGTCGGCCACTTCGTGGTCGACCCCGCGGGCCCGCCGTGCGGGTGCGGCGCGCGGGGCTGCTCGGAGGCCGTCGCCAGCGGGCCGTCGATGGTGCGCTGGGCGCTGGAGCAGGGCTGGCGACCGCTCGGCGGCACGGCCGACGGCATCGCGCTCGCCGCGTCGGCCCGGGCGGGCGACCCCGCGGCGCGGGCCGCGTTCCGGCGCTCCGGGGAGGCGGTCGCCCGCGTCGTCACGGTGGCCTCGGCGCTGTGCGAGATCGACCGGGTGGTGATCGGCGGCGGCGTGGCGCAGGCGTGGGACCTGCTGGGACCCGCCGTGGTCGAACCGCTGGCCGCCTACTCGGGACTGGACTTCATGCGCCGGGTCGAGGTGCGCCCGGCGACGCTCGGCGTGGACTCGGGCCTGATCGGGGCCGCCGCGCTGCTCGCGGTCGACGCGGTCGACGCGGTGGGCGCGGTGGGCGCGGTGGGCGCCGTCGACGCGGTCCGGGCGGCCGGCCCGGCCGGCGCGAGTGGCGTGGACGGGCGGGTCCCGTCGCTGCCGGTGGTGATCTGACCGTGCGGGGGAGCGCTGTGCGCAGGCTGGACGCCGTCGTGCGGGAGTACCACTGGGGTTCGCGGACCGCGCTGGCCGGGATGCGGGGCGAGCCGTCGCCGAGCCCGGTGCCGCAGGCCGAGCTGTGGGTCGGCGCGCACCCCGACGACCCGTCGCGCCTGGCGGACTGCGGGGTGCCGCTGGACGTCCACCTCGCCGCCGACCCGGCCGGGCTCCTCGGCCCGGAGTGCCTGGCCGCGTTCGGCCCGAGGCTGCCGTTCCTGCTCAAGGTGCTGGCCGTGGACGCGCCGCTGTCGCTCCAGGTGCACCCGGACCGCGAGCGGGCGAGGACCGGGTTCGCCGAGCGCGGCTACCGCGACGACCGGGCCAAGCCCGAGGTGCTGGTGGCGCTCACCGACTTCGAGACGCTGTGCGGGTTCCGCGAGCCCGCCGCGACCGTGGCGCTGCTCGACGCCCTGGGCGTCGCGGCGCTGGGCCCGGTGCGCGACGCGCTGGCCGCGGGCGACACGGCGGGAGCGCTGCGCCGGGCGCTGCACGGGGGAGCGGACGTGGTCGACGAGGTGGCGCGGGCGGCGGCGGGGGTGCCCGCGCTCCGGCACGTCGCGGACCTGGCCGGGGTCCACCCCGGTGACCCGGGCGTGGTCGCGGCCCTGCTGCTCGACGCGGTCACGCTGGAACCGGGCCAGGCCGCGTACGTGCCGGCCGGGGTGCTGCACGCGCACCTGCGCGGCGTCGGCGTGGAGCTGATGGCCAACTCGGACAACGTCCTGCGCGCCGGGCTCACGTCGAAACCCGTGGACGTGCCGGGGGTGCTGGAGCTGGTGGACCACCGCGCCGGACCGGCGGGGCTGCTGGACGGCGAGGTCGACGGTCCGGTGAGGACGTACCGGACGCCGGACCCGGAGTTCCGGCTGCACGCCGTGCGGGCGGGGGCCGTGCTGCCCGGCCGGGGGCCGCAGCTCCTGCTGTGCACCGGCGGTTCCGTCGTGGTGACCCGCGCCGGCGAGGCGGTCGCGCTGCGCGGCGGCGAGTCGGTGTTCCTGCCGCACGACGAGCGGAGCGCGGCGGTGGTGGCCGGCGACGGCGAGGCGTTCTGGGCCACCGTCGGGGGGTGAGCGGTGCGCGCGGGTGCGGCGGCCGGGAGGACCGCCGCACCCGCGCGGGGACTCACTGGAAGTTCACGTCACTGCACAGGTAGTACGCCTGGTCCATGTGGCTCGCCTGCCAGATGGTGAACACCACGTGCCGGCCGGTGCGGCTGCCCGCGTTGACCTGGGCCTGGTAGAGGCCGGTGGTGCCGTAGCGACCGGTGGACGTCACGAGCTCCAGGTCGCTCCAGCGCAGCGGCTGGGTGGCCGTGTTCACGCCCTGGCGGGTGATGTAGACGCGGAGGTAGTCCGCGCCGTGCTTCGCCTGGTCCGTGATGGTGAGCGTGAACTGGCGCGGCTTGGTGGTGGTGTTCCACGCGCCCACCGCGTCCAGCGACCGGTACCGGCCGCTCTCGGCGAGACCGCCGCTGCACAGCTGGCCGTTCGCCAGGGCGCCCTGGTGGTTGCCGCCGACGCCGTTGCGGTACAGGCCGTTCCAGTTCCACATCGTGTTGGGGTCGGCCTTCCAGGCCTGGGCGCACATCGGGTCCGTCTGGCCCATGTTCGGGTTCAGGTGGTCGCTGCCCCAACGCTGGTAACAACCGTAGTTGCGCGAGGGCGGGTCGGTCACGGACCCGTGCGCACTGGCCACGCCGGTGGTGCCGATCAGGGCCACGACCGTGGCGGCGAGGACCGCCAGGACCGAGGTGAAGACGCCGAGCACAGTGCGGAGACCGCGTCGGAAGGTCATGTGTGTCCTCCACGTTGAGGATTGACGACTACCGGACTGGGAGCGCTCCCAGATCCCAAGGTAGCGAACCGGGCACGTTCTGTGAACCCCATCCGCGCACGAAGGATTTGCGCGGCCGGCGTGCTCCGAACGGCCCACCGGCCCGCCTGCCGCAGCCGGCGGGCCACGCCCCCGGCGGTCAGCGGTAGTAGCCCTCGACCGCCGCGCGCGCCTCCTCGTACAGGTCCGGTCCCTCCGTCGGCACGGCGGGGAAGCCACCACCCGGCTTGAGCGCGTTCAGCTGCTCGCCGGACAGCGCGAACACCACGCGCCCCAGCCCGGAGCGCGCGATCGCGCCCGCGCACATCCCGCACGGCTCGCAGCTGGTGAACATCGTCGTGCCCGCCGCGACCGCGGGCGCCAGCTCCCGCGCCGCCCACCGGGCGAGCTTCAGCTCGGGGTGCGCGGTGATGTCGTCGTCGGTCACGCTGGTGTTGCGCTCCTCGGCCAGCACCCGGCCGTCCGGGCCGACCAGCAGGGAACCGAACGGCGGGTCGCCCGCCGCACGGGCCTCCCGGGCCAGCTCCACCGCGCGCCGCAAGCTCATCCGAACTCCTTCCGCACGGTCGCGAGCGCCTGCCACGCGACCTCCGGGTGCCGCGTCTCGGCGGGGTCGCCGACGAACGGGTCCAGCACCACCTCTTCCGCCCCGGCGTCCCGCAGCGCCGCCAGGTCGGCCACGACCTGCTCGACCGTGCCCTCGCCGAGCAGCCGGCCCTCCCCGGCCGGCTCGGGCGCGAGGCGCAGCAGGACGCGCGGGGCGAGCGCGGGCGCGGGCCGCCCCTCCTCCTCGGCGAGCGCCCGCAGCCGCGCCACCGCGTCCCGGTGCGCGGCGGGCGTCATGCGCAGCCCGTGCCACGCGTCGCCGAACCGCACGGCCCGCCGCAGCGCCGCGTCGGAGTGCCCGCCCACCCACAGGGGCACCCCCGGCGCGTGCTCCCGCACCACCGCCAGCCCCTCGTCGGTGAGCCGGCCGCGCGCCCCGAACGGCACGCCCAGCGCCGCGTACTCCTGCCGCGCCCAGCCGACGCCGACGCCCAGCGCGAACCGCCCGCCGGACAGGTCCGCGAGGTTGGCCGCCATCCGCGCCACCAGCAGCGGGTGCCGGTAGGGCAGCACGACCACGCTCGTGCCCAGCCGCAGCCGCGAGGTGACCCCCGCCAGCCACGCCAGCGCGGTGAACGGCTCGTAGAACGGCGCCGGGTACTGCTCGGCGACGTCCGGGGTGATCACCACGTGGTCGGACAGGAAGAGGGAGTCGAAGCCCAGCCCCTCGACCGTCAGGGCCCAGCTCCGCAGCACCTCCGGCGAGGTTCCGGGGCCGAAGTTCGGGACGTTCACACCGATCCGCACCCGGTCAAGGCTAGGCCCGGCACCCCTGTCGGCTGAAGGGATCGTCCACGGTCCTTCGGGCCGGACGCCGGGAGAACCCCGGTACTTTCGCGGGATGACCGTGAACCTCGACCCGACCGACTGGGCGATCCTCGCCGAGCTCCAGCGCGACGGCCGGGTCGCGCTCACCGAGCTGGGCCGCCGGGTCAACCTCGGCGCGTCCGCGACCACCGAACGCCTCCGCCGCCTGGAGTCCGCCGGCGTCGTCACCGGCTACCGCGCCGAGGTCGACCTCGGGAAGGTCGGCTACGCCGTGCTGGCCGTGGTGCGGCTGAAGTACCCCGGCAACCGGCACGAGCCGCTGCACGCGCTGCTCGCCGAGCGCGGCGAGGTGCTGGAGTGCCTGCGCACCACGGGCGACGACTGCTACGTGCTCAAGGTCGCCGCCACGTCGATGGCGCACCTGGAGCGGGTCGTGGACGAGCTGATGGCGTTCGGCAGCACCACCACGAACGTCGTCTACGGCCAGGCCCTGCCCTACCGGGGCGTGTCGGCGCCGGACGCGCCCCGGTAGGAGGAGGCTCACCGCCAGGGCGTCACGGTCCCGCAGCCGGCGGGCTGCGCGGCGCACCGCCCCCCCGGACCGATCTCGGCCAGCAGCCTGCCCCCCGCGTCGTAGGCGCGGACCGCGCCGATCGTGCTCGTCTCCGGGATCTCCCAGGTGCTCGGGTGCTCGACGTAGGCGACGAACGTGCCGTTGGCGACGGTCGCCGGCACCGTCTCGCCGCGGCGCTCCCAGGTCACCGAGGCGACGTCCGCCGAGACGCGGCCCGCCACGTACTCGACGCCCGGCGCCCCGCGGTACTGGGCCCTGTTGCCGGGCACGTCGCCCCCGGCCCGGCTGCTGTTGACGTCGAGCTCCAGCGACCCCCGCACCAACCGCAGGTCGATCCCCGCCGCCATCCCCGAGTTGTAGGGCATCGAGGGGCCGCCGACGGTGCAGTCGAGGGCCGTGTCCTCCGTGTAGACCAGGGCGAAGTCGCCGAGGGCGCCGCGCAGGTACTGGTAGAGCCTCGGCGTGCCGCCCACGCCCGCGATGGCCCGGCAGCCCTCCCCGATCTCGGCCTCCCGGCCGGGCGGGAGACCGGTGACCACCGGGTCGGCCCCGGGGAGCTTCGCGGGCGTGCTCGTCGTCGTCGGCCCGGCCGTCGTCACCCCGGTCGTGCCGGACGCGGCCCCCGGGTTCCCGGGGCGCTGCCACGTCGTGACGGCGACCAGCGCGACCGCGGCCGCCACCGCGACCCCGGTGACCAGGGGCGCGTACCGCGGGCGGCGGCGTCCGCCCCCCGCGACGGCCCGCTCCAGCTCGGCGCGGATCTCGGCCTGCCGGCCGGGCGGCAGGTCCCGGGCCGGGGGGAGTGCGCTGTTCATCGGTCCTCCAGGGACATCGCGGGGACGGTGTCGACCGACTGCGGACCGAGCCTGCGGGTCAACCTGGCCTTGGCCTTGCTGACGCGGGCCCGCACGCTGCCCTCCGCGATGCCGAGCACGGCCGCCGCGTCCGCGTAGGACACCCCGGACCACACGCACAGCGCGAGCGCCTCCCGCTCGTTGCGGGGCAGCTCCTCCACGGCGGCCAGCAGCACCGCCATCCGCCGCTGGTCGTCGACGCGCTCGGCGACGAGGTCGGCGTGGTCGGGCACCGGGACCTCCGCGGGGGCGCGCCGGAACAGCCGCAGCCGCCGCGCCAGCGCGCGCCGGTCGCCGCGCACCACGTTCGTCGCCACGGCCAGCAGCCACGGCAGGGCCGAGTCGTGCTCCAGCCGCAGCCCGTCGCGCTTGCGCCAGGCCAGCAGGAAGGTGTTCTGGAGGTGGTCCTCGGCGGCCGTCCACGACGCGGTCAGCCGGAAGCAGTGGTTGTAGACCGCCTTGGCGTGCCGGTCGAACAGGACCCCGAAGGCGTGCCCGCTGCCGGCCGCGGCCTGCGCCCAGAGCGCCCTGTCGTCCGGCCCGCGCTCGCGGGGGTCATCGGTCGTCATGTCCCGTCAGTGCCCGTTCGGAGGGGGAGTGTTGCCAGACCGCCCCACCCGGGCCGCACGACCGGGTGGGGCCGCCGCCGGCGCGGGACCTCGACGTTGAGGTCCCCGGGCGTCGCGTGAGCGCTCACGCGGTGCCCGTCCACGCCGGCGACGGCCCTCCGGTCCCGGCAACGCCCGCCGCCCGTGCGCCGCCGGGACGTCCTGACCTGCTAGTAGACGTACGGCCAGCCGGCCGAGTCGTACCCGAGCAGGTTGATGCCCAGCAGGGACCTGCCGTTGTCCGCGTAGTAGTGGTACGCGATGACGTCGGCGTCGCTGTCGGTGAACACGTCCTGGTGGCCAGGCCCGTGGACGCCGCCGTGGCCCGCCAGCACCTCGGTGCCGCCGCCCGAGGTCAGCGCCACCCCGTTGCGGTCGACGAACGGCCCGTTCGGGCTGGTCGACCGGCCCACCACCACCCGGTACGTGCTCGCCGCGCCCTGGCAGCAGCGGTCGAACGACACGTACAGGTAGTGCCAGGAGCCGCGCTTGACCAGGGTCGGCGCCTCGATCGCGCCGCCGCCCCGCCCGGCGATCGAGCGGATGGCGCTGTCGTAGCGCTTGCCCGTCGAGGGGTTCAGCCGCACCTGCTTGAGGCCCGACCAGAACGAGCCGAAGTTCAGCCACCAGCGGCCCGAGTCGTCCACGAACAGGTCGGGGTCGATGGCGTTGAAGTCGTCCGACGTGCGCGACTCGACCACCAGCCCCTGGTCGGTCCACGAGCCGGCCGCGCCGGTCGCGGAGGTGGCCAGGAAGATCGCCGACCGGTTCGAGCCGAACGTGGAGGCCGAGTAGTAGAGGTGGTAGCGGCCGTTCAGGTAGGACAGGTGCGGGGCCCACAGGTTGCGGCTGCCGCCGGTGTACGAGGTCGTCCACGGCGCGCCGCCGGGGAACACCTGGCCCGCGTCGCGGAAGGCGGTGCGGTCGGTGGAGGTCTTGAGGGCGATGTTGTCGCCGGTGTGCGCGACGAGGTACGTGCCGCCCGGGGTCTTGACGAACGACGGGTCGTGCACGCCGACGTCGCCGGTCACGACACCGGGGTTGGGGTAAGCGGCCGGCGCCTCGTCGGCCGGCGCCTCGCCGGTCAGGGCGGTCGCGCCCAGCGCCAGCGACGCGGCCAGCGCGATCAGGGTTCGGCGGAGGACCCGGGAATTGCGCAGAGTCATGCGTCGCCTCCTTGCGAGCAGGATTCTGGGAACGCTCCCAGGTCGGACGGTAACGCATTGCCTTCACTGCCGGCAAGCGCTTTCCAACCTACGGCACGTGGTGCCGTTCACCCCGCTGAACAGGGCGAACGGCACCAGTGGACGCGTGCGTCGTCGAACGCGTCGAACAGGGCGGGACCGGTCAGGAGTGCGGGCAGGTGTCCCGGTACTCCGAGATGGCCGTGCCGCGCGGCGCCGGGCACAGGAACTGCTCGTAGCGGGTGTCGTCGTCGATGAACCGCTTGAGCCAGGAGATGCTGTACTTCGCGATGGTGGTGTTGGAGGTGTTGGGCGCGAAGTGGCTCGCGCCGGCCAGCTCCAGGTACGCCTTGTCCAGGGTGGACGGCAGTCCGGTGTAGAACCGCTCGGAGTGCGTGGTCACCGACGCCACGGAGTCGTCCTCCGCGCCGATCACCAGCGTGGGCGTCTGCACGCCCGGCCAGCTCTTGGTGGTGTTCCAGGCGGTCAGCGGGATCGACGCCTGGAGGCTCGGGCGGTCCTTCGTGGCCTCCAGCGCGCCGCCGCCGCCCATCGAGTGGCCCATGACGCCCAGGCGGTTCGGGTCGATCCGGGAGCGCACGGAGCTGGACCGGGTCAGGTAGTCCAGGGCCGCGAGCAGCTGGTCGCCGCGGGACGAGGGCTGGTCGTAGCGGGAGTTGGTGTCGATGGTGAACACGACGAAGCCCTGCGAGGCCAGGCGCGGGCCGAGCCAGGAGATGCTCGACTGCGCCGCGGTGTAGCCGGGCGAGATCGCGACCGCGCCGAAGGTGCCCTCGGCGGTGCTGGTCGGGTAGTAGATGGTGCCGCCGCCGAACCCGGACGCCGCCAGGGACGAGACGGTGGTCTGGGCGGTGGCGAACGGCCCGCGAGCGGCCTCGATGGTGGCCGTGGTGGGCGCGGGACCGCGCTCGTAGGGGTTGTCGGCGGCCTGCGCGACCGCGGTGGGGGAGGTGAGGGCGACCGCCGCGGCCAGGACCAGGGCGCGGCGGGACAGGGGTGACCTCATGATGTGCTCTTTCGCGATCGGGAAGGACTTGGCGGATGAGTCCTCAGTGGACGTTGCTTCCCGAGGTGGAATACTGCCGCGCTATCTACTCCAGAGTCAAGTAACGGTGGTCACTTAACCGGTGAAGTCGTGATTCGGCGTCTCGGCAGAAGGTGAATGTGAAAAGGAATCACGAATGCCGGGACGCGTGTTGTTCCGGAACAACTACCTGCGCGGAAGCGCTCTCACCCACTTGACCGGAACCGGTACCGGAACGAGGATCGGGCCCGACAAAGCCGTCGCCCTGACGAACGGAACACCGATGTCCCGCAGATCCCTGAGCGCCGCGCTCGCCGCGGTGCTCGCCGCCGGCCTCCTCACCGGAGGCGTGGCCAGTGCCGCCCCGGACCCGAAACCCCGCCAGCCGGTCATCGGGGAGCCGCGCACCGAGCACGGCTGCGCCCGCATCGAGAAGACCCTGCCCACCCTGTCCGACTGGCCGAGGGTCGACAGCCGCGTCGACTCCAGCGCGGCCGACGAGCGGCGGGTCAAGAAGATCGTCGAGAGCATGACCCTGGCCGAGAAGGTCGGCCAGATGACCCAGCCGGAGATCGCCGCGATCACCCCGGACGAGGTCCGCGAGTACGGCATCGGGTCGGTGCTCAACGGCGGCGGCTCCTGGCCGAACCGCGACAAGCACGCCCCGGCCGACGCGTGGCTGTCGCTGGCCGACGCCTACTGGGACGCCTCCAGGGCCACCCGCACGAAGGTGCCCGTCATCTGGGGCATCGACGCCGTGCACGGCAACAACAACGTCTACGGCGCCACCGTCTTCCCGCACAACATCGGCCTGGGCGCGGCGCACGACCCGTGCCTCATCCGCGACGTGCACGAGGCCACCGCCGAGCAGATCCGCGCCACCGGCCAGGACTGGGCGTTCGCGCCGACCCTGGCCGTGCCGCTGGACGACCGCTGGGGCCGCACCTACGAGGGCTACTCCGAGGACCCGCGGATCACCCGCGCCTACGGCTACGAGGCCACCATCGGCCTCCAGGGCAGGAGCAGGCGGAACGTCGGCGTGCTCGCCACCGCCAAGCACTTCATCGGCGACGGCGGCACGATCGGCGGCAAGGACCAGGGCGTCAACCCGGCCTCGGTCGCCGAGATGATCAACGTCCACGGCCAGGGCTACTACGGCGCGCTCGCCGCCGGCGCCCAGACCGTGATGGTGTCGTTCAACTCGTGGAACAACGAGGGGGCCGGCATCGCCGAGGGCAAGCTGCACGGCAGCGAGCTCGCGCTGAACGACATCCTCAAGGGCAAGATGGGCTTCGACGGCCTCGTCGTGTCCGACTGGAACGGCATCGGCCAGGTCGCGGGCTGCACCAACGCCTCGTGCCCGCAGGCGATCAACGCCGGCATCGACGTCGTCATGGTGCCGAACGACTGGAAGGCGTTCATCGCCAACACGATCGCCCAGGTCGAGGGCGGCCAGATCGCCATGTCGCGGATCGACGACGCGGTGACCCGCATCCTGCGCGTCAAGCTGCGCTCGGGCGTGCTGGACGGCGAGAAGCCCTCGGAGCGCCGCCACGCCGGCGACGCCGACGCGCTGGAGGCCCGCGAGGTCGCCCGCGAGGCCGTCCGCAAGTCGCAGGTGCTGCTGAAGAACAACAACCGCACGCTGCCGCTGGGCAAGCGGTCCAAGGTGCTGGTCGTCGGCAAGTCCGCCGACTCGATGCAGAACCAGACCGGCGGCTGGACGCTGACCTGGCAGGGCACCGGCAACACCAACGCCGACTTCCCGAACGGCCAGACCGTCCTCGGCGGGCTCAAGGAGGCGCTCGGCGAGGCGAACGTGGTGTTCAGCGAGACCGGCGACGTCGACCCGGCCGGGTTCGACGCGGTGGTCGCGGTGATCGGCGAGACCCCGTACGCGGAGGGCGTCGGCGACATCGGCAAGCGCACGCTGGAGGCCGCCAAGCTGTACCCGAACGACCTGGCCGTGCTGGACAAGGTCAGCGGCAAGGGCACCCCGGTCGTCACCGTCTACGTGTCGGGCCGCCCGTTGTACGTGAACAAGGAGCTGAACCGCTCGGACGCGTTCGTGGCGGCGTGGCTGCCCGGCACCGAGGGCGGCGGCGTCGTCGACCTGCTGGTCCGCGGCCGGCACACCTACCCGGGCTACACCGGCACGCTGTCCTACTCGTGGCCCAAGTCGGCGTGCCAGACGCCGCTCAACCCCGGTGACGAGGGCTACGACCCGCTGTTCAAGCCCGGCTACGGCCTCAAGAGCTGGTCGCACCGGAACATCGGCGCGCTCGACGAGTCCTCGCCGGAGTTCGGCTGCTCCGGCGGCGGTGGCGGCGGGGTCGCGACCGAGGACCTGGAGCTGTTCAACCGCATCGACGTGGCGCCGTACAAGAGCTTCATCGGCTCCCCGGACAACTGGAGCGGCACGGAGCTGGGCCCGGACGCCGAGGCCGCGCACACCAACATCACCGTGGTGCCGGCGGACGTGAACGTGCAGGGCGACGGCCTGAAGACGACCTGGACCGGCTCCGGCGCCGGGCAGCTCTACCTCCAGGACCCGGCGGGCGGCAGCGACCTGCGCGGGTACGTCAACGCCCAGGCGGCGCTGGTGTTCGACGTGGTGGTGCACCAGGCGCCCGCGGCGCGGACGGTGATCAGCACGCACTGCACCTACCCGTGCTTCGCCGAGGTCAACGCCACGAACGTGTTCACCGGGCTGCCGACGGGCGTGAGGTCCACGGTCAAGGTCCCGGTCGCCTGCTTCGAGCAGGGCGGGCTCGACCTGGAGAACGTCAACACGCCGTTCCTGGTCTACACCGAGGGCGCGTTCCAGGCGTCGTTCGCGAACGTGCGGTGGGTGCCCAAGGCCGCCGCCGACCCGGACGCGAAGACGTGCGCCGAGCTGACCGGCTGACCCCGGCCTGACCGGGCACGACGAGGGGGCGGGACCCGCACGGGCCCCGCCCCCTCCCGCGTGTCCTGCGCTCGCGACCCGCGTGTCATGCGTTCACGCCCCGCGTGTCATGCGCCCAGGCCGCGCGTCCACTCCACGACGGCGCGGTGGTAGTCGGGGGCGTTCGGCGCGTAGTTGATCGAGTGCCCGTAGCCGTGCAGCACGAACGCGCTCAGGCGCGCCGCCGGCGAGAAGTACGGCGCCTCCGACGCCCGCAGCGCCTCGCCGGACGAGCAGTCGCTGCCCAGCGGCAGCCCGCAGAAGTGGTTGTCGTCGCCCACGACGACCATCACCGGCGCGTCGACCAGCCGCGTGAAGGGGCTGACGACGTTGTTCAGCACGATCGTGTCCACGGCCTCGGTGGTGGCGAACACGTCCTTGGTCGACTCGTCGAAGTCGATCGCCCCGGGCACCAGCGCGCCGGGGACGTGGAACGACCCGTAGCGCTTGCCCGCCCCGGTGGTGAGGTAGCCGAGGTCCAGCCCGTGCTCACGGCGCAGCACCGGGTCGAGCGCCGCCGGGATCATGCCCGCCAGCACGGGCAGCACGGTGATGAGGTTCATCCGGTGCGTGAACCCGGTGACGAGCACGCCGTCCACGTCCCGGTGCAGCCCGGCCTCGACCAGCGCCATGGCCGCGCCGATGGAGTGCCCGCCGACGACGACCCGGGAGAACCGCGGTCGCAGCGTCCGGATCACCTGGTGCACCGCCTGGGCCTGCGTGGTCGCGGTGACCAGCGCGCTCAGCGGCTTCGAGCTGCGGCCGGTGCCGAGGCGGTCCACGGCCAGCGTCGCGATGCCCGCGCCGTTCATCGCCCGCCGGTAGGAGCGGGTGCCGGGCTCGTAGGCGACGTCCCAGTACGAGCGGTTGTAGGTGCCGCCGGGGATCAGCACCTGCACGGTCGACGCGCCGGTGGGCGCGCACAGCGTCCCGGCCATCGACTGGCCGGTGCCGGCCACGGTCACCGGCACCCGGACCTCCTCGCACGACACCGCGGCGCCGGCGGGGGTGGGCACCAGGCAGAGCCCGGCTGCGAGCAGCACGGCGGCGAACGACCGGGAACGGGACCAACGCACGACTGAACGACCTCCATCGGGGGTTCGGGGCTAGCGGGGGACCGCCGTCATCAGCAGGCCGCTGGGGTAGGCGGCGGAGGTGAACCTCGTCCGGACGGGCCTGCCCGGCACCGGCGCCAGGCGCCAGCGGGCGAGCACGGTGGCGAGGGTGACCACGACCTCGGTGCGGGCGAAGGCGTTGCCGAGGCACTGGCGCGCACCGGCGCCGAAGGGGACGTACCCGCCGCGCGGCACGTCGGCGGTCGCCCAGCGGTCGGGGTCGAAGCGGTGCGGGTCGGGGAACACGGCGGGGTCGTGGTGCAGGGCGTGCGGGCTGACGATCACCTCGGTGCCGGGCCGCACCGCGACCCCGGCGAGGTCGACGGGCGCGGTGGCGCGGCGCATCAGCACCCACACCGGGTACAGCCGCAGCACCTCGTCGACGACCCGCCCGGTGAGCACGAGCCGCCCGACGTCGGCGAACGCCGGCGGTCGCCCGCCCAGCACGTCGTCGACCTCGGCGAGCAGCCGCTCCTCGACCGCCGGGTGCCGGGCGACCTCGTGGAACGCCCAGGCCAGGGCCAGCGCCGTGGTCTCGACGCCCGCGGTGAGCAGGGTGAGCACCTCGTCGTGGACCTGCTCGTCGGTCATGCCGTCGCCGGAGTCGTCCCGCGCGAGCAGCAGCGTGGACAGCAGGTCGCCGCGGTCGACGCCCTCGACCCGCCAGGCGGCGATGACGTCCACCACGACCGCGCGCATCCGGGCGACGGCCCGGTCGAACTCCCGGTTGCCGGGCAGCGGCAGCGCCTCCACGAACGACGGCGACAGGGCGCGCACCATGCCCTGCTTGATCACCGTGAACACCGACCGCCGCACCTCGGCCACGGCCGCCGCGCCCAGCTCGGTGGAGAACAGCGCCTCGCCGACGACGGCGGCGGCCAGCTCCTGCATGTCCCGCTCGACGACCCGCACCCCACCGGGCCGCCACGACGCGGTGAGCGCCGCCGCCGCGCCGGCCATCACCCCGGTGTAGCGCTCCAGGCGCTCGCGGTGGAACGCGGGCTGCACGAGCCGCCGCTGCCGCAGGTGGAACGGGCCGTTCGACAGCAGCAGCCCGTTGCCCAGGTACGGCTGGAACTTGTCGAACATCGCGCCTTTGCGGAAACGCGCGCCGTCGGTGACGAGCACCTGGTGCGCGAGTCGAGGGCTCGTCACGAAATAGGTCTGCACCTTTCCGAGATCAACCCGCACCACCTCGCCGTGATCGCGCAGTGATGAGGTGAACGCGTGCCGCTTGCGCAACATCTCCAGGCTGTGCCCGAGCAACGGCAGTCGACCGGGTGCCACCGGGACGGCCATCGTCGCTCCTGTTCTCGCCGAAAGGGACGGACCACGATAAGACCCGTTCGGTGGACGTTGACAGCGCCCGTTCGGGTGGGTCACTGTCACTCGGACGGTAGAGCGACGCTGCTGCGGTCGGCCGTTCGCGCCGTACGCCCCGGAAAAGGGGCGGTGACCCGGGAAGAGGTGTGGACAATGAAGCAAGGCGAATGGATTCCACCCGGTGTGGACATTTCCGTGCCGAGCATGGCGCGCACCTACGACTACATGCTGGGGGGCGGGCACAACTTCGCGGTGGACCGCGCGGTGGGCGAGCGGATCGAGGAGGCCATGCCCGGCCTGCGCACCGCGGCCCGCGTCAACCGGGCGTTCCTGGGGCGCGTGGTGCGGTTCATGCTGGGGCGCGGCGTGCGGCAGTTCCTCGACATCGGGTCGGGCATCCCGACCGTCGGCAACGTCCACGAGGTGGCCCAGGCCCAGGTGCCCGACGCCCGCGTCGTCTACGTCGACCGCGACCCCGTGGCCGTCGCGCACAGCGAGTTGATGCTGGTCGGGAACGACCTGGCGGGTGTCGTGCGGGCCGACATGCGCGACCCGGACGCCGTCCTGGGCGACCCGGAGACGCGCCGGCTGCTCGACCTCGACCAGCCCGTCGGGCTGCTCATGCTGCTGATGCTGCACTGGGTGCCGGACGAGGACGACCCGGCCGCGCTCGTCGGCCGCTACCGGGACGCGCTGGCGCCCGGCAGCTTCCTCGCGCTGACCCACGTGACCGCGGACCACCAGGGCGACGACCTCGCCGCGGCGACCGACGTGATCCGGCGGAGCAAGAGCCCCGACCAGGTCACCCTGCGCCCGCACCGCGCGGTGACCGAATTGTTCGCCGGGTTCGACTTCGTGGAACCCGGTCTCGTGGGGTGCGGCGAGTGGCGTCCGGAAGGGCCCGCGGACATCGCGGAGGAACCGGGGATGAACATGCTCGTCTACGCGGGCGTCGGCAGGAAATCATAGGAACGCTCATGAAGTGACGGCGAGTGGTCGAATACCTATTAGTGTGATCTTTTTTCACGCTTATGGTCGAGCCCGGACCGCTGGGGCGTGGGTAAACTGCCGCGAACTCGTCACATCACAGCAAGGCAACGGAAATGCCGCAGCCCACTCGCAGGCCACAGGCAGCCCAGCCGGAACGCGGCCGGGAACTGCTCGCGCGCAAGTGGTCCTACCTGCTCAGCGGTGCGGTCGTGGTGCCGCTGTCGCGGACCGACCTCGACCGCGAGCTGACCGAACGGCTCGACGCGCTGTGCGCCGCCCTGCACGCCGAGCCGTTCGAGGCCCGGCCGGTCGAGCGGATCGGCGAGCGGCTCGTCTCGCTCGGGTACGTCGGCGAGGCCGGGCTGCGCGTCACCGTCGACGTGCTCGGCAAGGGGCTGCTCGCGCTGCCCGAGTTCCAGCCCGCCGAGGCGCACGCGCAGCGGGTCGCGCTCGGCGTCGGCGCGCTGTCCTGCGGCTTCCTGGCGGCGAACCGGCGCGCGGTGTTCGAGCAGCAGGAGTCCATGCAGCTGTCGCTGCTCAAGGCCGTCCGCGACGCCCAGTGGAACCTGCGGGAGAGCGAGGCCCGGTTCGACGAGGTCGTCACGTCGTCGGCCAGCGGCGTCCTCGTCACCGACCTCGACGGCCGCGTCGTGCGGGTGAACGCGGCCCTCGCCGAGATGCTCGGCCGCTCCACCGACGAGCTGGTGGGCAGCGACCTGCTCGACCTGGTGCACCCCGACTCGCGCCGGCACCTCGCCGAGGGGCTGCGCGGCCTGGTGTCGGGCGACCGGGAGCGGATGAGCCAGGCGCAGCGCCTGCTGCGCGCGAACGGCGACGTCGCCCGGACCTCGCTCACGGTGTCCCTGGTCCGCGGCGGCGCCGAACCCGACCAGCCCGGCCACTTCGTCGCCGTCGTCGAGGACGGCACCGAGCTGATGCTGCTCCAGGCCGAGCTGCACCGGCAGGCCCTGCACGACGTGTCGACCGGCCTGCCGAACCGCCAGTACTTCACCACCCACCTGGAGAGCGCGCTGCGCCGCGCCGACCCGGTCCGCGGCGTCACCCTCTTCCACCTCGACCTCGACGCGTTCGGCATGGTGTGCAACAGCCTCGGCCGCGCCACCGGCGAACGCCTCCTCGTGCACGTGGCGCAGCGGCTCAAGGCCGTGCTGGCGCGCGAGAAGGCCATGATCGCCCGCCTCGACGGCGACGAGTTCGCCGTCCTGGTGGAGAACACCGCCACCACGTCCGACGTGGGCACCGCGGTCGCCGCCATCAACCGCGAGCTGTCCGAACCCGTCTACCTCGACGGGCACGGCCTGGCGGTCACGGTCAGCGTCGGCGTGGTCCGCCGCCCACCGCCCGACTCCTCGCCGACCGAGGTGCTGCGGGCCGCGGAGCAGGCGCTGCGGCGCGCCAAGGCGGGCCGGCGCGGCCAGTGGGAGCTGCACCACCCGGACCAGGACCTCGCCGACCGCGAGACCGACCTGCTGGCCGTGCGGATGCCCGGCGCCCTGGAGCAGGGCGAGCTGGTCGCCCGCTACGCCCCGGTCGCGGCCCTCGCCGACGGCGCGCCGGTCGGCGTGTCCGCCCGCCTGCGCTGGGAGCGCCCCGGCGGCGAGCCGGTCGGGCACGACACGTGCGCGGAGCTGGCCGAGCGGACCGGCCTCGTCCTGGACCTGGGCGAGTGGCACCTGGCGACGGCGTGCGGGCAGGTCGCGTGGTGGCGGCAGTCGGGCTTCACCGGCACCCTGCACGTCGGGATGACCCGGCACCAGTGGTGCGACGGCGACCTGGTGCGCCGGGTCCGGCGGGTGCTCGGCGACACGGGCCTGCCCGCCGACCGGCTGGTCGTCGGGATGCCGGCGGGCCTGCCGGCCGAACCCGAGGCCGTGGACGGCCTGACCGTGCTCGCCGAACTCGGCGTGGGCACGTCGCTCGACGACGTCGGCCTCGGCCCGGACGACCTGGCCGCGGTGGCGGACCTGCCCGTCCGCCAGGTCCGGGTGGGCCGGCGGCTGGTGGCGCGGCAGCTCGCCGGGGACGCCGACCACCTGGCCTGCCTCGTGCCGCTGGTGCGCGCGGCGGGCGCGGAGGTGGTCGTGGACGGCCTGACCGCGGCCGAGCAGGCCGAGTGGTGGCACCGGGCGGGCGCGGTCGCCGGCAGCGGTCCGCTCCACGGCGAGGCGCTGGAGCCGCAGGCCGTCGCCGCGTGGTTCGGCACGCCGACCGGTTGACGACCGCTGGGCCTTTCGGACCACGCTGAGACACGGGGTCTTCACAGCGCGTTTCCTCACCGTTACAGTTCTGGGAGCGCTCCCAGTCGATTCCGGTCAGTGTGGACCAGTGGATCGGCCGACGTCCTGTGGCGGGCCGACGTGGTCCCGCTCGCGAAGGAAGTGATGCGGATGGTCGAGTTCTCGTCCCGTCTGGACGCGCGTGCGGATGCCCTGCGGGCGTTGAGCGTTCCCCTGCTCAGGGGCTCGCTCGGCGTGGTGTTCGTGTGGTTCGGGGCCCTCAAGGTGGCCGGTGCGACACCGGTGGCCGACCTGGTCTCCCGGACCGTCCCGTGGCTCGACCCGGGCGCGTTCGTGTTCGCGCTCGGGCTGCTGGAGGTGGTGCTGGGGGTGGCCCTGGTGGTGGGTCGGCGGTTGCGCTGGGTAGCGCTGCTCGTCGTGCTCCACCTGTCCGGGACTTTCCTGGTGCTGGTCGTGCAGCCGGCCGCCGCGTTCCAGGCGGGCAACCCGTTGCTGCTCACCATGACCGGCGAGTTCGTGGTGAAGAACCTGGTCCTGATCACCGCCGCCCTGGCGGTCATGTCGGCCGACGCACCCGTGCGGCAGCGGGTGTCGCGGGTCGACGGGCGGTGATCACCGGCGCCGCGGGGCCCCGACCGGCCCCGCGGCGCCGTCACCCGGTCGTCCCTGACCTGCGCGCCAGGTGCGCGGCCACGCCGTCGAGGTAGAGGTCCAGCGCGAAGCCGAAGTCCGCGTCCACCTCCTCCCGCACGTACAGGTCGTCCGCGTCGAACACGCCCGCGGCCACGACCCGGCCGAGCGCCGGCATCCGCCGCGGGTCGACGACGACCCTCAGCGCGCGTGAGTACGACCGGCTGAACGCGTCCGGGTTCTCCCGGTGGACCCGGGACAGCTCGACGCCCAGCCGCAGCTCGCCGTGCACGAAGGTGAGCAGGCCCATCACGATGCCGACCTTCTCGGCCTCGCCCACCGGCTCGTCGGCCAGCGCGCCGAGCGCGCTGTCGAACCAGGCGAGGTTGTGCGGCCCGACGGGCGGTCCGGCCAGCGGGATCAGCGCGAACCACGGGTGCCGCCGGAACGCGCCCACCACGGCGCGCGTCCACGTGGTCAGCCCGGCCCGCCAGTCGCCCGCCGGCAGCTCGGGCGGTGACTCCAGCGCCGCGTCCGCCATCAGCGCCAGCAGCTCGTCCTTGCTGTTCACGTGCCGGTAGAGCGCCATCGTCGACTTGTCGAGCTGCTGCGCGACGCGGGCCATCGAGACGGCGGCGAGCCCTTCGGCGTCGGCCACCTCGATCGCCGCGCGGGTGATGTCGGCGACCGTGAGGGACGGTTTGCGGCCCCGTTTCGGCGCCTCCCGCAGCCCCCAGAGCAGGGCGATCTCGTCCGGCAGGCCGTCCTCGTCGGTCATCCTCGCCCCCTCCTCGCGCTGCTCGCAGTCTAGGGCTTCCGCAGAAAACTGCGTATGAGCTACGCTAATCTGCGTATCCGATACGCATAAAGGGGGCGGCGATGATCGTCGACGTGCGGGGCCTGCGCAAGGCGTACGGCTCCACAGCGGTGCTGGACGGGGTGGACCTGGAGGTCGCCGAGGGGTCGGTCTTCGCGCTGCTCGGCCCCAACGGCGCGGGCAAGACCACCACCATCCGCGTGCTGTCCACGCTGGCCAGGCCGGACGCGGGCGAACTGCGGGTCGCGGGCCACGACGTGGTGCGCGAACCGGCCGCGGTGCGCGCCGCGATCAGCGTCACCGGCCAGTACGCGGCCCTGGACGCCGAGCAGACCGGCCGCGAGAACCTCGTGGTGATCGGCCGGCTGATGCGCCTCGGGCGCGGGGGAGCCCGGAAGCGCGCGGTCGAGCTGCTGGAGCGCTTCGACCTGGTCGACGCCGCCGACCGCCGCGTGAAGACCTACTCCGGCGGCATGCGCCGCCGCCTCGACCTCGCCGCGGGCCTCGTCGCGTCGCCGCGGGTCGTCTTCCTGGACGAGCCGACCACCGGCCTCGACCCGGTGAGCCGCACGACGATGTGGGACGCCGTCCGCGACCTCGTGCGCACCGGCACCACGATCTTCCTCACCACGCAGTACCTGGAGGAGGCCGACCGCCTCGCCGACCGGATCGCCGTGCTGGACAAGGGGAAGGTCGTCGCCGACGGCACCGCCGACGACCTCAAGTCCCGCGTCGGCGGCGAACGCCTCGACCTCCGGTTCGCCTCACCGGCCGACCTGGCCGCCGCCCACGTCCGCCTCGGCGGCTCCCGCGCGTCGGACCTGGTGCTCAGCCTGCCGTCCGACGGCTCCGCCGCCCACCTGCACACCGTGCTGGACGACCTGCGCGACGCCGGCGCGACGCCCGAGCGGGTCTCCTCGCACCGCCCCACCCTCGACGACGCCTTCCTCGCGCTGACCGCCCGCAGGGGAGTTCCCGCATGAGCCACGCCGTCGCCGACTCGATCACCATGATCGGCCGCAGCATCAGGTTGAGCAGGCGCAACACCGACACCCTCGTCATGTCCGCCGTCCTGCCGCTGCTGATGATGACCCTGTTCGTGCAGGTGTTCGGCGGCGCCATCGCCACCGGCACGACCTACGTGAACTACGTGGTGCCCGGCATCGTCCTGCTGTGCACCGGCTACGGCGCCGCGTCCACCGCGATGGCCGTGGCCGACGACATGACCTCCGGCGTGGTCGACCGGCTCCGCTCCATGCCGATCCGCCCGTTCGTCGTGCTGACCGGCCACGTGGTCGCCAGCGTCGCCCGCAACGCCCTGTCCACCGCGATCGTCGTGGCCGCCGCCGTGGCCATGGGCTTCCGCCCGGACGCCACCGCGGTGGAGTGGCTCGCCACCGCCGGCCTGCTCCTGCTCTACGTCCTGGCGCTCTCCTGGCTGGCCGCGGGCCTCGGCGCGGTGGCCCGCTCGGTCGAGTCGGCCAGCGCCCTGAGCTTCTTCATGCTGTTCCTGCCCTACCTCAGCAGCGCCTTCGTGCCGACCAAGACCATGCCCGCCGCCCTGGAGGCGATCAGCGAGCACCAGCCGATCACCCCGATCATCGAAACCGTCCGCGGCCTGCTGACCGGAACCCCGATCGGCACCAGCGGCCCCCTGGCCCTCACCTGGTCGCTCGCCCTGCTGGTCGCCTCCTTCCTCCTGGCCACCGCCCTCTACCGCCGCCGCGTGCGGGACTGACGCCGGCGCCGCGCGGCTTCCCGTTTTTGTCCACTATTTGGCCCGCGGCGCGATAACTGCCCACTTTTTTGTCTGTTTTCGGCGGCCGTCGGCTGCCTATCATCTGCCGGGTGTCCGGCTACAAGTACGATTTGTTCATCAGCTACAGCCGTTACGGCAGCGTGCGGAAGTGGCTCCAGAACCACTTCCACCAGAAGCTCGTGGAGTGCCTTGCCGACCAGGTGGCGCCGGCGCCGAGGGTGTACGTCGACTGGACCATGCCGAGTGCTGTGGACTGGCCCTCCAACCTGCAAAAAGCCCTGCACCGCAGCAAGATCATGATTCAGCTCCTCACCCCGCCCTACTTCGAGTCGCAGTGGTGCGTGGCGGAGTGGCGGAGTATGCAGGAGCGGGAGAAGATGCTCGGCTTGGCGGGTTCGGACCTGACCCAGGGGCTGGTCTACCCCATCCTCTACTCGGACTCGGAAAACTTTCCGATGGAAGGTCGGACGCGTTCTTGGCGGGACTTCAAAAAACTGGCTCAGCCGGACTTGGTGTTCCAGGAGAGCCGGAAGTTCAACCGCTTCCACCGGGAGGTCAACGAGCTGGCCCGTGACCTGGTCCAACTGTTGCAGCAGGTACCCGAGTGGCAGCCCGACTGGCCGATCGTCGAGAAACCGGACCCGCTGCTCATACCGCCGCCCCCGCTGCCGAGGTTCGAGCTGTGACCGGCACCGTCATCACGTTCTACTCCTACAAGGGCGGTGTCGGGCGCAGCTTCACGCTGGCCAACATCGCGGTCCTCCTGGCGCGCTGGGGCTACCGGGTCCTCACCATCGACTGGGACCTGGAGGCGCCGGGCCTGCACCACTACTTCGCGTCGGTGCTGCCCACGGCGCCCGAAGGCGGCGTGATCGACCTCGCCCACGACTTCCTCGGCGGTGCCCAGGGCCCCCGGGCCCACGCGGTCCGGCTCGACGTCGAGGGCGGCACCCTCGCCCTGCTGGCCGCAGGCAGGCTGGACCAGTCCTACATGGGGCGGATGCAGCAGATCAACTGGGCGGAGCTGTACGAGCTGGGGTTCGCCACCTTCCTGGAGCGCTGTCGGGAGGAGTGGACCGAGGAGTACGACTTCGTCCTGATCGACAGCCGGACCGGTATCTCGGACATCGGCGGCATCTGCACCGCCCACCTGCCGGATCGGCTGGCCGTCGTGTTCACCGCGAACGAGCAGAACCTCAAGGACGTCGTGGACGTCGTCGAACGCGCCGACCGCGCGCGGGACCGGATGCCCTACGACCGACCGCAGCACACGGTGCTCCCCATCCTGTCCCGGCTGGACAACCGGGTGGAGTACGAGCGGGCCGAGGAGTGGCGGCGCAGGTGCGCCCGGGTCGTCGCGCCGCTCTTCGGCAACTGGCTGGTCAAGAGCGTGCCGGAAGACCTGATGCTGAAGCACCTCACGGTGCCGTACGTCTCCTACTGGAGCTTCGGCGAGCAGCTGTCCGTGCTGGAGGAACTCGTCCCCTCGGCGGACCAGATCTCGTTCGCCCTGGAGACGGTGGCCGCCGTCGTCGCGCAGCAGTTCGACCGCACAGACCTGCTCGCCGACAACCGGGACGCCTACGTGGCGGCGGCGCGCGACCGCCGCCGGGAGTTCGGCCTGGACCTGCTGGTCTCCAGTCCGCGGTCCGCCCTGGGTGTCGCGACCAAGCTGATCGACGAACTGCGCGCGCTCGGCGTCCGCGCCGGCGGGTCGCTGTCCGGCGACCCGGAGTTCCTCGACCGGCGCCGCGAGCCCGCCGAGCACCTGTGCCTGGTGGTGGACCGCGCCGCGAGCCGCTGGCAGGTCACCGAGGCGGAGCGCTTCCTCCGGCACGCGATCGGCCCGGCCAGTGGCCGACGCCAGTTGTTCTGCGTGCTGACGCACGGCACCGACCCCGAGCACCTGCCGGGTTTCCTGCGCAACCTCCAGCACCTGCGGTTGGAGCCGGGCGCACGGCCCGCGCACGTGGCGCGGCAGCTGTTCGACCTGATCACCGGCACGCCGTCGGACGCGGAGAGCCCCGACCAGGAGGCCCTGCGGGACGCGGCGGCCGCACTGCGCGACGTACCGGCGGAGGTGCCCTCCCGTCGGCGGGTGCCGCTCGTGGAGCAGACCGTGCGCGACATGACCGCCGCGCTCGACGACGGCGACCTGCCGCTGTTGCACGACCTGTCGCTCGACCTCGGGGTGCTGTTCAGGTCGCACGCAGACGGCGGCCGGGTCGCCGTGCCGGACGAGCTGCGCGCCCTGATCGACGCCCTGCTCGCCCGGATCGACCGTCGAATCCACTCGATCTCCGACTGAAAGGTGGCGGAATGCCGCGGGAGTACGCGAACGAGGAACGGGCCGCGCTGATCGTGCTGATGCTGGAGAACCGGGACGTGCCCAACACGGAGTTGGACAAAGACCTCAAGGCCAGGCTCAGCAAGGGCGGCCGCGAACGGCTGAACGAGGACGGGCTCCTCCGGTCCTGGAAGGTGGGGAACCGGCTCGTCCACCGGATCACCGACGAGGGGATCACCTGGTGCCTGGAGGACCTGCGCGCGGGCGGGCCGCCGTCGAGGACGGGGGCGTTGTCGCGGGCGCACTTCGCGGTGCTGAAGATCTTCATCGAGCACCACCGGCGGCACGGCACCCTGGTCGAGGTGATCCGCTCCGGCGGGGACCTGGAGACGCTGATCCGCTCCGCCTACCTGGACCTGTCGGTCAAGCCGCAGGACTGGGTCCGGCTGGCCAGGCTCCGCCCCGAGCTCAACGGCGCGGACCGGGCCGAGGTGGACGCGGTGCTGCTGGGGATGGCCAGGGCCGGTGAGGTGCACCTGGTCCCCGAGTCCAACCGCAAGGCGCTGACCGACGCCGACCACGCCGCCGCGATCAGGATCGGCAGCGAGGACAAGCACCTCATGGCGATCGAGGAATCATGACCGGTGACCAACGCGAGGCGCTGGCCGCGCTCCGCTTCAACTCCGCCGAGACCCCCGACGACGTCTGGCACACCTCGCCGTCCCACGTGGAGGGCATGCACGACAGGGCGGAGCGCCGCATCCGGGCGGGCATCGCGGACGCCAGGGCCAGCACCGGCCCCAGCCCGGTCGGCCTGGTGCTCCAGGGCCAGAAGGGCGTCGGCAAGACCCACCTGCTCGGCGCGGTGCGCCGCGTGGTCCAGGGGCAGGGTGGCTACTTCTTCCTGGTCGAGCTGACCGACGGCACGGTGTTCTGGGACGACGTGGCCGATGCCCTGCGCAGCCAGCTCCGCCGGCCCGACGACAACGGCGCGCTGCAGCTCACCACCCTGCTGCGGCAGTTGTGCGAACGGGCCGGTGTGCCCGGCGTGGTGGCGGGGGCGATCACGGCCGCCGCGCCGCTCACCCCCGACGACCTGCGCGCCTTCCTGCACCACCTGTCCGGGTTGGACGGCCTGGTGGCGGTCGAGTGCGGCGACACGATCCGGGCCCTGGTGCTCTACGGGTCCGAGCACTTCGACGTCGGCCTGACCTACCTCCAGGGGGTCGAGGACACCGGCGACGAACGCCGCCACTGGGGCCTGCCGGTCAAGCCGAAGTCGGCGCGCACGCTGGTGCGCGACATCTCGCGCGTCCTCGCCCTGACCGGTCCGAGCGTCATCGCCATCGACCAGCTGGACACGCTGGTCAACAAGAGCCAGGACCTCACCGACGAGGAGGAGACGAACGCGGGGCTCGTCCAGGAGCTGGCGCTGTTCTCCGACGGGCTGATGCAGCTCCGCGAGACGACCAGGCGGACGTTGTCCCTCGTGGCGTGCCTGCCCTACACGTGGAAGAAGCTGCACTCGGTCGCGAGCGACACGGTGTCCGACCGGTTCACCGAGACGCCGATCCTGAACTCCATCGTCGACCCGGGCCTCGGTCGGGCGCTGGTGGAGCGCTGGCTCGGGGTGGTCTACGAGCGCACCGGGTTCACCCCGCCGCAGCCGACCTGGCCGGTGTCGCCGGACGCGTTCGGCGCGTCGTGGCTGCCGCAGACGCCGCGGCAGCTCCTCCGGCGCATCCACGCGCACGCCGAGTCCTGCCTCTACGGCGAGATCCGGGAACTGGGGTCGTTCGACGAGTCGTCCGAGCCACCGCCCGAGCCACTGCCCGGGCCGACCGGGCCCGACGGTCCGGAGCCGGGCCACTTCCGGGACTTCGACACCCGGTTCGCGGAGCTGCGGGACAAGGCGGAGATCACGGCCGCCGCGCTGAAGCAGCACAACGAGGACGAGGTGATGCCCGGGCTGCTGCTGGCCGGGCTGAAGTCGTGGATCAACGAGGTCGGCAACGACGACATGGCGTGGGAGGTGGAGTCCATCGCCGGCGGGGGCAAGCTGCACGCCGGCCTGCGCCGCACCGTGGACGAGGAGCTGGACGTCGCCGAGCGCTGGGGGTTCCGGTTCATCGCCAGCGCCCACGGCAACGTGGTGCTGCGCCGGCTGCGCGACGCCCGGGTCGCGGCGGAGATCCGCGCCGGCGCGCGCAACCGGCACCTGGTGCTCATGGTCAACGGCAACCGGGGGTGGACCGGTCAGAAGACCAGGGGCGAGGTGGCCGAGCTGGAGCGGACCGGGGGTCGGCGGGTCAACGTCTCGGACGACGACCTGCGGACGTTCAGCGCCCTCAAGGAGATGCTGCCCATGCAGAGCCACCAGCTGCTGGCGTGGCTGGTGGCGCGGAAACCGGCCAGCAGCTCGACGTTCCTGCGGGAGATCCTGCCCGGCCAGGGGCGTTCCGCGGCCAGCCACCAGGAGACCCGGCCGCCGCCGTCACGGGCGTCGGGGGAGCAGCCGTCCCCCACGGGGATCGCGCTGGGCATGGACGGCGAGGTCCGGGTCGAGCTGGAGTCGTTGCGCAAGCACGTCATGATCTTCGCGGGTTCCGGCAGCGGGAAGACCGTGCTGCTGCGGCGGATCGTCGAGGAGTGCGCCCTGCGGGGGGTGTCGGCGATCGTGCTGGACCCGAACAACGACCTGGCCCGGTTGGGCGACGCCTGGCCGCAGGCGCCGGCCGACTGGCGGCCGGGGGACGCCCGCAGCGCCGACGAGTACCTCGGCAGCACCGAGGTGGTGGTGTGGACCCCGGGACGGGCGGGCGGGCGCCCGATGAGCTTCAACCCGCTGCCCGACTTCGCCGGCGTGCTGGACGACGAGGACGAGTTCACCGCCTCGGTCGAGGCCGCCGTGGCCCGCCTGGTCCCGCACGCCAGGGTCGGCGGCGCCACGAAGACCGCCGCCCGCGGCCAGGCGGTGCTGCGCGAGGCCATGGCGCACTACGCCCGCAAGGGCGGTCGGGACCTGTCGGAGTTCATCGGCGTGCTGGCCGACCTGCCGGACGGGGTGAGCAAGCTGACCACCGCGCGGGCGACGGCGGCCGACCTGGCGGAGACGTTGCGGGCCGCGATGGTCAACGACCCGCTGCTCGGCGGTCGGGGCGAGCCCACGGACCCCGACCTGCTGCTCACCCCGACGCCGGGCAAGCGGGCGCGGATCTCGGTGATCAGCTTCGTCGGGCTGCCGTCCGACGAGCAGCGGCAGGGGTTCACCAGCCAGCTCCAGCTGGAGGTGTTCGCCTGGGTCAAGCGCCACCCGGCGGTGGACCGGCCGCTCGGCGGGCTGCTCGTGATGGACGAGGCGCAGACGATCGCGCCGTCCGGCACCGCGACGGCGAGCACGCGGAGCACCATCCTGCTGGCGTCGCAGGCGCGCAAGTACGGGCTGGGCCTGGTCTTCGCCACCCAGGCGCCGAAGGGCGTGCACAACCAGGTCACCGGCAACGCCACGACGCAGTTCTACGGCAGGCTGAACACCCCGGCGCAGGTCGCCGCGGCGACCGAGATGGCCAGGGCCAAGGGCAGCTCGGTCGGGGACATCTCGCGCCTGGAGCGCGGGTGGTTCTACGTCACCGGGGAGGACTTCGGGTTCCGCCGGATGCGCGCCCCGCTGTGCCTGAGCCACCACCCGCCCAGCCCGCTGCGGCTGGAGGAGGTGCTCGACCGGGCCCGCGACGGCCGGCCCTGACCCCTGACGCGGCACCGGTCCCGGCACGGCGAAGCGCTCCCCGCCCTCCCACGAGGGCGGGGAGCGCTTCGCCGCGCGGTCAGGCGACGGTCGAGGTGAGCAGCGCGTCGATCCGCCGCCACAGCGCCTCGAACAGCTCCTCGCGGCGGTAGGAACGCGGTTCGCCGCCGCCGAGCACCGAGAAGTCGTGCAGTTCGAGCACGACCCCGCGCGCGCCGGTGTCGTAGACCGGTCGCGCCCAGCCGTTGGTGAGGGCGCTGCCCGGCCCGGACCCGCCGACCACGAAGTTCACCGTCTCGTCGCCGCCGATGCCGCCGCGCTGGACGTCGAGCGCGTACACGGTGTCGCCCGCCCGCTCGACCCGCACGGCGATGCGCGCGTCGCCGACGTGCGCGGTGCCGACGAACCCGCGCCGGCCCAGCCCCGGCAGCGCCGCGGCGAACTGCTCGCCCAGGTAGCGCAGGGTCGCGTCCTGCTCGGCGTAGCGGCTGAAGGAGGCGGGCACGGCGGGTTCCGCCGGCTCCTCCGCCGGGACGAACCCCTTCGCCCTGGTCACGACCTCGGCGACCGGCGCCCGGTCCCACCCGGCGGACTCCGCCGCCTCGATCCGGGCGGCCAGGGCCTCGGTGAGCTGGTCCGGCCGGTGCGCGGAGCCGCGCACGTAGCTCACGTGCGGGTGCAGCAGCCCCTGCGGCACGGCCACCTCGCCCAGCAGCACCGGCAGCACGTGCTCGTCCCCGGCCTTCACGGCGCGCAGCAGGGCGGTGGTGAACTCGTCCACCGCCGACACGAACGGGACGAAGAACCGCACCCGCACGTCCGGGAGGTCGCCGCCCTCCTTGTGCGCCCACCACTCGTGGGTCTGCTCGGCCCCGTGCAGCACGGTCAGCCCGCGCTGCTCGAACGCCTCGACCACCCCCTCGACAGCCGAGCGCTGCCCCTCGTCGAACGACACGGCGACGTCGTACTCGCTCACAACCGAACCTCCCTGTCCGCGCCGGCCCGGTGACCGGCTGCCCGCGTGCGGCGCAGCGTCCGGGATGGGTGTCGACCAGAGGTGGACGAGGAGTGGATGCGCCGCCGCGGCCCGTTGCCCGCGTGCCCGGGAAACGGTCAACACCTGGTCCGAGGACAGCCGCTGATGAATCCTCAGTGGTGAGGGCGAAATGGTCGGATAAACGCCCGAATCACGCAGCACAATTCTCGTGGAGGATTCGCCATGTCCAGGATCACGTCCGTTCTCGCGGCCAAGGTCGGTTTGTCGCTGGCCGCGTTGTGCGTCGTCGTCGCGGTGTTCGCGCCCGGCAGCGGCTCCGCCGCCTCGTTCGAGGAGTGCCCGCCGCCCACCACGGTCACGGTCGGCCCCGACGGCAACCCGTGGCACGGGTGACCGTTCCCGGAATGCGCGCCCGGCCGTTCGCGGTCCTTTCCGCGAGCGGCCGGGCGATTGCGGTCGAACAGGAGTGGTGGTGTACTCGCACCAGCCGGAACAGGAGGCTCGGGTGACCGGATCATTTGGTGAGTTATTGCGCGGCTGTCGTATCGCGGCGGGGCTGTCGATCGGGCAGCTCGCCAAGCGCGTGCACTACAGCAAGGGCTACCTCAGCAAGATAGAGAACGACCTGAAGCCACCGCACGAGACCGTGGCCCGGCTCTGCGACGGCGCGCTGGACACCGGCGGCAGGCTCATCGAGGCGGCCCGCGAGGCGCGGGAGCGCGTCGTCGAGGCGGGTCTCGCGCTCGACCGCCGCCAGGTGCTGTTCGCGGGCACGGGCACGGTGCTCGGCATGGCGCTCGCGGGCGGACCGCGGCCGGTCGCGGACGAGCGCGTGGTGGCCGGGATGCGGACCTCGTTCGAGCACCTGCGCGCCCTCGGCACGCAGACGAGCCCGGTGGTGGTCCTCGAACCCCTGGTCGCCCAGGTGCGCACGGTGCACGCGCTGGCGCAGGAGAACCCCGAGCCGGTCCGGGGTCGGCTGCTGCTGCTCGCCGCGCGGATCGCCGAGTACACGGGGTGGATGAGCCAGGAGGCCGGTGACGAGCAGCGCGCGCTGGAGTGGACCCGGCACGCCGCGGAGCTGGCGCGGGCGGGCGGGGACCGGGAGATCGCGAGCTACGCGTTCGTCCGGGAGGCCGGCCTCGCGCTCTACCGGCAGGACGCGGCCGACACCGTCGACCTGGCCCGGCAGGCCCAGCTGGTCGGCGGCGCGAGCCCGCGCACCCTCGCCCTGGCCGCCCGCCGCGAGGCGCAGGGGCACGCCCTGGCGGGCGACCGCGACTCCTTCCAGCGCGCGCTGGACCGCGCCGTCGACCTGCTCGACCGGTCCACCCCGGACACCCGGGCGTACCCCCTGCTCGGCACGACCGCGCCCGACCCGGTGGAGCTGGCCCGGGGGTGGTCGCTGTGCGACGTCGGGCGACCGGAGGAGTCGGCGGCCGTCCTGGACCGGGAGCTGGTCGGGCTGCCCGCCCACTCCCGCCGCTCCCGGGCCCGGTTCGGCGCCCGCCGGTCCCTCGCGCACGCGCTGTCGGGCGAGATCGACCAGAGCTGCGTGACGCTGGTCGGGACGCTCGACGACGCCGCGCACGTCGACTCGGCGACCGTGCGCGCGGACCTGCGGGAACTGGCCAGGACCCTCGGTCGGTGGCACAACCACGGCGCGGTCCGGGAGGTCTACCCCGAGCTGCGGCGCGTGCTCCAGCAGCGGTACTGACGGCGCGCGGGCGTCCGGTGGGCGCCCGCCCCGACGGCAGCCGTCCTGACGGCGCCCGCCCCGACGGCACCTGCCCTGAAGGCACCTGCCCCGACGGCGCCCGTCCTACCGGCAGCCGCAGGTCAGGGCCGCGTGTTCCGCCCGGACCCCGTCCGCCTCGGGCCGGCGGAGTTCGGCGAACCCGGTCTCGGCCGCGTCCCAGTGCGCGGCGGCGTCGGTGTGCCTCCCCATCACGTGCAGGGCCTGCGCGACGCCGAGTTCGGCGTGCGCCCGGTGGGCGCGGTTGCCCGTGCCGGTCGCCAGGTCCAGCGCCGCCCGGTAGGAGAGCAGCGCCTCCGCCCGGTCACCGCGGGCCAGGGCGGTCGTGGCGCGGTCGCGGTAGAGCTGCGTGCGCAGGTCGGCGTCGGACACCCCGGCCGCCACCACCCTGGCCCGCTCCTGGTGGCGCGCGGCCTCGGCCAGCCGGCCCGCCGAGCGGTGCACGTTGCCGGCGTAGTTCAGCGCGTACGCCGCCAGGCAGTCGTCCCCCAGCCCGCGGGCCAGCTCGTACGCCTCCACGTGGGCGGCCAGCGCCTCGTCCGGGAACCCGAGGCGCTGCTGCACCGAACCCAGGTTGTTCAGCGCGTGCGCCAGCCCCTGCACGTGACCGACCTCGCGCAGCATCGGCACCGCGGCCCGGTGCTGCCGCAGCGCGACCTCCAGGTCGCCGCGCTCCTCGTTGAGGTAGCCGAGCATGCTCAGCGCGTGCCCCTGGCCGCGCAGGTCCCCGCACCGCTCGTACTCCGCCAGCGCGGCCCCGAAGTGCCCGATCGCCTCGTCGTGCCGGCCCAGCTCCATCAGGGGGATGGCGATCGCGCACAGCGTGGCCGCCTCGCCGGCCACGTCGCCGACCCGCCGCCACGCCGCGAGCGCCCGGGTGGCCAGCTCCAGCGCCTCCTCCAGCCGCCCGAGCCGGTCGTAGGCGGTGGCCAGCCGGAGCAGCACGTGCGCCCGGCCGTAGTCGTCGCCCGGCTCGGCGCACACGATCCCGCGGGCCAGCTCCATGGTCCCGACCCAGTCCTCGAACCGGCTCGTGGTGTTGAAGTGGCGCCAGATCAGCACCGCCAGCCGCCAGGCGTGCCCCGGCAGGCCGAACCCGGCGGCGCAGTGGACGGCGGCCACCAGGTTGTCCCGCTCGGCGGCGATCCACCCGGCCGCCCCGGCGCCGTCCGCGAACGCGGGGACCACCGGGCTGGTGCGGTGCACCGAGGGCAGCTGCGCGCGGTCGAACGGGTAGGCGGTCCCCACCGCCTCCGCCAGGCCCACCAGGTAGAAGTCCAGCAGCCGCAGCAGGGCGTCCGCGCGCTCGGTCGGCGTGGTCGGCGGCGGTTCCGCCGCGGCGAACTCCTTGAGCGGGTCGAGCATCCGGTACCGCTCCGGCGAGGTCTCCTCCAGCAGGCACACCTCGTGCAGGTCGTCGAGCAGCGCGCGGACCGAGGCGACGTCCCGTGCCGCGAGCGCCGCCGCGCCGGTCACGTCGAGGTCCGGCCCCGGCAGGTGGCCGAACAGCCGGAACAGCTCCCGCTGCGGCGGACCGAGTTCCCGGTAGGACACGCGCACCGCCGCCGCGCCCGTCTCGTCGTGCGTGTCGGCGTGCCACGGCCCGCTCTCCTCCAGCAGCCGCAGCAGGTGCTCCAGCGGCCACCGGTCGTGCCGGCGGAACAGCGCGGCGGCCAACCGGATCGGCATCGGCAGGTACCCGCACCGCTTGACCACCGCGCCCACCTCCGCCGACCGGCCGCGCAGCCTCGGCGCGCCGACCAGCGCGCGGAACAGCTCCAGGGCGTCCTCCGGCGGCAACGGGGAGAGCCGGACCTGCTCGCCGGTGTCCGGCTCCCCGACGCGCCTGCTGGTCACGATCGCCAGGCAGCCCGGCGCCTCCGGCAGCAGCGGCCGGACCTCCTCCGGCGAGTACGCGTTGTCCAGCACCACCAGCGTGCGCGTGCCGTACAGCTCCGTCTGGTACAGCGTGAACTTCCGGTTCACCGACGTCGGGATCTGCTCGGGCGGCACCCCCAGCTCGACCAGGAGCCGGCTGAGCGCCTCGGACACGGTCACCCGCGGCACGTTCGGCGTGAACCCGTTGAGCCGCACCAGCAGCTGCCCGTCCGGGAACCGGTCCCGCAACCGGTGCGCCGCCTCCACGGCCAGCCCGGTCTTGCCCGCACCCGGCGCGCCGCTGACCCACACCGCCCGGCGCTCACCGGGTGCCGAGGCCGCCCGGGCGATCACCGCCAGCTCCTCCCCGCGGCCGGTGAACCCGCCGGGCCGCGACGGCAGCGAACTCGCCGGCTCCCCGCGCTCCGCCCGCGCCGCGAGGTTGCGCAGCAGCGTGCCCGGCTCCAGGCCGTCCCCGGCCAGCGCCTCCCGCGTCTGGTGGAACACGCGGATCGCGCCCACCCGGTCACCGCCCGCGATCAACGCGCGCATCAGCAGCTCCGCGTGCCGCTGCCCGCCGGGGTCGGCGCGCACCACGGGGCGCAGCCGGTCCCGCGCCGACCGGTGGTCGCCCGCGTCCAGCTCCAGCTCGGCCAGGTCGCCGACCGCGTCGACGCGGACCTCCTCCGGGAAGGCCACGTCGGAACCGCCCACCCGGTCGACGTCGATGTCCTCCAGGAACCGCCCCCGCCACAGGCCCACCGCGTCGCGCAGCAGCCCGATCGCCCGGCGCGGGTCCTCCCCCCGCACGCCCTCGGCCTCCGCGCGCAGCCGCGCGAACCGGGTGCTGTCGACCCGGTCCTCGCCCACCCGCAGCAGGTAGCCGGTCGCGGTCGTCTCGATCGCCACGTCGTCCGCGTCCCGGAACGCGTTGCGCAGCTTGTTGATGTAGCCGCGCACCAGGACGCGGCGGTCCGGCTTGCCCCACACGATCTCGGTCAACCGCTCGGTCGACACCGGTCTGTTCGCGTGCAGCAGCAGCACGACGAGGACGAACCGCTGCTGCTGGTCACCCAGCGGCACCGGGGCGCCCTCGTGCCACGCCTCCAGTGGACCCAGTACTCGAAATTCCACGCCGCCTCCCGGTCCGCGAGCTTGATGTCTACGGCAGATGTCGCACAAGCGGCCGTCCGTGTGTCCGAATCAGCCTCCGGTCCACCTTCGGTAGACAAGCACCGGCCACGCTGCGCCCTGTCCGCAAAAGGTGTGCCGAGGAGGAACCGAATGGGCCACGACGTGGTGCCCTGCTACGTGATCTGCGACGTGTCGCCCTCGATGACCGACCACCTCGACGAGGTGAACGCCGGCCTCCGCGAGTTCCGCGGCGCCATCCACGCCGACCCGTCGGCCGCCGGGCGCGTCCGGGTCTGCGTGGTCGGTTTCGCGGCGACGCCCACCGTGCTGCAACCGCTGCGGCCCGCGGCGGAGCTCACCGAGGTCGGCACGTCGGGGCCGGCCGCGGGCACCAACTTCGGCCCCGCGTTCACGCTCCTGCGCGACACCATCGCCCACGACGTCCACGCCCTCGGGGCGCAGCGCCTCCGGGTCCACCGCCCGGTCGTCTTCTTCGCCTCGGACGGGCGGCCGACCGACCCGACGACCTGGCCGGCCGCCTTCGCCGCGCTGGAGGACCCCGCCTGGCCGGCGCGCCCGACCGTGGTCGCCTTCGGCCTCGGCGCCGCCGACCACGGCACGCTCGACCGCATCGGCACGTCCCGCGTGTTCCTCCGCCAGGACGGCATCCGCCTGGGCGCCGCCCTGGCGGTGTCGGTGACCTCGACGCCGCGGCGCCCGCACCGGCTGTAGGCCATCCACGATGTGTCCACTTCCGGTCCACTGGCCCGCCGCACCCTGTGCGGGAGAACACCGCGGAGATCGATCGGGGGCGAGCCGGTGAACGCGTATCAGGACCTGGTCCGCGAGTTGAAGTCCCTGCGCAAGGGGCGTGGCGTGCTGACCGGGAGCATCGGGGACCGGGTCGGCCCCACCCTGCGCGCGACCTGCGGGGTGACCGAGGGCGACGAGCCCGGCACCATCCGCCACAAGGTCGCCGCCCGGCTCACCGAGCTGGCCGGGCACCTGCCGGACGACCTGCGCCTGGCCACGCGCGCGGCGTTCGCCATCGGCCTCGACGCCGAGGCGCGGCTCCCGCTCTACCAGGAGCGGGTGCGCTGGGCGTCGGTCAGGATGGACCGCGACCCGCGCACCGTCCGCCGCCGGGTCGACGAGGCCATCAACCACCTGGCCGAACTGGCCGTCGTCGTGCCCCGCGACCGGCCGGATGACCGGTCGGGCGGGTCGGCGCGGGGCTGGCGCACCGCCGAGCTGCACACCGTGCTGACCCTGGACAGGCCCCGTCCCGAGGTGATCGAGCGGCACCGCGTCGTCGCCGACCGGAACGGCCTGCGCGAACTGGTCCTGACGCCACCGCTCCCGCTGGACCGGACCGGCCTGGACGTCGGGGTGCTCTACGGCGGCACCCTGGTCGACCACTCACCCCTGACCCTCGCCCTGCCGACCCCGGTGGCCGCCGGCCAGGGCCACGACTTCGCGATCCGCTTCCGCCCGCTCGCCGCGCACGCGGAGTGGTCGCACCTCGCCTACGTGCCGCGGCACCCGTGCGACCTGCTGGACCTGAGGGGCCGCTTCGGCAGGACACCCGAGCCGCCGCGCGTGTGGGCGCTGCACGGCGTGCACCCCGGCGACGTCGCGGACCGGGCCGGGCACGGCCACCCCGTCGACCAGGCGGGGGAGATCCACCTGAGTTTCCGCCACCTCACGCCGGGCCTCGCCTACGGAGCGCGGTGGGAGGTGGCGGGGTAGTGCGCGCCGGCCCCGCCCGACGACGCGCACGGCCGTCAGCAGCGCCCCGTCAGCAGCGTCCTGTCACCAGCGTCCCGTCACCAGCGCTCCGTCAGCGGCATCCCCGTCAGCGGTTGGAGGGCGGGAACCGCCCGCCACTGCTGCCGAGCGCGATCAAATCCGTGTACTGCTCCTGCCACGACCGCTCGGTGGCCAGCAGGTCAGCGAGCTTCTGCACCCACTCGACGTCGATCGGCGGCGTCCCCCCGAGGGTCAGGTGCCGCTCGGTCTCCCGGCGCGCGCTGAGCCACTCGGTCATGGTGGGGCCCAGGGCGGGACCGCCGGATTCTTCCGTCATCTGGAAACCGTACTGCGTCGAACGGGTCCGGCACGCGTCGACTGCGGTACATTCGCCCGAGTCGGGTTACCAGGTGCAGGCACCCAGCCGTCGCGGTTCCCCGACCCAGTCCGGCCCAGGAGTTCTCCGGCCGGGGACGGGAGCACCGGCTTGCTGCCGGATCACCAGCTCGCCCCACCACTCACCCCGAGCTCGACCTTCGGAACGCGCGCGAGCGCAGAACTGGGGCAGGCATGACGATCACCGGACGTCCGATGCGAGCGGGCGGCACCACCGTCGGCTTCGCGGAAGCACGCGCCGCCACCGACGTGGCCGAGGCCGCCCAGCAGTTCCAGGCGGCCCGCACCGTGGCGGACCACTCGCTCGACGTGAGCGACTGCCGTGAGCTGCTGTCCATGCTGGGCCTGTCGGCCCGGAGCGCGGACAAGCCCGCTCCCGCACGCCAGGACCGCCCCGTGAACGGCCCGCACCGCGATGTGCAGGGTGCGTTCCGGTCCACCGGCGGAGCACGTCGCTGACCGGAGGAACCACCACGTGGTCCGAAGGCACCGAGGGCTTCGGTCCCTGAAGCAGGGCTGACCGGGCCGGGCGCGGGTTTCCGCGCCCGCCCGGTCCTCGCCGTGCCCGCAGGACGGTGAACCGCGACCGCGGCGGGTGAACGGACCGCGCCCGGCACGTGGACAGCACCCGCGCCTACCGCGCGCCTGAAGGCGACCCGCCGCCCGGCCCGCCGCCCGACCCGCCGCCCGGCCCGCCGCCCGACCCGCCGCCTGGCCCGCCGCCTGACCCTGCGCGCCGCCGCGGCTCGCGACTTCCCGCTTTCGCGGGGACCGCCAAACTCATCGACAGACCTTTTTCAGGGTGCGCACGAGCTCGGGCCACAAGCGGCCTATAGCCTTTCTCGGCGTCGCTCCCGCGGAATGGCCGTCGTCGTCCGGACGAGGTGGGCGACGACCCCCCTGCCGTTCCGACGAAGGAAAGTCATGCGCTCCAGACCGTCTATCGTGCTGTCCCGGATCATCGAGGGCGTGCTCGTCCTGCTCGGCGTCCCCATCTTCTTCGCGGAGGTGGAGGACATCAGGTGGATCGCGTTGTGGGACCTCATCGCCGTCGTCTACCTCGCGATCCGCGTAATCCGCCTCAGCCGCGGCAAGCGGGCGGGCGACGACCAGGGCGCGTGGGTCAAGAACGCGCTGGGCCGCCGCAGCGGCACCCTGTTCACCCTGTTCACCAGCCTCATCGGGATCACGTCCGGCCTGACCATCGTGCTCGTCGAGGAAGGCACCCAAGCGGGGTTGCTCGGCAAGGTCGTCGGCGTGCCCGCCGTGCTGCTGGCGTGGGCGATCCTGCACTTCGGCTACGCCGACCGCTACGCGCAGGCCTATTACAGCGCCCTGCCCGAGAAGCTGTTGGTGTTCCCCGGCACCGAGCACCCGACGTTCATCGACTTCGCGTACTTCTCGTTCACCGTCGGCACCACGTTCGCGGTCTCCGACGTCGAGTCGCGCACCTCCGGGATGCGGCTGCGGGTCCTCGCGCACGGCGTGCTCTCGTTCATCTACAACACCGCGATGCTCGGCATCGCCATCGGGGTCATCAGCGGCTGAACCACCCCGGGCGCCCGCACGGTCACCCGCCGACAACCCGCCCGCGGGACCCGACAGGAGCGGAGTGCTCCTTACCCGAGCCCGGTCGACCGGGCTCGGGTAAGTCGGGGGTCGCCTGGGAAAAGGTGGGTGAATCGTGCAGTGCTGTCACCGCGACAACCGCGACAACCGCGCCCGCGACACTTCCGACAATGGCCCATTCCTCAACCGCTCTGTGCCGCAACCGCCGGCAGTACGACCGGCTTCCGGCGAACAACGGGCACGGCCACTCGCAGGGCGGACGAAGGGTGACGTGAGCGAGTTCACCGCCGGCGAGGACCGATCGGCCTTCTTGATCAAGTTCGACGGGATCTCGTCGGCACACCATCGGCACAGACGCCCGTGAACGGCCGGTTCCGGCCGGGCGCAGCCGGACAAGCAAAAGGCCCGCTGACCAGCATTCATGCTGGTCAGCGGGCCTTTTCGTTGGTGCCCCCGGCAGGATTCGAACCTGCGCACCCGCCTCCGGAGGGCGGTGCTCTATCCCCTGAGCTACGGGGGCCGCAGCTACGGGGGGAAGCTTAGCGCACTGCCGCACGCCGGTTTCACCCCCTACCCTTTTGGGTTGTGGAACGGGTGGTTCAGGGCTTTGACCTGCGGCTTCGGGTTGTCGAGGGTGGGGTGCCCGGTGGGGTGCCCGTCGTGCTGGTGCACGGGTACCCGGACACGTCCTCGGTGTGGGACGAGGTCGCCGAGCGGCTCGGGCGGCGGTTCCGGGTCGTTCGGTACGACGTGCGGGGGTGCGGTGGGTCGGAGGCTCCCGGGGAGCGGGACGGGTACCGGGTCGAGGTGCTCGTGGAGGACCTGCTGGCGGTCGTGCGGGAGGCGGGGGCGCCCGTCCACCTGGTGGGGCACGACTGGGGCTCCGTCCAGGGGTGGGCGGCGGTGGCGGCGCACCCCGGCTTGTTCCGGTCGTTCGTGAGCCTGTCCGGGCCCGGGTTGGCGCACCTGGGGCGGGTGCCGGTCCGGACCAAGGCGCGGTCCTGGTACGTCGGGGTGTTCCTGGTGCCCGGGGTCGCGGAGGCGGTGTGGCGGGTCGGGTGGGTCCGGCGGCTGCTGCGCGCGGGGCGGCGGGAGCTGGTCAACGGGTTGGAGCTGTACCGGGCCAACGTGGGTCGGCGGTTCGAGCCGGTGGCGGTCGAGGTTCCGGTTCACCAGGTCGAGTTGGTTCGGGACCCTTTCGTGGGTCCCGGGCACCTGGACGCCGCGAAGCCCTGGGTTCGGCGGTTGACCCGCAGTCGGGTGCGCGCCGGGCACTGGGCGCTCCGGACGCACCCCGATCTCGTCGCCGAGCGCATCGGGGCGGCCATCGGACCGTGATCGACGGGTTGCACTCATGCGCATGTGACTATATTTTCCGAACCATGGGTCACGGGCATGGGCACGGGGTGTCGGCCGGCGGCGGGAACGGGGGCGGGCACGCCAGCAGCAGTGCCCGGCACCTCCGGCGGCTCTGGGTGGCGTTCGCCATCGGAGCGGTGTTCATGCTGGTCGAGGGGGTCGTCGGCATCACGACGGGCTCGTTGGCGCTGATCTCCGACGCCGCCCACATGCTGACCGACGTGCTGGGCGTGGGCATGGCGCTGGCCGCGATCGCGCTGGCGAACAAGGCGGGCACGAGCGGGAGCCGGACGTTCGGGCTCTACCGGGCCGAGGTGCTGGCCGCGCTGGCCAACGCGGTGCTGCTGTTCGGCGTCGCCGGGTACGTCGTCCACGAGGCCGTGGGCCGCTTCGGGAACCCGCCCGAGGTGCCGGGCCTGCCCGTGCTGCTGGCGGCGGCGGCCGGGCTCGTCGCGAACCTCGTGTCGTTCGCGGTGCTGCGGGAGGGCGCCAAGGAGAGCCTCAACGTCCGGGGCGCGTACCTGGAGGTGCTGGCCGACCTCGTGGGTTCGGTCGCCGTGCTGGTCAGCGGCGCGGTCACGCTGGTCTTCGGGTGGCGCTACGCCGACCCGGTCACGGGTGTCGCCATCGGGCTGTGGGTGCTGCCCCGGACCTACAAGCTGGCGGCGAGCGCGCTGCGCATCCTGTTCCAGCACGCCCCGGAGCGGTTGGACGTGAGCGAGGTACTGGCCGACCTCAACCGGCTGCCGGGGGTGGCGGAGGCCCACGACCTGCACGTCTGGACGCTCACCTCGGGCATGGAGGTCGCCTCCGCCCACCTCACGACGTGCCGGGGCGCGGACCCCGCCGACGTGCTCGAAGCCGCCCAGGACCTGCTCGCGCAGCGGTACCGGATCGAGCACGCCACGCTCCAGGTCGAACCAGGAGATTCCGCGCAGAGGTGCCGCGAAATCTCCTGGTGACCCGTCACCTCACAGTCCCGAGCACTGCCCCGAACGCGGGCCGCGCACGTCGTTCGCCCAGCCGTTGTTCACCGGCGCGGGGTTGCCGGCCAGGCACGACATCGGCCCGCCGACGGTGTTGCCGGCCAGCAGCGACCCGCCCTTGTTGCCGATCAGGCTGACCGGGCCGCGGACGTCGGTCCGCTCCAGCGCCACCGGGCCCGAGGCGCCGGTGATGCTGACCGGGCCGCCGACGCGGGTGCCGACGAGCACGACCGCCGCCGCGCCCGCCGCGGACACGGGACCCCGCAGCTCGCCGCCGAACACGTACAGCGACGCGCCCGCCGACACCGACACGGGACCGGTCACGGTCGCGCCGTCCACGCACGTCACGCCCGACCGCACCTGCAGCGGCCCGGTGTGCGTCCCCGTCACGGTGGCCGCGCACGTCACGAACGGCTTGGCCAGCAGCTCCACCTCGGCCAGCACGACCGGGGCCGGGAACTCCAGCCGGTAGTGGGCGTAGTGGCCGGGCCTGGCGACCTTGAACGACCGCGTCTGCTGCCGGTCCCGGAAGACCTCACCCGACCGCGAGTCCACGTCCACCCACGTCGTGCCGTCGTAGGACCCCTTGAGGACCCACGCGGACGGGTCGCCGCCCGCGGTCTTCGCCGAGGTCAGCGTGTAGAACTCCGCCTGCTCGCGGACCGACGGCGCGGCCACCTGGAGCCACGACAGCGGGCCGGACGTCGCCGAGGTGTCGTCCACCAGCGGCGCGACCGGGTCCGAGGACGTGACGGCGCCCGCGACCAGCACGTCCCGCAGCGGCTTGGGCGCCTCGTCACCGGTGGTCAGCGACGGCGGCGCGGCGTCGGCGCCGGTGGCCCAGCGGGACGGCGAGGCGCCCATCTCGAAGTCGAGCACGCCGCCGGAGGCGAGGGAGGAGTGGTCCAGGTACGCCTTGTCCCACTTCTGACCGTTGACCTTCAGCGACTGCACGTAGATGTTCTCCGAGCTGTTCTTCGGCGCGTTCACGACCAGCGACCTGCCGTTGTCCATCCGCACGGTGGCCTTGGTGAACAGCGGCGACCCGATCGCGTAGGTGTCGTTGCCCATCTGGAGCGGGTAGAAGCCGAGCGCGCTGAACAGCCACCAGGCCGACTGCTCGCCGTTGTCCTCGTCGCCGGGGTAGCCCTGGCCGATCTCGCTGCCCAGGTAGAGCCGGGACAGGATCTCGCGCACCTTCTCCTGCGTCTTCCACGGCTGACCGGCGTAGTCGTACATGTAGGTGATGTGGTGCGAGACCTGGTTGGAGTGGCCGAGCTGGCCCATCCGCACGTCCCGCGCCTCGGTCATCTCGTGGATCACGCCGCCGTAGGAGCCGGTGAACTTCGCCGTCTCGGGCGTGGCGAAGAACTCGTCCAGCTTCGACGCCAGGCCGTCGCGACCGCCGTAGAGGTTGGCCAGGCCCCGACCGTCGTGCGGCACCGAGAACGCCATGTTCCAGCCGTCGGTCTCGGTGTAGTCGTGGCCCCACTCGCGCGGGTCGTAGTCCTCGGGGGACTCGCGCCGGGTGCCGTCCGGCTCGCGGCCCTGGAAGAAGCCGGTCGCCGGGTCGAACATGTGCACGTAGTTCTGCGCGCGGTTGGTGAAGTACTCGTGGTCCGCGAGGTAGCGGGCCTCACCGGTCTGCTCGTGCAGCGCCTTGGCCATGTTGGCGATGCCGTAGTCGTTGACGTAGCCCTCGATCGCCCACGACATGCCCTCGCCGGTGGCGGTGGACGTGTAGCCGGTGAAGATCGAGGTCTCCAGGCCCTTGCGGCCCACGCCCGCGTTCGGCGGCGCGACGGTCGCGTTCTTCACGGCGGCGTCGTAGGCGGCCACCGCGTCGGGCAGGTCCACGCCCTTGACGAACGCGTCGGCGAACGCCACGTCGGAGCTGGTGCCGGTCATCAGGTTGGCGTAGCCGGGGGAGGACCAGCGGGAGATCCAGCCGCCGTCCCGGTACTGCTGCACGAACCCGTCGGCCAGCTCGGCGGCCTTGCCGGGGGTCAGGAGGCTGTACGCGGGCCACGTGGTCCGGTAGGTGTCCCAGAACCCGTTGTTGACGTAGATCCTGCCGTCCACGACCTTCGCGCCGGTCCGCGTCGGCGTGCCGGGTCCGGAGGGCTGCACGGGCGAGGCGTACCGGTACGCGGGCGCGGCGGCCGTGCCCGTGTTCTCGAAGCCCGAGTTCGGGTAGAGGTAGAGCCGGTACAGGTTCGAGTACAGCGTGGTCAGCTGGTCCTCGGTGGCGCCCTCGACCTCGACGGTGTCGAGCACGTCGTCCCAGGCGGCCTGCGCCCGGTCGCGCACGGAGTCGAACGTGTCCGAGGGGGACACCTCCAGCTCCAGGTTCTTCTTCGCCTGGTCCACGCCGATCAGCGAGGTGGCGATCCGCATCGTCACGGTCTTGTCCGACGAGGTGTCGAACGAGAAGTAGCCGGCCACGTCGTCGCGGCCCGCGCCGGTCAGCCTGCCGCTCGCGGTCACCGGCTTGTCCACGACGCCGTAGACGAACATCCGGGTCGCGCCGGTCGACAGGCCGCTCTTGACGTCGGAGAAGCCGGTCACCACGCCGGTCGCCGGGTCGAGGGACAGGCCGCCGCTGTTGTTGACGTTGTCGAACACCAGGTTCGAGGAGCCCTCGGTGAAGGTGAACCGGAACACCGCCGCGTGGTCGGTCGGCGCGATCTCGGTCTTCATGCCGTTCTCGAACGACACGCCGTAGTAGTGCGCCCGCGCGACCTCGTTCTCGTGCTTGAACGGCAGCGCGCGCAGCGCCCGGTCCGCGGTCGGCGCGCCGATCGTCGGCATGACCTGGAACGTCTGCCGGTCACCCATCCACGGGCTGGGCTCGTGGCTCGCGGTGAACGCCTGGAGCGTCGGCAGGTTGTCCCGGTTGTTGTTCTTCGCGTACTCGTAGAGCCAGCTGATCGAGCCCGCGTTCGTCATGGGCGACCAGAAGTTGAAGCCGTGCGGCACCGCGGTGGCCGGGAAGTTGTTGCCCCGGGAGAACGAGCCGCTGGAGTTCGTGCCCCGCGTGGTCAGCACCCAGTCCGACGGGCGGGCGCGCTCCACGACGGCGGGCGCGGACTTGACCGCGATGTCGTCGAACCAGCCGTTGAACCCGGCCGGGCCGTCCGGGTTGTCGTACGCGACCAGGACGCGCTCGATCGTCTTGCCCGCGGCGACCGAGCCGATGACGGACGCGACGCGGTTCCACTGGTTCGTGTAGAGCGACTTCGCCTCGCCCTGGCCCCTCGGGGACAGCTCGAAGCCGTGCTGGTCGCGCGCGCCGAGCTCGCTCAGGTAGGTGCCGTCGGAGAACGCCAGGTCGACCGCGGCGAACGTGGCCGGGTAGTTCAGGTCGTCCGTGGTGAACGACGGGAACACCAGGTAGGACAGCTCCGTGGTCCCCGTGACCGGGATGTCGACCTCGAACACCTTGTTGTACGAGTAGCCGCGGCCCTCGGCGGTGTGCGTGCCCTGGTAGCGCAGCGCGCGCACGCCGGTGAAGCCCGCGCCCGCCTTGGCGTTGTAGCCGCCGTTGGCGCCCTTGCCCACGGTGGTGCGCATGTTCTGCGCGGGCGGGGTGGTGGAGCCGTCGGAGAACTGCACCTCGGCCAGCTGCACGAGGTTCACGCCGCCCGCGTTCGCGGCGATGTCGAGCCGGTAGTGCCGGAACGCGGTGGTGTTCGCGAGGTCGTAGCCCTTGGTCTGGAAGCGCTCGGCGAACGCCTCGCCGGTGCGGGTGTCGAGGTCGGTCCACGTCGTGCCGTCGTCCGAGCCGCGCAGCACCCAGTCCCGGGGGTCGCGCTCGGGCGCGTCGTTGGCGGACGACAGGGCGTACCGCTTCACGGCCACCGGCTCGGCGAAGGTGAACCGCACCCAGCCGGTCGGCGTGAAGGTCAGCCACTTCGACGCGGTGGCGCCGTCGACGAGGTTCCCGGCGACCTCGCCGGACCCGCTGTTCTCGGAGTTCGCGACCACGTCGACCACGCGGTCGGTGACGTTGCCGGGGATGCCGGTGGAGTCGGAGCCGTCGACGCCCGAGGTCTTCGGGGTGCCGTCCGGCGCGGTCTCGACCGTGCTCAGCCAGGTCGGCTGCGGTTGCCCGTCCTCGAACGACGAGGCGAAGAGGGTCTCGCTCACGGCTGGCTCCCCCGGCTCCGGTGCGGCGGTCGCGGGGGAATAGCCTCCCACGCCCCCCAGCGCCAGCGCAGCGGTCGCCAGGACCACCAGCGGTCGTCTACTTCGCATGTGCCTCATCGCGCACGCCTCTCGCCTCGTACCCGGCCGATGTTTAGCGAAGCAAAAGGCCCTTGTGACATCGTTGTCAAGGGTGCCCCGTCAACTTGTCCGCAAGCCTGTCCGACCGCTGCTCCAACCGATCCACGCCCGTCGTCGGGGGCGCGCCCCTCGTGCCCGGGATGCGGTCACACTCCGGGCGTAGTCGAGAGTGCCTCACCTGCTAATTCACTCGTTTGTAGTAGGTGTAAACCGGCCGGTAATGACATAGCGTTACGTCACCTCCTCCTGGAGGGTGTTGTGTCCTTCCGTTGCAGTACCGGGGAGTCGGGAAGGGAGTACGGGGGACGTGGTCCCCTCCCGACCGTCGCCCGGGGCAGGTGCCGCGCCCGCAACCACCTGCCCCGGGCAGCAACACCCCGTACCGGGCGGCGACACCCCGCGGCACCTCAGGTCTTGCGGTGCACGTTCGCCGCGGTCGACGGCCCGTGCGCCGAGTCCGCGATCCACGGCCCCGGCACCGAGGGGTCGAGCACCCCCTCCTCCAGCCAGGTGAACCGCCCGGCGAGCACGTGCTCCGCCAGCCGCCGGTCCGAGTCGTCCGAGTTGCGCCACAGCCGGTCGAACAGCTCGTCCACCCGCACGCGGGCCTGCCGCGCGAACGCGTCGGCGAGCCCCACCGCCCGGTCGCCGTCCGCCGCCGCCCGCACGCAGGTCGCGCTGATCGCGAACAGCTCCGCGCCGATGTCCACCACCCGCGCCAGGAAGCGCTGCTTGCGCTCCATCCGCCCCTGCCAGCGGGACATCGCGTAGAACGTCTGCCGCGCCAACCTGCGGCAGGCCCGCTCGACGAACCGCAGGTGCCCGGCGAGCGGCCCGAACTCGGCGTACGCCCGGGGCACCTGGCCCTTGCCGACCACGAGCGTCGGCAGCCACTTCGCGTAGAACCGGCCCGCGTTCGCCGCCGCGCGCGCCTTGCGCCGCACGTCGGCCTCGGGGTCGACGATGTCGCCCGCCACGGCCAGGTGCGCGTCCACCGCCTCGCGCGCGATCAGCAGGTGCATGATCTCGGTCGAGCCCTCGAAGATCCGGTTGATCCGCAGGTCGCGCAGCACCTGCTCGGCCGGCACGCCGCGCTCGCCGCGGGCGGCCAGCGAGTCGGCCGTCTCGAAACCGCGCCCGCCGCGCAGCTGCACCAGCTCGTCCGCGACCAGCCACGCCATCTCCGAGCCGTACAGCTTGGCCAGCGCGGCCTCGATGCGGATGTCGTGCCCGCCCGCGTCGGCCAGCTCGCTCGACAGGTCGAGCACGGCCTCCAGCGCGTACGCGGTGGCCGCGATGAACGCCACCTTGCCCGCGATGGCCTCGTGCCTGCCCACCGGCAGGCCCCACTGCACCCGTGCGCCCGTCCACTCCCGGGCGATCTTCAGGCACCACTTGGCCGCGCCCGCGCACAGCGCGGGCAGCGACAGCCGGCCGGTGTTGAGCGTGGTGAGCGCGATCTTCAGGCCCGCGCCCTCCTCGCCGATCAGGTTCTCCCGCGGCACGCGCACGTCGTGGAACCGGGTGACGCCGTTCTCCAGGCCGCGCAGGCCCAGGAACTCGTTGCGCCGCTCCACGGTGATGCCGGGGGAGTCGCCCTCCACGACGAACGCGCTGATCCCCTTGCCGGGCACCTGCGCCATCACCACCAGCAGGTCGGCCACCACGCCGTTGGTGGTCCACAGCTTCACGCCGTTGAGCAGGTACCCGTCCTCGGTGGGCGTGGCCGTGGCGCCCAGGCGCGCGGGGTCGCTGCCGACGTCGGGCTCGGTGAGCAGGAACGCGCTGATCTCGCCGGTCGCGCAGCGCGGCAGGTAGGTCCTCTTCTGCTCGTCGGTGCCGAACAGGCTGATCGGCTGCGGCACGCCGATGGACTGGTGGGCCGACAGCATCGCGCTCAGCGCGGGGCTGACCGAGCCGACGAGCATCAGCGCCCGGTTGTAGTAGACCTGCGAGAGCCCCAGGCCGCCGTACTCGGGCTTGATCTTCATGCCGAACGCGCCGAGCTGCTTGAGGCCCGTGAGCACGTGGTCGGGGATGCGCGCCTGCCGCTCGATGAGCAGGCCGTCGACGGTGCTCTCGCAGTACTCGCGGAGCGCCTCCAGGAACGTCTCGCCGCGCTCGCGGTCCTCCGCCGACCCGCTGGGGTGCGGGTGGATCAGGTCGAGCCGGAAGTGGCCGAGGAACAGGTCGCGACCGAAGCTGGGGTCCCGCCAGCGGGTCTCGCGCGCCTGCTCGGCGACCTTCCGCGCGGTGCGCTCGTCCACGCGCCGCCCGGGAGGGGCCGTGCCGGGGTCCGCTCGTTCGGGGTCCGCTCGTTCGGGGTCCACTGCGGTCATCGCTGACCTCCAGGCGCCGGGCTTCCCACGCTACTACCGGCGGGTAGCCCCAATCGGGTGACGCGCACACACCGGCACTTCGGCAACCCGAGCCAGGGCTACGGCGGCGCGGGTCACGGCAGCAGGGCTACGGCGGCGCGGGCTACGGCAGCGGGGACGCGCCGCGCTCGCGGATGAGCTGCTCCATGTAGGCGCTCTCGCTCTTCTGCGAGCCCAGCATGTTGTCCGAGAGCGTCCGCACGACGGACTGGCCGGCGTGCGTGGCGGCGTACTGCGCCATGGGCGAGCCGCCCTGGTGGTGGCGCAGCATCAGCTGGAGGAAGTACACGTCGAACTCCGGGCCGGAGAGCCCGCGCAGCCTGTTCAGCTCCTGCGTGGTCGCCATGCCCGGCATCAGGCCCGTGGTGCCGGCGTCCGCCGCGGCCGTGTGGTCGTGGCTCGCGCTCGTCATCCACTTCATGTGGGTGCCGTCGACCGACTGCTCCTGGTAGCCCCAGAGGCTCAGCCAGCCCTTCATCCGGCCCACCTGCTCCAGCTGGGTGGACTGGATGTCGAAGGCGAGCTGGCGGATGGTCGCGTCGGTCGTCTTGTCCCGCGCCAGGTTGGCCATCGTGACGCCCTGGAGGTGGTGGGCGGCCATGTCCTGGAGGAACCCGACGTCGACCGAGTCCGCCGCCGGGGTGGACGAGGTGTTGTCCTGCCCCGGCAGCTTGATCAGCAGGCCGACCGCCGCGCCGAGCAGCAGCACGGCGACCACCGCCACCGCCACGACGGCGGCGCGGGTCGCGGTCGCGCCGCGCCGCTGCTCGGGTTCGATCGGTTCGGTCATGGCCGGGTCGTCAGCTGGACGGCGTGGTGCTCGGCGCGCCGGGGGCGGACGGGTCGGCGGCGGGCGCGCTCGGGTCGGCGGCCGGGGCGCTCGGGTCGACGGCGCCGGTCTGGCCGGTCTCCGCCGCGTCGGTCTGGCCACCGTCCATCGGGACGGCGTCCGGGCCCGGGGCCTCCGCCACGAACGGCGGCGGGTTGGTCACGTCGAACGTGCTGGAGTCGCAGGTCGCGCCGATCTCCGGGTAGGTCCACTGGTTGCGGCGCAGCGACTGGATGAACTGGTCGATCCGCGGGTCGTCGGCGCTCTCCACCTTGAGCTGGTGGCCCCACGACTGGAGCGAGACCGGCTTGTCCAGGCCGGGGTACGGCGACATCATCGTGAACTGCTGACCCTCGACCCGGTCGCGCAGCTTGGTCAGCGCGTCACCGGTCACCTGGTCCGGGTTGTACGCGATCCACACGGCGCCGTGCTCCAGGCCGTGGACCATGTTCTCGGTGCGCACCGCGCTCTCGTAGACCACGCCGGTGCACGCGGCCCAGACGCCGTCGTGCGGCCCGCCGAACGGCGGCGACTGGTCGTAGGCGACCCGCTGCTCGGCCGTGACGTGCTTGCCCTCGGCGTACTCCTTCTTCACGACGCCCTCGATCTTGTCCGAGGGGTCCTTGTTCTCCTCGGACGGGTTCCACTGGGCGAGCGCGGCTTCCTTGGCGTTCTTGTCGGCGATCTGCGAGTACGCGTACCCGAACACGGTGCCCGCCAGCGCCAGCACCGCGATCACGGCGATGATGGTCCCCCAGGGCTTCGGCTTCTTCGCCACCACCGAGGAGCGCGCCGCCGCAACGCTGGAGCGCGCGGCCTTCGTCTTCTTGCCGCTGGTCATGTCCGCCTCAGATCTCGTCGTACGCCCGTGCCGCCGGTCAGTGTAGGGACACCGTGTCTGATCACCGTCAACTCCCCGTCACGCCGGGTGGTCGTCAACAGTTGACCCATCTCACTGTCCGGGACGTCCATCCCGGCGCAGACCAGCGGGAACGCTTCCCTAGACTTGTCGGGTGACTCCCGCTGCGCTCGCTGAACTGGTCCGCGCGACGGCCGTGGACGTGCTGTCCACCCGCGGCCTCGACCCCGCCTCCCTCCCGACGGCGGTCACGATCGAGCGACCGCGCAACCCCGAGCACGGCGACTACGCCACGAACGTGGCCCTCCAGGCCGCGAAGAAGGCCGGCGTCCCGCCCCGCGACCTGGCCGGCTGGCTGGCCGAGGCGCTGACCGGCACGGACGCCATCGCCACCGTCGAGGTCGCCGGTCCGGGCTTCCTCAACCTGCGGCTCGCCGCCGACGCGCAGGGCGCGATCGTGCGCGACGTGCTCGCGGGCGGCGACGCCTACGGCCGCGGCGACGCCCTGACCGGCAAGAAGATCAACCTGGAGTTCGTCTCGGCGAACCCGACGGGCCCGATCCACCTCGGCGGCACCCGCTGGGCGGCGGTCGGCGACGCGCTGGGCCGCATCCTCGCGGCCAACGGCGGCGAGGTGACCCGCGAGTACTACTTCAACGACGCCGGCGCGCAGATCGACCGGTTCGTGCGGTCCCTGATCGCCGCCGCCAAGGGCGAGCCCGCCCCCGAGGACGGCTACGCCGGCGGCTACATCAGCGACATCGCCGCCGAGGTGATCCGGCAGGAGCCCAGCGCCCTGACCTCGGAGGACTCGCACGAGGTCTTCCGCCGCGTCGGCGTCGGGCTGATGTTCGAGGAGATCAAGAAGGACCTGCACGACTTCGGCACCGACTTCGACGTCTTCTTCCACGAGGACTCGCTGCACAAGTCCGGCGCGGTCGCCAAGGCCGTCGAGCAGCTCAAGGGCTCGGACTCGCTGTACTTCGAGAACGGCGCCTGGTGGCTGCGCTCCACCGAGTTCGGCGACGACAAGGACCGCGTGGTCATCAAGAGCGACGGCGACCCGGCGTACATCGCCGGCGACATCGCGTACCTGGTGGACAAGCGGTCGCGCGGCTTCGACCTGTGCATCTACATGCTCGGCGCCGACCACCACGGCTACATCGGCCGGCTCAAGGCCGCCGCCGCCGCGCTCGGCGACGACCCCGACTCGGTCGAGGTGCTGATCGGCCAGATGGTGAACCTGGTCAGCGACGGCAGGCCGGTGCGGATGAGCAAGCGCGCGGGCACCGTCATCACCATGCAGGACCTGGTCGAGGCGGTGGGCGTGGACGCGGCCCGGTACGCGATGACCCGCTCCTCGGTCGACTCGTCCCTGGACATCGACCTGGACCTGCTGCGCAAGCGCAGCAACGACAACCCGGTGTTCTACGTCCAGTACGCGCACTCGCGGATCTCCTCGGTGCTGCGCAACGCCGCCGAGCTGGGCGTGACGCCGAACGAGTCCTACGAGCTGCTGTCGCACGACCGCGAGGGCGACCTGATCCGCACGATCGGCGAGTTCCCGCGCGTCGTCGCCACCGCCGGTGAGCTGCGCGAACCCCACCGGGTCGCGCGCTACCTGGAGGAGCTGGCGGGCACCCTGCACCGGTTCTACGACACCAAGGAGCTGCGCGTGCTGCCGCGCGGCGACGACGAGGTCACCGAGGTGCAGCGCGCCCGCCTGGCCCTGTGCGTCGCGGCCCGCCAGGTGTTCGCCAACGGCCTGGCCCTGCTGGGCGTGACCGCCCCGGAGCGGATGTGATGCGCGCCCACCCGGCCGGTCCCCGGCACGCCGACGTCCTGCTGCCCGGGAGCACCGCGGGCAGCCGCCCCTCCTCGCCCGACCAGCTGAACGAACTTCACCCGAAGGTGTGGCCGCGCAACGCCGAGCGCGGCGCCGACGGCGCGGTCCGCCTCGCCGGCGTCGACGTGCGCGCGCTCGCCGAGGAGCACGGCACGCCGCTGTTCGTGATGGACGAGGCCGACTTCCGGGCCCGCTGCCGCGAGCACGCCGAGGCGTTCGGCGACCCGACGCGCGTGCACTACGCGTCCAAGGCGTTCCTCTCCGTCGCGGTGGCCCGCTGGGTCGCCGAGGAGGGGCTGAGCATCGACGTGGCCAGCGGCGGCGAGCTGGCGGTGGCGCTGCGCGCCGACTTCCCGCCCGAGCGCATCGCGCTGCACGGGAACAACAAGTCGCTCGCCGAGCTGACCGCGGCCGTGGACGTCGGCGTCGGCGCGGTGGTGCTCGACTCGTTCCTGGAGATCGCCCGCCTGGACCAGGTGGCCCGCGAGCGCGGTCGCGTGCAGCCGGTGATGATCCGCGTCACCGTGGGCGTCGAGGCGCACACGCACGAGTTCATCGCCACCGCGCACGAGGACCAGAAGTTCGGCTTCTCGCTGTCCTCCGGCGACGCCGCCGAGGCCGCCCGCCGCGTGCTCAAGTCCGAGGGCCTGCGGCTCGTCGGCCTGCACAGCCACATCGGCTCGCAGATCTTCGACGCGAGCGGCTTCGAGGTCGCCGCGCGCCGGGTCGTCGGCCTGCTGGCCGAGCTGCGCGACGAGCACGGCGACGGCCTCCTCGACCACGTCACCACCGTGGACCTCGGCGGCGGCCTCGGCATCGCCTACACCCCGGACGACGACCCGCCGCCGCCCGCCGAGCTGGCCAGGCAGCTGCGCGACATCGTCGGCAAGGAGTGCGAGCACGCCGGCCTCCCCGCGCCGACGATCGCCGTCGAGCCCGGCCGGGCCATCGTCGGCCCCGGCACGGTGACCCTCTACGAGGTGGGCACCATCAAGGACGTCCAGCTCGACGCGGGCGCGATCCGCCGCTACGTGAGCGTGGACGGCGGCATGAGCGACAACATCCGCACCGCCCTCTACGACGCGGTGTACGACTGCCGGCTGGTCTCCCGCGACGCCCCCGAGGACGCCGCGGCCGTGCTGTGCCGCGTCGTCGGCAAGCACTGCGAGTCCGGCGACGTGGTCGTGCGCGACTGCTGGCTGCCCGACGACCTCGCGCCCGGCGACCTGATCGCGGTCGCCGCCACCGGCGCGTACTGCTACTCCATGGCCAGCGGCTACAACCGGCTCCCGCGACCCGCGCTCGCCGCGGTCGTCGACGGCGAGTCCCGGCTGCTGCTGCGCCGGGAGACCGAGGAAGACCTGTTCCGCCTGGAGGTATGACGTGCCGAGCCGGAAACCGATCAGGGTCGCGCTGCTGGGCTGCGGCACGGTCGGCACCGAGGTGGTCCGCCTGCTCACCGGGCAGGCGGCCGACCTGACCGCGCGCATCGGCGCGCCGGTCGAGCTGGCGGGCATCGCGGTCCGCAAGCCGAACAAGCACCGCGAGGTCCCCGCCGACCTGCTCACCACCGACGCCGAGGCGCTGGTCGCCTCGGACGTGGACGTGGTGGTCGAGGTCATCGGCGGCATCGAGCCCAGCCGGACGCTGCTGCTCGCCGCGCTGCGCGCGGGCAAGTCCGTGGTCACCGCGAACAAGGCGCTGCTGGCCGAGCACTCGGCCGAGCTGTTCGAGGCGGCCGACGGCTCCGGCGCCGACCTGTACTTCGAGGCGGCCGTCGCGGGCGCGATCCCGCTGCTCAGGCCGCTGCGCGAGTCGCTGGCCGGTGACCGCATCACGCGCGTGATGGGCATCGTCAACGGCACGACGAACTTCATCCTCTCCGGCATGGACTCGACGGGCGCGAGCTACGCCGAGACGCTGGACGAGGCCACCCGCCTGGGCTACGCCGAGGCCGACCCGACGGCCGACGTGGACGGCTTCGACGCCGCCTCCAAGGCCGCGATCCTCGCCTCGCTGGCGTTCCACAGCCGGGTGACCGCCGCCGACGTGCACCGCGAGGGCATCGCCGCGGTGAGCGCCGCCGACATCGCCGCCGCCAAGGGCCTCGGCCGCGCGGTCAAGCTGCTCGCGATCTGCGAGCGGGTCACCGGGGACGACGGCCAGGAGTCCGTGGCCGTCCGCGTGCACCCGGCGATGATCCCCAGGTCACACCCCCTCGCGGGCGTCAGCGGCGCGTTCAACGCGGTGTTCGTCGAGGCCGACGCGGCCGGCGAGATGATGTTCTACGGCCAGGGCGCCGGCGGCGCGCCGACGGCCAGCGCGGTGCTCGGCGACCTCGTCGCGGCGGCCCGCAACCTCGTGCACAGCGGGCGCGGCCCGCGCGAGTCGGCGTACGCGGCGCTGCCCGTGCGGCCGATGGGGCAAACCCCCACGCGTTACCACATCAGCCTCGACGTCGCCGACCGGGCGGGCGTGTTGTCGCAGGTCGCGGCGGTGTTCGCGGAACACGACGTGAGCATCGCGGCGGTGCGGCAGGAGGGGCGGGTCGACGACGCCAGCCTGGTGATCGTCACCCACGCCGCGACCGACGCGGCACTGCGGTCGACCGTCGACAAAATCGGCGGCCTGCCCGTGGTCAGGGAAGTGGTCAGTGTGATGCGGGTGGAAGGCGAAGAGTGATGACGACCCATGCAGGCGTGCGGCCGGGGTGGCCCGGCATCATCCACGCCTACGCGGACCGGATCGGACTCCCGGAGGGCGCGCGGGTCGTCACCCTCCACGAGGGCGGCACGCCCCTGGTGCACGCCGAGCACCTGTCCGAGCTGACCGGGTGCGAGGTCCACGTCAAGGTCGAGGGCGCGAACCCGACCGGCTCGTTCAAGGACCGCGGCATGACCGTGGCCATGACGCACGCCCTGGCCAGCGGCATCCGCGCGGTGATCTGCGCCTCCACCGGCAACACGTCGGCCTCGGCGGCGGCGTACGCGGCGAAGGCCGGGCTCACCGCGGCGGTGCTCGTGCCGCGCGGCAAGATCGCGCTCGGCAAGCTCGCCCAGGCCGTGTCGCACGGCGCCCGCATCCTCCAGATCGACGGCAACTTCGACGACTGCCTCGAACTGGCCGCCAAGACCGCGTCCGAGTACCCGATCACCCTGGTCAACTCGGTGAACCCGGTGCGGCTGGTCGGCCAGAAGACCGCCGCCTGGGAGATCTGCGACGTGCTGGGCCGCGCGCCCGACGTGCACTGCCTGCCGGTCGGCAACGCGGGCAACATCACGGCGTACTGGCGCGGCTACTCCGACTACCGCGCCGACGGGGTGGTGGCCACGACGCCGCGCATGTTCGGGTTCCAGGCCGCGGGTGCCGCGCCGCTGGTGCTGGGCGCGCCGGTGGCGGACCCGGAGACCATCGCGACCGCCATCCGGGTGGGCAGCCCGGCGTCCTGGACCGGCGCGGTCACCGCCAAGGACGAGTCCGGTGGCCTGTTCGAGGCGGTCACGGACGAGAAGATCCTGGAGGCGTACCGGCTGCTCGCCTCGACCGAGGGCATCTTCGTCGAGCCGGCGTCCGCGACCAGCGTGGCGGGCCTGCTCGCCACCGCCGCGGACGGCCGCCTGCCGAAGGGCTCCACGGTCGTGTGCACGGTCACCGGCCACGGCCTGAAGGACCCGGGCACCGCGCTGCTCGGGATGCCCGAGGTGTCGCCGGTGCCGGTCGACCCCGGGGCCGTCGCCACCGCCCTGGAGCTGGCGTGACCGGCACCCCCACCGGGGTCCGGGTCACCGTCCCGGCCTCCACCGCCAACCTCGGGTCCGGGTTCGACGCGCTGGGCATGGCGCTCGGCCTGCACGACGAGCTGGAGTTCGAGGTCGTCGCGGACGGCCTGCGCGTCGAGGTGGCGGGGGAGGGCGCCGGCGTCGTCCCCCCGGACGAGTCCCACCTGGTCGTGCGGGCCTTCCGCGCGGCCTCGGCCCACCTCGGGCTCGACGTGCCCGGCCTGCGCCTGCGCTGCCGCAACGCCATCCCGCACGCCCGCGGCCTGGGGTCCTCCTCGGCCGCGGTCGTGGCGGGCGTGGCGGCGGCGTACGGCCTGGTCGGTCGCGGGCCGGACACGACCGCGTTGCAACTCGCCGCCGAGTTCGACGGGCACGCCGACAACGCCGCGGCCAGCATGTTCGGCGGCGTCGTGATCGCCTGGACGGAGGGTGACCGCTTCCGCGCGGTGCGTGCGGAACCGCACCCCTCGCTCGCGCCGGTCGTGTTCGTGCCGGCCGGCGAGTCGTCGACCCGGACGACCCGCGGCCTGCTGCCCTCGAAGGTGCCGCACGAGGACGCCGCGTTCGCCGCGGGCCGGTCCGCGCTCGCCGTGCACGCCCTCACCGCGGACCCCTCGCTGCTGCTCGACGCCCTGGTCGACCGGCTGCACGAGCCGTACCGGGAACCCGCCTGGCCTGCGACGACGCGCCTGGTCGCGGCCCTGCGCGAGGCCGGCGTGCCGGCCGCGGTGTCGGGTGCCGGACCGACCGTGCTGGCCTTCCCGCCGCACGGCGAACCGCCGGCCGGGCTCGACCTCGCGGGGTTCCGGGCGCGCCGGTTGCCGGTCGACGCGGCGGGCGTGCGGGTTGCGCCACTCGGCTGAGCGGTGCGACTCGCCGAACCCCGGTTGTTGCCTCCGGTCGCACCTGCGTCTACCCTCGGCGTCATCAGTCACCGCGCGCACGGGCGCCGGTGTGGTGCCCGGACGTTCGTTCCGGATCGCATTCCTCCAGTGACTTGGCCCTGTGCCGTACGGACGGGGTCGGCACTGGTAGGCACCCGCTCGCCGTGTGACCGAAAGTCCCGCACCGGAGGACTCCGCTTCCGCGCGCGTTCCGCGCCGACGAGGTCCACCTGAAGCGGGGCGAAACTGCCGGTCCGCGTTCCGCCGGACGGCAGGTCCGCTGGGCCGCGTAGGAGGCGCGGTCCGGTCAGGAAGGACATGTGTGAGCAACACCGATGTGTTGAGCAGCGAAGCTCCTGCTGCTCCCAACGCCGCTGCCAGTTCCGGAGCTGAGGAGAGCGCTCTGACCACCCCTTCGAACGGCAGCGCCCCGCCGCGCAAGCGCGCCGGTCTCTCCGGCATGGTGCTCGCCGAACTCCGCGAACTCGCGGGCCAGCTCGGCATCACCGGCACCGCCGGTCTCCGCAAGGGCGACCTCATCGCGGCCATCAAGGAGCGGCAGGGCGGCACCTCCGGTCGGGGCAGTGCCGCGACGCCGCCGAAGGCCGAGAAGAAGGCCGCGACGGCCGGGGCACCCGCCCCGGTCGTGGAGAAGCCCGCGCCGGCCAAGGCCGTCGAGGCCCCCGCCCCGGTGGACAAGCCGACCCAGCAGCAGCTCGACGTGACCGAGCGCCCCGCCGCCCCCGCCGAGGAGGAGGGTGGTCGGCGCGGCAACCGCCGTCGTCGTTCCGCCAACCGCCCGACGGGCAGCCCCGAGGCCCCCGCCGCCGACGTCCAGCAGGTGGAGCGCGCCCCCCAGGCCGACCGCCAGCAGGTCGAGCGCCAGCAGGCCGAGCGCCAGCAGGGTGACCGCCAGCAGGGGGACCGTCCCCAGGGCGACCGCCAGCAGGGCGACCGGGCCGAGCGTCAGGACCGCGGCGACCGCTCCGAGCAGCGCGAACAGCGCCAGGACCGGGGCGAGCGCCGCAACCGCGACGACCGGGGTGACCGCGGCGAGCGCGGTGACCGGGGCGAGCGCGGTGACCGGGGCGAGCGCGGCGACCGGGGTGACCGCAACCGGGACGACCGGGGTGGCCGCGGCGACCGCAACCAGGACCGCAACCGGCAGAACGCGCCGGGCGACGACGGTGACGAGGAGGGCGGCCGTCGCGGCCGTCGCTTCCGGGACCGCCGCCGCCGCGGTGGCCGGGGCGACGACGTCGGCGGCACCACCGACACCGAGGTGCGCGACGACGACGTCCTGCTGCCCGTGGCGGGCATCCTCGACGTGCTGGAGAACTACGCGTTCGTCCGCACGTCGGGCTACCTGGCCGGGCCGAACGACGTCTACGTCTCGCTGTCGCTGGTCCGCAAGTACGGCCTGCGCCGCGGTGACGCCCTGATCGGCGCCGTCCGCCAGCCGCGCGACGGCGAGCAGCAGCGGCAGAAGTTCAACCCGCTGGTCCGCGTCGACAAGATCAACGGCCTGGACCCGGAGGAGTCGCGCAACCGGCCCGACTTCACCAAGCTGACGCCGCTCTACCCGAACGAGCGACTGCGCCTCGAAACCGAGCCGCACATCCTGACGACCCGCGTCATCGACCTGGTGATGCCGATCGGCAAGGGCCAGCGCGCGCTGGTCGTGTCGCCGCCGAAGGCCGGCAAGACCTCGGTGCTCCAGTCGATCGCGAACGCGATCACGACGAACAACCCCGAGTGTCACCTGATGGTGGTGCTGGTGGACGAGCGCCCCGAAGAGGTCACCGACATGCAGCGGTCGGTGAAGGGCGAGGTCATCGCCTCCACCTTCGACCGCCCGCCGTCGGACCACACGACGATCTCGGAGCTGGCCATCGAGCGGGCGAAGCGCCTGGTCGAGATGGGTCACGACGTGGTCGTGCTGCTGGACTCGATCACCCGCCTGGGTCGTGCCTACAACCTGGCCGCCCCCGCGTCGGGCCGCATCCTGTCCGGTGGTGTCGACTCGACGGCGCTCTACCCGCCGAAGCGGTTCCTCGGCGCGGCGCGCAACATCGAGGGCGGCGGCTCGCTGACCGTCATCGCGACGGCCCTGGTCGAGACCGGGTCCGCCGGTGACAGCGTGATCTTCGAGGAGTTCAAGGGCACCGGCAACGCCGAGCTCAAGCTCGACCGGAAGATCGCGGACAAGCGGACCTTCCCGGCGGTGGACGTGGACTCGTCCGGCACCCGCAAGGAGGACCTGCTGCTGTCCCCGGACGAGCTGGCCGTGATGCACAAGCTGCGCCGCGTCCTGCACGCCCTCGACAGCCAGCAGGCCATCGACCTGCTGCTGGACCGCCTGCGCAAGAGCCGCACGAACATCGAGTTCCTGATGCAGGTGGCGAAGACCACCCCGGGCGGCGACAGCGACTGACCGCCCACCCGGCAGGCGGGGCCCGTCCAGCTCAGGCTGGGCGGGCCCTCGTCGTCCCGGGGGAGGGCCTCAGCAGGACGCGGCGAACCCGGGCTCGGCCGGGGCGGGGGCGTGCCGGCGCTCGACGACGTAGTGGGCCACCAGCAGCGCCGTCACCGGCACGCCGACGAGCACGCCGGTCCACAGCGGCACCAGGACCCCGTCCAGGGCGACGCCGAGGGCCAGCACCAGCGCCGGGTACGACCAGCGCAGCCACGTCCGCTGCCGGCGGGAGGTCCACGCGACCGTGCCCGAGGCGACCAGGGTGACGGCCGCGCCCGCGCCGAACAGCGGGCTCGACAGCGCCAGCGGCCACGGGGCGCGCAGCAGCAGGCCGCCGAGCCCGGTGAGGCCCAGCACGGCCCCGCCGAACAGGAAGGGCAGGACCAGCCACGTGGTCAACCGCAGCGGGCGTCCGGCAGCGCACAGCACGCGAGAAGTGTGGCGGCCCCGCAACGCCCGGTGCTGCTCTCCGTAGACCAGCGGTCACCCCCTGCGCCGAATGGTCGACGGCTATCGGCGAGCGGTAGTGACCCGTGCCACGGGAACAACGCCGTGCCGCATCGTGTTGCAGTGACCGTAACGCCGATCTGGCACACTGTCGGGTCGAGTCCGGCTCCGGTTCACCTCCTGATCAGCAGAGGACCCGGCGGCCACCGAGGAAAGGGACGAGACGTTGAAGACCGGCATTCACCCCGAGTACGTGACGACCGAGGTCACCTGCGGTTGCGGCAACACCTTCAGCACCCGCAGCACCAAGTCGTCCGGTTCCATCCACGTCGAGGTCTGCTCCAACTGCCACCCGTTCTACACGGGCAAGCAGAAGATCCTCGACACCGGTGGTCGGGTCGCGCGCTTCGAGGCCCGCTACGGCAAGCGCGCCAAGTAGCTGCCAGAACGGCGTCCACCCCGATGCGCGGGTGGGCGCCGTTGTCGTCTCCGCACCTCTCCAGAAGTACCCGTAGACCGGAGCCAAGACCGTGACGCTGGACGCCCTGCTGGCCGAGCACGCCGAGCTGGAGCGCAAGCTCGCCGACCCCTCGGTGCACGCCGACCAGGCGGGTGCGCGGAAGCTCGGCAAGCGCTACGCCGAGCTGGGGCCGATCGTGAAGACCGCCCGCGAGCTGGAGCAGGTCAGGTCCGACCTGGAGACCGCGCGCGAGCTGGCCGCCGAGGACGCCGGGTTCGCCGAGGAGGCCGAGGCGCTGGCCCGGGCGCTCCCCGCGCTGGAGGAGAAGCTCACCGAGCTGCTGCTCCCGCGCGACCCGCACGACGGCGCGGACGTGGTGCTGGAGATCAAGTCGGGCGAGGGCGGCGAGGAGTCCGCGCTGTTCGCGGGCGACCTGCTGCGCATGTACCTGCGCTACGCCGAGCGCCACGGCTGGAAGGCCGAGGTCCTCGACGGCACCGACTCCGACCTGGGCGGCTTCAAGGACGTCACGGTCGCCATCAAGAGCCGCGACACCACCCCAGACGGCGTGTGGTCCCGCCTGAAGTACGAGGGCGGCGTGCACCGCGTGCAGCGCGTGCCGGTGACCGAGTCGCAGGGCCGCATCCACACGTCCGCCGCGGGCGTCCTGGTGTTCCCGGAGACCGAGGACGTCGAGGTCGAGGTCGACGAGAACGACCTGCGCGTCGACGTGTTCCGCTCCTCCGGCAAGGGCGGGCAGAGCGTCAACACGACCGACTCGGCCGTGCGCATCACGCACCTGCCCACCGGCATCGTCGTGTCCTGCCAGAACGAGCGCAGCCAGCTCCAGAACAAGGCCCGCGCCATGCAGGTGCTCCAGGCCCGGCTGACCGCCCTGGCCGAGGAGAAGCAGCAGCAGGAGGCGTCGGACGCCCGGCGCACGCAGATCCGCACCGTGGACCGCTCCGAGCGGGTCCGCACCTACAACTTCCCGGAATCGCGCATCTCCGACCACCGCGTTGGGTACAAAGCCCATAACCTGGACCAAGTGCTCGACGGCGACCTGGACGCGGTGCTCGACGCGTTGGCGGCGGCCGACCGGGCGGAGCGACTCGCCGGCGGGTGATCGACGAGAGGGGCGCGCGATGGCGGAACTCCTGGTGACCCCCCGGACAGCGCCCCTGGACGCGACCCTGGCCATCCGCGTGGAGGGCCTGGAGCCCGACGCGCGGGTCACGCTGTGCGCCTCGACCGGCGACCGGGCGGCCGAGGCCGTGTTCCGCGCCGACGACCGCGGCGTTGTCGACCTCACCCGGCACGCCCCGGTGTCCGGCGGCTACTCCGGCGTCGACCCGATGGGGTTGTTCTGGTCCCTGGCCCCGACCGGCGGCACCCCGTCCGGCACGGTCGTGGAGGCCGCCGGGATCGGCCGCGTCGAGGTGGACCGCCAGGTCGTGCCCGACGGGGTCCGGCGCACCGAGGTCACCGGGAACGGCCTGGTCGGCGCGCTGTTCGAACCCGGCGACGGCGAGACCCACCCCGGCGTCGTCGTGCTCGGCGGTCCGGTGCTGGGCGGTTCCGCGTCGGGCGGCCCGCTGCCGGGCGGTCCGCTGCCGGACGGCTCGGTGCTGGACGGCCTCGGGGGCGGTTCGCGCGAGGCGGACGCGGCGCTGCTCGCCCGGCACGGGTTCGCCGCGCTGGCCCTCGCCTGCTCCGGCGCGCCGGGCCTGCCGGACGACCCGGTCGAGGTCCCGCTGGAGTACGTCGGCGCGGCCCTGGACTGGCTCGCCACCCGGACGGGTGAAATCGGTCTCCTGGGCGCGGCGCGCGGCGGTGAGCTGGCGCTCCTGGCCGGTGCGACGTTCCCCCGGGTCAAGGCCGTGGTGAGCGTGGCGGGCAGCGGGGTCGTGACGCAGGGCGTCGGTCCCGGCCCGCGGCTGCTCCAGGTGCTGGAGCACGAGGCCGCGCCGTGGACGCTGGGCGGCAGGCCGCTGCCCTACCTGCCCCGCTCGGTCCCGGAGGAGCTGAGGGCGTGCGTCGTCGACGGTGAACCGGTGCCGCTGCGGCTCGCGTTCGACCTGTCCGACGGCATCCCCGAGGACGTCGAGATCCCGGTCGAGCGGATCAACGGCGGTGTGTTGCTGCTCTCACCCGGCGACGACGCGACGTGGCCGTCCGAGGAGCTGGCCGCCGTCGCCGAGCGGCGCCTCACCGAGCACGACCACCCGTTCCCGCACGAGCACGTCGTGTACCCCGGCGCGGGACACCTGATCGCGGGCCCGCCGCACCGGCCGGCCACCGACACCGTCGTCCCGGGGCCCGGCGCGCGCCTCCGCGCGGGGGGCACGCCGGCCGCCACCGCCGCCGCCCGCGCCGACGCGTGGCGCCGCACCGTCGAGTTCTTGTCGGACCAGCTGCGCGCCTAATGTTGTGCCCATGAGCGCACACTTTGACGTCGTGGTCCTCGGTGCGGGGCCCGGCGGGTACGTCGCCGCCATCCGCGCGGCTCAGCTGGGCCTGAAGACGGCGGTCGTCGAGGAGCGTTACTGGGGCGGCGTCTGCCTGAACGTGGGCTGCATCCCGTCGAAGGCCCTCCTGCGCAACGCCGAGCTGGCGCACCTCTTCACGCACGAGCAGAAGACGTTCGGCATCACCGTCGAGGGCAAGGTGACGTTCGACTACGGCGCCGCCCACGACCGCAGCCGCAAGGTCGCGGACGGGCGCGTCAAGGGCGTGCACTTCCTGATGAAGAAGAACGGCATCACCGAGCTCAACGGGTGGGGGACGTTCGTCGACGCGAACACCATCCGGGTGGGTGACGAGACCGTCACGTTCGACCACGCGATCATCGCCGCCGGCGCCAAGACCCGCCTCCTGCCGGGCACCGAGCTGTCCGACCGGGTGGTGACCTACGAGGAGCAGATCCTGTCGAAGGAGCTGCCCGGCAGCATCGTCATCGCCGGCGCGGGCGCCATCGGCGTCGAGTTCGGCTACGTGCTGCACAACTACGGCGTGAAGGTCACCATCGTCGAGTTCCTCGACCGGGTGGTGCCGCTGGAGGACGTGGAGGTCTCCACCGAGCTGGCCAAGCGCTACAAGCGCCTCGGCATCGACGTGCGCACCGGCACCCGCGTGGAGTCCATCGACGACTCCGGCGAGAAGGTGCGCGTCACCGTGTCGAAGGACGGCGAGGAGGAGGTGCTCGAAGCCGACAAGGTCATGCAGGCCATCGGTTTCCAGCCCCGCACCGAGGGCTACGGCCTGGAGAACACCGGCGTGCAGCTCACCGAGCGCGGCGCCATCGCGGTGGACGGCCGGGGCCGCACGACCGTGCCGCACATCTTCGCCATCGGCGACGTCACCGCGAAGCTGATGCTGGCGCACGCCGCCGAGTCCATGGGCATCGTCGCCGCGGAGACCATCGCGGGCGCGGAGACCATGGAGCTGGACTTCCAGATGATCCCGCGGGCCACGTTCTGCCAGCCGCAGATCGCCTCGTTCGGGTGGACCGAGGCGCAGGCCCGGGACAAGGGCTACGACGTCCAGGTGGCGAAGTTCCCGTTCACCGCGAACGGCAAGGCGCACGGCCTCGCCGACCCGGGCGGCTTCGTGAAGCTGATCAGCGACGCCAAGTACGGCGAGCTGCTGGGCGCGCACATGATCGGGCCGGACGTCACCGAGCTGCTGCCGGAGCTGACGCTGGCGCAGCAGTGGGACCTGACCGTGCACGAGGTGGCGCGCAACGTGCACGCCCACCCGACGCTCAGCGAAGCCGTCAAGGAGGCCGTGCACGGCCTGGCCGGGCACATGATCAACTTCTGATCGGCCTACCCTTTCCCGCATGACCCGACACCCGCTGCGGCTGGCCGTCCTCGAAGCGGAACGCATGCTGGCCGCAGCGGGCGTCGACAGCGCCCGGGTGGACGCCGAGCTGCTCGCCGCCCACGTCCTGGGCGTCGAGCGCTCGCGCCTGCCCCTGATCCCGCTGGTCGACCCGCCGGTGGTCGACGCGCTGCACCGGGTCGTGCGGCGGCGGGTGGCGCGCGTCCCGCTCCAGCACATCACCGGCTGGGCCCACCTCGGCGGCGTCGACCTCGCCGTGGGCCCCGGCGTGTTCATCCCGCGCCCGGAGACCGAGCTGCTGCTCGTCTGGGCGCTGTCCGCCGTGGACGCCCCCGACCCGGTCGTGGTCGACCTGTGCACGGGGTCCGGCGCGCTCGCCCTCGCGTTCGCCCACCACCGGCCGGGTGCGACCGTGCACGCCGTCGAGCGCGACCACACCGCGCTGTCCTGGGCCCGCCGCAACGCCGACGCCCGCCGCGCCGCCGGCGACACCCCCGTGACCCTGCACGCGGGCGACGTGACGGCGCCGGGCGTCCTGTCCGACCTGGACGGTCAGGTGGACCTCGTGCTGTGCAACCCGCCGTACGTGCCGGACGCGACCGAGGTGCAGCCCGAGGTCGCCGACCACGACCCGCGCCAGGCCGTCTTCGGCGGCCCGGACGGCCTCGACGTGGTCCGGCACGTCGTCACCCTCGCCGCCCGCCTGCTGCGCCCCGGCGGCCACGTGGCGATCGAGCACGACGACACCCACGGCGAGAGCGTCCCCGCCCTGCTGTCCGCGCGCCGCGTGCTCACCGACGTGGCCGACCACACCGACCTGGCCGGCCGCCCCCGCTTCGCCACCGCCCGGCGGGTGTGAGCCCGCCATCAGCGACCTCGTGTGCACGCAGCGTTACGACGGTGCGCCTGGTCGTGCTGCTCCTCGCGGATTTCGCGGTCGCCCACCGCTCGCACCAGGTGTCGGCGCGCGAAGCGGTGGGGCCTTCGCCGTGCCGGCCGACGTGCGACCACGCGTCCTGCTCTACGGCATCGTCGGTGCCTTGGTGCTGCGGGGCGTGTTCATCACGGCCGGCGCCGCGATGCCGGCGGCCGGCACCCGGGCGTTCCTCGTGTTCGGGCTGGTCCTGCTCGCCTCGGCGGTGAAGTTGCTGCGGGAGGTGTCGACCGGCGGCGGTGCCGAGCACGACGCCTCCCGGCTGCGGGCGTCCGGCTGCTGCGCCGGCTGATGCCGGCCACCGACTACTACCGCGGCGCGCGGCTGACCGTGCGCGAGCACGGGTGACGCCCGCTCACGCCGCCGGCGGTCGCGGCGTTCGCCACCGACGTGGTGTTCGCCGTCGACTCGGTGCCGGCGGTCTACGGCATCACCGAGGACCCCCACCCCCGTCTCCCCGGGCGTGATCATCGGCGTCCTCGCCGTCCTCGCCGCGACCAGCCTGCGCTCGCCCCGACCACCGCGGGGACCGCGCCCCTGACCGCCCGGTGCGGTGCGGGGCCCGCGGCGGGAATCGCTCCCGGACCCGGGAGCGATTCCCGGGGAGGCTGCGCGGCGCGTATCCCGCCGGCGGGACACACGCGTCCCGCCGGCGGGCGGCCGGGCCGCCGACCTCCGTCCGCCTGCTCGGTCCTCAAAGGACCGGTCTTGATCTCCGGTAATTCCGCGCGGTTCCACCGCGGGGCTGGTTGGAAGGGCCTCGGAAAAGCCTTCCCGAGCTGCTCCGTTCGCGTGATTCGCAGTGTGAAGCTTGCTCGGAAAAAACGTCGGCCTTAGCGTGGAGTGGCACGTGGTAATGAGTTCGTGGAACGAGAAAAAAGGGGGAACGCATGCGCAAGGCATTTTCCGCGGCATTCGCGACGGTGGGTGCGGCGGTCGCGCTGACCGTCGGCCTGACGGCTCCGGCCGCCGCCGCTCCGGCTCGGGCCCAGGCCCCGGTGCAGGAAGCGGCACCCGCGCCCTGCGGTTCGTTCGGGGTGCTCAGCCTCTACTACAACCACTGCGGCACGACTCGGGTCGTCATCTGGGTCGACCAGATCAACGTCGGGGGTTTCCGGGATTTCGAGATGTGCGTCGGCCCCGGTGAGACCGAAATCGGTCCCCGGCCGCAGTACATCGACGCTTGGTACAACGGCAAGCTCTGCTGATCGGACGCCGACCCGCGCCGGGCCGGGTACTCCACCCGGGCCGGCGCGGTCGCGTTCACGGGGTGGCGTGCCGGATCATCGTGTCCAGCAGTTCACGGGTCGTCCCCCACTCGTCCGGTGGGCCTGCCGAATAGAGCACGTACTCGACACCGCCCACTTCCCAGAAAATCGCGGCGACCCGCTTCGGACCCCGGTCGGAGCCTTCCTCGAACTCCCAGCGGACCGCCGGGAAACCGCGGGTCGAGGTTTCCGACAGCACGATCCGGGAGTGGCCGGCCTCGCGTTCCCGGTCCACCGCGGCCTCGGTGATGCGAGCCGGGAGGGTCTTCGCCGGGTCGGTGACCGGGGCCCCGCCCAGCCGCACCTCGCGGCGCGCGTCCGCCGGGTCAGCGGCCACCAGCGTGGTCACCGCGGTGCCCGTCGAGGCCGGCCACGACGCCGGGACGACCGTGCTCAGGCCACCGGGCGCGTTGATGGCCCGGAACCCCGGTGGCACGGGCGTCGCCGCGGTCGCCGGGGCGGAGGACGGGGCCGCGGTCGTCGGGGCGGGGGACGGAGCCGCGGTGACCACGGGAAGCGGGGGAGCCTCGGCGGCGGGCGTCGGCGTGACCGGGGTGGCGGCGTGCAGCGCGAGGACGCCCGCCGCGCCGCCCATCACCGCGTACGCGACGGCCGCGCACAGCGCCACCGGGAACGCACCCCACCGGTTCTTCACGCGCACCTGCCGCCTCGCCCACGGGATAATCTGCGACGTCCACCTCCGGCGAGTAAATCGGAGCACCGGCGATGCGTGTCAAGCAACCGCTCGAACGGCCGCCCGACGAGTGGCGCCTCCTGCGGGCGTTGGTGGCCGATCGCGTCGCGCGCGCCCCGGACCCCGTCGACGACGGGGTGGGCCGCTCGCTCGCCGCCCTCGGCACGGTGTTGCAGGACGGCAACGCCGAGCGGGTCGTCGCCCACGTGCGTCGGGAGTTGCGCTCGACCGCCGACCCCCGCACGGCCGACGTGCTGCGGGGGCACCTGGCCCTCGCCCTCGTCGCGCGCAGCGCCGAGGTCCGCGCGGTCACCGACGACGGCGGCCTGGCCATCCGCACTCGGCAACAGGCCGCCGAGTGCCACGCCCTCGCCGACGAGGTGCTCGCCCTGCGGCCCGACCCCGGGCTGGTCGCGCTCGCCCTCGACCTGCGCGGGCGCACCGAGGAGGCGGAGCGGTGGCGGTGGGTCGAACCGGGCGTCGGACAGGCCGCCGTCGTCGCGCTGGCCGTGCTCGTGCTGCCGTTCGTCGGCGGCGCGGTGGGCAGCGCGGCGGTCACCGCGGGCGGGGTCGCGCTGGGCGCCGCGCTCGTCTTCGGGTTCGTCCTCGCACACCGCAGGCGCGGCTGGGCGCTCGACACCCGATCCGTGCGCAGACCCGGTCTCTGACCTCCGCCGCCGGGCACGGCCCGTGCTGTGCTTGGATCAGGCGGGTGAGCACGATCTACGACTGCGCAGTGCAGGACGACCGCGCGGCCGGCCTCGCCGCCGCGGCGGGCGCGGTGCGCTCCGGGCGCCTCGTGGTACTCCCCACCGACACGGTCTACGGCATCGGCTGCGACGCGTTCGACGCCGCCGCCGTGCGCGCCCTGCTGGAGGCCAAGGGCCGGGGCCCGGACATGCCGGTGCCCGTCCTCGTGGGCTCCTGGACCACCATCGACGGCCTGGTGCTGAGCGTGCCCCGGCAGGCCCGCGCCCTGATCGAGGCGTTCTGGCCCGGCGGCCTGTCGCTCGTGCTCCAGCACGCGCCGTCGCTCGCCTGGGACCTCGGGCAGACCCGCGGCACCGTGATGCTGCGGATGCCGCTGCACCCGGTCGCCCTCGAACTGCTGCGCGACGTCGGCCCGATGGCCGTCTCCAGCGCCAACAAGTCCGGCTTCCCGCCCGCGGGCACCGCGCAGGAGGCGTGGGACCAGCTCGGCGAGGACGTCGGCGTGTACCTCGACGGCGGCCCGGCGGCCGAGAACGTCGCCTCCACGATCGTCGACCTGACCGGTCCGGACCCCGTGGTGCTGCGCGAGGGCGCGGTGCCGGTCGCGGAGGTCTCGAAGGCGCTGGGCGCCGAAGTCGAGGTCGCCCGCTAGTGGATCTTCCCGATCGGAGTAGCGTGGTGCCCGCACCGCCCGATCTCCCGGCTTCGAAGGGCTGAGCCTGCCGTGGGCCAGTTGCCTGCCGTGTCCAACGTCCTCCCGGTCCGGGAGTACCTGCTCGTCGCCCTGACCGCTGCCGTCGTGACGTTCCTGCTGGTCGGCCTGGTCCGCGCGCTGGCGTTCCGGATCGGCGCGGTCGCGTACCCCCGTTCGCGGGACGTGCACGTCAAACCCATGCCCCGGATGGGTGGGCTGGCGATGTACGGCGGCGTGCTCGGCGGCATGCTGCTCGCCCACCAGCTCCCGGTGCTGCGCTCGGCGTTCGACTTCTCCTACGACCCGTACGCGGTCATCGTGGGCGGCGGCGTGATCGTCCTGGTGGGCGTGCTGGACGACCGGTTCGAGCTGGACTCCCTGACGAAACTCGCCGGTCAGGTGACCGCGGCGGGCATCCTCGTGCTGTTCGGGCTCCAGTGGCTGCTGTTCTGGGTGCCGTGGGGCGACGACGGCGAGGGCACCGGCTCGCTGCTGTCGCTGGACCAGAACCAGGGCGCGATCCTGTCCGTGCTGCTGGCCGTGACGATGATCAACGCGATGAACTTCGTCGACGGCCTGGACGGCCTGGCCGCCGGCATCGGCCTCATCGCCGCCGCCGCGACCTGCGTGTTCTCCATCGGCCTGCTGTCCAACAACGGCGGTGACGTGGGCGCGTACCCGCCCGCGCTGATCGCCGCCACGCTCGCCGGCGCGTGCCTGGGCTTCCTGCCGCACAACTTCAACCCGGCGCGCATCTTCATGGGCGACTCCGGGTCGATGCTCATCGGCCTGATGCTCGCCGCGTCCACCATCTCGGCCAGCGGCAAGATCAACTACGAGTCGGTGCGCGCCGAGGACGTCCTCGGCCTGCTCTCGCCGCTCGTGGTCGTCGCCGCCGTGCTGTTCGTGCCGATGCTCGACCTGCTCATGGCCGTGGTCCGGCGCACCCGGCGCGGCGAGAGCCCGTTCTCCGCGGACAAGATGCACCTGCACCACCGCCTGCTGGAGATCGGCCACTCCCAGCGCCGCGCCGTCCTGCTCATCTACCTGTGGGCGGGCGTGCTCGCGTTCAGCGCGGTGGCCCTGACGATCTTCGACGTCTCGGTCGTCGCCTGGTGCTTCGGCATCGCGCTCCTCCTCGCCCTGCTGGTCTCCGCGATCCCCAGACTTCGCGAAGTGCGCCGATCCTGACCCCGGTGCCGGGTGGCGGTGCGAACCGCCACCCGGCACCGGTGCGCCGGCCTAGATCGGGTTGTCGACGCACGGCCTGCCGAGCAGGCTGAACGTGCCGTCGCCGTTGCTCTTCCAGCCCTCGGCGCAGTGCAGCTGACCGTTCGCGTAGCTGCGGCCGACGTTCCTGACGAACGCGGTGCTGGTGCCCCAGCTCCGGGTCTCCGAGGTGTACCGGTAGTCCGGTCCGAACAGCACGTAGAAGCCGTGGAACGACAGGTACGGGCTCAGGCTGCTCACCGTGGCGTTGACGCTGCCGACGTAGCCGCCGCTGCCCACGGCCGCGACGCGGATGCCACCGCTGGTGCCGCTCTCGTCCATCGCGCCGACGTCCTCGGTGCCGGCCGCGGGCAGGCCCACCTCCACCGCGGTCGTCCGCGGGGTGGCGTCCTCGGCGCCGGCCGTCGGCGCCAACACCGTCAGCGATGCCGCGGCGGTCGCCACCGCGGCGAGCAGCACCCGCACGCCCGGTCGCCCGCTGTTCGCTCGTCGATCACCCATGAGTTCCCCTGTGTCGTGTTGTTCCTGGTCAGCCGTCCGCATTCGGATCGACGCCGATGACGTTAGGGATGCGCCGCGCCAAACTGCTTGCGGTTCGCCTACACGTCCCGTAATCGTTTTGAGTACTGCTTGTGACTGCCTGTGCACGTTGCGCTGCCAGGCGTTCGCGATTCGGGGGATGGCGATCAGTGGAACAGTGGTCATTCGGTGTGCTCGGCGAGTTCTCGGTGTCCCGGAACGGCCACCCCGTCCCGCTGCCCGGCGGGAAGCTGAGGGTGCTGCTCGGCGCGTTGCTCCTCCGGGCGGGACAACCGGTCTCGGAGGGAGAACTGGTCGAGCGGCTCTGGGACGAACCTCCGCTCAGGGCCCGGTCGACGCTGCACGTCTACGTCGTGCGCCTCAGGCGGGCGTTGGCCGCCGGGGGCGCCGGGGCGCCCGTGATCAGCAGGAGCACGTCGGGTTACCGCATCGAGGTCGATGCCGGGCAGGTGGACGCACTGCGCTTCCGGGCGCTGCTCCCGCAAGGGGGTGATGAGGACTCCGGTGACCCGCAGCGCGAACTCGACCGCCTCCGCGAAGCCCTCGCGCTGTGGAGGGGACCCGCGCTGACGGGGGTGCCCTCCGATGAGCTCCAGCGCGGTGAGGCAGCGCGGCTGGAGGACGAGCGGACAGGGGCGCTGGAACGCCGGATGGAGCTCGAACTGGCCACCGGCAGGCACCAGGCGGTCGTCGGTGAGCTGCGGGCACTGGTGGCGCGGTACCCGCTGAGCGAGGTCTTCCTCCGCCAGCTGATGCTGGCCCTCCACCGCGCGGGACGGTCCGCAGAGGCGCTGGGGGCCTACCGGGACGCCCACCGGCGGTTCGTCGCGGAGTTGGGGGTCGAGCCGGGGGCGAGGACGACCGCGGTCCACGAGGCGGTCCTGCGCGGTGACGCCGATGACCACCGCCCCGACGGCCCGCCCCCCGCCCGGGTTCGCGAACTGCCCCCGCGGTCGATGAACTTCTGCGGTCGGGCTCCCGAACTCGAACAGCTCGACGACTTCCGCCGCGGTCCGCGGGCGGCTCGGGTCATCACCGTCGTCGGAGCGCCGGGCGTGGGCAAAACCGCGCTCGCGCTCCAGTGGGCGCACCGCGTGAGCCCTCTCTTCCCCGACGGCCAGCTCTTCGTCGACCTGCGCGGGTACTCCGTCGAGCAGGCGCTCACCCCCGCCGCGGCTCTCGCGCGGATGACGCGCGCCCTGGGTGTGGGCAACGGGGGAGCGCTCGACGACCTCGACGAGGCGAGCTCCGCCTACCGCTCGGCGCTCAACGACCGCCGCGTCCTGGTGCTGCTCGACAACGCGGACTCCGTCGAGCAGGTGAGGCCCCTGCTCCCCGGCGGCCCCGACACGCTCACGGTGGTCACCAGCCGCAACACCCTCCGGGGGCTGGTGGCGATCGACGACGCCAGGTCACTGGCCCTCGGACCGCTCGCGGACGCGGACGCGCACGAGCTGTTCGGTCGAATCCTGGGCGAGCGGCGGGCAGCCGCCGAACCGGCCGCCCTGGCCGAGCTGGTGCGCCTGTGCGGCGGGTTGCCGCTGGCCATCCGGGTCGCCGCGGTCGACCTGGTCAGCTGTTCCGGTGTGGGCACCGGCGCCTACCTCGACGGGTTGCGCAGTCGGGGGGCGCTGGAGTCGCTGGTGCTGGACGACGACGCGCGGTCGGAGGTGCGGCTCGCCCTGGACCTGTCGTTCCGCAAGCTCCCCGAGGCGTCGCAGGCGTTCTTCCGGGCACTGGGACAGCTGCCGGCGATGGGCTTCACGGCCGTGGCCGCGGCGGGCACCGCGGGTGTGGGGATCCGCGACGCGGAGCGCCACCTGGACCGGCTGGTGGCCGTGAACCTGCTGCGCCGTTCGAAGCGCGGGTTCTTCGCCCTCAACCGGATCGTGCGCGAGTACGCGCGGGGCGCGGGGAGCGCGGGTGGTCGAGCGCGGACCTGACCAGGTGCGCCCCGGCACGGGACCCGCACGGTCGAATGCGAAAACCCCCTCTTACACTCGGTTCGAACCGGTGGAAGGGGTGTCATGGGCGACGCTGACCAGGAGTGGACGCACGAGGTGGTCGTGCGGCGTCTCGCCGGCGAGATGTTCCGCGGCGCGGTGTGGGCGGCGCTCGGCACGGTGGCGGTCTGCGCGGTCGTCGCGACCGTCGTGGCCGGCGTCCCCGGGCTGGTCGCCGCGCTGATCGGCGGCGCCGTCGCGCTGCTGTCGTCCGTCGCGACGCTGGTGGTGATGCGCAAGACCGCCTCGCTGCCGGTGCAGTTCATCATGGTCGCCGCGCTCGGCGGCTTCCTCGGCAAGCTCATCGTGCTCATCGTGGTGATGGTGCTGCTGCGCCAGTTCCCCGTGCTGCACACCAACTCGCTGGCGCTGACCATGGCCGCGACCATCGTGGTGGCCACCTTCATGGAGGCGCGCGCGTCCAAGCGCAGCCGCAGCCAGATGGTCATCCCGACCCCCGGCAACACCTGATCTACCGGCTGGTACGGTGCGCGCAGGACGGGACACCCAGCTAGGCGGGGTGCCTCTCGCGGGCGCTTGCGGTCCGTAAGGTACGTTAAGTCCCGATCGTGACGATTCCCCCGGCGGAGTGAACGCCGGCCGGGAGAACCGGAAGGAACACAGTGACCATGACGGTGCTGGCCGCGGGCGATGAGTTCGTCGCTCCCGGCACGAAGGACTTCTTCCTCCCGCCGATCTTCGGCGAGGTCACCAAGCCCATGGTGCTGCTGGTGCTCTCGATCGTGATCATCGGCGCGTTCTTCATCGCCGCCACCCGCAACCTGAAGCTGGTCCCCGGCAAGTTCCAGTTCGCCGCCGAGTCGGCGTACGACATGGGGCGCAACTCGATCGCGCGCGAGCAGATCGGCGCCAAGGACTTCCTGCCCTTCGTGCCGCTGATCCTCACCGTCTTCAGCTTCATCCTGGTGAACAACCTGTTCGGGATCATCCCCTTCATCCAGTTCCCCACGATGTCGCACATCGGGTTCCCGCTCGCGGTCTCGCTGCTGGTGATCTACCCGGTCTACCACTTCGTCGGGTTCAAGCGCCACGGGTTCGTGGGCTACTTGAAGCACCAGACCATGCCGCCCGGCGCGCCGTGGTTCGTGCTCATCCTGCTGATCCCGATCGAGTTCTTCCAGAAGTTCATCCTGAACCCGCTCACGCTCGCCATCCGAGTCTTCGCGGCGATGTTCGCGGGTCACCTGCTCCTGATGGTGTTCACCTTGGCGGGTGAGTACCTCCTCTTCGCCGGCGGCGTCACCGTGGTGGTCGCGCCGATCGCCTTCGCCTTCGCCATCGCGCTGACGTTCCTGGAGGCGCTGATCATGTGCCTCCAGGCGTACATCTTCGCGCTGCTGTCCGCCAACTACATCGGCGCGGCGCTGGCCGAAGAGCACTGAGAAAACCACTCAAAGCCTCCGATCCGCGAGTCCCTCGCGGACCGAAGTGAAAGGGAACAGCACAAGTGAGCGCTATCGTTCTTGCTCAGGAAGCCGCCACCGGTGTCACCAACGCGGGTCTCGCGGCGATCGGCTACGGCCTCGCGGCGATCGGCCCCGGCATCGGCGTGGGTCTGATCTTCTCCTCGGTCATCAGCGGCACCGCCCGTCAGCCCGAGGCCCGTGGCGTGCTGCTCGGCCTGGCCTGGACCACGTTCGCCATCGTCGAGGTCCTCGCCCTGCTCGGCTTCGTCGTCTACTTCCTCGCCATCGCCTGATCCCCGGATCAGCCGCAAGTAGGAGAGGTCCTTGATGAATACCCTCATCCTGGCTGCGGAAGGCGAGACCATCAACCCGGTCCTTCCGCACACGTCCGAGATCGTCCTGGGTCTCGTCGCGTTCTTGATCCTGCTCTTCATCATCAAGAAGTTCGTGTCGCCGCGCTTCGAGACGCTGTACGCGGAGCGCGCCGCCAAGATCGAGGGTGGCATCGAGAAGGCGGAGCAGGCGCAGGCCGAGGCCCAGAAGCTGCTCAACGACTACAAGGCGCAGCTGGCCGAAGCGCGTGCGGAGGCCGCCCGCATCCGGGACGACGCCCGCATCGAGGGCGAGCAGATCATCACCGAACTGCGCACCAAGGCGCAGGAGGAGTCCGCGCGGATCGTCGCGCAGGGGCAGACCCAGCTGGAGACGCAGCGCGCGCAGATCGTCGCGGAGCTGCGCGGCGAGCTGGGCCGGCTGGCCATCGACCTGGCGGACCGGGTCGTCGGCGAGTCGCTGGAGGACGAGGTGCGCCGTCGGGGCACCGTCGACCGCTTCCTCTCCGAGCTCGACGGCACGTCGGCTCCGGCCGCCGCCAAGTGAGGGAACGCCGATGACTCTGCACGCCGCAAGCCGTGACGCCCTGGCCGCCGCCGAGCTGCGGTTGCTGGAGGTCGTCGACGGCACGAAGGACAGCACGGCCCTCGGCACGCTCGGTGACGAGCTGTTCGCGGTCGTCGGCCTGCTGTCCGGCCGGCCCGCGCTCCGGCGCGCGCTGGCCGACAACTCCACCGAGCCCGCGGGCCGGGAGCAGCTGCTCCGCGGCCTGCTGGACGGCAAGGTCGGTGACCAGGCACTCCAGGTGCTGGGCACGGTCGTCACCACGCGCTGGTCGACGCCCCGCGAACTGGTCGACGGTGTCGAGTCGCTGGCCCGCACCACGCTGCTGGTGCGGGCGGAGCGGGACGGCGAGCTCGACGCGGTGGAGGACGAGCTGTTCCGGCTCGGCCGCATCATCGCGGGCAACCACCAGCTCGAGCTGGCGCTGTCCGACCCGTCCGCGTCGTCCGCCGGCAAGGTGGCCCTGATCGACTCGCTCGTCGCGGGCAAGGTCGACGGGACCACGAAGACCCTGGTCGACCAGCTCGTGCGCACGCCGCGCGGCCAGGGCGTCGTCAACGGCCTGGCCGAACTCGCGTCGCTCGCGGCCAAGCGCCGGGAACGTTCCGTCGCCCACGTCCGTTCCGCTGTCGAACTGGACGCGGCGCAGCAGGACCGCCTCGAAGCCACGCTGACCCGCATCTACTCCAGGCCGATCGCACTGCACGTGGAGGTGGACCCCACGCTGCGCGGCGGTCTGCTGATCAAGATCGGCGACGAAGTCATCGACGGAAGCGTGGCCGGTCGGCTGGCGGCACTGCGCCGCGAACTCGCCGGCTGACCAACCGGAACCGCGGCCCACAAGCCCCTTTCCCAGAACGAAGTGAGAGCAGGAACGACATGGCGGAGCTGACGATCTCGTCGGACGAGATCCGCAGTGCGATCGAGAAGTACGTCTCGACCTACTCCCCGGAGGTCACCCGGGAAGAGGTCGGCGTCGTCGCGGAGACCTACGACGGCATCGCCATCGTCGAAGGTCTGCCCGGCACCATGACCAACGAGCTGCTGGAGTTCCCCGGCGGCGTGCTCGGTGTGGCCCTGAGCCTGGAAGTGCGCACGATCGGCGCGGTCATCCTCGGCGACTTCGACAAGATCGAAGAGGGCCAGGAGGTCAAGCGGACCGGCCAGGTGCTCTCCGTGCCCGTGGGCGACGGCTTCCTGGGCCGCGTGGTGAACCCGCTCGGCCAGCCGATCGACGGCCTCGGCGACATCGTGGCCGACGACAACCGCGCCCTGGAGCTCCAGGCCGCGTCCGTGCTGCAGCGGCAGCCGGTGGGCGAGCCGATGCAGACCGGCATCAAGGCCATCGACTCGATGACCCCCATCGGCCGCGGCCAGCGCCAGCTGATCATCGGCGACCGCAAGACCGGCAAGACCGCGGTCTGCATCGACACGATCATCAACCAGAAGAAGGCCTGGGACTCGGGCGACCCGACGCAGCAGGTCCGCTGCGTGTACGTCGCCGTCGGCCAGAAGGGCTCCACCATCGCGGGCGTCAAGGCCGCGCTGGAGGAGGCGGGCGCGCTGGAGTACACCACCATCGTCGCCGCCCCCGCGTCCGACTCGGCCGGCTTCAAGTGGCTCGCGCCCTACACCGGCTCGGCCATCGGCCAGCACTGGATGTACCAGGGCAAGCACGTCCTGATCATCTTCGACGACCTGACCAAGCAGGCGGAGGCGTACCGCGCCATCTCGCTGCTGCTGCGCCGCCCGCCGGGCCGCGAGGCGTACCCGGGCGACGTCTTCTACTTGCACTCGCGCCTGCTGGAGCGCTGCGCGAAGCTGTCCGACGACATGGGCGGCGGCTCGATGACCGGTCTGCCGATCATCGAGACCAAGGCCAACGACGTGTCGGCGTACATCCCGACCAACGTCATCTCCATCACCGACGGCCAGTGCTTCCTGGAGTCGGACCTGTTCAACGCCGGTGTGCGCCCGGCCGTCAACGTGGGCATCTCGGTGTCCCGCGTCGGTGGCGCCGCGCAGACCAAGGCGATGAAGACGGTGTCCGGCTCGCTGCGCCTCGACCTGTCGCAGTTCCGCGAGCTGGAGGCGTTCTCCGCCTTCGCCTCGGACCTCGACGCCGCCTCGCGCGCCCAGCTGGACCGCGGCGCCCGCCTGGTCGAGCTGCTCAAGCAGGGCCAGTACTCGCCGGTGCCGATGGAGGAGCAGGTCGTCTCCATCTACCTCGGCACCAAGGGGCACCTCGACTCGATCCCGGTGGGCGACGTCCGCCGCTTCGAGGCCGAGTTCCTGGACCACCTGCGGCGTTCCCACGAGGCCGTGCTGTCCGACATCCGCGAGTCCAAGAAGCTGTCGGACGACGCGGAGCGGGGCATCGTGGACGCCGTCAACTCCTTCAAGCAGCAGTTCACCGCTTCGAACGGCACGTCGGTCGTCGACGTCCCCGCCGACGCGATGGACGCCGACAAGGTCGGGCAGGAGTCGGTGAAGGTCAACCGACCGGCTCCGACCGAGAAGTGACGTAGGCATGGCGGCACAGATCCGAGAGCTGCGCCAGAGGATCAGGTCGGTCAACTCGACCAAGAAGATCACGAAGGCGTACGAGCTCATCGCCACGTCCCGTCTCGCCAAGGCGCAGACCAGGGTCGCGGCGTCGAAGCCCTACGCGGAGGAGATCACCAGCGTCCTCTCCCGCCTGGCGACGGCATCCGCGAACCTCGACCACCCGCTGCTCACCGAGCGCAAGGCGCCCAAGCGCGCCGGCGTGCTCGTCGTGACCAGCGACAAGGGCATGTGCGGCGGCTACAACGCCAACGTGCTGAAGGCGGCCGAGGAGCTGTTCTCGCTCCTGCGGTCCGAGGGCAAGGAGCCCGTGCTCTACGTCGTCGGTCGCAAGGGCGCGGGCTACTACCGGTTCCGCCGGCGCGAGATCGCGGGCGAGTGGACCGGCTTCTCCCAGCTCCCGCACTACGTCAACGCGAGCGAGGCCGGTGACGCGCTGGTGCAGGCGTTCACCGCGGGCGCCGACGACGACGGGGACAAGCCCGGTGCCGACGGCGTTCTCGGGGTGGACGAGCTGCACGTCGTCTACACCGAGTTCGAGTCGATGCTGAGCCAGACGCCGGTCGCCAAGAGGATCGCGCCGATGGTCGTGGACTACGACCCGGAGGCGCCGAAGCTCCAGTCGGTGTACTCGTTCGAGCCGAGCGCCGAGGCGCTGCTGGGTTCGCTGCTGCCGAAGTACGTCAAGACGCGCCTGTTCTCGGCGCTGCTGGACGCGGCGGCCTCGGAGTCGGCGGCCCGCCGGACCGCGATGAAGGCGGCGACGGACAACGCCACCGAGCTGGTCCGCAACCTCAGCCGCCAGGCGAACGCGGCCCGCCAGGCCCAGATCACCCAGGAGATCAGCGAGATCGTCGGTGGCGCCTCCGCGCTTACCGGGGGCGCAGGAAGTGATGAGTGACATGAGTGCTACTGCCACCACCACCCGCACCGGCCGTGTGGTCCGGGTGATCGGTGCCGTCGTCGACGTGGAGTTCCCGCGTGGCGCGGTGCCGGAGCTGTTCAACGCCCTGCACGTGGAGATCACCTACGAAGCGGTGGCCAAGACGCTGACCCTGGAGGTCGCCCAGCACCTGGGCGACAACCTGGTCCGCACCATCTCGATGCAGCCGACGGACGGCCTGGTCCGCGGCGCGACCGTGACCGACACCGGCGCCGCCATCAGCGTGCCCGTCGGCGACGTCGTCAAGGGCCACGTGTTCAACGCGCTGGGCGACTGCCTCGACGAGCCCGGCCTCGGCCGCGACGGCGAGCAGTGGGGCATCCACCGCAAGGCGCCGTCGTTCGACCAGCTCGAGGGCAAGACCGAGATCCTGGAAACGGGCATCAAGGTCATCGACCTGCTGACCCCGTACGTCAAGGGCGGCAAGATCGGCCTGTTCGGCGGTGCGGGCGTGGGCAAGACGGTGCTCATCCAGGAGATGATCACCCGTATCGCCCGCGAGTTCTCCGGCACGTCGGTGTTCGCCGGCGTCGGCGAGCGCACCCGTGAGGGCACCGACCTCCTCCTCGAGATGGAGGAGATGGGTGTGCTCAACGACACCGCCCTGGTGTTCGGGCAGATGGACGAGCCGCCCGGCACCCGCATGCGCGTCGCCCTGTCCGCCCTGACCATGGCGGAGTACTTCCGCGACGTGCAGGGCCAGGACGTGCTGCTGTTCATCGACAACATCTTCCGCTTCACCCAGGCGGGCTCGGAGGTGTCGACCCTGCTGGGCCGCATGCCGTCCGCCGTGGGCTACCAGCCGACGCTGGCGGACGAGATGGGTGAGCTCCAGGAGCGGATCACCTCGACCCGAGGCAAGTCGATCACCTCGCTGCAGGCGATCTACGTGCCCGCGGACGACTACACCGACCCGGCGCCCGCCACCACCTTCGCCCACCTGGACGCGACGACGGAACTCTCCCGTCCGATCTCCCAGAAGGGCATCTACCCGGCGGTGGACCCGCTGTCCTCGTCCTCCCGGATCCTGGAGCCGACCATCGTCGGCGAGGAGCACTACCGGGTGGCGCAGGAGGTCAAGCGCATCCTCCAGAAGTACAAGGAACTCCAGGACATCATCGCCATCCTCGGCATGGACGAGCTGTCCGAAGAGGACAAGGTCCTCGTCGGCCGCGCCCGTCGCCTGGAGCGCTTCCTCGGCCAGAACTTCATCGTGGCCGAGAAGTTCACCGGTCAGCCGGGTTCGTTCGTGCCGATCAAGGACACGATCGAGGCGTTCGACCGCGTCTGCAAGGGCGAGTTCGACCACTACCCGGAGCAGGCGTTCTTCTCCTGCGGCGGGCTCGACGACGTCGAGGCCAACGCCAAGAAGCTCGCCGGCAACTGAGCCGGGTCGTCACGGAGGGCCGTTCCCGTTCGCGGGGGCGGCCCTCCGGCGTTCCCGCCCCCGGCCGTCCGGGGTCGGGTGCCCCCAGGCCGGTGGGGTGTCCCCAGGCCGGTCGGGTGCCCTCAGGCCGCCCAGCCCAGCGCCCGCGAGACCGCGAGCCCGCACGTGCGCACCGCGGGCACCACGGTGTCGCGCCGCGTGCCCGTGGGCACCACCACGGACACCGAGGCCACCACCTCGCCGGTCGCGTCCCGCACCGGCGCCGCCACCGAGTACGTGATCAGCTCGATCTGGCGGTCGCTGATCGCGTAGCCGTCCCGCCGCACCCGCGCCAGCACCTCCCGCAGCCGCGCCGCCGACGTGATCGTCCTCGGGGTGAACCGGCGCAGCGGCCGGGCCAGCACGGCCTCCTGGACGTCCGCGGGGGCGTTCGCCAGCAGCACGAGTCCGACGCCCGTGCAGTGCAGCGGCATCCGGCTGCCCACCCGGGTCACCACGTTGACCGCGTCGCGCGCCGAGATGCGCTCCACGTACACGACCTCCGCGCCGTCGCGCACGGCGAGCTGCACGTTGTGCCGCGTCACCTCGTAGAGGTCCTCCAGGAACGGCACGGCGCCGTCCCGCAGGTCGAGGCTGCCCGGCGACAGGGCGCCCAGCTCCAGCAGCCTGAGCCCCACCGAGTAGCGGCCGTCCGCACCCCGCTCCAGGGCCCTGAGGTCCACCAGGGACGCCACGAGGCGGTGCGTGGTGCTCAGGGGCAGCCCGGAGTGGCGGCTCAGCTCCGACAGGGTCGCCGAGGGCCGGTCCACGGTGAACACCGACAGCAGCGAGAACGCCCGGTCCAGCAGCGACTTCGGGGTCGTCACGGCCACCAGTCTTCCACTGACCGGAAGGGTGGGTGCCCACCGCGGGTGCGCGACCGCCACCGCCGGGGCGCCCGCCACCAGGGTGGTACCGCACGTAGAGCGCGGCAGGGGGTGGCTGGTGCGGCGCACCCCGGTGGCCACCGTTTAGACTGCACTGGACTCCAGTCGACGAGGGAGATGCGCGTGGCCGAGATGACCGTCCAGTTGGTCGCCGTGGAACGCCGCCTGTGGTCCGGGACCGCCACCTCGGTGGTCGCGCAGACCCTTGATGGCGAGATCGGCATCCTGCCCGGCCACGAGCCGGTGCTCGGCCAGCTCGTCGAGGGCGGCGTGGTCCGCGTCCGGACGACCGAGGGCGAGGTCGTCACCGCCGCCGTGCACGGGGGTTTCCTCTCCGTCACCGGCGAGGGCGTCAGCATCCTCGCCGAGAACGCCGAGCTGGCGGACGAGATCGACGTCGAGCGGGCCCGGTCGAACGCCGGGAGCTCCGACGAGGCCGAACGAGCACGCGCGGCCGCACGGCTCCGCGCCGCCGGGCACACGGCCTGACGCGGACGAGCGGACAACGCCGTGGGGATCGCCGAAGTCGTCGGGGTGGTCCTGTTCGTCGCGGTCGTGGTCCTCGCGTACTCCGCGTGGCGCCGCGTCCGCCTGCTGCGCGCCGGGGGCGTGCACGTGGCGCTGAGGTCGCGCCTGGAGGAGACCGGCCGCGGCTGGCACCTGGGCGTGGGCCACTACCGGGGTGACGAGTTCGTCTGGTACCGGGTGCTGAGCCTGAGCCCGGGGCCGGACGTGATCATCTCGCGGGACGGGTTCGAGATCGACGACCGGCGCGAGCCGTCCCCGCCCGAGGCGTACGCGATGCCGGCCGGGGCCGTGGTGCTCCGCTGCCGCGGCGCCAAGGGCGAGGTCGAGATCGCGATGGGCCCGGACGCCTTGACGGGTTTCCTGTCGTGGCTGGAGTCGGCCCCCCCGGGCCGCTCCATCCCCTGGGCCTCCTGACCCCGGCCACCTGGTTCCCCCCGGCCGACCGGGGTCCGCCGACCGTGTCCGTTGACCGGGGTCAGCCGACCGGGGTCAGCGCTCCCGACCGCCACCCGGCTGCCACAGCACGTCGCCGTCGGGGTTGGCCACCCGCGCCAGGATGAACAGCAGGTCGGACAGGCGGTTGAGGTACTTGGCCGTCAGCGGGTTCGTGGTGTCCGCCTCGGCCTCGACCAGCCCCCACGTGGACCGCTCGGCCCGCCGCGCGATCGTGCGGGCCTGGTGCAGCAGCGCGGCCCCCGGCGTGCCGCCGTTGAGGATGAACGACGTCAGCTTCCCCAACCGCGCGTTGAACTCGTCGCACCACGACTCCAGCCGGTCGACGTACGGCTGGGTGACCCGCAGCGGCGGGTGCTCGGGGTTCTCCACGATCGGCGTGCACAGGTCCGCGCCCACGTCGAACAGGTCGTTCTGCACCTGCCGGACCACGGCGGCGACGTCGTCGGCCAGGCCGCCCAGCGCGAGGGCGACGCCCAGCGACGCGTTCGTCTCGTCCACGTCCGCGTAGGCGGAGATGCGCGGCGAGGTCTTGGGGACGCGCGAGAAGTCGCCCAGCCCCGTCGTCCCGTCGTCGCCTACCCGGGTGTAGATCTTCGTCAGGTGCACGGCCATGCCACGCACTCTAGACAGAGCACCGCGCACGGACACGATTCAGCGCGTACGTAGGATTGCGGCACAACGAGCGAGGAGTTCCCCACGTGAGTGAGCACTTCCGTGTTCAGGGCGGTGCGCGGCTGGTCGGCGAGGTCGACGTCGTCGGCGCGAAGAACAGCGTGCTCAAGCTGATGGCAGCGGCCCTCCTCGCGGAGGGCACGACCACGATCACCAACTGCCCGGAGATCCTGGACGTGCCGCTGATGGCGGACGTGCTGCGCAGCCTCGGCTGCGAGGTGACCCTCGACGGCGGGGTCGTCACCATCACGACGCCGGCGGAGCTGAACCACCGCGCCGACTCCGAGGCGATGGGCAAGCTGCGCGCCTCGGTCTGCGTCCTCGGCCCGCTGGTGGGCCGCTGCCGGCGCGCCGTCGTGGCGCTGCCCGGCGGTGACGCGATCGGCTCCCGCCCGCTGGACATGCACCAGAACGGCCTGCGCAAGCTCGGCGCGCACAGCGAGATCGAGCACGGCTGCCTGGTCGCCGAGGCCGAGGGCCTGCACGGCGCGCAGATCTGGCTCGACTTCCCGAGCGTCGGCGCCACGGAGAACATCCTGATGGCCGCCGTCCTCGCCAACGGCACCACGGTGATCGACAACGCCGCCCGCGAGCCGGAGATCGTCGACATCTGCGTGATGCTCCAGGAGATGGGCGCCCGGATCGAGGGCGCGGGCACGTCCACCCTCACCGTGCACGGCGTGGAGTCCCTGGAGCCGACCGAGCACCGCGTCATCGGCGACCGCATCGTCGGCGCCACGTGGGCGTTCGCCGCCGTCATGACCCGGGGCGACATCACCGTGCGCGGCGTGGACCCGCACCACCTCGACCTGGTCCTGGAGAAGCTGCGGATGGCCGGTGCGGAGGTGACCACGCACGACGACGGCTTCCGCGTGGTCCAGCACGACCGGCCCCGGTCGGTGGACTTCGTGACGCTGCCCTACCCGGGCTTCGCGACCGACCTCCAGCCGTTCGCCATCGCCCTCTCCAGCGTCTCCGAGGGCACGTCGATGATCACCGAGAACCTGTTCGAGGCGCGCTTCCGGTTCATCGAGGAGATGATCCGCCTGTCCGCCGACGCCCGCACCGACGGCCACCACGCGGTCGTCCGGGGTGTGGAGAGGCTCTCCAGCGCGCCGGTGTGGGCCTCGGACATCCGCGCGGGCGCGGGCCTGGTTCTGGCCGGCCTGTGCGCGGAAGGCGTGACCGAGGTCTACGAGATCTTCCACATCGAGCGCGGCTACCCGGGCTTCGTGGAGAACCTGCGCAAGCTGGGCGCGACCGTGGACCGGGTCAGCGCCTAGCGGTCGGCGCCGGCGGTCGGCGCGCCGGCGGTTCGGGCCCGGCGGCCCCGGTCTCACCGCAGCAGCAGCTTGGCGTCCGGCACGTCGGCGGGGAACACCAGCAGCAGGTGGGCCCCGCCGCGCCGCACCACGGTCACCTTGATCCCGGCCTGGCGCAGGCGCCGGGCGAGCACGTCGGCGGCCTCCGGCGTGGGCGTCACCGCCACCTGCCGCAGCAGCCCGAAATCGCTCCCGGTGTGGTCGGGCACGCCCCTCCGGTCGTTGCCGAAGGCCCAGTAGAGGACGAGCCCGAGCAGGCTGAAGACGAGCACCAGCAGCAGGAACGGCGTGAGCGCGGTCACGCCGACCATCGTCCCCCGGGCACGATTCAGTGAGCAACGGCACCCCGCGCGTGAGTTACCCGTCAGTACGCTACGGGCAACCCGAGACCGCGGGGAACGACGCCGTTCGAGGAGGCTGCCGTGCCGTACCCGGCCGATCGTGAGCGGGACCGCCCGTGGGTGATGCGGACCTACGCGGGCCACTCCAGCGCCGCCGCCTCCAACGCGCTCTACCGCCGCAACCTGGCCAAGGGGCAGACCGGCCTGTCGGTGGCCTTCGACCTGCCGACGCAGACCGGCTACGACCCGGACGACGAGCTGGCCCGGGGCGAGGTCGGCAAGGTCGGCGTGCCGATCAGCCACATCGGCGACATGCGGCAGCTGTTCGACGGCATCCCGCTCGGCGAGGCCAACACCTCGATGACGATCAACGCGACCGCCATGTGGCTGCTCGCGCTCTACGCCTCCGTCGCGGAGGAGGAGGGCGCCGACCCGGCGACCCTCGCGGGCACCACGCAGAACGACATCATCAAGGAGTACCTGTCCCGCGGCACGTACGTGTTCCCGCCCGGCCCGAGCCTGCGCCTGACCACCGACGTGGTCGCGTGGACCGTGGCGAACGTGCCGAGGTGGAACCCGATCAACATCTGCTCGTACCACCTCCAGGAGGTCGGTGCGACCCCGGCGCAGGAGATCGCCTACGCGCTCTCCACCGCCATCGCCGTCCTGGACTCGGTCTTCGACTCCGGCCAGGTGCCGGAGGAGCGGCGCGGCGAGGTCGTCGCGCGCATCTCGTTCTTCGTGAACGCGGGCGTCCGCTTCATCGAGGAGATGTGCAAGATGCGGGCGTTCGTCCGGCTGTGGGACGAGATCACCCGGGACCGGTACGGCATCGAGGACCCCAAGCACCGCCGCTTCCGCTACGGCGTGCAGGTGAACTCCCTCGGCCTCACCGAGGCGCAGCCGGAGAACAACGTGCAGCGGATCGTGCTGGAGATGCTGGCCGTCTCGCTGTCCCGCGACGCCCGCGCCCGCGCGATCCAGCTGCCCGCGTGGAACGAGGCCCTCGGCCTGCCCCGGCCCTGGGACCAGCAGTGGGCGCTGCGCATGCAGCAGGTCCTCGCGTACGAGACCGACCTGCTGGAGTACGAGGACGTCTTCGACGGTTCGCGCGTCGTCGAGGCCAAGGTCGCCGAGATCGTCGAGGCCGCCCGCGCCGAGATCGACCGCGTGCAGGCGATGGGCGGCGCGGTCGCGGCCGTCGAGTCCGGCTACATGAAGTCCGCGCTGGTCTCCTCGCTGGCCGAGCGCCGCCGCCGCGTCGAGTCCGGTGAGGACGTCGTGGTGGGCGTGAACAAGTTCGCCACCACCGAGCCGTCCCCCCTCCAGGCCGAGGGCGCGAACGCGATCGAGCAGATCGACCCGGTCGTAGAGCGGCAGGCCGTCGAGGCGGTCCGGGCCTGGCGGGCCGGCCGCGACGACGCCCTGGTGAAGTCCACCCTGGACGACCTCCGCGCCACCGCGAAGACCGACGCGAACCTCGTCGGGGCCACGATCGCGTGCGCCAAGGCCGGGGTCACCACCGGCGAGTGGGCGTCCGCGCTGCGCGAGGTGTTCGGCGAGTACCGCGCGCCCACGGGCGTGTCCGCCGCCTCCGCGTCCGCCTCCGGCGAGGCGGGCGCGGAGATCGCCCGCGTGCGCGACCGCGTCCGGGCCACCGGCGAGGAGCTGGGCGAGCGGCTGCGCATCCTGGTCGGCAAGCCCGGTCTCGACGGGCACTCCAACGGCGCCGAGCAGGTCGCCGTGCGCGCCCGCGACGTCGGCTTCGAGGTCGTCTACCAGGGCATCCGGCTCACCCCGGCGCAGATCGTGGCCGCCGCCGTGCAGGAGGACGTGCACGTGGTGGGCCTGTCGGTGCTGTCCGGCTCGCACCTGGAGGTCGTGCCCGCCGTGGTCGACGGCCTGCGCGCCGCGGGCGCGGGCGACGTGCCGGTCGTCGTCGGCGGCATCGTGCCGCCCGACGACGCCGCGAAGCTCCGCGACCGCGGCGTGGCGCGCGTGTTCACGCCCAAGGACTACGAGCTGACGGGGATCATGGACGAGATCGTCACCGTCGTCCGAGAGGTCAACGGGCTCTAGAGCCCGGCCAGCACCTCGTCGGTGGTCACGATCTCCGCGAACCCGCCCCCGCTCAGGTTCGCGGCGGTCGCGCGGGACAGCTCCTCGGCGCTCAGGCCCCCCAGGTCGAACGTGAACGTGGCGTCCAGCGCCACCCGGACCCGGTAGCCGAGGTTGCCGCCGACCCGGGCCGTCGTCTCGACGCACATGTTCGTCTGGATGCCCACGAGCACGAGGTCCGTGACGCCGCGCCCGCGCAGCCACGCGTGCAGGTCCACCTCGCCGTGGAACGCGGAGTTCACGGTCTTGGCGAACACCAGGTCGGGCACGGCGCCGTCCAGCTCGGGCTTGAACCGGTTGCCGTCCCGGCCGGGCCGCAGCGGGGAGCCGGCCTCGGTCGAGTCGTGCCGCACCAGCACCAGCGGGCCGGTCCAGGCGGCCAGGAGCCGGGCGGTGTTGGCCTCGGCCGCGGGGTTGTCGCGCTTGCCCCAGACGGGGTCGTCGAAGCCGCGTTGCACGTCGATCACCACGAGGGCGCTGGTCGTCATGGCACCGAGACTGCCGCCCGGCCGCCCGCCGACGTGAGTGGCGGAACCGGCGCGCCGGGGTACTTTCCTGCCATGCGCGTGGTCGGTGTCCTCCTGCTGCCGGGCAGCCGGTCCTTCGACGTCGCCGTGGCCGGCGAGGTGTGGGGCGTGGACCGCTCGGACACCGGGATCGGGCCGTTCGAGCTGAGGCTGTGCGCGCCCGGCCGGGCCGCCACGCCCCTGTCGCCGCTCGGCGCCCTGCCCGCGACGCACGGCCTGTCCGGCCTGGCCGGCTGCGACCTCGTCGTCGTGCCCGGCCGCGCCGACTCGTCCGCCCCGGTCCCGCCGGCGGCCGTCCGCGCGCTCCGGTCGTTCGGCGGCGCGGTCGCCGCGCTGTGCTCCGGCGCGTTCACGCTCGCCGCGGCGGGGCTGCTGGACGGCCGTGCGGCGACCACCCACTGGCGGCTGCTGGACGACCTGGCCCGGGCCGCGCCCCGCGCCCGCGTGCTGCGGGACGTGCTCTACACCGAGGACGGCGTGTTCACGTCGGCGGGCGTCGTCGGCGGCCTCGACCTGTGCCTGCACCTCGTGCGCCGCGCGCACGGCGCGGACGTCGCCGCCGGCCTGGCCCGCCGCCTCGTCATGCCGCCGAGCCGGGAGGGCGGCCAGCGCCAGTACGTCGAGCCGCCGCTGCCCGCCCGGCCCTCCCGCGCCGGCGTCGCGGCCACCGTCGACTGGGCGGTGGACCGCCTGGCCACCCCGGTCGGCGTGGCCGACCTGGCCGCGCACGCGGGCATGAGCGAGCGCACCTTCCACCGCGCGTTCCTCGCCGCCACCGGCAGCACACCGGGCCGCTGGCTCCAGGTGCAGCGCGTCCGGCTGGCGCGGCGCCTGCTGGAGACCACCGACCTGACCGTGCAGCGGGTGGCCGAGCGCTCCGGCCTGGGCACGCCGGCCAACCTGCGCCGCCGCCTGCGTGGCGAGCTGGGCGTCACCCCGGACGCCTACCGCCGCACGTTCCGCGTCCGCCCCGCGTCGTGACCTTGCTGCGGTGACCGTGCAGGGGCGTGACCGTGCAGGGTCGTGACCGGACACGGGTTGCTCGGCCGGATACGGTCGCAGCATGGCCGAGTACCAGCACGTCCGCGTCGAGCGCACGGGTGACGTCGTGCGCATCACCATGGACCGCGCCGCGCGGCGCAACTCGTTGTCCGGCGAGCACCTGGTGGAGCTGCTGACCGCGTTCCGCGACGTCGCCGCGTCGGACGCGGTGGGCGTGGTGCTCGCGGGCGAGGGGCCGGTGTTCTGCGCCGGGCACGACTTCGCCGACGTGTCGTCCCGCGACCTGGAGGGCGTGCGCGAGCTGCTGACGCTGTGCACGGACCTCATGCGCACCATCGAGTCGGTGCCGCAGGTCGTGGTCGCCCGCGTGCACGGCCTGGCCACCGCGGCCGGCTGCCAGCTGGTGGCCTCCTGCGACCTGGCCGTGGCGTCCGAGGACGCGGCCTTCGCCCTGCCCGGCGGCAAGGGCGGCTGGTTCTGCCACACCCCGGCCGTGCCGGTGGCCCGCGCGATCGGCCGCAAGCGGCTGATGGAGCTGGCGCTCACCGGCGACCCGGTCGACGCGCGCACCGCCGAGCAGTGGGGCCTGGTCAACCGGGTCGTGCCCGCCGACGGGCTGGACGAGGCCGTGGACGACCTGGTGCGCCGCGCCACCCGCGGCAGCCGGTCGAGCAAGGCGCTCGGCAAGCAGACGATCTACGCCCAGCTCGACCGCCCCGAGGCCGACGCGTACGCGATCGCCGTGGAGGTCATGGCGGCCGCGTCCCAGACGCCGGCGGCGAAGGAGGGCATGTCGTCGTTCCTGGAGAAGCGCCCGGCGGTGTGGACCGACTGACCCCGGCCGCCGGCCGCCGCCCGCGACAGCGGCTTGACGAAGCCCACCGACGCGCCGTCCAGCGCACGTCGGTGAGCACGTCGGCGTTCGCCGGCAGCCCGGCCGACGTCAGCTCCGCGACCTCGTGACCCGCGCCGTCGCCGTTGCCCCGTCGCCGTCGCCGGGGGTGCTCACGGCTGGGCGTGCTCGTGCAGCAGGAGCAGGGTGTAGGCGGCGATCGACTGCGCGTCGGTGATCTCGCCGCGCGCGACCATCGCCTCGAACTCCGCGCGCGGGAACCACGCCGAGCGCATGTCCTGCTCCTCGTGCTCCCGCTCGTGGAAGCCCTCGACCAGCTCGGTCGCCAGGAACACCCGCCCGCGCTGGCTCGACATGCCCGGCGCCACGTCCAGCAGCCCCAGCTGCACCAGCCGGCCCGCGCGCAGCCCCGTCTCCTCGCGCAGCTCGCGCGCGGCCAGCTCCAGCGGGTCGAGGTCGGCGCGCTCCGGCGCCGTGCCCTGCGGGAACTCCCAGCGCCGCATCCCCAGCGGGTACCGGTACTGCTCGACCAGCCGGAGCCGTTCGCCGTCCATGGGGATCACCAACGCGAAGTCGGGTTTGTCCACCACGCCGTAGATCCCGGTCGTCCCGTCGGCGCGCCCGATCGCGTCCTCCCGGACCACCATCCACTGGTTCGCGTACACCTCACGCGATCCGAGGGTCTCCACGATCACTCTCCCTGTGCCTCTGCCTGTGCCTGTCCCGAGCGCGAACGACGACGCCCGCGGGCGAAGTACACCACCCGCCCGACCGCCGCCCGCGCCCGCCGACCCGGGCGGGCGCCCGCGGCACGGGGGCGCGGCGGGGACACGTCGGGCGACGGTACCTGTCGGTGCCCCGGCGCACGCACCCCGTAGCCTGTCGGCCGTGCGCCTCGTCATCGCTCGCTGCCAGGTCGACTACGTCGGACGCCTCACCGCCCATCTGCCGATGGCCCAGAGGCTGCTGCTGATCAAGGCGGACGGGTCCGTGTCGATCCACTCCGACGACCGCGCGTACAAGCCGCTGAACTGGATGAGCCCGCCGTGCTGGCTCATCGAGGACCCGGACATGTGGGTGGTGCAGAACAAGGCGGGGGAGAAGCTGATCATCACCCTGGCCGAGGTCCTGCACGACTCGAAGCACGAGCTGGGCCCCGAGCCGGGCCTGGTGAAGGACGGCGTCGAGTCGGACCTCCAGAAGCTGCTGGCCGAGCACGTCACCACCCTCGGCGAGGGCTGGACCCTGGTCCGCCGCGAGTTCCCCACGCCGATCGGCCCGGTCGACCTGATGTGCCGCGACGCCACCGGCACGTCCGTGGCGGTCGAGATCAAGCGCCGCGGCGAGATCGACGGCGTCGAACAGCTCACCCGCTACCTCGAACTCCTCAACCGCGACCCGCTCCTCGCCCCGGTCCGCGGCGTGTTCGCGGCGCAGCAGATCAAGCCCCAGGCGCGCACCCTCGCCGAGGACCGCGGCATCCGCTGCGTGGTCCTGGACTACGACGCGCTCCGCGGCATCGAATCCGACGAGTTCCGCCTGTTCTGACCCGCGTTCGGCGGTCCCCGGCGCCCCGTTGGGGCGCGTGGCGAGGCGTTGCCCGCGACCCGCGCCGACGTCCCCGTTCGAGCGCCCGGGGAACGAGCGTGCGACGACGAAGACCCGCCCCGCCCGTGCTGCCCCCCGCCCCGGCGCTCATGGCGGTGTGCGCGCCCACGGCGTGCGCGGACACGCCGTTCGTCCTCATGCGACAGCTCCCACCGGGCGATATGTCCCGTTCTTCCGGGTCGTGCACCCTCGTGCACCCGGAGGTTTAGACCTGGGTAGTTCAAACCGGCGAACCGCGGCCAAGTGCACTACGGTCAGCGTGATCGCTGTGGAGTAGTGTTCGTTGATGTTTGAGGTTGTTGGATCGGGGAGGTGGGCGAGGGTGCCCGTGCTCGCGCAGGCGGACCTGCGGCTTGACGCCGGACCGCTGGACTACACGCTGTTGGCGGTCTACTTCGTGTTCGTGCTCGGCATCGGCTTCCTGGCCCGCAGGTCGGTGTCGTCGAGCCTGGACTTCCTGCTCTCCGGCCGGTCGCTCCCCGCGTGGGTGACGGGCCTGGCGTTCATCTCGGCCAACCTCGGCGCGATCGAGCTGCTCGGCATGGCGGCCAACGGCGCGCAGTACGGCATGGCCACGATGCACTACTACTGGATCGGCGCGATCCCGGCCATGGTGTTCCTGGGCATCGTGATGATGCCCTTCTACTACGGCTCGAAGGTCCGCAGCGTCCCCGAGTTCCTCCGCCGCCGCTTCGGCAAGGGCGCCCACCTGGTCAACGCGCTCAGCTTCGCCGCGGCCCAGGTGCTGATCGCCGGCGTAAACCTCTACGCGCTGGCGTTCCTGCTGAACCTGCTGCTCGGCTGGCCGATCCCGTTCTCGGTGGTCGCCGCCGCGCTGATCGTCCTCGCCTACACCACCCTCGGCGGCCTGTCCGCGGCGATCTACAACGAGGTCCTCCAGTTCTTCGTCATCGTCGCCGCGCTGCTGCCGCTCACCATCGTGGGCCTGCACAAGGTCGGCGGCTGGGACGGCCTGGTCGAGAAGGTCACCGCCGGCCCCGGCGGTCCGGAGAACCTGTCGTCGTGGCCCGCCACCGAGCTGACCGGCATCGAGAACCCGGTGCTCAGCGTCATCGGCATCGTGTTCGGCCTGGGCTTCGTGCTGTCGTTCGGCTACTGGACGACGAACTTCGCCGAGGTGCAGCGCGCGCTGTCCGCGAAGTCCATGTCCGCGGCCCGGCGCACGCCCATCATCGGCGCGTACCCCAAGGTGCTCATCCCGTTCGTCATCATCATCCCGGGCATCATCGCCGCGCTGGTCGTGCCGGAGCTGGCGGAGCTCAAGGCGGGCGGCGACGGCGGCGGCATCGCCTACAACAACGCGCTGCCCGCGCTGATCGAGGAGCTGCTGCCCAACGGCATGCTCGGCATCGCGATCACGGGTCTGCTGGCGTCGTTCATGGCCGGTGTCGCGGCGAACGTGTCCAGCTTCAACACGGTCTTCACGTACGACCTGTGGCAGGACTACGTCAAGAAGGACCGGCCCGACGAGTACTACCTGCGCATCGGCCGCCTGGCCACGATCGGCGGCACGGTCATCGCCATCGGCACGGCGTTCCTGGCCGCCGGCTACGGCAACATCATGGACTACATCCAGGCGCTGTTCTCGTTCTTCAACGCGCCGCTGTTCGCGACGTTCATCCTGGGCATGTTCTGGAAGCGGATGTCGGCGGCGGCGGGCTGGTCGGGCCTGGTCGCGGGCACGCTCGCCGCGGTGGCGGTCTTCGTGCTCGCCGAGACCGGCGTGCTCGACCTGCCGGGCCAGGGCGCGAGCTTCCTGGGCGCGGGCGTCGCGTTCGTGGTGGACATCGCGGTCAGCGTCGCGGTCACGCTGTTCACCCGGCCGGTGCCGGAGGAGCGGTTGCGCGGGCTGGTCTACAGCCTGACGCCCAAGGAGGACCGCAAGCACTCGACCACCGGTGAGGACGCGGGCTGGTACCGCTCGCCCGCCGTGCTCGGCGCGGGCGTCCTGGTCATCACCGTCGTGCTCAACATCGTCTTCGCCTGAGGGAGGTCGTCATGGCGGCGCACAAGGCAGGTCTCTTCGACCTCCGGCTGGTGATCGCGGTGCTCTTCGCGATCTACGGAGTGGTCCTGGTGGTGGTCGGACTCGGCTTCACCGACGAGTCCGACCTCGCCAAGGCGGACGGGCTCAACATCAACCTGTGGTCGGGTGTCGGCATGGTCGTCGTGGCGGCGCTCTTCGCCGCCTGGGCGACCCTGCGGCCCGTCGTCGTGCCGGACGAGCCCGCGGGCGAGGGCTCGGCCGAGGGGGCTCAGCGCCGGGGGTAGAGCGGGTTGAACGCCTCGACCGTCCAGGTGTCGAACCGGCGGAGGGCGCGTCGGACGCGGTGGCGCATTCGGTGCTCCTTTCGTTGGTCGCACCAGGGTCAGCGCCCCGGCTCTCTGAATCGTTCCCGAAGGCTCCCGTGAGGCCGAACACAGGGTTCCCGCCACGAATGGGGGAACCGGTCGCTACCGTGCACCTCGTGAAGCGTCCCGTCGTCGTCCTGAGCGCGGTCCTCAGCGCGGTCGTCCTGGTCGCCGGCTGCGCCGGGACGGACCTGGCGAAGCAGCGGTTCCCCCGTACGACCATCCCGGCGAACGCGGAGAACGTCGCCGACCCGACCGGTACCAGCCAGGCGTCGCCCACCGGCCAGGGCCAGCCGGTCGACGCGGCCTTCGCGCCGGACAGGCTGCGGCTCACCGACCCGTGCGAGCTGCTCGACGAGGACGTGCTCAAGGGCCTGGGCACGCCCGGCGACCGGTCGCGCAGCGGCTACAGCCGGTGCTCGAACTTCATGACCGACAAGGCGGGCAAGGACCTCGCGGTCACCGTCGAGCTGGGGCAGACGATGACCTCCGAGGTCAAGAACGCCGACAAGCAGCTCGCCGGCCTGCGCAGCTTCGAGCAGACGCTGGACAACAGCGCGTGCTTCGTCTCGGTGATCACCCAGGAGAAGCCGGGCCTGGGCATCACCGTGCAGATCGGCTACAAGGACGGCGACGCGTGCGCGCCGGGGCGCACCGTGGCCGAGTCCGTGGTGGCGCAGGTCCGGGACCGCGAGGGCGTCATCACGCCCGCCAAGGGGTCGCTGATCACGCTCGACCCGTGCGCGCTGCCGGACGCCGCCGCGGTGGAGGCGGCCGTGGGCACCGGTCACCGCGTGTACCCGTACGGGCTGCACAACTGCGCGTGGGTCGGCGACGGCCCCGAGCTGACGGTGGACTTCCGGCAGACCTACGTCCCCGCCGACCGCGAGTTCGACGAGGGGCAGACCGAGGTCGACCTGGGCGGCGGCGTCAAGGGGTACCAGAAGTCCAGCTCCACGGCGTTCCCCTCGTGCGAGGTGAAGTGGGTGCAGCGGGAGACGGGCGACGACGAGGGCGAGGTCGTCGAGGTGAAGTCGGCCGGCCCGGAGGACGCGGAGTTCGACCGCTGCGCCACCGCTGTCGCCTTCGCCAAGACCCTGCTGGTCAAGATCCCGAAGGGCTGAACGGGGGCTGACATCACGGCCAGTTACCCGTTACTGTTCGGTAACACCCCGCGCACCACCCTGGAGGGCCCGATGACGCAGCTCGCTCCGACCACCAGCGCGCGGGCCGACGACGAGCAGAAGCGGTTCGCCTCCCTGGACCCGCGCACCGGCGAGGTCGTCGCGCACCACCCCATCGCCTCCGAGGCCGACGTGCGCGAGGCCGTGCGGGCCGCCCGCGACGCGGCGGTGTTCTGGGCCGGCCTCGGCTTCGACGGCCGCCGCGCCCGGCTCGACGCGTGGCGGAAGCTCCTGGTCAAGCGCCTCGACGAGTTCCAGCAGCTGATCAGCGCGGAGACCGGCAAGTCCGCCGACGACGCCCGCACCGAGCTGGCGCTGGTCATCGAGCACCTGCACTGGGCGGGCAAGCACGCGGCGAAGGTGCTCGGCAAGCGCAAGGTGCCCTCCGGCCTGCTCATGTACAACTTCGCGGCCAGCCTGGAGTACCGGCCGCTCGGCGTGGTCGGCGTCATCGGGCCGTGGAACTACCCGGCGCTCACGCCCGTGGGCTCGATCGGCTACGCGCTGGCCGCCGGCAACGCCGTGGTGTTCAAGCCCTCCGAGTTCACCCCCGGCGTCGGGGTGTTCATCGCCGACACGTTCGCCCAGGTCGTCCCCGAGTACCCGGTGCTGCAGGCGGTGACCGGGTTCGGCGAGACCGGCGCGGCGCTGTGCGCGTCCGGTGTGGACAAGATCGCGTTCACCGGCTCCACGGCCACCGGCAAGAAGGTCATGGCCGCGTGCGCGACGACCCTCACGCCGGTGCTGCTGGAGTGCGGCGGCAAGGACCCGCTGATCGTGGCCGAGGACGCGGACGTGAAGGCCGCCGCGGAGGCCGCCGTGTGGGGCGGGATCTTCAACGCGGGCCAGACGTGCGCGGGCGTCGAGGTGGCGCTGGTCGCGGACGCCGTCTACGACGAGTTCGTCGCCCTGGTCACCGCGAAGGCCGCGAAGCTGCGCCCCGGCGGCGAGCCCGACGCGGACTTCGGGCCGATCACCATGCCCAAGCAGGTCGAGGTCATCCAGTCGCACGTCGCCGACGCCCTGGAGCGCGGCGCGCGGGCCGTCGTCGGCGGGCTGGAGTCGATCCGGCCGCCGTACGTGGAACCCGTCGTGCTGGTGGACGTGCCCGACGACGCGAAGGCCGCGACCGACGAGACGTTCGGCCCCACCCTGGTGGTGACCCGGGTCGCCGACGCCGACGAGGCCGTGCGCCGCGCCAACGCCCACCAGTACGGGCTCGGCGCGTCGGTGTTCTCCCGCAACCGCGGCGAGGAGCTGGCCGACCGGCTGCGCTGCGGCATGGTGTCGGTGAACTCGGTGCTCGCGTACGCGTCGGTGGGCGCGCTGCCGTTCGGCGGGGTCGGCGACTCCGGGTTCGGCCGCATCCACGGCGAGGACGGCCTGCGCGAGTTCACGTTCGCGCACTCCGTGGCGCGCAAGCGGTTCTCGGCGCTGCTCAACCCCATGACCTACGAGCGCGGCTCCCGGACCGTCCGCCACGTGCTGCGGATGGTCCGGTTCCTGCACGGCCGCTGAGCGGCCCGGACCGTCAGTCCAGGCAGAACTCGTTGCCCTCGGGGTCGGCCAGCACGAGGTGGCCGGCGCCGAGCGGCGGGGCGGGTTCGTGGCGCGAGAGGCGGGTGGCGCCGAGGGCGACGAGCCGTTCGGCCTCCGCCTCCAGGGCCGCCATCCGCTCGTCGCCGCGCAGCCCGGGCGCGGCCCGCACGTCGAGGTGCGCGCGGTTCTTGCCCGGCTTGCCCTCCGGCACCCGCTGGAAGTACAGCCGCGGCCCGGAGCCGTCCGGGTCAACCGCGGCCGAGGCGTCGTTGCGCCGCTCCGGAGGCACGCCCATCGCCGCGAGGGCCTGGTCCCACGACGCGAAGCCCGGGGGCGGGTCCTGCACCCGGTAGCCGAGGGCCTCGGCCCAGAACGCGGCGAGCGCGGCCGGGTCGGCGCAGTCGAAGGTGAACTGGACGTCGCGGGCCATGTCAGCTCGCCTCCTGGTGGATCGGGTGGATCGGGTGGGTCACGCCGCCATCCTCGCGCGAATAGCGGACGGTCACCGTCCTCGATGCCGTCGGTCGGCGCCCGGAGCGGGGAGTGGGGTAGGAATGGGTGATCAGCGTCGATCGGGAGGTCACCGCCGTGAAGAAGATCATCAACGATCCGGCGACCGTCGTGGCGGACGCGCTGCGCGGGATGGCCCTCGCGCACGCGGACCTGCTCGACGTCTCGTACGACCCGGCGGTGGTCGTGCGGGCCGACGCGCCCGTGCCGGGCAAGGTCGCCCTGGTGTCCGGCGGCGGGTCGGGGCACGAGCCGCTGCACGCCGGGTTCGTCGGGCGCGGGATGCTCGACGCGGCGTGCCCCGGCGCGGTGTTCACCTCGCCCACGCCCGACCAGGTCGCGGCGGCCGTGGCGCGCACCGACGGCGGCGCGGGCGCGCTGCTCGTGGTCAAGAACTACACCGGTGACGTGCTGAACTTCGAGACCGCCGCCGAGCTGGCCGCGGCCGACGGCGTGGACGTGCGCACGGTCGTGGTCGACGACGACGTGGCGGTCAAGGACTCGCTCTACACGGCCGGGCGGCGCGGCGTCGGCGGCACCGTGCTGCTGGAGAAGCTCGTCGGGGCCGCCGCCGAGCGCGGGACGGACCTCGACGGCTGCGAGGCGCTGGCGCGGCGGGTCGTGGCGAACGTCCGCTCGATGGGGCTCGCGCTGACCGCGTGCACCGTGCCGCACGCGGGCGAGCCGTCGTTCACCCTCGCCGACGACGAGATGGAGCTGGGCATCGGCATCCACGGCGAGCCGGGGCGCCACCGCGTGCCGGTGGGTCCCGCCGACGACCTGGTGCCCGCCCTGCTCGACCCGGTCCTGGAGGACCTGCCGTTCGGCGCCGGCGACCGGGTGCTGCTGTTCACCAACTCGATGGGCGGGACGCCGCTGATGGAGCTGTACCTGGCGCACGGCATCGCGGAGCGGCTGCTCGCGGAACGGGGGATCGCGGTGGAACGACGGCTCGTCGGCCCGTACGTCACCAGCCTGGAGATGCAGGGCGTGTCGCTGACCCTGCTGAAGCTCGACGACGAGATGGTCGAGCTGTGGGACGCGCCCGTGCACACCCCGGCGCTGCGGTGGGGTGCCTGATGGCGTGCGCGGCGGAGGACGTGGCGCGGGCGCTGCGGGCGGTGGCGGCCGTGGTGCGGGAGCACCGCGAGGAGCTGGTCCGGCTCGACCGCGAGATCGGCGACGGCGACCACGGCGAGAACCTGGCCCGCGGCTTCACCGCGCTGGTGTCCAAGTTGGACGGTGAGGTGCCCTCCTCGCCCGGCGGCGTGCTGCGGCTCGTGGCGACGACGTTGATCTCCACCGTCGGCGGTGCCGCCGGCCCGCTGTACGGCACGGCGTTCCTGCGCGCGGCCACCTCGGTCGGCGACGTGGCGACGCTCGACGGGGCGGCGGTGGCGCGGGCCGTGCAGGCCGCGCTGGAGGGCGTGGTGGCGCGCGGCAAGGCGGCCGTGGGCGACAAGACGATGGTCGACGCCCTGACCCCGGCGGTGGTGGCCGCCGAGGCGACGGCGGCGTCCGGTGGCGACGCGGCGGCCGTCCTGACGGCGGCGGCGGACGCGGCCGAGGAGGGCGCGACCTCCACCACGCCGCTGGTGGCGCGCAAGGGGCGGGCCTCCTACCTGGGGGAACGCAGCGCGGGTCACCTCGACCCGGGCGCCCGTTCGACGGCGTTGATCCTGCGCGCGCTCGCCGGGCGGGCCGCGCGGTGACCGCGTCCGGTGGTGGGCCGTCGGTGACGGCCGTGGACTGCTCCGCGCGCCGCGTGGGCGGCGCCGCGAACCTGGAGGCGTCGTGATCGGGTTGGTCGTCGTGTCGCACAGCCGGCGCTTGGCGGAGGGCGTCGCCGAGCTGGCCGGGCAGATGGCCCCGTCGGTGACCATCGCGGCGGTCGGCGGTGACGGCGCGGGCGGGCTCGGGACCGACTTCGTCGCGGTCACCGAGGCCGTCGCGGGCGCGGACTCCGGTGACGGCGTCGTCGTGCTGTTCGACCTGGGCAGCGCGCGGATGGTCGCCGAGATGGCCGCCGAGGAGGCCGGGGTGACCGTGCTCGTGGTCGACGCGCCGCTGGTCGAGGGCGCGGTGGCGGCGGCGGTGCGGGCGCAGGGCGGCGCCGGGCTGGAGGAGGTGGCGGCGGCCGCGTCGTCGGCCCTCGTGCCCGAGGACGTCCCCGCCGCGGCCGGCGCCGAGGTCGTGCGGACCTCGGTCGTGCTGACCGACGAGATGGGCATGCACGCCCGGCCCGCGGCGCTGCTGGTGCAGGCGCTCACCGCGCTGGACGCCCTGGTGGTGGTGCGGTTCGGCGCCGCCGAGGCCGACGCCAAGAGCGTGCTGGCGTTGATGGGGCTGGGCATCCCGGGCGGTGCGGAGGTCCGGGTCGAGGCGTCCGGACCGGACGCGGCGGAGGCCGTGCGCAGGGTCGAGGACCTGGTCGCGAGGGGGTTCGCGGGGTGAGGTCCCCGGCCTTCCGCTGAACCGGTCACTTGCTCGATACCGATGGTGAAGCTCACGCGAACGACGCGTGACGACCGTGGCACAGTGGCCACAAGTTACCGTCTGGTAGCCACTCCGGTGAGTGGGAGGTACGCAGTGACGCGCCAGTTCAGCACGGTCGGGATCGTCGGCCTGGGCACCATGGGCGCGGGCATCGCCGAGGTGCTCGCCCGCACCGGGCTCACCGTCGTCGCGGTCGACGTGGACGAGGACGGCCTCGCCCGCGGCCGGGGCCACCTGGACCACTCCACCGGGCGCGCCGTGGCGCGCGGCAAGCTCACCGAGGACGAGCGCGCCGAACTGCTGGGCCGCATCTCGTACGCCACCTCGCTGGACGCCCTCGCGGACGCCGACCTCGTCGTCGAGGCCGTGCCGGAGCGCATGGAGCTCAAGGCCGGGGTGTTCACCGCGCTCGACCGGATCTGCCGCCCCGACGCGGTCTTCGCGTCCAACACGTCCTCACTGTCGATCACCGAGATCGGTGTCCACACCGGACGGCCGGGCAAGGTCGTCGGCCTGCACTTCTTCAACCCCACGCCGGTGCTCAAGCTCGTCGAGGTGGTGCGCACCGTCGTCACCGAGCCGGACGTGGTGACCGACGTCGTCGCGTTCGCCGAGTCGCTGGGCAAGACCCCGGTCGTGATCGGCGACCGCGCCGGGTTCATCGCCAACGCGCTGCTGTTCGGCTACCTCAACCACGCCGTGCGCATGTACGAGTCCCGCTACGCGACGAGGGAGGACCTCGACGCGGCCATGCGGCACGGCTGCGGCTACCCCATGGGCCCGCTGGCGCTGCTCGACCTGATCGGGCTGGACACCGCCTACGAGATCCTGGACACGATGTACCACCAGTCGCGCAACCGGCTGCACGCCCCGGCGCCGCTGCTCAAGCAGATGATCACCGCGGGCCTGCTGGGCCGCAAGAGCGGGCGCGGCTTCTACACCTACGACGGCCCGGACTCGCCGGTCGTCGTGCCGGACGTGCACACGCCCGTCGCCACCGCCGACGCCACGCCGTCGCGCGAGGTGCGGCGGGTCGGCGTGATCGGCACCGGCACCATGGCCACCGGCATCGTCGAGGTGTTCGCCAAGCGCGGGTACGACGTGGTGCTGCGGGCGCGGTCGCGGGACAAGGCGTCGGCGGCGGTCGGGGCGGTGCGCAAGTCGCTGGAGAAGGCGGTGTCGCGCGGCAAGCTGTCCGGGGCCGACCGGGACGCCGCGCTCGCCCGCGTCACGCCCGTCGTGGAGTTCGTCGACCTCGCCGACTGCGACCTGGTGGTCGAGGCCGTCGCCGAGGAGCTGTCGGTCAAGAAGGACGTGTTCGCGGCGCTGGACGAGGTGTGCAAGCCGGGCGCGGTGCTCGCGACCACCACGTCGTCCCTGCCGGTCATCGAGTGCGCGGCGGCCACCTCGCGGCCCGGCGACGTCGTCGGCCTGCACTTCTTCAACCCGGCGCAGGTGATGAAGCTCGTCGAGGTCGTGGAGACCATCTCCACCTCGGCCGACGTCGTCGCCACCGCCCGCCGCGTGTGCCTCGACCTCGGCAAGGTGCCGGTGCACTGCGGCGACCGGGCCGGGTTCATCGTCAACGCCCTGCTGTTCCCGTACCTCAACGACGCGGTGAAGATGCTGGAGGCCCACTACGCCTCCGCCGACGACATCGACGAGGCCATGAAGGTCGGCTGCTCCCTGCCCATGGGGCCGTTCGCGCTGCTCGACGTGGTCGGCCTGGACGTGTCGCTCGCCATCGAGCGCACCCTCTACCTGGAGTTCCGCGAGGCCGGGTTCGCCCCCGCGCCGCTGCTGGAGCACCTCGTGAAGGCAGGTCGCCTGGGCCGGAAGACGGGGAAGGGTTTTCGCGATTACGCGGCCTGAGTGCGTGTCCGGTCCCGGCGTTTGGCATCGTGGGCACCATGCGGCGTGTGGTGATCTCGCTCCTGGTGGCGGTGCTCGGCCTGACGGGCGCCTGTGCGTACACGGTCAACGGCACCCCGGTCGCGGAACAGGTGCTCGACGTCGACCCGCCCTTCACCTCGGGGTCGGAGCCCACACCGACGGACGAGGACGACCCGTCGTCCACGTCCGACCCCGACGCGGGCCAGGTCGGTGACATCTGCGCGCTGATCAGCTGGAAGGACCTGCCCTACGAGGTCGAGGACAAGAACGCCGAGCCGACCGAGACCGGCTACGACACGACGTTCGACCAGTCGTGCAAGTGGCAGACGTCCGTCGGCTCGCTCGACGTCGGCGTCACGCTCCGCTTCCGCGAGGGCAAGACCATCACGCTGGAGCAGAGCAACGGCGAGTTCGAGGTCGGCGACCGCAAGGTCACCTACTTCGACCGGACCACGGACACCACCGTCCAGCCGTCGTGCGTGCTGGTGATGGACTACGCGGGCGGCGGCATCGGCATCATCGTGATCGACGGCACCGCCCGCTTCGGCGGCATCTGCGACCAGGGCAGGAAGGTCGCCGAGGTGCTGCTGGAGAAGGAGCCCGCCGGCTGAGCCGGGCCCCGGCCCCGGTCAGCCGCAGCAACCGCCGCCGCAGCAGCCCCCGCCGCCACCACCACCGGCGGGGGTGGCGGCCTTGCCGGCCAGCCCCACCACGGACAGCAGCTTCACGGTGTCGTCGTGGCCGTGCGGGCACGGCGCGGGCGCGTCGGAGTCGCTCATCGAGCGCTTCACGTCGAAGGTGGACCCGCACGCCTTGCAGCGGAACTCGTAGGTGGGCACGTCGCCCATTCTCCCCGCCGACCCGGCGGCGGCACCAGCGAGGGCACCCCGACGGCGGACAGCAGCCCTGCGGATCACCGATGGCGACGCGACCACCGCCCGGCCACGCGCTCATCCCGCAGACCACAGACCGCGAACCGCAGACCACAGACCGCAGACCGCGAACCGCGAACCGTGGGCGATCGGCGTCCGGCGGGCGGATAACCTGGTCCCTCGTGCCCCGCCGCAACCGCCCGCAGCGCCCCCAGCAACCGTCACCCGTCGGTGGCCACGGGTGGGCGCGCGCGGAGAGCGGACCGGACGGCGAGTGGGTGGTCCGGTCCGTCCCGGGCGCCGCGACCACCAAGACCTACCGCTGCCCCGGCTGCGACCACGAGATCCGGCCCGGCACCCCGCACGTCGTCGCCTGGCCGGCCGCCGACCACGGCTCGATCGAGGACCGGCGGCACTGGCACCAGGGCTGCTGGACGGCACGAGGGCGTCGGGGACCCACGGCGCGTCGGTGGTGAGAGCGCTCTCGCGGAAGGGCGTGTCTGACCCGCCGCGTGCGGACCCCGCTCGGGCTGCGGGCTGCGGGCTCGGAGCTGCGGGATCGGGCTGCGGCGTGGATGGTGGCGGATCGGAGGGCGGACCGTGGAGCGGGAGGGAGCAGGCGTGAGCGAGGTGCCCATCACGGGCAGCACCGTGCTGCCCGCGCGGCGCGAGGCGGTGGTGCTGCGGACCGAGGACGGGTTGTCGCTGGTCGGCGAGCTGTCCCTGCCCGCCGCACGCGAACCCCGGGCCACGCTGGTGCTGCTGCACCCCCTGCCGACGCACGGCGGGATGATGGACTCCCACCTGCTGCGCAAGGCCGCGTGGCGGCTGCCCGCCCTGGCCGACCTCGCGGTGCTGCGGTTCAACACGCGCGGGACGGCCAGTGAGGCCGGGCGCAGCGAGGGCGCGTTCGACCACGCCGTGGGCGAGCGGCTGGACGTCGCCGCCGCACTGGCGTTCACGGCCGAGCGCGACCTGTCCGCCGTCTGGCTGGTCGGCTGGTCGTTCGGCACCGACCTCGCCCTGATGCACGGGTGCGACCCGCGCGTCCAGGGCGCGGTGCTGATCTCCCCGCCCCTGCGGTGGAGCGAGGAGGAGCACCTGCGCGTGTGGTCGCGCTCGGGCAAGCCGGTGGTGTGCCTCGTGCCCGAGCACGACACCTTCCTGCCCCCGGAACCGGCCAGGCGGCGGTTCGGCGCGGGCATCCCGACCGCGGACGTGATCGACTTCCCCGGGGCCGGGCACCTCATGGTCGGGCAGTCCGACGAGGTGCTCGACGCGATCGTCGCCGCGGCCGTGCCCGAGGTGCCCACGCCGTTGCCGCGCACCTGGTCCGGCCCTCACGAGCGGCGTCAGGTGGCCATCGTGACCTCCTGACGCCGCCAGACCAGCACCGGCCCCTCGACGGTCCTGCTGTCGCCCACGTGCGCGAAGCCCAGCTTCTCCGCGACGCGCTGGGAGGGCGTGTTGTCGGGGTCGGTAATGATCACCACCGGACGGTCCGGCCGGGCCAGGGCGGCCCACTCGACGGCCGCGCGCGCCATCTCGGGGGCGTAGCCCCGGCCCCAGTGCCGGGGGCGGAACCGGTAGAACAGGTTGAGCGCCGGTTCCCCGTCCAGCTCGTGGTGGCGCAGCCCGCCGAAGCCGATGACCTCCCCGGTCTCCGGCAGCTCCACCGCCCAGTACCCGATGCCGTCGCGCGCCCAGTGGGCCTGCCACTCCACCAGCATCGCCGCCGCCTGCTCGGCGGACGGCGGGCCGGGTGGGTTGAAGCGGTTCGTCCCCGGATCGGACAGCACGGTGATCGCGGAGCGCACGTCGCCCGGCCCGACGCGCCTGAGCAGGAGGCGGTCGGTGCGGATCGGGTCCGGGTTCGAGGTCATGGTCGCGACGCTATCGACGGGGACCGACAATCCGGGGTGTGGATTCCTTGCCCTTGGTGCTGCTGCACGCGTTCCCGCTCGACTCGCGGATGTGGGACGGGGTGCGTGACCAGCTGAAACCCGTCACGATCGACCAGCGCGGCGGTGATCGTTCACCCGATCTGGTGGTCATCGCGGAGGACGTGCTGGCCGAGCTGGACCGGCTGGGCGTCGAGCGCGCCGTGGTCGGCGGCTGCTCCATGGGCGGCTACGTGGCGATGGCCCTGCTGCGGCGCGCGCCCGAGCGGGTCGCCGGGCTCGTGCTGGCCGACACGCGGTCCGGCGCGGACACCGACGAGGCCAGGGCGAACCGGCTGGCGATGGCCGCGCGGGTGGAGGCCGAGGGCGTCGGCTGGGTGCCGGACGCGGTGCTCCCCGGGCTGCTCGGGCCCGAGCCGGACGACGCCGTGGTCGACCGCCTGCGTGAAGCGGTCCTGGGCCGTGACCCGGCCGAGGTGGTGTGGGCGCAGCGGGCGATGGCCGCGCGACCGGACTCGACGCGGCTGCTCGCGGACGTCGACGTGCCGGCGTTGGTGCTGGTCGGGGAGCACGACCGGCTCACGCCGCCCGAGTCGGCCCGGGAGATGGCGGCGGTGCTGCGGCGGGCGGAGCTGGTGGAGCTGCCCGGCGTGGGCCACCTGTCGCCGGTGGAGGACCCGGCGGCGTTCGCGGCGGCGGTGGTGGCCTGGCGGCAGCGCGTGGACCTGTGACGAGCCCCGCGGGAACGACCTGAGCCGTGCGGCCGGTCCCGGTGGCGACCACCGGGACCGGCCGGGGCACGGCTAGCGCTTGCCCGCCTGCGCCTTCGGGTTCGGCCGGGCGATCTTCTGGGTCGGGCCGTCCGGTGCGGGCTTCGCGCCGGGCGCGGGGGCCGGTGACGCGCCACCGGCCGCGACGGGCTCGGGCTTCGACTCCTCGGCGGCGGCGGGCACCGGGGACGGGCCGGCCGGGGACGGGGCCACCGGGGCGGCGGGCGCGGCGGCGGTGGCCGGCGCGGGCGGCTGTGCCGGGGCGGGGGCCGCTGCCTGCGGCTTCTCCTCCTCCAGCGGGTCCAGCAGCGGCGTCACGTCGTGCAGGGCGGTGCGGACCGAGTGCAGCTGCTGCGACAGCCGGTTGCGCAGCTGGCGGAGCGCCTCGACCTTCTGCGCGGCCTGGGTGACGCGGCGGTTCGACTCCTCGGTGGCCTCCCGGACGCGGCGGTTGGCCTCGTCGGTGGCCTCCTGGACGCGCGCGGTCGCCTCGCTGATCGAGTCGTGGCGGCGGCGGTTGGCCTCCTCGGTGGCCTCCCGCACCAGCCGCTGCGCCTCGGCGGTCGACGCCGCCTGCTCCTGCGCGACCTGGGCGCGCACGCGGGCGGCCTCCTCGGCGGCCTCGCGCACCCGCCGGTCGGCCTCGCCCTTCGACGCGGCCTCGGTCTCGGCCAGGGTCTTCATCGACTCGACCCGGCGCGCGGCCATCGCGATCTCGAAGTCCTCCTCGACCGTGGTGCGGCGCTGGAGCGACTCCGCGTCGAGCTTGGCCGCCGCCTCGCGCGCCTCGCCCACGATCTTCTCGGCCTCGGCGCGGGCCTTCTCCAGGACGCCCCGGTGCTCGGCCTCCATCTCGGTGCGCCGCCGCTCCTGGTCGGCGATCAGCTTCTCGTACCGGGCGCGCAGCGCCGCCGCGTCGGCCTCCGACTTGGCGCGGATGTGCCCGCCCTCGGCCTCGGCGCGCGCCTTGATCTCGTTGGCCTCGTCCTGGGCGAGGCGCAGCATCCGCTGCAACCGCTCGCTCAGGCCCTCCAGCGTGGTCGGCGGCAGCGACAGCCGCTCCACCTGGCCGCGCAGTTCGCCGACCTCCGAACGGGCCGCCTCCAACTGGCGGGCGAGGTCGTTGGTCTGCGACACCGCCGCGTCGCGGTCGGCCGCGAGCAGGCGCAGGTCGGAGTCGAGTCGTTCCAGGTGGTCCTCGACCTGGGCACGGTCGTACCCGCGCTTGACGATGTCGAAGCCGGAGCCCAGGGGGACAAGGTCACGGTCGTCGGCGAGGCCCATGGCGTGCACGCTACCCGCTCCCGGTGCGCGGCGGTCACCCGAGCGCCGCACACCGGGGGTGATTTCGCTTTAGACGCCCCGGAAACGGTTGATCCCGGACAGGTGGCGCGCCCGCAGCTCGTGGTCGCGGACGCCCAGGCCCTCCTCGGGGGCCAGCGCCAGCACGCCGACCTTGCCCTGGTGGGCGTTGCGGTGGACGTCGTGCGCGGCCTGCCCGGTGTCCTCCAACGAGTACACCTTGGACAGTGTCGGGTGGATCTTCCCCTTGGCGACCAACCGGTTGGCCTCCCACGCCTCGCGGTAGTTCGCGAAGTGCGAGCCGATGATCCGCTTGAGGTGCATCCACAGGTAGCGGTTGTCGTACTGGTGCATGAAGCCGCTGGTGGAGGCGCAGGTCACGATGGTGCCACCGCGCTTGGCGACGTAGACGGACGCGCCGAACGTTTCCCGGCCCGGGTGCTCGAACACGATGTCGGGGTCGTCACCGCCGGTCAGCTCGCGGATCCGCGCGCCGAACCGCTTCCACTCGCGCGGGTCCTGCTCGTGCTCGTCCTTCCAGAACCGGTAGCCCTCGGCGCTGCGGTCGATGATCAGCTCGGCGCCCATGCGGCGGCAGATCTCGGCCTTCTCCGGGGACGACACGACGCACACCGGCGTCGCCCCGCCGTTGAGCGCGAACTGCGTGGCGTAGGAGCCGAGGCCGCCGGAGGCGCCCCAGATCAGGACGGTGTCGCCCTGCTTCATGTTCGCGCCGTTCGTCGACACGAGCTGCCGGTAGGCGGTGGAGTTCACCAGGCCGGGCGACGCCGCCTCCTCCCACGTGAGGTGGGCGGGCATCGGCATCAGCTGGTTGGCCTTGACCAGGGCGATCTCCGCGAGGCCGCCGTAGTTCGTCTCGAAGCCCCAGATGCGCTGCTCCGGGTCGAGCATGGTGTCGCCGTGGCCGTCCGGGTGCTCCAGCTGCACGTCGAGGCAGTGCGCGACCACCCGGTCACCGGGCTTCCAGGCGTTGACGCCCGGCCCGGTGCGCAGCACGACGCCCGCCAGGTCGGAGCCGACGACGTGGAACGGCTGATCGTGCCGGCCGCCGTACTTCTTCAGGAACGAGAACGTCGACACCGGCTCGAAGATCGAGGTCCACACGGTGTTGTAGTTGATCGCGCTGGCCATCACGGCCACCAGCGCCTCGCCCGGACCCAGCTCGGGGGTGCGCACCTCGTCGACGTGCAGCGACTCGCGCGGGTCCTTGTCCTTGGTGGCGAGGCCCTCGAACATGCCCACCTCGTCGGCGTGCACCGTCACGCCCCGGTAGGTCTCCGGTACGTCGAGCGATCCGATCGCGTCCACTTCGTCGGCCAGGATCGCGTCGAGGATCTTCTGCACGGCGTTCCCTCCCAGGTCGGGGGTGTTCGGAGATGTCGTGGCGCTCAAGAGGTCCACGCAGGTTGCCGGAGGTTACCCACGGGTAACCGATTCAGAAGACACAGCTGTGAGCCACCGCACTGCCCTTTCCCCCGAACGGTCGCCCTTGACCCGGTGGCCGACCGGGCGGAGCATCGGGGGTGCCCGGAGAGGGCGGGGGTGCGGGTCGCCGGGCGGGCGGACACCCGAAGGGTCGCCGGAGGGCGCGCTCGTCCGGCGCGTCGTCGAAGGGCGCGCTCGTCGGGTGGGGCGTGGTCGTCAGGTGCGGCGGCGGTACCGGCGGTTCAGCGGCAGCGGTTCAGCGGCCGGCGGCGGGTTCGACCAGCTCGACCAGCACGCCGCCCGCGTCCTTGGGGTGCACGAAGTTGACCCGGCTGTCCGACGTGCCGCGGCGGGCGCCCTCGTACAGCAGGCGCAGCCCCTTGTCGCGCAGCGCGTCGGCCGTGGCGTCCACATCGGACACCCGGAGGGCCAGTTGCTGGAGGCCGGGGCCCGCGCGACCGATGAACTTCGCGATCGTCGAGTCCGGGCTCAGCGGCGCGAGCAGCTGCACGGCCGTGCCGCTCCCGTCGTCGCCGGGGGCGCGCAGCATGGCCTCGCGCACGCCCTGCTCCTCGTTGACCTCCTCGTGCACGACCTCCAGGCCGAAGTGCTCCCGGTGGAACGCGATCGCGTCGTCGAGGTCGGGGACGGCGATGCCCACGTGGTCGATGGCGGTGACGAAGCCGCGTAGTTCTTCCATGCCGGCGAACATAACTCCCGAATCGGTGCAGGTCCCGCTGTGCGACGTCTCACAAGGCTACTCCTAAGTAACCGTGGGTATCGTGGCGTGTTAACAACCGCTTACACCCGCTGTGGAGGCTGCTGTGTCCGGTTCCGTCATCGTCGCCGGGGCCCGAACCCCGATGGGGCGACTGCTCGGATCGTTGAAGGACTTCTCCGGCGCCCAGCTCGGCGGCGTCGCGATCAAGGCGGCGCTGGAGCGCGCGGGAGTTTCACCCGAACAGGTGGAGTACGTGATCATGGGCCAGGTGCTGACCGCCGGCGCCGGCCAGATCCCCGCCCGCCAGGCCGCGGTGAACGCGGGCATCCCGATGACCGTGCCGGCGCTCACCGTCAACAAGGTGTGCCTGTCCGGCATCGACGCCATCGCGCTCGCCGACCAGCTGATCCGCGCGGGTGAGTTCGACATCGTGGTGGCCGGTGGCCAGGAGTCCATGACGCAGGCGCCGCACCTGCTCCAGAAGTCGCGCGGCGGGTTCAAGTTCGGCGACGTCACGATGCTCGACCACATGTCCCACGACGGCCTGTTCTGCGCGTTCGACCAGGTGGCGATGGGCATGTCCACGGAGAAGTTCAACGCCCGCCACGGCCTGACCCGCGAGGAGCAGGACGCCTTCTCGGCCCGCTCGCACCGGCTCGCCGCCGAGGCGTCGAAGAACGGCGTGTTCGACGAGGAGATCGCCCCCGTCCTCATCCCGCAGCGCAAGGGCGACCCGGTCGAGTTCGCCACCGACGAGGGCGTGCGCGCCGACACCACCGCGGAGACCCTGGCCAAGCTGCGCCCGGCGTTCGCCCCCGACGGCACCATCACCGCGGGCTCGGCGTCGCAGATCTCCGACGGCGCGGCGGCCGTGGTCGTGATGAGCAAGGCCAAGGCCGAGGAGCTGGGCCTGACCTGGCTGGCCGAGATCGGCGCGCACGGCGTGGTCGCGGGCCCCGACGCGAGCCTGCACCAGCAGCCCTCGAACGCGATCAAGGCCGCGTGCGCCAAGGAGGGCATCGACCCGGCCGACCTCGACCTGGTCGAGATCAACGAGGCGTTCGCCGCGGTCGGCATCGTCTCCACGCGCGAGCTCGGCCTGCCCGAGGAGAAGGTCAACGTCAACGGCGGCGCGATCGCGCTGGGCCACCCGATCGGCATGTCGGGCGCGCGCATCGCCCTGCACCTCGCGCTGGAGCTCAAGCGCCGCGGCGGTGGCGTGGGCGCGGCGGCGCTGTGCGGCGGCGGAGGTCAGGGCGACGCGCTGATCGTGCGCGTCCCCAAGGTCTAGTGGCCCGCGCCGTCGACGTGGCCGAGCTGGTCGACCGCGCGCGCGAGGGACAACCGCGCGCGGTCGCCCGGCTCATCTCGCTGGTGGAGGAGGCCGGGCCGCGGCTGCGCGACGTGGCCGCGGCACTGGCGCCCCACTGCGGGAACGCGCGGGTCGTCGGGCTGACCGGCGCGCCCGGCGTCGGCAAGTCCACGTCCACGTCCGCGCTGGTCAAGGCGTACCGGGAGCGCGGCGACCGGGTCGGGGTGCTGGCCGTCGACCCGTCGTCGCCGTTCTCCGGCGGCGCGCTGCTCGGCGACCGGGTGCGGATGGGGGAGCACGCCACCGACCCCGGCGTGTTCATCCGGTCCATGGCCACGCGCGGCCACCTCGGCGGGTTGTCCTGGGCCACGCCGCAGGCGCTGCGCGTGCTCGACGCGGCCGGGTGCGACGTGGTGCTCGTGGAGACCGTCGGCGTCGGGCAGTCCGAGGTCGAGGTGGTGTCGCTGGCCGACACCGCCGTCGTGCTGCTCGCGCCCGGCATGGGGGACGGCGTCCAGGCGGCGAAGGCGGGCATCCTGGAGATCGCCGACGTGTTCGTGGTGAACAAGGCCGACCGCGACGGCGCCGACCAGACCGCCCGCGACCTCAAGCACGTGATCTCGCTGGGGCGGCGGGACCGGGAGGGCGGCCTGTGGCGGCCCCCGGTGGTGAAGACCGTCGCGGCGCGCGGCGAGGGCGTGCACGACGTCGTGGACGCGATCGAGGCCCACCGCGCGTGGCTGGTCGAGCGCGGTGAGCTGGAGCGGCGGCGTGCCGCGCGTGCGGCGGGGGAGATCGAGGCCATCGCCGTCGAGCGGCTGCGGTCGCGGTTCGGCGGGCTGCGCGGCGGTGCCGCCCTGGAGACCCTGGCCAAGAGGGTCGTCGCGGGTGAGCTGGACCCGTACGCCGCCGCCGACCGGCTCGTCGAGGGCGTCGGCGCCTGACGCCGCCGTGCACCTGTCCCGCGAGTCATGCGCTCGTGACCGCCGTGTCATGCGCTCATTCCTAACGCCGTGAGTCGCGAATGCAGAACTCAAGGGTCCTGAGCGTTGGACTCGCGGGTCGTGAGCGTTGGACTCTCGGGGCTTGGGCGTTGGACTCTCGGGTTTTGGCTGGTCGGGGTGGGGTGGCGGGGGAATGCGGCCGCTGCCGTTCGGGTATTGCCGGAAATCCCCCATCCGGGTGCCAGGTCGAAGCCGGGACTTCCGCCTCTAGGCAAGGACGATCACAGAGCAGAACGTTCTAGTCCGGCAACCCGGGGGACGAAGAGGTGCGATGTACGACGCCGCTGGACTTCAGGTCCTCTCCCGCGAGGAGTGCATGCAGCTGCTGCGGACGGCCGTCATCGGGCGGCTGGTCTACACCGACCGCGCCCTGCCCGTCGTGCACCCCGTGCCCTACGTCGTCGACGGCGAGCGCGTCGTGCTGCGCGTTCCCGAGGGCAGTTCCACGCTGGTCGCCCGCGACACGATCGTCGCGTTCGAGATCGACGACATCGCCCACGACCTGTCGAAGGGCTGGTCGGTGATGGCCATCGGGCACGTCACCGAGGTGGACGACGAGCCGGGTCTCCGGCGCCTGCGCGAGCTGCCCCTGGCCGCCCGCCGCCACGGCCTGCCCGATCACTACCTGGTCGTGGACCTGGAAGTGCTCACGGGCCGTCGCATCCCGTAGCGGCAGGCGCTACCCTCGGTGGTCCCCCAGCGCGATCCCACGCCAGCGCAACCCCCACGTCCCGAGGGTGGTCCCACGGTGCCCGGTCCCCCCGACGCCAACGCGGTGCGCCTGGACGGCCTGCTCCGCCAGCTGACCGACCGCACCGCCGAGGCGATCGTGTCGCAGGAGCGGCTGCACCGGCTGCTCGCCGCGGTCGTCTCGCTCGCCAGCGACCTGTCGCTGCCCGACGTGCTGCGCCGCATCGTGGAGTCGTCGTGCAGCCTCGTCGGCGCGCGGTACGGCGCGCTGGCCGTGGTCGGACCCAACCGGCAGCTGCTGGAGTTCACCCACGGCGAGGGCCACCACCCGGTCGGGCCGCACGAGTCCTGGGGCGCCGCGTTCGACCCGTCCTCGCCCGGCTTCCTCGGCGTGCCCGTGCACGTGCGGGGCGAGGTGTTCGGCAACCTCTACCTCACCGACAAGGAGGACGGCGCGGACTTCACCCTCGCCGACCAGGAGGTGGTGGTGGCGGTGGCCGCGGCGGCGGGCATCGCGATCGAGAACGCCCGGCTCTACGAGCAGTCGCGGCAGCGCGAGGTGTGGTTGCGGGCGTCCAACGAGGTGACGAACGCGCTGCTCACCGGCACCCCCGACCGGGACGCGCTGCGGCTGGTCGCGGTGCGCGCCCGGCTCGCCGCCGACGGGCTGATCGCCGTGCTGGCGCTGCCCGACCCGCAGGGCGAGCTGGCCGTGCGGGTCATGGACGGCGAGCTGCGCGGGTTCGACGTGTCCCGCGAGGGCGGCGCGGCGCGCGAGGTGTTCGGGACCGGCCGCGCGAAGGTGTTCGACGGCCTGCCCGGCCTGCCGGCCCGGGTCGGCCCGGGGGTGGTCGTGCCGCTGGCCGCGGGCGAACGGGTGCTCGGCGTGCTGCTCGTGGCGCGGGCCCGCGGCCAGGTGGGGTTCGACGCGCCGGACGTGGCGCTGGTCGAGTCGTTCGCCCGGCAGGCCGCGCTGATCCTGGAGTTCACCCGGGCCACCGGCGCGGGGCGGCGGCTGGCGGTGCTGGAGGACCGCGACCGCATCGCCCGCGACCTGCACGACCTCGTCGTGCAGCGGCTGTTCGGCCTGGGCCTCGGCCTCCAGGGCCTCAACGGCCTGGTCGAGCAGCCGCTCGTGGCGCAGCGGTTGCAGGACTTCGTCACCGAGGTCGACCAGACGATCCGGGAGATCCGGCGCACCATCTTCTCGTTGCAGGAGTCGCCCGCGGGCGACGCCGACCTGCGCGTCCAGCTGCGCCGGGTCGTGCAGGACTCGACCCGCCTGCTCGGCTTCGAGCCCGCGCTGGCGCTGGACGGCCCCGTCGACTCGGTGGTGCCCGACCACGTGCGGCCCGACCTGCTCGCCACGCTGCGCGAGGCGCTGGCCAACGCGGCGCGGCACGCGTCGGCGAAGAGGGTCGACGTCGAGGTGTCGGTGGACCGCGCGGCGACGTGGCTGCGGCTCGTCGTGCGCGACGACGGCGCCGGCCTGCCCGCGGGGCGCAACCGGCACACCGGTGGTCTGGTCAACATGGCGGCCCGGGCCACGAGGTGGGACGGTTCCTGCGACGTCGACTCGGCCGGGGGGCGGGGCGTGACGGTGACGTGGTCCGTGCCGCTGACCACGCGGTGACGGTGTTAGGGGAGGGGAGAGGGTTTGTCCATCTCGGTGCTGCTCGTCGACGACCACGAGATCGTCCGCAGGGGGCTCCAGCAGTTGCTCGCCGTGGAACCGGACATCGAGGTCGTGGGTGAGGCGGAGAGCGCCGCGGCGGCCGTGTCCGCCGCCGCCCTGCACCGGCCGGACGTGGCCGTGATCGACGTGCGGCTGCCCGACGGCGACGGCGTCACGGTGTGCCGCGAGATCCGCTCGACGGTCCAGCCGCCGCCCGCGTGCCTGATGCTGACCTCGTACTCGGACGACGAGGCGCTGTTCGGGGCGATCATGGCGGGCGCGGCCGGCTACATGCTCAAGCAGGTGTCCGGCAACGACCTGGTGTCCGCGATCCGCACGCTGGCCGCGGGCGGGTCGCTGCTGCACTCGGGCGTGACCGCGACCGTGCTCCAGCGCCTGCGCGGCGGACCGGTCGAGGACCCGCGCTACGCGGCGCTGAGCCCGCAGGAGCGGCGCATCCTCGACCTGATCGCCGAGGGCCTGACCAACCGGCAGATCGCGAGCCGGCTCTACCTGGCGGAGAAGACGGTCAAGAACTACGTCTCCTCGCTGCTGCACAAGCTGGGCTTCGACCGGCGCACCGAGGCCGGGGTGTACGCCGCCCGCCGTCGGCAGACGGGCGGCGCCACCGGTGGTCCCCCCGGGAACGGCTACGGCACGTGACCCGGGCCGGGGGCTACAGCGGGTAGCCCACGAGCGGTCGCCGCTGCTGCGCGGCGGGCGCGGTCGGGTCGGGCAGCGGCACGCCGGGGCACGTCGAGTCGACCGGGGGCACGACCCCGTCGACGATGAACGACTCCACGACGTCGTCCACGCACGCGTTGCCGAAGCCGTAGACGCCGTGGTCGCCCTCGTCGGTCACGGTCAGCAGCCGCGAGCCGGCGAACCGGTGGTGCGCGTCCCGCGCCCCCTCCAGCGGGGTGGCCGGGTCGCGCACCGACTGCACCATCAGGACCGGCGGCACGCCCCGGCCGGTCGGCTCCCTCAGCTCCAGCGCGGGCCGGTCCCAGGACGCGCACGGCGCGAGGAACTGGTAGTACCCCATCAGCGGGTACCGCCGGCCCAGCCGCTCGGCCTCCAGCGCCAGGGTGGTGCGGTTGTGGCGGAACCCCGTGTCGTTGCACGCGGTCGCGTACAGGGCGCCGTTGGACGCGTCCGGGTACCGCGCGAGCGCCGCCGCGGCCGTCACCGCGCCCGCGTCGCCCCGCGCGAGCTGCGAGAACAGCGCCGCCGCCTCCGGGAACGCGGTCTTGGAGTACTGGGCCCGGATCAGGAGCACGTCGAGCAGGACGCCGTCGACGAGGGTGCCGCCGGGCAGCGCCGCCGGCTCCGCGTTCAGCGCGGCGCGGGTCCGCTCGTAGGACTGCCGGACCTGCTCGGCGGTCGTGCCCAGCCGGTACAGGGCGTCGTACTTCGCGACCCACGGCAGGAAGTCGACGCGGAAGCGCCGCTCGAAGCCGTACCCGAAGTTGTCGAACACGTCCTGGAACGTGCTGGTGAACTCGGGGTTCGAGTCCAGCACGAACTTGCCGACCCGGTCCGGGAAGTAGGTCGCGTAGTAGGCGCCCAGCCGGCTGCCGCCCGAGTAGCCGACCCAGTCGACCCGCTCCCGGCCGAGCAGGTGGCGCAGCAGGTCGAGGTCGTGGACGGTCTGCTCGGTGTTGACCACCTCGCCCAGCTCGCCGGACCTGGTCCGGCAGGCCGTGGCCTGGAGCTCGGCGCCGTCGTAGATCAGCTTCGCGTTGGCCCGGCGGCGGTCGCGCGGGTCGGTGAGCGCCAGGAAGTCGAACCCGCCGCAGGTGACGTTCGTGCTCGCCCCCGTGCCGCGCACGTCGACGCCGATGACGTCGCGGTCCTGGACCAGCCTCGTCCGCTCGGCGTACAGCAGCGGCAGCGTGCGGCCGGGCGCGCCGGGGCCGCCCGGGTTGGTCAGCACGGCGCCCCGCGACTCGCCGCGGGCCTTCAGCCGGCTCACGGCGATGGTGACGGACCTGCCGTCGCCGGGTGTGCGCCAGTCCCGCGGCGCGGTGTACGTCGCGCACTCCAGGCCCGGGACGTCGGTGCACGGCGCCCAGGTCAGCGCCTGGTCGTGGTGCGGGCCGGGCCGCGCCTGGGCGAGTGCCGGCGCGGCCGCCGGCGTGATCGCCGTGAGCAGCGCGGCGGTCAGTGCGGCGGACAACGCGGTGGTCAGCGTGGTGGTCGGTGCTCTCCTCATCGATCCCCCTCCGGTCGAGGTCTCCACCCCAGCGCGTGCGTAGGGTGGAGGACAACCGCAGAACGGCCCTGTTCGGCTCCACGAAAGACTCGGGCCGGTCGGGCTCGGAGGAAAGTAAGGTCGCTGGAGTGGGGATTTTCCGGAGGAAGCGGCCTGCCGCGGTCGCTCGTGAGGTGGTGCGGGACCACACGTACGACGACGCGATCCTGGACATCGCGGCGGAGGAGATGGACGCGGGCCACCTGCGCGCGGCCACCACGGTTCTCGCGGAGTGCCGGGACGACCCGGAGGTGCGGGCGCTGCGGGCCGAGGTGCTCGGCGAGCACGCCATCGGGCACGCCGACGAGCTGCTGGAGCTGGCCAAGGGCAACACCGACCCCGACCTGTGGCTGCTGGCGGGCACCGCGTTCATCCGGGAGGCGTGGGCGATCCGGGGCTCGGGCCGCGCGGACAGCGTCGGCAAGGACCGGTTCAAGGTCTTCTTCGGCACCCTGCGCAAGGCCGTCGGCCCGCTGCACGAGGCCGCGAAGCTCCTGCCGCGGGACGCGGTGCCGTGGGCGCAGCTCCAGACCGCGGGCCTCGGCCTCCAGGTGGACCGCGACCAGAAGGACGAGGTGTGGCGCGAGATCGCCGCGCGCTGCCCCACCCTGTACCCGGCGCACTGGACGCGGTTGCAGATCCTGGCCGCCAAGTGGGGCGGCTCGGCCGAGGAGATGATGGCGTTCGCCCAGGGCAGCGTGGACGCCGCGCCGCCCGGCGACCCGGTCGTGGCCATGCTGCCGCTGGCCCACTTCGAGATCTTCCTGGAGCAGTTCGAGGACGCCGTGCAGTCCCGGTCGGCGCTCAGGATCGCCACCCTGAAGATGCGCTACTTCAGCCGCCACCGCGACGAGATCGCCACCGCCGCGGACCGGTGGGAGTCGACCGCGACCAAGCCCCACCCGCGCGCCCTCCAGGCCCACAACCTGTTCGCGGCGGCCTTCGCCCTGGCCGACGACGCGCCGCGCGCGAAGCGCCACCTGATCGGCATGCGCGACCACGTGCACGACGTGCCGTGGGCGTACGTCGCGTACTTGGCCGACGACCTGGAGAAGGAGTACTCGGAGCTGGCCAACAAGTACCTCTAGGCTCCCCGGTCCGTGACCGGACTCCCCACGCACCTGCGCGCGACGGCCGACGCCTACGACTCCGTCGCCGTCCGCTACGCCGAACTTCCCCGCCACGACCTCGACGGCGTCCCGCTGGACCGCGCGGTGCTCGCCGCGTTCGCCGAGCACGTGCGGGCCGCCGGCCCCGGGCCCGTCGCCGAGCTGGGCTGCGGTCCCGGGCGGGTGACCGCGCGCCTGCGCGACCTCGGGCTGGACGCGTTCGGCGTCGACCTGTCGCCGGTGATGGTCGACCTCGCCCGCGCGGCGCACCCGGACCTGCGGTTCGAGGTCGGCTCGATGGACGCCCTGGACCTGCCCGACGGGTCGCTGCACGGCGTCCTGTGCTGGTACTCGGTCATCCACGTCCCGCCGGCCGACCTGCCCGCGTACCTCGCCGAGTTCCGCCGGGTGCTCGTCCCGGGCGCGCCCCTGCTGCTCGGTTTCTTCGAGGCCGGCGGGGGACCGGTGGCGACGTTCGACCACCGGGTGGTGACGGCCTACCGCTGGCCGGTCGACGACCTCGCCGCGCTCGCCCGCGACGCCGGGTTCACCGAGGTCGGCCGGGTGCTGCGCGAGCCGGTGGACGGGGAGCGGTTCCCCCAGGGGCGCCTGCTGGCGCGCGCGGGGTGACCGGGGCCCGGTGACCGGGGCCCGGTGACCGGCACGCGGCCGGCCACCGGGCCGCGGTCCGGGGGCTCAGCACTTCTGCTTGTAGAAGTACTCCGAGTTCGCCTCCATGTCGGCCTTGGTCAGCGCCACCAGGTCGGTCTCGACCTCGCGCTCGACCGGCCTGCCCTCCAGCGCCGCGACGGCCTGCTCGACCCCCGTGCGGCCGATCGTGGCCGGGTCCTGGGCGATCAGGGCCTGCACGACGCCCGACCGCAGGTCCTCCACCTGCTTGGGGGAGGCGTCGAAGCCCACCAGGTTGACCGAGCCCGTCCGGCCCGCGTTGCGCAGCCCGGTGGCCGCGCCCTCGCCGGTGTTCAGGTTCGTCGCGAACACGCCCACGAGGTCCTGGTTGGCGGCGAGCGTGGCGGTCACCTTGGACGCCGCCTGGTCCGGTTCGTTGTCGGTGTACTGCCGGCCGACGTACCGCAGGTTCGGGTGCTTCGCGACCTCCTCCTCGAAGCCCTTCGCGCGGGCGTCGGTGGTGGACGTACCGGCCTTCGTGTCGAGCACGAGCACCGAGCCGGAACCGCCGCCCACCAGGTCGGCGAGGGTCCGCGCGGCCAGCCGCCCGCCCTGCTCGTTGTCCGAGGAGACCGTCGACGCGGCGATCGACCTGTCCTCCAGCCTGGTGTCGACCTCGACGACCTCGATCCCGGCGTCCACCAGCTGCCTGACCGGGCCGGCCATCGCCTTGTCGTCCGTGGGGGCGATGAGCACCGCGCCCGGCCGGTTCGCCAGCACGCCCGTCACGATGGGCGCCTGGAGCACCGGGTCGAACTTCGCCGGCGCCTGCACGTCGACCGAGTACCCGGCCGCGCCGGCGGCCTCGCGGAACCCGCACTCCAGGGAGGTGTAGAACGGCTCCGCCGCCACCCCCGGGATGAGCACCATTTTCTTCGCGTCACCGGAGCCCCCGGTGTCGCCGATCTGCCCGCCGCCGCACGCGGTCAGCAAGGCCACTGACAAGAGCGGGACAAGGGCAACCGTCCTCGATGACATGTTCTCCCTCTCACCTAGTGTTGATCACGCGCCCTTCGCCGCGACTGGTCGAACCACACGGCGGCGACCAGGACCACCGCCACCGCGACCGGCTGCCAGTACACGTCCACGCCGACGATCACGAACCCCTTGCGCAGCACGGCGGGGATGAAGACGCCGAGCACCGTGCCCACCACCGAGCCCACCCCGCCGAACAGGCTGGTGCCGCCGAGCACGACGGCGGCGATCGCGTTGAGGTTGTCGGTGTCGTGCCCGGTGATCGACGCGACCCGGAAGTAGGCCAGCGCCATGAACCCGGCCAGCCCGGCCAGCACGCCCGCCAGCAGGTACACCCGCACGAGGTGCCCGCGCACCGGGATGCCGGCCCGGCGGGCGGCCTCCTCGTTGGAGCCGATGGCGCGGGTGTGCCTGCCGAACGCGGTCGTGCCCAGCACGAGCGCCCCGAGCGCGGTGACCGCCGCCGCGAGCAGCACGAGGGCGGGCACGCCGAACCAGGTCCCGGTGCCCAGGCCGTCGCCCAGCGCGTCCGGCACGCCGCTGACGTTCGACCCGCCGGACAGCAGCTGCCCCGCGCCGAGCGCCGCCCCGAACGACCCGAGCGTCACGATCAGCGGCGGGATGCCCGCGCGGGCGACCAGCACGCCGTTGAGCAGCCCCCACGCCGCGCCGGACAGCAGGGCCACGGCGAGGCCGACCGCGACCGTGCCCCACCCCGCGCCGGTGGCGTCGCCGCCGTGGAGGGCGTTCATCACCGTGGCGGACGTGACGCCGGAGAACACCAGCACCGACCCCACCGACAGGTCGATCCCGGCCGTGACGACCACGAAGGTCATGCCGACCGACAGCACCAGCAGCACCGACGTCTCGACCAGCGTGGTCTGGAGCGTGAACGCGGTCAGCACGGCGTCCGGCCGCAGCGCGCCGAACACCGCCACCAGCACCAGCAGCACCACGCCGATCCACAGCGTGTTCGCGCCCAGGAGCCGCCGCGCCAGCGAGCCGGGGCCGGTCACGCCCCCTCCTGGGACAGCGCGCCGGTCATCGCGCCGACCAGCTCCTCCACGGTGGTGGAGGCCGCCTCGAACCGGGCCACCCGCCGGCCCAGCCGCAGCACCTCGACGCGGTCCGCGACGGCCAGCACCTCGGGCATGTTGTGGCTGATCAGCACCACCGCCAGGCCCCGGTCGCGGACCCGCCGCACGACGTCGAGCACCCGTCCGCGCTGCACCACGCCCAGGGCGGCGGTCGGCTCGTCCATGAACACCAGCCGGCTCGCCCACACCACCGACCGCGCCACCGCCACGCCCTGCCGCTGCCCGCCCGACAGCGAGCCGATCGGCACGCCCGCGTCCGGGAGCGACACCCCGAGGTCCTCGAACGACCGCGCGGCGCGGCGCCGCATCTCCTTCTCGTCCAGCACGCCGAGCTTCCCGAGCAGCCCGGCCCGGCGCAGCTCGCGCCCGAGGAACAGGTTCGCCGCCGGGTCCAGGTCCGGCGCCACGGCCAGGTCCTGGTAGACGGTCTCGACGCCCAGCGCCCGCGCCGCCACCGGCGAGTCGAGCACGACCGGCTCGCCGTCGAGCAGGACCGTGCCCGAGTCCGGCCGCTCGACCCCGGACAGGCACTTCACCAGCGTCGACTTGCCCGCTCCGTTGTCGCCGACGAGCGCGACGACCTCGCCCGCGTGCGCGGTGAACGAGGCGCCGCGCAACGCCTCCACGCTCCCGTAGTGCTTCACCAACTCCCGTGCGTCCAACAGGGGTAAGGCCATGCGGTCAGCTCCCGAGGCTCGACACCAGTGGCGGCCTGCACCGGACGGCGACGACGTCGCCGGTCACCTCGACCTCGCCCGCCGCGTGCGGCACGACGAGCGTGCTGCCCCGGTGCACCGCGACGGGACCCACCGTGCCGGCGCCCTCCAGCACCACCAGCACGCCGAACGAGGGCTCCAGCGCCGCCGTGCCCGACACGTGCAGCCGGTCGGCGCGGAAGAACGGGTCGGCCTGCGCGCCCAGCAGCGGCACCGACGCGCCGGTCCGCGCGCGGGTGCGCAGCACCAGGTCGTCGGGCGACTGGGCGCGGCGCTCCACGCAGTCCAGCGCCTTGTCGTAGCCCAGGCCCAGGTGCCCCGCCTCGGCGTCGGCGAGGAAGCCCTCCCACTCCAGCGTCACGGAGAAGTCCGTGGGCTGCTGGAGCTCCACGATGAACACGCCCTCGCCGATGGCGTGCGGCACGCCCGCGGGCACGAACACCGTGTCGCCGGGGGAGACCCGGACCGCGTTGAGCGCGCCGAGCATCGCCGCCGAGTCCTGCGCCGACACCCACCGCGCGACCACGTCGGCGGGCACGTCCTCGCGGAACCCGATGTGGACCGTCGGGTCGGGGCCGGTGGTGCCGACCACGATCCACGCCTCGGTCTTGCCGTGCCGGCAGGCGAGGTGCCGCTCGGCGAAGGAGTTCGACGGGTGGCAGTGCACGGGCAGCCGCTGCCCGGCGTCGAGCAGCTTCACCAGCAGCGCGGTGTCCCCGCCGAACTCGGCCGCGTGCTCCTCGCCGAGCCACGTCACCGGGTCCGCGGCCACGGCGTCGCGCAGCCACCGCCCGTCGGGCAGCCGGGACAGGCCGGCCTCGTCCTTGCCGAACTGCGTGGTCGTCGAGGCGACCCAGTCCTCGGGGCCGTGGTCGGCGACGGCCTCGTTCCGCAGCGCCGCGATGGCCGCCCCGCCCCGGTAGAACTGGCGCGGCTGGTTCGCCGGCAGCGAGACGGGCTGGGTGTCGGAGCTCATACGGGTACCTCTCCTGATCCACGGGCCACCAAGCGCACCGGCAGGACGACGCGGCGCGGTGGGGTGCCGTCGCCGTCGAGCCGGGCGTAGAGCAGGTCGGCCGCCGCCTTGCCGAGCGCGCTCGCGTCGTGCGCGATCACGGTCACCGGCGGCGACAGCAGGTCGGCCAGCTCGAAGTCGTCGAAGCCCACGAGGGCCGGGCGCGAGTCGCAGCCCGCGAGGGCGCGCAGCGCGTGCACGGTGATCCGGTTGTTGCCGGTCACCACGGCGGTGGCCGGGTCGGCCAGCTCGCGCAGGCCCTTGAGCGCCGCGCGCACGGACCGCTCGTCGTGCGGCCCCATCACCACCATCGACTCGTGGTAGCCGATGCCCGTGCGCGCGCAGCCCTCGCGGTAGCCGCGCAGGCGCTCGTTGGCGGTGAAGATGTCCGGCGCGTCGCCGAGGAACGCGATCCTGCGGTGCCCGAACGACGCCAGGTGCGCGACGGCCTCCGCGGTGCCGCCGATGTTGTCCACCAGCACGGTGTCCGCCACGACGTCGCCCGCCGGGCGGTCCAGGAACACCACCGGCGTGCCGGCGCGCATCTCCGGCACCAGGTACCCGTGCTGCAACCCGGCGGGCACGATGAGCAGCCCGTCGACGCGGCGCGAGCAGAACTCCAGCGCCAGCTCGCGCTCCCGCGACGGGTCCTCGTCCGACGAGCCGGTGATCACCTGCCGGCCGCGCAGCCGGGAGATCTCCTCGACCGCGCGCGTCACGCCGGAGTAGAACGGGTTGCCCACGTCCTCCAGCACCAGGCCGATGGTGCCCGTCGACGAACCGCGGCGGAGGTTGCGCGCGCTGAGGTTGCGCCGGAAGCCCAGCTGGTCGATCGCCGCGAGCACCCGCTCGGCCGTCGCGGGGTGCACGCCCGCCTCGTCGTTCACCACGCGCGAGACGGTCTTGATGCTGACGCCCGCCAGCCGCGCCACGTCGTTCATCGTGGCGCGCCGCACCTTGCGGGCGCCCGCCGCGCCGTTCGGGGACAACGTTGTCATAGTGGTCGGATCACACACCCCGGGCACGGGGGATGTCAACGCCCGCGTTGTCCTGAACCGGACAGGACCCGCTGGTGGTGGCTAGGGTGGGGGTGTGGCGGCAGACCTCGACCCGGTCGGGTGGGTCAACACGTTCATCGGCACCCGCGACGACGGGAACACGTTCCCCGGCGCGTCGGCCCCGTTCGGCATGGCCCACTCCAGCCCGGTCGGGTCGCACTACGCGGGCTACCGCTACGACGACCCGGTCATCCGCGGTTTCGGGCACTTCTTCCTGTCCGGCGCGGGCTGCTGGGAGCAGGGCGGGCTGGTGCCGGTGCTGCCGGCGCTCGGGCCGCCGCGGTCGTTCGACCACCGCCGGTACGGCTCGGCGTACACCCACGACGGCGAGGTCGGCGAGGCCGGCTACTACCGGGTGCGGTTGGCGTCCGGCATCACCGCCGAGTGCACGGCGACCACCCGCGCCGGCGTCGAGCGGTTCACCTTCCCCGCCGGGTCGACGCCGCACGTGCTGGTGAACGTCGGCCAGGCCAACGACCGGGAACCCGTGTCCGGCAGCTCCGTGCGGGTCGTGGACGACCGGACGCTCGCGGGCACCGTGACCGCGCAGGCGTTCTGCGGCGGGAAGCCGTACACCACGTGGTTCACCACGACGTTCGACCGGCCGTTCCGGGACACCGGGGGCTGGGGCGGCGAGTCGGGCGGCGAGGGGCTGCGCGGCCGGTGGGTGTCGTTCGACGGCGACGGCCCGGTGACGGTGGCGACCGCCCTCTCGCACGTGGACGCCGAGGGCGCGACCGGGAACCTGGTCGAGGCGCGCGGCAGGTCGTTCGACGAGCTGCGCGCCGCCGTTCAGGACGAGTGGCGGCGCGAGCTGGGGTGCGTCGAGGTCGACACCGACGACCCGGTGGTGTTCTTCACCGCGCTGTACCACGTGCTGCTCCAACCGCTGACCGGCAACGACGTGGACGGCCGCTACCGCGGGTTCGACGGCCGGGTGCACCGCGCCGACGGCTGGACCTACCACGAGTACTTCTCCCTGTGGGACACCTACCGCGCGCACAACCAGCTGCTCGCGCTGCTGCGGCCGGGCCGCGCGCGGGACGTCGCCCGGTCCGTGCTGGCGGTGCACGAGCAGGGCGGGTGGCTGCCCCGCTGGGCGTACGCCGACCAGGAGACCAACACCATGACGGGCGACCCGGTGACCCCGTTCCTGGTCGACCTGTGGCGGTTCGGCGCGCTGGAGGGCCTGGAGGAGCGGGCCTACGCGGCGCTGCGGCGCAACGCGACGTCCGTGCCGCCCGCGTCCTCGCCGTTCGAGGGCCGGGCGGGCAACCCGACCTACCTCGCGGACGGGTTCGTGCCGCACGACCCGGGTTTCCCGAAGAAGGGGCAGGACGTTGACCCGCACCACGGCGCGTCCGCGACCCTGGAGTACGCGCTGGCCGACCACGCGCTGTCGATCATGGCCGAGGCGCTGGGCCACCACGAGGACGCGGCGGCGCTGCGCGCCAGGGGCCTGAACCACCGCGCGCTGTGGGACGACTCGGTCACCGACCGCGGCTTCCGCGGGTTCCCGCGGCCGAGGGTGGCGGGCGGCGCGTGGCTGACCCCGTTCAGCCCGCAGGGGCCGGACGGCTTCCACGAGGGCACCGCGTGGCAGTACCAGTGGCTGGCGCAGCACGACGTCGAGGGGCTGGTGGGGCTGCTGGGCGGGCGGGAGGCCGCGCTGGCCCGGCTGGACGACTTCTTCGCCCTGCCCGACCTGCTCGCCGACCCGGCGGGGACCGTGCGCGACAAGTGGGTCGTGGGGCCGTACGAGTACTACAACCAGTTCCGCTACAACCCGAACAACGAGCCGGACCTGCACGCGCCGTGGGTGTACGCGCTCCTCGGCGCGCCGTGGCGGACCTCGGCGGTGGTGCGGGCGGCGCAGACCCTGTTCGTGGACGCGCCGAACGGGGTCACCGGCAACGACGACCTCGGCACGATGTCCGCCTGGTACGTCCTCGGCGCCCTCGGGCTCTACCCGGTGACGCCGGGCACGGGGGAGTTCGTGCTCAACGCGCCGAGGTTCGCCCGCGCCGTCGTGCGCCTGGAGGACGGCCGCGACCTGACGATCACCGCGCCCGGCGCCGACCCGTCCCGGCTCCAGTACACGCGGGCGCTGCGCGTGGGCGACGAGCCGTGGCACGACGTGCGGCTCCCGTGGGAGCGGTTGACCTCCGGCACGACCGTCGCGCACGAGCTGACCGACGACCCGGCCGAGGCGACCTGGGGCACGTGAGCACTGCTCGTAGTCGGGGGCGCGCGCAGTGCGACCGCGCGGCCCTACGAAGGTATCGATCACCGTCCACTTCGGTCGTGACCGCCCCGATCCGCGCCGCGGGCGGGTGTCCGGGGACTACGTTCCAGCCATGACTGGGGCACGCATACCGGCGGTCGTGGTTGCGGACATCCGCAAGAGCTACGGCGGGCTGAAGGCGGTGGACGGCGTCTCGTTCACCGTGGCGGAGGGGGAGTTCTTCGGCATCCTCGGGCCGAACGGCGCGGGCAAGACCACGACGCTGGAGATCGTGGAGGGCCTGCGCAAGCCCGACGCGGGCCGGGTGACGCTGCTGGGCGTCGAACCGTGGCCGCGCAACCCCGAGCTGCTGCCCCGCATCGGCGTGCAGCTCCAGGCGTCGAGCTTCTTCGAGAAGCTGACCGCGCGCGAGCAGCTCCAGACGTTCGGCTCGCTGTACGGCGTCACCGCGCGCCGCGCCGACGAGATGCTGGAGCTGGTCGGCCTGACCGACAAGGCGGACGTGCAGGAGAACAAGCTCTCCGGCGGCCAGCGGCAGCGGCTGTCCATCGCCTGCGCCCTGGTGCACGACCCCGACGTGGTGTTCCTGGACGAGCCGACCGCCGCGCTCGACCCGCAGGCCCGCCGCAACCTGTGGGACGTGCTGCGCGCGATCCAGGCCCGCGGCAAGACCATCGTCTACACCACGCACTACCTCGACGAGGCCGAGATCCTCTGCGACCGCGTCGCGATCATGGACCGCGGCCGGGTCCTCGCCATGGACGCGCCCGCCACGCTGGTGCGCGGCCTCGACGCGCCCACCCACGTCGTGCTCCAGAAGGGCGCGCTCACCACGGAGGCGGCCCGCGCCATCACCGGGGTCGAGGAGGCGCACGAGGACGAGGTCTCGCTCACCATCTCCACCCGCAGGCCCGCGCCCGTGCTGTCGGCGCTGGCCGAGCGCGGCACCCTGGACGGGCTCCAGGTGCGGACGGCCACGTTGGAGGACGTGTTCCTCGACCTGACCGGACGGGAGTACCGCGCGTGACCGCGTTCAAGAGCCTCGCGGCGGCCATGGCCAAGGGCTTCCTGCGGGACCGCATGTCGCTGTTCTTCGTGTTCCTGTTCCCGCTGCTGTTCCTGGTCGTGTTCGGCCTGCTGCTCGGCGACTCGGGCAACGACCGGACCAGGATCGGCGCGGTCGGCGACAGCCCGGTGTTCGCCGCCCTGGAGCAGACCGGCGCGCTGGAGCTGGAGCGCTACGGCACCGCCGAGGAGGCCCGGCGGAAGGTCGACGACGGCGACCTGCCCGCCGCAGTGGTGGCGGACGGCAACCGGGTCGACCTGGCGTTCGCGGCGAGCGACCAGGTGGCCGCGGGCACCGTCGTCGGCATCGTGTCCGGCGTGGTGGACAAGCTCAACATCGGCGCGGCCAACGTGGCGCCGACGTTCACCCTGGCCGCCGAGCCGGTCGAGGACGCCTCGCTCAAGCCCATCCAGTACCTGACGCCCGGCATCCTGTCGTGGGCGGTCTCCTTCTCCGGCGTGTTCGGCGCGGCGCTCACCCTCGTGTCGTGGCGCAAGAAGCAGGTGCTGCGGCGCATCCGGCTCGCCCCGGTCAGCACGACCACCGTGCTCACCTCGCGCATCCTGGTCTCGATCGGCACGGCGCTCGCCCAGGGCGTCGTGTTCGTGGCGGTCGCGCTGCTGCCCCTGTTCGGCCTCAGGCTCACCGGCCACTGGTACCTCGCGCTGCCGCTGCTGGTCCTCGGCACGACGGCGTTCTTCGCGATCGGGATGCTGGTCGGCGCGTTCTGCAAGACCGAGGAATCCGCGTCCGGCGCGGCGAACCTGATCATCATGCCGATGGCGTTCCTGTCCGGCACGTTCTTCCCGGTGGAGAACGCCCCGGGCTGGCTCCAGGCGGTGTCGTACGCGTTCCCGCTGCGGCACATGAACGACGGGATGCTCGACGTGCTGGTGCGCGGCAAGGGCGTGGAGGCGCTGCTGGTGCCGTCCGCCGTGCTGGTCGGCTTCACGCTCGTGGTCGGGTTCGTTGCCTCCCGCGTCTTCCGCTGGGAGGACTGAACCCGGCGAACCGGACACCCCGCGGGGCCGGTGAGCGCCGTCACCCACCACAATGGGGGCATGCTCTCCAGCCCCGTCGGCCGTTTCCGCCTCCTCGCCCTGGCCGAGGCGGTGTCCTGGGCCGGGCTGCTGCTCGGCATGTTCTTCAAGTACGTGGTGGTCCAGAACGAGATCGGCGTGAAGGTCTTCGGGCCGGTCCACGGCGTCGTGTTCGTCGGCTACGTGCTCGTGACGCTGATGATGGCCGGGCAGTGGGACCGCAAGACCCTGTTCTGGGCGCTGTTCGCGAGCATCCCGCCGTTCGGCACGGTCGTGTTCGAGCGCTGGGCCGCGAGGACCGGCCGCCTGACCGGGACCCGGACCGCGAACGACTGAGCGCGTCCCCCGGGCGCGTCCCCTGAGCGCGTCCCCCGGGGCGCGTCCCCATCCGGTCGACCGGACCTCAGTCCTCGAAGTCGCCGACCGCGCGGCGGACCTTGGCCAGCAGGTCGGTCAGCTGCTCGGTCTGCCGGTCGGTGAGCCCGCGCAGGCCGAACCCGACGGCCGTCACGGCCTCGGTCGCGGACTCGCGGCGGGTGTGGCCCGCCTCGGTGATCTCCACCAGCGTCGTGCGGCGGTCCGTCGGGTGCGGGGTGCGGCGCACCAGCCCGTCGGCCTCCAGCCGGTCCACGATGTTGGTGACGCTGGTCGGGTGCAGCTGGAGGCGCTCGCCCATGACCCGCATCGGCAGGCTGCCCGCCCGGGAGAACGTCAGCAGCACCAGCGCCTCGAACCGCGCGAACGTCAGGCCGTGCGGCTTGAGGGCGGCGTCCACGGCGGACTGGATGATCTGCTGTACTCGCATGACGCTCGTGACGGCCGCCATCGCCGTCGACGGTCCGATCCGCTTCTCCCACAGCTCGGCGGCACGCGCGATGGGGTCGAACGGCAGCGGCTGGGACGTCATGCCGCCGAAGCTACCAGTCAGTACCCGGCCACCAGGAGGCAGCAGTGCTCGTCGCGTTCAGTGTCAGCCCGCTCGGCGGGGAGTCCGAGGGCGTGGCGGCGGCCGTCGCCGAGGCCGTGCGGGTGGTGCGCGAGTCGGGCCTGCCGAACGAGACCAACGCCATGTTCACCCTGGTCGAGGGCGAGTGGGACGAGGTGATGGCCGTGGTGAAGAAGGCGACCGAGGCCGTGCAGGCCACCGCGCCGCGGGTCGGCCTGGTCCTGAAGGCCGACATCCGGCCGGGCCACACCGGCCAGCTGACGGCCAAGGTGGAGCGCCTGGAAGCCCACCTGGCCGACTGACCGGCCGCGTCTTCGGGGCCGGCGGAGAAGTAGGACGTCCTACTAAGTTGGCGGGATGAGCGGTACGACGCCCCGCGACCTCTGGGTCCGGTTCGAGACCTACCACGACGTCACCTACTTCTCCCCGGAGTCCCGGGCCGCCACCGACGCGCTCGGGTGCAAGGGCGGCTGGATGGGCTACTTCGGGATGCGCGCCGCGCCGCTGGGCGCCGTGCCGCCGGAGGTGGTGACCGCCGCGTTCTTCAGCTTCCACCCGCGGATGGTCGCCCGCGCCGTGCCCGACGCGTGGGACGTGGCCACGCCCGCCCGCTACCTGGAGGCGCGGCTGGAGGGCGTCGACCGGGCGCTGCGGCGGATGCTGGAGTCGCTCGACCTCGCCGAGGCCGCCGACCTGGCCTGCCGCGCGGCCGGCGCGACCCCTTTGGCCGGCCGGGTGCTGGCCGCCGCGAACCGGGCGCTGCCCGTGCCGGGCGAACCGCACCTCGCGCTGTGGTGGGCGTGCACCGTGCTGCGCGAGTCGCGGGGCGACGCCCACGTCGCCGCCCTGGTCGCGGCCGGCCTCGGCCCGTGCGAGGCGCTGGTGCTGTTCGGCGCGGACAAGGGCCTCGACGCGGCCTACCTGCGCAAGGCGCGCGGCTGGGACGGGGACGAGTGGGCCGCCGCCGAGTCCGCCCTGCGCGAACGCGGCCTCGTCGGCGACGACCTCACCCCGGCCGGCCGGGCGCTGCGCGAGGACGTCGAACGCGCCACCGACGACGCCGCGCGCGACTGCTGGGCGGGGGCGGACGCGGCCAGGTTCGCCGAGCTGATGACCCCCGTCGCCCTCCGGTTGGGGCACCTCAACGAGGCCATGCGGACCAACCCGATGGGCATCGACCCGGTCGCCCAGATCACCGGCTGACCCGACGTGGCCCCGCGCGGCCCTCGTGCCAGGATGGGGGCGTGACAAGGCCAGACCCGCGCAAGACCGCCGCACTGTCCGCCGCGCTGTCCGGGGCCGTCGACCTCGGCGCGCTCAAGGCCCGGGCCGATGCCGCGAGGCAGCGTTCCTCCACCCCACCCCCGCCCGCGGGAGCAGGCCAGGACGCCGGGCCGGACGCCGGTCCGAGCCCGTGGGTCCTGGACGTCACCGAGGCGACGTTCCAGTCCGTCGTCGAGCGCTCCCTGGACGTCCCGGTCGTGGTCGAGCTGACCGCGTCGTGGAGCCCCGAGGCCGGGCAGCTCTCCCCGGTCCTGGAGAGGGCCGCCCGCGCCGGCGGCGGCACCTGGCTGCTGGCGCGCGTCGACCTGGACGCGAGCCCGCGCATCGGCCAGGTGTTCGGCGTCCAGTCCGTGCCCACGGTCGTCGCCATCGCCGGCGGCCAGCCGATCGACGCCTTCGCGGGCCCCCTGCCGGAGGCCGAGTTCGGCCAGTGGGTCGCGCGCCTGCTCGACGCCCTGCGCGACCGCCTGCCCGGCATCAAGGCCGCCGAGGCCAACCGGCCCGACGCCGTCGGCGGCGAACCGCAACCGGAACCCGAGGACCCCCGCTTCGTCGCCGCCGAGGAAGCCTTCGAGCAGGGCGACTTCGCCGCCGCCGAGGCCGCCTACGAGGCCATCCTGGCCGCCGAACCCGGCAACGCCGACGCGAAGGCCGCCCTGGCCCAGGTCCGCTTCACCGCCCGCGCCGAGGAGGTCGGCGGCGACGCGATCGCCAAGGCCGACGCGAACCCGGACGACGTGGCCGCCCAGTTGGCCGCCGCCGACCTGGAGGTCGCCACGAACGACGTCGAGCAGGCGTTCAAGCGCCTGGTCGACACCGTGCGCCGGGTGTTCGGCGACGACCGCGACCGCGTGCGCGAGCACCTCGTGTCGCTGTTCGAGCTGTTCCCGGCGGACGACGAGCGGGTCGCCAAGGCCCGCCGCAACCTGGCCAGCGCGCTGTTCTGACCCGTGCGCGACGAGGGGCCCGCCCGGTCCGGGCGGGCCCCTCGTCGCGTCTCGCTGGGCCTGACGGGTGATCCGCGTCTCGTCCCGCGAGTCGGATCAGCCCCAGTGCTCCCGCTCAGCCCGAGTACTTCCGCGTGCACAGCCCGGAACCCTCGAAGAAGCCGTCCCGGAACGCCTCCACCCGCGCGAAGCCGGACGGCACCACGGTCCCGTTCACGTCCGCCGCGATCAGGCTCTTGTCGGCCAGCAGCTCGGCCACGGCCTCGTCCAGGTCACCCGACGACAGCCGCAGCCGCGCCGAGCTGCCCGTCGTCGTCCCCGCCCACGCGCCGGTCAGGCAGGCCGTCCGCAGCCCCGCCGCCGGGCCCTCCAGCGAGTAGCCCGTCGCCTTCTGGATGGACAGCGCGAAGCGGGACGCGATCTCGGCGAACGCGGCGAAGTCGCCGATCCCGCCCTTCTGCCCGCGCTTGGGCGGGGTGCCGATCTTCACCAGGTCGGCCAGGTCGATGGCCACCGAGTTGGTCGCCGGGCAGTACGACGCGGGCGAGGTCTCGGAGGCGTCCGGGCAGTCGTCCTCTTCCGTGGTGAACGCGGGCGGCGTCGCGCCGGACTGCTTGTAGGCGTCCTGGAGCGACTGCTCCAGCAGCTCCAGGTAGCGGGGGTCGTCGACCTTCAGGTTGCCCTTGCCGAAGCCCTGGTCCTCGTCCTGCGCGTCGAACTTCTGCTGCGTGATGCGGGCCTTGACCTCGGCCTCGTCGATGGCGGCGCACCGCGCCGGGTCGCCCGCGAAGCCGAACTGGAACGCCGAGACCCGGTCGAACGCGCTGCCGTGCGCGCCCTGCTTCTCGGCGGACGTGCCCGCCGCGTCGCGGATGAAGAACATCGTCGCCAGGACCTGGTTCAACCCGGGCCCGGTGGAGATGCGGAAGTGCTCGGACTTGCCCTCGGCGACCCAGCGGAAGAAGTTGCCCGCGTAGCAGTCGGCCTGCTGCTCCTTGATGATCGTCGGCGTGGCCTGGTTGATGCCGCCCTTGTCGCCGAGCTTGTACTGCACGGCGTGGCCCATCTCGTGCGCCAGCACGGTCACCACGGCCACCGGGCCGAACGCGTCGTCGAGCATGGGCAGCAGCTCGCCCCGGTCCCACGCGATGGAGTCGTCCAGGGAGCAGTAGAACGCGTTGGCCACGCCCGCCGTGTTGGTGCGGCAGATCTCGACGCCCTTGCCGTTCGAGTCGTACGACACGAGCCGCTTGACCGGCTGGAACTCGACGCCGAACACCTCGGGCAGCTGCTCGGACCAGTACTCCTCGACGTCGGCGAGGGTGTTGATGGCCAGCCGGTCCATCTCGCCGCCGTCGCCGTTCTCCACCTGGAGGTCGGCGTCGGGCACACCGGGCTTCGGCCCGCTCTCCCCGGTGGTGATCTCCAGCCCGGACACCTTGGTGACGTCCGGGCGCTCGGAGCGGCCCTCGCCGCTCACCAGTTGGGTGCACCCCGTCAACGACACGACGGCGACGAGCGCCGTGAAGAGAGAAGCCCGTCGCCCCATGCCCAGCCCCATCGTCCCGCGGTTCGCGTGTGATCCCGAACCCTACCCAGCGGATCGCCCGTTCGGGTGGGGGCCGGCGAATCCCTCAGCCCACCCCGCAGGAGCCCACGCCCTCCAGCACGCCGCCGCGGAACACCTCGACGCGCCGGAAGCCCGGGTCGAGGGACGTCCCGCCGCTCGCGTCCCGTGCCGCGTAGTCGTACGCCAGCAGCACCCGCACCGCCTCGTCCAGGTCGCCGGGGGACAGGCCGAAGCCCTGCTGCCGGGTGAACACCTCGCGCGTGTACGACCCGGCCAGGCACAGCGCCCCGGTCGCCGCCGCCTCGCCCTCGACGTCCACGCCCACCTGGGACATCGCGGCCAGGCCGTAGCGGCTGGCCAGCAGCACGCCCGTCGCGTAGTCGCCGATCTCGGCGTGCAGCTCGGGCAGGTCCCGCTCGACCTCGATCTCCACCGACTTCTCCGCCGGGCAGAACGCCACCGGGCCCTGGTCGCCGGAGCAGGCCGGCTCGTCCTCGGTGGGCGTCGCCCTGGGCTCGGTCCACGTCTTGCCCGCGCGCTCGACCAGCGCCTTGTAGTAGGCGTTGAGGTCGGGGGTGATCGACTCCAGCATCTCGTCGAACGGCAGGTTGCCGCCCCGGTCGCGGTCGTCCGCGCTGGTGAACGCCTGCTGCGTGAACGGCCGGTTCTGCACGGTCATCGCCGCGCAGAACTTCGTGCCCTGCTGGTAGCCGTCCTGGAACGCGGACACCCGGTCGAACGCGTTGCCGTGCGCCGACTGGTCGTCCGGCGACGTGCCGACCGGGTCGCGGAACGTGATGAGCGCGCCGAGCGCCGAGTCGAGCGTGTCCGAACCGATGTCCAGGTGCTCGGACCTGCCGTCGTTCACCCACTTGACGAACGCGCCGGCGAAGCAGTCGGCCATCGCCTCGGTGAGGATCGTCGGGTACTTCTCGGGGTCGCGCCGCTCCGCCTCGGGCGTGATGCCCATGCGGTTCTGCACGGCGTGGCCCATCTCATGGGCCAGCACGATCACCACGGCGGCGTCGCCGAACTGCTCCTTGAGCACCGGCAGCAGCGCGGCCCGGTCCCAGGCGATGGCGTCGGCGCTCGGGCAGTAGAAGGCGTTGCCCTCCACGTCGCTGGCCTTCTCCGTGCACGGCGGCGGCTTCGCGGCCGGGTCGGACGTGTCGACCGAGTAGATGCCGCCCTCCAGGGGCTGCCACGGCTCGCCGAACGCCGCCGGGAACGCCTCCCGCCAGAACGTGTCGACGTCGGTGACGGCGGTGGCCGCCAACTGGTCGATGGGGCCGCCGTCGGTGCCCTGGATGAACGCGGGGTCGACGGTGCCCCTGGTGACCGAGTCACCGGCCGAGGGGGTGCCCGCCACGAGGTGCGTGCAGGCGGTCGTCGTGACGAGGACCGTCGCCAGCAGGACCAGCCGAGCCGAAGCGAGCCGCATTCGACCATTGTGCCTGCCGCGACCCCCCGCGGGGTGGCGGACGAGCCAGGTCGTTCCCGCCCGGCCCGCGACGCGCGGCGGGGGTCCCACGAGGACCCCCGCCGCGCGTCGCCCGGACCTCAGGGCCCGGTGATCCCGCCGGCCGCGTCCACCCCGCCGGTCGCGTCCGCCCCAGCCGCCGCGTCCGCCCCACCCGCGGGGGCGGGGGCGGTCGGGGCCGATCCCGGCGTGCGCACCACCTTCGGCGCCTCCGTCACCTCACCCGACTCGCTCACCTCGGACAACGCCATCGCCGCCGTCTCACCGGCCACCGGCTGCTCCGGGGTCAGCCACAGCACGCCCGACGGCGGCAGCTGGAGCACCGCGGACGCCGGGCGCCCGTGCCACGGCCTCTCCTCGGCCTCGACGACGCCCAGGTTGCCCACGCCCGAACCGCCGTAGACGGCCGAGTCCGTGTTCACGACCTCGCGCCACCGGCCGGCCGCGGGCAGGCCCACGCGGTAGTCGTGGTGCGGCTGACCGGAGAAGTTGGCGACGCACGCCAGCAGCGACCCGTCGTCGCCGACGCGCAGGAAGCTCAGCACGTTGCCGCCCGAGTCGTTCGCGTCGATCCACGAGAAGCCCTCGGGGCGGTCGTCGGCGCTGTAGAGCGCCGGGCACGCCTTGTAGACCCCGTTGAGGTCGGCGATCAGCGACCGCAGGCCCGCGTGCAGCGGGTCGTCGAGCAGGTGCCAGTCCAGCGACCGGGACTCCGACCACTCGCCGCGCTGGCCGAACTCGCCGCCCATGAACAGCAGCTGCTTGCCGGGGTGCGCCCACATGAAGGCCAGCAGCGACCGCAGGCCCGCGGCCTTGTTCCAGTCGTCACCCGGCATCCGCTGCCACAGCGAGCCCTTGCCGTGCACGACCTCGTCGTGCGACAGCGGCAGCACGAAGTTCTCGCTCCACGCGTACACCAGCGAGAACGTGATCTCGTTGTGGTGGAACGAGCGGTGGATCGGCTCGCGCGACAGGTAGTGCAGGGTGTCGTGCATCCAGCCCATGTTCCACTTGAAGCCGAACCCGAGCCCGCCCAGGTGCGTGGGCCGCGTGACGCCCGGCCACGCGGTCGACTCCTCGGCGACCATCACCACGCCGGGGTGCCGCTTGTAGACCGTGGCGTTGAGCTCCTGGAGGAACCGCACGGCGTCGAGGTTCTCCCGGCCGCCGTACTGGTTGGGGAGCCACTGCCCGGCCTGCCGCGAGTAGTCGAGGTAGAGCATGGAGGCCACCGCGTCGACCCGAAGGCCGTCGATGTGGAACTCCTCGATCCAGTACAGCGCGTTCGCGACGAGGAAGTTGCGCACCTCGTTGCGGCCGAAGTCGAACACGAGCGTGCCCCAGTCGGGGTGCTCGCCGCGGCGGGGGTCGGGGTGCTCGTAGAGCGCGGTGCCGTCGAACTTGGCGAGCGCCCAGGCGTCCTTGGGGAAGTGCGCGGGCACCCAGTCCATGATCACGCCGATGCCCCGCTGGTGCAGGACGTCGACGAAGTGGCGGAAGTCGTCGGGGGACCCGAACCGCGAGGTGGGCGCGTAGTACGAGGTGACCTGGTAGCCCCACGACCCGCCGAACGGGTGCTCGGCCACCGGCATCAGCTCGACGTGCGTGAACCCGGCCGACTCCACGTAGTCCGCCAGCTCGACCGCCAGCTCCCGGTAGGACAGGCCGGGCCGCCACGAGCCGAGGTGCACCTCGTACACCGACACGGGCGCGTTGACCCACTGCGTCGCGTCCCGCCTGGCCTGCCACTCCGAGTCGCCCCACGCGTGCCGCGACTCGGTGACCACGGACGCGGTCGCGGGCGGCGTCTCGGTGGCGAACGCCATCGGGTCGGCCTTCTCGTGCCACGCGCCGTCCTGGCCGAGGATGCGGTACTTGTACCGGGTCCCCGCCGGGACGCCGGGGATGAAGACCTCCCACACGCCGGACGAGCCGAGCGACCGCATCGGGTTCGCCCGGCCGTCCCAGCCGTCGAAGTCGCCGCACACCCGCACGCCCCGCGCGGTCGGCGCCCACACCGCGAACGACACGCCCGTGACCACGCCGTTCGGCGTGTCGTAGGTCCGCACGTGCGCGCCCAGCACGTCCCACAGCCGCTCGTGGCGGCCCTCGCCGATCAGGTGCAGGTCCAGCTCGCCGATCGTCGGCAGCCACCGGTACGGGTCGTCCACCTCGACGACGTGCGACCCGTACTCGACCTCCAGGCGGTAGTCGCCGGGGTGCTCGGGCAGGTCGCCCGCGAACAGCCCGTCGGTGACGCGGTCCAGCTCGACCCTCTTGTCACCGGCCATCACGGCCACCGCGGACGCGCCCGGCCGCAGGGCGCGGGCCACCACGCCCTCGGGCACGTGGTGCACGCCCAGCACCGAGTGCGGGTCGTGGTGCGACCCGGCCAGCAGCCGGTCGACGTCCTGGGGCGAGATCATGACTGCACCGCTCCCTCTCCAGTGATGCGGGCGATCGACGACAACGGGACCGTCAACCACTCCGGTCGGTTCGCGTGCTCGTAGGCGACCTCGTACACGGCCTTGTCCAGCTCGAACGCCCGCAGCAGGTAGCCGCGCTTGCGCGGGTCGCCGACCGAGGCCGACGCCGACTCCGCGTAGCCCTCGGTGAAGGCGGCCCGGTTGCGCCGAGACCACTCCAGCGCCCGCACGGCGAGCTGGTGGTCCTCCGGCCGGCCGACGAGCAGCTGGTGCGCCGCGTAGTCGAACGACCGCAGCATCCCGGCCACGTCCCGCAGCGGTGACCGCAGCGCGGTCCGCTCGGCGATCGGCGCGCCCGGCTCGCCCTCGAAGTCGATCAGCAGCCACCCGTGGACGGTCCGCAGCACCTGGCCCAGGTGCAGGTCGCCGTGGATGTGCTGGATCGCGATGGCCCCCGGCGTGTCCCTGGCCTGCTCGAACGCCTCGCGCAGCGCCGGCACGTACGGCTCCAGGGCGGGCACCCGGGCGACCACGTCGTCCAGCCTGGTGATCATCGCCTGGACGCTGCGCTCGATGTCGTCGGCGTCGGCGTGCTCGGTGCCCAGCGCGCGCTCCAGGTCGGCGTGCACGGTGGCCACCGCCTGCCCCAGCCGCTGCGCCTCGCCCGCGAAGTCGCCGCCGACCTCGTCGGCGTGCAGGTCGCCCTCGGCCATCAGGTCGCGCACGCTCGTGGTGGCCATGGCCCAGCCGTCCACCGCGTCGGGCAGGAACTGCTGGAGCATCCCGACGGTCGTGCGGCGGCCGTCCAGCTCGCCGGTGATCGACCCGAGCGGCCGGGCGATGTGCTCGCAGCCCACCTCGTGCAGCGCCCGCTGGAGCACCAGGTCCGGGTTCTCGCCGAACGTGAGCTTGCGGAACAGCTTGAGGATGTACTGGCTGCCGAACACCAGCGAGGTGTTCGACTGCTCCGACGTGATGCGCCGGCCGCGCAGGCCGGTCTGGAGCTCCACGCCGGGCTCGTGCGCGAACACCAGCCCGTCGACCTCGCGGCCCTCCGCGATCAGGTCGAGCAGCGGTCCGGTCAGCTCGGAGTCCGCCGTCGCGTCGTGGTTGTCCGGCTGGTCGGTGACCAGCAGTTGGTACGGCTCGCGCCGGTCGTGCTGCTCCACCTCCACCACGAGGTGCACCAGCAGCGGCTCCCGTTCGCGCAGCACGGCCGTCCGGAGGGGGCGGACCGAGGTGATCGGGCGGTCCTTGCCGCCGAACCACCGCTGCTCCGGCAACCACGCGGGGAGCTCGGTCACCACCTTGTCGACCAGGTCGTGCGGTTCGGTCACGTCCTTCACCTGCTCTCGCTGTCGTCGCCCGCGTCCACGAGCTGGAACCAGTAGAAGCCGTGGCCCGGCAGCGTGAGCAGGTACGACAGGTCGCCGATGCGCGGGAACCGGACGCCACCGGTCAGCTCGACGGGCCGTGAACCGCGGTGCTCGGACAGGTCGAGCTCGACCGGCTGCGGGAACCGCGACAGGTTGTTCACGCACAGCACGACGTCCTCGCGACCGTCGGGCCGGCAGTAGCGACGCCGGTAGGCCAGCACGCTGGGGTTGGACCCGCCCAGGTCGGTGAAGTCGCCCTCGGCGAACGCGTGGTGCTGCTTGCGCACCTCGATCATCCGGCGGGTCCAGTTGAGCAGGGAGGACTGGTTGTTGAGCTGGGCCTCGACGTTGAGCCCCTGGTAGCCGTACACCGGGTCCATGATCACCGGCAGGTAGATCCGGCCGGGGTCGCAGGAGGAGAACCCTGCGTTGCGGTCGGGGGTCCACTGCATCGGCGTGCGCACCGCGTCCCGGTCGCCGAGCCAGATGTTGTCGCCCATGCCGATCTCATCGCCGTAGTAGAGCACCGGTGAGCCGGGCAGCGACAGCAGCATCGCGGTGAACAGCTCCTGCTGGTTGCGGTCGTTCTCCAGCAGGGGCGCCAGTCGGCGGCGGATGCCGATGTTCGCCTTCATCCGCGGGTCCTTGGCGTACTCCGCGTACATGTAGTCGCGTTCCTCGTCGGTGACCATCTCGAGCGTCAGCTCGTCGTGGTTGCGCAGGAAGATGCCCCACTGCGCGCCGGACGGGATCTGCGGCGTCTGCGCCAGGATCTCCGAGATGGGGAACCGCGACTCGCGCCGCACGGCCATGAAGATGCGCGGCATCAGCGGGAAGTGGAACGCCATGTGGCACTCGTCGCCGCCGACCTCCGGGTCGCCGAAGTACTCGACCACGTCCGACGGCCACTGGTTCGCCTCGGCCAGCAGCACGCGCCCGGGGTACTCGTCGTCCACGACCTTGCGGCAGCGCTTGAGGAAGTCGTGCGTGCGCGGCAGGTTCTCGCAGTTCGTGCCCTCCTGCTCGAACAGGTACGGCACGGCGTCGAGCCGGAACCCGTCGATGCCCAGGTCGAGCCAGAACCGGAGCGTGTCCAGCATGGCCTCCTGGACGTGCGGGTTCTCGAAGTTCAGGTCCGGCTGGTGGGAGAAGAACCGGTGCCAGTAGAACTGGCCGCGCACCGGGTCGTAGGTCCAGTTCGAGGACTCGGTGTCGACGAAGATGATCCGCGCGTCCGGGTACTTCTGGTCGTCGTCGCTCCAGACGTAGTAGTCGCCGTACGGCCCGTCCGGGTCGGCCCGCGACTGCTGGAACCACGGGTGCGCGTCGCTCGTGTGGTTGAGCACCAGGTCGGTGATCACCCGGATGCCGCGCCGGTGCGCCTCGTCCAGCAGGTAGACGAAGTCCTCGACCGTGCCGAACTCGGGCAGCACCGCGCGGAAGTCGGAGATGTCGTAGCCGCCGTCGCGCAGCGGCGAGGCGTAGAACGGGGGCAGCCACAGGCAGTCCACGCCGAGCCACTCCAGGTAGTCCAGCCGCGACGCGAGACCGCGCAGGTCGCCGGTGCCGTCGCCGTTCGAGTCGCTGAACGCCCGGACCAGGACCTCGTAGAACACCGCGCCCTTGAACCAGCCGGGCTCGCGCGGCACCAGCTTGGCCGAGCGGAAGTCCTCGGCCTGCGGCTCGACGAGCATGCCGTCCGCGCGGATGCCCTCACCGGTGTGGGGGACGTCCTCCAGCCCTACCAGGGCGGCGTCGGGTCGGACCTCTTCGTGCATCTGTGCTCCACCTCGTCCCACCTCATTGGGGGTACGTTCGATCGTCCCGCGCGCTCGACGACGGGCGCGGGGACTGCGTGAAAAGGGGACCGGATCGGTTGTCGGCCGGGTCGGCGGGCCTCGCGGACCGCCGGACCCGGCCGGACCGGCGTCAGCCGGATCGGCGCAGCACGCCCACGACGTGCGCCGGGGCGCGCCAGGGTTCGAGGCGGACGTAGTTCGCCTGCCCCCAGTCCCAGGTCTCCCCGGAGACCTCGTCGTGCGCGATCAGCCGTTCCTGCCAGTCGACGCCGAGCGCGGGCAGGTCCAGCCAGACGGTGCCGTCCTGCGCGTCGTGGGGATCGAGGTTGACCACGACGACGACCGTGTCGCCGCTGTCGGGGTCCTGCTTGGAGTAGGCGATCAGCGCCGGGTTGTCCACGTGGTGGAACCGCAGTGTTCGCATCTGCTGGAGCGCCGGGTGGGCCCGGCGGATCGCGTTCAGCTTGCGCAACCACGGTTCGAGCGACCTGCCCTCGGCCACCGCCGCCGCGTAGTCGCGGGGGCGGAGCTGGTACTTCTCCGAGTTCAGGTACTCCTCGCTGCCCGGCTTCACGGGCTCGTGCTCGAACAGCTCGTAGCCCGAGTACACGCCCCAGGTCGGCGCCATCGTCGCCGCCAGCGCCGCGCGCAGCGCGAACATGCCCGGACCGCCGACCTGCAACGACTCGTGCAGGATGTCCGGCGTGTTCACGAACAGGTTGGGGCGCGCCTCGTCCCAGTGCGCGACCAGCTCGTTGCCGAACTCGGTCAGCTCTTCCTTGGTCGTGCGCCAGGTGAAGTAGGTGTAGCTCTGCGTGAAGCCGAGCTTGGCCAGGCCGTACAGGCGGGCCGGGCGGGTGAACGCCTCGGACAGGAACAGCACGTCCGGGTGGCGGTCCTTGACCGCCCAGATCAGCCACGCCCAGAAGTCCGGCGGCTTGGTGTGCGGGTTGTCGACCCGGAAGATCTTCACCCCGTGGTCGACCCAGTGCAGGACGACGCGCAGCACCTCGTTGTAGATGCCCTGCGGGTCGTTGTCGAAGTTGACCGGGTAGATGTCCTGGTACTTCTTCGGCGGGTTCTCCGCGTAGGCGATCGAGCCGTCGGGGCGGGTGGTGAACCACTCCGGGTTCTTCAGCACCCACGGGTGGTCGGGCGCGCACTGGATGGCCAGGTCGAGCGCGACCTCCAGGTCCAGCTCGCGGGCGCGGGCCACGAAGGCGTCGAAGTCCTCGATCGTGCCCAGCTGCGGGTGGATCGCGTCGTGCCCGCCCTCGTCCGCGCCGATGGCCCACGTCGAGCCCGGGTCGTCCTCGGTGGCGTGCAGCGTGTTGTTGGGGCCCTTGCGGTTCACCCGGCCGATGGGGTGGATCGGCGGCAGGTAGGCGACGTCGAAGCCCATGGCGGCGACGCGGTCCAGCTCGCGGGTCGCGGTGGCGAACGTGCCGTGCACCGGGACGCCCGACTCGTCGACCCCGCCCGTGCTGCGGGGGAAGAACTCGTACCAGGAGCCGAACGCGGCGCGCTTGCGGTCCACCCAGACCTTCTGCGGCTTGCCCTTGGTGATCAGCTCGCGCACGGGGTGGTCGTGCATGACCTGGCGGACGTCGGCCGCCAGCGCGGGGGCCACCCGCTCGGCCAGCGGCCGGTGCTCGTCGCGCAGGGCGGCGGCGGCGTTGGCCAGCAGCGGCTTCTCCCGGCGGCGGTCGGGGCGGCGGGAGACGCGGTCGAGCAGCAGTGCGCCGCTCTCCAGGTCGTTGGCCAGCTCCTCCGGTCCCTGCCCGGCGGCGATCTTCACCTCGACGGCGTGCAGCCAGGTCGCCCACGGGTCGCTCCAGGCGTCCACCCGGAACGTCCAGGCGCCTTCGGCGTCGGGCACGATCGTGGCCGCCCAGCGGTCCAGCCCCGTGCCGACGGGGACCATGCGGACCTGTCTGGCGACCCGGTCGTTCGGCCCTCGCCACGCGACGGTGGCGGCGACGGCGTCGTGCCCCTCGCGCCAGACCGTCGCCTCGACCGGAACGTGCTCGCCGACCACGGCTTTCGCCGGGTAGCGACCACCGCTCACGATCGGGGAGACGTCGTCGATCCCGAGTCGTCCACTCATCGGCAGCAGCGCCCCTCTCACCTGGTGTGACGCGTGCACGGTCAAGTCTGCCCGCAGCGGCCGGACCAGCCGTCACCGGGACCCACCCTGCTGTTCCTACCCCGTTTGCCGGTGTCGCACACGTGACGAGCACGTGGTTCTCGCCGTGGAGGGCAGGTTCTCAGGTCTTGAGGTCCCGCCCGGTTACCGCGCCGTCACCGTTCGGGCGACGGCGCGGGAACCTCCGGTGAACATGATCAACGATGGCGGGGTGGAGCGCACGCCGGTGGGGTGCCCGCGGGCCGGTCAGCGCCGGCGCAGCGCCCCGGTGAAGGCCGCCCAGCCGGCGGGGGAGACGGTCAGGGACTCGCGGGTGTTCTTCGAGTCGCGCACGCCGACGGCGGAGCCGGCGAACCGGACCTCCACGCAGTTGTCGGTGGCCGCGCCGCTGTAGCTGCTCTTGAACCAGTCGGTGGGGGTCGCGGACATGGTCAGAACCTCCTCAGTGCCTCTCGCAGGACGTCCTTCGATTCTGCCGGGTCGAACGAGAACCGCTTGAGCCACTCGAACACCCGGCCCAGGTGGCCAGTGTCGGCCGGGTCGTCCAGGTAGGGCGAGGGGCCGTACGCCACCGACGCGAAGCCGACCGCCGGGGACGGGGGTTCGAAGCGCAGGAGGGTGAACCCGGCGTGGGAAGCCGGGTTGTCCCTGGTCCGCGCCGACAGCAGCCGCACGCCGATCCCCGGCCTGCCCGCCACCTCCAGCAGGTGCTCGACCTGCCGCCGCATCACCTCGTGGCCGCCGAACCCGGCGGTGAGGGCGTCGTCGGTCACGATGAACTCGGCCCTGCGCGGCGGGGTCGAGTCGAGCACCAGCCGCTGCCGCTCCAGCCGGAACGCGACCCGGTTGGCCCGCTCCTCGTAGGACGGTTCCCACCACAGCCCGTCCCCGGCGCGCATCACCGCCTCGGCGTACTCCCCGGTCTGGAGCAGCCCCGGGAAAATGCCCCGTTCGTACGTCATGATCACGCTGGCCTGCGCTTCAAGGGTCGCGAACCGGCGGTACGAGTCCGGTAGCTGATCTACATAAGCACGTGATCTCGGATACCTTTTTCGTGCTTCGACGCTCAAATCAAGCATGCGAACGCGCTCGTCGGCGGTGACCCCCAGGAAGGTCAGGAGCAGGTCCAGCTCCTCTGTGCGGAGGTTGCTCCGACCTGCCTCGACCTTGTTGATCCGGCCCTGGTCGCGACCGATCGCCCGAGCCGCCTCAGCCTGTGACCGCTGCGCGCGCAGGCGCAGTCGGCGCAATTCCGCACCGAACAGTCGGCGGGGCATGGTCTGGGCGGTCTGGCCCACGATCACTCCTTCGAGTACTTACACAAGTTGCTTAAAGCAGGTTAGGTAAGGGGTGTTAAGCAGGGACAACAAGCAGATGTATCAAGCAGAGGAGACAACGCCGTGGGACGAGTGGAAGCCGGTGGGTGGGTCAAGGCGCACGACGGGACCCGGGTGGGTCACGTGGTCGACGTCGAGGACGGGGCGGTCGAGTTCTCGTTCCAGGGGGACAACACCTTCCAGCTGGTCCTGGCGGAGGGGGTGCTGGAGGAGTGCGCCGCGCTGTTCCCGCAAGCCCTGATCGATTATCGGGCTGCGGCGGCCGGGCGCGGTGTCACACGATCGGGGGCTTGATCATGCGGGTTCCCGCCACCCCTGTTAACGCTTGCGCCGCTTCTGCGAAATAACTTGCAGGGAAGCGTTGTCGCAGGTCCGGCTGTATCGGTCCCTGCATCGGTTCGGGTGACCGTTGCTCGACACCGCTGGATGGGGGATAAGGTCCGACGCCATGCGAGCACTTCGCCGGTTCACCGTCCGAGCCAGCCTGCCCGAGCCCCTCGGGGCGCTGGGCACCCTCGCCACCAACCTGCGCTGGACCTGGCACCAGCCCAGCCAGGACCTGTTCGCGTCCGTGGACCCGGAACTGTGGGCGGAGAGCGGCGACCCGCTCCGGCTGCTCTCCACCGTGTCGCCCGAGCGCCTCGACGCGCTCGCCGGCGACGAGCAGTTCCTGGCCCACGTCCGGGCGCTCGCCGACGACCTGCACCGCTACACGACCGGCCCCCGCTGGTTCCAGCGCCGCCAGGACGAGGTCCGGCAGCGCCGGGAGCACGGCGACCACGACCTCCCGCCGCTGCCGTCGGCCGTCGCCTACTTCTCCATGGAGTTCGGCGTCACCGAGGCCCTGCCGAACTACTCCGGCGGCCTCGGCGTGCTCGCCGGCGACCACCTGAAGGCGGCGTCCGACCTGGGCGTGCCGCTGATCGCGGTCGGCCTGCTCTACCGGTCCGGCTACTTCCGGCAGGCGCTGAGCCTCGACGGCTGGCAGATCGAGCACTACCCGGTGCTCGACCCGCGCGGCCTGCCGCTGGAGCTGCTGACCGAGCCGTCCGGCGCGCCCCTGCTCGTCCACGTCGCCATGCCCGGCGACCGGGTGCTGCGCGCCAAGGTGTGGAAGGCCCAGGTCGGCCGCATCCCGCTGCTCCTGCTCGACTCCGACGTGGAGGAGAACGACGAGGACCTGCGGGGCGTCACCGACCGCCTCTACGGCGGCGACCAGGACCACCGCATCCGCCAGGAGATCCTCGCGGGCGTCGGCGGCGTGCGGGCCGTGCGCACCTACTGCGACCTGACCGGCCACCCGGGGCCCGAGGTGTTCCACACCAACGAGGGGCACGCCGGGTTCCTCGGCCTGGAGCGCATCCGCGAGCTGGTCACCGGCCAGGGCCTCGACTTCGACCAGGCGCTGGCCGCCGTGCGCGCGGGCACCGTGTTCACCACGCACACCCCCGTGCCGGCGGGCATCGACCGGTTCCCCGTCGACCTCGTGCAGCACTACTTCGGCTCCGAGACCCTGCTCCCCGGCGTGAACACGCAGCGCGTCCTCGCGCTCGGCGCGGAGGAGAACCCGGGGCTGTTCAACATGGCCCACATGGGCCTGCGGCTCGCGCAGCGCGCCAACGGCGTGTCCAAGCTGCACGGCCGGGTCAGCCGCGACATGTTCCGCGGCCTGTGGCCCGGCTTCGACGCCACCGAGGTGCCCATCGGCTCGGTCACCAACGGCGTGCACGGCCCGACGTGGGCGGCGACCGAGATGAGCAGGCTCCTCGGCGAGTCCGAGGGCGACCCGGGCGTGGGCCTGCGCGGGTTCGAGCCGGTCACCGACCAGCGGCTGTGGGAGCTGCGCAACGACCTGCGCGGCAAGCTCGTCGACGAGGTCCGCCGGCGCACCCGCGCGTCCTGGCTCCAGCGCGGCGCGTCCGCGCTGGAGCTCGGCTGGACCGACTCCGTGTTCGACCCGGGCGTGCTCACCGTCGGCTTCGCCCGCCGCGTGCCCACGTACAAGCGGCTGACCCTGATGCTGCGCGACCCGGAGCGGCTGCGCGCGATGCTGCTGCACCCCGAGCGGCCGGTGCAGCTGGTCGTCGCGGGCAAGTCGCACCCGGCCGACGACGGCGGCAAGGCGCTGATCCAGCAGATCGTGCGCTACGCCGACGACGCGGGCGTGCGGCACCGGATCGTGTTCCTGCCCGACTACGACATGTCCATGGCCCGGTACCTGTACTGGGGCTGCGACGTGTGGCTGAACAACCCGATGCGCCCGCTGGAGGCGTGCGGCACGTCCGGCATGAAGTCGGCGCTCAACGGCGGCCTCAACCTGTCGATCCGCGACGGCTGGTGGGACGAGCTGTACGACGGCAGCAACGGCTGGGCCATCCCGACCGCGGACGGCGTCACCGACCCGACGCGGCGCGACGACCTGGAGGCCGCGGCGCTCTACGACCTGCTCGGCAACCAGGTCGCACCGCTGTTCTACGACCGCGGCGAGGACGGCGTGCCCACGCGCTGGCTCGCCATGGTCCGGCACACGCTGGCCTCGCTCGGCCCGGCGGTGCAGGCGTCGCGCATGGTCCGCGAGTACGTGGAGAGCCTGTACGCGCCCGCCGCCGCCTCGGCCGCCTCGGTCGTCGGCGAGGGCTACCGGGGGGCCAAGGAGCTGGCCGCCTACCGGCAGCGGCTGCGCGCGTCGTGGACGCGGGTGCGGGTGCTCGACTCGGACCTCTCGCTCAACGGGTCGGCCGCGCCGCTGCTCGGCGCGCCGGTCGCCGTCCGGGCCCGGGTCGAGCTGGCCGGGCTGGAGCCGTCCGAGGTGGACGTGCAGGTGGCGCTCGGCCGGGTCGGCGACTCGGACGAGCTGTACGACGTGGTCACGCACGGCATGGACTACGCGGGCAACGGCAACTACGAGGTCGAGGTGCCGCTGCCGCACGCGGGGGCCGTCGGGTACACGGTGCGCGTGCTGCCCCGGCACGACCTGCTGGCGTCACCGGCTGAACTCGGTCGCGTGGTGCTCGCGGGCTGGTGACCCGGTCGGGTGACCGCCGGCGGTGACCGGCGGTCATCCTGACCGCGTGCGCGCGACCACTTCAGAACCGCGTTCGACCTTCGGGTGAAAACCCCGTTTCCGCTGGTAGAGCCCTGTTCGGCGGCTTACGCTCAATCGTCGAACGATCCACCGACGGGTGGTGGGTGGTCACCGGAGGGCGAATGGGAACGATCCGCACATCAGTGGCGTCCGCTGTCTCCCTGGCCGTGCTGGGGGCGGTCCTCGCCGTCCCCTCGGCCGGGGCCGAACCGCCCCCGGCGTGCGCGGGCCTGGTGGCGCAGCTGTCGGCGTCGGTGAAGAAGGTGGTCGACGGCGCGGTGGCGGAGCCGCCCCAGGGCAAGGCCGTCGCGGAGGCGCTCGGCGACGCGCTCGGGCTGCTGACCGCGATGCAGGGCGCGAGGTGCCTGCCGCTGCCGCCGGTGAGCGCGCCACCACCCGCCGGTGAGGCGTTCGCCGGCCCGGAGCTGTGCGCGTCCGGCGCGATGGCCTCGTTCGCCGGGGTCTACAGCGTGCTGGCCAAGGTCGTGCCCGGCGCCGTCGCCCCCGACCCGGGCAAGCTGAAGAACGAGGTGTCGGGCGTGCTCAAGACGCTCAACGACCTGCTGTCCCACTGCGCCCTGCCCCCGCCGGAGGGCGGCCTGCCCACGATGCCCGCCCCGCCCGCCTGACCCCCGTCTCACACGAGGTTGAGCCGGGCGTTGGTCTCGGCCACGCGGGGCATCCAGCCGGCCAGCTCCACCGCCTCCACGAGCGTGCGGCGGGCCGCCGCGTTGTCGCCGGACGCCATCTGCGCGCGGGCCATCGTGGCCAGCGCGTCCGCCTTGCCCAGGCCGCTCTCGCTGGCGTGCCCGGCCTGCGTGGCGAGGGTGATCGCGGTGGCGTGGTCGTCCTCCAGCAGCGCGAGCTGCGCCAACGTGCCCGTGCAGCGGTAGCGCGGGTAGCCCAGCTCCATCGCGCCCTCCACGGCCCGGCGCGCGGCGGGCAGGCCGATGTCGGCGGGCAGCTGGCCGCCCTCCACGGCGTTGGCGGTGGCGCTCGCCATCTCGGCCATCACGAACGCCATGTCGCGCGGCTCCAGGTCCGTGCGGCCGACGAGGGTGCTCACCGCGTGCAGCGCCTCGGCGTACCGGGTGCGCAGCGTCAGCACCGCGACCTTGGCCGACGTCGACAGCAGCAGCGTCGGGTGCCGCCGCGCCATCTCCTCGACGACCACCTCGGCCCGGTCCAGGTCGCCGACCGCGAGCAGGTCCGTCACCTCGTTGAGCAGCGGCGTCGCCTCGTACTCCTCGGCGGTGCGCCCGGTCAGCCGGGGCAGCGCGAACAGGAACCAGCCGGACGACGTCGTGCCCGCGCCGCGCCTCGGCCACAGGGCGTTGACCAGCACGGCCGTGCCGGCGACCGCGAAGCCCCGCCAGAACCCGTGCCCCGACCCGAGCCACGCCCCCGCCGCCGCCGCCGCGGCCGGCACCAGCGACGTGAGCGCGGTCAGGAACAGCCGCCTGCGCACCGGGGCCTTGACCGAGCTGAGGCCGACGCTGAACAGCAGCGGCACGGTCCGCCACACCACCCGCCGGCGCGGGCCGGTCCAGGTGCGCAGCTCACCGCCCACGCCGATGACGACCAGCGGCACCCGCACCCCGAACGCGAGCGCGCCCACCAGCAGCCCGAGCTGGATCAGCGCGGGCAGCGCCCACGCCCCCACCGCGGCCCCGGCGAACCCCGCCGCGCTCGGCCGCCAGACCGCCAACACCACCAGGACCAGCCCGGTCAGCCATTTCCACACAGAGCAGGAGACGCTACCGGCCCGCCACGGGTTCCCCCGCCCCCGAACGCACAACTCACCGGTCGCGAACGCATGACTCGCGAGTCATGAGCGCATGACTCGCCGGTCCCCAACGCATGACTCGCGCGAGTCATGCGTTCGCGACCCGCGAGTCATGCGTTGGGGACGCGCGAGTCATGCGGTCGCGACCCTCGGGTCATGCGGTCGGGTCAGGTGATGGCGGGGGTGGGGCCGGGGCGGACGGGGAGGCCGGTCGCGGCGTAGGCGCGGAAGCCGCCCACCAGGTCCGTCGCGTTGGGGAGGCCGATGCGCTGGAGGTCGCGCGCGGCGAGGCTGGAGGAGTAGCCCTCGTTGCAGAGGACGACCACGGTGGTCTCGGCGGTGAAGCCGGGGATGCGCCACTCGCCGTTCGGGTCCAGGCGCCACTCCAGCACGATCCGCTCCACCGGCACCGAGCCCGGCACCTCGCCCTCGGCGGCGCGGTTGTGCTGCGGCCGGATGTCGACGACCAGCGCGTCGGTGAGCCCGGCCAGCTCGTGCGGCTCGACGCGGGTCAGCGACCGCCGCGCCTCCTCCAAGTACAGCTCGACGCTCACGGGCCCTCCTGGTCGGCCAGCTCGCGCAGCCGCTCCAGCGGCAGCCGCAGCGCGGGCAGGGGTTGGATCTCGTCCGGGATGTCGAGCAGGCTCGGGTACTCCCGCGTCGGCACCAGCGGCGGCGAGTAGGCGTGCACGCTCGCCGCGCCGGCCGTGCCCCGGTTCACCATCTGGTGGGCGCGACCGGCGCCGAACCCGAGGGCGCTGCCGACGGGGCGCGCCGCGCTGCGGACCGGCCCGCCCGGGTAGCGGTAGTCCTCGGCCAGCTCGCCGGTCAGCACGGTGAACGAGCCCGCCGCGCCGCCGTGGTCGTGCGGCTCGGTGCCCTGGCCGGGCAGCCAGCTCAGCAGCCACAGCTCCACACCCTCGGTCAGCCCGAGGCGCGCCCACCAGCGCCGCCCCGGGTCGTACCGGAGGATCTCCAGCAGCGGGGTGGTCAGCTCGGAGGCCACGGTGGAGGTCAGCTCGCGCAGCTCGCGCGGCGTCCACAGGTCGCGGTCGGGGTGGATGATGTCGCGCAGCAGCCGCACGTCCAACTTCGGGTGCAGGTCGGCACGGGGGATCGTCGAGGTCACTGGTCGCTCCTGATGGCTACGGTGCGTGTGGGTAGCGATCAAGACGCGACGCGGCTTCCGGTGTGCCCAGCGTGTTCTACCGGCCGCGTCGCGTCCGGCTACAGCCGCACGACGCCACCAGGAGGAGGTCGATCGTGCGGTCGCGCCAGGTGAGCAACGGGCGGGCCACGTCGGCATCCTGTCACGATCCCGGGTACCCCGCTCAAGTGCTCTCAACAGCCAGGATTGACTCGGTGGCCGAGCATTCCGGGTGATGTGGGCGCGCCCCCGCGAGCCCTCCCCGCGTGTCCCCGACGAGCCTGCGGGAGCGCCCAGCGCCCAGCGCGCACCCGGCCGGACCGGCGGAGGGGTGCGCGGGTCGGGCCGGCGGTCGTCACGCTGGGCGGCCGCCGGCCCGGCCCGGGCAACCGTCGGCCCGGCCCGGGCAACCGTCGGCCCGGCCCGGGCAACCGTCGACGGGCGGCGGTCAGCCGGGCACGCGGAGCAGCAGCAGGGACCGGCTGCCCAGCACCACCGGGTCGCCCGCCGCGAAGCTGCCCGGTGTGGCGGGCGAGCCGTCCGCCGTCGTCGAGTCGACCACCGGTTCGTAGCGGCCCCCGTACTCCGGGCCCGGGAGGGTGACCTCCAGCGGCTCGGCGCCGGCGTGCAGCAGGAGCAGCCACGAGTCGTCGGACACCAGTTCGCCGTCGCGCGAGCGGGACAGGGAGGTGGAGCCGTCGATCCACATGCCGAGGAAGCGGCGGCCGTCGTCGAACCAGTCCGTCTCGGCCATCTCCTCCCCGTCCGGCCGGAACCACACCAGGTCCGGCGCGCCGGACGGCGTGGTGCGGCCGTCGAAGAACGCGGGCTGCCGCAGCGCCGGGCTGTTCGCGCGCAGCGCGATGACCCGGCGGGCGAACGCCAGCATCGACTCGGCCTCGGTCGACAGCTCCCAGTCCACCCACGCCGTCTCGTCGTCCAGGCAGTAGGCGTTGTTGTTGCCGAGCTGGGTGCGCCACAGCTCGTCACCGGCGGTCAGCATCGGGGTGCCGGTGGACAGCAGCAGCGTGGCGAACAGGTTCCGGGCCTGCCGGGCGCGCAGCGCCAGCACCTCGGCGTCGTCCGTCTCGCCCTCGACGCCGCAGTTCCACGACCGGTTGTCGTTGGTGCCGTCGCGGTTGTCCTCGCCGTTGGCCTCGTTGTGCTTGTCGTTGTACGACACGAGGTCGCGCAGCGTGAACCCGTCGTGCGCGGTCACGAAGTTGATCGACTGCCACGGTCGGCGCAGGTCGTCGGCGTACAGGTCGGACGACCCGGACAGTCGGTAGGCCAGGTCGCGCACGCTCGTCATGCCGCGCCAGTAGTCGCGCACGGTGTCGCGGTAGCGGCCGTTCCACTCGGCCCACTGCACGCCGAAGTCGCCCACCCGGTAGCCGTCGCCGGTCGCGTCCCACGGCTCGGCGATCAGCTTGCACCGCGACAGCACCGGGTCGGAGGTGATGGCGGTGAGCATCGCCGACGCCCGGTCGAAACCGCGCCCGCCCGGCCGGCCCAGCGTGGACGCCAGGTCGAACCGGAACCCGTCCACGCCCAGCTCGGTCGTCCAGTACCGCAGCGAGTCGGTCACCAGGCGCACGAACTGCGGCGACCCGGCCTCGGTGGTGTTGCCGCAGCCGGTGATGTCGAGCGTGCCGCCGCCGTCGATGTGCAGGTAGTAGCCGGGCGCGTCGAAACCCCGGTAGGACAGCGTGGGCCCCTCCGGGCCGCCCTCGCAGGTGTGGTTGTAGACGACGTCGATCAGCACCTCGATGCCCGCCGAGTGCAGCGCGGACACCATCGTGCGGAACTCCTCGACCTCGCGGCCGGGCTCGCTGGCGTAGCCGGGGTGCGGGGCGAACCACGCCAGCGGCGAGTAGCCCCAGTAGTTGTGCCGACCGGCCTTGACCAGGGACGGCTCGTCCAGGAACGCCTGCACGGGCAGCAGCTCGACCGTCGTCACGCCCAGCCGCGTCAGGTGCTCGACGACGGACGGGTGGGCCAGGCCCAGGTAGGTGCCGCGCAGGTGCTGGGGCACGCCGGGGTGCCGCTGGGTGAAGCCCTTGACGTGCAGCTCGTAGACCACCGCCTCCTCGAACGGCACCTCGGGCTTCACGCCCGTGTCCGGCCCGCCCGGCGAGGTCACCACGGACAGCGGCACGCTGCCCAGCGAGTCGACCGGCGACGGCCCGCCGAGCATCGGGTCGCCCACGTAGCCGAGGGCGGCGTCGAGGTCGGTCAGCGCGCCCGTGATCCTCGTCGCATACGGGTCCACGAGGATCTTCGCCGGGTTGGCGCGCAGGCCGCGCGACGGGTCGTACGGGCCGTGCACGCGGTAGCCGTAGCGCTGCCCGGGGGTGACGCCGGAGATCAGGCCGTGCCACACGCCGAACGTGCGCTCGGTCAGCTCCACGCGCTCCTCGGTGCCGTCTTCGCTGATCAGGCACACCTCGACCGCGTCCGCGGGCGGGGCGGAGACCGCGAAGCGCACACCTCCGGCCTCGGGGTGGGCCCCGAGGGGGAACGGTCGGCCGGCAAGCAGGATCGAGTCGGCTGGCATACCGCGATCCTTCCAGTAGCCACCGACTGTTTGGGGATGAGCGCGCCACGCGACCGGAACGTCACACGAACCCGCACCCACCGCACCGCCCGCCGGGGGCTTTGCAGAACAATGGCCCGGGGTTGGTGTCGATCGGGGCGAGGACGAGCGTGGAAAACGAAGATCTGGTCATCCACATGCAGGGTGTTTCGGTTCGACGTGGCAAGACCACGCTGGTCGGCGACGTGGACTGGGGCGTGGAGCTCGACGAGCGGTGGGTCGTGCTCGGCCCCAACGGCGCGGGCAAGACGACGCTACTGCGCCTGGCCGCCGCCGAGCTGCACCCGACCAAGGGCAAGCTGCACCTGCTCGGCGAGCGGATCGGCAAGACCGACGTGTTCGAGCTGCGCCCGCGCATCGGCCTGTGCTCGGCGGCCCTGGCGAACCGCGTCCCGAACGAGGAGAAGGTCGTCGACCTGGTGGTCAGCGCCGGGTACGCGGTGCTGGGCCGGTGGCGCGAGGAGTACGACAAGCTCGACACGGGCCGCGCGAAGGAGCTGCTCGGCGCGCTGGGCATCGAGCACCTGGCCGACCGCACGTTCGGCACCCTGTCGGAGGGCGAGCGCAAGCGCACCCTGATCGCCCGTGCGCTGATGACCGACCCCGAGCTGCTGCTGCTCGACGAGCCGGCCGCGGGGCTGGACCTGGGCGGGCGCGAGGACCTCGTGGCGCGGCTCTCGGAGCTGGCGCTCGACCCGGACGCGCCGGCGATGGTGCTGGTCACGCACCACGTGGAGGAGATCCCGCCGGGCTTCACGCACGTGCTGCTGCTGCGCGAGGGCGGCGTGGTGGCGCAGGGCCTGCTGGACGACGTGCTGACCGAGGAGAACCTGACCAAGACGTTCGACCAGCCGCTGGAGCTCCAGCGCGCGGGCGACCGCTACTTCGCCCGCCGCAAGCGGGCGTGAGGCTCGACGGCCGTTCGGGCTACCCAGTAGTAACCTGCGAGGCGGCTACCGACGCACGGTCGAGGAGGACTGCGTGGCTGAGTTCGTGAAGCTCGAAGTCGAGGGCGGGATCGGCACCATCCGGCTGGACCGCCCGCCGATGAACGCGCTCAACAGGCAGGTCCAGGAGGAGATCCGGTCCGCCGCGCTGGAGGCGACCGACCGCGCCGACGTGTTCTCGGTGATCGTCTACGGCGGTCCGAAGGTGTTCGCGGCCGGCGCGGACATCAAGGAGATGGCCGGGCTGTCCTACGCCGAGATGGCCGCCCGCGCGGGCGCGTTCTCCTCGGCGCTGCGGGCCGTCGAGGAGATCCCCAAGCCGACCGTCGCGGCCATCACCGGCTACGCGCTGGGCGGCGGCTTCGAGCTGGCGCTGTGCGCGGACCGGCGCGTCGCGGGCGACAACGCCAAGGTCGGCCAGCCGGAGATCCTGCTCGGCGTCATCCCCGGCATGGGCGGCACGCAGCGCCTGCCGCGGCTGATCGGCCCGTCGAAGGCCAAGGACCTCGTCTACACCGGCCGGTTCGTGGGTGCCGAGGAGGCGCTGCGCATCGGCATGGTGGACGAGGTCGTCGCGCCCGACGACGTCTACGAGGCGGCCAAGCGGTGGGCCGGGCAGTTCGTGAACGGGCCGGTGCGCGCCTACGCCGCCGCCAAGGCCGCGATCGACGGCGGCCTGGACACCGACCTCGGCAGCGGCCTGAAGCTGGAGAGCCAGCTGTTCGCGGCCATGTTCGCGACCGAGGACCAGAAGACCGGCATGGCGTCGTTCATCGAGAACGGCCCGGGGAAGGCGAAGTTCAGTGGCCGTTGATCCCGAGGGTCCCGTCGACCCCGCGCCCCACCCGCACGCCACCGCGGAGGAGGTGCGGGCCGCCTACCAGGACCCCAAGCTCGCGAACGTGCTCTACCACGACTGGGAAGCCGGCACGTACGACGAGAAGTGGTCGATCTCCTACGACGAGCGCTGCATCACCTACGCCACCGACCGCTTCCGGGCGGTCGCGGGCGGGACCGGCCCGTACGAGCACGCCCTGGAGCTGGGCTGCGGCACCGGCTTCTTCCTGCTGAACCTCATGCAGGGCGGTGTGATCAAGAAGGGGTCCGTGACCGACCTGTCGCCCGGCATGGTGCAGGTCGCCCTGCGCAACGCCGAGGGCCTCGGGCTGGACGTGGACGGCCGGGTCGCCGACGCCGAGCGCATCCCGTACGACGACGACACGTTCGACCTGGTCGTCGGGCACGCGGTGCTGCACCACATCCCGGACATCCCCGCCGCCATGCGCGAGGTGCTGCGGGTGCTCAAGCCCGGCGGCACGTTCGTGTTCGCGGGGGACCCCACGAACGTGGGCAACTTCTACGCCCGCAAGCTGGGGCAGCTCACCTGGTGGCTGACCACCACCGTGACGAAGCTGGGCCCCCTGAACGACTGGCGCCGGCCCCAGGAGGAGCTGGACGAGTCGTCCCGCGCCGCCGCGCTGGAGGCCGTCGTGGACCTGCACACGTTCGACCCGGGCGACCTGGAGCGGACCGCGCGGGGCGCGGGCGCGGTGGACGTGCGCGCGGTGACCGAGGAGCTGTCGGCCGCGCTGTTCGGGTGGCCGGTGCGCACGTTCGAGGCCGCCGTGCCGCGCGAGAAGCTCGGCTTCGGCTGGGCGATGTTCGCCTACCGCACGTGGCAGCGCCTGTCCTGGGTGGACGAGAACGTGCTGTCGAAGGTCCTGCCGCGCGAGGTCTTCTACAACGTCTCCGTGACGGGCCGCAAGCCGGTCTAGTGGGGTACTCGTTCAGCCTCGACGACGTGGCGCACCTGCGTTCCGACGCCGGTCGCGCCGCGTTGTCGGCGCTGTCCGGCCTGCCGCTGACCGACGCGTCGCGGCTGGCCGACGTGGCCGCCGCGCGCGCGGTCTCCCCGGACCGCTTCGCGGCCGTGCTCGACACGCTGCTGCTGCGCCGCAAGGCCGTCGGGCGGGTGCCGTTCGCGGAGGACGGCCTGTTCACCGCCGACGCGCTCCAGCAGGCCACCGCGCACCCGGTCGCCGTGCACCGGGCGCGCCGCTTCACCGGTCCGGCGCACGACGTGACGTGCTCGGTCGGCGCGGACCTCGCCGCGCTGCCGCCCGGGTCGTTCGGCTCCGACCTCGACCCGGTGCGGCTGGCCATGGCCCGGCACAACGTGCCCGGCGCGGTCGTGGTGCGCGCCGACGCCCTGCGCCCGGTGTCGCGCCGGGTGCCCGTGCTGGCCGACCCGGCGCGGCGCGACCCGGCGGGCCGCCGCACGTGGCGACCGGCCGACTTCCTGCCGCCCCTGGACGGGCTCGCCGACGCCTTCGCGGGCCGCGACCTGGCCGTGAAGTGCTCGCCCGGCGTGGACTTCGCGGTCGCGCCGTGGGCCGACGAGGTCGAGCTGGTCTCGCTGGACGGCGCGGTGCGCGAGGCGTGCCTGTGGACCCGGGGCCTGGCCACGCCGGGCGTGGCGCGGCGGGCGTCCGTGCTGTCCTCCTCGGGCGCCGGGTGGACGATCACCTCCGCCGACCCAGACGACTGCCCCGTCACCCCGCCCGCCGAGTGGCTGGTCGACCCGGACGGCGCCGTGGTGCGGGCCGGCCTGGTGCGCCACTACGCCGCCCGCCACGGCCTCGCCCAGCTCGACGAGCGCATCGCCTACCTGACCGGCCCGACCCCGCCGCCGGGCGTGCGCGCGTTCCGCGTCCTGGAGCACGGCCACTACAACGAGAAGTCCCTGAAGGCGCTCCTGCGCGCGCACGACGTCGGCCGGCTGGAGATCCTGGTCCGCGGCCTCGACGTGGACCCGAACGCGCTGCGCCGCCGGTTGAAGCTCAGCGGGTCGGTCGAGCGGACCGTCGTGCTGACCAGGATCGGCCGGCAGCCGGTGTGCCTACTCGCCGTCGCCGAGCGCACCCAGCCGCTCGAACAGGAAGTCGCGCACGGCCGGTAGGTCCGCGCCCGTCGTGACGTCCACGCGCCGACCGGCGGGCGCGTCCAGGCGGCGGTCCGCGACGACCGCGCCCCGGCTCGGGCCGAACGCGCACTCGACGTCCACCGGGTAGGCGGCGGTGGTGAGCAGACCCGGGCTGACCGCCTCCGCGACCGCGACGGCGTCGTGCACCGCCATGCCGTCGATGCCGAGGAAGCGGCGGTAGGTGGCCAGGTAGTCGGGGGTCAGGCCGACCAGCTTCGCGGCCCGGCGCGAGGTCTTCGCCAGGTCGCCCAACCACCCGCTGCTCACCGCGCACCGGCTGGTCAGGTCCATCGTGACCAGGGTCGTGGGCACGTCCTCGTCGGCCAGCACGCGCCGCGCCGCCTCCGGGTCGCACCACAGGTTGAACTCGGCGGAGGCGGTGGCGTTGCCGCCCTCCAGGCCGCCGCCCATGATCACCAGGCGGGCGATCTTCGGCTTCACGTGCGGGTGCGCGGCCAGCAGCAGGGCGATGTTCGTCAGCGGGCCGACCGGCACGACCGTGACCGGCCGGTCGGCGGCCTCCAGCAGCTCGCGCAGCAGCGTGACGGCGTCGCGCCCGTCCACCGGCGCGGTCGGCTCGGGCAGGGTGTGGCGGAAGCCGGACAGGCCGTCCGAGCCGTGCGCGCTGGACAGCCGGGGCTGCGGGTGCACGAGCGGGCGGGACGCGCCCACCGCGACCGGCACGTCCTCGCGGCCCAGGAGGGCGCGCAGGCGCAGGGCGTTCTCCGTGGTGTCGGGCAGGGCGACGTTGCCGAACACCGTGGTCACGCCGAGCAGCTCCACCTCCGGGCTGGCGACCGCGAGGGCCAGGGCGAAGGCGTCGTCCACGCCCGGGTCGGTGTCGATGATGAGAGGTGTCGTCACGTGCTCCGATCCTGCCACGCCGCCGCCGCGCGACCCGTGTGCCGGGGTCGGCGGTCGGGCGCCGGCTTAGAGTGCCCGCGTGACGAGCATGTGGGGCGCTCCCGTGTGGACGAGGTGGCGCCGGTCGCACCGCGACCCGCAGCAGGCCCGGTTCCTCACCCTCGCGTCGCTGCGCTGGGTGCTGCGGCACCGGGCCTGGACGCCCTGGTACCTGGTCCGGTACTGGCGGCTGCTGCGGTTCCGGATCGCGAACCCGCACGTGGTGCTGCGCGGCATGGTGTTCCTCGGCAAGGGCGTCGAGCTGCACTGCCGCCCCGGCTACGGCCGGCTGGAGATCGGCCGGTGGGTGCACATCGGCGACGGCAACGCCATCCGCTGCCACGAGGGCTCGCTGCGCATCGGCGACAAGGCGGTGTTCGGCAAGGACAACACCGTCAACTGCTACCTGGACGTGGAGATCGGCGCGGCCACGCTGGTCGCCGACTGGGTCTACATCTGCGACTTCGACCACGTGACGGCCGACGTGAACCTGCCGATCAAGGACCAGGGCATCGTGAAGTCCCCGGTGCGCATCGGCCCGGACTGCTGGCTCGGCACGAAGGTCACCGTCACCCGCGGCACGCGGATCGGGCGGGGCTGCGTGCTGGGCGCGCACGCCGTCGTGCGGGGCGACGTGCCGGACTACAAGATCGCCGTCGGCATCCCGGCGCGCGTCGTGAAGGACCGGCGGGCGGACTACGAGGCGGACGCCGTGCGGCGGGCGGCGGTGGCGGACATGGCGCGCAAGGCGCGGGAGGCGCTGGAGCGGTCGCGCAACGGCTCCGCCGACGCCGGGCAGGGCTGACCCCGGGCCACCGGGGCGGCCCCGGGACCAGCCGGCCGGGGCGGGTTCAGCGGAAGTCGTCCACGTGGTCGGCCACCCACTCGCGGAACGGGCGCGCGGGCGTGCCGGTCACCTCCTCGACCGTCCTCGTCGGGGGCAGCGGCCGGTGGACCATCGCGGCCTGGCCGTCGAGCACCGCGTCCACCACCGACCCCGGCAGCCAGGACAGCGACCGCGCCCGCTCCTCCTCGCGGGACAGCTCCTCCCAGCGCAGCGGCCGGCCGACGACCTCGCCGATGACGCGCACCTGCTCGACCTTGGTCAGCACCTCCGGTCCGGTCAGCTCGTAGCGTGCCCCGGCGTGCCCGTCCTCCGTCAACGCCCGCACCGCCACCGCCGCGACGTCGGCCTCGTGGATCGCCGTCGCCGCCGACCGCCCGTACGCGCCCCGCACCACGTCACCGGCGCGGACGTCCGGCGCCCAGGCGCGGGTGTTGGCGGCGAAGCCGTGCGGGCGCAGGAACGTCCACCCCGCCCCGGCCCGCGCGACCGCCCGCTCGACCTCGGCGTGGAACCGCCCGATCGGGTGCGGCTGCTCCTCGACGCCGTCCACCACCGCCCCGGAGGACAGCAGGACCACCCGTCGCGCGCCGATCACCCCGGCCACCGCGTCGGCCGCGTCCGCCGTGAACGCGGGCCACACCAGGAACACCCGGTCGACGCCGACCAGCGCCGCCTCCAGGGTCGCCGGGTCGAAGTGGTGCCCCCGCACGACCTCGACGCCGTCCGGCAGCCCGGCGTCCGCCCGCCGGCTCAGCGCCCGCGGCACCTCGCCCGCCGCGAGCAGCCCGCGGACCACCTGCGCGCCCACGTTCCCCGTCGCGCCCGTCACCAGGACCTCGCCTCGCACCAACGGAACCCCTCCTCGTCGTCGGCCGCGACCGTAGGCGCGCGACGACCCGCCGGGTAAGGGCGCACCCGCGGGTAAGCTCCGGGCGTGGCGGTAGGAGTCCGGGAAGAGCAGGACCCCGCGTGGGCGCCGGGTGACGGGTTTCACCCCGACTGCCCGGGGCAGGTGCTGTTCCGCCACGCCACCAGCCGGTGGGGGATCGTGCTGCTGACCGCGTTGTTCCCCGGCCCCCGGCGCTTCCACCGGCTGCGCGACCTGGCCGGCGGGATCAGCGAGAAGGTGCTCTCGCAGAACCTGCGCGACCTGGTCCGCGACGGCCTGGTGACGCGCGAGGTGGAACCGGCGACCCCGCCGCGGGTGACCTACGCCCTCACCCCGCTGGGTCGCCGGTTCACCGCTCGGCTGGGCGTCGTGCTGGACTGGGTCGGCGACCACGTCCCCGACGTGCTGGAGGCCCGGCGGCGGTACGACGAGGACCAGGTCGCGTCCGGTCCACCGCGCGGCTGACCCCCGGCGCGCGGGTCAGAGGAACGCGTTGCCGGTCGCGATCTTCGGCCTGCCCAGGGGGTCGCGGCCGCGCACGGTCGCCGCGCGGTAGACCTCGGCGGTGCCGGCGGCGATGCGGCGCCAGTCGAAGTCGGTCGCCAGGCGGGCCTTGGCGGCCTTCGCCCGGCGCGCGGCGGAGGGGCGGTCGTCCAGCACGGCGCGCACGGCGGCGGTCAGCGCCTCCACGTCGCCCGGCGGGAACGACAGACCCGTGCGGCCGTCGAGGACGACCTCGCCCAGGCCGCCCGCCGTGGAGGCGACCAGCGGCGCGCCCGCGGCGGCGGCCTCCAGGGCGACGATGCCGAACGGCTCGTAGCGGGACGGCAGGACCACCGCGTCGGCGGCGGCCAGGACGGCGGCCAGGGAGCGGTCGGGCAGGTGGCCGGCGAAGTCGACCGCGCGGCGCACCTTGTGCTTGCGGGCCTGCTCCGCGAGCCACTCGCGGTGCGTGCCGGTGCCGGCCACGACGAGGCGCGTGCCGGGGTGGGCGCGGCGGACCCGCGGCAGGGCGGCGAGCAGGTCCTGCACGCCCTTCTCCCACTCCAGGCGGCCGAAGAACAGCAGCAGCGGCGCGCCGGTCGGGGAGTGGGCCGCGCGGGCCGCCGCCACGTCCGCCGCGCGCACCCGCCACCGGCGCGGCTCGATGCCGTTGTGCAGCACGGTGATCGGCGACGGCTCCACCTCGAACAGGTGCGCCACCTCGGTCCGCATCGCCGACGAGCAGGTGATCAGCGCGTCCGCCCGGTTCGCCAGCCACCACTCGATCGAGTGCACCTGCTGGTTGAGCACCTGCGACAGCCAGCCGCTGTGCCGGCCCGCCTCGGTCGCGTGCACGGTCGCCACGAGCGGGACCCCGGCCGCCTCGGCCAGCGCGACGGCCGGGTGCGTCACGAGCCAGTCGTGCGCGTGCACCACGTCCGGCCGCCACCCGCGCAGCAGCGCCAGCCCGGCCCGGGTCATGGCGTGGCCCATGGCGAGCGTCCACGCCACCAGGTCGCGCTCGAACACCAGGTGCGCCGGGTCCTCCGCGACGCGCACCAGCCGCACGCCCTCGACCACCTCGTCGGACGTCGGGTGCGTCACCGCGTCCGTGCCCGCGGGCTGCCGGCACAGCACGACGACCTCGTGCCCCTGCGCCGCCAGGCACGTGGCCAGCGCGTGCACGTGCCTGCCCAGCCCGCCCACGACGACCGGCGGGTACTCCCACGACAACATCAGCACGCGCATGGGGCATCCTCGCATTCGCCGGCGGGTGCGGTTCGACCGATCACCGGGCGAGCCCCCGTGCGTCGAGGTGCCCGAACGGGCCGTCGACCGCGCGCAGCTCGCGGGCGCGGGACAGCCCCCGCCCGGCGGCCGGCGCCCCCGCGCGCAGCAGCGCGGCCAGCTCGGCGAACCGGTCGGCGTGCACCTTGGCCCGGTAGCGGGCGTAGTCGGCGGCCGAGTCCTTGGTGACCATGAACGCCCAGTCGCTGGACAGGGCCAGCAGCGCCTCGCGCACCGCCTGGTCGGCGACCGGGGACCGCGCGGGGCCGGACAGGTCCAGCTCCAGCAGCTCCCGCTGCACGGACGCGTTGAGGTCCACCAGGTCGGCGACCTGCGGCCCGTTCCACACGTGCCAGTCCTTGCCCGCGCCCCACGACGACGGCGGCACCTCGACGGGCGCGCCCACGTGCCCCGCCTCCACCGCGCCGCGCAGCGACGTGACCCGCACGCCCGCCTCGGGCAGCAGCCGCAGCACGGCCTCCAGCCACAGCGGCCCCTCGTGCCACCAGTGCCCGTACAGCTCGGTGTCGTAGGCGGCCACCACGAGCGACGGCCTGCCGTGCCGCTCCCTGAGCGCCCGCAGCCGCGCCACGACCACGTCCACGAAGTCCGCCGCGTGCCGCCGCACGGCGAGCGCCGCCGCGCCCGGCTCGTAGGGCAGCTTGTCCTCCGGCGCGACGCCCTTGCCGGTCACCCGGGACGGCTTGAGCCCGCTGGGGTGGTCGTAGGTGTGGAAGTCGCGGTACGCCGGGTCGCCGGGGTAGCCGACCCTGGGCGACCACACCCGGTAGGACACCTCCAGGTCCCGGCCGAAGCAGACCACGTCGGAGGTGCCGACCGGGCGGCCCGCGGCGGTGTCGCCGCGCAGCGACGGACCGTCCACCAGGAACCGCCGCACGCCGGCCCGCGCGTAGTCGTGCTCCATGCCCGGCGCGTAGGCGCACTCCGGCGCCCAGATCCCCTCGGGCGCGGAGCCGACCCGCAGCGCGGTGTCCGCCAGGCCGGTGCGCAGCGAGAACGCCCGCAGCCGCGGGTCCAGCAGCGGCTGGAACGGGTGCGCGGCCGGCCCGCCGAGCAGTTCGACGACCCGCGAGTCCACCAGGGACCGCAGCACGGGCGAGAAGCCGTGCCGCCAGCGCGACTCGAAGCGCTCCAGCGCCCACGCCGACGCCCGGTGCTCGTAGGTCGCGAGGTCCGGCAGGCGGCGGGCCGCGCCGTGCGCCCGCAGCTGCCAGTTCCCCAGCCAGTCGTGCAGGCCGCGCAGCGAGTACGGGTCGTCGAGCTGCGCGGCCAGCACCGGCGTCACGCCGAGCGTCAGCACGTCCTCGCGGCCCTCGGCGGCGAACCGCTCCAGCAGGTCGACCACGGGCAGGTACGAGTGCGCCCACGCCTGGTACAGCCACTCCTCGCCGACCGGCCACGCCCCGTGGTGCGCGACCCACGGCAGGTGGCTGTGCAGGACGAGGCAGAACGTCCCCTCGTCACCGGAGCCCGCCGCGGTGGGCGTCGCAGGGGGCGTCGCGGTGGGCGTCACGGGCGCACCGCCACGGCCACCAGGTCGAGCGAGGCGTCCAGGTCGTCGGTGGTGATCTCGAAGTCCTCGCTGCGCACCGAGGCCACGGCCGCCAGCAGGTCGGCGGGCCACTCGCCGCCGTCCACGACCACCGCCACCTGCGCGTCGATGACCGACCCGCCGAACCGGGCGTCCAGCTCGCGCAGCGCGGGGCCGTGCCGCAGCCCGGCCAGCAGTTCGACGCGCAGGCCCGCGCCGACGAGCAGGTCGCGCAGCTCCGACGGGGCCAGCTCGCGGGTGTGGAAGGGGTTCAGCGGCGTGTCGCGGCCGGGGGAGAACGTGATCCGGTTCGGCGTGGTGACGAGCAGCCTGCCGCCGGGCCGCAGCACCCGCGCGCACTCGGCGAGGAAGCCCTCCTGGTCCCACAGGTGCTCGATCACCTGGAGGTTCGCCACCACGTCGACGCTCGCGCCCCGCAGCGGCAGCGACGCGAGGTTGCCGCGCACGACGTCCAGCTCCGGGTACGCCCGGTGGGCGTGGGCGGCGGTCGTCGCGTCGTAGTCCAGCGCCACGACCCGCGCGGCGCGCCCGGCGACCAGCGCGGCCCCGTAGCCCTCGCCGCAGCCGGCCTCCAGCACCACCGCGCCGGCGCAGTGGTGCGCGAGGTCCAGGTAGGCCGCCTCGTGGCGCCTGAACCAGTAGTTCTCCTCGGCGATACCGGGCACGGTGCGCTCACCGGTGAGGGGCAGCGGCTCGACGGTCACCCGTCCAGCGTAGTTGCCCGTTACTCACGGGTAGCCAGCGCCCGGTCACCGGAGGTCCGCCTATTCGTGTGAACGGGCCGTTCTCGATTCTCCGCGTCGGGTCTCGCTGTTCATTCCGAAGGTGTTCGACCATTCATCGGAAATGACACCATCGGGTGAGCCGCGACCGGGTCGTGTCGATCTTCCACGATAGTGTTACGGCTGCTCCCCGCCGCTTCGCCCCGGGATGCGCGGGGTAGTTGGTGGTGGTCAAGTGCTGGTTGGGGTACCGCGTGCTCGGTACCCTCGACCAATCTTCGAACGAGTGGGGCGACCATGGGTGCGAAAGATCCGGAGATTGTTCCGCTGCACGCGGGTTTCGACGTGGTCTACCGGGGTTTCCACCGCAAGCAGGTGATCGAGCACATCGAGAACCTGGAGGAGCAGCTCAAGTACACCAGCGTCGACCGCGCCGAGGCCCTGGCCCAGGCCGCCGACCTCCGCAAGCTGCTGGAGATGACCAGGCGCGACCTGGACGAGACCCGCGCGCGGGTCGAGCGGATGGAGATGTCGCCGGGCACGACGGCGGGCGCGACCGAGCGCCTGCACCGGATGCTGCTGCTGGCGGAGGACGAGTCGAACGAGCTGCGGCTGCGCGCCGAGCGCGACGTGGCGGCCCTGCGGCAGCGCACCGAGGTGGAGCTGGCCGAGCGGGTCCGCGAGGTCGAGGCGCAGATCGAGGCGGCCCGCGCCCGCGCCGACGCGCACGCCACCGCGCAGCGCGAGGCCGCGAACCGGCGCGCCGCCGAGCTGGACCAGCGCGAGGTCGACCTGGAGCGCCGCCGCGCCGAGGTCGAGGCGCACCTCAAGGCCCGCACCGAGCAGGCCGACGCCGAGTGCGCCGCCGCCGTCGTGCGCGCCCAGGAGGACGCGGACCGGCTGCTGCGGGAGACCGCCGAGCAGTGCAACCGGCTGGAGGCGGAGTCCGACGCCAGGCGCGCCAAGGCGCAGAACTTCTTCGAGCTGACCATGACCCGGCGCCGCAACGAGGCCGATCAGCACTTCGCCGAGCAGGAGGAGCTGGCCCGCACGCGGGCCGCGTTCCTGGTCAAGATGGCCGCGCGCGAGGCGCACCGGCGGATCGCCGACGTCCAGGAGCGCGTCGACGAGCTGTTCGAGCTGCGGCGCACCGTGATGGCCGAGCTCGCGGCGGCCCGGGTGGCGCTGGAGTCGGCGGCGGACCGGGTGCCCAGCCTGATCCCGGAGCAGACCAGCGCCGAGGAGGCCGACGCGGCGCAGGTGAAGGCCCAGGTGAACGCCCAGGTGAACGCCCAGTCAACGAAGGCCCAGCAGGTGAACGCCCAGCAGGCGGGGGCCCAGCCGGTGGGTGCCCAGCAGGCGGGGGCCCAGCAGGCGGGGGCGCAGCAGCCGGTCGCGTCCGGCCGGGACCCCGGTCGGCGGGTGGGCGCCTGATGCCCGTGCGCTCCAGGGTCCCGGTCCTGCCGTTCGCGCTGGGGCTGGTCGTCGTGCCGGCCGCGGTCACCGCGTTCGGGTTCGGGGTCCACGGCGAGGGGATCACCGACGCGCTGTCGCCGGCCTCCTCGTCCGCGCCCTCGTCCGCGCCGCCGGGGCCCGTGGCCACGCGCCCCACGAAGGCGCCGGTCCGGCCGACCCAGGAGCCCGTGCGGGGGGAACCCGCCGCCGTGCCGCCGTCGCCGGAGCTGGTGCGGCAGAACGTGAGCAGCCTGTTCAGCGGCAACGGGGTCAAGGGCATCACGTTCGCGCCGGGCGGCACCGAGCTCGTCGGGCGCGGCGAGGCCGTGCAGCAGGGCGTGGGCAACCTGCTGGGCGGGCTGTCCGGCACCGCCGTCAGGCTCGTCGCCCACGCGTGGAGCGGCGAGACGCCGACCCACCGGTGCGACCTGCTCGCGGCCCGGCGGGCGGGGCTCGTGCGGGATTTCCTGGTCGGGCGCGGTGTCCCGGCCGAGTCCATCAGCACCGGGGTCGTGGTCGACCCGGTGTGGGGTCCGCCCGCCGACGGCGGACCGCAAGTCGACGTGCTCGTGGGGTAGGGATGCGGTGATGGCAGGCGCGGTGGCGTTCGTGTTCGGGTTGTGCGCGGTGTCGTTCGCCGCGGGGTGCGCCCTGACGGTCGCGGTGCTCAGACGCGGGCCCGCGCCCGAGGACGAGCCGGTGCGGCGGACCGCGCTCGTCGAACCGGAGGCGCGGGTGGCGGAGCAGCCGTGGCCGCCGGAGGACTACGCGACCAGGCCCATCCACCGCAACCCGGTGCTGGGCATCCCGCGGGCCCTGCCCGCGCAGCCCAGGCTGTCGGTCGTGCCCGACCCGGAGCCGGAGCGCCCGGTCGCGTCGGAGGCGGTGCGCCGCATCCACCTGGTGCGCGACCCGCCGGAACCGGCGCGGCACGGCGACGCGGACCCCGCGCTGGTGGCCCTCGACCCCGTGCGGCTGGGACCGGTGGCCCCGGAGCAGCCGCACGCGGAGCCGGTGGTGCTGCGCCCGGTGCCGCCCGTCGAGCCCGAGCCCGAGCCCGGCGAGCGTGCGGAGGGGGTGACGCCGGACGCGACGACGCCGGCGCTGCCCGTGACCGGGACGCCGGCGACCGTCGTCGTGCACCTGCCCGCGCAGGCGGACCCGTCCGCGCCGCAGCAGGTGGACCTGCCGAGCGCGACCGAGTTCCGCGAGCGCTACCTGCGGGCGTTCGAGGCGACCCGACGCCGGTCGGGCCGGCAGACCTCGGACCGCTGAACCGCCTAGTGCTTGTTGCCGCGGAACTTGCGCAGCACCTGCTGCGCCTTGGCGCGGTTGCGCGGATCGCGCGCGGCGTTCTTGACCTGCTCCGTGACCCGACGACCCTGAGGACTGCGGGCGAACGCGGCGATCTTGCTGAACAGCGAAGCCATGTCTACCTCCTTGACAGTCCAATGCTTCCCTGTCAGCTCAACGGTCAAACCCCGGCGGTGGTTCCTGAACCGGCGAAACGGTCACGCCGAGGGCTCCCGGGCCGACGTGCGCGCCGATCGCGGAACTCACCCCGGTGAGCATGAAGCGCCGCACGCGGGGCAGCTTCCCGCGCAGCGACCGCATGACCGACCGGGCCCGCTCGGGCGCGTCGAAGTGCTCGACCGCGATGTCCACCTCGCCGCCGCCCGCGCGCTCGACCGCGATGTCGACCATCCGGCGCACCGCGCGCTCCGCGCCGAGCACCCTGTCCAGCGGCGTGATCCGCCCCTCGGACATGGTCAGCAGGGGCTTCACCGACAGCGCCGAGCCGAGCGCGGCCGTCGCCCGGCCGATCTTCCCGCCGCGCCTGAGGAACTCCAGCGTGTCCACGTAGAACAGCTCGGTGCTGCGGGTCGCGGTGTGCCGGGCCGCCGACACGACCCGGTCGACGCCGCCGCCCGCCACGGCCACCGTGGCGGCGGCGACCACCGCGTACCCGAGGCTCATCCCGCACGTCTGCGTGTCCACGACGTGCACGGGCACCTGGACCTGGGCGGCGGCCTGCCGGGCGGCCTCCACCGTCCGCGACAGCCCGGTCGACACGTGCAGCGACACGATCGCCTCCGCGCCGGAGGCCGCCGCGTCGGCGTAGGACCAGAAGAACGCGCCGGGGTCGGGCGGCGCGGTGCCCACGTCGAGCTGACCGCGCAGGGCGTCCACCAGCCGGGGCACCGGGACGCGGACCTCGTCCTCGACCCAGTCGCCGATGCGCACCTGGATCTGCGCGACGGTGATCCCGAGCTTCTCGGTCAACTGCGGCGGCAGGCACGCGGTGGAGTCCGTGACTATCGCTACTCGCCGGAACATGGGGCGAACGTAGCCCATTAGGGGGAGTGTTTGTCACGGTGAGGTCACGACACGGACAGTGACACCGGTGTTACGCAGGTGCTTGCGCGAGGCGGCGGAACGGCCCAGTGAGCATCGTCACGCGTGCTGGGTGCTTGCTGTCGTTTGCACCCCTGCTACTCACGGGTAACATCGGGGTGGTCGACACCACCATGCCACCGCGGCGATGACATGGCAGGGTCACGGGTCACCGAAGAACACACCGGCGACCGGGGTCACCACCGTCGCCCAGGCACGTCGCCGCCCGTCCGCAGGAGGTCGAAGAGGACCCATGAACATTGTCGTCCTGGTCAAGCAGGTGCCCGACACCTGGTCAGAGCGCAAGCTCTCCGACGCCGACCACACCCTCGACCGCGACTCCGCGGACGCCGTGCTCGACGAGATCAACGAGCGCGCCGTGGAAGAGGCGCTGCTGCTCCAGGAGGCGCACGGCGGCGAGGTGACGGTCGTCTCGATGGGTCCCGCCCGTGCGACCGACGCGATCCGCAAGGCGCTGTCCATGGGCGCCGACAAGGCGATCCACGTCTCCGACGAGGCGCTGCACGGCTCCGACGCGATCACCACCGCGAAGGTGCTGGCCAAGGCCATCGGCACGGTCGAGGGCTTCGACCTCGTCATCGCCGGCAACGAGGCCACCGACGGCCGCGCGGGCGCCGTGCCCGCCATCCTGGCCGAGCTGCTGGGCCTCCCGCAGGTGACGCAGGTCCGCAAGCTCACCGTCGAGGGCGGCACGGTCAAGGCCGAGCGCGAGACCGACGAGGGCGTGGCGCACCTGGAGGCGAGCCTGCCCGCCGTGGTCTCCGTGAACGAGAAGATCAACGAGCCGCGCTACCCGTCCTTCAAGGGCATCATGGCGGCGAAGAAGAAGCCCGTGAGCACGCTCACCGTCGCGGACCTCGGCCTGGACGCCGGCGAGGTCGGCCTGGGCGCCGCGTGGTCGAAGGTGCTGGAGGCGGCCCCGAAGCCGCCGCGCAGCGCCGGTCAGCGCGTCGAGGACTCGGGTGACGGCGGTTCGAAGATCGCCGAGTACCTGGTCGGCCAGAAGCTCATCTGAAGGCGAGGGAACGCATGTCTGAGGTCCTGGTCCTCGTCGACCACGTCGACGGCGAGGTCAAGAAGGTCACCCATGAGCTTCTATCCGCCGCGCGCGGTCTCGGCGAGCCGGCCGCGGTGGTGGTCGGATCGCCCGGCACCGCGGGCAAGGTGAGGGAGTCGCTCGGCCGCTACGGCGCGACGAAGGTCTACGCCGTCGAGTCCGACGACGCCCTCGACGTCCTGGTGACGCCGAAGGTCGACGCCCTGGCGACGATCGCGGGCACCGCGTCCCCGGTCGCCGTGCTGGTGTCGGCGACGCTGGAGGGCAAGGAGGTCGCGGGCCGGCTGGCCGTGCGCCTCGGCTCCGGCCTGCTCTACGACGCCGTCGACCTCGACGGCGAGGGCGTGGCCACCCAGTCGGTCTTCGGCGGCGCGTACGTCGTCAAGTCGAAGGTCAAGCAGGGCGTCCCGGTCATCGCGATCCGCCCCGGCGGCGTCGAGGCGACCGAGTCCCCGGCCGACGCGGTCGAGCAGGCCGTCGAGGTCCCCGCGGCCGACCCGGCCAAGGTCACCCGGGTGACCGGCCGCGAGCCGGTCACGGGCGGCGACCGCCCGGAGCTGACCGAGGCGTCGGTCGTCGTGTCCGGCGGTCGCGGCGTGGGCAGCGCGGAGAAGTTCGACGTCGTCGAGAAGCTCGCCGACAGCCTGGGCGCCGCCGTGGGCGCGTCCCGCGCCGCGGTCGACTCCGGCTACTACCCGCACCAGTTCCAGGTCGGCCAGACCGGCAAGACGGTGTCGCCGCAGCTCTACATCGCCCTGGGCATCTCCGGCGCCATCCAGCACCGGGCGGGCATGCAGACGTCGAAGACCATCGTCGCGGTCAACAAGGACCCGGAGGCGCCGATCTTCGAGATCGCCGACTTCGGCGTCGTGGGCGACCTGTTCGCCGTCGCGCCCCAGCTCACCGACGAGGTGGGCAAGCGCAAGGGCTGACACCCCCCGCCACCAGGCCGAGGGCCGTCCCGCACGTCGCGGGGCGGCCCTCGCCCGTGCCGGCCTCACCCCGGCTTAACCGAGCCCTCACCGACGTGTCACCGGAACGCCCTGCTCCCGGTCGCCAACCGGTCGGTAGACCAGAGCCATGACGCAGCCGCAACTGCTTGTCAGCACCGGTGACGCCGCTTCCGACGCGCCGCGCTACTCCCTGCTGGTCGCGCGCGACGGCGCCGAGGTCGCCGCCGCGCAGCGGCTGAGGCACCTGGTGTTCGCCGAGGAGATGGGCGCCGTCCTGCGCACGCCCGTGCCCGGCCACGACGTCGACGACTTCGACGAGCACTGCGACCACCTGGTGGTGCGCGACGACCGGACCGGGGACATCGTCGGCACCTACCGGATGCTGCCGCCCGAACGGGCCCGCGAGGCCGGGCGGCTGTACTCCGACACCGAGTTCGACCTGTCCCGGCTGGCGCCGCTGCGGCCGTCGATGGTGGAGACGGGCCGCTCCTGCGTGCACCCCGACCACCGCAACGGCGCCGTCGTGTCGCTGGTGTGGGCCGGCATCGCCCGGTACATGCTGCTGTCCGGGCACTCGTGGCTCATCGGCTGCGCCTCCGTGCCGCTGCACGACGGCGGCGCGTTCGCGGCGGGCGTGTGGGACGTGGTGCGGACCAGGCACCTCGCGCCCGAGGAGCACCGGGTCGTGCCGCTGCGCGCGTGGGACGTGGACGCGGTGCCGCGCACGGGCAAGGCCGTGCTGCCGCCGCTGCTGAAGGGCTACCTGCGGTTGGGCGCGTGGGTGTGCGGCGCGCCCGCGCTGGACGCCGACTTCGGCGTGGCCGACCTGCCCGTGCTGCTCGGCATGGACCGCGTGGACCAGCGCTACCTGCGCTTCTTCCTCGGGGAGACGGCGTGAGCGCGCACCCGTGGATGCCGGTGTCGCCCTGCGGTGACGGGTGCGTCGACCACGCGACGCCGACCGTGGGCGGGCTCCGGGCGTTCCTCCGGGGGTTCGCGGCGGTCGTGGTGCTGCTGTCCGGCGCCCTCGTGGTGTGCGCGGTGCCCGTGCTGCGGGGCGGTGCGCGGCAGTCGGTGCTGCGCGGCTGGTTCCGGGTGCTGCTGCGGGCGTTCGGGGTGCGGCTGCGGGTCGTCGGGCCGGTGTTCCAGGCGACGCCCGGCCGCGGCGTGCTCGTGGTGTCCAACCACGTGTCGTGGCTGGACGAGCTGGCCCTCGACGCGACCCAGCCGATCCGCCTGGTCGCCAAGCGGGACATCCGCGACTGGCCCGTGCTGGGGCGCCTGATCACCGCGGCCCGCACCGTGTACCTGGACCGCGAGCGGCTGTCGCTGTTGCCGGGCACGGTGGCCGAGCTGGCCGGCGCGCTGCGCGGCGGCGCGGCCGTCGGCATCCACGCCGAGGGCACCACGTGGTGCGGCGTGGCGTCCGGGCGCTACCGGCCGGCCCTGTTCCAGGCCGCGCTGGACGCGGGCGTGCCCGTGCGCCCCGTCGTGCTGCGCTACCTCCAGCAGGGGAGGCCCTCCACCCGCCCGGCGTTCGTCGGCTCGGACTCGCTGGTCGACTCGGTGCGGCGCGTGCTGCGCGCCCGGCGGCTCGTCGTCGAGGTGCACGTGCTGGAGGAGGTCGCCCCGGGCCGCGCGGCGGACCGCCGCGAGCTGGCGGCGATCGTGCAGCGGGACTCCGAGCGGGTCGCGCACGGCGACCTGGTCGTGCCCACCGGGCACACCGCGCCGGCCGTCAACGCCTGACCCGCGGCGTCGACGCCCCCGAGGGGAGTCCCCGACCCCGGCGGCGCACGGCCGACCACGCGCCGCCGGCCCGGCGCACGGCCGACCACGCGCCGCCGGCCCGGCGCACGCACCTCGACCCCGCCGACCGGCACCGGTGCCGACCGGCACCGGTGCCGATCGGGTGCCGGTGCCGGTCGGGTGCCGGGGCCGGACGGCCGCCCGCAGCGCGCCCGTCCAGGTCATATCACCTTGACCTCGACCGGGGTGGAGGTTGAACCATTGAGCCGTGACGACGACGGAGACGCCTGCCGGCAAGAGCAACCTGTGGACAGCCGAACGGCGGGGACCGACGATCGGCATAGTCCTCCTCGTCACCCTCCTCGCGTTCGAGAACATGGGCGTCTCCACCGCCATGCCGCGCATGGTCGCCGAGCTGGACGGCAACGAGCTGTACGCCTGGCCGTTCCTCGCCTTCCTCGCCGCGAGCGTGGTCGCGACGGTGCTGTCCGGGCGGCTGAGCGACCTGCGCGGCCCGCGGCCGTCGCTGCTGATCGGGCCGGCGCTGTTCCTGGTCGGCCTGGTCGTGGCGGGTCTCGCGCGGGACATGCCGGTGCTGCTGCTCGGCCGGGTGCTCCAGGGCGTCGGCGGCGGGGCGCAGGTGGTGGCCGTCTACGTGCTCATCGGGCTGGTGTACCCGGAGCGCGACCGGCCCGCCGTGTTCGGGCTGCTCGCCTCCGCGTGGGTGGTGCCCTCGCTGGTCGGGCCGGCGCTGTCCGGGTGGCTGACCGAGGTGGCGAGCTGGCGGTGGGTGTTCCTCGGGCTCGCGCCGTTCGTGCTGCTCGGCGTGCTGCTGCTGGTCCCGGTCCTGCGGAACCTGCCCGCGCACACCCCCGACCAGGGCACGCGGCGCGGTCTGCCGTGGGCGGCGCTCGGGGCGGGCGCGGGCGTGGCGGCGCTGAGCTGGGCCGCGCAGCACCCGCGCGGGCTGAACCTGGTGATCGGGGTCGCCGGGCTGGCCGTGCTGGTGCCCGCGCTGCGCCTGCTGCTGCCGAGGGGCACGCTCACCGCCCGCCCCGGCCTGCCGATGACGATCCTGGCCCGCGCCCTGCTCGCCGGGTCCTTCTTCGCCGCCGAGGCGTTCATCCCGCTGACCCTCACCTCCGTGCACGGCTACTCGGCCGTCGCCTCCGGCATCCCGCTCACGCTGAGCGCGCTCGGCTGGTCGAGCGCCGCGTGGTGGCAGTCGCGCCGGACCGACGTCCCGCGCGAGAAGCTCGTGCGGTGGGGGTTCGTCCTCAACGCGGCGGGCATCGCGGGCGTGACGCTCATCGCACCCGAGTGGGGGCCCGCGTGGGCCACGCCGGTGCTGTGGGCGGTCGCCGGGGCCGGGATGGGGCTGGCCATGTCGAGCCTCAGCGTGCTAACCCTGGCCGCGTCCACCGACGTCGACCGGGGCTTCAACTCGGCAGCGCTCCAGATCAGCGACATGCTCGGCTCGGCGCTGCTCGTCGGGCTCGGCGGCGTGCTCGTCACGACCTTCGCCTCGGCCGCCGCGCCCACGGCGGCCGTCCTGCCGTTCGACCTGCTGATGGCCGGGGTCGCCGTGCTCGGTGCCGTACTCGCCGGGCGACTGCGTCGGGCTACCCTGGACGACTGATGGCCTACTTCGACCACGCCGCCACGACCCCCATGCTCCCGGAGGCGATCGAGGCGATGACGAGGGCGTTGTCCGTTCCGGGCAACGCCTCGTCGCTGCACACCTCCGGGCGGCGGGCGCGGCGCGCGGTCGAGGAGGCGCGGGAGGACATCGCCGACGCCCTCGGCGCGCGCCCCTCCGAGGTGATCTTCACCAGCGGCGGCACGGAGAGCGACAACCTCGCCGTGAAGGGCGTCTACTGGTCCCGCCGCACGCCGCGCCGCACGCGCGTGGTCGCCTCGTCCGTCGAGCACCACGCCGTGCTCGACGCCGTGCAGTGGCTGGTCGACCACGAGGGCGCCGAGGTGACCTGGCTGGAGCCCGACGGCCTCGGCCGCGTCCGGCCCGAGGTGCTGGCCGACGCGCTGGGCGACGACGTCGCCCTGGTCACCGCGATGTGGGCGAACAACGAGGTCGGCACCGTCAACCCCGTGCGCGAGCTGGCCGCCCTGTGCGCCGACCGGGGCGTGCCGTTCCACACCGACGCGGTGCAGGCGGTCGGCGCGGTGCCGGTCGACTTCGCGGGGTCCGGCGCCTCCGCGCTCACGCTCTCCGGCCACAAGGTGGGCGGCCCCTACGGCGTGGGCGCGCTGCTGCTGGGCCGCGACGTCGCCACCACGCCGGTGCTGCACGGCGGCGGGCAGGAGCGCGACGTGCGGTCCGGCACGCTCGACGTGCCCGCGATCGCGGGCCTGGCGGTGGCGGTGCGGCACGCGGTGGAGCGGCGCGAGGAGACGGCGGCGAGGCTGTCCGCGCTGCGCGACGAGCTGGTGGCCGAGGTGCGGCGCGCGGTGCCGGACGTGGCGGTGAACGGCGACCCGGTGCACCGGCTGCCCGGCAACGCCCACCTGACCTTCCCCGGCTGCGAGGGCGACAGCCTGCTGATGCTGCTCGACGCCAAGGGCGTGGAGTGCTCCACCGGCTCGGCCTGCACGGCGGGCGTGGCGCAGCCCAGCCACGTGCTGCTGGCGATGGGCGTCGACCCGGTGCTGGCGCGCGGCTCGCTGCGCTTCTCGCTGGGGCACACGTCCACGCCGGACGAGGTGCGCGAGCTGGCGGGCGTGATCGGCCCGGTGGTGGAACGGGCGCGGACGGCGGGCATCGCGGGCATGAAGCGGCTCGCGGGCAGGAACCAGGCGAAGGCGGAGGTGTGACCGGGATGCGGGTGCTGGCGGCGATGAGCGGCGGCGTGGACTCCGCCGTGGCCGCGGCGCGTGCGGTGGAGGCGGGGCACGACGTGACCGGCGTGCACCTCGCGCTGTCGGCGAAGCCGGGCACGTTGCGCACCGGCGCGCGCGGGTGCTGCACGATCGAGGACGCCCGGGACGCGCGGCGCGCGGCGGACGTGCTCGGCATCCCGTTCTACGTGTGGGACTTCGCGGAGCGGTTCACCGAGGACGTGGTGGACGACTTCGTGGCCGAGTACGCGGCGGGCCGCACGCCCAACCCGTGCCTGCGGTGCAACGAGAAGATCAAGTTCGAGGCGCTGCTGGACAAGGCCGTCGCGCTCGGCTTCGACGCGGTGTGCACCGGGCACTACGCCCGACTGTCCACTGTGGACGGAGAGGTGCAGCTGCGCCGGTCCGCCGACGACGGCAAGGACCAGTCCTACGTGCTGGCCTCGCTGACCCGCGAGCAGCTCTCGCACGCGATGTTCCCGCTCGGCGGCTCCACCAAGACCGAGGTGCGCGCCGAGGCCGCCGCGCGCGGCCTCCAGGTCGCCGAGAAGCCGGACAGCCACGACATCTGCTTCATCCCCGACGGCGACACCCGGGGCTTCCTCACCCGCAAGCTCGGCGAGCAGCCCGGCGTGCTGGTGGACGACGAGACCGGCGCCGTGCTCGGGCGGCACGTCGGCGTGCACGAGTTCACCGTCGGCCAGCGCAAGGGCCTCGGCATCGACGCGCCCGCGCCGGACGGCCGGCCGCGCTACGTGCTGTCGCTGGAGCCGGTGAGCGGCACGGTCCGGGTCGGCTCGGCGGAGAAGCTCCAGGTCACCGAGATCGTGGCGACGCGGCCCGTGACCCGGACCCGGTTCGACGGCCCGGTGGAGTGCGTGGCGCAGGTGCGCGCGCACGGCGGCCTCGCGCCCGCGGTCGCGGAACTCGTCGGCGACGAGCTGGTGGTCCGCCTGCGCGAGCCGCTGAGCGGTGTCGCACCAGGTCAGGCCGTCGCGGTCTACCGCGAGGACGCCGCCGGCGACCTCGTGCTGGCGAGCGCCACCATCAGTTCGACCCGCTGACAACCGGTTTTTGTCGGTGCGATTTGGGACACTGCTCGTGTGTCGCATGACAACGCACGACGCCGCCGGACGCTGGCGGACGTCGAACAACGGGTCGGTGTGCTGGGGAGCAAGGTCGACCACCCGTCCGCGCAGCGCCTCACGGTCGAGCAGTACGAGCGGCTGAGGGCCGAGGTGCGGACGGTGCAGTGGGTCGCCCGTGAACGCCGGCACCGGGTGGAGTGGGCGGGCGTCCTCGCCCGCGTCGAGGAGCTGGCCGGGCGGGTGGACCGGTTGGCCCCGGAGGTCGAGGTCGACGTGCCGGTGCAGGCACGGGGGCCGGAGCCCAGGGTGGCGCGCCCGCGCGAGGCCGGCGACGTGCCGGTGCTCGGGCGTCGCCGCGACGAGCGCTAGTCGGACGCCCCGGCCCCCGTCACCCCGCTCCGGGGCGGCGGGGGCCGGGGCGTCCTCGCGGTCAGGGCGTCCAGTCGGTGTTCGCGCCGCACAGCACGACGCACGGCAGCTCGCCCGGCACCCGCCCGGCCAGCCACGCCGCGAACGGCACCGCCGCCGCCGGTTCCACGGCCAGCCGGAACTCCTCCCACAGCCGGTCGCGGGCGGCCAGCAGCTCGGCCTCGGACACCAGCACCGAGCGCACGTCGTGCGAGCGCAGCACCGCGAACGGGACCTCGCCCACCCGGGTCGCGCCGAGCGCGGACGCCGCCACCGACGCCACCTCCGAGTCCACCGGCTCGCCCGCGGCCAGCGCGCGGTGCAGCGCGCAGCAGCGCTCCGGTTCGACGGCCACCGTCGGCAGGCCCGAGCCCAGCGCCGTGCCCGCCGCCAGACCGCCGCCGCCGACGGCCACCGCGATGGTGTCCACGTCCGGCGCGTCCCGCACCACCTCGGCCGCCACGGTGCCCTGACCGGCGATGACGGTGGGCGAGTCGTACGCCTCCACGTAGTGGCCGGGCGTCTCGCGCGCCGCCAGCACCGCCTCCGCGTAGGTGTCGCCGTGGCGGATGAGCTTCGCGCCCGCCGCCTCGATCCGCCGCACCTTGCCCTCCGGCGCGCTGACCGGCACGAACACCGTGGCGGGCAGGCCGAGCAGCTGGGCGGCCTTCGCCACGCCGAGGCCGTGGTTGCCGCCCGACGCCGTCACCACCCGGTCCGGCGAGCCCGCGGTGAGCAGGCTGTTCAGCGCGCCGCGCAGCTTGAACGAGCCGGTGAGCTGGAGGTGTTCGAGCTTGAGCACGAGCGGCCGGCCGTCGACCTCGACGCGCCACAGCGGCGTGCGGCGGGCGTGCGGTCGGATGCGGTCGGCGGCGGCGGAGACGTCGGGGTTCATGTCACCAGGATGCGCTCACCCGGTGAACCACCTGTAGACCCAGATGACCAGCGTCACGGCCCCGACGACGAAGCACAGCAGCACCACGACCAGCCCGAGCAGCACGAGCGCGTTCGTCGTCCACGACGAGTCCCGGTCCTCGGTCACCACCAGCTCCGCGCGCAGCTGCGCGTCGGCCGCGACCCGGAGCGCCACCAGCCGGTCGCGCGCGGTCGGCGTGGCCGCACCCGCCTCGCCGCTCACCCAGTTCATCGCGGTCAGCCGGGCCAGCGGCGTGCGGTAGGCGCGCTCGAACGCCGCCACCTCGGCCTCGTCGCGCTCCTCGGCCAGGTAGCTCCACCGCCCGGCCTGCGCGGCGTCGCCCAGCAGCCGGTACACCTCGGCGAGGCGGAGGCGCAGGTCGAGCCGGTCCGGGTAGCTCGTCACGAGCCCGACCAGCCGCTGCCGCGCCCGGAGCACGCTCGCCAGGTCGCCGCGCCCGACCTCTTCGGCCACCCTGCGCAGCGTCAGCTCGACTGGCATGACGCACATCGTCCCAGTGGGCGCAACCGTAGGATCGCCCGGTGATCACGCTGTCGGTGGTGACCTCGGGTCTCGCCTGGTGGCTCGGCCTCTACCTGCTGGTCCGCGACCCCCGCAAACCCGTGCTGCGGCGCGCCTCGGCCGGGCTGCTCGCCTACGCCGCGGTGATCGCGCTGCCGCTGCCGCCGGTGGCGCTGGCCGTGCCCGCCGTGGCCTGGACGGGTGCGGTGGTGTGCCGGCTGCCCGCCCGCCACGACCGGTGGTGGCGCTGGAGCGCCGTGCCGCTGCTGGTGGCCGCCTGGTTCGCGCCCGCCGTGGTGCTCGTGCCGCTCGCCGCGGCGCTGGTGCTGTGCCTGCGCACCCGGCGCGCGCTGCTCGGCGCGGCGACCGCGCTGTTCGGCCTGAGCTGCGGCGCGCTGCTGCTCGACGTGCTGCCGAGGGCGCTGGTGGTCGCCTCGGCGGGCGTGGACCTGCTGCTGTTCGGGGTGCTCGTGGCGGTGGCGGACGCGTTCGACGAGGGCGAGGCGATCCGGGGCGACATGCTGCGCTCGCTGCTCGCCTCGGCCGGTCTCGCGGCCGTCTTCGGCGGGCAGGTGGCGCTGTTCCTCGACGACCGGCTGGTGCCCCTGCTGTACGGCACGGTCGCCGCCGCGATCGCCGTGCAGGTGCTGGCGAACCCGCTGGCGCTGCTCGCCGACCGGGTCGCCGTGCCCCGGGTGGCCGACGAGCGGGCCGAGCTGCGCGAGGCCGTCGAGTCGCTGCCGAAGCGCCCGCCGCTGGAGGTGCCGGCCGATTTCGCGAAGCTGGTCCGCCGCGCGCTGAGCCACTACGGCGACCTCGGCAAGCTCGTCGCCAGCCCGCTGGTGGACCTGCCGGTGATCGACGCCCGGCTGGCCGCGCGCGGCGCGGCGGACAACCCGCTGGAACGCGCGGCCGAGTTGAAGTCGCTGCTGCTGGAGGGCATTTCCCGGTTGAAACCGCGGGACGGCGAATTCGGCACCAGTGACGAGTGGCGGCACTACAACGCGCTCTACTTCTACTACGTCGCCGGTATTCGCCCCTACAGCAGGCGCACCAAGCGCGAGGACCTCGACCCGGTGGGCCGCCGGGCGCTCGCGTGGTTCGTGGACCAGGTCCCGGAGCGGACCCTGCACAACTGGCAGAACGCGGCGGCGAAACTGGTGGCCGAAGACCTGTCGTCGCAGGTCGTGCCGTGAGAACCGGCAGGCGTTGGCAGTGTTCGGCATACCGCCGGCAGTGCTCCGGGCGGCAGTGTCGTGGCCATGACGACTACCGCTGTCCGCACTGACGGCCTGCTCCGCTTCGCGCTCAAGCTCGACGGCGTCGCCTCGGGCTCGCTGGGCCTGTCGGCCCTTTTCCTCGACGTCGACCACGGGCTGCCGCGCGGCCTCGTGATCGGTCTCGGCGTTTTCCTCGTGGTGTACGGGATCGGCGTTTTCCTGCTCGGCGTGCGACCCGTCCGGCCGCTGGTCGCGGTCGTCGTGGTCGGCAACCTGGTGTGGGTGGTGGGCAGCCTGCTGGTGGCGTTCGCCGGGTGGTTCCCGGTCACCGGGCTCGGGGTGTTCCTGGTGCTGGCCCAGGCGGCGGCCGTGGCCGCGTTCATCGCCCTGCAGGTGCTGGGGCTGCGCCGCTCGGCCTGAGCGCGGGCGTGTCCGGGGCGGGGCCCGGCCACCCGGGGTCTCCCGGTGGAGATCCTGCGGGCCGCCGGCCTGTTCGCGGTGACGAACGTCGACGACACCGTGCTGCCGGCGCTGTTCTTCGCGGGCCGGCCCGCGGTGGCGCGCGCCCCGGGCCGGTGGGGCCACGTCGTGCTGCCGGTGGTGCTGATCGGCATCGGCGTGCTGGTCCTGCTGGGCTGACCGCCGCTCAGCGCGTCCAGTCGCCCGGGAACAGCGCCAGCACGCGGTCCACCGCCTCCGCCGTGGCGCCCCGCACCCGGGCGACCCGGTCGCGGTGGACGCGCAGCACCACCTCGTCGCCCGCGTACCAGCGGGTGTCGGGCGGCGAGGGCACGGGGATGCGGGTGAAGGCCAGGTCGAGCAGCGGCAGCTCGCCCTCGTCCACCTCGCGGCAGCCGGTCATGTCGTCGCGCGGGAACAGCGACTCGGACAGCACGAGCTCCACGCAGGCCCACGAGAACCGGTCCAGCCACGGCTCCCAGGCGCCGGCGGGGTCGGTGCGCACGAGCACCGGCGGGTCGTCGGGGTCGTGCACCGCCACCCCCAGTGCGCGCGGGCCCGGTGGTCGGCCCGGTACACCAGCACGTCGCCGGACAGCAGCAGCTCGTCCGGCGCGAGCAGCTCGTCCTGGTTGCTCGTCAGGTCCGCCCGCCGCCCGAACAGCGCGTACGCCTCCCGCACCGCCGCGGGCAGCCGCACACCGAGCCGTTCCTCGGCCTCCTCGACGGCGTGGCCGTCACCGTCCTCCAGCGGCGCCGCGAAGTGCTCCGCGTACCACCTGATGAACCGCCACGCGTCGTCCCGGTCGTCGAGCCCGAGGGAGAGCTCCGCGGCGACGTCGATGCCCATGCGGGCGCACCCTACCGACGGCGGGTGGGGAGTGGTGTGAGGACGTGGGGCGCGGCACGTCCCCACACCACGGTCGTGGTGGTGCCGCCGCGACCGTCGGCACCGACAAGGTGACCGTATGTGGTCTGTACCACCACGTCAATGGGTCTAGACCTCTTCCGGCACGGGCGCCCGCCGACCGGTCGGTGGGAGACTGTGCCGGTGGACGCCCTCCCCTGGACCGCCGGTACCGCCACCGGCCTCGGCTCGCTGCCCGGAACCGACCCGCTGGAAGCCTCGCGGATCGTTCTCGGCGAGCTGCCCGACCTTCCCCACCTGCCCGAACTCCCCGCGCGCGGCGTCGGCGCGGACATGATCGGCCGCACCGCCGGGCTGCTGGTCGACCTGCCCGTCGAGGTGGTCCCGTCCGGCTACCGGACCGCCGCGCACCCCGGCCGGGACCACCGGCGGGCGGTGGACCTGATGCGCCGCGACCTCGACGCGTTCGAGGAGGCCGCCGAACCGGCGCCGCCGCGCCTGGTCAAGGTGCAGGCCGCCGGGCCGTGGACGCTCGCGGCGAGCGTCGAGCTGCCGCGCGGGCACCGCGTGCTCACCGACCGCGGCGCGCTGCGCGAGTTCGCCGCCTCGCTCACCGAGGGGCTGAACCGGCACGTCGCCGAGGTCGCGAAGCGCACCGGCGCGGCGGTCCTCGTGCAGCTGGACGAACCGGCGCTGCCCGCCGTGCTGCGCGGCCTGCTGCCGACGCCGTCCAAGCTCGGCACGGTCGCCGCCGTCCCCGAGCCCGAGGCGCGCGACCTGCTCCAGCGCGTGGTCGAGGGGATCGAGGCGGACGTGGTCGTGCACTGCTGCGCCGCGAACCCGCCCATCGCCCTACTGCGCGGTGCGGGCACGAAGGCGGTCTCGTTCGACGTCACGGTGCTCGACGAGTCGCTGTGGGACGAGGTCGGCGAGGCGTGGGAGGAGGGGACGCAGCTGTTCCTGGGCGTCACGCCGAGCACCGACCCGGGCTCGCCGCGGAAGCTGAGGGAGGTCGCGCGGCCCGTGCTCGACCTGGTCGACCGGCTCGGCTTCCCGCGCGAAATCCTCGGCACGCACGCCGTGCCGACGCCGACGTGCGGCCTCGCCGGGGCGGGTGCGGCGTGGGTGCGCCGGTCGCTGGCGCTGACCCGCGACCTGGGCAAGGCGTTCGTGGAGCCGCCCGAGGAGTGGTGACCGGCCGGGTCGGGCGCGCTCAGAGGCGGTCGAAGGGCTCCGCGTAGCGGAACGGGCCGCGCAGCGACGGCGTCCAGGCGGTCAGGGCGCGGACCTGGAAGTGCGGGGCCCACTCCGGCACGGGCGGGGTGATGCCCAGGTCGGCGGCGGGGCGGAAGCCGAAGCGGGAGTAGTAGGCCGGGTCGCCGAGCAGCACCACGACCGGTTCGCCCAGGCCCTCGGCGACGCCCAGGGCGGTGTGCACGAGGGCCGTGCCGACGCCCGCGCGCTGGTGGTCCGGCCGCACGCCCAGCGGTCCCAGGCCCAGCGCGGGCGCGTCGCCGACGGTGGCGCGCGTGCACACCACGTGGCCCACCACCTCGCCGTCCACCTCGGCCACCAGGGACAGGGCGGGTATCCAGCCCGCGTCCTCGCGCAGCGCGCCGACCAGCCACGCCTCGCCGCCGGGTCGGGCGGCGAATGCCGCTTCGGTCACGGCCCGGACGGCGTCGGTGTCGGCGGCGGTCTCGCGTCGGATCAGCACGCCGCGCAGCCTACGACCCGATCAGGTGCACGCCCGAGGGCATTTCCGCCCCGCGCAGGAACCCGAGCAGGACGTCGCGGAACGCCCGGCCGGCCGACGTCGGCGCCACGTCCGTGCGGTGCGCCAGCGCCACCGTGCGGGTGGTGCCGGGCGCGAGCGGCGTGGCGTGCAGGGACCGCGTGGCCAGCACCGTGGACGGCACGATCGCCACCCCCAGCCCCACCTCCACGAACCGCAGCACGGCGTCCATCTCCCCGCCCTCCACGGCGAACGACGGCTCGAACCCGGCCCGCCGGCACGCGGCGAGCGTCGTCTCCCGCAGGTCGTAGCCCGCGCGGAACATCACCAGCGGGTGCTCGCGCAGGTCGGTCAGCCGCATCCGGGTCACGCCCAGCGGTTCGGCGGACGCCACCACCAGCTCCTCCCGCAGCACGGGCACCACGGTCAGCGCCCGGTCGGCGTCCGCGGGCGAGACGATGACCAGCGCCAGGTCCAGGTCGCCGACCTCCAGCGCCGCCACCAGGTCGCGCGACCCGCCCTCGGTGACCACGACCCGGATGCCCGGGTAGGCGTCGTGGAAGCGCTTGATGACGTCGGCGAGCAGGCTCCCGCACAGGCTCGGCGTCGCCCCGACCCGCACCCGGCCGCGCCGCAGCCCCACCAGCTCCGCCACCTCCAGCCCGGCGGTGTCCACATCGGACAGGATGCGGCTCGCGACGGGCAGCAGCGCCTCGCCCGCCGGGGTGAGCGCGATGTTGCCCCGCGCGCGGCTGAACAGCTCCGCCCCCAGCTCCCGCTCCAGGGCGCGGATCTGCTTGGACAGTGAGGGCTGCGCCACACGCACCTCCTCGGCGGCGCGGGTGAAGTGCCGCGTCCTGGCCACTGCCAGGAAGTACGCGAGCTGCGTCAACGTCATAGCGCCAGGCTATCGTCAGGCACTCCACGATGTATTGGACGACTCGTCGCACGTGTTCCTACCGTCCTGGGCGTGGACACGATCCGGCTCTACCGCACCACCGTCGGCAAGAAGGCCGTCATGGCGGTCACCGGCGCCGTGCTGCTGCTGTACGTCGTCGCGCACATGGTCGGCAACCTGACGATCTTCGCCGGCCCGGCGGCGATCGACGGCTACGGCCGGTGGCTGCGCGAGGTCGGCGCGGTGTGGCCGACGCGGGTGGCGCTGCTCGTCGCCGTGGCGCTGCACTTCACCGCCGCCCACCAGCTCACCGCCCGCGCCCGGCGGGCACGCGGTCGCTACGAGCACCGGCGGCGCGTGCAAGGCGGCTACGCGGCGCGCACCATGCGCTGGGGCGGGGTGGTGATCGCGTTGTTCGTGGTCTACCACCTGCTCGACCTCACCGCCGGGTGGCTCAACCCGCACGGCGTGCCCGGCGAGATCCACGCCAACGTCGTCGCGGACTTCCGGCACTGGTACGTGGTGCTGGCCTACACCGCCGCCGTGCTCGCCCTGGGGTTCCACGTCCGCCACGGCGTGTGGAGCGCCGCGCAGACGCTGGGCGTCACCACGTCGCGCGCGATCGGCCTCGGCGCGGCCGCGGTGATCTGCGCCGGCTTCCTGTCCGTCCCGTTCGCCGTCATCACCGGGTTGGTGGGCTGACATGCACTTCACCGAGGGTTCCCCGATCGCCGACCACCGCGTCCCCGACGGGCCGATCGAGTCCCGCTGGGACCGCCGCCGCTTCTCCGCGCGGCTGGTCAACCCGGCGAACCGCCGCAACCGGCACGTCATCGTCGTCGGCACCGGCCTGGCCGGCGGGTCCGCCGCCGCGACCCTGGCCGAACTCGGCTACCGGGTCACGTCGTTCTGCTACCAGGACAGCCCGCGCCGGGCGCACAGCATCGCCGCGCAGGGCGGCATCAACGCGGCCAAGAACTACCGCAACGACGGCGACAGCGTGCACCGGCTGTTCCACGACACCGTCAAGGGCGGCGACTTCCGCTCCCGCGAGTCGAACGTGCACCGGCTCGCCCAGATCAGCACCGCGATCATCGACCAGTGCGTGGCGCAGGGCGTGCCGTTCGCCCGCGAGTACGGCGGCCTGCTCGACACCCGCTCGTTCGGCGGGGCGCAGGTCTCGCGCACCTTCTACGCCCGCGGCCAGACCGGGCAGCAGCTGCTGCTGGGCGCCTACCAGGCGCTGGAGCGGCAGGTCGCGGCCGGGCGGGTGGAGGTGCACGCGCGCACCGAGATGCTCGACCTCGTCGTGGTGGACGGCCGGGCGCGCGGCGTCGTGGTCAGGTCCCTGGTCACCGGCGAGGTCTCGACGCACTTCGCGGACGCCGTCGTGCTCGCCACCGGCGGCTACGGCAACGTGTTCCACCTGTCCACCAACGCCAAGGGCTGCAACGCCACGGCGATCTGGCGGGCGCACCGGCGCGGCGCGCTGTTCGCGAACCCGTGCTTCACCCAGATCCACCCCACGTGCATCCCGGTCAGCGGCGAGCACCAGTCGAAGCTGACCCTGATGAGCGAGTCGCTGCGCAACGACGGCCGCGTGTGGGTGCCGCGCGACCCGCACGACCGGCGCGCGCCGAACGACGTCCCGGAGGACGAGCGCGACTACTTCCTGGAGCGGATGTACCCGAGCTTCGGCAACCTCGTGCCGCGCGACATCGCCTCCCGGGCGGCCAAGAACATCTCCGACGAGAAGCGCGGCGTGCACCTCGACTTCGCCGACGCGATCGGCCGGCTCGGGCGGCGGGCCGTCGAGCAGCGCTACGGCAACCTGTTCGAGATGTACGAGCGCATCACCGGCGACGACCCGTACCGGGTGCCGATGCGCATCTACCCGGCCGTGCACTACACGATGGGCGGCCTGTGGGTGGACTACGACCTGCGCTCCAACGTCCCCGGCCTGTACGTGATCGGCGAGGCGAACTTCTCCGACCACGGCGCCAACCGGCTGGGCGCGAGCGCCCTGATGCAGGGCCTGGCCGATGGCTACTTCGTGCTGCCCGGCGTCATCGGCGACTACCTGGCCGACGCGCCGTTCGAGCCCGTCGAGGGCCGCCGGGAGGTCGCGGACACCGAGTCCGAGGTGCGCGGCAGGCTCAAGACCCTGCTGGCCGCGGACGGCCGGCGCACCGCCGAGTCGTTCCACCGCGAGCTGGGCCGGCTGATGTGGGACGAGTGCGGCATGGAACGCGACGGGGCCGGGCTGCGCAAGGCCCTGGAGCGCATCCCGGAGCTGCGCGAGGAGTTCTGGCGCGACGTGAAGGTGCCCGGCGGCCCGGACTTCAACCAGGAGCTGGAGAAGGCGGGCCGGGTGGCCGACTTCTTCGAGCTGGCCGAGCTGATGTGCGTCGACGCCCTGCACCGCGCCGAGTCGTGCGGCGGCCACTTCCGCACCGAGTCGCAGACCCCGGACGGCGAGGCGCTGCGCGACGACGCGAACTTCGCCCACGTCGCCGCCTGGGAGTGGACGGGCGTCGGCGCGCCACCCGTGCTGCACAAGGAGGAACTGGTGTTCGAGCACGTCACCCCGTCGACCAGGAGCTACGCGTGAGGCTGACCCTGAGGATCTGGCGGCAGCGGGACGACACCGGCCGCCTGGTGGACTACGAGCTGGACGGGCTGTCGCCGGACATGTCGTTCCTCGAAGCGCTCGACGTGCTCAACGAGCGGCTGATCACGGGCGGCGGCGAGCCGGTGGCGTTCGACCACGACTGCCGCGAGGGCATCTGCGGCGCGTGCGGCCTGGTGATCGACGGCGTGGCGCACGGGCCGCAGCGGGCGACGACGGCGTGCCAGCTGCACCTGCGGCACTTCCGCGACGGCGACGTGGTGACCGTGGAGCCGTGGCGCGCCGGGCCGTTCCCGGTGGTGCGGGACCTGGTGGTGGACCGGTCGGCGCTCGACCGGGTCGTCGCGGCCGGCGGGTACGTCGGCGTGTCGACCGGGTCCGCGCCGGACGCGCACGCCACGCCCGTGCCGAAACCGGACGCGGACACCGCGTTCGAGGCGGCGGCGTGCATCGGGTGCGGCGCGTGCGTGGCGGCCTGCCCGAACGGCTCGGCGATGCTGTTCACGGCGGCCAAGGCGACGCACCTGGGCGTGCTGCCGCAGGGGCAGCCGGAGCGGTGGTCGCGGGCGCGGGACATGGTGGCCGAGCACGACGCGGCCGGGTTCGGCGGCTGCACGAACACCGGCGAGTGCACGGCGGTGTGCCCCAAGGGCATCCCGCTGACCACGATCGCCCGGCTCAACGCCGACCTGCTGCGCGCTCACACCACCCGCAGCGACAGGTAGCCCGTCCCGCACACCAGCAGCGTCGACAGCAGGCCCAGCAGCAGCGGGCGCGGGCCGAGGCGCAGCAGGGCGCGCGGCCGGACGGCCGTGCCGAGGCCGAACAGGGCGGCGGCGAGCAGGACCGCCGTGGCGGTGCGGACGACGTCCAGCACGGGCGCGGGCACGAGCGGGCCCGCCAGGGCGGCGGCGGCGAACCCGAGCAGGAACCCGGGCACGCCGCGCCGCCCGCCCAGGTACGCCACGACCGGAGCGAGCAGCGCCACCCGGGCGAGCTTGACCGCCATGGCCGTCGCCAGCCCGCCCGCGGGGGCGGCGGCGGCCACCTGCGCCACCTCGTGCACGCTCAGCCCGGTCCACTCCGCCGACGCGCCGAGCAGCGGCAGCGCGACCATCGCGAGGCTGCCGTAGAGGGTGACCAGGGCGACGCCCGCGGCCACGTGCTCGTCCTCCCGTTCCACCACGCCCTCCACGGCGGCGATGGCCGACGCGCCGCAGATCGAGAAGCCGCTCGCCACCAGCACGGTCAGCCCGCGCGGCAGGCGCAAGCGCTTGCCCAGCCACAGCGTGCCGAAGAACGTGACGCCGACCGTCACCACGACCGCGACCAGCACGCCCGGTCCGAGGGACACCAGCACCGGCACGGACAGCTGGAACCCGAGCAGGACGACGCCCGTCCGCAGCAGCCGGCGGGTCCACGTCGTCAGGTCGGGCACCCGGCCGCCCACCAGCACACCCAGCACCACCGCGGCGATCAGCACCCGTCCACCGTGCGCCCGCGCGGGCCTCGCCGGTAGGCGGCAACGCGCTCTGGGGTCATACCCTGGGGCTATGACCCCGGACCTGGACTCGCTGCGCCTGCTGGTGCTGGTGGGCGAGCTGGGCAGCCTGGGCCGGGCCGCCGAACGGCTCGGCGTCGCGCAGCCGTCGGCGAGCAAGCGCCTGGCCACGCTGGAGCGCGCCCTGGGGCTGGTGCTGGTGGACCGGGGCCGGCGCGGCTCCGCACTCACCCCGGCGGGCGTGGTGGTCGGCGAACGGGCGCGGCGCGTGCTCGACGAGGTCGCCGGGCTGCTGGCGGGCGCGGAGGCGCTGCGGTCGGCGCGCGAGGCGGAGCTGCGGGTCGCGGCCAGCATGACCGTGGCCGAGCACCTCGCGCCGGGCTGGATCGCCGAGCTGCGGCGCGCCCGGCCCGGCCTGCGGGTGGGGCTGCGGGTGACGAACTCGGAGACCGTCGTCGGGCTGGTCCGCGACGGCGCGGTCGACGTCGGGTTCGTCGAGGCGCCCGGCGCGCTGGCCGGGCTGTCCACCCGGAAGGTCGCGGTGGACCGGCTGGCCCTGGTCGTCGCGCCCGGCCACCCGTGGGCGCGGCGGCGGCGCGGGCCGACCGCCGCCGAGCTGGCCGCGACGCCGCTGGTGGTGCGGGAACGCGGGTCGGGCACCCGGGACACCCTCGACCGCGCGCTGCCCGGCGCGTGCCCGCCCGCGCTGGAGCTGGGGTCGACGACGGCGGTGCGCGGCGCGGTGGTCGCCGGGGTCGCGCCGGCCGTGCTCAGCGCGCTCGCGGTGGGCGTCGACCTGGCCGACGGGCGGCTGGTGGAGGTGCCGGTCGGGCTGGACCTGCGGCGCGTGCTGCGGGCCGTGTGGCCGGGCGGGCGGCGGCTCGTGGGACCTGCCGCGGAACTCCTCGCGGTGGCGGTCCGGCGTAGTTCAATGGGGCCATGAGCTGGTTCCGCCGCCGACGCCCCGACGTGCCCGGACCCCAGGCCGGGGGAGCCCGCGCGCACCTGCCCAACCCGGACGAGGCGGCGGTCGCGTTCTGGACGGCCTGGTTCGAGCTGCTGCCGGCGGTCAGCGCGGCGCTCGGCGACGGCGAGCCGCACCGCGTCGAGGACGAGATCGGCGCCCTGGTCGCCGCCGTCCACCCCGACCTGCGCTTCTCCCTCGAACGCGGGCACCGCGCCATCTACGCGCTGGTCCTCACCGGGCAGGAGGACCCGAGGCTGCGGGCGTGGACCGACGCCTGGATGGCCGCCGCGCCCGCCGGGGACATGATCTGGGAGTACCACGACTCGGTGCCGCCCGTGCCGGACCCGACCAGGGTGACGGTCAACCTGGGCGCGCGGCGGATCGCGCTCGCCGACGTGCGGGTCGTCGCCCAGGTCGCGGACGGGCTCGTGGACGTCGCCGTGTACCACCCGGAGTTCGCCGCGCTGGACGACGCGGCCCGGCGGACCATGACGTTCCTCCCCCTGGACGTCACCCTGGGTGAGCGACTGGCGGGCGAACGACTCGGTCGGGTGGAGACCGCGTCAGCCGAACCGGAGGGCACGATCGGTCTGCTGGAACTGCGCGAACTGGTTCGGGGGATGGCCGGGGACAGCGGCGAAAATGTCGGGCCCCTTGACTAGGATCATGCTGTGACCAGCAGCGACCCGGTGAACGAGACCCAACCGCCCGCCGAGGGCGTGGAGGACGTGCCCGCCGCCGCGCGGGAGGCCCACGCCGCCCTGGCGGAGGTGGTGCGCGGGCACCAGTTCAACTACTACGTGAAGGACTCGCCGACGGTCGGTGACGGTGAGTTCGACGCGCTGCTGCGCGAGCTGGAGGCCATGGAGCGGGCGCACCCCGGCCTGGCCACCCCCGACTCGCCCACCCAGCGGGTCGGCGGCACGTTCTCGACCGAGTTCCGGGCGGTGGACCACCTGGAGCGGATGCTCAGCCTGGACAACGCGTTCTCGCCCGACGAGCTGCGCGCGTGGTTCGAACGGGTCGAGAAGGAGGTCGGCACGGGCGTCCACTACCTGTGCGAGCTGAAGATCGACGGCCTGGCGGTCAACCTGCTCTACGAGAAGGGCCGGCTGGTCCGCGCCCTCACCCGCGGCGACGGGCGCACCGGCGAGGACGTGACGCTCAACGTGCGCACGCTGGACGACGTGCCCGAGGTGCTGACCGGCACCGACGAGCACCCGGTGCCCGAGCTGGTGGAGGTGCGCGGCGAGGTGTTCTTCGCCGTGGAGGACTTCCTGGAGCTCAACGCCCGGCTCGTGGAGGCGGGCAAGCCGCCGTTCGCCAACCCCCGCAACACGGCGGCGGGCTCGTTGCGGCAGAAGGACCCGAAGGTCACCGCGTCCCGCCGGCTGCGGCTGATCTGCCACGGCCTCGGCAAGCGGGAGGGCTTCGAGCTGACCCGCCAGTCCGCCGCCTACGAGGCGCTGCGCGCGTGGGGCCTGCCGGTGTCACCGCACACGAAGGTGCTGACCGCGTTCGAGGACGTCGCCGGGCACGTCGAGCACTGGGGCGCGCACCGGCACGACGCCGAGCACGAGATCGACGGCGTGGTCGTCAAGGTCGACGAGGTGTCGCTGCAGCGCCGCCTGGGCAGCACGTCCCGCGCGCCGCGCTGGGCCATCGCGTTCAAGTACCCGCCGGAGGAGGCCACCACCACGCTGCTCGACATCAAGGTGCAGGTGGGGCGCACCGGCCGGGTCACGCCGTACGCGGTGATGGAGCCGGTGAAGGTCGCCGGGTCCACCGTCGCCCGCGCCACCCTGCACAACGCGAGCGAGGTCCGCCGCAAGGGCGTGCTGATCGGCGACCGCATCGTCATCCGCAAGGCCGGCGACGTGATCCCCGAGGTGCTGGGCCCGGTGGTCGACGCCCGCCCCGCCGACGCCCGCGAGTTCGTGATGCCGGTGTCCTGCCCGGAGTGCGGCCACCTGCTGCGCCCCATGAAGGAGGGCGACGTCGACATCCGCTGCCCCAACGCGGCGGGCTGCCCGGGGCAGCTGCGGGAGCGCCTGGCCTACCTGGCGTCCCGGTCGGCGCTCGACATCGAGGTGCTGGGCTACGAGGCCGCGGCGGCCCTGGTCGACTCGCCGGTCTACGGCGACGAGGGCGACCTGTTCTCGCTGGACGCGGACCGGCTGCTGGAGGTCGGCCTCTTCCGGACCGTCCACGGCGGGCTGACCACCAACGCGCACAAGCTGCTGGACAACCTGGAGGCGGTCAAGGAGCGTCCCCTGTGGAGGGTGCTGGTGGCGCTGTCGATCCGCCACGTGGGCCCGACGGCGGCGCGGGCGCTGGCCCGCGAGTTCGGCTCGCTCGACCGCATCACGTCGGCGTCGGAGGAGGAGCTGGCGGCGGCCGAGGGCGTCGGCCCGACCATCGCCGCCGCCGTCCGCGAGTGGGTCGACACCCCGTGGCGGCAGGAGGTCGTGGCGAAGTGGCGCGCGGCGGGCGTGCGGCTGGCCGAGGAGCGCGACGCGTCGGTCCCGCGCACCCTGGAGGGCCTGTCGATCGTGGTCACCGGCTCGCTGGACGGGTTCTCGCGGGACGAGGCCAAGGAGGCGGTCCTGTCGCGCGGCGGCAAGGCGGCGGGGTCGGTGTCGAAGAAGACGGCGTTCGTGGTGGTCGGCGAGTCGCCGGGGTCGAAGGCCGAGAAGGCCGCGCAGCTGAAGGTGCCCGTGCTGGACGAGGCGGGCTTCCGGGTCCTGCTGGAGCAGGGCCCGGAAGCCGCGGCGGCCGTGGCCGTTGTCGAGGAGCCCCCCGCAGAGGAGCCCTCCGCAGAGGAGAGCCCTGCCGGGGAACCGGCCGGCGAAAGCCCCGCCGAGGGGGATCAGGCCGGTTCGTAGGCGGAGGCGTGGTCAGTCGGTCCGCCGCGTCACGCGCAGCAGGTACTCCTCGCGGTTGAGCGGGTCGTGGTCGGTGCGCGCCCGCGCCGGCGGCTCCCCGACCACGGGGGAGTGGTGCGAGAACCAGGTCTCCAGCACGCCCTCGCCGCGGGTGAGCGACGGCAGCCGCCGCTGGAGGGCGTGCACGGACGCGACGGGCACGTCGCCCTCCAGCACGGTCGTCCGCCCGCCCGGCCGGGTGTCCAGCGGCACGGCGCGCAGCCTCGCCAGCGCGGGCAGCAGCACGCCCAGCACGTCGGTCGGGACCTCCAGCGCGAACCGGTGCACCGGCTCGTGCACCGCGGTGCCGGCCCGCCGCAGCGCCTCGATCAGCACCAGCGGGGTCAGCAGCCGGAAGTCGCCCGCCGTGCTGGACATGGACTTGTCGAACGTGGCGTGCGCGTGCGACTGCCGGGGCCAGTAGCCGGCGCGCGTCACGGTCACCGCGCAGTCGTCCACCCGCCAGCCGCGCAGCCCTTCGGCGAGGGTCTCGCGCACGGTCTCCTCGACGGCCCTGAAGAACGCGAACGGCATCGACCCCAGCTCCACGCCCAGCGCGAACGCGACGCCGTCACCGGGTTCGACGCGCAACCCGACCGTGGCCAGGAACGGGTTGTCGCCCTGCTGCCCGACCTCCACCGCCTCGCCGACCCCGACCGGCCGCTCCAGGCAGACGGTGGTGGTCTCGCGGAACGCCACGTCCAGGCCGTGCGAGGCGGCGAGGGTGGCCTGCACGACCTCCTTCTGCACCTCGCCGTACAGCGACAGCCGGATCTCCCGCCGCACGTCGTCCTGCCGCAGGTCGATCAGCGGGTCCTGCTCGGCGAGCCGCGCCAGCGCCGCGTGCAGGGCGGGCCGGTCGGCCGCGCGGGCCGGCACCACGACGGTCTCCAGCGTCGGCGGCGCGAACCGGTGCACGACCACCGGTGGCCGCGCGCCGACGGCGTCGCCGACGCGGACCCCGCCCAGCCCCCACACCCGGGCCACCTGCCCGGCGGACACCGCGTCGGCGCGCACCGCGTCGCCGTGCGCGAACGCGGCGATACCGGTGACCTTCCGCCCGACGCCCGCCACCGGCACCCGGTCGCGCACCCGCAGGACGCCGCCGAACAGCCGCAGGTGGGCGACCCGCTCGCCGGCGTGCCCGCGCTCGACCTTGAACACCAGCGCCGACAGCGGCGCGGACGGGTCGCCGGACGCCGCCGGCAGCAGCTCGACCAGCCCCCGCACGAGGTCGGGCACGCCCGCGCCGGTGATCGCGGACCCGAAGAACACCGGGTGCGCGGCGCACCGCCGGGTCTGCTCGGCCAGCGCCGGCCGCAGGTCCGGCAGGTCGCCGCGGACGTAGGCGGCGAGCAGCGCGTCGTCGCCGTCGGCCAGCACCTCGGCGGCGTCGTCGGCGAGCCCCGGCACGACCGACGCCGACCGCGTGCCCGCGCCGAGCACCCGCCCGGTGCCGACCACGGCGGGCGCGAGCACCGCCGCCAGGTCGCGCAGCACCGCCTCCGGCCGCGCGCCGCCCCGGTCGACCTTGTTCACGAACACGAGCGTCGGGATGCGCAGCCGCCGCAGCGCCCGCGCCAGCACGCGGGTCTGCGCCTGCACGCCCTCGACGGCCGACACGACCAGCACCGCGCCGTCGAGCACGCCGAGCACCCGCTCCACCTCGGCGATGAAGTCCGGGTGGCCGGGGGTGTCGACCAGGTTGACCGTCGTGCCCGCGACCTCGAACGACACCACCGCGGACTTGATGGTGATGCCGCGCTGCCGCTCCAGGTCGAGCGTGTCGGTCCGCGTGCTGCCGCCATCGACGCTGCCGAGCACGTCGATGACGCCGACGGTGTGCAGCAGCCGTTCGGTCAGGCTCGTCTTACCGGCGTCGACGTGGGCCAGGATGCCCAGGTTGAGCGTTCGCACCAGGTGTCACGTCCTCTTGGCAGGTGTTCAGGACCTTCCGGAAGGGCGTGACAGCTCGCACGACGCGTCTCCTCGCTCGGGGGATCGGGACCCCGACCACGCAACCAGGCCGACCCGGGGTGCGGCAACCGGTTAACGCGCTCCGCAGTCTTGCGGGCGGCAACGGGTGACATCGCCGCCGGACCTTGATCGCACCACCACCCGCGCAGTTGTCTGGGGGTGGGAATCGGGAATCGGGAATCGGGAGTCGCCGAGGTGGAGGGGTGCCAGATGGCCGACGTCGTGGTGAGGCCCGCGAGGGAAGACGAGTGGGCGGCGGCCGGTGCGGTCACGGTGGCCGCCTACCGGGCCGACCGCCACATCGACAGCCACACCGGCGGGTACGCCGACGTGCTGGTCGACGCGCGGTCGCGGGCCGCGCAGGCGGAGCTGCTGGTGGCGGTGGACGTGGAGGACACGGTGCTGGGCACGGTGACCGTGGTGCGGCCGGGCACGCCGTACGCCGAGGTCAGCCGGCCGGGCGAGGTCGAGTTCCGGATGCTCGCGGTGAGCCCGGGGGCGCGCGGGCGCGGCGTCGGCGAGGCCCTGGTGCTGGCGGTCGTCGCGCGGGCCCGGGAGCTGGGCGCGCGGCGGCTGGTGATGAGCAGCTCCGAGCACATGCTCACCGCGCACCGCCTCTACCGGCGGCTGGGGTTCCGGCGGCTGCCCGAGCGCGACTGGCTGCCGGTGCCCGGCGTGGACGTCGTGGCCTGCGCGTTCAGCCTCGAACTCGCATGACGGCGTCGCGCAGCGCCCGGTCGGCGCTCGCCCGCTCGTAGAGCAGCTCGACCAGCTCGGCGTGGTCCAGCTCGCCCAGCCGGGCGCGCAGCTCCGCGTCCTCCGCGTCGGGCGGCGGCACGGTGAGGCCCCGGTCGAGCAGCACCAGGCCGACCGCGACGCAGTGCTTGCAGAAGAACCCCTGCGCCCCGTACGGGCACGAGCAGTCGCCCGCCAGGTGGGTGCCCTCCCAGGCCAGCGACACCCGGTAGGTGTCGGCGCCGACGACGGTCGCGTCCACGTGCCGCGAGCGCACGACCAGCTCCACCACGGCGTCCCGGTAGGTCAACCCGCGCCAGTAGGACTTGGCGCCCGCGTGGTGTCGGAGCAGGGCCGGGGTGAGCGTCTGCATGGCGGTATCCAACACCGTGCGGTTGAGTGGGCTCCGTGCTCCAGGCATGTCTGAACGGCGCCCGCGTGCCGGGCGACCACCCGAACCTGCCGATCACCCCGCAGCAGCTGGCCGCGGACGCCGCGGCGTGCGCCGAGCTGGGGGTGTCGGCGTTCCACCTCCACCCCCGTGACGTGGTGGGGCTGGAGGTCCTGGCCGGACCGGAGGTCGCCACGGCGGTGGCGGTGGTGCGCGCCGCCGTGCCGGGCGCGGAGATCGGCGTGACGACGGGCGCGTGGGTCGTGCCGGACCCGGTGCGGCGGGCCGAGCTGCTGCGCGGCTGGGCGGGCCTCGCGGCGGGCCGGCCGGACGTGGCGTCGGTCAACGTCCACGAGGAGGGCTGGCGGGGGTGCGCCGCGGCCCTGCGCGAGGCGGGCGTCGGGATCGAGCTGGGCGTGTTCCACGAGGCCGCGGCGCGCACCCTGCTCGACGCGGGCCTCCCGCCGGGCACGGTCCGCGTGCTGGCCGAGGTGCGGCCGGAGGGGACGACCGGGGACGCCGAACGCCTGCTCGACCTGCTCGCGCCGCTCGGCGCGCCCGTGCTGCTGCACGGCGAGGACGACAGCGCGTGGCCGGTGCTGGACCTGGCGCTCGCCCGCGGCCTGGACACCCGCGTCGGCCTGGAGGACACCCTGCTGGGCCGCGACGGCGAGACGGGCCTGACGAACGCGCAGCTGGTGGCCCTGGCGCGCGGCTGAAACTGCCTGGACCGGGTGCCTAGCCTGGGCGCATGGTGTCCACCGAGCGGTTGTGGGCCTTCGCGGCCCTGTCGTTCGCGCTGATCCTGGTCCCCGGGCCCAGCGTGCTGTTCGTGATCGGCCGGGCGCTGGCGCACGGCCGCCGGGCGGCGCTGGTCACCGTCGTCGGCAACACCCTGGGCGCGTACCTGCTGGTGGTGGCCGTGGCGTTCGGCGTGGGCGCGGTCGTGGAGCGCTCGGCGCTCGTGTTCACCGCGCTCAAGCTGGCCGGCGCCGCCTACCTGGTCCACCTGGGCGTGAAGGCGGTGCGCCGGCGCGGTGAGCTGACGGCCGACCCCGGCGGCGGCGGTGGCGGCGGTGGCGGCGTCGCGCGCGGCGGCCTGCGCACGCTGTGGGAGGGGTTCGCGGTCGGCGTGGCCAACCCGAAGACCATCGTGTTCTTCGCCGCCGTGCTGCCGCAGTTCGTCGACCCGGCACGCGGGCACGTGGTGGCGCAGGTGCTGCTGCTCGGCCTGGTGTTCAACCTCATCGCGGTGGCCTCGGACAGCGCCTGGGGCCTCGCCGCGGCCACCGCGCGGACCTGGTTCGCCCGTTCGCCGCGCCGGCTCGCGGCGGTCGGCGGCGTCGGCGGGGCGACGATGATCGGCCTCGGCGTCGCGGTCGCCGTGACCGGCGGGGAGGACTAGCCGGGGTTCAGTCCGGCAGCACGACGGACACGATGCCCGCCAGGTGCGCCAGCCGCGCCACCTCGGCCGCGCGGAACATCGGACCGCCCGGCCGGCCGACCAGCAGCACGCGGTCCGGCTTGCCCAGCGGCGTCGCGGCCAGCTCGGTGCCCAGCTCGCGCCACGTCTCGGGCACCCAGTCGTCGTCGCCGTCGAGCACGGTCGCCCGCGCCAGCGGCATCCACGGCTGGGACTCCAGGCGGGTCTCCGGCGCGGCCGACGACGAGGTCAGCCGGTGCACCTTCCGCCCGTCCCACGACACGACGACGGCCCAGCCCGCCCGGATGATCTTCGGGACGCCCTCGGTGAAGACCTCCAGCCCGTGCTTGGGGTCCTCGGCGACCTCCTCGACCAGCTCCAGCTCGCGGTGGGTGTCCAGCACACCCGCGTACGGCCGCACCGCGTCCACCTCGACGCCCTCGATCGACTCGGCCGCCGTGATCAGCACGTCCGGCAACCGGCCCGAGGGCAGCTCGACCACCAGGTCGTCGATGGCCAGGCCCGCCCCGCGCTCCACCACGTCCACGCTCAGTATGTCGGCCCCGATCTCGCCGAGCGCGGTGGCGACCGCGCCCAGTGTGCCGGGACGGTCCGGGAGCTGGACCCGGATCAGGAAGGACACGGTGCACGCCTCCAAGAGCAGGTGGTGGGACTTGCCGACCGGTGATTCTCGCAGACGCAGCTTCGCTTTCCGACCTCCCGGCCGCGTTGCGCACCGGTAAAATCGCGCACCCCCGCGCGCGCGGGCGCGCAACCCGGTACGAGGTCCCCCTGACCAGCCCATAGACTCGGTGGGTCCAAAAACCATAAAACCAGACCCCCGGGGGTTGACGAGGTGCCGAGCATCTCCCGCGACGAGGTCGCGCACCTGGCCCGACTGGCGAGGCTCGCCGTCACCGACGACGAGCTCGACCTGTTCGCGGGCCAGTTGGACGTGATCCTCCAGTCGGTTGCCACGGTCGGCGACATCGCCACCGCGGACATCCCGCCCACGTCGCACGCCGTCCCGCTGACCAACGTGTTCCGCGAGGACGTGGTGCGTCCCAGCCTCGGTCAGCAGCAGGCGCTCGCGGGCGCCCCCGCCGCCGAGGAAGGCCGCTTCCGCGTTCCTCGAATCCTGGGTGAGGAAGCATGAGCAAGGACTTGATCCGCAGCACCGCGGCCGAGCTGGCCGCGAGGATCGCGAGCCGCGAGGTCTCCGCGGTCGAGGTCGCGCAGGCCCACCTCGACCGGATCGCCGAGGTCGACGGCGCGGTGCACGCGTTCCTGCACGTCGACACCGGGGGCGCGCTGGCCGCCGCGAAGAAGGTGGACGACGCCGTCGCCGCCGGCGAGGCCGTGGGGCCGCTGGCCGGCGTGCCGGTGGCGCTCAAGGACGTGTTCACCACCGAGGGCGTGCCCACCACGGTCGGCTCCAAGATGCTCGAAGGGTGGCTGCCGCCCTACGACGCCACGGTCACCCGCCGCCTCAAGGAGGCGGGCGTGGTGGTCCTCGGCAAGACCAACATGGACGAGTTCGCGATGGGCTCCTCCACCGAGAACTCCGCCTACGGGCCCACCCGCAACCCGTGGGACCTGGACCGCATCCCCGGCGGGTCCGGCGGCGGCTCGGCGGCGGCGCTGGCCGCGTTCGAGGCCCCGCTGTCGATCGGCACCGACACCGGCGGCTCGATCCGCCAGCCCGGCGCGGTCACCGGCACGGTCGGCGTGAAGCCCACCTACGGCGGCGTGTCGCGCTACGGCCTGGTGGCGTTCTCCTCGTCGCTGGACCAGGCCGGCCCGTGCGCCCGCACGGTGCTCGACGCGGCCCTGCTGCACGAGGTCATCGCGGGCCACGACCCGCTGGACTCCACCTCGATCGCCGCGCCCGTCCCGCCCGTGGTGGCGGCGGCCCGCGAGGGCGCGAACGGCGACCTGTCCGGCGTGCGCGTCGGCGTGGTCACCCAGTTCTCCGGCGACGGCTACCAGCCGGGCGTGCTGCGCAGCTTCGAGGCGGCCGTGGCGCAGCTCAAGCAGCTCGGCGCGGAGGTCGTCGAGGTCTCCTGCCCGAGCTTCGACTACGCGCTGCCCGCGTACTACCTGATCGCGCCCAGCGAGGCGTCGTCCAACCTGGCCCGCTTCGACGCGATGCGCTACGGCATCCGGGTGGGCGACGACGGCACCCGCAGCGCCGAGGAGGTCATGTCGCTGACCCGCGAGGCCGGGTTCGGCCCCGAGGTCAAGCGCCGCATCATGATCGGCACGTACGCGCTGTCGTCGGGCTACTACGACGCCTACTACGGGTCGGCGCAGAAGGTGCGCACCCTGATCTCGCGGGACTTCGACGCGGCGTTCGCGACCGTCGACGTGCTGGTGTCGCCGACCACGCCGACCACGGCGTTCCCGATCGGCGAGCGCACCGGCGACCCGATGGCCATGTACAAGGCCGACCTGTGCACGATCCCCGCCAACCTGGCGGGCAACGCGGCCATGAGCCTCCCCAGTGGACTGTCCGACGAGGACGGCCTGCCGGTGGGGCTGCAGATCATGGCCCCGGCGCTCCAGGACCACCGCATGTACCGGGTGGCGGCGGCCTACGAGGCGGCGCGGGACGCGGCGGCCGGGTCGGCGCTGGTCCTGGGCGTGCCGGACCTGGCGGTGGCCCGGTGAAGAAGGCGCGCGTGATCCTGTCGCTGGTGGGCGCCGCCGGTGCCGCGACCAGCGCGTTCTCCACGTTGAAGTCGGCCCGCGGCAAGGGCGACAAGCTGGCCCTGGCCAACGCGGCGGCGAGCATCCTGGTGGCCATCACCGGTGCGGCGCTGGCCGCGCGCGGGCTGCGGAAGGGCGGGAAGTCATGACGTCGGTGGACGAGCTGATGGACTACGCCGAGGTCGTCGAGCGCTACGACCCGGTGCTGGGGTTGGAGGTGCACGTCGAGCTGCACACCAACACCAAGATGTTCTGCGGGTGCGCCAACGCGTTCGGCGGCGAACCCAACACGAACGTGTGCCCGGTGTGCCTGGGCCTGCCCGGCGCGCTGCCGGTGGTCAACGCCACCGCGATCGAGTCGGCCATCCGCATCGGCCTCGCGCTGAACTGCGAGATCGCCGAGTGGTGCCGGTTCGCCCGGAAGAACTACTTCTACCCGGACATGCCGAAGAACTTCCAGACCTCGCAGTACGACGAGCCGATCGCGTTCAACGGCTGGCTCGACGTGACGCTGGACGACGGCGAGGTCGTGCGGGTCGAGATCGAGCGCGCGCACATGGAGGAGGACACCGGCAAGTCGCTGCACGTGGGCGGCGCGACCGGGCGCATCCACGGCGCCGAGCACTCGCTGCTCGACTACAACCGCGCGGGCGTGCCGCTGATCGAGATCGTCACCAAGATGATCCCGGGCACCGGCGAGCGGGCCCCCGAGGTGGCGCGCGCCTACGTGACGGCGCTGCGCGACCTGCTCAAGGCGCTCGACGTGTCGGACGTCCGGATGGACCAGGGCTCGCTGCGCTGCGACGCGAACGTGTCGCTCTCGCCGAAGACCACGGGCGAGCTGGGCACGCGCACCGAGACGAAGAACGTGAACTCGCTGCGCAGCGTCGAGCGGGCCGTGCGGTTCGAGATGACCCGCCAGGCGGCGGTGCTCGCGAACGGCGGCTCGGTCACCCAGGAGACCCGCCACTTCGACGAGTCCACGGGCAGCACCTCCCCGGGGCGCAAGAAGGAGACCGCGGAGGACTACCGGTACTTCCCGGAACCCGACCTGGTGCCGGTCGCGCCGTCGCGCGAGTGGGTCGACGAGCTGCGCGGGACGCTGCCGGAGCTGCCGTGGGAGCGCCGCAAGCGCGTCCAGCAGGAGTGGTCGCTGACCGATGCCGAACTGCGCGACCTGGTCAACTCCGGTGCGGTGGACCTGGTGGCGGCGACGGTGGACGCGGGCGCGACGCCCGCCGAGGCGCGGTCGTGGTGGGTGGCCTACCTGACCAAGGAGGCCAACAACCGGGGCGTGGAGCTGTCCGGGCTGGCCATCACGCCGGCGCAGGTGGCGCGGGTCGTGGCGCTGGTCAACTCCGGTGAGCTGACCAACAAGATGGCCCGCGAGGTCGTCACCGGTGTGCTCGACGGCGAGGGCGAGCCGGACGCGGTCGTCGAGGCGCGCGGCCTGAAGGTCGTGTCCGACGACTCCGCGCTGGAGAAGGCGGTCGACGAGGCGCTGGCCGCGCAGCCGGACGTGGCGGCGAAGATCCGCGACGGCAAGGTCGCCGCGGCCGGTGCGATCGTCGGCGCGGTGATGAAGGCGACGAAGGGCCAGGCGGACGCCAAGCGCGTGCGGGAGCTCGTGATCGCCCGCTGCTCGTAGGTCGTGCGACCGGGTGGGGGCGGTGCCCGCGGGTGCCGCCCCCCTCGTCGTTCCCGGGGGTCGTTCCCGGGGGCCGTTGCCGGGGCGGGTGTCCACACTATTGCGGACCCACAGTGGATGCAGCCTGTGAAGGCATTCGTCCGTTCGAGTGGTAACAAAGCTCAATTGACCATGCTGCTGCTGGTCAACGCGGCGCTGAACGTGATCTTGGTAGCTCATAGTGAAATTTCTCCTCGTGGCTGCGTCCATCTGTGTAAGGCTTGGGCCCGTTCGGGAGGCGGTCGGGGAGGTCGCCACCGGACTGGACCGCCCGTCGCGCACAAGCCTGGACGGGCCCGTTGTTAGGGGAGGACGACGTCATGGCTGGAACCGACCCGAAGCTCGTCGCGGAGATCGACGCGATCGAGGACGACCTGGTCGCCGGGACCACCGACCTGGTGGTGCCCGAGGCCGGCTCCGGCGGCGGTGGCGCGCTGCCCGTGCCCACCGGTGGCCCCTACAAGCCCGGCGGCGAACCGCTGCCGACGCCCAACGGCGGCCCCTACAAGCCCGGGAGCGAGCCGGCGGCCGCCGTCTGACGATCGCCCGGTGACGCGCGGCGGTGCCGCCGACCCCGAGTCGGCGGCACCCCCGCACCGGCTGTGATCTGATATGACCGTGCCTGCGCCGAAACCCGCTCGGGCCGTCGCCCTCGCCCGGGAACTGCGCGACAGCGCACTCGACGCCGCGACCGCCGACCGGCACCCCGCCGCCATCCGGCAGATGCGGCGCGGCCTGGAACTGCTGGAGACCCCCGGCGTCGACCCCCAGGAACGCCACGAGGTCCGCATCCGGCTCCTCAGCCTCCTCGCCTTCTGCCTCGGCGAGACCGGCAACGTCGAGGACGGCCTCACCCAGTTCGCCGCCGTCGACCGCGAACTCGCGGAGCTGCGCGACGACGTGCTGCGCGCCCGCCTCGCCACCACCGCGAACCTCAACCGGTCCGCCCTGCTGTGCCGGGTGGGCCGCATCGACGAGGGCATCGCCAGCCTCGACGTCGTGGTCGACCTGCTCGACGCGGCGATCCGGCGCGCACCCGACCCCGACGCGGTCAACCTCCTCGCCCTCGCCCTGTCCAACCGCGGCAACGCCCACGGCGAGGTCCACCACCACGACCGGGCCGTCCGCGACCTCGACCGCGTCGTCGCCCTCGCCGAGGCCCACGACCTGCCGCTGCGCGCGGCCATCGCCAAGCACGCGCTCGGCAACACCGTGCAGCGCGCCGGCGACATCCCCGCCGCCCTCCGGTACTACCACGAGGCCAACCGGGCGTTCCAGGAACTCGAACCCGGCCTGCTGCTGCGCCTGCGCATCGACCAGGCCGAGGCCATGATCAGCGTCGGCCTCGCCGACGAGGCCGGCCGGCTCCTCGACGAGGTGCTGCCCGAGCTGCGCCGCCAGCGCACCGGCCAGGACGTCGCCGAAGCCGAGCTGTTCCGCGCCGCCGCCGCCCTCCAGGACGGCGACCTCCTGCTCGCCAAGCGCACGGCCGGTTCCGCGCAGCGCAAGCTCGCCCGCCGGGGCAGCCCCGCGTGGGCCGCCGTCGCCGGCCTCATCGCCCTGCGCGTCGACGCCCAGCGCCTCCTCGGCGCCCGCCCCCTCGCCACCCGCCCCCTCGCCGCCCGCCCCCGCGACGCGGCCGGCACCCCGCCCCGCCCCGGGGCCGCCGTCGTGGCCCGCGCCGAGGCGCTGTCCGCCGAACTCGCCGACCTCAAGCTCCCCGACCAGGCCGCGTTCGCCCTCGTCCTCGCCGCCCGCCTGGAGATCCGCCGCGCCAACCCCGACCGCGCCGCCGACCTGCTGCGCCGCGTCCCCAAGGCCCGCCGCCCCGCCCCCATCGACCACCGCATGGTGCTGCGGCTCTGCCGCGCCGAACTCGCCCTCGCCCGCGGCAACCACCGCGTCGCCCTCGCCCAGGCCAAGGCCGGCCTCGCCGAACTCGGCCGCGTGCGCGACCGCCTCGGCGGCCTCGAACTCGTCTCCGGCACCGCCGTCCACGGCCGCGAACTGGGCGAACTCGCCATCGGGCTGGTGCTGCGCGGCCGCGACCCGGCCGCCAACGCCAAGCGCCTGTTCACCTGGCTCGAACGCACCCGCGCCCAGCTCTACCGCTACGACCCCGCCGAGTCCACCGTGGACAGCGAACTCGGCGAGCGGATCACCGAGGTCCGCAGGCTCAGCCGCGTCCTGCTCCGCGCCCGCCTCGACGGCCTGCCCACCGCCGAACTGGAGACCCGCCTCCGGACGAGCCAGCGCGCCGCCTCCCGCCTCGGCTGGAGCGCCGCCCACCCCTGGGGCACGCCCCGCCCCGTCGTCACCCCCGACGAGGTCCTCGCCCGCCTCGCCGGCCGCGCCCTCGTCAGCTACGCCGTCAGCGGCGACGAACTCCTCGCCGTCGTCCTCGTCGACGACCGCGTCCGCATGGTGCGCCTCGGCTCCGCCGCCGCCGCCACCGAAGGCGCCCGCCGCCTCCACGCCGACCTCAACGCCCTCGCCCCCGACCACCTGGCACCACCCCTGCTGGACGTCATCGCCGCCTCCGCGCGCCGCGAGGCCGACAAGCTCGACCAGCTCCTCCTGCGCCCCCTCGCGGCCCTCCTCGGCGACCGCGAACTCGTCGTCGTGCCCACCGGCGCCCTCTACGTCGTCCCCTGGGGCGTCCTCCCGACCTGCGCGAACCGGCCCACCACCGCCGTGCCGTCCGCCACCGCCTGGGTGTCCGCCACCCGCGAGGACCGCCCCGCCGCCGACGGCGTCCTGCTCGTCAGCGGCCCCGGCCTGCAAGCCGCCCAGGGCGAGATCGACAACCTCGCCGGCTACCACGGCGACGCCACCGTCCTCGGCGTCGCCGACGCCCGCGTCACCGCCGTCCTCGACGCCCTCGACGGCGTCCACCTCGCCCACATCGCCGCCCACGGCGAGCACGAACCCGAGAACGCCCTGTTCTCCCGCCTCGAACTCGTCGACGGCGCCCTGTTCGCCCACGAGGTCGGCCGCGTCCGCCACCCACCGCACCGCGTCGTCCTCGCCGCGTGCGAACTCGCCCTCAACCGCGTCCGCCCCGGCGACGAACCCCTCGGCTTCGCCGGCGCCCTCCTCGCCGGCGGCACCCGCACCGTCATCGCCGCCTCCAGCCGCGTCGGCGACCACCCCTCGGCCGCCGCCATGGCCGACTTCCACCGCCACCTCGCCGCCGGCGCCCGACCCGCCGTGGCCCTCGCCGACGCCGTCGCCGTCGACCCGCTGCGCAGGCCGTTCGTCTGCCTCGGGTCCGGCTGACCACCACCCGGCGGCCCCGGCTCCCCCCGGTCGACCGGTTGACCCGGGACCGGCCCGCCCACTAGTCAGGAGGGAGCGAACCCCTCCCGGGTTCCCCGGTGATCGGAGGGTGACCGGTGCGCTCGACCCTGCTCGCCGCACTGCTGCTGACCGCACTGCTGCCGACCACGCTGCTCACACCCGCGACCGCCGCCCCGGCCACCGGAACCGGGCGCGAACCCGGCAACGGCCCCGAGCGCAACCAGGTCGCCGCCACCGACGCGCCGCTCACCGCGACCACCGCGCGCGGCGACAACTGGCCCGACGCCAACCCCGGCTACCCGCGCCGCACCCAGCTCCGCGCCTACCCCGAGGACCCCACCGACAAGGCCCTCAAGCTCGGCCTCGCCCCCTACCACTCCCTCGCGCCCCGCCTCAACGACCTCCAGCGCCGCAGCGACCGGGTCTCCGTCGAGGTCGTCGGCCAGTCCACCGCGGGCCGCGACCTCTACCTCGTCACCCTCACCGCGCCCGAGACCCCCGCCGAGACCCGCCGCCAGGACGCGTGGCGCGAGAAGATCGAGAACGACCCCGTCGCCGCCCGCCGCGACATCTTCCTGCGCACCGCCTACAAGGCGCCCGTCTGGGTCAACGCCAACATCCACGGCGACGAGTGGGAGGGCACCGACGGCGCCCTGCGCGTCATCGAGGACCTCGCGCTCACCCCGTCCGCGTCGACGTTCCTGCGCCGCCACCGCGTCTACTTCACCCTCAGCGCCAACCCCGACGGCCGCGTCACCGGCACCCGCGCCAACGGCGCCGGCTTCGACCTCAACCGCGACTTCGTCACCAACTCCCAACCCGAGTCCCGCGCCCTGCGCGACGTCGTCGAGCGCGTCCAACCGCTGCTCGTGCTCGACCAGCACGGCTACGTGGCCAACACCCTCATCGAACCCACCACCCCGCCGCACGGCCAGAACTACGACTTCGACCTCTACGTCGAGCACGGCTACGCCGGCGGGCTGCGCATGGAGAAGGCCGTGCAGGCCCTCGGCCACCCCGAGGCCGCCCGACCCGAGATCCCGTTCCGCGACTACCAACCCGGCGAGTGGGACGGGTGGGCGCCCATCTACACCGCCCAGTACTCGATGTACCACGGCGCGGTGTCCTACACGATCGAGGTCCCGATGCGGGTCAACCGGGGCGACTACCAGACCCTGCCCGAGGCGGAGCTGCGCCGGCGTTCCGCGATCAACACCGACGTCGTCGAGGCCACCGTCCGCAGCGCCCTCGGCTACGTGCGCGACAACCGCCTGCCCATGCTCGACAACCAGGTCGAGGTGTTCCGGCGCGGCCTGGCCGGCGAACCGCAGCGCACCGTGCCCGACGGCGTCGTCCCCGGCTTCGGGCCCGAGGACCGCTACACCACCACGTTCCCGCGCGCCTACGTCATCCCGGTCGGGGACGGCCAGCGCTCCGGCGCCGCCGCGGCCCGGCTCGTCGACCACCTCGTCGCGCACGACGTCCGGGTGACGCGCGCCGACCGCCCGTTCACCCTCGCCGGCCGCACCCACCCCGCCGGGTCGTACGTGGTCGACATGCACCAGCCCAAGCGGGCGCTGGCCAACGTGCTGCTGGAGGCGGGCAGCGACATCTCCGACCGGGTCGACGTCATGTACGACATCAGCGGCTGGAGCCACGGCCTGCTGTGGGGAGCCACCGTCGACGCCGTGCCCACCGGTCGCCTCGACGTGCGCGGCCGACCCGTGGCCGCCGCGTCGCCCACCGGCTCGGTCGACGCGGCCCCCGGGCGGGACCTGTCCCTGGTCCCGCGCGACGGCAGGGACGCGGCGGCGGTCAACGACCTGCTGGCGCGGGGCGTGGCGCTGCGCCGCGCCGACGACGGCACCGTCGTCGCCCCCGCCTCCGCCCGCGCGGCGGTCACCGAGGTCTCGGACCGCCACGGTGCCCGCTTCACCGCCGCGGGCACCGCGCCGACCCGCCCCCTGGTCCGCCCGGTGGTGGCCGGCGCGGTGGCGGCCGACGAGCTGAAGGCGTTGCGCGACATGGGTTTCGAGGTCAGGCCGGTGTCGACGGCGGCGCTGAACGCCGGGTTCGACCTGACCGGGGTGAACGTCCTGTTCGTCTCGTCGGGGTTGCGCCACGACCAGCTGACCCCCGCCGCGCGTGCCGCCGTGGACGCCTTCCTGGCGCGCGGCGGGGTGGTGACGAGGGGTGCGACCGGGGCGAGGTTCGCGACGGACACGTCCCTGCTCCCCGTCCGTGCGGTGGCGGGCAGGGAGGACGCCAACGGCGTGGTGTCGGTCGTGGACGGAGCGGGCGTCAAGGACCACTCGTTCGTGTACGCCCCCCACTGGTTCGCGGACCTGGGCGAGGGGGTGCGGGCGCTCCAGCGCTACGAGGACGTGGTCGCGGGCCACTGGGCGAGCCGCCCCGACGGCACCGGCGGCCAAGCGGAGGCGGCGGGCCAGGCGGCCGTGGTGGCGGGCCGGTCCCCGCGAGGTGCCGAAGCGGTGCTGTTCGGCACGGAACCACTCTTCCGAGACCACCCGAAGGGGTTGTACTGGCAGGTAGCGGACGCGCTCTACCGAACGGCACACTGAACACCGGGTGCACCAAGGCCGCCGGGGGGAGGGGGTGCTCGTCCCCCACACCCCGGCGGCCCCCGTCATCTCCGCTGGTGACAGCCCCGATGGCTACACGATCGGGTGATCGATGTACGTAAACGCCGGTCCCGGACATCGGTTGAAGACCAAGCGGACGCGATCAACGCCCACCACACGACCCGAGGAGCCCCCGCAGCCGACCGACGACCAACGCCCCGAACACCCGGCCCACGACGCCCCGAGCCCACCCTGCCCGCGACGCGCCGAGCGCAGCCGCGACCCGCGACCCGCGACCCGCGACCCGCGACCCGCGACCCGCCGAGCGCACCCCGGCTGCGCGACGTGCCGAGCGCACCCCAGCCTCGCGATGTGCCGGGTGCAGCCCGGTCCCGTGACGCGCCGAGCGCACCTCGGCCCCGTGACGCACCGGGTGCAGCCCAGCCCCGCGATGCGTTGGGTGCACTCGGGGGTCTCGCGAGGTCCCGAGTGCACCCAGCCCTGCGATGCGCCTACCTCACCCGAGCCCTTCGAGGTGCGCGGCCCGTGACCGTTCGACCTCGACGGCCAAGGACACGACGTCCTCGGCCACCCCGGCCGACCGCTCGGCCGAGGCGACCGCGGCGGACTCCTCCAACTGCGCCCGCAACACCCGCCGCCCGACCTCGCCGCCCGACACCGCGGCCAGTTCGTCGGCGGGCACCATCCCGGGCATGTCGTGCCCCTCGTGCTGCCGGCTGTCCACGGCACCCGCGCCCGCGAGGATCTCCCGGGCCCGCGCCAACTCGCGCCGGTAGTCGCTCGCCACCGCGTCCCACTCGTCGCCCATCGCCCCGACGAGGGCCAACGCCGACTCGTCCTGCGCGATGAGCAGCTCCAGCCAGGCCACGTCGGTGGGCGACAACCCGCCGTTCGCCGCCGTCGTCGGCGCGGCTGCGGGGGACGAGGCCGCCGCCGGGGCCGCCTCGCCGCCCGCGGGGCCGCTGCCGCACGCCGCGCACAGCGCCGCCGCGGCGACGGCGACGGCCAGCGCGAGGCCGCGCCTGCCGCGCGGGGTGGCCGGACCGCGAGGGGTGCGGGAGAAGTGCAGGTCAGGACAGGTGTGGGGGGTGGGGGTCATGGGCGGCCGTTCGGGCCGCACTTGACGATCACGTTGATGCAGTCGCGGACGCGCTGGGCCAGCTCCGCCTCCGGCCACGCGTTGAAGAAGTCGCCGTGCATGGTGAAGCCCGCGCCGGAGGCCAGCCTGATGCGCGACGGGTCGCCGCTGACCGGGTAGCGCAGCACCTGGCGCAGCTTCGGGACCGGCACGGGGTGGGTCGCCGGGCACCCGCCGTCGACCGGGTACGACATGTGGCTCTTGTGGTCCGGCGCGTCCAGGTCCTTGCCGTTCCAGCACTGCGGGAAGTCCAGGTAGGACTCCAGCATCGTGCCCGCCGGGCAGTTGACGAAGTCCTTCGACGAACCCACGTGCCCGGCGTGCAGGCACGACCACCGGGAGAGCGTGGTGGCGTCCGGCGCGGTGGCCCTCGCGTTGCCGGCGACGACCCGCAGGCCCAGCGGGAACGGCTGGATGCGCGCCGTCACCTCGGGCTTCACGCCCTCACCCAGGTAGTAGAACGTGGTACCGGTCGGCTCGACCGGCTGACCGTCCACGTACAGCGTCGGCACCCAGTAGGACGACACGTCCACCGAGGGCGAGCAGGTGCTCCGCGCGGCGGACAAGGAGTTCACGTCCGAGTGAGCGTCGGTCGACTCGTTGCCGAAGAAGCTGTGCATGTGCGACGCGCCCGACAGCTTGGGGAACACGATCGGGTCGTCCGGCAGGCGGTGCGTGAACGGGCACTCGGCCACGAACTCCGCCACCCGCACCGCGTTCGGGGGGATGGTCGCGGACGTGGTCGGGCCGGCCGACGTGGTGCCGGGGGCGGTCGTGGTAGGAGCGGTGGTGGTGGGGACGGCCGTGGTGGAGGAGGTCGTGGCGCTGGGGGACGACGTGGTGGGGACGCCGGTCGTCGCACTTGCGGGTGGTGTCGTGGTGGTCGGGCCCGCCGTGCCGAAGACCTGGAACTCCCACAGGGAGACGCCGTACTGGGTCGACCGCTTGGTGGCGTGCACGCGCACGTAACGCCCGGTCGCGGTGACGTCGTGGCTTTCGGTACCCCCGGGTGAATTCGCCACCCGGTCGAACGTCGTCCACGTCAGGCCGTCGGACGATGACTGCAACTGGTAGTCGAGCGCGTGGGCACGTTCCCACGCAAGTGTGACCTTGCTGATCGACGCGGTCGAGCCGAGGTCCACCTGGAGCCACTGCGGGTCGCGGAACGCGCTCGACCAGCGGGTGCCCGGGTCACCGTCCACGGCCTTCGCCGCGCCGAACGCGGCGGCCTCGGTGGACGACGACGTCGCCTGCCGGCCCTGCGAGAGCAGCGGCTGCGCGGGCGGGGCGGTGGCGGCGAACGTCGAGGTCACGTACACCGCCGCCGAACCGGTCACGGCCAGCGCGGTCAACGCGGCCAGGGTCCGCCGACGCCCCCTGGTGCGCGGGACGCCGTGGCGGCGGCGCCCGGAAGACGGCGTCTCGGGAACGGGAAGTGATGACATGGTCCCTCTCAGGGGTGTGTCCGCAGGGTCGGCACCGAACCGGGTGCCGACCAGGAGATGCCACCGCCGTGAGGGGATAACGGGAAAGTCGCGAAGACAGGGGTGGGGAACCGGCGCGGGCCCCCGGGACGTCAGTCCCTGCTGCCGCCGGCCGTGTCCGGGCGCAGGATGATCACCACGCGGTCGTCGCTGGACACCGGGGTGCCGCCGGCCGCCTTGTTCACCGTGCCCGCCAGCGCCGTCCGGTCGTCCAGCGCCACCATCGGACCCAGGCGGCCGAAGCCGTCCTCGCCCTCCAGCATCGGCTCCGGCTTGCCGGTGAAGCCGCCGTCGGGGTTCATCGGCAGCGTGAGCGTCCCCGGCGTCGCGGACGTCGCCACCCACACCATGTCGGACATCGACGCGCACCCCGCCACGCCCGGCCGCTCCGGCCATGACCACGCCGCGTCGCCCAGCGCCTTGCCCGCCTCGACCCGGTACAGCAGGTCGGCGGACGCGCCCGCGTCGGTCACCCACGTCTTCGACCCGTCGCCGGCCACGCACAGCCCGCCCGGCGACCGCAGCCCGGACGCCAGCACGCGCGACCCGGCGGTGGGGTTGCCCGGCGCGGGTTGGCCGGAGCCGTCGATCCGCAGCACCTTCCCGGCCAGCGACGCCGGGTCGGCCGCCGACGCCGGGTTGCCCGCGTCGCCGGTCGCCACGAGCAGCGCGCCGGTGCGGTCGTGGGCCAGCACGCCCCGGTTGCCGGACGGTCCCCTGGGGATGCCGGTCAGCACGGGCTTGGGCACGTCACCGGGCGCGATCCGCATCACCCGGTTGTCGGTGGCGGTCGTCACGTACACGTAGACGAGCTGGTCCTCCGCGTAGGTGGGCGACAGGGCCAGCCCGGTCAGCCCGCCGTCGGTGGAGGCGTCCACCTCGAAGCGGGCCAGCTCGACGGGGTCCACGTCCTTCGTCACGCGCACGAGCCGCCCGGTGGCGCGCTCGGTCGCCAGCGCCGTCACCGCGCCCGTGGCCGGGTTCACGTCGGTCAGCGCGACCCCGGACACCGGGTCGAGGCAGGTGCCGACGACGGCCGGGTTGAAGTCCTTGCAGCCCTGCGGCGGTGGCACGGGGGCCTGCGACTGGCCGGGCTGCTGCCCCTGGGGCGCCTTGGGCAGCTCGCCGGGCAGCTCGGGCACCGGCCCGGCCTGCGGCGTCAGCTGCTGGGCCGCGCTCCACCCCGCCGGTCCCGGCTGCTCGGGGAAGCTCGCGCAGCCCGCGACCAGCAGGCCGAGGGCCGACCCGATCACCACTCCACGCAGTCGCGACACGCCACCCAGGTTAGGCGCGCGGCCGTGAACGCGGGGTGAGCGGCCCGTCGACGTCGTCGCGCAGCACCCGCTCCACGGCGGACACCCGGTCGAGCAGCAGCTCCAGCTCGTCGAGCACCACGCGCGGGTCCTCCAGCGGCAGGAAGTGGGTGTTGGGCAGCACGCGCACCCTGGCCTGCGGCAGCGCGGCGACCGGGTCGACCACGCCGGCCGGGTGCGCCAGCACGTCGTACCGCCCGGCGAGCACGGTGGTGGGGCACGTCACGCCGGCCAGGTCGAGCGGGGGCGTGCGGCCGAGGGCCAGGGCCAGCGTGAAGTACCACCGCCAGTCGTGCCGCAGGAACCGGCGCAGCGTCGCGACCAGCGGGTGCGGCAGGTTCGGCACGGGCAGCCGGTGCAGCACGCCGTCCAGCAGCGGCCCGGCGGCGCGCAACGCGCTCGCGACGGCCACGCCGAGGACCCGCCGCACCTCCGGGGGCACGCCGGGCACGCCGAGGACGCCCGCGAAGGCGTCACCGGGCGAGCCCGCGACGAGCATCAGCCCGCTGACCCGCGACGGGTGCCGCAGGGCCAGTTCGGCGGCCACGGTCACGCCCATCGACCAGCCCATCACCACGCACCGCTCGACCCCGCCGTCGTCGAGGACGGCCAGCGCGTCGGCCACGTGGTCGGCCAGCTCGACGCGGGCCGGGTCGGCGGGCCGGTCGGACCCCAGCGTGCCCCGGTGGTACCAGCTGTGCACGCGCGCGGACGGCAGCTCCGGCCAGCCGTCGGGCACCGCGCCGAGACCGGGGGACAGGAGCACGTCCGGGCCGTCCCCGCCGGTGCGCCACAGCCTGATCCGCGTGCCGTCCCCGCTGAGGACGTCGTGCTCCCGCATGGCGGCCAGTGTGCCGCACCGGGCCCTGCCGTAACGTTCGACGCCGTGAGCGTCATCGTGCTGGTCCCCGATGAAGTCGGTGTTCGCGCGCTGTCCGGGGTGGAGGGTGTCCGCCCGGTCCGCTACGAGGCGGGGCGACCGCTGCCCGCCGAGGCCGCCGAGGCCGAGGTGATCGTGCCGCGCTTCCTGCAGAGCACCGACCCGCGCGAGGTGTTCGCGCAGCTGCCCGCGCTGAAGTACGTGCAGCTGATGTCGGCGGGCGCGGAGCGGTTCGTCGGCGCGGTGCCGGACGGCGTGCTGCTGTCCACGTGCCGGGGCGCGCACGGCGGCAGCACGGCCGAGTGGGCGATCGGCGCGCTGCTCGCGGTCTACCGCGACTTCCCGGTGTTCGAGCGGGCCCGGGCCGAGCGCCGCTGGGACTACCGCGTGACGGACACGTTGCAGGGCAAGAAGGTGCTCGTGGTCGGCGCGGGCGACCTGGGCGAGCAGTTCCGGCGGCGGCTGGAGCCGTTCGACGCGACCGCCACGATGGTCGCCCGCACGGCGCGGCCCGGCGTGCACGGCGTGGACGAGCTGCCGGAGCTGCTGGGCGACTTCGACGCGGTGCTGGTCGTGGTGCCGCTGACCGGGGCGACCACCGGCCTGGTGGACGCGGCGTTCCTGGCCCGGATGAAGGACGGGGCGGTGCTGCTGAACGCGGCGCGCGGCCCGGTGGTCGACACGGGCGCGCTGCTCGCGGAGCTGGAGTCGGGGCGGCTGCGGGCGGCGCTGGACGTCACCGAACCCGAGCCGCTGCCCGCCGACCACCCGCTGTGGACGGCCCCCGGGCTGTTCCTCACCCCCCACGTGGCGGGCAGCTGCACGGGTCACGCCGAGCGCGCGTACGCGGTGGTGGCGGCCGAGGTGGCCCGCTACGCCCGCGGGGAGCTGCCGGTCAACCTCGTGACGGGCGACTACTAGGCCGTTCGGGTGTGCGGGGAGGGCTGGACGGACGCTCGCGGTCGTCGTCCGAACCTCCTAACGTGCGGGTGCGTGGCTACTCACGACGACCGCTCGAGGGCTTCGGGCGGCTACTCCGACGACGGGTTCTACTCGACGAGCGGCACGGGCGGCGGCGGGGTGCACCACTTCGACGACGACGGCACCACGGCGTTCGGCGCGCAGGCGTACGACCGGGACACGCAGAGCTTCGACTCCACCGGGTACGCGCCGGTCTCCACGCTCGACGACGAGCCGTCGTCGCACTACGAGGACGAGGACGACGAGCGCAGGCCGTTCGGCTGGAGCGCCGGTCCCGACCTCGGCCTGCTCGTGCTGCGCCTGGCGCTGGGCGGCGCGTTCGTCGTGCACGGGTTGCAGAAGGTGTTCGGCCTGTTCGGCGGGCCGGGCATCGACGGGTTCGCGAACTACCTCCAGGCGGCGGGCTTCCGCGAGCCGCGCATCCTGGCGTGGGTCACCGGCGTCACCGAGCTGGCGGGCGGCGGCCTGCTGGTCCTGGGCCTGTTCACGCCGCTGGCGGCGGCCGGTGTGCTGGGCGTGATGGCGAACGTCGTCGCGCTCAAGTACCGGGCCGGGTTCCTGGCGCCGGACGGCGTGGAGCTGGAGGTCGCGTACGCGGCGATGGCGTTCGGCCTGCTGTTCGCCGGGCCGGGCCGGGCGGCGCTCGACTACAACCGGGGCTGGTTCCGCCACGCGCTCCTGGCCGGGTTCATCTGCCTGGTGCCGGCGGTGGGCGCGACGGCCGCGACCCTCTACGTGTTCCGCTGACGGGTGTTCCACCGACGGCCCGGTGCACGTCGACGAAACGCCCTGACGTGCGAAAACCGGCCGCCCCACGCGGGACGGCCGGTCCTCGGCACGTGCTACCTGTTCACGTCCCGCACCGCGCCGGTGGACGCGTCGGTCGCCATCCGCGCGTAGGCGCGCAGCGCCGAGGTCACCGGGCGCACCCGGTCCACCGGCTGCCACGGCCGCTCGGACGCCTCCATCTTCGCGCGCCGCTCGGCCAGCACCTCGTCGTCCACCAGCAGCTCCAGCCGGCGCTCGTGCACGTCGATCAGGATGCGGTCGCCGTCCTGGACCAGGCCGATCGCGCCGCCGCCCGCCGCCTCCGGCGAGACGTGGCCGATCGAGAGCCCCGACGTGCCGCCGGAGAACCGGCCGTCGGTGATCAGCGCGCACTTCTTGCCCAGGCCCGCGCCCTTGAGGAACGCGGTCGGGTGCAGCATCTCCTGCATGCCCGGCCCGCCCGCGGGGCCCTCGTAGCGGACCACCAGCACGTCGCCCGCCTTGATCTCCTTCTTCAGGATGACCGAGACGGCCTCCTCCTGGGACTCGACGACGCGCGCCGGGCCCTCGAAGCGCCACAGGTCCTCGTCGACGCCCGCCGCCTTGATCACCGCGCCGCGCTCGGCCAGGTTGCCGTGCAGCACGGCCAGGCCGCCGTCCCTGGTGTAGGCGTGCTCGACGTCGCGGATGCAGCCGCCCGCCGCGTCCGTGTCGAGCTTCGACCAGCGGTTCGAGGTGGAGAACGCCTGCGTGGTGCGCACGCCGCCGGGCGCCGCGTGGAACAGCTCGACCGCCTTCTCGGACGGCGACTCGGCGCGGACGTCCCACGCCCCCAGCCAGGACGCCAGGTCCGGGCTGTGCACGGTGCGCACGTCCTCGTTGAGCAGCCCGGCCCGCCACAGCTCGCCCAGCAGGGCCGGGATGCCGCCGGCCCGGTGGACGTCCTCCATGTGGTAGTCCGAGTTCGGCGACACCTTCGCCAGGCACGGCACGCGGCGGCTGAGCGCGTCGATGTCGGCGAGCGTGAAGTCGACCTCGCCCTCCTGCGCGGCGGCGAGGACGTGCAGCACGGTGTTCGTGGAGCCGCCCATCGCCATGTCGAGCGCCATGGCGTTCTCGAACGCCTTGCGGTTCGCGATCGACCGCGGCAGCACCGACTCGTCGTCCTGCTCGTAGTACTGCTTGCACAGCTCCACGACCACGCGGCCGGCCTCGGCGAACAGCTCGCGGCGCGCGGCGTGCGTGGCCAGCGTCGAGCCGTTGCCGGGCAGCGAGAGGCCCAGCGCCTCGGTGAGGCAGTTCATCGAGTTCGCGGTGAACATGCCCGAGCAGGAGCCGCACGTCGGGCACGCCGACCGCTCGACCTCGGCCAACCCGGCGTCGTCCACGTCCGGGGACGCCGACGCGGAGATCGCGGTGATCAGGTCGGTGGGCGCGACGGCGACGCCGTCCACCACGACCGCCTTGCCCGCCTCCATCGGCCCGCCCGAGACGAACACCACGGGGATGTTGAGCCGCATCGCGGCGTTCAGCATGCCCGGGGTGATCTTGTCGCAGTTCGAGATGCACACGATCGCGTCGGCCTGGTGCGCGTTGACCATGTACTCGACCGAGTCGGCGATGATCTCGCGCGAGGGCAGCGAGTAGAGCATGCCGCTGTGGCCCATCGCGATGCCGTCGTCCACGGCGATGGTGTGGAACTCGCGCGCCACGCCGCCCGCCTCGCGGATCGCCTCGGCCACGATGTCGCCGAGGTCGCGCAGGTGCACGTGACCGGGCACGAACTGCGTGTAGGAGTTGGCGATCGCCACGATCGGCTTGCCGAAGTCCGAGTCGGTCATGCCGGTCGCCCGCCACAGCGAGCGGGCGCCCGCGGCGTTGCGGCCGTGGGTCGTGGTGCGGGAACGGAGCGGTGGCACGGCTCCTCCATGTCTGCGGTTCAGGTGCTGGTCGCGGGGGCGCGCGAAAGGCGCCGACGGCGCGGGGGTGGGGCGCCGGGGTGGTGGGAGCGGTGCCTAGAGGCTACTCCGCCGCAACGCGCCCGTGACCAGCACGGCCGCCAGCGCGAGCGTGATCACGTGCACGGCGGTGCACCACAGGCAGATCTTGCCGATCAGCAGGAACTCGGCGGCCACCAGGTAGACGACGAACAGCACGCCGACCGCGACCGACGCCAGGCGTGCCCAGTGCAGCGCCTCCACGCGCCACGCGAACGGCAGGCAGACGACGGTGAGGAACGCGAAGAACGCCAGGCCCAGCACCGCGACCGGGACGCCCAGCAGCTCGGACTGCTCGCTGGTGGTGACCGTGCCGCAGTCGACCACCTCGCCCTCGGCGCACAGCAGCGCGCCCGCGGTGTGGTGCGCGACGGTCAGGTAGGTCGAGACGGCCAGGCCCGCGAGGGACAGCACGAGGCTGACGACGGGCACCCGGCCGAGGGTCCGCGTGTTCGAACTCACCCGTCGGACTGTACGGAGGGCGGCGTTGCCTCCCGGTCAGGCGCGGCGGCGGCCGGGTCGGGACCACCCGAAGCGGCACCCCCCGGCGCGCTTGCCGGGTCCCCGGGGCCCGTGCTCGACGCCACCGCGGTCGGCTCGGGCGCCGTCGCCGGCCCCTCCTCCGCCGCGGCCGGGTTCGGCAGGCGACCGCCGCTGACCAGGGCCAGCGCGGGCAGGTGACCCGCCCGGACGGCGGGCAGCCGGACCAGCGAACCGTCGGTGAGCACCGCGCTCAGCCAGCCGCGCTCGACCACCTTGACGGCCTTGACCCCGGACCACGGCACGACCCGCTCGCCGAACGTGCTCCGGGCCACGATCCGCTCACCGTCCACCGTGGTCCGGTTGCGCACGACCCACACCGCGAACGCCGCCGGCAGCAGGTAGATCGCCTGGAGACCGGGCGCCGCCCAGGCGATCGGGGTGGCGCAGATCACCGTGAGCGCGGCGGCGAGCAGGGCGGGGGTGGGGATGCGGAACACGACCTTCGACACGCCACCGATGGTGCCACCGGTCGTCCGGGCGGGTGACCCCGGCCCGGGTCGACGCACGTGGGGGCGTCCACCATCCGGGAGTGCCGTCCCGCACAGTTGACGCTTCCCGCACTTGACGGTTAACGTCAGCGCCATGCAGCGCAACCTCGTTCTCGTACTTCCCAGGCGCGTCGACGCCTAGGCACTCGAGCTTGCGTCGACGCGCGACCCTCGTGCGACCCGTCTGGGTTGGCGAGGGTTTTTTCGTGCCCGGACCGTGCATTCTCCTTACCACGAGGCAGACAGATGACCAGCGCAACCTCGCGACCGGCTCCCGGTGAGCCGCCGTCGCCCCGCCCTGGACCGCGCCCGAAGCCGGCCCCGCCGAGCGGTGCCCCCATCCGCGTGACCGGTGCCCAGTCCCTCGTCCGCTCGCTCGAAGCGGTGGGCTGCGAGGTGGTCTTCGGCATCCCCGGCGGCACGATCCTGCCCGCGTACGACCCGCTGCTCGACTCCACCAAGGTGCGCCACATCCTGGTCCGCCACGAACAGGGCGCGGGCCACGCAGCCACCGGCTACGCCCAGGCCACCGGCCGGGTCGGCGTGTGCATGGCCACGTCCGGTCCCGGCGCCACGAACCTGGTCACCCCGCTCGCGGACGCCAACATGGACTCCGTCCCGGTGGTCGCCATCACCGGCCAGCAGTCCCGCCCGCTGATCGGCACCGACGCGTTCCAGGAAGCGGACATCTGCGGCATCACGATGCCGATCACCAAGCACAACTTCCTGGTCACCGATGCCGCGGACATCCCGCGCGCCGTGGCCGAGGCGTTCCACCTGGCCTCCACCGGCCGACCCGGCCCGGTCCTGGTGGACATCCCCAAGGACGTGCTCCAGGAGATGACGTCGTTCTCCTGGCCGCCGGAGCTGCGCCTGCCCGGCTACCGGCCGACGACCCGGCCGCACGGCAAGCAGGTGCGCGAGGCCGCGAAGCTGATCGCCGCGGCCCGCCGCCCGGTCCTGTACGCCGGCGGCGGCGTCATCAAGGCCGAGGCGTCGGCCGAGCTGCTGGAGCTGGCCGAGTCCACCGGCATCCCGGTGGTCACCACGCTGATGGCGCGCGGCGCGTTCCCCGACTCGCACCGGCAGCACCTGGGCATGCCCGGGATGCACGGCACGGTCGCCGCGGTCGCCGCGATGCAGAAGTCCGACCTGCTGATCGCCCTGGGCGCGCGGTTCGACGACCGGGTCACCGGTCAGCTGTCCACGTTCGCGCCGGACGCGCAGGTCGTGCACGCCGACATCGACCCGGCCGAGATCTCCAAGAACCGCCGCGCGGACGTCCCGATCGTCGGCGACTGCAAGGAGATCATCGCCGAGCTGATCGACGCGGTCCGCGCCGAGAAGGAGAACACCGCCCGGGTCGTCGACCTGACGCCCTGGTGGGAGACGCTGGACGAGGTCCGCCGCACGTTCCCGCTGGGCTACACCTGGCCGGACGACGGCACGCTGTCCCCGCAGTACGTCGTCGAGCGGATCGGCGCGCTGACCCCGGCGGGCACCGTGTTCACGGCCGGCGTCGGCCAGCACCAGATGTGGGCCGCGCAGTTCGTCAAGTACGAGTCGCCGCGCACCTGGATCAACTCCGGCGGCCTCGGCACGATGGGCTACGCCGTCCCGGCCGCGATGGGCGCGAAGGCGGGCGTGCCGGAGGTCCAGGTGTGGGCGATCGACGGCGACGGCTGCTTCCAGATGACCAACCAGGAGCTGGCCACCTGCGCCATCGAGGGCATCCCGATCAAGGTGGCCGTCATCAACAACGGCAACCTGGGCATGGTCCGCCAGTGGCAGACCCTGTTCTACGGCGAGCGCTACTCCAGCACCGACCTGGGCACGCACAAGCACCGCATCCCCGACTTCAAGCTGCTGGCCGAGGCCATGGGCTGCGCCGGGCTGCGCGCCGAGTCCCGCGAGGAGGTCGACGCGGTCATCGAGAAGGCCATGGAGATCAACGACCGCCCCGTCGTCATCGACTTCGTGGTCGGCAAGGACGCCCAGGTGTGGCCGATGGTCGCGGCGGGCACCGGCAACAGCGAGATCATGGCCGCGCGGGGCATCCGCCCCCTGTTCGACGAGGACGAGTGAGATGACCCGGCACACCCTCAGCGTCCTGGTCGAGGACAAGCCCGGTGTCCTGGCCCGGGTGGCGGGCCTGTTCTCGCGGCGCGGCTTCAACATCGAGTCGCTCGCCGTCGGCCGCACCGAGCACCCCGACATCTCCCGGATGACGATCGTCGTCTCCGTCGAGGAGCTGCCGCTGGAGCAGGTCACCAAGCAGCTCAACAAGCTCATCAACGTCATCAAGATCGTCGAGCTGGAACCCGCCGCCGCCGTGCAGCGGCAGCTCCTGCTCGTCAAGGTGCGTGCCGACGCCACGGTGCGCAGCCAGGTCCTGGAGACGGTGCAGCTCTTCCGCGCGAAGGTCGTCGACGTCTCCCCGGAGGCGGTCACCGTCGAGGCCACCGGCACGTCTGAGAAGCTCGACGCGCTGCTGCGGATGCTGGAGCCCTACGGGCTCCGCGAGATCGTCCAGTCCGGCATGGTCGCCATCGGCCGTGGCGCCCGCTCCATCACCGCCACCGCGGTGCGCTGAACCCACCCCGCTTTTGCGAAAGGGAGTACCAACACGTGAGCGTCGAGATCTTCTACGACGACGATGCCGACCTGAGCGTCATCCAGGGGCGCAAGGTCGCGGTCATCGGCTACGGCAGCCAGGGCCACGCCCACGCGCTGAGCCTGCGCGACTCCGGCGTCGACGTGCGCATCGGCCTCCGCGAGGGTTCGAAGTCCGCGGCCAAGGCCGAGGAGGAGGGCCTGCGGGTCCTGAGCAACGCCGAGGCGGCGGCCGAGGCCGACCTGATCATGGTCCTGGCGCCGGACACCGCGCAGCGGCACATCTACGCCAACGACATCGCGCCCAACCTCAAGGACGGCGACGCGCTGTTCTTCGGCCACGGCTTCAACATCCGCTACGGCCTGATCGAGGCGCCGTCCAACGTGGACGTGGCCATGGTCGCGCCCAAGGGCCCGGGGCACCTGGTGCGCCGCCAGTTCGTCGACGGCAAGGGCGTGCCCGCGCTGATCGCGATCGAGCAGGACGCCACCGGCAACGCCCAGGCGCTGGCCCTGGCCTACGCCAAGGGCATCGGCGGCACCCGCGCGGGCGTCATCAAGACGACGTTCAAGGAGGAGACCGAGACCGACCTGTTCGGTGAGCAGGCCGTGCTCTGCGGTGGCGCGTCCGCGCTGGTGCAGGCCGGTTTCGAGGTGCTGACCGAGGCCGGTTACGCGCCCGAGGTCGCCTACTTCGAGTGCCTCCACGAGCTGAAGCTGATCGTGGACCTCATGTACGAGGGCGGCATCGCCCGGATGCGCTACTCGATCTCCGACACCGCCGAGTACGGCGACCTCACCCGCGGCCCGCGCGTGGTGACGCCGGCCGTCAAGGAGGAGATGCGCAAGATCCTGGGCGAGATCCAGGACGGCACCTTCGCCACCGAGTGGGTGAACGAGGACGACGCCGGCCGCGGCAACTACAAGAAGTTGCAGCAGGAGGGCGAACAGCACCCGATCGAGGAGGTCGGGAAGAAGCTGCGCGGCCTCATGTCGTGGGTCGACCGCCCGATCACCGAAACCGCCTAGTACCTGCTGTTCCACCCCCGGAGCCCGCGGTGTTCACGCACGCCGCGGGCTCCGGTATACCTAGGTCCCATGACCGACAGCGCGCCGATATACGACGACAAGGCCCACGTCCGCGGCAACCTCGACCTCACCGCCGCGGAGTGGGTCCGCAGCGACGAGGGGGCCGAGGACGAGGAGGAGCACGTCGAGATCGCGTTCGTCGAGCACACCGACGGCATCACCTACACGGCCATGCGCAACTCCGCCCACCCCGAGGGTCCGGTGCTGGTCTTCACGCCGGCCGAGTGGGAGGCGTTCATCCTCGGCGTCAAGGACGGCGAGTTCGACGAACCCTGGTGACCCCGCCGGGCGCCAAGCAGGACGTGCGTACCGGGTCCCAGCAGGTGAAACGCGGTACCCGGGTGTGAATCGGTGAACGGTCGCCGACTAAGCTCGTTAACAAACCGGACACATTGCCGTGGCCGGCCGGCGCGGGTGACTACCTGCACGACGGCCCCGCGCTCCCCACACGAACAGAACCACTGGGAGCGACGTCCGTGACCAAGCCCGTTGTCCTCATCGCCGAGAAGCTCGCACCGTCCGTTCTCGACGTCTTCGGCGAAGACATCGAGGTGCGCCACGTCGACGGCACCGACCGCCCCGCCCTGCTGGCGGCCGTGGCCGACGCCGACGCCCTCCTGGTCCGCTCCGCGACCAAGGTGGACGCCGAGGTCCTCAAGGCCACCACGAAGCTGAAGGTCGTCGCCCGCGCCGGCGTGGGCCTGGACAACGTCGAGGTGCCCGCCGCCACCGAGCGCGGCGTCATGGTGGTGAACGCGCCGACCTCCAACATCGTCAGCGCCGCCGAGCACGCCGTCGCGCTGCTGCTCGCCACCGCCCGCCAGATCCCCGCCGCGCACGCCACGCTCCAGGACCACGAGTGGAAGCGCAGCAAGTTCAACGGCGTCGAGGTCAACGGCAAGACCGTGGGCGTCGTCGGCCTCGGCAAGATCGGCCAGCTGTTCGCGGCCCGCATCGCCGCCTTCGGCACCACGCTGATCGCCTACGACCCGTACGTGAGCGCCGCCCGCGCCGCGCAGCTCGGCATCGAGCTGGTGTCGCTGGAGGAGCTGCTGGAGCGCTCCGACTTCATCTCGATCCACCTGCCGAAGACCCCGGAGACCAAGGGCCTGATCGGCGCCGAGCAGCTGGCCAAGGCCAAGCGCGGCGTCATCATCGTCAACGCCGCGCGCGGCGGGCTCATCGACGAGGAGGCGCTGGCCGAGGCGGTCCGCGAGGGCCAGGTCGGCGGCGCGGGCGTGGACGTGTTCTCCAGCGAGCCCACCACCGACAACCCGCTGTTCGGCGTCCCCAACGTGGTCGTCACGCCGCACCTGGGCGCGTCCACGTCCGAGGCGCAGGACCGCGCGGGCACGGACGTGGCCAAGTCGGTGCTGCTGGCGCTGGCGGGCGACTTCGTGCCGGACGCGGTGAACGTGCAGGGCGGCGGCGTGGTCGGCGAGGAGGTCCGCCCGTACCTGCCGCTGGTGCAGAAGCTGGGCACGGTGGTCGCCGCGCTGAGCGCGAAGGCCCCGACCTCGGTCACCGTCGAGGTGCGCGGCGAGCTGTCCAACGAGGACGTCGCGGTGCTGCCGCTGGCCGCGCTGCGCGGCGTGTTCTCCAGCGTGGTCGAGGAGCAGGTCACCTTCGTCAACGCCCCGGCGCTGGCCAACTCGCTCGGCGTCTCGGTCGACCTGGTGAAGGAGCCGGAGAGCGCCGCGCACCGCAGCCTGGTCACGGTGCGCGCGGTGCAGGCGGACGGCGCGGTCATCACCGCGTCGGGCACGCTGTCGGGCCTGGACCAGGTGCAGAAGCTGGTCGGCATCAACGGCCGCGGCTTCGACCTGCGCGCCGAGGGCAACGTGCTGCTGCTGGAGTACCCGGACCGGCCGGGCGTGATGGGCACCGTCGGCACCCTGCTGGGCGAGGCGGGCGTGAACGTCGAGGCGGCGCAGATCAGCCAGACCAAGGACGGGCAGGACGCGTTCATGCTGCTGCGCGTCGACCGCCCGGTGGACACCGCCGTGCTGGCCCCGATCGGCGCGTCCGTGGGCGCCCGCACCGCCCGCGCGGTCAACTTCGACTGAACGGGGTCGCCCGCCGAGGGCACCCATAGCTGAATCGGACTAGTGCCGCCGAGACCTGTTGGTGTATATCGTCGCAGGTCTCGGCGGTGTCACATTTGACCGTTAGTCGTTAAAACTGTTGGTGTTGTCACTCGTTCGGACTAATTGTTCGGCTCTTTCGAGCGGTTAGGTTGCTGCCCACGAGGTTGACCCGGTGCCGTAGAGGGCACGGCACCACGCGGGCACGCAGTCCCCCCACAGTCGTCGCGACGCTGCCCGCCCGGTCGAACACGACCTCGGTTGGGGCACGTTGTGAGCCGATCTCGCGTTGTCGCCAGATCAGCCGTACCGGTGTTCGCCGCGATCCTCCTCGCGGCGTCCACGGCGGGTACGGCACTGGCCGCCGAAGATCCGCCGGCACCGTCCGTCGCCGCCGCGCGCGGGCTGGACGCCGGCAAGTTGCAGTTGAAGGTCTCGAAGCGGCTCACCGCCGCCCAGGGCAAGGTCACCGCGTTCGTCGAGCTGGAGGCCAAGCCGGCCGTCGACACCTACGCGGAGAAGACCAGCCAGGGCGCGAGCAAGCAGCAGGCCAAGGACGCCGCCAAGGCGACCAGGAACGACACCGGCAAGGTCGTCGACCGCGTGGTCACCGACCTGAGGGGCAAGGACTCCGCCACCAAGGAGCTGTACCGCACCACCAACGGCGTCCCGGGCGTGGTGGTCACCGCCGACGCCGCCAAGGTGCGCGAGCTGGCGCAGCGCGCGGACGTGAAGTCCGTGCGCACCGTGGTGCCCAAGTCCCGCCAGAACTCCACCGCCGTGCAGCTGACCAACACGCTCAAGGCGTGGCAGCAGTACGGCAAGCTCGGTGACGACACCCGCGTCGGCATCATCGACACGGGCATCGACTACACCCACGCCGACTTCGGCGGCCCGGGCACCATCGAGGCGTTCCAGGCGATCGACGAGACGAAGGTCGACGCGTCGTACTTCCCGACCGCCAAGGTCGTCGGCGGCTACGACTTCGTCGGCAACGCCTACGACGGCGCCAGCGACGACCCGGCGCTCAACACCCCGAAGCCGGACCCGAACCCGATCGACTGCAACAGCCACGGCTCGCACGTGGCGGGCACCGCGGCGGGCTTCGGCGTCAACGCCGACGGCTCCACCTTCACCGGTGACTACACCAAGCTCACCCCCGAGGCGCTCGACGCGATGCGCATCGGCCCCGGCACCGCGCCGAAGGCCCTGCTGTACGCGCTGAAGGTGTTCGGCTGCGAGGGCTCGACCAACGTCACCGCGCAGGCGCTCGACTGGTCGCTCGACCCCGACGGCGACGGCGACTTCTCCGACCACCTCGACGTGGTCAACCTGTCCCTGGGCTCCGACTACGGCGCCCCGGACGACCCCGACAGCCTGTTCGTGCGCAAGCTCAACGCCTCCGGCGTGCTGACCGTGTTCTCCGCGGGCAACGGCGGCGACCTGTACGACATCGGCGGCTCGCCGGGCAGCACCCCCGAGGCGCTGACCGTGGCCAGCACGCGCGACTCGTACGTGCTGCGCGACGCGGCCGAGGTGACCGCCCCGGCCGCGGTGGCGGGGCGGAAGCCCGGCCAGTACAGCCAGAACTACAACTACGAGGGCAAGAGCGTCACGGGTGTCGTGGTGCCGCTGTCCGACCCGGCCAACAAGGACGGCTGCCTCCCGCTGTCGGCCGCCGACAAGGCCGCCGTCGCGGGCAGGATCGCGTGGCTGGAGTGGGACGACAACGACGCGACGCGCCGTTGCGGCTCCGGTGGCCGCACGAACAACGTGACCGCCGCGGGCGCCATCGGCGCGGTGTTCACCTCGCAGCTGGAGCACTTCAACGCGGGCATCGCGGGCAACGCCGCCGTCCCGGTCCTCCAGTTCACCGGCTCCGCCACCGCGGCGCTGCGCCCGGCCCTGGCCGCCGGCACGCTGACCGTCCGCCTCGCGGGCGACCTGCGCACCGTGCTGCCGACGTTCGACCAGGCGATCACCGACACCCCCAGCTCGTTCACCTCGCGCGGCGTGCGCGGCCCGGCCGTGAAGCCGGACGTGGCGGCCCCCGGTGACACCATCGCCTCGGCGCTGGTCGGCTCGGGCGACAAGACGCTCGTCATCTCGGGCACCTCGATGGCGGCCCCGCACACCACCGGCATCGCCGCGCTGGTGCGCCAGGTCCACCCGGACTGGACGCCCGAGGAGGTCAAGGCCGCGGTCATGAACAGCGCCTCGGCCGACGTGAAGTCGCAGGACGGCAAGACCTACGCCCCGAACCGCGTCGGCTCCGGCCGCATCGACGGCAAGGCCGCGGTCGAGAACCAGGTGCTGGCCTACGTGCAGGACGACCCGGGCACCGTGTCCGCGTCGTTCGGCGTGGTCGAGGTCGCCAAGCCGGTGTCGCTGACCAAGACGATCAAGGTGGTCAACAAGTCCACCAAGTGGGTCGACTACACCGTCGGCTACGAGGCCCTGACCCAGATCCCCGGCGTGCGCTACGAGCTGTCGGCGAACACCGTCCGGGTGTCGCCGCGCGGCGTCGCCCGGGTCAAGGTCACGCTGAGGATCGACGACCCGAAGGCGCTGCGCAAGACGGTCGACCCGACCGTCGAGCCGCTCCAGCTGGACGTGCCGCGCCAGTTCCTGGCCGACGCGTCGGGCCGGGTCGTGTTCTCGCCGAAGTCGGGCACGACCGTGCCGCTGCGCGTGCCGGTGTACTCCGCCCCGAAGCCGGTCGCGGACATCGACGTGCCGGGCAGCGTCAAGGCGAACAACAGCGGCCAGGCCGTGCTCAACCTGACCGGCAAGGGCCTCAACCAGGGCGCCTACCAGTCGCTGGTGAGCGTCCTGGAGCTCCAGGCCACCTCGCCGAAGCTGCCGGAGTGCCGCCGCAACGTCACCACCAACTGCACCCTGAACGACACGGCCAAGGGCGGTGACCTGCGCTACGTCGGCGCCGCGTCCACCGCGCCGCTGGCCAAGGCGCAGGGCGCGCCGGAGGAGGCGCTGCTCGCGTTCGGCATCGCGACCTGGGGCAACTGGTACAACCTGGGCAGCAACACCGTGCCGTTCGTCGACATCGACACCAACGGCGACGGCGTGTTCGACTACGAGGTCTACGCGACCAAGCTGACCGACACCGACCTGCTGGTCGCGACCACGGTGGACCTCGCCACCGGCGTCGCGGTCGACATCCAGGGCGTCAACGGCCAGTTCGGCGACGTGGACACGAACGTGTTCGACACGAACGTCGTGGTCCTGCCGGTGCTGCTGTCGGCGATCGGCATCGACGCCTCGGCGGACACCTCGCGGATCAGGTACCAGGCCGGCACGTCCGGCTTCTACCTCGCGCCGGGCAGCACGAACGGCCTGATCGACTCGACCCCGGGCCAGCTGTCGTTCGACCCGCTCAAGCCGGGCCTGTGGGCGCAGGGCGGCGGCGACGCCGCGCTGTCCTACTCCGCCCGCCCGGGCACCGCGCTGGTGGTCAACCGCGACGCCGCGTCGCTCGCGACCGACGCCGCGGACAGCCTGCTGGTCCTGCACCACCACAACGCCACGGGTGACCGGGCGTCCGTGGTGAAGGTGAAGGGCAAGGCGAACAACCGCTCCGCGGACTGATCGCCGTACGCCGCTCTGGCCGGTCGGGGTTGCCCCGGCCGGCCAGAGCCGTTTAAGCGCATCGGGTGACCGCCATTCGGACGCACTGAACCGTTCGGGTGTCCCGCAGTCCGGGAGACTCGGCCACGGAGGGGTGTTCCGAGTGCGGTTTCACCCCTGGGGACCGGTAGCCTTTCGCAAAGGAAACTAGTCCCGCTAAATGGGACTGATACCTGGGAGGTGTGTGGATGCGGCTCGCAGTGATCCCAGGAGACGGGATCGGGCCCGAGGTCGTCGCCGAGGCCCTGAAGGTGCTCGGTGAGGTCGTTCCAGCGGCTGAGATCACCCGCTACGACCTCGGCGCGGCGCGCTGGCACGCCACAGGTGAGTTGCTGCCGGAGTCCGTGCTGGGCGAGCTCCGCCAGCACGACGCGATCCTGCTCGGAGCCGTGGGCGACCCCTCGGTGCCCAGCGGGATCCTGGAACGCGGCCTGCTGCTCCGGCTCCGGTTCGAGCTCGACCACCACGTGAACCTGCGCCCGGCGCGGCTCTACCCCGGTGTGCGCAGCCCGATCGCCGACCCGCCGGAGATCGACATGGTGGTCGTGCGGGAGGGCACCGAGGGCCTGTACGCGGGCAACGGCGGCCTGTTGCGCAAGGACACGCCGCACGAGATCGCCACCGAGGTGTCGATCAACACCTCGTTCGGCGTGGAGCGGGTGGTGCGCGACGCGTTCGCCCGCGCCGCGAACCGGCCGCGCAAGCACCTCACGCTGGTGCACAAGACCAACGTGCTCACGCACGCGGGTTCGCTGTGGTCGCGGGTCGTGGAGGAGGTGTCGCTGCAGCACCCCGACGTGACGGTCGCGTACCAGCACGTGGACGCCGCGACGATCCACCTGGTCACCGACCCGGGCCGGTACGACGTGATCGTCACCGACAACCTGTTCGGCGACATCCTGACGGACCTGGCGGCGGCCGTGACCGGCGGCATCGGGCTGGCGGCGTCCGGCAACCTCGACGTGACGCGGCGCAACCCGAGCATGTTCGAGCCGGTGCACGGCAGCGCGCCGGACATCGCGGGCCAGGGCATCGCCGACCCGACGGCGGCGGTCCTGTCGGTGGCCCTGATGCTCGACCACCTGGGCGAGTCGGAGGCGGCGCGCCGGATCGAGGCGTCGGTGGCGTTCGACCTGGCCACCCGCGACCACGCGTCGCCGGGCGCCACCTACGCGGTGGGCGACCGCCTGGCCGCGCTGGTCTCCTCGAACGTGAGGACCGGCGCCTAGCACGACCGCACGCGACGAGGGCCACCGCGACCAGCGCGCGGTGGCCCTTCCCGTCCCCGAGAGTCCAACACTCAGACCTCGAGAGTCCAACGCTCAAGGCCCGAGAGTCCAACGCTCAGGACCCGTGAGTTCTCCGTTCCGCATACCGACCGGTCGGCCCGAACGAAGAACTCACGGGTCCTGGAGGTTGGACTCTCGGGACCTGGGGGTTGGACTCTCGCGGGTGGGGGTGGTGAGCAGGGTTACTGCGGGTGGGGCGCTGCGGGGGTGGGGGCTGCCGTAGGGTCGGGGGCGCTGCCCTCGGGGGAAGTCCGGTGAGAGTCCGGCGCTGACCCGCAACGGTAAGCCCCGCGAGGGGCGAGCCCGATCACCCGCGGGCGGTGGGAAGAAGCTCCACTCCTGCCGTGGTCTGCGGGACGGGTGCGCCGGTCCACCGCGGGCTGCGCTCAACCGGGTCGAGGCCACCCGCCCGGAAGGCGCCCGGTGACCGCGATCGACCCCGTACCGCGCCGCGTGCGCTCCACCACCGCGTTGTGCCTGGTCCTGGGCTTCCTGCTGGTCCTGTCGGTGGTGGCCGGCGTCGCGCTGGGACCGGTGCGCGTCCCGTTCGGCGACGTCGTCCGCCTGCTGCGCGCCGGGCTCACCGGCGGGGTCGTCGAGGGCGCCGACGTCGGGGCCTACCGCATCGTCTGGGACATCCGCCTGCCGCGCGTCCTGCTCGCCGCGGTCGTCGGCGCGGGCCTGACGGCGGTCGGCGTGGCGATCCAGGCGATGGTCCGCAACGCGCTCGCCGACCCGTACGTGCTGGGCATCTCCTCCGGCGCGAGCGTCGGCGCCACGGCGGTCGCCACCACGGGCCTGTTCGCGTCCCTGGGCGTCTACGCCCTGTCCACCGCCGCGTTCCTCGCCGCGCTGGTCGCGATGGCCGTGGTCTACCTGATCGCACGTCAAGGCGGCCTGACCCCGCTGCGGCTGGTCCTCACCGGCACGGCCATGGCCTACGGGTTCAGCGCCCTCGCCATGCTGCTGGTGTTCCGCGCCCCGCGCGGCGAGGCGGCCCGGTCGGCGATGTTCTGGCTGCTGGGCAGCCTGGGCGGCGTCACGTGGGCGTCCCTGCCGGTCGCCGCCGCGGTGGTCCTGGCCGGCACGGCCCACCTCACGGCCCGCGCGAAGCACCTCAACGCCCTGTCGATGGGCGACGAGACGGCCACGACGCTCGGCGTCGACGTGACGAGGGCCCGCCGCGGCCTGTTCGTGGTCACCGCCGCCATGACGGGCGTGCTGGTGGCGGTCAGCGGCGCGGTCGGGTTCGTCGGGCTGATGCTGCCGCACCTGGTGCGGCTGGTCGTGGGCGCGGACCACCGCCGCGTGCTCGCCGTCGCGCCCCTGGCGGGCGCGGTGTTCCTGATCTGGGTGGACGTCGCCGCACGCCTGCTCGCCGCGCCCGAGGAGCTGCCGCTGGGCGTCATCACGGCCGCGCTCGGCGTGCCGTGCTTCGTGTTCCTCATGCGCCGCCGCGGCTACGTGTTCGGGGGCCGCTGATGGACCTCGAACTGGACTCCCTCGTCATCGACGGCATCCTGCGCGGCGTCGACGTGCGCGTCGGCGGGGGCGAGGTGCACGGGATCGTCGGCCCCAACGGCAGCGGCAAGTCCACCGCCCTGCGGTGCGTCTACCGGGCGCTGGCGCCGTCCGGCGGCGCGGTGCTCCTCGACGGCCGCGACATCGCCGGGCAGCGGGTCGCCGACACGGCGCGCCGGCTGGCCGCGCTCACCCAGGACAGCCACGTCGAGTTCGACTTCACCGCCGCCGAGGTGGTCGCGATGGGCCGCCTCCCGCACCGCACCGGCCGGGAGGAGGACGCGCGGGTCGCCGCCGACGCGCTGTCCCGGGTGGACGCCGCGCACCTCGCGCACCGCAGCTTCCTCACCCTCTCCGGCGGCGAGCGGCAACGCGTCCTCATCGCCCGCGCCCTCGCCCAGCGGCCCGAGGTGCTCGTCCTCGACGAGCCCACCAACCACCTCGACATCAGCCACCAGCTCGCCGTGCTCGGCCTGGTCCGCGGCCTCGGCGTCACGGTCCTCGCGGTGCTGCACGACCTGAACCTGGCCGCCGCGCACTGCGACCGCCTGCACGTGCTCGCCGAAGGCCGGGTGGTGCGCAGCGGCACGCCCGCCGAGGTGCTCACCCCGGACCTGCTCGCGGAGGTCTTCCGCGTCCGCGCCCACGTCGTCCCGCACCCCACCAGCGGGGTGCCCCAACTGCTGTTCGACCGGGAGGTCACCCCGTGATGCGACGAGTCCTCGCGCTCGCCACCGCCCTGCTCACGACGGCGTGCGGCGCACAGGTCGTGGAACCCGCCGCGCAGGCCACCACCACCGTGGTGAACTGCGGGCGGCAGGTCTCCTACGGCTCCCCGACCCGGGTCGTCACCAACGACACCGGCATCACCGAGCTGATGTTCGCCCTGGGCCTGGCCGACCGCATGGCCGGCTACACGATCCCCACCGCCGCGAAGGCGGGCGACGTCGCGTCCTCGCCGTGGAAGGCCGACTTCGAGCGCGTGCCGCACCTGGGTGACGAGGTGAACAAGGAGGTCGTCCAGGGCGCGGGCGCCGACCTGGTGTTCGCGGGCTGGAACTACGGGTTCTCCGAGAGCACCGGCTTCACCCCCGACGCCCTGGCGGACCTCGGCATCGCCACCTACCAGCTCACCGAGGCGTGCCGGAACGGCACGGGCAAGCAGCGCGGCATCATGCCGCCGCTCGAAGCCCTCTACACCGACCTGGAGAACCTGGGCCGCATCTTCGGCGTGGAGGACCGGGCGCGAGAGCTGGTCGAGGGGTACCGGGAGCAGGTGGCCGCCGCCGAGGGGCTCGTCACCGGCGACCGCCCGAAGGTGTTCCTCTACGACAGCGGCCTCGACCAGCCGTTCACCGCCGGCCGCAACGCCGCGCCGCAGGACGTCATCGGCAAGGCCGGCGGCGACAACGTCTTCGGCGACCTCGACGACAGCTGGACGACGGTCGGCTGGGAGGCCGTCGTGGCGCGCGACCCCGACGTCATCCTGATCAACGACTACGCCGACGGCGACGCGAACACCCCGGAGGAGAAGCGGGCGTTCCTGGAGTCCTACGCGCCGCTGAAGGACGTCTCGGCGGTCCGGAACGGGAAGTTCTTCGTGCTGCCCTACGCCGCTCTCGTGGAATCGCCCCGCAACCCCGCCGCCATCGAGGCGTTCGCCGAGTTCCTCGCCGGTCACTAGCCCCACCATGTGGGACAACCCGTCCGTGGCTTGGTCAGCGCGGACGGGGTGTGGCACCATTCCCGACGTGGCTCTCCACGCCGTGATCATTATCGCCCAGCGCGTCGGGTAGTGCTCCCACCGAGCACCCGACGCGCAGACCTCTCGCATCCCGCGGGGGGTCTTTTTGTTTTCCGGATCTCGTTTCCCAGATCTCTAGGAGACCTCCCGTGGCCCCCCTCGGCGACTCGTTCCACGTCTACGACACGACCCTGCGCGACGGTGCCCAGCGCGAGGGCATCACGTACTCGGTCACCGACAAGCTGGCCGTGGCGCGGCTGCTCGACTCGCTGGGCGTTGGGTTCATCGAGGGCGGCTGGCCGGGGGCGCTGCCGAAGGACACCGAGTTCTTCGCCCGCGCCGCGGCGGGGGACCTGACGCTCAAGCACGCGCAGCTCGTCGCGTTCGGCTCCACCCGCAAGGCGGGCGTGCGGGTCGAGGAGGACGCGCAGGTCAAGGCGCTGCTGGACAGCCACGCGCCGGTCGTGACGCTGGTCGCCAAGTCCGACCGCAGGCACATCGAGAAGGCCCTGCGCACCGACGTCGCGGAGAACTGCGCGATGGTGCGCGACACCGTGCGCTTCCTCGTCGGCGAGGGCCGCCGCGTGTTCCTCGACGCCGAGCACTTCTTCGACGGCTTCGCGTTCGACCCGGACACCTCGCTGCGCGTGCTGGAGTCCGCGGTGGAGGGCGGCGCGGACGTCGTCGTGCTGTGCGACACCAACGGCGGGCAGCTCCCCCTCGGGCTGGCCGAGACCGTCGCCGACGTGGTCGCCCGCACGGGCTTCCGGGTCGGCATCCACTGCCAGGACGACACGTCGTGCGCGGTGGCGAACACCCTGGCGGCGGTGCAGGCGGGGGCGACCCACGTCCAGTGCACCGCGAACGGCTACGGCGAGCGGGCGGGCAACGCCGACCTGTTCGCCGTGGTGGGGAACCTCGTGACCAAGCTCGGCCTCCAGGTGCTGCCGCACGAGTCGCTGGCCGAGCTGACCCGCGTCTCGCACGCCCTCGCCGAGATCGCGAACATCGCACCCGACTCCCACCAGGCCTACGTCGGGTCGTCGGCCTTCGCCCACAAGGCGGGGCTGCACGCGAGCGCGATCAAGGTCGACCCGGAGCTGTACAACCACATCGAGCCGGGGACCGTCGGCAACGACATGCGGGTGCTGGTCACGGAGATGGCGGGCCGGGCGAGCCTCGAACTCAAGGGACGCGAGTTCGGGATCGACCTGGCCCGCCGCCCCGAGGCGCTGACGAACGCCGTGCGCAGGGTGAAGGAGCTGGAGGCGGGCGGCTGGTCGTTCGAGGCCGCCGACGCCTCCCTGGAGCTGCTCATGCGCGACGAGCTGTCCGAACTGGACGCGCCGCCGTTCCGGCTGGAGTCCTACCGGGTGGTGCTCGACCACCACCAGGGCGGCGAGATCGTGTCGGAGGCGACCGTCAAGGTGCACGTGGCGGGGGAGAGGGTCATCGCCACCGCCGAGGGCAACGGGCCGGTGCACGCGCTCGACGCGGCGCTGCGGAAGGCGCTGCTGCCCCACCTGTCCTGGTTGGACGCCGTGGAGCTGAACGACTACAAGGTCCGCATCCTCACCGACCAGCACGGCACCGACGCCGTCACCCGCGTGCTGGTGGAGTCCACCGACGGCGAGCGCGAGTGGACCACCGTGGGCGTGCACGGCAACATCGTCGAGGCGAGCTGGCTGGCCCTGTGCGACGCGCTGGCGCACAAGGCCATGCGGGTCAGCCCGTCACCAGCGTGAAGCCCTCGGCCGCCAGGACGCGGTTGACCGGGTAGAAGAAGGTCGTGCCGCCGGAGGAGCAGCCGCCGGAGCCGCCGATCACGTGGCCCTGCGCGTTCGAGCCGCTGATCACCGGGGCCCAGTGGTCGCCGGGCTCCGGGCAGAGGTTCGTCCGCGTCACGCCGGTGATGGTGCCCGCGGGCAGGAAGACGGTGACGTTCCTGGCCTGCACGGTGCCGCAGCGCAGCCCGGTGGCGCCGCCGACCCGGCACACCGACCCGCCCACGGGGGTCTCGACCGAGCCGGTGACGACGCCGGGCCGCCCGGCGACGGTGGGCCGCTGCACCCAGGCGGCGGCGTCGGTGATCGTGACCACCGCGTACGTCGGCCGGACGGCGGTGATCGACCCGACGACGCCGCCGCCGGGGCCGCGGACCACCGTGCCGACCGGCCCGCAGGAGGGCTGGACGAGCAGGTGGCCGCGGACGTTGAAGCCGTTGGTGCACCGCGCGCCGGCGGCGGTGGTGAGCGGGGTGCCCGCTTCGAGGGGCACCGGGGCGGCGGAGACCGGGGCGGCGGGCACCGGGGCGGCGAGGACGGGGACGGCGGCGGCGGGGGCGGCCGTCCCCAGCAACAGGACGAGGGCGATCAGCAGGGTTCGCATCCCCCCGACGTTAGGCACGCACGGTGCGCTGTTCAGCCGCCGGTTAGGGTGAACAGCGTGCGCATTGCCCGTATCGCCCAGCCCGACGGCCTGGCCTTCGCCGAGATCCGCGGCGAGGGCGACGACCTGACCGCGGTCGAGATCGCCGACGACCCCTTCGCGAACCCGACGTTCACCGGCCGCTCGTGGCCGCTGGCCGACGTCCGCCTGCTGGCGCCGTTCCTGCCGCCCAAGATCGTCGCCATCGGCCGCAACTACGCCGAGCACGCGGTCGAGCTGGGCAACGAGGTGCCCGCCGAACCGCTCATGTTCCTCAAGCCGAACACCGCGGTCGTCGGCCCGAACGCCGAGATCAAGCTGCCCGCCGTGTCCGAGCGGGTCGACTTCGAGGGCGAGCTGGCCGTGGTGGTCGGCGTCGGCGGCCGGGACATCCCCGCGTCCCGCGCGGCGCAGTCCGTCCTCGGCTACACGATCGCCAACGACGTCACCGCGCGGGACCTGCAGAAGATCGACGGGCAGTGGACGCGCGCCAAGGGCTTCGACACGTTCTGCCCGCTCGGCCCGTGGGTGGAGACCGAGTTCGACCCGTCCGACGTCGCGATCCGCACCGAGGTGGACGGCGTGGTGAAGCAGGACTCGCGGACCTCGCTGCTGCTCCACGGCATCCCCGAGCTGATCGAGTACATCTCGTCGGTGATGACGCTGCGCCCGCTCGACGTGATCCTCACCGGCACCCCCGCCGGCGTCGGCCCGCTGACCGCCGGGCAGAGCGTCTCGGTGACCGTCGAGGGCCTGGGCACGCTGACCAACACCGTCTCCGAGCGCTGACCGGTCAGGTCCGCTCGACCCGCTCCGGCGCGCGGCGGGCGAAGACCGGCGCGTGCTCGGGCAGCAGCCCGATCCCGATGAGGTAGGCGGGCACCACCTGGAGGGCGGGGAACCGCCGCACCAGCCGCACGGGCAGGGGCACCCGGCCCCCGGCCGCGCCGGAGGTGCCCGCCAGCGTCGGCGCGAGGAACGAGTCCTGCACGCGCCGCTGGGCCGCCTGGACCGCCGCGGTCGGCAGCCACCGGCGGCGGCGCACCCCCGCCAGCACCTTCGGCGTCAGCTCGCCCCGCCGCAGCGGCGCGGCCACGATCCGCGCGGCGGCCACCGCGTCCTGCACGGCCAGGTTGATGCCGACCCCGCCGATCGGCGACATGGCGTGCGCCGCGTCGCCGATGCACAGCAGGCCGTCGGCGTGCCAGCGCCGCAACCGGTCGATCCGCACGTCGAGCAGCTTCACGTCGTCCATCGACGCGACCTCGTCGACCCGGTCGCCCAGCCACGGCACCAGGGCCGCCACCCGCGCCCGGAACGCCTCGACGCCCTCCTCGCGCAGCGCCCGGTCGGTGCCCTTGCGGATCAGGAAGGCGGCCTGGAAGTAGTCGCCCCGGTCGATCAGCACCAGGCCGCTGCCCGCGCTGAACCTGCCGGTGGCGCCGTCCGGGTCGTCGGGCCTGCGCGGCAGGCGGAACCACCACACGTCCATCGGCGAGCCGAACGCGCGCACCGGCAGCCCCGCCTCGTCGCGCAGCAGCGAGCGCCTGCCGTCGGCGGCGACCACCAGGTCGGCCGCCAGCTCGCCGGTCGCGCCGGCCGCGGTGCGGTAGCGGACGCCGGTGAACCGGCCGCCCTCCCGGAGGAGGCCGACCGCCTCCGTGCCCATCCGCAGCGAGAAGGTCCTCTCGCGCCGGCCCGCGTCCGCCAGCAGGTCGAGGAGGTCCCACTGCGGGACCATCGCGATGTGCTTGTGCGGCCCGGGGAGCCGCGACATGTCGCCCATCGTCACCGGGCCGCTGTCGAGCAGCACCCGCACCTGCCGCACCAGCCGGTGCGGCACCTCGGCGAACGACGGCCCGAGCCCCAGCTCGTCCAGCAGCGCCAGCGTCGACGGGTGCACCGTGTCGCCGCGGAAGTCGCGCAGGAAGTCGTCGTGCTTCTCCAGCACGGTCACCTCCACGCCCGCCCGGGCCAGCAGCAGCGCGCACACCACGCCCGCCGGTCCGCCGCCGACGACCACGACGCCTGTCCTCTCCATGACCTGCTCCGTCCAGTTTTCAACACCAGTTGAATAACTTGAGCATGCTCCCGTGAAACGCCGTGGTCAAGCCGGATAGGCTGATCGGGTCATGAGCGCATCAGCAGCATCCCCAGAGGTCCGCGTCCGCTTCTGCCCGTCGCCGACCGGCACGCCCCACGTGGGGCTCATCCGCACCGCCCTGTTCAACTGGGCGTACGCCCGCCACGTGGGCGGCACCGTGGTGTTCCGGATCGAGGACACCGACGCGGCCCGCGACTCCGAGGAGTCGTACCTCTCCCTGCTGGAGGCCATGCGCTGGCTGGGCATCGACTGGGACGAGGGTCCCGAGGTCGGCGGCCCGCACGCGCCGTACCGGCAGTCCCAGCGGCGCGACCTGTACGACGACGTGGCCAAGCGCCTGTTCGACGCGGGCGAGCTGTACGAGTCGTTCTCCACGCCCGAGGAGGTCGAGGCCCGCCGCCGGGCCGCCGGCCAGGACCCCAAGCTCGGCTACGACGGCTACGACCGCGACCTGACCGACGAGCAGAAGGCCGCGTACCGCGCCGAGGGGCGCACCCCGGTGCTGCGCCTGCGGATGCCCGACCGCGACATCACGTTCGACGACCTGATCCGCGGCGAGGTCACGTTCAAGGCGGGCAGCACGCCCGACCCGGTCATGGTGCGCGCCAACGGCGACCCGCTGTACCCGTTCGTGAACCCCGTCGACGACGCGGTCATGGGCATCACCCACGTGCTGCGCGGCGAGGACCTGCTGCCGTCCACCCCGCGCCAGATCGCCCTGTACGAGGCGCTGACCCGGATCGGCGTGACCACGTTCACCCCGCTCTTCGGCCACCTGCCCTACGTCACGGGCGAGGGCAACAAGAAGCTGTCCAAGCGCGACCCGCAGTCGAACCTGTTCCTCTACCGCGACCGCGGCTTCGTGCCCGAGGGCCTGCTGAACTACCTCGCGCTGCTCGGCTGGTCCATCGCCGACGACCGCGACATCTTCTCCATGGACGAGATGGTCGCGGCGTTCGAGCTGGCCAAGGTCAGCGCCAACCCGGCCCGCTTCGACCTGAAGAAGGCCGAGGCGATCAACGCCACGCACCTGCGCGCGCTGCCCGTCGGCGAGTTCGTCGACCGGGCCCTGCCGTACCTCGTCAAGGACGGCGTGCTGCCGGCCGAGCCGACGCCGGAGCAGCTCGCCGTGCTCGCCGGCGTCGCGCCGCTCGTGCAGGAGCGCCTGGTCGTGCTGTCCGAAGCGTCCGGAATGGTCAGGTTCCTGTTCGTGGCGGAGGAGGACTTCACGCCCGAGGAGGACTCCGCCGCGAAGGCGCTCGGCCAGGACGCGCGCCCCGTGCTGGAGGCGGCGATCGCGGCCCTGGAGCCGCTGCCGGAGTGGACGACCGCCGCGATCGAGGAGGCGCTGAAGGTGTCCCTTGTGGACTCCCTGGGTCTCAAGCCGCGCAAGGCATATGCACCGGTGCGGGTCGCCGTGACGGGCCGTACCGTCTCGCCTCCGCTCTACGAAAGCATGGAACTGCTGGGCCAAAGTCGCTCGATCGGGCGATTGCGGCGCGCGCTCGGGGCAATCTGACTGGTGCCATCGGGCGGTTGCGCGGTGCTTGATCGTGCAAGCATCGCCAGATATCACCTCTCTGGTCGAGTCGGACGAGGGGTGACCGCACCTAGCCTCACGGGGTGACAACCGCAGCCCCGACCTTCACCCCTCGGAGAACCGGCGAGATCCGGGCAGTGTGCCTCGACGTCGACGACACCCTCGTCGACTACAGCACCTCGTCCCGGGCCGCCCTGGCCGCGATGGTCGGCAACGCCGACGCCTGGCCGCTGTGGCAGCGCATCACCGACGAGCACTGCGCCCGCCTCCTCGCCGGCGAGCTGCAGTACGAGAGCATGCGCAACATCCGCACGCGCGCCTTCTTCGCGGCCCTCGGCGAGGAGCTGGACCAGGAGGAGGCGACGCGGCGGGAGCTGCGCCGCCAGGAGGTCCTCGCGGCGGGCTGGCGGCTGTTCCCCGACGTCGTGCCGTGCCTGGAGTGGCTGCGGGCCACCGGTCTGCCCGTCGCCGCCGTGAGCAACGCCTCGGGTCGCCACCAACGGGTGAAGATCGCCACCCTCGGGTTGACCCAGTACTTCGACACCGTCCTCATCGCGGGCGAGGTCGGCGCGGCCAAACCCGACCGGGTGATCTTCGACACCGCGTGCGCCGACCTCGGCGTCGAGCTGCACGACACCGTGCACGTCGGCGACCGGCTGCACGCCGACGCCATCGGTGCGCGCGACGCCGGGATGCGGGGCGTCTGGCTCAACCGGCAGGGCCCCCGCGAGGGCGGGCTGCCGGCCGGCATCTCGGCCATCTCCAGCCTCGCTGAGCTGCCCGAACTCCTCGTCTGCGAGCTGTCGGCCGCCTCGGCGTGACCCCCGATTTCCGTTCCGCCGGGCTCGTGGTCTAGTATTCCTCCCGGCGGAACGGAGAGCCCCCGAAACCCCGAGGACAAGATCCCGGGAGGACGGGTAAGCTGGCCGGGAAACCAATGGGGTATGGTGTAATTGGCAGCACGACTGATTCTGGTTCAGTTAGTCTAGGTTCGAGTCCTGGTACCCCAGCTGCAACGGTAGAAGAAAGACCTGCTAGACTACCGGAGCAACAGAGCGAGACCCCCGATTTGGTGGGAAACACCGGATCTGCTAAACTGAATACAACGGAAGTTCCCAGGGCCCCGTCGTCTAGCGGCCTAGGACGCCGCCCTCTCAAGGCGGTAGCGAGGGTTCGAATCCCTTCGGGGCTACATATCCGGGATGTCCCTGTTCTGCACTGCAGAACAGGGACATTTCGCATTTACACCGGGGGTGCGACCCCCGGACCCCGTGCAGGCGGGCTTCGCCCCCCGCACCCCCTGCGGGTTGACCGTCCTCCGCACCCCCGCCGTGGTCGCCCAGGGCGGGGGCCTCGCGTTTCAGGGCACTGGAGGGCGTTCCAGGGCTCTAGAGGCGTGACTGGAGGGCTTCCGCGGCGGCCAGGAGGTCCGCGGCCCAGCGGGCACCCGGACGGCGGCCCATGCGGTCGATGGGGCCCGAAACGGATACCGCGGCGACCACCGCGCCGGAACTGTCGCGCACCGGCGCGGAAACGCTCGCGACGCCCGGTTCCCGTTCCGCCACGCTTTGTGCCCAGCCGCGCCGGCGCACTTCCAACAAAGTGCGTTCGCCGTATACGGCGTCCGCGAGAACGGCCCGCTGGGTGCCCGGGTCGGACCACGCGGCCAATACCTTCGCGCCCGATCCGGCGGTCATCGGCAAACGCGCGCCGACCGGAACGGTGTCGCGCAAACCGCTCTGCGGTTCCGCGGAGGAGACGCAGATCCGCTGCATCCCGTCCCGCCGGTACAACTGGACGCTTTCACCCGTGATGTCACGCAGTCGCGGCAGCACCGACGACGCCGCGTCGAGCAACGGGTCGGTCGCGCCGCCCGCCAGCTCCGCCAGCGCCGCGCCGGGCCGCCAGCGGCCGTCGGAACCCCGCCGCAGCAACCGGTGCACCTCCAGGCCGACCGCCAACCGGTGCGCGGTCGCCCTCGGCAGGCCCGTCCGGTTGCACAACTCGGCGAGCCCACACGGATCCTTCGCGACTGCGTTCAAGACAGCCACTGCCTTGTCCAACACGCCGATCCCGCTATGCTGTCCCACAAGCCGATACTAACTTCCCACTGTCTGGGAAGTCCAGATCTATCGACTGTCCAGATCTTGGGAGAGTTGCGATGAGCCGCACGCTCGCGGAGAAGGTGTGGGAAGCACACGTCGTGCGCCACGGGAGTGGCGCCGAGCCGGACCTGCTCTACATCGACCTCCACCTGCTGCACGAAGTGACCAGCCCGCAGGCGTTCGACGGCCTGCGCCTCGCGGGGCGCAGGCTGCGCCGGCCCGACCTCACGATCGGCACCGAGGACCACAACGTCCCCACCGTGGACATCGACCTCCCGATCGCGGACCCGGTGTCGCGCACGCAGGTCGAGACGATGCGCAAGAACTGCGCGGAGTTCGGCGTCCGCCTGCACCCGATGGGCGACTACGAACAGGGCATCGTGCACGTCGTGGGCCCGCAGCTCGGCCTCACGCAGCCCGGGATGACCGTCGTGTGCGGTGACAGCCACACCTCCACGCACGGCGCGTTCGGCGCGCTGGCGTTCGGCATCGGCACGTCCGAGGTCGAGCACGTGATGGCCACCCAGACGCTGCCGCTGAAACCGTTCAAGACCATGGCCATCACCATCGACGGGCAGCTCAAGCCCGGTGTCACGGCCAAGGACGTCATCCTCGCGGTGATCGCGAGGATCGGCACCGGCGGCGGCCAGGGCTACGTCGTGGAGTACCGGGGCAGCGCGATCGAGGCGCTGTCGATGGAAGCCCGCATGACCGTCTGCAACATGTCGATCGAGGCCGGCGCCCGCGCGGGCATGATCGCGCCGGACCAGACCACGTTCGACTACCTGCGGGGCCGCCCGCACGCGCCGACCGGCGAGCGCTGGGACGAGGCCGTGGCGTACTGGAAGACGCTGCGCAGCGAGGACGACGCCGAGTTCGACGCCGAGGTGCGCCTCGACGCCGCCGAGCTGACGCCGTTCGTCACCTGGGGCACCAACCCCGGCCAGGGTCTGCCGCTGTCCGACCGCGTGCCGGACCCCGAAGCGATCACCGACGAGCACGAGCGGGTCGCCGCCGAGAAGGCGCTGGCCTACATGGGGCTGGAGGCGGGTACCCCGCTGCGCGACATCCACGTCGACACCGTGTTCCTCGGCTCCTGCACGAACGGCCGCATCGAGGACCTGAGGGCCGCCGCGGACGTGCTCAAGGGCCACAAGGTCGCCGACGGCGTCCGGATGCTCGTCGTGCCCGGCTCCATGCGCGTGCGCGCGCAGGCGGAGTCCGAGGGGCTGCACGAGGTCTTCCTGGCGGCGGGCGCCGAGTGGCGCCAGGCCGGCTGCTCGATGTGCCTGGGCATGAACCCGGACCAGCTCAAGCCGGGTGAGCGCAGCGCGTCCACCTCCAACCGCAACTTCGAGGGCAGGCAGGGCAAGGGCGGTCGCACCCACCTCGTCTCGCCGCTCGTGGCCGCCGCCACCGCCGTGCGGGGCACCCTGTCGTCGCCCGCCGACCTGGTCTGAGGGAGTTCTACAACCATGGAAGCGTTCACCACGCACACCGGGGTCGGCGTTCCGCTGCGCAGGTCCAACGTGGACACCGACCAGATCATCCCGGCCGTCTACCTCAAGCGGGTCACCCGCTCCGGCTTCGAGGACGGCCTGTTCGCCGCCTGGCGCGCCGACGAGCACTTCGTGCTCAACCAGGAGCCCTTCAAGGCGGGCAGCGTGCTCGTCGCCGGGCCCGACTTCGGCACCGGCTCGTCCCGCGAGCACGCCGTCTGGGCGCTCATGGACTACGGCTTCCGGGTGGTCATCTCCTCCCGGTTCGCCGACATCTTCCGGGGGAACGCGGGCAAGCAGGGCCTCGTGGCGGCGCAGCTGGAGCAGTCCGATGTCGAATTGCTCTGGAAGGTGCTCGAGAACGATCCCGGCACCCCGGTGACGGTCGACCTGACGAAGAACACGGTTGCTGCGAAGGACTTCACCGCCCCCTTCGGCATCGACGAGTACACCCGCTGGCGGCTGCTGGAGGGATTGGACGACATCGCCCTGACCCTGCGCCACGCCGATGAGGTGACGGAGTTCGAGCAGCGAAGGGCGGCGTGGCTGCCCACCACCGATCCGCTGCCCTCCAGGTAGTGCGAAGGGCCGGATTTCAGCCTCTAGCAGCGGAAATCCGGCCCCTTCGTTTCCTCCGGGGCCTCCCGGGGTGTCCCTCGAAGGGTCGTAATCGCCCACGCCACAACGGAAAATCTGGCGTGGCGATTGGTATTTCCTTGCATATGGGCTTACCGTGGGCAATCAGTCGGCCCGAGCTAAGGGCCGTGAGCGTCCTGGGAGGGACTGAAGGTGAACAAGGCCCAGCTCATCGAGGCGCTCGCCGAGCGCCTTGGCGACAAGAAGAACGCCGCTGCTGCCGTTGACGGCATCGTCGACGTGATCGTCCGCAGCGTCCACAAGGGCGAGAAGGTCAACATCACCGGCTTCGGTGTCTTCGAGAAGCGTGCCCGCGCGGCCCGCACCGCTCGCAACCCGCGCACCGGTGAGACCGTGAAGGTCAAGAAGACCAACGTTCCCGCGTTCCGCGCGGGTTCGACGTTCAAGGACGTCATCAGCGGCACGAAGAAGCTGCCCCGCGTGACGGCCGCGAAGCCCGCTGCCGCCAAGCCCGCGGCGGCCGCCACCGCGGCGACGAAGGCCCCGGCCACGAAGGCCCCGGCCACCCGCAGCACCTCGTCGCGCTCGACGCGCAGCAGCTCCACCACCGCAACCACCACCGCTCGCGCCGCCGCCGCCGCGACGAAGGCCCCGGCAACCCGCCGGACCGCCGCGGCTGCGAAGCCCGCCGCCACCGCCACCAAGGCCGCGCCTGCGAAGAGCACCGCGACCAAGGCGGCCGCACCGGCCAAGGCCACCGCCACGAAGGCGCCCGCGGCCAAGGCCACCACGGCCAAGGCCCCGGCCGCCAAGAAGGCGACCACGGCCAAGGCGAGCACGGCCAAGGCCACGACGACGGCGGCGGCGGCCAAGACCGCCACCGCCCCGGCGGCGGCCAAGGCGGCCACCCCGGCGGCGGCCAAGACCGCCACCCCGGCGGCGAAGGCCACCACCTCGGCCGCGGCGAAGCCCGCGGCCAAGAAGGCCCCGGCCAAGAAGAAGTGACCCTGAGCCGGGTGATCACCGGCCAGGTACAGCGGTTCCAGGCGCTCAGGGCCCGGTGCGGACGCGCACCGGGCCCTGAGCCTGTTCAAAGGGTGGGCGGGGGTCGTTCGGCGCTCAGCGGCCCGCTCAGCGCCCGACCGACCGGGCGGGCCGTTCCCAAGACCACACTTACGGGTTAACGAGTTCGGGTTTCCGCGCCTTTCGCCCGGATGACCGCTGCCCGATCCCGCTGCCCGATCCCGCTGCCCGATCCCGCTGCCCGATCCCGCTGCCCGATCCCGCTGCCCGATCCCGCTGCCCGATCCCGCTGCCCGATCCCGCTGCCCGATCCCGCTGCCCGATCCCGCTGCCCGATCCCGCTGCCCGACTCCGGTGTCCGACTCAGGCGCCCGGCGCCGGTGGCGGAAGAGGCGAACACCGGACCGCCCGGCGGAAGTCGGCGCCGCCGCGTGGAATCCGGCGGGAAATGGGTCGCCGCTTTTCGGGTCCCCGAACCCCGGACCCGCGCACCGGTCCCGGGAACGCGGAACCCGCGGTGCCGCCGCGCATTCCCGGCGTGACCCGACCGGCCGCACGGCGAACCCGTCCGGCCCAACCGCACCGGGCGACCGGGAACCCGCTGTGCCCGTCAGGTGGTCGGCGCGGCCAGCGCGGTGGGCAGGTAGTGCGCCGAGACCAGGCGCGGCCAGCCCGTGGACGAGTCCGATGTGGACCAACCCGGCGCCGGGCGGCGGAACGCCAGCAGCCAGGTGCTGCCCTTCTTGCACGGCACGTCCGCCAGGGGCAGGCCGCCCAGGTCGGCGAGGGTGGAGACGATGTCCGGGATCACCCCGCCCTGGCTGGAGACGACCGGGGTGCCGGGGCCGTCGGCGATCTCCAGCAGCCGGACCAGGCCCGCCTCGCGGTCGGGCCAGTAGCCCTCCTCGGACAGCCGGGGCTCCAGCAGCACGTCCACGCCGAGGTCGTCGGCGACCCCCCGCACGGTGTCCACGCACCGCAGGCGCGGCGCGGCGTGCACGCGCGACGGGCCCCACAGCGGCAGCACCGCGCGCAGCCCGGCCGCCTGCCGCCAGCCCGCCGAGCTGAGCGGCCGCAGGTCGTCGTCGCCGGGCCAGTTGCCCCGCTTGCCCGCCTTCGCGTGCCGCACCAGCAGCACGGTCGCCAGGTCCGCCGGCTCCGCCGCGAACCGCTCCAGCACGGTCCGGTCGGTGTCCCGCGTCACCATCGCCGCCGCCTCGGCGACGGGCACCCACCGCAGCTCGTCCACCTCGTCGTTGGGCTCGAACGCCCCCGACCCGGCGCGCGCGCTGAAGTAGTCCACGACCTTCGGCTTGCCGAACGCCTCGTAGTCCACCCGGCACAGGTGCCGCCCCAGCACGGCGCGGAACCCGGTCTCCTCGTGGACCTCGCGCACCGCCGCGGCGGGCACGGTCTCGCCCGGGTCCAGCTTGCCCTTCGGCAGCGACCAGTCGTCGTAGCGCGGCCGGTGCACGACCGCCACGGAACCCTCGCGCCACAGCACGGCGCCGGCAGCCCTGATCACGGGCCTCACCCCGTCGCGCGGTGGGCGCGCAGCAGCTCGGTCTGGTGGTCGCGCACGCGGCTCCCGTCGGACGGCGACGCCTCCCACCCCCCGTCGGGCTGGAGCACCCAGCAGCGGGTCGTGGGCTCCAGCGCCGAATCGAGCATCGAGTCGAGCTGCGCGGTGAGCTTCGGGTCGGTCACCCGCACCTGCACCTCGACGCGCCGGTCGAGGTTGCGGTGCATCATGTCGGCGCTGCCGATCCAGTGCTCCCCGGCGCCGACGAAGTGGAACACCCGCGAGTGCTCCAGGAACCGGCCGAGGATCGAGCGCACGTGGATGTTCTCCGACAGCCCCTTGATGCCGGGCTTGAGCGAGCACACCCCGCGCACCACGACCTGCACCGGCACGCCCGCCTGCGACGCCCGGTACAGCGAGTCGATGACCTGCTCGTCCACCAGCGAGTTGACCTTGATGCGCACCCCGGCGGGCCGGCCGGCGCGGACGTGCTCGACCTCCCGCTCGATGCGCTCCACGATGCCCCGCCGCACGCCGTAGGGCGCGACCAGCAGGCTGCGGTAGTGGTCCTGGCGGGCGTACCCGGTCAGCACGTTGAACAGGTCCGTCAGGTCCGCGCCGATGGTCGGCTCGGCGGTGAGGAGGCCGACGTCCTCGTACATCCGCGCGGTCTTCGGGTTGTAGTTGCCGGTGCCGATGTGGCAGTAGCGCTGTATGCGCGAGCCCTCCTGGCGCACCACCAGCGACGTCTTGCAGTGCGTCTTGAGGCCCATCAGGCCGTACACGACGTGCACGCCCGCCTTCTCCAGCGCCCGCGCCCACTTGATGTTGGCCTGCTCGTCGAACCGCGCCTTGATCTCCACCAGCGCCACGACCTGCTTGCCCGCCTCGGCCGCGTCGATCAGCGCGTCGACGATGGGGGAGTCGCCGGAGGTGCGGTACAGGGTCTGCTTGATGGCGAGCACGCGCGGGTCGGCCGCCGCCTGCTCGATGAACCGCTGCACGGACGTGGAGAACGAGTCGTACGGGTGGTGCACGAGCACGTCGCCCTCGCGCAGGGTCGCGAAGATGCTCTTGGGCGTCTCCCGCTCGCCGAACGCCGGGGGCGTGGCGGGCACGAACGGCGCGTCCTTGAGCTGCTTGCGGTCCACGCCGTAGAGCTGCCACAGGCACGACAGGTCCAGCAGACCGGGCACCTGGACGACGTCGTGCGGGTCGACCTCCATCTCCCGCAGCAGCCGCTCCAGCATGTTCTCCGTCATGTCGTCGGCGACCTCCAGGCGGACCGGGGGACCGAACCGGCGGCGCGCCAGCTCCCGCTCCAGCGCCTGGAGCAGGTCCTCGTCCTGGTCCTCCTCGACCTCCAGGTCGGCGTTGCGGGTGACCCGGAAGGCGTGGCACTCGACGACCTGCATCCCGGCGAACAGCTCGCCCAGGTGCGCCGCGATCAGCTCCTCGACGGGCAGGAACGTCGCCGTCGGGCTGGTGCGGTCGTTCTCCACGCGGACCAGGCGCGGCACGTTGTCGGGCACCTTGATGCGGGCGAACCGCTCCGCCCCGCCCTCGGGGTCGCGCACCGTCGCGGCCAGGTTCAGCGACAGGCCGGAGATGTAGGGGAACGGGTGCGCGGCGTCCACGGCCAGCGGCGTGAGCACCGGGAACACCTGGTCGGTGAAGTAGTTCGACAGCCGGAGCTTCTCGAAGTCGCTGAGCTGGGTCCAGTTGACGATGCTGATGCCGTGCTTCTCCAGCTCCGGCTGCACGTGGTCGAGGAACACGCGGGCGTGCTGCTCGACCAGCTCCTGGGCGCGCTTGGACATGTTGACCAGCTGCTCGCGCGGGGTGAGGCCGTCCGCGCTGCGCACCGACAGGCCCGTCTCGTCGCGGCGCTTCAGGCCCGCGACCCGCACCATGTAGAACTCGTCGAGGTTCGAGGCGAAGATCGCCAGGAACTTCGCCCGCTCCAGCAGCGGCTGCGAGGCGTCCTCGGCCAGCGCCAGGACCCGGGCGTTGAAGTCCAACCAGGACAGTTCCCGGTTGAAGTACCGGTCGTCGGGCAGGTCGGCCTGCGCCTCGGTGGCCGTCACGGCGGGCGGTGAGCTCGGGAACGGCCGGGCGGGCGTCTCCGGGGTCGGCTGCCCGGCGGAACCGCGCGTGCCCGCCCGGCGCGCGGCCGGGCGCGGTCGGCGCTTCGGCGTGCTCGCGGGGGGCGTGGCCCGCGACGTCCGGGTGCGTCGCTTCGGCGCGGGCTGCTCAGGCGTGTTGTCCGTGCTCACGGTCGTATTGTCCACCAACGAGGGACCTCGCGCGCCGATCGGAGCCGGCCGGGAGGTGAACTCCCCGTCACACCGGTCGCAGCAGGCCGCGCACCGCACCCGAGCCGTCACGCACGAGCGTCACCCGCTGGCCGGGGCGCAGCGAGCGCCAACCCCCCTCGGCCACCGCGGCGGCCGGGACGTCCACCAGCACGCCGTCGTCGCGCAGCACCGTGGCCGAGCCGTCCGGGTGGTGCGCGCTCACGGTCGCCTGCTCGGTCACGGGGCGACGCTAGCCGATGGGGCGGCGCCGCGGCTCAGCCGCGGACCGGGGTGGTGGCCGCCGCCGTCCGGGCGCCCAGGCCCAGCGCCGCCGCCGACCCCAGGTCCTCCGCCGTGTCCACGTCGTGCCGCAGCGACGGCCAGGGCCCCACCAGGGGCACCGCGCCCGACGCCGCGTGCGCCGCGGCCGAGCCCGCGCCGAACGACGGGTCCAGCGGGCCGCCCGGCGCGGACAGCAGCATCGTCGTGCCCGTCCCCTGGCGGTCCGGGACGAACGACCGGCCCCGCGCCGCGGCCAGCGCCGCTGCCAGCTCGGCGGTCCGCAGCGCGGGCAGGTCCGCCTGGAGCGCGCCCACGACGGACGAGGCGTCCTCGGCGCGCAGCACCCCCGCGCCGAACCGCAGCGCCGCGTTGAGCCCCTCCGGCCCGGCGACCGACTCGACGCCCAGCGCCCGCAGCTCCGCCACCACCGCCCGGTCCGACGTGACGACCACCACACGCCGCACGGCGGGCAGGGCGGCGGTGACGGTGTCGAGCGCGAACGCCAGGGCGAGCACCGGCCGGTCCAGCCCCACGATGCGAGATTTGGCCCGGTCCAGCGCTTTGACCGGCACCACCAGGTCCACTTCGGCTCCCACCCCGCCATACTCCCCGATGCCGGCTGGACCTGGCCGGGGGCTCCGGGGAAGACTCCAGGTCCACGAACTGGAGAGGGAGTGCACGTGGCCAGAGAGAAGGGCGGCTTCTGGGTCGGGTTCGCCGCGGTGGTCTTCTACCCGGCGACCACCGCGATGGCGCGCCGGCGCGTCGAGGGCGGCGAGCACCTCCCGCGGGAGGGCGGCGCGCTCGTCGTGATGAACCACGTGTCGCACCTGGACCCGGTCTACGACGCGGTCTTCACGCACCGGCAGGGGCGCGTGCCGCACTTCCTGGCCAAGCACGGCCTGTGGAACGTCCCGGTGCTCGGTTCCGTCCTCAGGGGCGCCCGCCAGATCCCCGTCTACCGCGGCACGGCCGACGCCCAGCAGAGCCTGCGCGCCGCCCACGACGCCCTGGAGCAGGGCATGGTGGTGATCATCTACCCGGAGGGCACGATCACCCGCGACCCGGACGGCTGGCCGATGACCTCGCGCACGGGCGTGGCGCGGCTCGCGCTGGAGCACGACGTGCCGGTGCTGCCCGCCGCCCGCTGGGGCACCCGCGACGTCTACGACCACTACCGCAGGAAGTTCCGGCCGTTCCCGCGCAAGACCGTCGTGACGAAGGTCGGCGCGCCGGTCGACCTGTCCGCCCACCGCGGCCGGCCGCAGAACCTCGCCCTGCTGCGCGAGGTCACCGACCTGCTGATGGGCGAGGTGAAGGGGCTGCTCGCGGAGGTCCGCGAGGAGCAGGCCCCCGACGGCTTCTACTCGGCGAAGAAGTCCTGACGTGGACCGGGTCGCGGTGCTGGGCGCCGGGTCGTGGGGCACCGCCTTCGCCAAGGTGCTCGCCGACTCCGGCACCGACGTGGTGCTGTGGGCGCGGCGCGCGGAGGTGGCCGACGCCATCTCCGCGGGCCGGGTCAACACCGACTACCTGCCGGACGTGGTGCTGCCGGCGAACCTGACCGCCACCGCCGACGCCGACAAGGCGCTCGACGGGGCGGGGGCCGTGGTGCTGGCCGTGCCGAGCCAGACGCTGCGGGAGAACCTCGCCGGCTGGCGCGCGTCGCTGCCGCCCGGCGCGACGCTGGTCAGCCTGGCCAAGGGCGTCGAGCTGGGCACGCTCAAGCGGATGAGCGAGGTGGTCCGCGAGGTCGCCGGCGTGCCGGAGGACCAGGTCGCCGTGGTGACCGGGCCGAACCTGGCCAAGGAGATCGCGGCCGAGCAGCCGACCGCCACGGTCATCGCGTGCACCGACCACGACCGCGCGGTGGAGTTCCAGCACGCCTGCTCCAACGCCTACTTCCGGCCGTACACGAACGTCGACGTCGTCGGCTGCGAGCTGGGCGGGGCGTGCAAGAACGTCATCGCGCTGGCGTGCGGCATGGCGGCGGGCATGGGGTTCGGCGACAACACGATGGCCTCGATCATCACCCGCGGCCTGGCCGAGACGGCCCGGCTGGGCGCGGCGCTGGGCGCGGACCCGCTGACGTTCGCGGGCCTCGCCGGCCTGGGCGACCTGGTGGCGACCTGCGCGTCGCCGCTGTCGCGCAACCGGTCGTTCGGTGAGAGGCTCGGTCGCGGCGACTCCCTGGCGCAGGCGCAGGACGCGGCGCACGGGCAGGTCGCCGAGGGCGTGAAGTCGTGCTCGTCGATCCGCGAGCTGGCCGCGCGCCACGACGTGGACATGCCCATCACCGAGGGCGTGCACCAGGTGTGCCACGAGGGGCTCGACCCGCGCGTGCTGACCGCGGCGCTGCTCGGGCGCGAGCGGAAGGCGGAACGGCAATGACCGGCAGGTGGGGCGACGGCACCCGGGTCGTGCACACGACGGCTCCCGTGCCGGGGCAGCCGTTCACCGCGGGCCCGGTGTTCGCCTCGGCCTACCACCTGGGCGGCGCGGACACGTACGGCCGCGCGCACAACCCGACGTGGCGGGTGCTGGAGGAGGCGCTGGGCGACCTGGAGGGCGGCACCGCGGTGCTGTTCCCGTCCGGCATGGCGGCGATCTCGACGTTCCTGCGCGTGGTCCTCGCGCCCGGTGACACCGTCGTGCTGCCGGGCGACGGCTACTTCCTGACCCGCTCGCTGGTCGCGCAGATGCCGGTGGACGTGGTCGAGGTGCCCACCGCCGGGCCGTACCCGTCGTTCGACGGGGTGCGGCTCGTGCTGCTGGAGTCGCCGTCCAACCCCGGCCTCGACGTGTGCGACATCGCCGCCCTCGCCGAGGCGGCGCACGCCGCCGGCGCGCTGGTGGCGGTGGACAACACGACCGCGACGCCGCTCGGGCAGCTGCCCCTGGCGCTGGGCGCGGACGCCGTGGTGAGCAGCGACACCAAGGCCGTGGCCGGGCACAGCGACGTGCTGCTCGGGCACGTGACCGCGGCCGACCCGGCGCTGGCCGAGGAGGTCCGCGCGGCCCGCACCACCGGCGGCGCGATCCCCGGCCCGTTCGAGGCGTGGCTGGCGCACCGCGGGCTCGGCACGCTCGACCTGCGGCTGACCAGGCAGGCGGAGAACGCCGCCGCCCTGTACGACGCGCTGAAGGCGCACCCGGCGGTGACCGGCCTGCGCTGGCCCGGCGCGCCCGAGGACCCGGCGCACGCCGTGGCGTCGAAGCAGATGCGCCGCTTCGGCGGGGTGCTGACCTTCCTGCTGGCGGACGCGGGCGCCGTCGCGGCGTTCCTGGAGCGGTCGGAGCTGGTGTACGCGAGCACCAGCTTCGGCGGCCTGCACACGAGCCTCGACCGGCGGGCCCAGTGGGGCGACCCGGTGCCGGAGGGCCTGGTCAGGCTGTCCGCGGGCTGCGAGGACACCGCGGACCTGGTGGCCGACGTGCTGAAGTCACTCTGACGGGTCCATTTCGTGGGACGCGGTTGCGGGGGTGGCGGCTCGCTGCCACCCTCGTCGCATGTCCTTCCGCGCCATGATCGACGGGTGGGGTCACATCGACCTCGGCCTGGTCGCCAGCGCGCTCTGTTCCTGTCGGTGATCGCCCCGCGTCCCGCGAGCAGTCGACGCTCGCCACCCCCGGCATCCCGAAGAAGGAACCTGATGTTCGCCGTCCCGGAGAACACGATCGCCCTGCCCCCGTCGCACGCCGCCCCGCACCCCGTGCGGATCGCGCTCGACGTGGCGGCGCGGCGCGAGCGCTGGGCCCACCTGCTCCGCTACGACCCCGACACCCGCTTCGCCGCCCTCGTCGAGCGCACCGACGAGCAGGAGGTGTGGCTCATGAGCTGGCTGCCCGGCCAGCACACCGACCTGCACGACCACGGCCCGACGGCCGGCGCGTTCACCGTGGTCAGCGGCTCGCTGACCGAGGTGGTCGCGCTCAACGGGCACCAGGTGCTGCACAACCTGGTGGCCGGCCAGTCCCGCGTGTTCGGGCCCGACTACGCCCACCAGGTGCGCAACGACGGCGTCGACCCGGCCGTCACGATCCACGTGTACCGCGACGGCGGGCGCACCATGCGCCCGGTCCGGTTCGCGCCCCTCGGCTAGCGCCTGCCCGCGACGTGCGGTGGGACCTCCCAGTCGCCCACCAGCGCCGGGTCCGGTTCCGGGGCGCCCCACGAGGTGCGCAGCGGCAGCACACCGGCCCACCGCTCGTTCGCGGCGACGTCCTCCCCCTCGTCGCCGGGCGGGCCGCTGCGGATCTTCACCGACGCCTCGGCGAGGTCGAGCGAGAGCACGGACGTCGCGGCCAGCTCCCTCGGCGTCGGCTGCCGGGCGTAGTCCCACGAGCCGGGCGCGATGTGCTCGGTGAGCACGCGCAGGGCGTGCGCCTTGGCGTCCGGCTCGGTGACCGGGACGGCGGTGCCGTGGATCACGGCCGCGCGGTAGTTCATGGAGTGGTCGAACACCGAGCGGGCGTAGACGACGCCGTCCAGGAGGGTGACGCCGACGCACACCGGCACGCCGAGGGCGGCCTCGCGGAGGCTGCGCGCGCCGGTCGAGCCGTGCAGGTAGAGGGTGTCGCCGTCGCGGCCGTAGCCGGTCGGCAGCACCAGCGGCGCGTCGTCGACGACGACGGCGAGGTGGCACACCAGGGCGGCGTCGAGGACGGCGTGCAGGGCGGCGCGGTCGGTCACGGCGCGCTTGCGTCCGCGCTTGACGGTGCTGCGCGGGGTCGGTGACAACGTCATGCGACCAGCGTCTGCGGTAGAGTGGCTATCCACAAGTGCCAATTCTCGGTGATTTGAGGAGGCCACTGTGGCGGAGACCGCGCTCGCCGTCTCGCTCGACCGCGCGTCGGCCGAGCCGCTGGCCGTGCAGCTCGCGGACGCGCTGCGCACGGCCGCCGCCGACGGCAGGCTGCGCAGCGGCGACCGGCTGCCGTCCACCCGGGCGCTGGCCGAGCGGCTGGGCGTGAGCCGGACCGTGACGGCGGCGGCCTACGAGCAGCTGCACGCCGAGGGCTGGATCGCCGGGCGGCACGGGTCGGGGACCTACGTGACCACCACGCCGCCCGGCGCGCTGCGGGCGCGCGCCCGCCGTGCCGCGACGCCCGCCGACACCCCCGACTTCATCGACCTGGCGCCCGGCGCGCCGTGGGCCGAGGGGCTGGACCGGGCGGCGTGGCGGCGGGCGTGGCGGGCGGCGGCGGACGTGCCGCCGCTGTTCCGGCCCGCGCGCGCCGGGCTGCCCGAGTACCGGGCCGTGGTCGCCGAGCACCTGCTGCGCCACCGGGGGCTGGCCGTGCGCGGCGGGCTGCGCGAGGAGCACGTGCTGGCGACCGGCGGCACCACCGCCGCGCTGGTCGAGCTGGCGTCGGCCGTGCTGGAGCCCGGTGACGTGGTGGCCGTGGAGGAGCCCGGCTACCAGCGGGCCGTGTGGGCGCTGCGGTCGGCCGGCGTGCGGGTCGTGCAGGCGCCCGTGGACGAGGAGGGCATCCTCGTGGACGCCGTGCCGGCCGGCGTGCGGGGCGTGTACTGCTCGCCCGCGCACCAGTACCCGATGGGCGGGCGCATGTCGGCCGGGCGGCGGGTCGCCCTCGTGGAGCGGGCCCGTGCCGAGGGGTGGCTGGTCGTGGAGGACGACTACGACGGCGAGCTGCGCTACGACGTCGCGCCCCTGCCGCTGCTGGCCGCGCTCGCGCCGGACGTCGTCGTGCACCTGGGCACGACGAGCAAGATCCTCACCCCGACGCTCGGCGCGGGCTGGATGGTGGCCCCCGAACCCATCGCCGCCGAGGTCCTGGCCCACCGCGACCGCACCGGCACCAGCCCGTCCGCGGCGGGCCAGCGCGTGCTGGTGGAGCTGGCGCGCAACGGCGACCTGGGCCGTCACCTGCGCAAGCTGCGGCGCGAGCTGTCCGAGCGCCGCGCCCTGCTGTCCGCCGCGTTCGCCGACGCGGGCGTGCCGGTCCTCGGCGACGACGCGGGGGCGCACGTCGTCGTGCCCCTGCCCTCCGCGCAGGCCGAGCGCGACGCCCTGGCCGAGGCCCTCGCCCACGGCCTGCGCCTGGACGGCCTGGGCCGCCACCACGCCGCCCGCCCCAGGCTGCACGGCGCCGCGATCGGCTACAGCGCCTGCTCGCGCGACCAGCTCACCGCCGCCGTCCCCACCCTGATCCGCATCCTCGCCCACCCCCGAGAGTCCAACGCCCAGGCCCCCTGAGTTCTCCACTCGCGAATGAAGAACTCAAGGGTCCTGGGCGTTGGACTCTCGGGTCCTGGGCGTTGGACTCGCCGGTGCGGTGGCCGTTCACCCGCGAGTCCAGCGCTCGCGACCCGCGAGTCCAGCGCTCGCGACCCTTGAGTTCCGCGTTCGCGATGGGTGGTTACGCCATCCGGGTAGGGTCCGAGCCATGACACAGCGCAAGACCAAGGTCGCCGTGGTGTTCGGCGGGCGCAGCAGCGAGCACACCGTCTCCTGCCTGTCCGCCGGCAGCGTCCTCCCGCACCTGGACCGCGAGCGGTTCGAGGTGGTGCCGGTGGGCATCACCGAGGGCGGGGCGTGGGTGATCGGCGCCGACGACACCAAGGCGCTGGAGGTGCGGGAACGGCAGCTCCCCAGCGTCGACTCCCTGGTGCCGGTGTCCGGCAGCGAGCTGGTCCCGGTCACGCCCGACGCGGTGCTGGACGACGTGGACGTGGTCTTCCCCGTCCTGCACGGCGCGTGGGGCGAGGACGGCACGGTCCAGGGCCTGCTGGAGCTCGCCGACATCCCCTACGTCGGCCCCGGCGTCCTGGCCAGCGCGGTCGCGATGGACAAGGAGTTCACCAAGCGCCTGCTCCAGGGCGCGGGCCTGCCGGTCGGCGAGTTCGCCGTGCTGCGCCGCGACCAGGAGACGCTGTCCGACGCCGACCGCGACCGGCTGGGCCTGCCGGTCTTCGTGAAGCCGGCCCGCGCGGGCTCGTCCGTCGGCATCTCCAAGGTCGTCGACTGGTCCCACCTGGACAGCGCGATCGCGCTGGCCCGCAAGACCGACCCGAAGGTCATCATCGAGGCCGCCGTGTCCGGTCGCGAGATCGAGTGCGGCGTCCTGGAGTTCCCGGACGGCCGCGTCGAGGCGTCGCTGCCCGCCGAGCTGCGCATCGTCGGCGGCCAGGTCGACTGGTACGACTTCGACGCCAAGTACCTCGACGACGTCGCCGAGTTCGACATCCCCGCCAAGCTCGACGACCACGTCTCCCGCGACCTGCGCGCGATGGCCGTGGCCGCCTTCCACGCGCTCGACTGCCAGGGCCTGGCCCGCGTCGACTTCTTCGTCACCGACTACGACGAGCTGGTCGTCAACGAGGTCAACACGATGCCCGGCTTCACGCCCATCTCGATGTACCCGGCGATGTGGGCGAAGACCGGCCTCGACTACCCGACGCTGCTGACCACCCTGGTGGAGACCGCGCTCGCCCGCGGCACCGGCCTGCGCTAACGCCGCCCCTGCGTGTCCACGGGGCCCTTGGCGAGGGCGTCTCGGATCGTCGTCGAGATGTCCTGCAAGGGCCCCGTGCCCGCGTCCGACGGCACGGTCAGCGCCACGTACACCGGCCGGTCCACCGCGTACCAGGTGGACGTGGCACCCTCGGACAGCACCAGCCAGTCGACGTCGGAGATCGTCCGCAGGGTGGAGGTCGGCGTGAGGTCAGCCGGTCGGTCCAGGCCGCACCGCAGCACGATCGGCTCGTGCGCCGCGTCGCCCCAGGCCACCGCGCCGGGCGGGGCCGGGGCCGCCAGCTCGCGCCGCGACAGCGTGGCGCCGTTGGACAGCAGCTGCATGGGCAGCGCGCTCACCAGCGCCGCGCACTCGCCCGACCCGGCCCCCGGCGCGGGCACGGGCACCAGCGCCACGGGACCGGAGCGGTCGACCGACGGGTCGGCGGGGTCGTCCTTGCCGCCCGCGCCGAGGAAGAGGCCCACGGCCGCCACGCCCGCCGCGAGCAGCGCCGGCAGGCCCAGGGCCACGGCGAGCAGCGGACGGGGGAGCAGCGAGGCGGGTTCCGGTTCCTGTGCCACGCGGTTATGACAGCACGGGCCTACAGGTGCACCACCGGGCAGGTCAGCGTTCGCGTGATGCCCTCCACGTTCTGGATGCGGGCGACCACGAGCTGTCCCAGCTGGTCGACGGTGTCGGCCTCGGCGCGGACGATGACGTCGTACGGACCGGTGACGTCCTCCGCTTGGGCCACCCCGGGGATGCCGGAGATCTCCGCCGCGACGGCGGCTGCCTTCCCGACCTCGGTCTGGATGAGGATGTATGCGTGCACCACGGCGTGCCCCTTCGTCGCGACAGGTTAGGTCGGGGTAGGAACGTGCACAGCAACGTACCCCAGTCGGGGTTCCGAATGCTCAGAACGGGAGGCAATCTTGCGTCCGGAGCCGCCGCGGAACGCGGACACGGTCGCTGACGTGGGTGAGTTCGGTCTCATCCGCCGGGTGACGGCAGGTCGGACGCAGCCGCCCACCACCCTGCTCGGGCCGGGTGACGACGCGGCTGTGGTCGCGGCGCCCGACGGCCGCGTGGTGGTGTCCACCGACGTGCTCGTCGAAGGCGTCCACTTCAGACTCGACTGGTCCTCCCCCGAGCAGGTCGGCCGCAAGGCGGCGGCCGTGAACCTGGCGGACGTGGTCGCCATGGGAGCCGTCCCGACCGCCCTCACGATCGGCCTCGCGTGCCCCGCCGACACCCCCTCCTCGGTGGTGGAGGGAATCACCGCCGGGCTGTGGCAGGAGGCCGTCGTCGCGGGGGCCGGCGTGGTGGGCGGCGACATGGTGTCCTCCGCGACACTGGTGATCTCCGTTACGGCGATGGGCGACATGGGCGGCCTGGAGCCCGTGACGCGGGCCGGCGCGCAGGTCGGCGACGTGGTCGCGGTGTGCGGGCGGCTCGGCTGGGCGGCGGGCGGCCTCGCCGTGCTCCAGCGCGGGTTCCGCTCGCCGGTCGCGGTCGTCGGGGCGCAGCGCACCCCGGAACCGCCCTACGCCGCCGGTCCGCAGGCCGCCGCCGCGGGCGCGACGGCGATGATCGACGTGTCGGACGGCCTGCTCGCCGACCTCGGGCACATCGCCGACGAGTCGGGCATCGGCATCGACATCCGCACCGAGCTGCTGGAGGTGCACCCGCGGCTGATCGACGTGGCCGCGGCGCTGGGCGCGGACGCCCGGCACTGGGCGCTCACCGGCGGCGAGGACCACGCCCTCGCCGCGACGTTCCCCGAGCCGGCCGCCGTGCCCGACGGGTGGCAGACGATCGGCACCGTCCGGCACGGCAGCGGGGTCACCGTGGACGGTCGCGCCTACGAGAAACCCCCTGGTTGGGAGCATTGGCGGTAGGTAAGCTCGACAATGTGGAACTATGCACGCTTCCGTATGACCATCCAGATTCGGTCAAGCTGATCGCCGAGCTCCAGCAGGTGTTCGTGGTCCGCTACGGCGACGAGGACGTGACCCCGGTGGACCCGGCGCAGTTCTCCGCGCCCCTGGGGCACTTCGTCGTCGGCTACCTCGACGGCGCGCCGGTGGCGTGCGGCGGGTGGCGCGCGCACGACGTGGCCGAGGACTCCCTGCGCCCCGGCGACGCCGAGATCAAGCGCATGTACGTCGTGGACGCGCTGCGCGGGCGGGGCCTGTCCCGGCTCGTGCTGGCCGAGCTGGAGGACGCCGCCCGCGCCGCCGGCCGCACCCGCATGGTGCTGGAGACCGGCACCCGCCAGCCCGAGGCGATCGGCCTGTACGAGGCGAGCGGGTACGCGCGCATCGACAACTTCGGCGTCTACCGGCATCATCCGGACAGCTTGTGCTACGCGAAGGAACTCTGAGGGCCAAGGGGAGCGGCTGTGGCGATCTACGCGCTGGGTGACCTCGAACCGGTGATCCACCCGGACGCCTACGTGCACCCGGACGCCACCGTGATCGGGGACGTCCGGATCGCCGCCCACGCCTCCGTGTGGCCGCAGGCCGTGCTGCGCGGCGACTACGGGCGCATCGAGGTCGGCGAGCGCACGTCGGTCCAGGACGGCACGGTCGTGCACTGCACCGAGTTCCACCCCGCCGTCATCGGCGCCGAGTGCGTCATCGGGCACAACGTGCACATCGAGGGCGCCACCATCGCCGACCGCTGCCTCATCGCGTCGGGTTCGGTGGTGCTCAACGGTTCCGTGGTGGAGGAGGGCGCGATCGTCGGGGCCGGCGCGGTGGTCTCGTTCGACGGGCGCGTGCCCGCGCGGTCCATGGCGCTCGGCGTGCCCGCGAAGGTCCGCGAGGGGTACGTGGTGCCCGACGGCGCGTGGCAGTTCGCCGTGGACAGGTACGTGGACAACATCTCGCGCTACCGCGGGGAACTGCGGCGGCTCGACTGAGGTAGGGTCCCGCCGTGGGTCGTCCCCTTGAGGAAATCGTGGAAGCCGGCTGGGCCGCCGCACTCGCGCCCGTCGCCGATCAGGTCGCCAGGATGGGCGAGTTCCTGCGGGCGGAGGTCGCCGCCGGGCGGACGTACCTGCCCGCGGGGGAGAACGTGCTGCGGGCCTTCCAGCAGCCGTTCCACTCGGTGCGCGTGCTGATCGTCGGCCAGGACCCGTACCCGACGCCGGGCCACGCCGTCGGCCTGAGCTTCTCGGTGTCGCCGGAGACCCGGCCCATCCCCAAGAGCCTGAACAACATCTACACCGAGTACACGTCCGACCTGGGCCACCCCAAGCCGTCCAACGGCGACCTGACGCCGTGGGCCGAGCAGGGCGTGCTGCTGCTCAACAGGGCGCTGACGGTGCAGCCGGGCAAGTCGAACTCCCACCGCAACAAGGGCTGGGAGCCGGTCACCGAGCAGGCCATCAAGGCGCTCGCGGCCCGCGACACCCCGCTCGTGGCCGTCCTGTGGGGCAGCCAGGCCCGCGCGCTCAAGCCGATGCTCGCGCCGTACCCGTGCGTCGAGTCGGTGCACCCGAGCCCGCTGTCCGCGTCCGGCGGCTTCTTCGGCTCCAAGCCGTTCAGCAAGGTCAACGCGCTGCTGGAGCAGCAGGGGGCCGAGCCGGTGGACTGGAAGCTGCCGTGAGCACCGTCCGTCACCCGTAGGTGGGAGAAGTGCCCCCGGTCGGGTGATCGGTCGGGTAGGCCGTGCCGAGCGGGCAACCCGGAGGTCCCCAGGACCGATGGGAAGGACGACGGAGATGGCGCTCGCTCGCACGCTGACGGCCGGCGCGCTCGTCGCGGTCTGCGCGGTGGCCTGCGCCGCCACCGCCCTGGCGGCCGGGCCGGTGCAGGTCGGTCCCGCGCAGTCCGGTCCGGTGCAGGCAGGTGCAGTGCAGGCAGGTGCGGGGCGAGCCGGCCGGCCCGTCCCGGTGCCCGTGGTGACGCCCACCGCCGTCGCCGTCCCCGGTCGGGCGGGCGCCGAACCGGACACCACGCGGCTGGCGAACCCGTCGACCGGCACGAGGCTGGCCGTCAACGGCGAGTCGGTCGTGCTCACCGACCGGGCGTCGGACGCCGACTCGTGGGAGGTCGACCAGACCCCCGAGGGCGTCCGCGTCCGCAACACCGCAGCCGACCGGTGCTTGACCGCGCCGGCCGCCGACGCGCGGCCGGGTGCGCGGGTCGGCCTCCGCGCCTGCGACGGCGCCCCCGACCAGCGCTGGGCCCTGCGCCCCAGCGGTGACGGCGGCTGGACCCTCGCCCGCGGCGCGGACCGCGACCTCGTGCTCGGCGTCGGCTACGACGGCGACCGCCCGGCCACGGCCGTCTTCGCGCCCGCCACCGCCGACCCGCGCCCGGAGCACGTCTGGGCCGTCGACCACCGACCCGCCGCCGCCCACTGACCCGCCGCTGCCCACTGACCCGCCGCTGCCCACTGACCCGCCGCTGCCCACTGACCCGCCGCTGCCCACCGACCCGCCGCTGCCCACCGACCCGCCGCCGCCCACTGACCCGCCGCTGCCCACCGACCCGCTGCCCACCACTGATCCGCCGCCGACCGCCGAACCGCCGTCGACCGAACCGCCGACCTCCGCGTGCCGCCCGGGTTCGCCACCAGGGCACAGCGAGTCCGTCCACCTGGCACCCCGGACCCGCGCCCGAGCGCCTCGCGGACAGCGAAAGGCCCCCGGGTGAACCACCCGGGGGCCTTTCGCCACGCTTCAGGGCACGGCGTCAGCCGCGCACCACCTTGCCCGCCTTCAGGCACGAGGTGCACACGTTGAGCCGCTGGCGCTGCGAAGAGGACACCTTCGCGCGCACGGTCTGGATGTTCGGGTTCCACCGGCGGTTCGTCTTCCGGTGGGAGTGCGAGACAGAATGGCCGAAGCCCGGCCCCTTGCCACAGACGTCGCACACGGCAGCCACGTCAGCCACTCCTTCAGGTTCTTCGGGGGTACTCACGCCCCGGCGGGCGCGCAAGCGTGCACAAGCCTCAGCCGGGCATGGCAACCTGGACAGGGTAGCCGGTCGGCCGCACCGCCTCCAAACCGGGTCGAATACCCTCGGCGGCCATGCGGGCTCTCGATGCGGTCGCGGTGCGCCAGTGGGCGGACGCCTGTGTGCGGTCCCTGGACGCCAACCGGGAGGACATCGACCGCATCAACGTGTTCCCGGTGCCCGACGGCGACACCGGCACCAACCTGCTCCAGACCATGCGCTCGGCGCTGGACAACCTGCTCCGGACCCCCGCCGACGAGGACGCCGGCGTCGGCACGGCCCTGGCCGCCCTGGCGCGCGGCGCGCTGGCCGGGGCCCGCGGCAACTCCGGCGTCATCCTGTCCCAGGTGCTCAGGGGCCTCGCGGAGGCCGCCCAGGGCGCGTCCACGGCCGGCGGCTCGTCGCTGCGGCGGGCGTTGCAGCGCGCCGACGAGCTGGCCACCGCCGCCGTGTCCGCGCCCGTGCCCGGCACCGTGCTGTCCGTCCTGCACGCCGCCGCCGAGGCGGCCCGCGACTGCGGCTCCGACGACCTGGACGAGGTGGTCACCGCCGCCGCCGGCGCCGGGGCCGCCGCGCTCGCCGACACGCCCCGCCAGCTCGCCGTGCTGGCCCGCGCCGGGGTCGTCGACGCAGGCGGGCGGGGCCTCGTCGTGCTCCTGGACACCCTGGCGGGCGTCGTCACCGGCCGCGCGCCGGAGACCTCCGGCGCGGCCCCGGCGAGCGTGCCGCGCGACGCCCTCACCACCGCCCGCGAAGCCGGGTCGGCCGACTACGAGTACGAGGTCATGTACCTGCTCGACGGCGACCTCGACGCACCCCGGCTCCGGGCGGCGCTGGAGGCGGTCGGCGACTGCGCGTCCGTCGTCGGCGACGGGGCCGGCCTGTGGACCGTGCACGTGCACTGCAACGACATCGGCGCGGCGATCGAGGCGGGCATCGCGGTCGGCCGCCCGCACCGCGTCACCGTCGCCCGGTTCGCCGACCAGGTCGCCGCCGCGTCCCGCTTCGCCCGCGACCGGGCGATCGTCGTGCTCGTCGACGGACCGGGCGCGGCCGAGCTGTTCCGCTCCGAGGGCGCCGTGGTGTTCGAGCCCGGCGACGCGGACGTGACCGCCGCCGACCTGCTCGCCGTCGTCACGGGCACGCGGGCGCGGCAGGTGACCGTGCTGCCCGGCGACCCGGCGTGGCGCGGACCGCTCGACGAGGCCGTGGCGCAGGCCGTCGCCGCCGGGCAGGACGTCGTGGTCGTGCCGACGTTCTCCCCGGTGCAGGCGCTGGCCGCGCTCGCCGTGCACTCGCCGACGCGCCGCGCGGGCGACGACGTGGTCGCCATGGCCGAGGCCGCCGCGGCCACCCGGCGCGGCGAGGTCGCGGTGTCCGCCCGCGAGGCCATCACGTGGGTGGGCCGGTGCGAGCCGGGCGACCTGCTCGGCATGGTCGACGGCGAGGTCGTGCTCGTCGCGCCCGGCAGCGAGGACGTCGGCGACCTCGCGTGCCGCCTGGTCGACCGGATGCTCGCCAGCGGCGGCGAACTGGTCACCGTGCTGCTCGGGCGGGGTGCCCCGGACGGGCTGGAACGGGTGCTGGAAGATCACCTGCGGGTGACCCACCCGGAGGTGGAGCTGGCCGCCTACCAGGGCGGACAGCCGGACGCCCTCGTCGTCGTCGGTGTCGTTTGTCGGTGTCGAGTAGTTGGATGGGCCGCTGATGACGACCTTCGACGAGAAGCTGGTGGCGGTGCTCGGCAAGAAGAGCGCCGACGCCCTGGAGTCCGGCCTGGGCCTGCGCACGGTCGGCGACCTGCTGCGCCACTACCCGCGCCGCTACGACGAGCGCGGCAAGCTCACCGAGATCGCCGGGCTGGAGCTGGGCGAGCACGCCACCGTGCAGGCGCGGGTCAAGAGCGCGCGGCAGCGGCGGATGAAGTCGCGCAGCGGCGAACTGCTGGAGGCCGTCATCACCGACGGCTCCAGCGACCTGCACCTGGTGTTCTTCGGGCGCGGCTCGCGCAAGGTCGAGCGCGAGCTGCTGCCCGGCCGCGAGGCGATGTTCGCGGGCAAGGTCGGCGTGTTCAACGGCAAGCTCCAGCTCGCCCACCCCGACTACCAGGTGCTCGACGGGTTCGACGGCGACGCGGCCAAGTTCGCGGGCGCGTTCATCCCGGTCTACCCGGCGGCGCAGGGCATCCAGTCGTGGAACGTCTCCAACTGCGTGGAGCAGGTCCTCGCCCTGTGGGACGGCGTCGCCGAGGACCCGCTGCCCGAGGACCTGCGCCGGGCCCGCGACCTCGTGCCGCTGGAGAAGGCCCTGCGCGACATCCACCGCCCGGACGGGTGGGCCGCGATCACCGTGGCGCAGCAGCGCCTCAAGTGGGACGAGGCGATGGCCGTCCAGCTCACCCTGGCCCAGCGCCGCAAGTCCTCGACGGCCCGCCCGGCACCCGCGTGCCCGCCCCGCGACGGCCTCGTGCGCGACGCCTTCGACGCCCGCCTGCCGTTCGAGCTGACCGCCGGCCAGCGCGAGGTCGGCGAGCAGATCGCGGCGGACCTGTCGCGGGACGTGCCGATGAACCGGCTGCTCCAGGGCGAGGTGGGCTCGGGCAAGACGATGGTGGCGCTGCGGGCGATGCTCCAGGTCGTCGACGCGGGCCGGCAGGCCGCGATGCTGGCGCCCACCGAGGTGCTGGCCGCGCAGCACGCCCGGTCGCTGCGGGAGCAGCTGGGCGACCTCGCGCAGGCCGGTGAGCTGGGGGGAGCGGAGCACGCGACGCGCGTCACGCTGCTGACCGGCTCGATGGGCGCGGCGGCGCGGAAGAAGGCGATGCTGGAGATCGTGACCGGCGAGGCCGGGGTCGTGGTCGGCACGCACGCGCTGATCCAGGACAAGGTCGGGTTCCACGACCTCGGGCTGGTCGTGGTCGACGAGCAGCACCGGTTCGGCGTGGAGCAGCGCGCCGCGCTGAGCGGGCGGGCCGGCGGGTCCGCGCCGCACGTGCTGGTGATGACGGCGACGCCGATCCCGCGCACCGTGGCCATGACCGTCTACGGCGACCTGGAGGTGTCCGCGCTGCGCGAGCTGCCGCGCGGGCGTTCGCCGATCTCCACGTCGGTGGTGCCGATCGCGGAGAAGCCGCAGTGGCTGGACCGGGCGTGGCAGCGCATCCACGAGGAGGTGCGCAAGGGGCACCAGGTGTACGTGGTGTGCCCGCGCATCGGCGACGGGGAGAACGAGGACGGCGAGGAGCCGCCGAAGGAGGACGGCAAGGGCGACGGCTCGGACCGCCGGCCGCCGCTGGCCGTGGTGGACGTCGCGAACCGGCTGGCCGCCGGGCCGCTGCGCGGGCTGGCGATCGACGTCCTGCACGGGCGGATGGCCCCGGACGACAAGGACGCCGTGATGCGGGCGTTCGCGGCGAACGAGGTGCAGGTGCTGGTGGCCACCACGGTGGTCGAGGTCGGCGTGAACGTGCCCAACGCCACCGTCATGGTGATCATGGACGCCGACCGGTTCGGCGTGAGCCAGCTGCACCAGCTGCGCGGGCGCGTCGGCCGGGGCAGCGCGCCGGGGCTGTGCCTGCTGGTCACCGAGATGCCCGGCGGCACGTCGACCATGGAGCGGCTGCGGGCCGTCGAGTCCACCCTGGACGGCTTCGAGCTGGCGCAGCTGGACCTGGAGCTGCGGCGCGAGGGCGACGTCCTGGGCGCGGCCCAGTCGGGCACGCGGTCGGGGTTGAAGATGCTGTCGCTGCTGCGCGACGAGGACGTGATCGCCGACGCGCGGGTCGTGGCGCAGGAGGTCGTGGAGGCGGACCCGGACCTGGCCGCGCACCCCGGGCTGGCCGGCCTGGTGGCGGGGCTGCTGGACGAGGAGCGCGCCGAGTACCTGGAGAAGGCGTGAGCGGCGGCCGGTTACCCTGACTCGTGCGCCGTTCCCCGCTCGCCCTGGTCCCGTCGGCCCTGGTCCTGCCGGCGTTGGTGTCGGCGCTGGTCGCCTGCTCGCCCGGCCCGGGTGGTGACCCGGCCCCGTCGAGCGCCCCGCCGCCCCGCGGCGACCTGGCGGTCCTCGCCGAACGCGTCGAGCAGCGGCGCGCCGAGCTGTCCACGGCCGCGTTCCACACCGAGGGCTTCGCCTCCGACGGGGAGGCCACCGAGGTCCGCACCGTGGTCGACGGGTCGGTCAGGCACTCGCCCGGCGGGCTCAGCGCGTCGATGGTGATGGACGTCTCGACCGGCGGTCAGCCGCCGAACCGGACGACCCTCGTGGTGGTGCCCTCCGGGACGTACGTGCAGGTCGCGGGCGCGCCCATGCCCGAGGGCAAGAAGTGGGGCCACTACACGCCCGAGAACAGCGGCTCGCTGGCGGCGCTGCTGCGCGGCTTCGGGCCGAGCGCCACCGTGGGCGCCGAGCTGGACTACGTGCAGCCGAGCGCCGCGCTGATCACCGGCACGACGACCGAGCGGCTCGACGACGTGCCGGTGACCCGCTACGACCTGGTCGTGGACCCGATGAAGATGGCGAAGGTCGTCGAGGACCCGGACATCCAGCTCCAGCACACCCAGCTCGCCGACTACGGCGTGGCGATCGCCGCCTCGGTGTGGGTGGACGCCACCAGCGCGCCGCTCAAGGCCGAGTACCGCTTCCAGCTGGACGGGAAGGTCGTCAAGCAGTCGACCACCCGGTTCCGCGACTGGGGCGGCCCGGTGGGCATCGCGGTGCCGAACCAGGCCGAGGTCGTGCCGGCCGACCAGCTGCCCCAGTAGCCCCTACCTGCGCTTCTTGGGCACCGGCAGCTGGGTCGTGGGCTGCTCGGACGGGTCCACCCCGGCCTTCGCCGGCTCCTCGGCCTTCGCCGCCGGCTCGGGCTTCACCGGTTCGGTCTTCGTGGGCTGGGCCTTCGCGGGCTCGGCCTTGGCGGGCTGGGCCTTGGCGGGCTCGGCCTTGGCGGGCTCGGCCTGCGCAGGCCGGTCGTCGGTCGGCTCGGCCTTCGCGGCGGCGGCCTCCTCCTCCGCCCGGGCCTCGACGTCCAGCGGCGACAGGGTGGCCATCGCCCGGGTGATCGCCTCCTGCGCCGCGGCGAACTGCTCGGTCACCGCCCGGTGCACGGTGTGCAGCTCGGCGAGCTTGAGGTCGGCCGCGGTCACCCGGCGGTCGGCGTGGGCGTCCGCCTCGGTGATCGTCCGCTCGGCGCGGGAGTTGGCGTCGGCGATCGCCTCCTCGGCCTTGGCCAGGGCCTCGGACTCCAGCTCGGCGACCTCGGCGCGGGCGGCGTCGAGGAGCCTCGCGGCCTCCGCCTTCGCCTCCACGACGTGCACCTCGTGCTCCTTGCGGAGCGTGGTGCGCAGCTCGTCGTACTCCTTGTCGAGGTCGTCGTGGTGGCCCTTGTACTTCTGCTCCAGCTCGGTGCGCCTGGCCGCCAGCTCCGCGGTCCTGCCCTCGAAGTCGGCCGTCAGCCGCTCGCGCTCCGCGGTGGTCTCGGCGACCAGCGCCTCGTGCTCCCGGTTGAGCTTGACCCGCAGCTCCTCCAGCGACTTCTCCAGCTCGGCGCGCCGCTCCTCGTACTGCCGCTCCAGCTCGGTCGTCCGCTGCTGGTGGGCGGCCTCCAGCTGGCGGCGGCGCTCCTCCAGCTCGGTCATGGCCCGCTGGTGCGCCACCCGGCCCTCGGCGGCGGCGCGCTCGGCCTCGGCGCGCGTCGCGTTGGCCTGGTCGAGCGCGGCCTTGCGGATGTCGGCGATCTCCTCCTCGGCGAGCGTCATCATCACGCGCACGCGCTCGGTGACGTTGGAGGCGTTGACGGGGCTGTTGGCGAGGTTGCTCACCTGGCCCTTGACCTTGTCCAGCTCGGCACGGGTGGAGCTGAGCAGCTTGGACAGCTCCGCGACCTGGGTCGACGCCGCCTCACGCGCTCTGTTGGAGTTCTTCAGGTCGAACTCGAGACGCGTCACGCGCTCGTTCACCTGGCGTTGGTTGTACCCGCGCAGAACTACGTCGAAATGGGTGCGGGCAGCAGGCTGCCCAGTCCCTTCAGCCCCGGCCATGACCTCAACCCTACCGAGACTTCGGCGGGCGCAGTCACCCGATGTGGCGAACGCACCGTGACGGCCCGGTGATCGTCGGTACGCGGTGGACGGAGCGCGACCGCGCTGCGTCGAACGGGTGTTCGGCGGAACGGGGAGCTGCGCACGACGGCGCCACAGGGGAGAATCCCGGGGCATGGTCCCAGGTCGCACCGCCCTTGACCGGATGAGTGACCGATCACGATGACGTCCGTCACGTGAGATGGAACTCCCGAGGGGCGGGAAGCGCACGGTAGCGTGCCTTGATTCACCGCCGAGCAACCGGGAGGGAACGCCGCATGTTCCGCAAGGTTCTTGTCGCCAACCGCGGCGAGATCGCGATTCGGGCCTTCCGCGCCGCCTACGAGCTGGGCGCGGGCACGGTTGCGGTCTTCCCCCACGAGGACCGCAACTCCCTGCACAGGCTGAAGGCAGACGAGTCCTACGAGATCGGCGAGCCGGGGCACCCGGTCCGCGCCTACCTCTCGGTGGAGGAGATCATCAAGGCGGCCCGCAAGGCGGGCGCCGACGCGGTCTACCCCGGCTACGGCTTCCTGTCCGAGAACCCCGAGCTGGCCAAGGCGTGCGCCGAGGCCGGCATCACGTTCATCGGTCCGCCCGGCGACGTGCTGGAGCTGACCGGCAACAAGGCCCGCGCCATCGCCGCGGCCCGCGAGGCCGGCCTGCCCGTGCTGAAGTCCAGCGCGCCCTCCAGCGACATCGACGAGCTGCTGGCCGCCGCCGCGGACATCACCTTCCCCGTCTTCGTGAAGGCGGTCGCGGGCGGTGGCGGTCGCGGCATGCGCCGCGTGGAGGACGAGGGCTCGCTGCGCGAGGCCCTGGAGGCGGCGTCCCGCGAGGCCGAGTCGGCCTTCGGCGACCCGACGGTGTTCCTGGAGCAGGCCGTGGTCGAGCCGCGGCACATCGAGGTGCAGATCCTCGCCGACGGCGAGGGCAACGTGATGCACCTGTTCGAGCGCGACTGCTCGGTGCAGCGCCGCCACCAGAAGGTCATCGAGATCGCGCCCGCGCCGAACCTGGACCCGGAGCTGCGCGCCCGCATCTGCGACGACGCGGTGAAGTTCGCCCGGCACATCGGCTACCGCAACGCGGGCACGGTCGAGTTCCTGCTCGACCCGCACGGCAACTACGTCTTCATCGAGATGAACCCCCGCATCCAGGTCGAGCACACGGTGACCGAGGAGGTCACCGACGTCGACCTCGTGCAGTCGCAGATGCGGATCGCGAGCGGCGAGGACCTGGACGACCTGGGCCTGAGCCAGGAGACCGTGCAGCTGCGCGGCGCGGCCCTCCAGTGCCGCATCACCACCGAGGACCCGGCCAACGGCTTCCGCCCCGACACGGGCATGATCAGCGCCTACCGCTCGCCGGGCGGCTCGGGCATCCGCCTGGACGGCGGCACGACCGGCGCGGGCACGGCCATCGGCGCGCACTTCGACTCGATGCTGGTCAAGCTCACCTGCCGCGGTCGCACGTTCTCCGCCGCCGTGGCGCGGGCCCGCCGCGCGGTCGCCGAGTTCCGCATCCGCGGCGTGTCCACGAACATCCCGTTCCTCCAGGCGGTGCTGGACGACCCGGACTTCTACGAGGGCCGCGTCACCACCTCGTTCATCGAGAAGCGCCCCCGGCTGCTCACCGCGCGCGTCCCGGCCGACCGCGGCACGCGCCTGCTGACCTACCTGGCCGACGTGACGGTGAACAAGCCGAACGGCCCGCGGCCGTCCGTCGTGGACCCGCGCGAGAAGCTGCCGGCGGTCGACCTGGCCGCGGAGCCGCCCGCCGGGTCGAAGCAGAAGCTGGTGGAGCTGGGCCCGGAGGGCTTCGCCCGCTGGATGCGGGAGTCGACGGCGCTCGGCGTGACCGACACCACGTTCCGTGACGCGCACCAGTCGCTGCTGGCCACCCGCGTGCGCACCAAGGACCTGCTGGCCATCGCGCCGCACGTGGCGCGGATGGCCCCGCGGATGCTGTCGCTGGAGGCGTGGGGCGGCGCGACGTACGACGTGGCGCTGCGGTTCCTCGCCGAGGACCCGTGGGAGCGGCTGGCGGCGCTGCGCGAGGCGGTGCCCAACATCACCCTCCAGATGCTGCTGCGCGGTCGCAACACGGTGGGCTACACGCCCTACCCCGAGGCGGTGACCAGCGCGTTCGTCGAGGAGGCCACGAAGACCGGCATCGACATCTTCCGCATCTTCGACGCCCTCAACGACGTCGAGCAGATGCGCCCGGCCATCGAGGCGGTCCGCGAGACCGGCACGGCGGTCGCCGAGGTCGCCCTCTGCTACACCTCGGACCTGTCGAACCCCGAGGAGCGGCTCTACACGCTCGACTACTACCTCAAGCTGGCCGAGCAGATCGTCGGCGCGGGCGCGCACGTGCTCGCGGTGAAGGACATGGCGGGCCTGCTGCGCCCGCCGGCCGCCGCGCGCCTGGTCACGGCGTTGCGCAAGGAGTTCGACCTGCCCGTGCACCTGCACACCCACGACACGGCGGGCGGTCAGCTGGCCACCTACCTGGCGGCGATCCAGTCCGGTGTGGACGCGGTGGACGGCGCGGTCGCCTCGGTGGCGGGCACGACGTCGCAGCCGCCGCTGTCGGCGATCGTCGCGGCCACCGACTACACCGAGCGCGCCACCGGCCTGGACCTCCAGGCGGTGTGCGACCTGGAGCCGTACTGGGAGTCGGTGCGCAAGGTCTACGCGCCGTTCGAGTCCGGCATCCCCGGTCCCACGGGCCGCGTCTACAAGCACGAGATCCCCGGCGGGCAGCTGTCCAACCTGCGCACCCAGGCGGTCGCGCTCGGCCTCGGGCAGAAGTTCGAGGAGATCGAGTCCATGTACGCCGCCGCCGACCGGATGCTCGGCCGGCTGGTGAAGGTGACCCCGTCCTCGAAGGTCGTCGGCGACCTCGCGCTGCACCTGGTGGGCGCGGGCGTGAAGCCGGAGGACTTCGAGGCCGACCCGGGCCGGTTCGACATCCCCGGCTCGGTGATCGGGTTCCTGCACGGCGAGCTGGGCGACCCGCCCGGCGGCTGGCCGGAGCCGTTCCGCAGCAAGGCGCTCCAGGGCCGTGCCGCGCCCAAGGGCGTGGCGGAGCTGACCGAGGAGGACGAGAAGGGCTTGGAGGGCGACCGCCGCGCCACCCTCAACCGGCTGCTGTTCCCGGCGCCGACCAAGGAGTTCCTGGCGCACCGGGACGCCTACGGCGACACCAGCGTGCTGAGCAGCAAGGACTTCTTCTACGGCCTCAAGCCGGGCGAGGAGTACTCGGTCGACCTGGAGCCGGGCGTGCGGCTGCTCATCGGCCTGGAGGCCATCAGCGAGCCCGACGAGCGCGGCATCCGCACGGTGATGGCGGTGCTCAACGGCCAGCTGCGGCCCATCCAGGTGCGCGACCGGTCGATCGCCGCCGAGGTCCCGGCCGCCGAGAAGGCCGACCGGACCAACCCCGACCACGTCGCCGCCCCGTTCGCGGGCGTGGTCACGCCGAGCGTGGCCGAGGGCGACCGGGTCGAGGCGGGCCAGACCGTGGCGACCATCGAGGCGATGAAGATGGAGGCCGCGATCACCGCGCCGAAGGCGGGCCGCGTGGCGCGGCTCGCGGTCGGCGGCGTGCAGCAGGTGGAGGGCGGCGACCTGCTGATCGTGCTGGGCTGATCGTGCTGGGCCGATAGGGAGAGCGGATCGGGGGCGGGGCACCGGTGCGGTGCCCCGCCCCCGGTGCGTGTAGACCTGCCTGATGCGCAACGGGTACCAGACGGTCGTGGACGTCGAGGCGGGCGACCACGAGGCCGCCGACCTCGCCGCGGCGGTGACGGCGTGGCTCGTCGAACGGGGCGTCGTCGTGGCGCGGGTCACCAGCTGCGCCGGCGGCCCCGGCCGCGCGCCCGGACCGGACTACGCCTCCGCCGTGGACGCGCCGGACGACGCCCTCGCCGCGCACGCGTGGAACGGCCTCCAGGTGGTCGCCGGCCGCGCCGTCCACTACGCGAAGGGCACCGACCAGGGCGTGTCCTGCCCGCACTGCGGCGCGGACGTCGGCCTGGAGCAGCTCCACGACGCGTTCGACGAGTGGCTGCGCGGCGAACCGGGGACGCGGCCGTGCCCGTCGTGCGGCCGGGAACTCGACCCGAACGGGTGGCGCTGGACGCCGCGGTGGGGCTTCGGCGCCCTGGCCTTCACCTTCTGGAACTGGCCGCCGCTGCGCCCCGGCTTCGTCGCCGAGCTGTCCGCCCGGCTCGGGCACCGCACCGTCCTGGTGGCGGGCGAGCTGTAGGGCCCGGTTCGCGGCCCGGGAGCCGCGCTCCGCCGTGCGCCGTGAGGTGGGCCACGCGAGGACGGGGCCGGGAACCGGGGTGCGGCACACCGCGTTGGAGGCTCCATGAAGAAGGTCGCCGCAGCACTGTTCGCCCTCACCGCGGGAGCGGTCGCGTGGGCCGCCCGGGACGTCCCGGCCGCGCTGGGCGGCACCCCCGCCAGCGACCGGGTCCGGAACTCGCCGCAGTTCCGCGACGGGAAGTTCCGCAACGCCAGGCAGACCCGGACCATGCCGCCCTCCGACGCGGGCGGGACGCTGCGCGACATGCTCTTCGGCGGGCAGCAGCGCCGCCCGGTCGGCGAGGTGCCCCTGGTGCCGCCGGTCCCCGGCACGCCGGACGGACTGCACATCACCTGGTACGGCCACGCCTCGACGTTGATCGAGATCGACGGCGCGCGCGTCCTGGTCGACCCGGTGTGGAGCGACCGCTGCTCGCCGTCCCCGGTGGTCGGCCCCAAGCGCCTGCACCCCGTGCCGCACCGGCTCGACGAGGTCGGGCGGGTCGACGCGGTCGTCATCTCGCACGACCACTACGACCACCTGGACCTGCCGACCGTGCGGGCGCTGACCGACGGGCAGGACGCGGTCTTCGTGGTGCCGCTGGGCATCGGCGCGCACCTGCGCCGCTGGGACGTGCCCGAGCACCGGATCGTCGAGCTGGACTGGCACGAGTCGCACGAGGTCGCGGGCATCACGCTGGTCGCCACCCCCGCGCAGCACTTCTCCGGCCGGGGCTTCGAGCGCGACAACACGCTGTGGGCGTCCTGGGTCGTCAAGGGGCCCGAGCACCGCGTGTACTACAGCGGCGACACGGGCTACTTCGACGGCTACAAGGCCATCGGCGAGGAGCACGGGCCGTTCGACGCGGCGCTGGTGCAGATCGGCGCGTACGGGTCGGGCTGGCCGGACATCCACATGACGCCCGAGGAGGGCGTGGCGGCGCACCGCGACGTGCGCGGCGGGCTGCTGGTCCCGGTGCACTGGGCCACCTTCAACCTGGCGCTGCACGACTGGTCGGAGCCCGTGGACCGGGTGTGGCGCGAGGCCGAGGCCCAGGGCGTGCCGCTCGCCGTGCCGCGCCCGGGGGAGAGGGTCGACGTCGCGCGCCCCCCGGCGGTGGACGGGTGGTGGCAGGCGCTCACGACCCCGCCGGCGGGGCGGGGGGCCACCGGGCAGGTGGCGGCCGTCGGCGGCGGGGCGCACCTGGGACGATGAGCGGGTGACCAGGATCGTCGCGGGCGTCGCCGGTGGCCGGCGCCTCCAGGTGCCGCCGCGCGGCACCCGCCCCACCTCCGACCGCGTCCGCGAGGCGCTGTTCAGCTCGTTGCAGGCGCTGGTCGACCTCGACGGCGCGGCCGTGCTCGACCTCTACGCGGGGTCCGGCGCGCTCGGCCTGGAGGCCCTGTCCCGGGGCGCGACCAGGGCCGTGTTCGTGGAGTCGGACAAGCGGGCTGCCGAAGTGCTGAAGGGCAACGCCAGGGCGCTGGGGCTGCCCGGCGCGACCGTCCTGAACCGCACCGCGGAGGCCGTCGCCGCCACCGCGCCCGACGAGCCGTGCGACGTGGTGTTCGCCGACCCGCCGTACGCGGTCACCGCCGAACAGCTCAACCGCGTGCTGGAGTCCCTGGTCACCGCGGGTTGGACCCGGCCGGGCTCGCTGCTCGTCGTGGAACGGGCCGCGCGCGACCCCGAACCGCTCTGGCCGGTCGGCGTGGAATCCTTGCGCGGCAAGCGATACGGCGACACGGCCCTGCACTGGGCCGAACAGGTGGCCGCCACCGGGTGATGCGGACCACGCACCGGACTGGACGCGTCCGATCGGGTGCTACCGTCCGAAACCATGACGCGTGCCGTGTGCCCCGGCTCCTACGACCCGGCCACCAACGGACACCTGGACATCATCGGCAGAGCGGCGAAGCTCTTCGACGAGGTCGTCGTCGCCGTGCTCATCAACAAGAACAAGAAGACCCTGTTCTCGGTCGAGGAGCGCACCGAGATGCTGCGCGAGGTCACCGCGCAGTGGCCGAACGTCCGCGTCGACGCCTGGCACGGCCTGCTGGTCGACTACTGCCTGGAGAACGACATCAAGGCCATCGTGAAGGGCCTGCGGGCGGTCAGCGACTACGACTACGAGCTGCAGATGGCGCAGATGAACCACCAGCTCACCGGCGTGGACACGCTGTTCATGCCGACCAACCCCATCTACAGCTTCCTGGCCAGCTCCCTGGTCAAGGACGTCGCGACCTACGGCGGCGACGTGACCAGCCTGCTGCCGCCGACGATCAAGGACCGGTTGCTCGCCCGGCTCGCCGAGAGCCGCTGACCGGTCACCCGGAGCGACCCGGTCACCCGGAGCGACCGCCCGTCACGCTCGGGGGTCACCCGGTGCGGTGCCCGCCCCCCGGCCATGAGCGTGATCACACCACGCGCCGTGCGGTTCGGCCCGCGGCGTCGTCTGACCGGACACGCCCTGCCGATCTCCCGGCGGGGACGAGACCGGCAGGGCACACTGGACGGGTACTGCTGTGGGCGCGAGGAGTGTGACGTGTACCGGGTGTTCGAGGCCCTCGACGAGCTGGTCACGATCGTCGAGGAAGCGCGTGGCGTGCCGATGACCTCCGGGTGCGTCGTGCCGCGCGGTGACGTGCTCGAACTCCTCGACGACGTGCGCGACGCGATCCCCGCCGAGCTGGACGACGCGCAGGACGTGCTCGACCACCGCGACGAACTGGTCGGCAAGGCGCAGCACGAGGTCGAGCAGAGCCTGAGCAAGGCCCGCTCCGACGCCGACCGCATGGTCAACGAGGCGCAGCACGAGGCCGAGCGGATGCTGTCCGAGGCCCGCGCCCGCGCGGAGCGGATGGTCGCCGAGGCGCAGGACCAGGCCGAGCGCACGGTCGCCGCCGGCCGCCAGGAGTACGAGGACCTGGTGGGCCGCGCCCACGCCGAGGCCGACCGCATGGTCCAGGCCGGCCGGGCGAACTACGAGCGCGCGATCGAGGAGGGCCGGTCGGAGCAGGCGCGCCTGGTCGACCAGACCGAGGTCGTGCAGGCCGCCCACAACGAGGCCGCCCGCGTGCTGGAGGCCGCGCAGACCGAGGCCGTCCGGCTGCGCAGCGAGTGCGACGCGTACGTGGACGGCAAGCTCGCCGACTTCGAGGACCTGCTGGCGCACACCCTGCGGAGCGTCGGCAAGGGGCGCTCGCACCTGCGCGGCCCGGTCGTCGCCAGCGCCGCCGCACCGTTCGACTACCACGACTGAACGACGTCCGACCTGCCGATTTCACGTCCGGGGCGGTTGTCCCGTACCCTTGATTGGCTGGTCGTGGTAAGTCGCCCGACAGCACCCACACATCATGTCTGAGCACCGTCACGCCGCCGCGCGTCCCACAGCAGCCGGGCCCTGGGTCATCGACACCAGGGACCTGGGTCGTCGCGCGGGCTCCAGCCGCGCTTACCAGCGAACGGTCCCGGCGGAAGGTGTCGGCCTGCTCGGCGTGATCGCGGTGCCGGCGGGGGGCGTGGTCGAACTCGACCTCCTGCTGGAGTCGGTGGTCGAAGGCGTGCTCGTGACCGGCACGGCCGCGACGGTGGTCGAAGGGGAGTGCTCGCGCTGCCTGGAACCGCTGTCCGCGGAGGTCGAGGTGGAGCTGACCGAGCTGTACGCGTACCCGGACAGCGCCACCGACGAGACGACCGAAGAGGACGAGGTCAGCCGTCTGCACGACGACCTGATCGACCTCGAACCGGTGGTGCGCGACGCGATCGTGCTCGCGCTGCCGCAGGTGCCGCTGTGCTCGCCGGACTGCCTCGGGCTGTGCGTCGACTGCGGCGGCAGGCTGGCCGATCTCGGCCCCGACCACGGGCATGAGACGATTGACCCCCGTTGGGCCGCCCTTCAGGAGCGGTTCGACGGGAATCGTGACAATCCAGAGGAGAACTAGTCGTGGCCGTCCCGAAGCGGAAGATGTCGCGCTCGAACACGCGCTCGCGCCGCGCTCAGTGGAAGACCGCTGCCGTGCACTTGGTGGCCTGCCAGAACAGGGCCTGCCGCCAGCCGAAGCCGCAGCACGTCGCCTGCCCGACCTGTGGCCAGTACGACGGCCGCCAGGTCGTCCAGCCGGCCTGATCACTCCTCTGGCGAAGGTAGCGGCGAATCGTGGGGGGTAGGTCGTCGCGCGGTCGGTCCGCCGACCGCGCCCCGTTGATCGAAGCGCTCGGCGTCCCGTTGGACGCCGAGCTGCTGACGCTCGCCTTGACGCACCGGTCGTACGCGTACGAGAACGGCGGGCTCCCGCCGAACGAGCGCCTGGAGTTCCTGGGCGACGCGGTGCTCGGCCTCGTCGTCACGGACCACCTGTACCAGACGCACCCGGACCTGCCCGAGGGGCAGCTCGCCAAGCTCCGCGCGAGCGTGGTGAACATGCACGCCCTCGCGGGCGTCGCGCGCAACCTGGGTGAGGACGGCCTGGGTGGTCACCTGCTGCTCGGCCGCGGCGAGGAGCTGACCGGCGGCAGGGACAAGGCGAGCATCCTCGCCGACGGCCTCGAAGCCGTCATCGGCGCGGTCTACCTGCAGTTCGGCATCGACACCGCGCGTCAGCTGGTCCACCACCTGTTCGACCCCCTGCTGGCCGAAGCGCCGCTGCGGGGAGCCGGGCTGGACTGGAAGACCAGCTTGCAGGAGCTGACCGCTTCGGCGGGCCTGGGCGTCCCCGAGTACCGGGTCGACGACCAGGGGCCCGACCACCGCAAGGAGTTCACCGCCACGGTGCTCGTCGGTGGCCGGCCCCACGGGACCGGCGACGGCAGCACGAAGAAGGAAGCCGAGCAGAAGGCGGCCGAGGCCGCCTACCGCGTGCTCCACGAACGGGTCCGCGCCGAGCAGGAAGCCGGTGCGGCCGGGAACGGCCACGCCCCCGACTCGGCGAACACGCAGGCTTCACCTACTCAGGAAGACTGACGCCGAAATGTATGCCACGAACGTCCGGACGAACCGGCGCGCGCGCCACGCGCGCCCGTCCCGCCCGTTGAACGCCTCCCGCAGCGGCGGCATCCAGGGCCTGGTCCTCGTGCGCGACACCGCCCAGGCGGGCGGTTGGATGCTCAAGCCGACCAAGCCGCAGGCCGCCGCGTACGAGCTCCTGGAGGAGCTGGAGCAGGCCGAGGCCGCCGCCGAGCGCGAGCAGTCCGAGGACTGATCGACCGCCCGTGCCCGAGCTGCCCGAGGTAGAGGTCGTCCGCCGGGGTCTGCACGAGCACGTCGCCGGGAGGACCGTGGCCGCGGTCGAGGTCCTCCACCCACGAGCGATCCGCCGACACCTGCCCGGTGCGGCGGATTTCGCCGTGCGCCTGACCGGGCAGGTCCTCGAGGCCGCGCGCAGGCGCGGCAAGTACCTGTGGGTCGACCTGTCGGGCGGTGACGCGATGCTCGCGCACCTCGGCATGAGCGGCCAGATGCTGGTCCAGCCGGTCGACGCGCCCGACGAGAAGCACCTGCGGGTGCGCCTGCGGTTCGACGACGACGGCCCCGAGCTGCGGTTCGTGGACCAGCGGACGTTCGGCGGGCTGGCGCTGGCCGAGGTCGTGGAGGTCGACGGCGCGCGGCTGCCGCTGCCCGTGGCGCACATCGCGCGCGACCCGATGGACCCCGCGTTCGACCCGGACGCGGCGGTGGCCGCGCTGCGCAGGCGGCGGACCGAGGTCAAGCGCGCCCTGCTCGACCAGACGCTGGTGTCGGGCGTGGGCAACATCTACGCCGACGAGGCGCTGTGGCGGGCGAGGCTGCACGGCGCCCGCGCGACGGACAAGCTGTCCCGGCCGAAGGCCGCCGAGCTGCTCGCGCACGCCACGCGGGTGATGCACGAGGCGCTGGGGCAGGGCGGGACGTCGTTCGACGCGCTGTACGTCAACGTGAACGGCCAGTCGGGGTACTTCGACCGCTCGTTGGCCGCGTACGGGCGGGAGGACGAGCCGTGCCGGCGGTGCGGCACGCCCATCAGGCGCGAGCCGTTCATGAACCGCTCGTCGTACTCGTGCCCCCGCTGCCAGCCGAGGCCCAGGGGCTGACCCGGGTCGGGTGCCGGGCGGGGGAGTCCGGTGAGCCGCGGGCAGGGCGCGGCGCGGGTCACCGGCGCGGGGTCACCGCGGTTCGGCGAGTCGGCGCAGGAGCGGCGTGACGGACCGCAGCGCGTCGCGCTCGTCCGGGGCGAGGCGCGAGAGCCGCTCGGAGAGCAGTTCCGCCTCGCCGTGCGCCAGGGACGCGATCGTGTCGCGGCCCAGCGCGGTGAGGTCGACGATCGTGGCCCGACCGTCGGCGGGGTCGGATTCGCGGCGGACCATGCCGCCCGACTCCAGGCCGGTCACCACCGTGGTCGCGGTCGGCTGGGAGCACAGGGCCCGCACCGCTATCTCGCCGATCCGCATCGGCCCCTGGGAGGCCAGTTCCGCCAGCACCAGCAGTTGCGTGGGCTGGAGCCGGCGGACGGAGGCGGACTGGCGCAGGCTCCGGATCAGCCGGTGCACGGCGACCACGAGTTGTAACGCGTCCTGATTGGTCACACTGGTGGTCATCATGGACCTCCTGGTAGCTCACCGTGAGTGAGCGAGTGTCCGAATTCGGACAGGACATTCGCACTATCGCAGTACTCCTGTCCAGAGAATGGATTCATTCGCACCCGGATGTACTCATGACTGTCCGCACCTGTGCGGACAGCCGGTGGAGATGTGGGATGTGCGGTTCACCCGACCGCGTCAAGAAAGTGTCAGGAACCTCGCCCAGCGTGATCGGGAACGGCGGTGCGGCGCGTTCCCGGCGTAGTGTCCCAGCGTGACGAAGGTGCTGGTGGTAGACGACGAGCCGCAGATCGTGCGGGCGCTGCGGATCAACCTGTCGGCGCGCGGCTACGCGGTGCTGACCGCCCACGACGGCACCACCGCGCTGAAGGCCGCCGCCGAGGGCAAGCCGGACGTGGTGGTGCTCGACCTGGGGCTGCCCGACGTCGACGGCACCGAGGTGATCGCGGGCCTGCGCGGCTGGACGACCGTGCCGATCATCGTGCTGTCCGCGCGGGTCGACTCCGCCGACAAGGTGGAGGCCCTGGACGCGGGCGCGGACGACTACGTGACGAAGCCGTTCGGCATGGACGAGCTGCTGGCCCGGCTGCGCGCGGCGGTGCGGCGCGGCGCCGTCGTGGAGGGCGAGGACGCGGTCGTGGAGACGGCGTCGTTCACCGTGGACCTGGCGGCGAAGAAGGTGCTGCGCGACGGCGCCGAGGTGCACCTGACGCCCACCGAGTGGGGCCTGCTGGAGGTCCTGGCCCGCCACCGCGGCCGGCTGGTGGCGCAGAAGCAGCTGCTCCAGGAGGTGTGGGGCCCGCAGTACGCGAAGGAGACGCACTACCTCCGGGTGTACCTGGCGCAGCTGCGCCGCAAGCTGGAGCCCGAGCCGTCCCACCCCCGGCACCTGGTCACGGAACCGGGGATGGGCTACCGCTTCGAGGTGTGAGCCCGCCCGGCCTCACCCGGCGGGGAGGACGGGGTGCCGCTCGAACAGCACGGTCCCGCGCACCACCAGCTCCTTGTAGCGCGCCGCGAGCCGCCCGGTGAGGACCAGCTCCCTCGGCCGGTCGTCGGCGTCCACGAACTGGATCAGCCCGTCCCGGCGGCCCAGGCTGACGCACTGGTTGACGTACCGGAAGCCCAGCGGCCCGGGCTCCTCGCCCCGCTGCCGCCGCGCCAGCGCCCGCACGGCCCGCTGCGCGGTCGGCAGGCCCGTCGCGCACGCCATGCGCAGCTCCAGGCCGTCCTGCCGCCTGATCGCGGCGGCGTCGCCGATCGCCAGCACCTCGGGGTGCGAGACCGACGTGAGGGTCTGGTCGACGAGCACGCGGCCCGCGGCGTCCACCGCCAGCCCCGCCTCGCGGGCCAGCTCGGGGACCGCGAACCCCGCCGTCCACACGACCGCGTCGGCCGCGACCCGCTCGCCGCCGTCGAGCACCACGCCGCCGGCGTCCACCTCCGCGACGCCCGCGCCGTCGCGCACGACCACGCCGAGCCGGTCGAACACCCGGCGCACGTGCCGCCGGCCCCTCGCCGACAGCGCCTGCCCGAACCCGCCGCCGGTCACCAGCGCCACGTCCAGCTCCGGGCGCGACTCGGCCAGCTCCGCCGCGGCCTCGACACCGGTCAGCCCGCCGCCGACGACGACGACCGAGCGCGCGGTGGCGAGCGCCCCGGCGAGGCGCTCGGCGTCCTCCGCCGTGGCGACCGAGTGCGCGTGCTCGGCCGCGCCCGGCACGGTGAAGGAGGCCCGGCTGCCCAGGGCGTAGACCAGGCGGTCGTAGCCCAGGGAGCCGCCGGTGAGCCGCACCCGGCGCGCGGCGAGGTCGACGCCGGTCACCCGGTCGACCACGAGCTCCACGCCGGTGCCCCCGAGCAGGTCGCGCAGCGGCAGGTCGCGCAGCCGCTGCCCCGCGGCGAGCTGGTGCAGCCGCACCCGTTCCACGAACCGGTCCCGCGCGTTGACCAGGGTGACCCGCGAGCCGGTCCACCTCGCCGCCAGCTTGGCCGCCGCCAGGCCGGTGTAGCCCGCCCCGACCACCACGATGTGCTCCGCCATGTTCCCGTCCTCTCGTCCGGTGGTGGAGCGGGACGGGGGCCGGGGACGTGACGCCCCTAGGCTGTGAGGCGTGTCACCCGTCTCCCTGGTCCACACCTGGCAGCTGTCCCGGGCCGACCGCGCCGCCGTGCGGGCGCTGCTCGACGAGGCGTTCGACGGCGGGTTCTCCGACGAGGACTGGGACCACTGCCTTGGCGGCGTGCACGCCCTCGCGCGCGACGGCGACGACCTCGTCGGGCACGGGGCGGTCGTGCGGCGGCAGCTGGCGCACGACGGCCGCCCCGTGCGGGTCGGGTACGTCGAGGCCGTCGCCGTCCGGGCGCCGCACCGCCGCCGGGGCGTCGGCGGCGCGGTGATGGGCGCGCTGGAGGGCGTCGTGCGCGGCGGGTACGCGTTCGGTGCGCTGAGCGCCTCCGAGGACGGCCTGGGCTTCTACGCGGCGCGCGGGTGGCTGCGGTGGCGCGGCCGGACCTTCGCGATGACCCCGGACGGCCTCGTGCGCACCGAGGAGGAGGACGACGGGGTCTTCGTGCTGCCCGCCGGGACCGCGCTGCCGGACCTGCGCGGCGACCTCGCGTGCGACTGGCGCGCCGGCGACGCCTGGTAGCGCTGCCCGGTAGCGCTACGGGGCGTCCGTCGTCGTCCCGGTCGGGGTGGTGCTCGACGGCGCGGCGGAGGACGGCGGGTCGAACGACGACGGCGGGTTGCTCGGCGGCGGCGACGTCGTCTCCGGTGCCCCCGGCGAGCCCGGCGTCACCGCGGTGGTCCGCACCGACTCCGGGGCGGTGCGCGGCTCCCCGGACTTCGGGGCCGCCGCGTCGCCGCGCTTGACCGCGCCGACGCGGGTGGACACCGTGACGACGACGGTGGCCGTGCGGCCGTCGGGCGCGACGCTCTCGTAGGTGCCCGGCGACTCGTCCACGCCGGCACGCGGTTCCGGCGGGGCCGGTTGCGGGTCGCCCCCGGCCAGCACGGACGCGAGGGTGGCCATGACGGTGGCGACGACGGCGCCGCCCGCCGCGAGCAGGGCCACCGACGAGAACCGCTTCTTCGGCGACGCCGGACGATCTTCCTCGAACACGCCAACTCCCTGGGGAAAACCCGGTCGGTCGGCCGGGTGTCCGGGGTATCGGCGGCGCGGGGCGCGACTTTCACCACCCGAGCCGGTCCTCCACCCGATGGTGTGGAGGACCGTCACCGGTCGCGCGGACGCTCGTTACGTCGTCGGCTTGTCGGGCTCCGTCGTGGTGGTCGTCGTCGGGACCACCACCGTCGTGGTGGTCGTGGTGGTCGTCGTGACGACCGGCGGCGGCGTGGTGGTCGTCGTGGTCACCTGGCCGGGGTCGGTCGGCTGCTGCGTCGGCCCGGTGTCCTCGACCGTCGTGGTGGTCGTGGTGCCGTCGGGGTTGGTGACCGTCGTGACCCGGGTCCGCTTCGCGGTGGTCGTGGTCGTCGTGCCGGCGGCCGACGAGGACGTCGTCGTCCCGGTCGTCGTGGTCACGGTGACCGACTCGGCCGACGAGGACGTGCGCGGCACCGTGGTGAGGGTGTCGCGGTTGACCACGTCCTCGCGCGGGGTGGGCGCGGGCGCCGCGCCGGGGCTCGCGCCCGCGAAGGAGGCGACGGTGGCGAAGATCGTCGACACGGCGACACCGGACGCGGCCAGCAGCCAGTGCGGCGACACGCGCCTGCGGGAGGTGTCGGGCTCCGGGGTCCGGTACTCCGGAGTGCCGTCTCCCGGCGTGCCCTGCTCTGGGGTGTCGTGCAACGGTGCTCCCAAGGTGATCTACCAGCCGAAGTTCTGGGTCCAGTACCAGCCGCGCGTGTCCAGGCCCACCCCGATCGTGGTGAAGCCGCAGTTGAGGATGTTGCGCCGGTGGCCGTCGGAGTTCATCCACGCCTTCATGACCTGCTCGGCCGAGCGCTGGCCCTTCGCGATGTTCTCGCCACCGGGGTTGGGGTAGCCCGCCGAGCGCATCCGCTGGGCGAAGTCCACGCCCTCCGGGGTGGTGTGCGAGAAGTAGTCGCGGTCGGCCATGTCGGAGGTGTGGTCCCGGGCGGCGGCCGTCACGCGCTCGTCGACGGTCAGCGGCTCGCAGCCCGCCAGCTCGCGGGCGTCGTTGACCAGGGCCACGACCTCGGCCTGGGGCGACACCGGGGCCTCGGTGGTCGTGGTGGTGGGCGCGGTCGACGACTCGCGGGTCTCGGTGGTCGTCGTCCCGGTGGTCGTGGTGGTGGGCGCGGCGGTGGTGGTCGTCGTCGCCTCGGTGGTCGTGGTGGTGGACGACGGGGCCCCGGTCGTCACGGGCGGTGCCTCGGGCTCGCGCTCCGGGGCGGGCCCGCCGACGCCGCCCACACCGCCGACGCCGATACCCTTGCCGGGGCCGCCGCCCTGCGCCGTGCTCTGGCCGGTGAACGGGGCCAGCCGCTCCGGACCGGCGAACGCCACGCCGGTCGCACCGGCCGCGCCGAGCAGCAGGCCGAGGAGTACGCCGATCACGGATCGATTACCGCGTCGTGCAGTCACGGTCGCGCACCGTACCACTAATGGGTGAAATATTTGGATGGCCTCGATGGGTGAAGAAGTACCGACCGTGCGCCTCACCGCGTGGGTGCGCGGGCACGTCCAGGGCGTCGGGTTCCGGTGGTGGACCCGCTCGCGAGCCCTTGAGCTGGGGCTCGTCGGTTCCGCGTCCAACCTGCGGGACGGCCGGGTGGAGGTCAACGCCGAGGGGCCGGAGCCCGCGTGCCGCCGATTGGTGGACGCCCTCCGGTCCGGCGCCACCCCCGGTCGGGTGGAATCGGTCGTGGAGCGCTGGTCGGAGCCCCGCGGCGGCCTCACCGGTTTCGCCGAGCGTTGAACGCGCCCGCGCCCGGTGGCGTAGTACCTCGATGTGGACCGGGGCGAAGATGTCGTCAGGCAGTTGTACGGCCGCTGGCGCGGCCCCCTGCACGGCTACGTCCTGCGCCTGGTCGGGGGTGACCACCGGCGGGCGGAGGAGGTGGTCCGGGAGACCCTGCTCAGGGCGTGGCGGCACGCCGGCGGGCTGACCCCGGACGACGCGGGGCCGTGGCTGCACACCGTGGCGCGCGACCTGGCCGTCTCCGGCTTCCGCGAGCGCGCCGGCCGCACCCCGGAGGTCCCCGCCGAGCCGGGGGTCCTCGCCGAGCCGCGCGTTCTCGCCGAGCCGGGGGTGTTCGCCGAGCCGGGGACCCCGGTCGGACCCGGGCGCCTGCCGCCGGTGGTCGACGCGCTGGAGCACGTCCTCCAGGGCTGGCAGGTCACCGAGGCGCTCAAGGGCCTCAGCCACGACCACCGCACCGCCGTGGTGGAGCTGTACTACCGGCGGCGCTCGGTCGCCGAGGCGGCCTCGGCGCTGGGCGTCCCGCCCGGCACGGTCAAGTCGCGCTGCTTCTACGCCCTGCGCGCGCTGCGCGACGCGCTGGAGGAGCGGGGGGTGACCCGGCCGTGAGCTGCACGGAGACCGTCGCCCTGGGCGCCTACCTGCTCGGGTCGCTCGACCCGGCGGAACGGGCGTGGTTCGAGCGGCACGCGCACGGCTGCGCCGCCTGCCGCCGGGAGGTGGTGCGCCTCGCGCCGCTGCCCGGCCTGCTCGGCCAGGTCCGGCTGTCGGACCTGGAGCTGCCGTTCGACGACCCCGGCCCGGGACCCGACCTGTGGCCGCTGCCGCCGGCGGAACCCGCGCCGCCCGGACCCGGGCCGGTCGGACTCGGACCGGTCGGACCCGGACCGGTCGCCCGCCGTCGCCGGAGGTGGCGGTGGCCGCTGCCGGTCGCCGCGGCGGCGCTCGTGCCGCTGGTCGCGGGCGCGCTGCTGCTCGTGCCGCCGAGCGACGACGCCCCGGCCGCGGTCAGCTGGCACGCCGTCGACGCGACGTCCGGCGTCGAGGCCCGCGCGGACCTCGTCGGCCGGTCGTGGGGCACGGAGCTGAGGCTGAGCATCGGCAACGTGCCCAGGGGCATGAGGTGCAAGCTCGTCGTGCACGACCGCGCCGGGCACACCGAGGTCGGCGGCTGGTGGGGCGCCGACGACGCCGGCGGCGAGCGCGTCCCCGGTGCGACCTCGTTCGAGGTCGGGGAGATCGAACGCCTCGACGTGGTGGTGGACATGGAGGTCCTGGTCTCGGTGGCGCCGTGATCGCGCAGGTCAGCCCCGCCCCGCCCGTGACCGGCCGGAACCCTTCTCGGTTACGCTGCCTCGCGTGCACCTCAAGAGCCTGACGCTGAAGGGCTTCAAGTCCTTCGCCTCGGCTACCACCCTGCGCTTCGAGCCGGGCATCACGTGCGTCGTCGGCCCCAACGGCTCCGGCAAGTCGAACGTGCTGGACGCGCTGCGCTGGGTGATGGGGACGCAGGGCGCGAAGGACCTGCGCGGCGGCAAGATGGAGGACGTCATCTTCGCCGGCACGTCCGGCCGCGCGCCGCTCGGCCGCGCCGAGGTGACGCTGACCATCGACAACTCCGACGGCGCGCTGCCGATCGACTACGTCGAGGTGTCGATCACCCGCCGCATGTTCCGCGAGGGCGCCACCGAGTACGAGATCAACGGCAACTCCTGCCGGCTGATGGACATCCAGGAGCTGCTCAGCGACTCCGGCATCGGCCGCGAGATGCACGTGATCGTCGGCCAGGGCCAGCTCGCCGCGATCCTGGAGTCCAAGCCGGAGGAGCGCCGCGCGTTCGTCGAGGAGGCCGCCGGCGTCCTCAAGCACCGCAAGCGCAAGGAGAAGGCGCTGCGGAAGCTGGAGGCGATGCAGGCGAACCTGACCCGCCTCACCGACCTCACCGCCGAGCTGCGCCGCCAGCTCAAGCCGCTGGGCAAGCAGGCCGAGATCGCCCGCCGCGCCCAGGTCGTGCAGTCCGAGCTGCGCGACGCGCGGATGCGCCTGCTGGCCGACGACCTGGTGACGCAGCGCGAGGCGCTGGCCCGCGAGGAGCAGGACGAGGCCCGCGCCCGCGCCCGCCGGGCCGAGGTGGAGAAGTCCCTCCAGCAGGCGCAGTTCCAGCAGAACGAGCTGGAGGACCAGGTCGCGGCCGACGCGCCGAAGCTCCAGCAGGCCCAGGACACCTGGTACCGGCTCTCCGCGCTGGAGGAGCGGTTGCGCGGCACCGTGCGGCTGGCCGTGGAGCGTGAGCGGCACCTGTCGGCGGCGGTCGAGGCGCCGCGCGGCGGGCGCGACCCGGACGAGCTGGAGGCCGAGGCCGAGCAGACCGCGCTGCTGGAGGAGGAGCTCCAGGAGGCGGTGACCGAGGCCCGGGTGGGGCTGGCGGAGGCCGTGGAGACCCGCGCCGAGCTGGAGCGCCAGGTGTCGGCCGCGGAGAAGGCGCACCTGGCCGCCGTGCGCGCCATCGCCGACCGCCGCGAGGGCCTGGCCCGGCTGTCCGGGCAGGTGGAGGCGCTGCGGTCCAAGACGAGCGCGACCGCCGAGGAGATCGAGCGCATGTCCACCGCGCTCGCCGAGGCCGTCGAGCGCTCCGAGCTGGCGCAGCAGGAGCTGGCCGAGGGCCGCGAGGCCACCGGCACCGAGGACGAGGACGACGTCGGCCTCGACGAGCGGCACCGGCTGGCCGTCGAGGCGAACGACGCGGCGCGGAGCCGGGTCGAGGAGCTGGTGAGGTCCGAGCGGACCGCCGAACGCGACATCGCGTCGTGGCGGGCGCGCGTGGACGCGCTGTCGCTCGGCCTGACCCGCAAGGACGGCGCGGGCGCGCTGCTCGCGTCCCGGCTGCCCGGCCTGCTCGGGTCGGTGGCCGCGCTGCTGACCGTGGAACCGGGCGCCGAGGTCGCGCTGGCCGCCGCCCTCGGGCCGGTCGCGGACGCGGTGGCGGTGGCGTCGGGTTCCGACGCGGTGGCCGCGCTGGAGCTGTTGAAGGAGCAGGACGGCGGGCGCGCGGGCGTGCTGATCGGCGGCGCCGGGACCGGTGCCGACCGCTCCGGCTGGCCGTCGCTGCCGCCGGGCGCGCGGTGGGCCGTGGAGCTGGTGCAGGCGCCCGAGGCGCTGCGGCCCGCGCTGCACCGGGCGCTGGACCGGCTCGCCGTCGTCGACGACCTGGGCGCGGCCCGGCCGCTGGTGGAGGCCCACCCGGACGTGCGGGCCGTGACCCGCGAGGGCGACGTGCTGGGCGCGGACTGGGCCGTCGGCGGCTCCGGCGCGCGCAGCCAGAGCGTCATCGAGGTGCAGGCCGCGGTGGACGAGGCCGCGGAGAAGCTGGCGCTGGCCGAGCGCGCGGCCGAGCAGTGCACGGCGGCCCTGGAGGGCGCGCGGGCCGAGCAGCAGGCCAGGCGCGCCGAGGTCGCCGCCCTCAAGGAGCAGCTCAACGAGGCCAAGGTGCGGCGCGCCCGGTCCTCGGAGCGGCTCAACCGGCTCGCCGCGGCTGTGCGGTCCGCCGAGGCCGAGGTCGAGCGGGTGCGCGCGCAGCGCGAGAAGGTCGAGGCGGCCCGCGAGGAGAACCTGCTCAAGCTCGCCGAGCTGGAGGAGCGCCTCCTCGTCGCCCAGGAGCAGCAGGACCTGGAGGACGAGCCGGACACCGCGCACCGCGACGAGATGGCCGCCGAACTGGCCTCCGCCCGGCAGGGCGAGGTGGACGCGCGGCTGTCGCTGCGCACCGCCGAGGAACGCGCCCGCGCGGTGCAGGGCAAGGCCGAGGGCCTGCGCCGCGCCGCCCGCGCCGAGCGCGAGGCGCGGGAACGCGCCCAGCGCGCGCACGCCGCCCGTGCCCGGGGCGCGGTCGTCGCCAAGGCCGTCGTGCGCGGCGGCGAGGTGGCGCTGGCGCGGATCGCGGTGTCCCTGGAGCGCGCCGCCCGCGAGCGCGACGCCGCCCAGGAGCGCCGGGGCCAACGCGAGGCGTTCCTCGCGCAGGTGCGCAGCCTGGTGCGGGAGATGTCGGTGGAGCTGGAGAAGCTGACCGACGCCGTGCACCGGGACGAGGTGCTGCGCGCCGAGCAGCGGATGCGCATCGAGCAGCTGGAGAGCAAGGTCGCCGACGACTTCGGCATCGGCCTGGACGACCTGGTCGCCGAGTACGGCCCGGACGTGTTCATCCCGCCGTCGCCGCACGAGGTCGCCGAGTACGAGGCGGCCAAGGAGCGCGGCGAGGCCGTCACCGCGCCGCAGCCCATCCCGTACGACCGCGACACCCAGGTCCGGCGCGCCAAGCGGGCCGAGCGGGACATGTCGCTGCTCGGCAAGGTCAACCCGCTGGCGCTGGAGGAGTTCGCCGCGCTGGAGGAGCGCTACAAGTTCCTGTCCAACCAGCTGGAGGACATCAAGGCGACCCGGCGCGACCTGCTGACCGTCGTGAAGGAGGTCGACGACAAGATCCTGGAGGTCTTCACGGCGGCCTACGAGGACGTGGCCCGCGAGTTCGAGGTCGTGTTCAAGGTCCTGTTCCCCGGCGGCGAGGGCAGGCTCGTGCTGACCGAGCCGGGCGACATGCTGACCACCGGCATCGAGCTGGAGGCCCGGCCGCCGGGCAAGAAGGTCAAGCGGCTGTCCCTGCTGTCCGGCGGGGAGAAGTCCCTGGCGGCGGTCGCCATGCTGGTCGCGATCTTCCGCGCCCGGCCCTCGCCGTTCTACGTGATGGACGAGGTCGAGGCGGCGCTGGACGACACCAACCTGCACCGGCTGATCAGCCTGTTCGAGCAGCTGCGCGAGCACTCGCAGCTGCTGATCATCACGCACCAGAAGCCGACGATGGAGATCGCCGACGCCCTGTACGGCGTCTCGATGCGCGGTGACGGCATCAGCCAGGTGATCTCGCAGCGCCTGCGCGCGGCGGAGGACCGGCCGAAGCGCGCCAAGCCCAAGCCCGCCGCCGCCGCCGAGCCGGCTGCCGGGCCCGTCGCTGCCGAACCCGTCGCCGCCGAACCGGCTACCGCCGAGCCCGCCGTCGCCGAGCCTGCCGCTGACCCCGCCACTGCCGGGCCCGCCGTCGCCGCCGAGCCCGCTACCACCGGCGTTCCCGCCGCGGAGCCCGCCGAACCCGGGGTCGAGCCCGGCGGGTGACCGCGCCGCGGACCGCTACGCGGGTGACGCGCCCCTGCGCTCGTCGAGCCGGACGGCCTCCTCCGGCGTGGGCGCGGTGCCGCCGAGGTGCGCGGGCTGCCACCACTGGCCGTCGCCGGACTCCGGGTAGCGCGCCTGGGCCTGGTCCAGCAGCTCCTGCATCCGGGTGCGCAGGGCGGCGTCGGTGGTCGGCTCGATCGGCTCGCCGACGACGATCGTGATCGGCACGTGTCGCTGGGTCAGGCTCTTGGGCCGGCCCTTGGTCCACAGCCGCTGGGTGCCCCACACGGCGGTCGGCAGCAGCGGCACGCCCGCCTCGGCCGCGAGCCGCACGGCGCCGCTCTTGACCTCCTTGACCGTGAACGACCGGCTGATCGTGGCCTCGGGGAAGATCCCGACGACCTCGCCGGCGCGCAGCGCGGCCAGGGCCTGCTGGTAGGACGCCTGGCCGGCACCCCGGTCCACCGGGATGTGGTGCATCCCGCGCATCAGCGGGCCGGACACGCGGTGCTCGAACACCTCGTGCTTGGCCATGAACCGGACGAGTCGGCGCGCGGGCAGCGCGCCGAACCCGGCGAAGATGAAGTCCAGGTAGGACACGTGGTTCGAGGCCAGCACGGCCCCGCCGGTGGTCGGCACGTGCTCCGTGCCGTCCCGGGCGATGCGCAGGTCGAGCACGCGGAACATCAGCTTGGCCGCGGCGATCACCGGCGGGTACACGCGATCTGGCATACGACCAGCGTACGTTACTCGCTAGTAGTGGAGGAGCCTTCGTGCTCGCGCACGACCTTCGGCACCCCTGCCAGGTCCTCTTCGTTGCACAACAGCTTCAACGCGTAGTACGGCGAGCCCTTGGTGTCGTCGTAGTCCAGGTGCACGGCGATCACGTCCACCGGCTCGCCGAGCCAGTCCTGGGTCTGCCGCAGCCACGAGGCGGCGCGCTCCAACGCGCTGGGCAGGTCGTCGTCGCGGAACTCCACGGGCCGGTAGGGGACTTCCTGGACCTGGTCCCGCTGGTTGGCGGGCATCGGGAGGTCTACCGCCACCCCACTGTCGTTGAGTTCGAGTTGGATCGTTTCCTCACTGCTCACCCGTCCAGGGTTCCCCAGCCGTGAACGCGCGGCAAGTGATGTCGCTCAACCCAGCACGACCGGCAGCTCCGCCAGGCCGCTGACCAGCACCCGACGCCACGCCAGTTCCTCGACCGGTCGCGCCGCCCGCAGGCCCGGGAACCGCCTCAGCAGCACGCCCAGCGCCTCCTGGAGCTCGATCCGGGCCAGTTGGGCGCCCAGGCAGAAGTGCGGGCCGGCGCCGAGCGCCAGGTGCGGGTTCGGCGTCCGCGCCAGGTCCAGCTCGTCCGGCGCGCCGAACGCCCGCGGGTCGCGGTTGGCCGAGCCGATCGACGCCATCACGCCCTCGCCCGCACGCACCACGACCCCGGCGACCTCGACGTCCTCCAGCGCCACCCGCAGCTGCCCGACCTCGCTGAGCCGCGTGAACCGCATCAGCTCCTCCACCGCGCTCGGCACCAGGTCGGGCTCGGCCACCAGCCGTTCCCAGTGCCGCCGGTCGCGCAGCAGCGTGGCGACGAAGCTGGTGATCTGGTTCGCCGACGTCTCGTGCCCGGCGACCAGCAGGTTCAGCGCGAACGCCACCAGCTCGTCGTGCGTCAGCGAGGTCGCGCACAGCTCGTCGAGCAGGTCGTCCGACCGCCGCGCCGCGAGCTTCTCCGAGACCAGCGCGCCCATGTACCCCAGCAGGCTCGCCATCGCCCCCTCGACGCGCTCCCGCTCGGACATCTCCAGGCTGTACGACAGCTCGACCCACTCGCGGAACCGCTCCCGGTCGTCGTAGGGCACGCCGAGCAGCGTGCAGATCACCTGGATCGGCAGCGGCAGCGCGAACACCCGCCGCAGGTCGGCCCCGTCGCCCGGGTCGGCGGCCAGGTCGGCGGCCAGGTCGTCGGCCAGGTCGTCGGCCAGCCGCTCGCACAGCCCGCGCACCCACTCCCGGGTCCGCTCGATCCGCCGGTGCGCGAACGCGCCGGAGACCAGCTTGCGCAGCCGGGTGTGCTCGGGCGGGTCCGTGGTCGGCAGGGTGCCGGCCAGCGGTCGCGAGACGCCCACCCGCGGCGCGCCCTCCTTGACCACCGCCGCGCGGGAGAACCGCGGGTCGGCCAGCACCAGCCTCACGTCGTCGTACCGGGTCACCAGCCACACCCGCGCGCCCGCGAGCGTGCGCACCCGCACGGCCGGCGCCTCCTCGCGCAGCCTGGCCCACGTGGGGGAGGGGTCGAAGGAGAACGCGTCGGCGAAGGGGATGTCCAGGACCTCGTCCGTCATGATCCCGACGTTAGGAGCCGAGCGGTGCGCAGCGCCACCGCCACGAGGTGCGCCGCGGCCGGTCGCCGAGCGGGACCCGGCCGTTCGCCCACAGCAGAGCGGCCATCGGGTCGTCGCCGGGCGGCACGTCCGGGAACATCCGCCGCAGCACCGCCGCGGGCAGCTCCGGGTCGGGCGCGAACACCGCGCCGAGGCCGCGCGCCGCGTCGTGGGTGTGCACCAGCATCTCGTCGCAGCCCATCCCGGCGAACCCGGCCGGGTCCGACAGGCCCCACGGGTGCCAGCCGCGCGCGTCGGGCGGGTGCGCCCCCACGACGGCGGCGAGCACCTCGGCCGACGTCCGCAGCGCGCGCACCAGGTCCGCGGGCGGGGACGACGGCCGCACCCGCACCTCCGCCGCGTTCAGCTCCACCGGCCCCGCGGCGAGGTCCGACGAGTACCAGAGCAGGCAGTCCGACACGTGCGCCACCGTCGCGGCGACCGTCCAGCCGATCTCCGGCACCTCCGCCGACCAGTCGGCCCCGACCACCCCGTCGAGGAACGCGCCGCACGCCCGCGCGACCGCCCGCACCACCCCGGCGCCCAGCCCCGCGTCCGGCCCCACGCCCACCCCGGCGTCCACCCCGGCGTCCACCACTGAAAACTCCCTCGCGTTCATCCGACCCCGCGGGTGACCATCTCAGACATGTACGACATCCGTCCCGCCACCCAGGACGACCTGGACGCCGTGCTCGCCTTCGTCCTGCGCCTGCAGGCCGACGACGCGCACCACATCGGCTACCTCGGCGAGACGCTCGGCGACCTCGCCGCCGAACTGGCCGAGTTCGAGCCCGACTGGGGCTCGTGCACGGTCGTCGCCACCGACGACTCCGGCCGCGTGTGCGGCGCGCTGAGCGTCGAGGTCGACACCGAGCTGAACCGCGCCTTCCTGCACGGCCCGTTCGTCGACGTGCCCGTCAACCACCCGGCGGGCAGCCGCATCTGGGACCAGACCGCCGACGCCCTCTACGCCCGCGCCGCGCCGCTGCTCGACGGCGTCGCCGACCGCGAGCTGCTCGGCCACACCGGCCACCGGCGGCTGGCCGCGTTCGCCGAGCGGCACCGCTTCTCCGCCGCCCGACCGTGCGGCATCCACACCCTGAAGGGCGACGGCCTGCGCGCCCTGCTGCTGCGCGAGGTGAGCTGCCCGCGCACCGGCCCGGCGCGCGAAATGCGCGTCCTGCCCACCGACCGCGCCGTGCACGAGGCCGTGGCCGTGCTGCACGAGCGGTGCTTCCCGAAGACCTACCTGTCCGGCCGTTCGCTCGTCGACGGCAGCCGCAAGCACACCGTCGTGGTGGCCATGGACGGCGACCGCGTCCTCGGCTACGCGTCCGGCAAGGCCGAGCCGAGCGAGTTCTACCTCGACTTCGTGGCCGTGGAACCGGACGTGCGCGGCCAGGGCGTCGGCGCGGCCCTGATCACCGAACTGGTCTGGAAGCTCGCCGAGTCGGCCGGCGCGCGCCCCCAGGCCGCCGCCGCGATCCTCGCGGGCAACCGGTCGTCCCAGCGGCTGTTCGAACGCCTGGGCTTCCGGCTGCACCTGGAACTCGTGGCCTACCGAGCGGGCCGGGCCGCGTGACCCGCACCCCGCCCTGACCCACGCCCCGACCCACGCCCCACCCGACCCACGCCCGTCCACCCTCAGCCCGAACCCGAGCCGCCCCCGACCGCGTCCAGCCCCGGCCCCGGCCCCGGTACCAACCTTGGCCCCGGCTCCGGTCGACCCCCTCGGCGGCCCCCAGACCGCGAACCCCCGGACCGCGAACCCCCGGAACCCGAAGTTCCCCGGCCGCGAACCCCCGCCCCGCGAAGTCCCCCGAACGCGAACGCGCAGCAGGGGTCCCCGCCCAGGGGGACCCCTGCTTCCGATCTTACCGACCACCACCGACAACACCGGCGGAACCGGCGGGCCGGTCCCGCGTCAGGCGGCCTTGGCGGACACCGGTTCCGCCACGTCCGGCGGCTGGTCGCCCTTGTGCCGCAACGACATCAGGCCACCCACCACCAGCGTGATCAGCACACCCATCGGGGTGTACCACGGGTACGCCAGGGACACGATCTTCTGCGCGGGCGCGGCGGGGGAGAAGTCGATCGCCAGGGTCGCGTCCGGGCCGACGAACTTCACGCCCAGGATCACGAACGCCATCACGACGACCGTCACCGCGAACGCCACGACCGCGTCGAGCTGCCGCGCCCTGCGGAACAGCAGCCCCAGCAGGAACGCGCCCAGCAGCGCGCCGTAGGTGAACCCGGCGATCGACAGGCCCTGCTCCACGATCGGGTTGCCGCGCCGCGTCAGGGTCGCGAACAGCCCGGCGCACACGATCAGCAACCCGGCCCACGCGACCGTCCACAGCCGGCCCTGCCGGAACACCTCGGCGTCGCTCATCGGCGTCCGCCGCACGCGCTGCACCACGTCCGTCACCGTCGAGGACGCCAGCGCGCCCAGCGACGACGACAGCGCGGCGGCGAGGATGCCCGCGATCACGAACCCGGACAGGCCCGACGGCATGTCGTTGACGATGAAGTGCGCGAACAGCTCGTCGTTGTTGTTGAGCCCGAGGTCCTTCACCGGCGCGGCGGCCTTGTAGAAGGCCCACAGCATCACGCCGATGAACAGGAACAGCGCGAACTGGAGGAACACCACGACGCCGCTGGCGATCAGCGCCTTCTGCGCCGCCTTCACGTCCTTGGTCGCCATCAGCCGCTGCACGATGAGCTGGTCCGCGCCGTGCGAGGCCATCGACAGCACCGCGCCGCCGACGAACGCGGTCAGCATCGCGTACGGCGACGTGAAGGGCGACGCCGACAGGTCGAACACCTGGAACTTGCCCGCGTCGGAGGCCGACGAGAACCAGCCGTCGGGCAGCTTCCCGCTCAGCACGACGATCACCACGGCCGCGCCGACGACGTACCAGAGCATCTGGATCGCGTCGACCCACACGACGGCCCGCACGCCGCCGAGGAAGCTGTAGACCACCATCGCGATGCCGAGCACGGCCACGATCACCCAGTACGAGGCGTTCACGCCGTACGCGGCCAGCACGACCTTCACCGGGATGGCCGTGGCGAACAGCCGCAGGCCGTCGGCGAGCAGCCGGGTCACGAGGAACGTCACCGACGCGGTGCCCTGGACGCCCGGCCCGAACCGCTTGCCCAGGAACCCGTAGGCGGTGACCAGCTCGCCCGCGACGTACTTGGGGAGCAACACGAACGACACCACGACCCGGCCGACCAGGTAGCCGATCGCGAGCGACAGGAACGTCATCGTGCCCAGGTAGGCGATCGTCGGCACGCTCAGCACGGTCAGCGTGGACGTCTCCGCGGACACCACCGAGACGCACACGACCCACCACGAGATGCGGCGCTCGCTGACGAAGTAGTCGGTCGCCGAGCGCTGCCGCCCGCCGATCCACACCCCCAGCAGCGGCATGCCCACCAGGAACAGCACGATGATGCCGACATCAAGTGCGCGCACGGCGTCCTCCAGTGATTCTGAGCCCGCGAACGGCGGTGATCGCGGGTTCGGGCAGGCGCAGGGGATAGCGGCCGGGGGTGAACGACCCCAGCGGGCGGGGGCCGGCGGCGCCGGTGGCGGACGGCACGTTGGCCGGCAGGCCGTGCCAGGCGAGGAAGCCCAGCAGCGCGGCCAGGTAGGACTCCTTGGCGTCCGGGGGCAACCCCAGTTCGTCGCTGGCGCGCAGGTCGACGTGCCGCCGCAGCGACTCGACGAGCACGGGGTTGCGCATCCCGCCGCCCGAGCCGACCACGGTGCCCTCGCACTCGGCGGCGACCGTGCGCGCGGTCAGCTCGGTGAGCGTGGCCAGCAGGTCCTCGGCGGGCATGGTCAGGCCCTCGGTGACGCGGTCGAGGTAGGCGCGGTTGAAGTGCTCCTTGCCGGTCGACTTCGGCGCGGGCCGCGCGTAGTAGGGGTCGGCGAGGAGCCGGTCGAGCAGTGCGGTGTGCACGCGACCGCGCCGGGCGAACTCGCCGTCGGTGTCGCGGTCGCGCATCCCGCCGGAGAGGACGACCATCGCGGCGTCCATGAGCGCGTTGCCCGGTCCGGTGTCGTAGGCGATCACACCTCCGGGTGAAACCTTGGTGACGTTGGCGATACCGCCGATGTTGAGCGCGGTGGTGGGGCCGTCGGCGTCGGCGAGCCACAGCGCGTCGAGGGTGCTCGCCAGCGGCGCGCCGTGCCCGCCCGCCGCGACGTCGCGGGCCCGCAGGTCGGACACCACGGGCAGGCCGGTCGCCTCGGCGATCCACGCGGGCTGGCCGAGCTGGAGCGTGCCGAGGCAGCGGCCGTCCTCGACCCAGTGGTGCACGGTCTGGCCGAGCGACGACACCAGTTCGCCCTCGTACCGCGACGCCACGTCCGCGAACAGCTGACCGAGCCGCGTGTCCAGCTCGCACAGCTCGGCGGCGCTCGTCGGCGGCACGCGCAGCTCGGGCGGGAACGGGTGCTCGGCGTGCTCGACGGTGGTCAGCAGGACGGTCGGCCCGTCCAGCGACAGGTCGGCGACGGCGACGTCGACGGCGTCCATCGACGTGCCCGAGATGAGCCCTATCACCCTCACGCCCTGTGGTGTATTCCACACAGCCCGCAGCGCGCAAGAGTGCCGGTGGGAAAGTTGCCGGAAATCAACTCGGTTCGTCGATCGTCCACATAGGGGGGCGTGCGAGGATTGGCCGGTGTCCACCACGTCCCTGATCTGGATCATCGTCGTCGTCGCGGCACTGCTCGCGGTCGCCCTCGTGGCGGGCGTCGCGCTGTCCCGGCGCCGGCGGATCAGCCTCACCGACGCCCAGCGCGACGAGGTCGAGAAGCCCGCGAAGGGCTACCAGGCCGGCGGGGCGATCACGTTCAACGCGCCGACCGCCGCGCCACCCCGGACCGCCGAGCCCGAGGTGGTCCGGCCCGACGTCGTCCGGCCCGACACCGCGCAGCCCCCGGTCGCCCAGCCCTCGGTCGCCCAGCCCCCGGTCGCCCAGCCCGAGGTGACCGGGCCTGAGGTGGCCGGGCCCGAGGTCGTCGAGCCGGTCGAGCACCCGGTCGCCGACCGCACCGAGGTCGACGGCCAGCCGGGCGTCGGCGACGACGCGTCCGTGCCGCGCGACTCGGTCAAGCGCGGGTTCGTCGAGGTGGACCTGCCCGAAGAGGCGTCCGAGATCGACGAGATCGAGCCCACCGCGGGCCGGTTGGAGCGGCTGCGCGGGCGGCTGTCGCGGTCGCGGTCCACGTTCGGCCAGGGCCTGCTCGGCCTGCTCGGCGCGGGCGACCTGGACGAGGACTCGTGGACCGACGTCGAGGACACCCTCCTCATGGCCGACCTCGGTTCGGCCATCACCGACCAGGTCGTCGCGGCGCTGCGCGAGCAGATCGCGAGCCGCGGCGTGCGCACGCCCGACGACGCCCGCGCCCTGCTGCGCGACGTGCTGGTCGACGCGCTGCACCCGGAGATGGACCGCGTCGTGCACGCGCTGCCGCACTCGGGCAAGCCTGCCGTCGTCCTCGTCGTCGGCGTCAACGGCGTCGGCAAGACCACCACCACCGGCAAGCTGGCCCGCGTCCTCGTCGCCGACGGCCGCACGGTGCTGCTGGGCGCGGCCGACACGTTCCGCGCCGCCGCCGCCGACCAGTTGGAGACCTGGGGCTCGCGGGTCGGCGCGTCGACCGTGCGCGGCGCGGAGGGCGCGGACCCGGCGTCCGTCGCGTTCGAGGCGGTCAAGCAGGGCGTGGTCGCGGGCGTCGACACCGTGCTCGTCGACACCGCGGGGCGGCTGCACACCAAGACCGGCCTGATGGACGAGCTGGGCAAGGTCAAGCGCGTCGTGGAGAAGCAGGCCGAGGTCGACGAGGTGCTGCTCGTGCTCGACGCCACCACCGGCCAGAACGGCCTGACCCAGGCGCGGGTGTTCGCCGACGTCGTCGACGTGACGGGCATCGTGCTGACCAAGCTCGACGGCACCGCCAAGGGCGGCATCGTGTTCCAGGTGCAGCGCGAGCTGGGCGTGCCGGTGAAGCTCGTGGGCCTGGGCGAGGGCGCCGACCACCTGGCCCCCTTCGAACCGCAGGCCTTCGTCGACGCCCTCCTCACCTGACCCCCGGCGAGAGTCCAACGCCCAGGCCCCGAGAGTCGTACCGCCAGGTCGCGAGAGTCGTACCTCCAGGACCCCTGAGTTCTACGTTCCGGACGTAGAACTCAGGGGTCCTGGGCGTTGGACTCTCGCGACCTGAGGGTTGGACTCTCGGGTCCTGGGCGTTGGACTCTCGCGGGTCAGGGGTGGGTGGTGAGGTGGTGGGCGGTGGTCAGGATTTCGGGGAGGATGCGGGCCACCGACTCCTTGGTCAGCCTGCTGTCCGGGCCCGAGACCGACAGGGCGGCCAGGGTGGGGGCGCCCGGCAGCGGCACGGCGATGCAGCGCACGCCCAGCTCCTGCTCGCTCTCGTCGAGCGCGTAGCCCTGCTCGGCGATCCGGTCCAGCTCCGCCAGCAGCACGTCGACGTCGGTGATCGTGTTCGGCGTGTACGCGGGCAGCCCGGTGCGCGCCAGCAGCGCCCGCACCCGGTCGCGCGGCAGCTGGGCGAGCATCGCCTTGCCCACGCCCGTGCCGTGCGGCAGCAGCCGGCGGCCCACCTCGGTGAACATCCGCATCGAGTGCCGCGACGGCACCTGCGCCACGTACACCACCTCGTCGCCGTCCAGCACGGCCAGGTTCGCGGTCTCCTCCACCTGGTCCACGAGCCGCGCCAGGAACGGCCGCGCCCACGTGCCGAACTGCCGCGACGCGGTCTCGCCGAGCCGGATCAGGCGTGAGCCGAGCGTGTAGCGGCGGTTGCTGTTCTGCCGCACGTACCCCAGGGCGACGAGGGTGCGGATGAGCCGGTGGATGGTGGGCAGCGGCAGGCCGGAGGTGGCGGCGAGTTCGGACAGGCTCGCCTCGCCGCCCGCGTCCGCGAGGCGTTCCAGCAGGTCGAAGGCCCGCTGCAACGACTGGACGCCGCCGCCCGACTCTCGTGCCACGGTATCGCTCCTTCATTGCCGTTCCGCGTTGCGGAAACTATAGTCCGCGAAGTAGAAACCGAGTCGAAACGAGGTGGACCTCCATGTCCGGTGTTCGCGTCCTCGGGGGCGATGTGGAGCGCGGGGACGAGATCCTCACGCCGGACGCGCTGGAGTTCGTGGCCGGCCTGCACCGCGACTTCGCCGCGACGCGGGACGAGCTGGTCGCCCGCCGCGCGCACCGCCGCCCGCTCGGGTTCCTGCCGGAGACGAAGGACGTCCGCGACGGCGACTGGCGGGTCGCCGAAGCGCCCGAGCCGCTGCGCGACCGGCGGGTGGAGATCACCGGCCCCACCGAGCGCAAGATGACCGTCAACGCGCTCAACTCCGGCGCGCGGGTGTGGCTCGCCGACCTGGAGGACGCCAACACGCCGCACTGGCGCAACGTCGTCTCCGGCCAGGTCAACCTCTACGACGCGGCCCGCGGCACGATCGGGTTCACCTCGCCCGAGGGCAAGCGCTACGCCCTGCGCGACGACGTGGCGCGCCCCGCGATCGTGGTCCGCCCGCGCGGCTGGCACCTGCCCGAGCGGCACCTGGAGGTCGACGGGAGGCCCGCAGTCGGCGCGCTGGTCGACTTCGGCCTGCACTTCTTCCACAACGCCGCCCTCGGCCGGCCGTACTACTACCTGCCGAAGATGGAGAGCCACCTCGAAGCCCGGCTGTGGAACGACGTGTTCACCGCCGCGCAGGAACGGCTCGGCGTCCCGCACGGCACGGTCCGCGCGACCGTGTTGATCGAGACGATCCCCGCCGCGTTCGAGATGGAGGAGATCCTCCACGAGCTGCGCGACCACGCCTCCGGGCTCAACGCGGGCCGCTGGGACTACCTGTTCAGCGTCATCAAGTACTTCCGCGACGCGGGCCCGGACGCCGTGCTGCCCGACCGCAACAGCATCACCATGACCGCGCCGTTCATGCGCGCCTACACCGAGCTGCTGGTGCGCACGTGCCACAAGCGCGGCGCGTTCGCCATCGGCGGCATGGCCGCGTTCATCCCGAACCGGCGCGACCCCGAGGTCACGGAGAACGCGCTGGCGAAGGTGCGCGCGGACAAGACCCGCGAGGCGGGCGACGGGTTCGACGGCTCGTGGGTCGCGCACCCCGACCTCGTGCCGGTGTGCCGGGAGATCTTCGACGAGCGGCTGGGGGACCGCCCCAACCAGCTGCACGAGCTGCGACCCGAGGTGTCCGTGACGGCCGCGCAGCTGCTGGACTTCGCGTCGGCCGGCGGGACCGCGACGCGCGCGGGCGTCGAGTCCGCCGTGGACGTCGGCGTGCGCTACCTGCTGTCGTGGCTGGGCGGCAACGGCGCGGCGGCCATCCACAACCTGATGGAGGACGCCGCCACCGCCGAGATCTCCCGCTCCCAGCTGTGGCAGTGGGTGCACAACGACGTGGTGCTCGACGACGGCACGCCGGTCACCGCCGACCTGGTCCGCGAGGTGCTGGCGCGGGTCAGGGCCGGGCTGGAGGGCGAGCGCCCCGGCAGCGGGAGCGGGAACCCCGACGGCGGGCACCTGGACGCCGCCGTGGAGCTGTTCGAGCAGGTCGCGCTGTCCGACGACTTCGTCGACTTCCTGACCCTGCCCGCCTACGAGCGGATCTGACGTGCCGCGCACGTCGCTGCCGGCCGACGCCGTGCGGGCGCTCACCGCGCGGCTGGTGGACGTCGAGCAGCGGTCCCCGGTCGGCAGGCAGCCGGTGCACACCTGCTACGTCCCCGCCGACCGGGTCACCGCGGGCACCGTGCGGGACTGGGGCGCGCAAGCGCTTGCCGCGCTGGACGCGCACCCCGACCTGGGGCGCGTCCTCGACCTGCCGGACGAGGTGGCCGCCGTACTGCCCGACCGGGTGCGGGCCAAGCTCGCCGCCGAACCGGTGGAGGACCTCCGGGTCGACTTCGAGGACGGCTACGGCCTGCGCGACGACGCCGAGGAGGACGCCGACGCCGAGCGGACCGCGCTCGTCGTGCGGAACTGGGTGGACTCGGGCGCGGCGCCGCTGCGGTTCGGGCTGCGGATGAAGTCGTTCGACACGCGGGTGCTGCGCGAGCGCGGCATCCGCACGCTCGACGTGTTCCTCACCGCGCTGGGCGGCGCGCCCGAGGGGTTCGTGATCACGTTCCCGAAGGTCACCTCGGTCGAGCAGGTCGAGGTGCTCGGTGACGTGCTCGACCTGCTCGGCCTGCCGCTGCGGTTCGAGATCCAGGTCGAGACGACGCAGTCGGTCGTGGACCGGGAGGGCCGCCTGGCGATCCCCCGGTTCGTCGAGGCCGGTCGCGGTCGGGTCAGCGGCCTGCACTTCGGCACCTACGACTACACGGCGGCCTGCGGGTTGGGCGCGGCGCACCAGCACCTCGCGCACGGCGCGTGCGACTTCGCCCGCAACGCCATGCAGGTGTCGGCGGCCGGCACGGGCGTCGCGGTGTCCGACGGCTCGACCAACGTGCTGCCCGTCGGCGACGACGTGGAGCACGGCTGGCGCACCCACTACGGGCTCGTCCGCCGGTCCCTGGAGCACGGCTTCTACCAGGGCTGGGACCTGCACCCGGCGCAGCTGGTGACCCGGTACGCCGCCGTGCACGCCTTCTACCTGGAGGGCCTGGCCGCCGACGCCGCGCGGCTGCGGGCGTACGCGACGAGGGCGGGCGGGTCCGTGCTGGACGAGCCCGCCACGGCGCAGGCGCTGTCGTCGTCGTTCATCCGCGCCCTGGACTGCGGCGCGCTCGGCGAGGACGAGGTGCGCCGCGCGACCGGCCTGGACGTGCCCGAGCTCCAGGCGCTCGCCCGCCGCGCGTGACCGCCCCGAACGGCCCGCGCGGTCACCGGAACGGGTGATCTCGCGGTTCCGCGCGGCCGATCGGGCGCCGACCGGCCATGGTGGGGGCATGACCATGCGGGCCGGGTTGTGGACCGGGCTGCCGGACCTGGAGCGGGCCGAGTTCCGGTACCGGGTCGTGGCGTGCGCGGCGGACGTGGACGCGCTCATCGCCGCGCTGGCGAGGCCCGAGTGCAACGACGGGATGCTGGAGCACTTCGGGCGCGACCTCGACGCGGAGGGGGAGAGCGACCACAACCTGGTCCTCGCCGTCCGCGGCGGGTGGGGCTACGTCAACTACGTGGACGACGACTTCACCGGGTGGCCCAAGGGCGACCCGGGCGCGCCGTACGTCGACGAGCAGTACACCGACTTCCCGCCGGGCGTCGGCCTGCGCCTGCCGCTGTTCCGCGACGTGCTGCTGGAGTTCCTGGCCACCGCGCGGCGGCCGACCGCCGTGGACTGGTACGACGAGGCCGACCTGTTCCACGCCTGGCGGGTGCAGCGGATGGCGCTGCACGAGGCGTGAAAAACCGGTGGTCCGCGCGGCCGTCCCGCACCATGATCGGCGGGGTGGAACCGGAACCGCTCGTGATGCCGTCACCGCTCCCCGCCTTCGGGGACGTGCGCCTGCGCGCGTTCGAGCCCCGTGACGTGGACATGGTGCTGGACCTCGCGACGGACCCGTACGTGCCGACCATCGGCACCCTGCCCCCGAACGCCGACCGCGAGCAGGCCGCGGCCTACCTCGAACGGCAGCACGACCGCCTCGCCACCGGCTACGGCTACTCGTTCTGCGTCGCCGACCGGGACACCGACGAGGCGCTGGGCGGTGCGGGGCTGTGGCTGGCCCGGCTCCCGGCCGGCCGGGCCTCGGCGGGCTACTCGGTCGCGCCCCGCAGCCGGGGCCGCGGCGTCGCCGGCCGCGCCCTCACCGCGCTGACCCGCTTCGCCTGGACGATCCCCGCGCTGCACCGCGTGGAGCTGTACGTCGAACCGTGGAACACCGCGTCGGTCCGCACCGCCGAGGCCGCCGGGTACGAGCGCGAGGGCCTGCTGCGCAGCCACCAGGAGATCGGCGGGAGGCGGGTCGACATGCTGCTGTACGCCGCGATCCGGCCGACCCCCGGGAACCCGGCGGGCTAGAACTCCGGCCCGCCGGAACTCCGGCCCTTTAAAACTCAGGCAGGGAGTACCAGGCGAGCCCCGCGTCCTCGGCGTCGTCGCGCAGCACGGAACCTTCGATCAGGCCGTACGGGCGGTCGGCGGCGTGGAAGACCTCGTTGTGGTTCTCCAGCCCGAACGGGGACAGGTCGACCGCGAAGTGGTGCTTGTTCGGCATCGACAGCCGCACCTCGGCGACCTCGGGCCGCTCCAGCAGCACGGCCTCGCCCATCGCGTACAGGGTCTGCTGCAACGACAGGCTGTGCTTCCCGGCGAACGCGGCCAGCAGCAGTCGCCGGACCTCCGCGTGCGACCCGGCCCAGTCGACGCCCCCGGCCCGGTCGGCGCCACCCGCCCGGTCGGCGTCCACGGCCCGGTCGACGACCTCCGCGCGGTAGCGCCAGCGCGCCGTGACCGACGTGGCCAGGACGCGGTCGTCGGTCTCGGCCAGCGTCGTGTACTCGTCGCGCGGGAAGCCGTGGAACTCCGAGCCGGTCGTCTTGAGCACCACGAGGTCGCGCACGCCCGACACGACCCACGCGCGGTCGCCGTCGATCGTCACGGCGGTCGTGCGCTTCTCCGCGGAACCACCCGTGAACGAGTGGTCGTTGCCCTCGATCCGCTGCCACGAGTGCTCGTCGACCAGCACGCGCGCCCCGGTGATCGCCTCCTGCGAGGACACGAAGTGCCTGCCCAGGCGCAGCGCGAAGTCCTCGATCTCGCCGACCGGGGCCTGCTTGGCGAAGGCGTGCACGGTGTTCTTCTGCGTGTCGGTCGCGAGCACCTTGGAGTTGTCGCCGGTGAGGTGGGTGTCCGCCAGGTCACCGCGCAGGGACGTGCCGACCGTGAGGTCCTTGATGGTGTGCACGGCGCCCTCGCGCGACACGACCACCAGGCGGTTCTCCGCCTTGCCGTACTGGTTCGGCCCCAGGACGATGCCCACGGTCAGCTCCCTCGGTACGTCGTGAACGCGAACGGGCTCAGCAGGATCGGCACGTGCAGGTGCCCCTCGGTGACCCGGAAGGTGATCGTGATCTCCGGGTAGAACGGGGTGTCGACCTCGAACACCAGCCGGTGCACGCCGGGGTCCAGCTCCTCGTCGAACCGGAGCCGGCCGTCGTCGTCCGTGCGGCCGGCGGCGAGCACCGCGCCGTCGCGCTCCAACCGGACCGGCACGCCGACGCGCGGCCGACCGGCCTCCGCGTCGAGCACGTGCGTGGAGAGCGTGCTCACGCCACCACCACCTTCCGCAGCCGCAGTGCGGCGATCTTCCCGAGTTCCCGCGCCACCACGCGCAGTTCGGCGTCCGGTTCGGCGGTCGTCCGCGCGGCGATGTCGGCCAGGACCTCCTCACCGGACAACCCCGTCGCGCACACCAGGTAGATGTGGCCGAACCGGTCCTCGTACGCGGCGTTGGCCTCGGCGAGCCGGTCGGCCGGCGACGCGGCGGCACCGGCCTGCTCCTCGGCCGACCACCGCGCCGACACCCCGCCGTGCCGGGCCCGTTCGCCGATCCGGGGGTGCCCGGCGAGCGCGCCGCGCACCTCGTCGTCCGACAGGTCGGCCGCGCGGGAGGAGGCGTCGAGCAGGGCGTCCACGTCGGCGTAGGGCCGGCCGGCCAGCACGGCGCCGACCCAGCGCGGCACCGCGAGGCACTCGGTGAGCAGGGGGCGCAGCACGTCCGCGGGCGCGGTGTTGAAACCGGTGAGGTCGAACCCGGCGCGTTCGGGCACTGCGGCTCCTTTCCGCACGGCGGAACGTCACTTCCGGAATGGGGGACGGTACGAGCGCCTCCCGGGCATGTCAACGGCTCGACCCGCGGCCCCGCCGGGTGCGAAGGTGATCGGCATGGACCTGGTGCTGCGCGCTGCCCGCGTGATCACCCCGGACGGCGAGCGCCGGGCCGACGTGGGCGTGGAGGACGGCCGGATCGTGGCCGTGGCCGACCGCCTGGACGGGGCGGAGGTCGTCGAGCTGGCGGACGACGAGGTGCTGCTGCCCGGTCTGGTCGACACGCACGTCCACGTGAACGAGCCGGGCCGCGGCGAGTGGGAGGGCTTCGCCACGGCGACCCGGGCCGCGGCGGCGGGCGGTGTGACGACCATCGTCGACATGCCGCTCAACAGCCTGCCGCCGACGACCTCGGTGGCCGCGCTGGAGGCCAAGCGGGAGGTCGCGCGGGACCGGTCGCACGTCGACGTCGGGTTCTGGGGCGGCATCGTGCCGGACAACCTCGACGACCTCGGACCGCTGCACGACGCGGGCGTGTTCGGCTTCAAGTGCTTCCTCGTGCACTCCGGGGTGGACGAGTTCCCGCACGTCGAGGAGGACGGGCTGCGGCGCGCCCTGGACGTCCTGCGCCCGCGCGGCGCGCTCACGATCGTGCACGCCGAGGACCCGCACGACATCACCGAGCCGGGCCCCGGCTACCGGGCGTTCCTCGACTCCCGCCCGCACGCGGCCGAGGCGAACGCCATCGCCACCGTGGTGCGGCTGGCCGGGGAGACCGGGGCGCGGCTGCACGTGCTGCACCTGTCCAGCGGGCGCGGCGCGGCGCACGTCCGCGACGCCAGGGCGCGCGGGCTCGCCGTCACCGCCGAGACCTGCCCGCACTACCTGGCGTTCGTCGCCGAGGAGATCGGCGACGCGGCCACCGAGTTCAAGTGCTGCCCGCCGATCCGCGACGCCGCCAACCGCGAGGAGCTGTGGCGGGCGCTCGGCGAGGGCGTGGTCGACCTCGTGGTGACCGACCACTCGCCGTGCACGCCGGACCTCAAGGAGGGCGACTTCGCCACCGCGTGGGGCGGCATCGCGAGCCTCCAGCTGGGCCTGCCCGCCGTGTGGACCCAGGCCCGGCGGCGCGGCCACACCCTGCACGCCGTGGTGCGCTGGATGGCCACCAACCCGGCCGACCTGGTCGGCCTGACCACCAAGGGGCGCATCGCGCCCGGCGCGGACGCGGACTTCGCCGTGTTCGCGCCGGACGACGCGTTCGTGGTGGACCGCGACGCGCTGCACCACCGCAACCCCGTGACGCCCTACCACGGCCGACCGCTGGCCGGCGTGGTGCGGCGGACGTGGCTGCGCGGGCAGCCGATCGACGACCGGCCGCGCGGGCGGTTGCTCACCCGAGGAGACGCATGACCGAGGCACCCGACCCCACCCTGCCCGACGCCGCCCTGCCCGACCTGAGCCACCTGCCCGACCTGGCCTGCCGCGAGTTCGGCGGCAGCGTGGTGTGGGCGAACGACGAGCTGTTCGCCGAGCGGGAGAACCTGATCAAGCGGGCCGAGCCGGTGTTCCGGACCTACACCTTCGGCCACAAGGGGCAGGTCTACGACGGCTGGGAGACCCGTCGCCGGCGCGAACCCGGGCAGGACTCGGCGATCGTCCGCCTCGGCCTGCCGGGCGTGGTCAAGGCGGTGGTGGTCGACACGGCGTTCTTCAAGGGCAACTACCCGCCGTTCGCCTCGGTCGAGGCCACCTCGGCGGTCGGCCACCCGGACCCGGCGGAGCTGACCGACTGGGACGTCCTGGTGCCCCGGTCGCCGCTGGGCGGCGACCGGAAGAACTTCTTCGAGGTCGCCGCCGGGCGCCGGTACACCCACGTGCGGCTGACCATCCACCCCGACGGCGGCGTGGCCAGGCTGCGGGTCCTCGGCGAGCCCGTGGCCGACCCGGCGCTGCTGCTGCCCGAGGCGGTGGACCTGGCGGCGCTGGAGAACGGGGCCGCGGTGACCGGGTGCAGCGACATGTTCTACGGCTCGCCCGGCAACCTCATCGCACCCGGCCAGGCCACCGTGATGGGCGAGGGCTGGGAGACGGCGCGCCGCCGCGACGACGGCAACGACTGGGTGGAGGTGCGGCTGGCCGCGCCCGGCGTGGTGCGGCTGGCCGAGCTGGACACCACGCACTTCAAGGGCAACGCGCCCGGCTGGGCGTCGGTCACCGGGCGGGACGTGCGCACCGGCGCGGAGTTCCCGCTCCTGCCCCGCACGCGCCTGCAACCCGACACCCGCCACCGCTTCCCGCTCGACGCGGTCCCGGAGGCGACGCACGCGCGGCTCGACATCTACCCGGACGGCGGCATGGCACGCCTCCGCCTGTTCGGCCGCCTGACGGCGGACGGCCTCAGCGCGATCACCCGGAGGTACCACGAACTGAGCTGAGGGTCGTCGAAGTTGTCCCCCCAAGGGCTGACGACCTGTACGACCTGAGTTGGTTGTGGGCCGCACCACACCCCTGAAAGCCTGCCGTAACCCGATTGGGTGACAGGACCTAGGGAGGAACCTGTGCGACCGATCATTCGCGCGTTCGGCGGTCTCGGGACCGTCGTCGCGCTCGTCCTGGGGACGGCCGCGTTCGCGTCGGCCGAGGAACGACGACCCGTCGACGCGCAGGGCGTCGCGGCCATCGAGTGGGCGCCCTGCCCCGAGATCGCCGAGGTCGAGTGCGGCACGCTCAGCCTGCCGATCGACTGGGCGAAGCCGCGCGGCGAGAGGTTCGACCTCGCCGTGGCCCGCCGCAAGGCGCTCGACCCGGACCGGCGCCTCGGCGTCCTGGTCATCAACCCCGGCGGTCCCGGTGGCTCGGGCGTCGACTTCGCGCTGGGCGCGGACGACTACTTCAGCCCCGAGGTGCGGCAGCGCTTCGACATCATCGGCTTCGACCCGCGCGGCGTGGCCCGCAGCCAACCGGTGAAGTGCTCGTTCGACCTGGCGGTGAACGCGCCGTCGCCCTACCCGACCGACCAGGCCGGCTTCGACGCCCTCGCCGCCCACAACCGCGAGCTGGCCGCCGACTGCCGTGCCCGCAGCGGTCCGATCTACGACCACGCCGACACGCTGTCCGTCGTGAAGGACGTCGACGCCCTGCGGAAGTCCCTCGGCGAACGGAAGATCAACTACTACGGGATCTCCTACGGCACGCTCATCGGCCAGCAGTACGCCGAGGAGTTCGGCCGCAACACCCGCTCCATGGTCATCGACTCGAACATGGACCACAGCCTCGGCACGTGGCGCTTCAACGAGACCGAGGCCGTCACCGCCGAGGACTCGTTCACCGAGTTCGTGAAGTGGTGCGGGCGCACCGAGTCGTGCGCCCTGCACGGCCGGGACGTGCCGGCGTTCTGGGACGGCCTGCTCGCCCGCGCCGACCGCGGCGAGGTCACCGACCCGGACGACCCGACCTACGTCGTCTCCGCGCGGGACGTCATCCGGGTGGCCTTCAGCGCCTTCTACGGCCCCGACTGGGCGCCCCTCGCCGAGTTCCTCGTCCGGCTCGCCGCCGGCGAGCCGACCCCGGGCGTGTCGCTCAGGGCCGTCCGGCCCGCCGCGGCGCAGGAGACCGTGGAGAACCCGTTCCCCGCGGTGTTCTGCCAGGACTGGGCCATGCGGGTGAAGGACTACCGCGAGTTCTCCGCCCTGGTGGCCCACGCCGACCGGCTCGCGCCGCACATGCGCGGGGGCTCGCTGGGCCACTCGGCGATCGCCGCCTGCGTCGGCCTGCCGGGGAAGGTCGCCAACCCCCAGCACCGGCTGCGCATCGAGGACTCGCCGAAGATCCTGATGAGCAACGCCCTGCACGACCCGGCCACCGCGTACGAGTGGGCCGTCAACGCCAACCGGCAGAGCCGCGACAAGACCGTGCTGCTCACCTACGAGGGCTGGGGCCACGGCGTGTACGACCGCAGCGCCTGCACGCGGGACGCCGCGGACCGGTACCTGATCAGCCTGAAGACCCCGCGGCCCGGCGCGCGCTGCGCCGCCGTGGAGCCGCCCGGGCAGACCGCGGCGTCGCTCGGCGCGACGCCGCTGCCGACCGGCCCGGCGCCGGGCGTGCCCGGCTGGCTCCGGTAGCACCGCCGGCTCACCACGAGGCCGCTCCCGCCACCGCGCGGGGGCGGCCTCCGCCGTGTCTGGCACGCTGGACCCCCGCCCCCCGGAGCCGTCGGTGACCCACCGTCGCCGGGCGCGCCGTCGTGACCCGCCCGTCACCCGCGGGGCGAGGATTGCTCACACGTAACGTCACCGGCGGTTCCCCGGTCGGGTGGACTCCCCGCAGGAGGAACAACCCCCTTCAAGAGCGCGAAACCTGCCCGTAACACCGGGACCGGGACAGTTCACCGGCGCGAAACCTGGGGCGCGGCCGCGTGAAACAGGACATACCGATGCTCCTCGGCAACCGACGTGCAGTGGAGGTCGACGTGGATACAGGGGACACCGCCTGGGTGCTCACCAGTGCCGCACTGGTGCTGTTGATGACGCCGGGACTTGCCTTCTTCTACGGGGGCATGGTCCGGTCCAAGAGTGTGCTCAACATGATGATGATGAGCCTGGGTGCCATCGGCGTGGTCGGTGTGCTCTGGGTGTTGGTCGGCTACTCCACCGCGTTCGGCACCGACGTCGGTGGCGGCCTGCTGGGCAAGCCGTTCGAGTTCTTCGGCCTCGACGGCCTGCTGACCAAGGAATCGCTGTTCGGGACCATCCCGACGACCGTGTTCGTCGCGTTCCAGGCGATGTTCGCCATCATCACGGTGGCCCTGATCTCCGGTGCGATCGCCGACCGCGCCCGCTTCGGCCCGTGGCTGCTCTTCGCCGGCCTGTGGTCGATCGTCGTGTACTTCCCGGTCGCGCACTGGGTGTTCGACTTCGACGGCAAGGACGCGGACGGCAACGTCATCGACCCCGGCGGCTGGATCGCCAACAAGCTCCTCGCGATCGACTTCGCCGGCGGCACCGCGGTCCACATCAACGCCGGCGCCGCGGGCCTCGCGCTGGCCATCGTCCTCGGCAAGCGCGTCGGTTGGCCGAAGGACCGGATGAAGCCGCACAGCCTGCCGCTGGTCGTCCTGGGCGCCGGCCTGCTGTGGTTCGGCTGGTTCGGCTTCAACGCGGGCTCCGCGCTCGGCGCGAACACCACCGCGGGCGTCACCTTCGTCAACACCCTGGTCGCCACCGCCGCCGCCATGCTCGCCTGGCTCGCCGTGGAGCGCGTCCGCGACGGCAACGCCACCACCCTCGGCGCCGCCTCCGGCATCGTCGCGGGCCTCGTCGCCATCACCCCCGCCTGCTCCTCGGTCACCCCGGTCGGCGCCATCGCCATCGGCGCGATCACCGGCGCCCTGTGCGCCCTGGCCGTCAGCCTCAAGTACCGCTTCGGCTTCGACGACTCGCTCGACGTGGTCGGCGTGCACCTGGTCGGCGGTCTGTCCGGCACCATCCTGATCGGCTTCTTCGCCAGCTCGTCCGCCCCGGCGGGCATCGACGGCCTCTTCTACGGTGGCGGCGTGGACCAGCTGTGGCGCCAGGCGGTGGGCGCGCTCGCCGTGCTCGCCTACTCCTTCGTCCTCAGCCTGCTCCTCGGCTACCTGGTCAAGATCACCGTCGGCTTCCGCGCCGACGAGGAGGCCGAGGTCGGCGGCATCGACGAGGCCGAGCACGCGGAGACCGCGTACGAGTTCGGCTCGGGCCTGGGCACCCGCGGTCCCTCCAAGCCCAGCGTCGCCGCGGGCGCCACCGCGGTCCTTGAGGGGAGCAACAAGTCATGAAGCTGGTCACCGCGATCATCAAGCCGTTCACCCTCGACGACGTGAAGGCATCCCTGGAACAGCTCGGGGTGCTCGGCATGACCGTCAGCGAGGTCCAGGGCTACGGCCGGCAGAAGGGCCACACCGAGGTCTACCGCGGCGCCGAGTACGCCGTCGACTTCGTGCCCAAGCTGCGCATCGAGGTGCTGATCGACGACGCGGCCGTGGACAAGGTCCTCGACGCCGTGGTCGAGGCCGCGCGCACCGGCAAGATCGGTGACGGGAAGGTCTGGGTGACGCCGGTCGACACGGTCATCCGGGTCCGGACCGGGGAGCGCGGCTCGGACGCCCTTTAAGACAATGGGAGACGGCCGGATGGACAACGACGAGACGGCCGTCGTCACGGCTGACGACCTGGTGCGAGCACGCGATCGGCTGCTCGCGCCAGGTCGGCGCCGTCTGACGGGGGAGTCGCTGCGCGAGGCGCTGGTCGACCTGCACGAGTTCTGGCTGACCGCCCACGCCTCGCAGGCGGGCGTCGGCGGACCGGGGGGCGGTGTCGCGCTGGTCGCCGTGGGGGGCCTGGGCAGGCGCGAGCTGGTGCCCTACTCGGACCTCGACCTGGTCCTCGTGCACAACGGGCACAAGGGCGTGGAGGGGATCGCCGAGAAGCTCTGGTACCCGCTGTGGAACTCGGGCATCGGCCTGGACCACTCGGTGCGCACGGTCGGCGAGGCGCTCCGCGTCGCCGCCGGCGACCTGCGCACGGCGCTGGGCCTGCTCGACATCCGCCACCTCGCGGGCGACCAGGAGGTCAGCCGGCGGCTGGTGGACAGCTCGCGCCAGGCGTGGCGCACGGGGGTGCGCACCCGGCTGGACGAGATGGCCGAGTCCGCGTCGCGCCGGTGGGCGCGCAGCGGCGAGATCGCGCACCGCGTGGAACCCGACCTCAAGCACGGCCGGGGCGGGCTGCGGGACGTGACGCTGCTGGACGCGCTGTCCGCGGCCCAACTGGTCGACCGGCCCTCGGCGGAGGTCGACGAGGCCCGCAAGCTGCTGCTGGACGTGCGCACCGAACTGCGCCGCGTGGCCGGCCGCCCGCGTGACGTGCTGCGCGCCCAGGACGGCGACGAGGTCGCCGCCGCGCTCGGCCTCCAGGACCGGTTCGCGCTGGCCAGGTCGATGTCGTCGGCCGCGCGGACGATCGTGTACGCGGTGGACGTGGCCATGCGCACCGCGCGCGCCGCCGTGCCGAAGAGGGGCCTGGGCGTGTTCGCCCGCTCCACGCTGCGCCGCGCGCCCGCCCGCCGCCCGCTGGACGAGGGCGTCGTGCTGCACGGCACCGAGGTGGCCCTCGCGCGCGACGCCACGCCCAGCCGCGACCCGGCGCTGCTGCTGCGGGTCGCCACGGCCGCCGCGCGCAGCAAGCACCCGATCGCCGCGGGCACGCTCGCCAAGCTCGCCGACTCCGCGCCCGAGCTGCGCCAGCCGTGGCCCCGCGAGGCCCGCGACGAGCTGCTGGCCCTGCTGGGCAGCGGCACGGGCCTGATCGACGTGGTCGAGGCGCTGGACCGGACCGGGCTGTGGGGCAGGCTGTTCCCCGAGTGGGGCGCGGTCCGCGACCTGCCGCCGCGCGACGCCGCCCACACCTGGACCGTCGACCGGCACCTCGTGCAGGCCACCGCGCACGCCGCGCGCCTGGTCACCAGGGTCTCCCGGCCCGACCTGCTGCTGCTCGGCGCGCTGGTGCACGACATCGGCAAGGGCAGGCAGGCCGACCACTCGGAGGTGGGCGCCGCCCTCACCACGCAGATCGCCGAACGCCTCGGCCTGTGGCCGCAGGACGTCGCCACGCTCACCGCGCTCGTGCGCCACCACCTCCTCCTGCCGCACACGGCCACCCGCCGCGACGTGGAGGACGAGGCGACCGTGCGCCGGGTCGTGGACACCCTGGGCGGCGACCCGGTGCTGCTCGAACTGCTCTACGCGCTGGCCGAGGCCGACGCCGTGGCCACCGGGCCCGGCGTGTGGTCGGAGTGGAAGTCCTCGCTGATCAGCGACCTGGTCGCGCGGTGCCGCACGGCGATGGCGGGCGACCCGCTGCCCAAGCCGGAACCGCTCGACCAACGCCAGCGGGACCTCGCCGACGCCGTGCTGGCCAGCGGCAAGCCGGACGTGCTGGTCGCCCCGGGCGGCCAGGGCGCCGTCGTCACGGTGGTGGCGCCGGACCGCCCCGGGCTGCTGTCCAGGGCCGCGGGCGTGCTCGCGCTGAACTCCCTGGAGGTGCACGCGGCCACGTTGCGCTCGCACGGCGACCCCGCCACCGGGGCCGCCGCGGTCGACGTGTTCACCGTGTCGCCGCGGTTCGGCTCGCTGCCGGACGTGGCGCTGCTGCGCGAGCAGCTCGCCAGGACCCTGGACGGCTCGCTGCCGCTGGCCGACAAGCTGGCCGCCAAGGAGCGCGACTACGGCGGCCCGCCCCAGGACCCGCCGCCGCCCAGGGTGCTGTGGTTCGACGACGAGTCGACCGGCGCGGTGGTGCTGGAACTGCGCGCCGCGGACCGGATCGGGCTGCTGCACCGCGTCGCCGACGCCCTGGAGCGGTCCGGTGTGGACATCGCCTGGGCGAGGGTGGCCACGCTGGGCTCCACGGTCGTCGACTCGTTCGCGCTCACCGTGCCCGGTGGGCTCGACGCCGTGGGCCGGCGCGAGGTCGAGCGGGCCGTGCTGCTCGCGGCCGGGTGACTTCGCGGGACCGGGTGACTTCGCGGGACCGGGTGACTTCGCGGGGTCGGGTTGCGTAGCTCTACGCACAACCGATCACGGGTGCTCACGCTGCCCCCGGGCCCGTCCGACGGGCAAGCTTCCACGCATGGCAGGGGGACCCCGCCCGATCGCAGGGGGGTGGGGCGGGGACGTCGCCACCGGGTGGCCGGGGGCGGCCCATCGAGGGGTTGGGCCGCCTTCGGCCACCGCCGGAACTCACCCGCGTCCGAAACGTCTCTTTAGTATGGACGTGATGACCGCTGTCGCTGTGGGGCCGCGCTCGCTCGTGGTGCTGGCCGGACTGCCGGGAGCGGGCAAGACGACGCTGCTCGCCGCCGCCGACACCGGCGGGGCGCCGACCGTCGTGCTGGACTCCGACCAGGTCCGGAGCGCCCTCACGGCCGCGTTGCCCCGAGCGGTCCCCTACCGCTTCTACCGACCCCTGGTGCACCTGGTGCACCGCGGTCGCATCCTCTGGTTCGCGCTCACCGCGACCACCAGCCTGCTGCTGGTGCACGAACCGTCGACCCGGCCCACCACCAGGGCCGGCCTCGCGGCGGTCGGCGTGCTGACCAACCGGCCCCGGCACTTCGTGTGGCTCGACGCCACGCCGGAGGAGGCGCTGTCCGGTCAGGTCCAGCGGGGCAGGCTGATCCGCTCGCGGTCCTTCGGGCGGCACGTGCGCCGCGCGACCCGGCTGCGGACCAGGTTCGCCGACGGCCGCCCGCCGCGCGGCTGGCAGGGCGTGACCGTGCTGACCCGCCACGACCGCCTGCGGCTGGCGGTCACCCCGGGCTGAGCGGCTACCCTGGGGGAACCAGTGGCGGAAATCGACGTGCGAGGTCTGGCGGCACCGTGTTCAACACCCTTTCCGACCGGCTCACCGGGGTTCTCCAGAACCTGAGGGGCAAGGGACGGCTGTCCGAGGCGGACATCGACGCCACCGCGCGCGAGATCAGGGTCGCGCTGCTGGAGGCCGACGTCGCGCTGCCCGTCGTGCGCACCTTCATCGCCAAGGTCAAGGAGCGCGCCAAGGGCTCCGAGGTCAGCCAGGCGCTGAACCCGGCCCAGCAGGTCGTCAAGATCGTCGACGAGGAGCTGGTGGGCATCCTCGGCGGCGAGACCCGCCGGCTGAACCTGGCCAAGAACCCGCCGAGCGTGATCATGCTCGCCGGCCTCCAGGGCGCGGGCAAGACGACCCTGGCGGGCAAGCTGGCCCGGTGGCTCAAGGTCCAGGGCCACACCCCGCTGCTGATCGCCTGCGACCTCCAGCGCCCGAACGCGGTGACCCAGCTCCAGGTCGTCGGCGAGCGCGCCGGCGTGAAGGTCTTCGCGCCCGAGCCGGGCAACGGCGTGGGCGACCCGGTCGACGTCGCCCGCCGCGGCATCGAGGAGGCGAAGCGGTCGCAGCACGACGTGGTCGTGGTCGACACCGCGGGCCGCCTCGGCGTGGACGAGGAGATGATGCGGCAGGCGGCCGACATCAGGACCGCCGTCCAGCCGGACGAGGTGCTGTTCGTCGTCGACGCCATGATCGGCCAGGACGCCGTGAACACGGCGACCGCGTTCCGCGACGGCGTCGGCTTCACCGGCGTGGTGCTCACCAAGCTCGACGGCGACGCCCGCGGTGGCGCCGCGCTCAGCGTCCGCGAGGTCACCGGCCAGCCGATCCTGTTCGCCTCGAACGGCGAGAAGCTGGAGGACTTCGACGTCTTCCACCCGGACCGGATGGCGAGCCGCATCCTGGGCATGGGCGACATGCTCACCCTGATCGAGCAGGCCGAGCAGGCGTTCGACGCCGAGCAGGCCGAGGCCGCCGCGGTGAAGATGGGCTCCGGCCAGCTCACCCTGGAGGACTTCCTGGAGCAGATGCTGGCCCTGCGCAAGATGGGGCCCATCGCGAACCTGCTGGGCATGCTGCCCGGCGCGGGCCAGATGAAGGACCAGCTCGCCAACCTCGACGAGAAGCACCTCGACCGCGTGCAGGCGATCATCCGCGGCATGACACCCGCCGAGCGCGACGACCCGAAGATCATCAACGCCTCGCGCCGGCTGCGCATCGCCAACGGCTCCGGCGTCCGGGTCAGCGACGTGAACGACCTGGTCAACCGGTTCTTCGAGGCGCGCAAGATGATGTCGCAGATGGCGGGCCGGTTCGGCCTGCCCGGCGCGGGCGGCGGCAAGAACAACCGCAAGGGCAAGGGCAAGAAGGGGAAGAAGGGCAAGGGCCGCGGCCCGACGCCCCCGAAGGTGCGCGGCGGCTTCCCCGGGATGATGCCGGGCATGATGCCCGGTGGCATGCCGCCCGGGATGCCCGGCGGCGCGCCCGAACTGCCCCCCGGCCTGGGCGGGCTCGACCAGCTCCCGCCCGGCTTCGACCCGTCGAAGCTGAAGTTCGGCAAGTGACCGGTCTGCACCTGCGCGGCGTCGTCCTCCCGGAGGGCGGCGACCCGCGCGACCTGTGGGTGGTCAACGGCCGCATCCGCACGCGGCCCGTGCCGGGCGCCACCACCGTGGTCGACGGCGGCTACCTCGTGCCCGGCCTGGTGGACGCGCACTGCCACGTGGGCCTGGGCCCGAAGGGCGCCGTCGACCTGCCCGAGGCCGCCGAGCAGGCGCTCGCCGACCGCCGGGCGGGCACCCTGCTCGTCCGCGACTGCGGCTCGCCGCTGGACACCCGGCCGTTGCAGGAGCGCCTCGACCTGCCCCGGATCATCCGCGCGGGCCGCCACCTCGCCCGGCCCAAGCGGTACATCAAGTACCTGGGCGTGGAGGTCGAGGACCCGGCCGACCTGCCGGCCGCCGTCGCCGAGCAGGTCGAGCAGGGCGACGGCTGGGTCAAGCTCGTCGGCGACTGGATCGACCGCGCGAGCGGCGACCTCAAGCCGCTGTGGACCCGGGACGCGCTCACCGAGGCGATCAAGGTCGCCCACGAGGGCAGGGCGCGGGTCACCGCCCACGTGTTCGGCGAGGAGGCGCTGCCCGACCTGCTCGCCGCGGGCATCGACTGCGTCGAGCACGGCACCGGCCTCACCGACGACACGATCGAGCAGATGGCGCGCACCGGCACCGCGCTGGTGCCGACGCTGATCAACACCGAGAACTTCCCGTCGATCGCCGCGGGCGCCGACAAGTACCCGGTCTACCAACGGCACATGCTCGACCTGTACGCGCGCAGCGGCGAGACCGTCGCCAAGGCGGTCGAGGCGGGCGTGCCGGTGTACGCGGGCACCGACGCGGGCGGCGGCATCGAGCACGGCCGGATCGTCGACGAGGTCCAGGCCCTGCGCCGGGTGGGCATGACGGCGGAGCGCGCGCTCGGCGCGGCGTCGTGGGCGGCCCGCGAGTGGCTCGGCTTCCCGTCGCTGACCGAGGGCGCGGCGGCCGACGTCGTCGTCTACCGGACCGACCCGCGCGTCGACCTGGAGGCCCTGCGCCACCCTGCGCTGGTCATGCTCCGCGGTCGCGTGCACGCCTGACCCCGCACCGGCACCGCCCGCGCCGAAGCGCACCGAACCGCACCGCCCGAAGGCCCGCTGCCGCCGTCAGGGTGATCTTGACCGCCCTCGGGCGGCGTGCCCCGCCCCGGCACCACTACGTTCGGACGAGTGGAGGAACAGGACACCGGGCGGGCACACTGGTGCTTCCTGGCGTTCTTCACGGGGCTGGCGGGCTACTACCTGGCCACCCTGGTGTTCACCGCGGCGACGGCCGATCGCTTCGCCGAGGTCGACATCTCCGACCCGCCGGTGCTCGGCCCGCTCCTGCTGCTGGTGTTCCTGCCGAACGTCCTGCTCGGCCTCGGTCCCGCCGTCGTCTCCTGGCGGCGCGGCGCCGGACCGAACCGGGACTTCGGCCTGCTGCCCACGGTCCGCGACCTCAAGGTCGGCCTGGCCGCGGGCGGCGCGGCGCTGCTGGCGGCGTGGCTGCTCGGCGCGATCCTGCTCCGGCTGACCCCGGACCAGGCGACGGGCGTGGAGCAGATCGAGGCGCTGGCCGGCGGCCGCACGGTGTGGCTGGCCGCGGCGGCGCTGTTCGTCTTCCTCGGCGCACCGATCACCGAGGAACTCCTGACCAGGGGAGCACTGTGGCAGGCACTGGCGCACCACCGCGTCCCTCGACTGGCCGTCCTCGCCCTCACCGCCCTGGTGTTCGCCTTCCTGCACGAGGAGAGCTGGCGCATGATCAGCCTCTTCGCGCAGGGGCTGGCGATCGGCGCGGCCCGCATGACCACCGGTCGCGTGGCGTCGAGCGTGGTGGCCCACGCGACGAACAACCTGTTGCCCGCCGTGTACCTGTACACCGGTTGATTAGGGTGGATGGCTGTGAACCCACCGGATGAACCCCCGACAGGACTGATCGCCAGCGTCCGGGCGGTCGGGCGCGAGCCGGAACCCGTGCGGGCCGGGCAGCGCTGGGGCTTCGGCGCGTTCGTGCTGGTCGAAGCCGTCTTCATCCTCAGCGCCGTGTTCATCACGGCGATCGCCCGCACCTCGGGCACCGACATCGGCAGCTCGGTGGCGTTCATCCTGGTCGGCTCCGTGGTGCCGACCGTGCTCGCCGCCGGTGTCGCCGTGGTGATCACCTGCGTGCGCGGCAACGGCCCGTGGCAGGACCTCCGGCTGGGCTGGGACTGGGCGGACGTGAAGGTCGGCCTCAAGCTCGGCGCGCTCGGCCTGGTGCTCACCTACGTGGCCGCCGTGATCTGGTCCCGGGTCGTCGGCGACAAGAACGCCACGTCGGCCATCGGCGAGCTGGTCGACGGCGCGGGCCTGCCCCTCGGCGCGGCCGTCGTGATGTTCCTCTACGTGTGCTTCATCGGGCCGGTCTGCGAGGAGGTCATCTACCGCGGCCTGCTGTGGGGGGCGATCGAGCGGCAGCGGTGGAGCCGGTGGGCGGCGTTCACGCTCACCACGCTGATCTTCGCGGCGAGCCACCTGGAACCGCTGCGGACCTCGCTGCTGATCGTCATCGCGATCCCCATCGGCATCGCCCGGCTGATCACCCGCAGGCTCACCGCCAGCGTCGTCGCGCACGTCGTCAACAACTTCCTGCCCGGCCTGACCCTGCTCCTCGTCTCGGTGGGGGTGATGCCCGCGTGATCGACCTCAACAGCGACCTCGGCGAGGGCTTCGGCATCTGGCGGCTCGGCGACGACGACGCCCTGCTCGACGTCGTGACCAGCGCGAACGTGGCCTGCGGGTTCCACGCGGGCGACCCGTCGACGATGCGCCGGGTGTGCGCGCGGGCCGCCGCGCGGGGGGTCGCCGTCGGCGCCCAGGTCTCCTACCGCGACCTCGCGGGCTTCGGCCGCCGGTTCATCGACGCCGACCCGGGCGAGCTGGCCGACGAGGTGCTCTACCAGGTCGGCGCGCTGGAGGCGTGCGCCCGAGCGGCCGGCACGCGGGTGGCCTACGTGAAGCCGCACGGCGCGCTCTACAACGCCACCGTGCACCACGACGCGCAGGCCGCCGCCGTGGTCGCGGGCGTGCGGGCGTTCGGCGACCTGCCCGTCCTCGGGCTGCCCGGCTCGCGCCTGCTGCACCACGCCGACCGCGCGGGCCTGCGCGCGGTGCGCGAGGCGTTCGCCGACCGCGCGTACACCCCGGAGGGCACCCTGGTGCCGCGCCGCGAGCCCGGCGCGGTGCTCGGCGGCACCGACGCGGTCCTCGCGCAGGTGCTGCGGCTCGCCGAACGCGGCGAGCTGGTCGCCACCGACGGGTCCGTGATCAGGGCCGAGGTCGACTCCCTGTGCGTGCACGGCGACACGCCGGGCGCCGTCGAGCACGCCCGGGAGATCCGCGCGGCCCTCGGCGCGGCGGGGGTGGCCGTGGCCCGATTCGTACCGGAGCCGCCGCGTCTGGCAGAATGATTGGTTGTTCGCCGAGGTCGGTCCCTCTCACCGTGCCGTGGCGCCCCAGACACCTGGGCTTTTCGCACCCGTGCCCCACGCGGGTGAGGACTGCCCAACCTGAGCACATCGAAGCACGAGGAGCACCCACACCCGTGGCCGTCAAGATCAAGCTTCAGCGACTCGGCAAGATCCGTCAGCCGTACTACCGGATCGTCGTCGCCGACGCGCGCACCCGCCGCAGCGGCAAGGCCATCGAGACGATCGGCAAGTACCACCCGAAGGAAGAGCCGTCGTTCATCGCGGTCGACAGCGACCGCGCGCAGTACTGGCTGGGTGTCGGCGCGCAGCCGACCGAGTCCGTGCAGCGCCTGCTGGAGATCACCGGCGACTGGCAGAAGTTCAAGGGCCTGCCGGGCGCCGAGGGCACGCTGAAGCTCAAGGAGCCGAAGCCCAGCAAGGCGGACCTGTTCGCCGCCGCGCTGGCCGCCGCCGGCGACGCGCCGTCGACCGAGGCCACCACGCCGAAGAAGAAGGCCGCCAAGAAGGCCGACGCCGAGCCCGCCGCCGACGCCCCCAAGGACGAGGCGTGAGCTTGTTGGCTGACGCCCTCGAACACCTCGTTCGGGGCATCGTCGACCACCCGGACGACGTCCGGGTGAACCTGGTCACGACCCGGCGCGGTCGCACGCTGGAGGTCCACGTCCACCCGGACGACCTCGGCAAGGTGATCGGCCGCTCCGGCCGCACCGCGACGGCCCTGCGCACCGTGATGGCCGGTATCGGTGGTCGTGGCGTGCGGGTCGACGTGGTCGACACCGACCGCTGAGCCCGCGGATGGACGTCGTCGTCGGCCGCGTGGCCAAGGCGCACGGGATCACCGGCGAACTCGCCGTCGACGTGCGCACCGATTCACCCGAGGCCCGGTTCGCGCCGGGCGCGGTGCTGGCCGCGAAGTTGCGCGACGGCACGTCCCGCGACCTCACCGTCACAGCCGCCCGGAACCACTCCGGGCGGCTGCTGGTGCGCTTCGAGGAAGTCCTGACCAGGGACGTGGCCGAGACGCTGCGCGGCACGCTGCTGCTCGGCAGCACGGACGACCTGCCGCCGACCGGCGACCCGGACGAGTTCTACGACCACGAGCTCGAAGGCCTGAGCGCCGAGCTGGTGGACGGGACGAAGATCGGCACGGTGCACGAAATCGTGCACGGCCCCGGCGGCGAGCTGCTGGTCCTCAGGACCGAGCGCGGCGAGCAGCTGGTCCCGTTCGTGCGCGAGATCGTGCCCACGGTGGACGTCGCCGGCGGGCGCGTCGTGCTGACCCCGCCCGAGGGCCTGCTCGATGCGGATTGACGTCGTCACGATCTTCCCGGAGTACCTCGACCCGCTCCGGGCCGCCCTGCTGGGCAAGGCGATCGACCGCGGCCTGATCTCCGTCGGCGTGCACGACCTGCGCGACTGGACCCACGACGTGCACAAGGCCGTGGACGACAGCCCGTACGGCGGCGGCCCCGGCATGGTGATGAAGCCGCAGGTCTGGGGCGACGCGCTGGACGCCGTGTGCACGGAGGCGACCCGGCTGGTCGTGCCCACGCCCGCCGGCCGCCCGTTCACCCAGGCGATGGCCCACGAGCTCGCCGCGGAGGAGCACCTGGTGTTCGCCTGCGGCCGCTACGAGGGCATCGACCAGCGGGTCGTGGACGACGCGGCCCGGCGGGTGCGCGTGGACGAGGTCTCCATCGGCGACTACGTGCTGGTCGGCGGCGAGGTGGCCGTCCTCGTCGTGGTCGAGGCCGTGGCCCGGCTGCTGCCCGGCGTGCTGGGCAACCCGAAGTCCGCCGCGGAGGACTCGTTCTCCGACGGCCTGCTCGAAGGCCCGAGCTACACCCGCCCCGAGGTGTGGCGCGACCTGGCCGTGCCCGAGGTGCTGCGCTCGGGCAACCACCGGCTGATCGACCGCTGGCGCCGCGACCAGTCGCTGCGCCGGACCCGGGAACGCCGCCCCGAACTGCTCGCCGCGCTGCCCGACAGCGCCTTCGACAAGCACGACCGCAAGCTCCTGGACGAGCTGGGCTAGGCCCGATTTCGTCCGGACCGTGCCCATCTGGCACACTGGACAGGTTGCTGCACCCGGTTCAACTTGTCCGGCGTGCGCTAGCCCGCCCCCGAAGGCCGTGAAGTTTCACCCGAACGCGCGCCGGGGGAGTACGTACACGTGAGGACGAGGACGGACCACCGATGAACACCCTGGACGCTCTTGACGCCCAGTCGCTGCGCTCCGACATCCCGAGCTTCCGGCCGGGCGACACGCTGAAGGTCCACGTCCGCGTCATCGAGGGCTCCCGTGAGCGGGTCCAGGTGTTCCAGGGCGTCGTGATCCGCCGCCAGGGCGGTGGCATCCGCGAGACCTTCACCGTCCGCAAGGTCTCGTTCGGCGTCGGCGTCGAGCGCACCTTCCCGGTGCACTCCCCGAACATCGCCGAGGTCGAGGTGGCCTCCCGCGGTGCCGTGCGCCGCGCGAAGCTCTACTACCTCCGCGACCTGCGCGGCAAGGCCGCCAAGATCAAGGAGAAGCGCGACGCGAAGCCCGGGGCCAAGCCGGCCTCCTGACGCCCGGCTCACGCGGAACCAGTAGCCTGCCCACGTGGCAGAACCCGTGCACCGCTCCGCTGACGAAGACGGTCAGGAACCCGCAGCCGAGTCCACTCCGGACGAGGCTGCGGGTGGTGGCCCGAAGGGCAAGAAGAAGCCGCCGCTCTGGCGCGAGCTGCTCGTGCTCGCCGCGACGGCGCTGGTCCTGACGGTCCTGATCCAGACCTTCCTGGCGAGGGTGTACGTGATCCCGTCGCAGTCGATGGAGGAGACCCTCCACGGCTGCCCCGGGTGCAACAACGACCGGGTGCTGGTCGACAAGCTGGTCTACGACTTCGGCGACATCGAGCCCGGCGAGGTCGTCGTCTTCCGCGGCCCCGAGGCGTGGGGCAACAACGACTTCACCTCGACGCGCTCCGAGAACCCGGTCGTCGCCGGCCTCCAGTCCGTGCTGTCCCTGATCGGCCTCGCGCCGCCGGACGAGCGCGACTTCGTCAAGCGCGTCATCGCCGTCGGCGGCCAGACCGTCGAGTGCTGCGACGACCAGCACCGGCTCAAGGTCGACGGCAAGCCGCTGGACGAGCCCTACGTCTACTGGGCGCCCGGCACCTCGCCGGAGGACCACAAGCCGTTCGAGGCGGTCAAGGTCCCCGAGGGCCAGCTCTGGGTGATGGGCGACAACCGGACGAACTCCACCGACTCCCGCGCGCAGGGCGGCGGCGGCCTGAACGGCACCGTGCCCGAGGAGAACGTGATCGGCAAGGCGCGCGTCATCGTGCTGCCGCCGTCGCGCTGGCAGGGCATCGGCGACCACAACCCGCAGGCCGTGTCGCTGGGCGCGCCCGCGTGGCAGCAGGGCATCCCGGCGGGCGCCGGGCTCGTCGCCGCGTGGCCCCTGGTGTTCTTCACCCGGAAGGTGCGGAGGCGGTTGACCAGGGCCTCACAGGTCTGATCGGTACGCTGGGCGGGTGGTAGACGTCGCACCGTCCCGTGGCCCCTCCGACGGGGAGGACCCGGAGCACGAGGAGAAGGTCGAGCAGTGGCGCGCCCGCGCGCACGAGAAGGCCAAGAAGAAGGGCTCGTTCTGGAAGGAACTGCCCATCCTCATCGGTGTCGCCGTCGTGCTGGCGGTGCTGATCCAGTCCTTCCTGGCCAAGGTCTACATGATCCCGTCGGAGTCGATGGAGCAGACGCTCCACGGCTGCTCCGACGGCTGCTTCGGCGACCGCGTGCTGGTCGACAAGCTCACCTACGACTTCACCGACCCCTCGCCGGGTGACGTGGTCGTGTTCCACGGTCCCGACACCTGGATCAACCAGGACTTCGTGACCGAGGAGCCGACCAACCCGGTGACCAGGGCGATCCAGGGCCTCGGCTCGCTGATGGGCTTCCCGTCTGCGAACGAGGAGGACTTCGTCAAGCGGGTCATCGCCGTCGGCGGGCAGACCGTGCAGTGCTGCGACGAGCGCAACCGGGTCGTGGTCGACGGCAAGCCGCTCGACGAGCCCTACGTGCACTGGGAGCCGGGCCGCAGCACCGTGCAGGAGTCGTTCGCGGAGCTGAAGATCCCCGAGGGCTACCTGTTCGTGCTCGGCGACAACCGCAACGACTCGTGCGACTCCCGGTGCCAGGGCGACGGCCGCGAGGGCGGTCTGGTGCCGGTCGACAACGTGGTGGGCAAGGCCCGCGTGATCGTGCTGCCGCCGGCCCGCTGGCAGGGCGTGGGCGACCACAACCCCCAGGTCGTGGCCATCGGCGCCCCCGCCTGGCAGGACGCCCTGCCGGCCGGCGCCGGGTTCGCGGCGGCCTGGCCGGTGCTGCTGCTGGGCAAGCGCGTGCGGGCGCGGTTCCGGCGTTCGCGCCTGGGATAGGGTCGAGGGGTGATCCGCAAGCCGCCCCGCGTCCAGGTCCGGCCGGCCGCGGGCATCTGGGCGTTCCAGGCCGCGCTCGACCGGCGCGGCCTCGGCCCGGTGGCGGGCGTGGACGAGGCGGGCCGGGGCGCGTGCGCCGGACCGCTGGTGGTCGCGTCGTGCGTGCTCAAGCCGGGTGACGCGGCGAAGTTCGAGGGCCTGACCGACTCGAAGCTGCTCACCGCCGCCGCCCGTGACCGCGTGCACGACCTGGTGCTCAGGCACGCGGTCGACTACGCGGTCGTCGTCGTCCCCGCGGCCGAGGTCGACCTGATCGGCGTGCACGTGGCGAACATCGAGGGGATGCGGCGGGCTGTCGCCCGTTTGGGTGCACATCCCGGCTACGTGCTGACCGACGGGTTCCCGGTCCCGGGCCTCACGGCGCCGAGCATGCCGGTTGTCAAGGGCGACCGCGTGGCGGCCTGCGTGGCGGCCGCGTCGGTGTTGGCCAAGGTCACGCGCGACCGGATCATGACCGAGCTGCACGGGGAGCTGCCCGCCTACGGGTTCGACGTGCACAAGGGCTACAGCACGGCGGACCACACCGCGGCGCTCGCGGAGCACGGCCCGAGTGCGCAACACCGCTGGTCGTATGCGAATGTGGCGGCGGCAGCGGCTCGTCACGGCCTGGAGCCGCCGCACCGGGTGGCGCGTGGCGTCGTGCCCGCCGGTGTGGTCCAGAATGGAACACCCCCGCAGACCAGCGGTGGCAGGCTCGCGACGAGGAGGGGCGCGGATTCGATGAGTACCCGCGCGGAGGCGTAATGAGTGCAGAGGATCTCGAGAAGTACGAGACCGAGATGGAGTTGTCGCTGTACAAGGAGTACCGCGACATCGTCAGCCAGTTCTCGTTCGTCGTGGAGACCGAGCGGCGGTTCTACCTGGCCAACTCGGTGGACGTGCAGGTCCGCAACGCGGACGGCGAGGTCTACTTCGAGGTGCGGATGTCCGACGCCTGGGTGTGGGACATGTACCGCCCCGCCCGGTTCGTCAAGAACGTCCGGGTGATCACGTTCAAGGACGTGAACGTCGAGGAGCTCGACAAGCCCGAGCTGCGGCTGCCCGAGGACGGTCCGTTCAACACCTGACAGACGGCTTCCACGTCGCGGGGGTCTGCCGTCCGGCAGGCCCCCGCCGCGTTCTCCGGGTGGCTCCACCCGGTTGTCCACAGGCCGCGGAGTTGTCCACAGTTCCGGAGATCGTGCCGGCGCTCCCCCCGTTCCTCCCGGATGGTCGACCACACGACCACCACCGGGAGGAACGAGATGAGCACGGCAACCGACCTGGGCAGGCGCGGCGAGGACGCGGCCTGCCGCTACCTCGAACACCAGGGCCTGTCCCTGCTCGCCCGCAACTGGCGCTGCGAGGAGGGTGAGCTCGACGTCGTCGCGACGGACGGCGACCAGTTGGTCGTGGTCGAGGTGAAGTGCCGTTCGGGCACCGACCGGGGCGCGCCGCTGGAGGCCGTGGCGCCCGGGCAGCTCGACCGGGTGCGCCGGGCCTCGCAGCGCTGGTCGGTGCTGCACCGCCTGCCCGGCGTCCGCATCCGCGTGGACGTCGTGTCGATCGAGTGGCCGCCCGGCGGTCGCGTCCGCCTCCACCACCTGCGGGGTGTGTGATGGCGCTGGCGCGCACCTGGTCCGTGGCCCTGCTCGGGGTCGACGGCGTGCCCGTGGAGATCGAGGCCGACGTCGGCGCGGGCACCGTGCGGACGCAGCTCCTGGGCCTGCCGGACGCGGCCCTGCACGAGTCGAAGGACCGCGTGCGCGCGGCGGTCCGCAACAGCGGCCGGGCGTGGCCGACGCGGCGGGTGACCCTGGGCCTGTCCCCGGCGACGCTGCCGAAGAACGGCTCGGGCTACGACCTGGCCATCGCGTGCGTCGTCCTGGCCGCGACCGGGGAGGTGCCCGGCGAGCGGCTGGCGGGCACCGCGCTGCTGGGCGAACTGGCCCTCGACGGCCGGGTCCGCGCGGTCCGCGGCGTCCTGCCGTCGCTGCTGGCGGCGCGGCGGGCGGGGCTGACCGAGGCGGTCGTCCCGGTCGACTCCCTGCCCGAGGCGGCGCTCGTCGACGGCCTGACCCTGCACGGCGCGTCCACCCTCACCGAGGTCCTGGCGTGGCTGGCGGGCGAGGGCGGCCTGGCCGCCGCGCCCGAACCGGCCCCGGCCCGGCCGCCGGACGGCCCGGACCTGGCGGACGTGCTCGGCCAGCCGGAGGCGAGGTGGGCGCTGGAGGTGGCGGCGGCGGGCGGCCACCACCTCCTGCTCACCGGGCCGCCCGGCACCGGGAAGACGATGCTGGCCCAGCGCCTGGCGGGCCTGCTGCCGCCGCTGGCGGGGGACGAGGCGCTGGGCGTGACGGCCGTGCACTCCGTCGCGGGGCTGCTCACGCCGGAGGCCCCGCTGGTCTCGACGCCGCCGTTCGTCTCGCTGCACCACTCCACCTCCACCGCCGCGCTCGTCGGCGGCGGGACGGGCACGGCCAAACCGGGCGCGATGAGCCGGGCCCACCGCGGGGTCCTGTTCCTGGACGAGGCCCGCGAGTTCGGCGCGGCCAAGCTGGAGGCCCTCCGCACCGCCCTGGAGGAGGGCGAGGTGCGCCTGGCCAGGCGTGACGGCATAGCCCGGTACCCGGCGAGGTTCCAGCTGGTCATGGCCACCAACCCCTGTCCGTGCGCGCCGCCGAAGGACGTCGACTGCCTCTGCCCGCCCGCGGCCAGGCGGCGCTACGCGGCGAAGCTGTCCGGCCCCCTGCTGGACCGCGTGGACCTGCGCGTGACCATGCGCCCCCTCACCGCCATGTCGGGCGCGGAGGTGAGCCCGCCGGAACCGTCCGCGACGGTCAGGGCGAGGGTCCGCGAGGCCAGGGCGAGGGCCACCGAGCGCTGGTCCGCCCACGGCTGGCCGACCAACGCGGAGGTACCGGGCCCGGTCCTGCGCCGCGACCACGCCCTGCCGCGCGACGTCACCCGGGTCCTGGACCGGGCGCTGGCGCTGGGCGCGCTGACGGGCCGGGGCGCGGACAGGTGCCTCCGCGTCGCCTGGACCCTGGCCGACCTGGCGAAGGCGGACCGCCCGACCGCCGACCACGTGGCCGCCGCCCTCGAATTCCGCGACAGGAGTGCGTCGTGACGCGCCCCGCGCCCGCTCCCGCCACCTCGGCCGCCAGCCCGCCCGCCACCTCGGCCGCCAGCCCGGCCGCCACCTCGGCCGCCAGCCCGGCCGCCGGAGCGGACCACCTGGCCGCCAGCCCGGCTACCAGCCCGGCCGCCGGAGCGGACCACCCCGCCGCGACCCCGCCCGCCGGAGCGGACTACCCGGCCGCAACCCCGCCCGCCGGAGCGGCCGCGACCCCGCCCGCCAGAGCGGATCACCCGGCCGGGATGGGCCGGCCCGCGTCGCCGGTGCCGGTGCCGGTGCCGCGGGGGCCTGCGGTGGGCGATGACGTCCTGCTGGCGAGGGCCTACCTGTCCCGGGTCGCGGAGCCGCCCGCGCACGCCCTGCACGCGTTCGTGGCCGAGGTGGGGCCGGTCGCGGCGGCGGAGCTGGTCCGTCGCGGGGACGTGCCCGCCGCCGTCGACAGCCAGACCTCCGCCCGGCGCGCGGAGGTCCGGGCCGAGCGCGACCTGGAGCTCGTGGCGGCGGTCGGCGGGCGGCTCCTCGTGCCCGAGGACCCGGAGTGGCCGTCGTGGCCGTTCACCGCGCTGGGCACGGCCGCCGCCAACGGCCTGCGCTGCGGCGGGGAGCCACTGGCGCTGTGGGTGCGCGGCCGGGTGGACCTGGCCGGCGCCGCCGAGCGCGCCGTCGCGGTCGTCGGCAGCCGGGCCGCGACCGGGTACGGGCAGCACGTCGCCGAGGAGTTCGGCTTCGGGCTGGCCGAGGCGGGGGTGACCGTGGTGTCCGGTGCCGCCTACGGGATCGACGGGGCGGCGCACCGGGGCGCGCTGACCGCCGGCGGCACGACGGTCGCGGTGCTGGCGTGCGGCGTCGACGTCGCCTACCCCGCCGGTCACCGGGCGCTGATCGAGCGCATCGCCGCCGAGGGGCTGGTGGTGAGCGAGTACCCGCCGGCGCACACCCCGGCCCGGCACCGGTTCCTCACCCGGAACCGGCTGATCGCGGCGCTCGCGGAGGGCACGGTCGTCGTCGAGGCCGGGCGGCGCAGCGGCGCGAAGAACACGGCGGCCTCGACGACCGCGCTGGGGCGGGTGCTGATGGCGGTGCCCGGTCCGATCACCTCGGTCAGCTCGACCGGGTGCCACGAGCTGCTCAGGTCGGGCGAGGCGCTGCCGGTGAGCAGCGTGGCCGAGGTCGTCGAGTCGACCGGGCGGCTCGGGGTCGACCTGGTCGAGGCGCGGCGGAACACCGAGGCCGGGCCGCCGCAGGGCGACGCGATGAGGGTGTTCGAAGCCCTCGGGCTGGCGTTCGGCCACAGCCCGGAGGCCATCTCGGTGGAGTCCGGCGTCGAGCTGGCGAGGGTGCGCGCTCTGCTGCCACAACTGGAACTGGCCCGTCTCGCGGAACGCGGCGAATCAGGTTGGAAGCGTTCCCAGGAGGCGAGTTGGCGTGGCGATGCTTGACCAAGGGCGTCCGAGGGCGCAGCGTCAGGGTCTATGTCCCCGCAGCCGCCCGCTCGGACACGTCGTGTCGATCTCGTGCGCCTCCGTCGCGCGCTCCCGGACGACGTGGCGGCCGTGCTGGACGGCTTCGAGCGCCACCTGTCGATGGAGCGCGGGCTGTCCCCGCACACCGTCCGCGCCTACCTCGGCGACGTCGTCGCCCTGCTGGTCCACCTGGCCGGGGACGAGCCCGACAACGCCACCGCGGAGGCCGTCGACCTCCCCGGGCTGCGCTCGTGGCTCGCCGCTCAGCACGCGGCGGGCGCGGGGCGGACGACGCTCGCCCGCCGCGCGGCCTCCGCCCGCGCGTTCACCGCGTGGGCCACCCGCACGGGCGCGCTGGCCGCGGACCCGGGGCCGCGGCTCGTCGCGCCGCGCCCGCACCGGACGCTGCCCGCGGTGCTGCGGCCGGACCAGGCCGGGGCCGCCATGGCAGTAGCGGAAGTAAGCGCGGAACAGGGCGATCCGGTTGCGCTGCGTGACCAAGCCGTGGTGGAGTTGCTGTACGCGACAGGTGTCCGGGTCGCCGAGTTGTGCGGTCTCGACCTCGACGACGTGGACTACTCCCAAAGGGTGATTCGGGTTCTGGGCAAGGGCAACCGCGAACGCACGGTGCCGTTCGGCGTTCCGGCCGAACGGGCGGTACGGCGCTGGGTGGAGCACGGGCGGTCGGCGCTGGTCAACGACCGTTCACACCGCGCGCTGCTACTGGGTGCGCGGGGCGGCAGGCTCGACCCGCGTACCGCCAGGCGGGTCGTCCACGATGTAGTGGGTGCGGTGCCCGGGGCGAACGACACCGGGCCCCACGGGCTGCGCCACTCCGCGGCCACGCACCTGTTGGAAGGAGGAGCGGACCTGCGCACCGTCCAAGAGCTTCTTGGTCACGCTACGCTCGCAACCACTCAGCTCTACACACACGTCACCGTCGAACGGCTGAAGGCGATCCATGACCGAACCCACCCCCGCTCCTGACGTCGCAGGGGGAGGTTCGCGGACCGCAACCGTGACCTCTCCCTCCGCCGCGCACGTCGGGACCTCGTCGGAGTCGCGCACCCCGGCCGGGACGAACGGTCACCACGTCGACGGTGCGCAAGGGCTCAACGGCCACGCCGCACCGGCGCCCGTCGGCAGACCGGCGCACCCGGCGTCCGAGTCGCGCACCGCCGACGACGTGGAAGCCGGGATCATCGCGCTGTGGCACAAGTACGGCGAGTCGCGCGAGCAGGGCCTGCGCGACCGGCTGGTGCTGCACTACGCCCCGCTGGTCAAGTACGTCGCGGGTCGCGTCGGCACCGGCCTGCCCGCGCACGTCGACGTGGCCGACCTGATCCAGTCCGGCATCTTCGGCCTGGTCGACGCGATCGAGAAGTTCGAGCCCGAGCGCGGCCTGAAGTTCGAGACGTACGCGATGCAGCGCATCCGCGGCGCGATCCTCGACGACCTGCGCTCCCAGGACTGGGTGCCGCGCTCGGTCCGCAGCCGGGCCCGCGACGTCGAGCGCGCGCTCGAACGCCTCGGCGCCAGCCTCCAGCGCACCCCGACCGACCGCGAGCTGGCCGCCGAGCTGAAGATCGGCCTCGGTGAGCTGCGCGAGCTGTACGCCCAGCTCCAGCTCACCAGCGTCGTCGCGCTGGACGAGCTGATCGCCGCGGGCCGCAACGCCGGTGGCGCGGGCTCCTCGCTGGCCGAGTCGCTGCCCGACGAGGGCGCGGAGGACCCGATCGCGAGCCTGGTCGACCAGGACAGCCGACGCCAGCTCGCCGACGCCATCGCCCAGCTCGCCGAGCGCGACCGGGTCGTGGTGACCCTGTACTACTTCGAGAACCTGACCCTCGCCGAGATCGGCAAGGTGCTCGGGGTCACCGAGTCCCGGGTCTGCCAGCTCCACACGCGGGCGGTCCTGCGCCTCCGCACCAAGCTCAACGAGCAGCTCGAAACCTGACGCCCGACGCGTCCGCGCCCGGACAACGGCGGCCCGGCACCCGGCGACCGGACACACGGCGGCCCGGCATCCGGCGACCGGACACAGGCGGCCCGGCATCGGGCGGCCCGGCACCGGCGACCCGGCATCCGACGACCGGGCATCTACGGCCGGGACACCCGGTGACCGATCACCGGCGTCGAGCACCCGCCGCGCTGCGGCGTCGTCATCGCGTCACCCCCGCACCACCACTTCGCCGCCATTCCGCCCGGACGCATGCCCGGACGCATGCCCGGACGCATGCCCGGACACCTGCCCTGACACCCCGCCCCGCTTTGACGCCCCGCTCGGCCCGGCTCGGGGGAGCAGGCGCACCCGGCCCGAGGCCACCAGGCGCAGCGGGTCGAGGTAGTCGCGGGCTCGGGGCGGGCTCGTCCTCAGGGCTCCCCAGTGCAGGCAGGCCGGGGTCGGGCAGCCCTCGTGGCCCGGTCGCAGGGTGCCGATCCGGTCGCCCCGCCGGACGGTCCGACCCGCGTGGACCTCGGGCGTGACCGGCTCGTAGGTGGTGCGCAGGCCGCCGGTGTGGAGCAGGGAGACCAGCGGGCGGCCGGCCACCGGGCCGCCGTGCAGGACCACGCCGTCGGCGGCGGCCAGGACCGCGGTGCCCGGTGGGGCGGCCAGGTCGACGCCCCGGTGGCCCGCGGCGTACGGGCCGGGTGGGGGTTCGAAGCGGCGGACCACCTCGCGTGGTGGGGGCAGTGGCCAGGCGAAGCGCGGTGCTCGGCTCGCCGCCGCCCGGTCGGCCACCGGGAGGCCGGCCACCAGGAGGGCGGTTGCCGGGAGGGCGGTTGCCGGGAGGGCGGTCAGCGGGGGTGGGGGAGTGAGGAGCAGGGTGGCTGTCAAGGCCAGGACCAGCGGCGTTCGCATCGTGGGAGTCATGCCTCCACGGTCCGGGGTCGCGGCGGTGGCTGCCAGCGGCTTCTCGTCGGTTGTGGACAACTCGACGGCCTGTGGACAACTCCCGGGGGCGGTTCGGTGTTCCGGAGCTGATCGGCGTACACTCGTGCCGCGGCCCGTGTGAGCGCGGGACGACTTCGCGTGCCAATGCAGATCCGACCCGCTTCCGTGGTCGAGTCACGCAGTCCGGCGGTCCCGAGGGTGTGGCGAGCACACTGCGACACCCCTCCGGTTCGGGCGGCGGCAAGGGCACCAGGGCGGCGGTCCACCCCGGTCCGCCGCGATGAACCGGAACCGCGTGCCGGCCCGAGACGGCCGGTGCGCCCGAACGAAGAGGTGCGAACCCGGCCATGGCCGTCGTCACCATGAAGCAGCTGCTCGACAGCGGCGTGCACTTCGGGCACCAGACCCGCCGCTGGAACCCGAAGATGAAGCGCTACATCTTCACCGAGCGCAACGGCATCTACATCATCGACCTCCAGCAGACGCTGACCTACATCGACCGGGCTTACGAGTTCGTGAAGGAAACGGTCGCGCACGGCGGGTCGATCCTGTTCATCGGCACCAAGAAGCAGGCGCAGGAGGCCATCGCCAACGAGGCCCTCCGCGTCGGCATGCCCTTCGTGAACCAGCGGTGGCTGGGCGGCATGCTCACCAACTTCTCCACGGTGCACAAGCGCCTCCAGCGGCTCAAGGAGCTGGAGTCGATGGAGCAGACCGGCGGTTTCCAGGGTTTCACCAAGAAGGAAATCCTGATGATGAACCGCGAGAAGGACAAGCTGGAGCGCACGCTCGGCGGTATCCGCGACATGTCCAAGGTGCCCAGCGCCGTGTGGATCGTGGACACCAAGAAGGAGCACATCGCGGTCGGTGAGGCTCGCAAGCTGAACATCCCGATCGTGGCGATCCTCGACACGAACTGCGACCCGGACGAGGTCGACTACCCGATCCCGGGCAACGACGACGCGATCCGTTCCGCCGCGCTGCTGACCAAGGTCGTGGCCGAGGCCGCCGCCGCCGGTCTGATGCAGCGCTCGGGTGGCCGCAACCAGGCCGCCGACGGCGCCGAGAAGCCCGAGCCGGGTGTCGGCACCGACGAGCCGCTGGCCGAGTGGGAGCAGGAGCTGCTGGTCGGCGCCGACGCGCCCGCCGCCGCTGCCGCCCCCGCCGAGGCGCCCGCCGCCCCGGCCGAGGGCACCGAGGCCGCTCCTCAGTCCTGATCCGACGCGCGCCGCGCCCACCTCGACGCAGGTGGGCGCGGCGCGCGCCCAGACACCCGCGCGAATACGCAGAAGGAACGGATTCAGCACGATGGCGAACTACACCGCCGCTGACGTGAAGCGCCTCCGCGAGCTCACCGCCGCAGGCATGATGGACTGCAAGAAGGCGCTCGAGGAAGCCGAGGGCGACTTCGACAAGGCGGTCGAGATCCTGCGCATCAAGGGTGCGAAGGACGTCGGCAAGCGCGCCGAGCGCACGACCTCCAACGGCCTGGTCGTGGCCGAGGACGGCGTGATGATCGAGCTGCGCTGCGAGACCGACTTCGTCGCCAAGAACGCCGACTTCCAGGAGCTGGCCTCCCGGATCGTCGCGGTCGCCAAGGCCACCCGCCCGGCCGACGCCGAGGCCCTCAAGGCCGCCGACCTGGACGGCAAGAACGTCGACGCGGTCGTCCAGGAGTTCTCCGCCAAGATCGGCGAGAAGCTGGAAGTGGCCAAGGTCGCCGTGTTCGACGGCACCGTCACCACCTACCTGCACCGCCGTGCCGCCGACCTGCCCCCGGCCGTGGGCGTCGTCGTCGAGTACACCGGTGACAACGAGGAGGCCGCGCGCGGCGCCGCGATGCAGATCGCCGCGATGCGCCCGCAGTACCTCACCCGCGACGAGGTCCCGGCGGACGTGGTGGCCCACGAGCGCCGCATCGCCGAGGAGACCTCCCGCGAGGAGGGCAAGCCGGAGGCGGCGCTGCCCAAGATCGTCGAAGGTCGCGTGAACGGCTTCTTCAAGGACGTGGTGCTCCTGGAGCAGCCGTCGGTGACGGAGTCGAAGAAGACCGTCAAGGCCGTGCTGGACGAGGCCGGGGTCACCGTGACCCGCTTCGCCCGGTTCGAGGTCGGCCAGGCCTGATCCACGTGAGGGCGGGGTTGCGCGCACACGTCGCGACCCCGCCCTTGCCGTGTCCAGAGGAGGACCCGTGAGCCCAGAGGCAGACAACCCAGAGGTGGACGGCCCGGGAGCCCGCGAGGAGGAGCCGGTCGCCGGCTACCGCCGCGTGATGCTCAAGCTGGGCGGCGAGATGTTCGGCGGTGGCGGTGTCGGCGTCGACCCGGACGTCGTGCAGACGGTGTCGCGCCAGATCGCCGCGGTCGTCCGAACAGGGGTCCAGGTCGCCGTCGTCATCGGTGGCGGCAACTTCTTCCGCGGCGCGGAGCTCCAGCAGCGCGGCATGGACCGCAGCCGCGCCGACTACATGGGCATGCTCGGCACGGTGATGAACTGCCTCGCCCTCCAGGACTTCCTGGAGCGCGAGCACGGCATCGACACGCGCGTGCAGACCGCCATCACGATGGGCCAGGTCGCCGAGTCCTACATCCCCCGCCGGGCGATGCGGCACCTCGACAAGGGCCGCGTGGTGATCTTCGGCGGCGGCGCGGGCATGCCGTACTTCTCCACCGACACGACCGCCGCCCAGCGCGCGCTGGAGATCGGCTGCGAGGTCGTCCTGATGGCGAAGGCCGTGGACGGCATCTACACCGCCGACCCCAAGGTCGACCCGGACGCGCTGATGTTCGACAGCATCACGCACCGGGAGGTGCTCGAACGCGGCCTGAACGTCGCGGACGCGACCGCGTTCAGCCTGTGCATGGACAACAACATGCCGATCATGGTGTTCAACCTGCTCACCGAGGGGAACATCGCGCGCGCCGTGCGCGGTGAGAAGATCGGGACGCTGGTGAGCACCCCCGGTGGTCGCCCGTCCTTCTAGACCTGCTGGGATTCGAGCCGAACAGCGCACACAAGGGAGTCAGCCGTGATCGACGAGACCCTCCTCGACGCCGAGGAGAAGATGGAAAAAGCGGTGTCCGTGGCGAAGGAGGACCTCGCCTCGGTCCGCACCGGCCGCGCCAACCCCTCGATGTTCTCCCGCATCGTCGTCGAGTACTACGGTTCGCCCACGCCCCTGAACCAGCTGGCCAGCGTCGCCATCCCGGAGGCGCGCATGGCGGTCATCAAGCCCTACGACGCGACCCAGCTCAACTCGGTCGAGAAGGCCATCCGCGACTCCGACCTGGGCGTCAACCCCAGCAACGACGGCTCGATCATCCGCGTGGTGATCCCGCAGCTGTCCGAGGAGCGCCGCCGCGAGATGGTCAAGGTCGCCAAGGGCAAGGGCGAGGACGCCAAGGTGTCCATCCGCAACATCCGCCGCAAGGCCAAGGAGGAGCTGGACCGCCTGGTCAAGGACGGCGAGGTCGGCGAGGACGACGGCTCCCGCGCCGAGAAGGAGCTGGAGAACGTCACCCACCGGTACGTCACCCAGGTCGAGGAGCTGGTCAAGCACAAGGAAGCCGAGCTGCTCGAGGTCTAGTCGGGTCGTGTCGGTTCACCCGGTCGGGTAGTCGGCCGCGGGCTTTTCGCTTGGCCGGTCGACGGCCGTGATAGGAGCACAGCAGGTGTCAGGCGGCGGTGAGCAGGGCGCCCCGGTGGCGGGCGCGTCGACCGGGGGCGCGCCGACCGGGGGCGCGTCCCCGTCCCGCGCGGGGCGCAACCTGCCCGCGGCCATCGGCGTGGGCGTCGGGCTGGGCGCGGTCATCCTCGTGTCGCTGTTCACCGTGCGCCAGCTGTTCGTGGGCGTCGTGGCGCTAGCCGTCGCCGTGTCGGTGTACGAGCTGGCCGGCGCCCTGAAGCGCGGCGCGGGCATCAAGGTCGCCCTGGTGCCCGTGCTGCTCGGCTCGCAGGCCGTCGTCTGGCTGGCCTGGCCGTTCGAGCGCGGCGGCGTGCTCAGCGCGTTCGTCGTGACGATGCTGGTCTGCCTGCTGTGGCGGCTCAAGGACGGCGCCGACGGCTACCTGCGCGACGTCACCGCGTCGATCTTCACGGTGGCCTACGTGGGGGTGTTCGCCGCGTTCGCGGTGATGCTGGTCGTGCCGGACGACGGCGTGTTCCGCGTCCTGGCGTTCCTGATCGGCGTCGTGCTGTCGGACACCGGCGGCTACGCGGCGGGCGTGTTCCTGGGCAGGCACCCGATGGCACCCGCCATCAGCCCGAAGAAGTCCTGGGAGGGCTTCGGCGGCTCGCTGGTGGCGGGCACGGTCGGCGGCGCGCTCACCGTCGGCGTGATGCTCGACGGCCAGTGGTGGCAGGGCGTCCTGTTCGGCGCCGCGCTCGTCGTCACGGCCACCGCGGGCGACCTGGTCGAGTCGCTGATCAAGCGCGACCTGGGCGTCAAGGACATGGGCACGCTGCTGCCCGGCCACGGCGGCCTGATGGACCGGATGGACTCGCTGCTGCCGTCGGCCGTGGTGGCCTGGCTGCTGCTGCACACGTTCGTGCCGTCCTAGTACCCCGGGTTCACTCGTCGTACGGGTCGTCGATCGCCGACCCGACCTCGTCGTCGGACAGCGGCGAGCTGCGCGACGGGTCGATCACCGAGAACACCGAGCCCACGTGGTCGGCGACCGCGGTGACGCGGCCGAACGGCGTGTCGTACGGCTCCACGGTGATCTGCCCGCCCAGCTCCAGCACGCGGGACGCGACGGAGTCCGTGCCGATCTCGGGCGCGGCGGTGAAGTACACCATCCAGTGCGGCGGGGTGTCCGGGGCGAACGCGCGGCCCATCCGCTGCCGGCCGAGGACGGTCTCGCCCTCGACGGCCCACAGCGTGTAGTCCACCGCGTGACCGTCACCGATCTGGGTGATCTCGAAGCCGCACAGCTCGTGGAAGAACGCGTCCGCGGCCTGCCCGTCGCGCGTGTTCAGCTCGGCCCACGCGTACGCGCCGTGGCCGTTGGTGCCGAACACCCAGTCCGGCGGCACGTGCCGGAACCCGATCGCCGCGCCGGACGGGTCGAGGAGCACGGTGGACACCTCGGTCGGCTCGCCCAGGACCGTGCCGCCCAGCGCGTGCGCCTTCTCGGCGGTGGCGCGGGCGTGCGGGGTGCCGAGGTAGAGCGTCCACGCGCTCGGGCGGGACGCCGGGACCAGCTCGGCGACCGGCATGCCGTCCACGACGGCGATGGTGCGGCCCCCGGTGTCGGCGGCGTAGTACCAGCCGAACAGGCCCGTGTAGAAGTCGATGCTCGCCTGGAGGTCGGTGGTGGCGATGTCCACCCAGCACGGCGCGCCGTGGTGCAATTCGGCCAAAGCGGGAGAATTCGGGACGATGGACACCGCGTACCTCCTGCTCGACGGCCTTTCGATCACGCTACGGCTCTAGAGTCGTCCCGTGAAGGGATTAGTACGCGCCGCCCTGGCCGCCGTCCGCCCGGCCGACGTGCTGCCGAGCCCCAACATCTGGCACTGGCCGGAGGTCTACGAGGTCGAGAACCGCGCGCAGGACGCGGACGGCGCCATCTGGGCCGCGCTGCGCGAGGAGTGCGACTGGACGGGCCGGGACGTGGTCGACGTGGGCTGCGGCGACGGTTTCCACCTGCCGGTCCTCGCCCGCGACGCCGCGTCGGTGGTCGGCGTCGAGCCGCACGCGCCGCTGGTGCGCCGGGCCCGCGCGCGGGTCGCGGACGTGCCGGGCGCGTCGGTCCTCGCCGGACCCGCCCAGCGGCTGCCGCTGCGCGACGCGTCCGCGGACCTGGTGCACGCGCGCACGGCGTACTTCTTCGGCCCCGGCTGCGAACCGGGCATCCGGGAGGCCGACCGGGTGCTGCGGCCCGGCGGCGCGCTCGCGGTCGTGGACCTGGACGGCTCGGCCGCGCCCTACGGGCCGTGGCTGTGCGCGGACGAGCCCCGCTACGACCCGGCGGGCGTCGAGCGGTTCTTCGCCGAGCAGGGCTTCTCGCTGCGCCGGGTGCGCGCGCGGTGGCGCTTCGAGCGGCGCGAGGACCTGGAGGCGGTGCTGCGGATCGAGTTCTCCGCGGCGGTGGCCGAGCGGGCGATCGCCGAGACGCCCGGCCTGTCGTTCGAGGTCGGCTACCGGCTGCACGTGCGGCGCAAGCCCACCGGGTTGGTGCTGCCCTGAGGCGCGCGTCCCGGGCTTCCTCCCCGGCGGCGGTGGTGGGGGCGTTCACCTAGGATTGCGCCGTGGAGAACAGGAACGCGGGCAGGTTGGGTCGTCAGGTCGGCGTCGTCGGTCTGGGGTGCTGGCAGCTCGGCGCGGACTGGGGGCAGGTCGAGGAGTCCGACGCGCTCGCCGTGCTGCACGCCGCCGCCGACTCCGGGGTGAACTTCTTCGACACCGCCGACGTCTACGGCGACGGCCGCAGCGAGACCCTGGTCGGCAAGTTCCTGCGCGAGCGCGGCGACGCGGGCATCACCGTGGCCACCAAGATGGGCCGCCGCGTCGAGCAGGTGCCCGCGAACTACTCCCGCGAGAACTTCCTGGCCTGGAACGACCGGTCCCGCGCGAACCTCGGCGTGGACACGCTCGACCTGGTGCAGCTGCACTGCCCGCCGACGCCGGTGTACTCCACCGACGAGGTGTTCGACACCCTCGACGAGATGGTCGACGCCAAGCGGATCGCCGCCTACGGCGTGAGCGTGGAGACGGTCGAGGAGGCGCTGACCGCCCTCGCGCGGCCGAACGTGGCGAGCGTGCAGATCATCCTCAACGCGCTGCGCCTCAAGCCCCTGGAGCGGGTGCTCCCGGCGGCGGCCGAGGCGGGCGTGGCGGTCATCGCCCGCGTGCCGCTCGCCTCCGGCCTGCTGTCCGGCAAGTACACGGCGTCGACCACGTTCGGCGAGGACGACCACCGCAACTACAACCGCAACGGCGACGCGTTCGACGTCGGCGAGACGTTCTCCGGCGTGCCGTTCGAGGTGGGCCTGGAGGCGGTGGAGCGGCTGCGGCCCCTCGTGCCCGCCGGGGCGACCCTGGCGCAGTTCGCGCTGCGGTGGATCGTGGACCAGCCCGGCGTGACCGTGGTGATCCCGGGGGCCCGCAACGCCGAGCAGGCGCGCGCCAACTCGGCCGCCGCGGACCTCCCGCCGCTGTCCGCGGACGCCCAGGACGAGGTGCGGGCCGTGTACGACTCGCTCATCCGGCCCCTGGTGCACGACCGCTGGTAGGCGGCCTCACCCCTCGTCCGCGTCGTCCTCCTCGACGTCGAGCTCGCCCAGGATCGCGTAGAGCCTGCGGCGAGCCTCGTTGAGGACCTCGACGGCGCGGCTCTTCTGCTCGCGCGTGCCCGCGTGGGCCATCTGCTGCATCGCCGCGCCCAGGTGGCGCGCCGTCGTGCGCAGCTTCGCGTCGTGCTGGTCCAGGTCGTCGTTGACCTGCTGCCACGGCGGCACGCCCCCCAGCTTCGCGGCCTCCTCCTGCCCGGACCCGGTCAGCGTGAACAGCTTCTTGCCGCCCGCCTCCTCGGCGGAGGCGACCAGGCCCTCGTCGGCCAGCAGTTGCAGGGTCGGGTAGACCGAGCCCGGGCTGGGCCGCCAGAGGCCGTCGGTGCGCCGGCCGATCTCCTGGATCATCTCGTAGCCGTGCATCGGCCGTTCGGCGAGCAACGTGAGCACGGCGGCGCGCACGTTCCCCTTCCGCTGCCTGCCCCCGCGGCCGCGGCCCCTGCCGTGGCCGAAGAACCCGGGCGGTTCGTGCGGCGCAGGCGGCCCGGGGGGCACCACCGGCCCGGGCGGGAACGCCCCGAAGCCGCCGAAGCCCCCGCCGCGCGGGTCGCCGAACCCGCGGTCGCGCTGGTGCAGGTGGTCGTGCCGGTGTCCGCCGCGCTCGTGGTGGAAACGCATCTTCTCGCTCCTCGTGGTCGCGTACCGGGTATCGGTACCGATCGGTTGTGACGTGTCGACGATATATCGGAACGTATCGCGATGCAACGGCGATAGTGCGTCTGACCCAGTGTCACCGGTCACGGTGGCGGTGGTCGCTCAGCGTGTTCGGGCACACGGTCCACGTGGTCCGGGGGAGCGGTGCGGTCGTGGGACACTGGAGGTGCTATGACTGCCCTCCCCCTCGTCTTCGACGCGCCCAAGCGCGGCCTGCCGCCGCGCCACCTCGCCGACCTCTCCGCCGACCAGCGCCGGGAGGCCGTCGTCGCGCTCGGTGAGAAGCCGTTCCGCGCCGCGCAGCTGTCGAACCACTACTTCTCCCGGCTCACCGTCGACCCCGACGCGATGACCGACATCCCGGCCGCCACGCGCGACCGCCTGGTGTCCGACCTCATGCCACCCCTGTGGACCGAGCTGCGCAGCGTCGAGGCCGACGGCGGCACGACCCGCAAGACGCTGCTGCGCGGCCACGACGGCACGCTCGTCGAGAGCGTCCTGATGCGCTACCCGGACCGCGCCACCCTGTGCATCTCGTCGCAGGCCGGCTGCGGCATGGCGTGCCCGTTCTGCGCCACCGGCCAGGGCGGCCTGACCCGCAACCTGTCGACGGCCGAGATCGTCGACCAGGTGCGGCGGGGCGCGGCGGCCATGCGCGACGGCCAGCTGCCCGGCGGTCCCGGGCGCCTGTCGAACATCGTGTTCATGGGCATGGGCGAGCCGCTGGCCAACTACAAGCGCGTGGTCGAGGCCGTGCACCGCATCTGCGACCCGGCGCCGTCCGGCCTGGGCATCTCGCAGCGCTCGGTGACCGTGTCGACGGTCGGCCTGGTGCCCGCCATCCGGAAGCTGACCGAGGAGGACCTCCAGGTCAGGCTCGCGGTGTCGCTGCACACGCCGGACGACGAGCTGCGCGACACCCTGGTCCCGGTCAACACGCGCTGGAAGGTCGCCGAGGTCCTGGAGGCGGCGCGCGGCTACGCCGACAAGACGGGCCGGCGGGTGTCGATCGAGTACGCCCTGATCCGCGACATCAACGACCAGGGCTGGCGCGCGGACCTGCTCGGCAAGCTGCTGCGCAGGTATCTGGGCCCGCTGGTGCACGTGAACGTCATCCCGCTGAACCCGACGCCGGGCTCGAAGTGGGACGCGTCGCCGAAGCCGGTGGAGCGCGAGTTCGTGCGGCGGGTCAAGGAGCAGGGCGTCGAGTGCACCGTGCGCGACACGAGGGGCCAGGAGATCGCGGCGGCGTGCGGGCAGCTGGCGGCGGAGGGCTGAGCCGCCCCGTCGTGCCCCCGGCTGTTCGGTGCCCGGTCACGACCGGGCACCGAACAGCTGTCCTTCCCGGAGGTCGGTGACCGTCAGACGACCTCGGTGGGCATGCCGCAGTCGGTGTGGTGGACCAGGACGACCTCGCGCGTGCCGAGCAGGCGCCGGCTGATCGCCGGCGAACGGATCTCGTCGTCGGTCACGGACGTGCGTCGTCCTCTGCCGGGGGTGGGAGGTGCATGTGCGCTGCGCGACACCGAGCCAACTGCCGCAGGCCCGTGCGGGCAACCGGTGCCCAGCCCGTGGGACCGGTTGCCCGCGCACCACCCACCCCTTGGGCGAGCGGAGGAACCCTCACGTGGGGGAGGGACGCGGACAGCCCTCGCGCACGGGGGCGTCGAGGGCTACCGGGAGGAGCGGGGGGTCAGCGGCGCCAGGAGGTGCGGCTGCGCACCTGGAGCCAGATCAGGCCCGCGGCCATGGCGAGGCCGATCAGGACGACCCAGAGGTCCTCGGTGCGGCCGTGGTGGTTGCCGATCAGCAGGGCGAACACGGAGAGCGTGGACAGCCAGCCCGCGATCTTGATGCCCTTCGGGAAGGTGCCGTGCCAACCCCACTCGACCGACGGCTCGTCGTGGGGGTCGACCGCCGGACGCTTGTCCAGTTCCGAGGACGAAGACACAGCCGCACGACCTTCCTGCCCGATCACGTTCACCTACGCCGCAATCGTCGCACACGCCCGCGCCGCGCGGGACGTGAGGTGCGCGGCGCGGTTCCGGCGTCTACCCTCACCCCTCGCGCGCGTCCGCACCGATCCCGCCCTGCCACCCGGGGCTGTGCGCTGCCAGAAAGGCGACGAGTTGACCGATCAGCCGGTCCACGGCTTCCACCCGGCCGAGGAACGCATGCCCGACACCTTCGCACCCGTCGAGGTCGGGCTCCACGGCGTCACCAAGCGCTTCTCCGACCAGACCGCGGTGAACGACGTGACGCTCAACGTGCACGAGGGCGAGTTCTTCTCCGTCCTCGGCCCGTCGGGCTGCGGCAAGACGACACTGCTGCGCATGATCGCCGGGTTCGAGCACCCCACGTCGGGGAGGATCGAGCTGGACGGCGTCGACATGGTGGGCGTCCCGCCGCACCGACGTGACGTGAACACCGTGTTCCAGTCCTACGCGCTGTTCCCGCACATGTCGGTGTGGGACAACGTGGCCTACGGCGTCAAGCGCAAGGGCACCAGGGGCCCGGAGCTGAAGAAGGTGGTCGGTGAGCACCTGGAACTGGTTCGACTCGGGCAGTACGCCAAGCGGCGGCCCGCGCAGCTGTCCGGCGGCCAGCAGCAGCGGGTCGCCATCGCCCGCGCGCTCGCCGCGGGCCCGCAGCTCCTCCTGCTCGACGAGCCGCTGGGCGCGCTGGACGCGGTTCTGCGCAAGGAGCTCCAGATCGAGCTGATGCGCATCCAGCGCGAGGTCGGCACCACGTTCCTCTACGTGACGCACGACCAGGAGGAGGCGCTGGTGCTGTCCCACCGGGTCGCCGTGATGAACGCGGGCCGGCTGGAGCAGGTCGGCTACCCGGAGGACGTCTACGAGCGCCCGGCGACCCGCTTCGTGGCCGGCTTCATCGGCACCTCGAACATCCTGGACGCCACGGTGTCCGGTGTGGACGCCGGCTGGGCGGTGCTGGACGCGCCGGGCGTCACCGGCCTGCGCGCGCCCCTCACCCGGTCGGTGAACCACGGGCAGCGGGTCGCGGCGACCGTGCGGCCGGAGAAGGTGCACCTGCACGACCTCGACGACGAGCCGCCGACGGGCTGGTGCGTGCTCACCGGCACCGTGCGCGACGTCGTCTACACCGGTGTGTCCACGCAGTACGTGGTGGACGTGCCGGGCGGCGGCAAGCTGGTCGCGTTCGTCCAGAACACCCGCCGCACCACCGACGCGGGCGCGCCCGGACAACCCGTGCGCATGGCCTGGGACCCCGACTTCACCGTCCTGCTGGAGAGCGAGCGCAGATGACCGACAAGAACCTCCGGATCGCCCGTCTGTGGGACGCCGGCCCCCGGGTGACGCGCCGGACGATGCTGCGCTCCTCCGCGTTCTTCGCGCTGGCCGCGACCGGCGCGTGCGGCGTGGGCGAGGCGCCGTCCGGCACGAGCGCCGCGGCGACCTCGGCGACGAAGGCGACCAACGCCACCGAGGAGCCGAAGCTCAACTTCTACAACTGGACCGACTACATCGCGCCGGACACGCTGTCGGGCTTCACGGAGGTCTCGGGCGTCGAGGTCACCTACGACAACTTCAGCACCAACGACGAGATGGAGGCCAAGATCGCCTCCGGCGCGGCGGGCTACGACCTCGTCGTGCCGAGCGACAACTTCCTGCGCCGGTTCCTGCGCTCGGGCCTGCTCTCGCCGCTGGACCACGACCTGATCCCGAACCTGCACAACCTGAGCCCGAGGTTCACCGAGGCCGAGTACGACCCGGGCAACCGCTACTCGGTGCCGTGGGCGTGGGGCACGACGGGCCTGGCGTACTCGAAGTCCCAGCTCGGCGACGTGACGGGGTTCTCGGCCTTCGACCTGGCCGCCGCGCAGGGCCGCAGCTCGATCCTCGACGAGGCGCGCGACGCCATGGCGCTGGGCCTGCTCGTGCTGGGCCACGACCCGAACACCACGGACGTGAAGCAGGTGGACGAGGCCGCCGCCGCGCTGCTGGCGCTGAAGAAGAAGCTCGGCCAGATCACCTCGGACGTGATCGAGCCGCTCACGTCGGGCCAGGTGCCGCTGGCGCAGGCGTACTCCGGCGACGCCTTCCAGGCCCGCGACGCCAACGAGGACGTGGCGTACGCCATCCCGACCGAGGGCGGCCTGTCCTACGTCGACCTGCTGTGCGTGCCCAAGGACGCGCCGCACGCCGCGAACGCGCACCGGTTCATCGACTACGTCCTGCGGCCCGAGGTGGGTGCCGCCCTCGCCAACGCGATCCGCTACGGCAGCCCCAACGAGTCCGCCCGGCTGATGATCGAGCCGGAGCTGCTGGACGACCCGCTGGTGTACCCGTCGGAGGAGCAGTTGGCGAAGCTGCCGTTCACCAAGGACCTCGGCGCGGACCTGGAGGCCCGCTACGCCGACGCGTGGACCAGGGTCAAGACCGGCTGATGGCCCGTCCCCGCTGGCTGGTCGCCACCGGTCTGCTCGCGCCGACCGGGCTGTGGCTCGGCCTGTTCCTGATCGCGCCCCTGGCGCTGGTCGTGCAGTTCAGCTTCGCCACCCGGGACACCGGCGTGGCGCGGGCCGTGCTGCCGTGGACCGCGCAGGCGTACGCGACGGCCCTGAACCCGGCGTTCCTGCCGATCTTCGGCCGCACGCTGGCCTACGCGACCGCCACGACGCTGCTGTGCCTGCTCCTCGGCTTCCCGCTGGCCTGGTTCACCGCCCGGCACGGCGGGAGGTACCGGACGGCGCTGCTCGCGGCGGTGCTGGTGCCGTTCTGGTCGAGCTACCTGGCCCGGATCTACGCGTGGAAGGCGCTGCTGGACGGCGAGGGCCTGGTCAACACGCTGCTCGGGTACGTCGGGCTGGACCGCGAGGGCGGGTTCCTGCTGACGCACGGCGCGGTGGTGCTCGGCCTGACCTACGGCTTCCTGCCGTTCATGGTGCTGCCGCTGTACGTGGCGTGCGAGCGGTTCGACTTCCGGCTGGCCGAGGCGTCCCACGACCTCGGCCACGGCCGGTCCTCGACGTTCTTCCGGGTCGTGCTGCCGGGTGTCGCGCCGGGCGTGCTGGCCGGGTCGCTGCTGGTCCTGGTGCCGGCGGCGGGCGACTTCGTGACGCCCCGGCTGCTCGGCGGCGTGGACCAGTCGACGTTCGGCAGCGTCATCGACGACCAGTTCCGGGGCGGCAACAACTGGCCGCTGGGCTCGGCGATGGCCGTGCTGCTGCTCGTGCTCGTGGTGGTCGTGCTGGTGCTGCGCGGCAGGCGCGGGGAGGACGTGCTGTGACCCGGCGACCGTGGGTGCTCGGCGGGGTGGCCGCGCTGGTCCTCGCGTTCCTGTACGCGCCGATCGCGTGGCTGGCCGTCGTGTCGTTCAACGACTCCCGCTCGCTGAGCCGGATCACCGGGCTGTCGACCCGCTGGTACGTCGAGCTGTTCGCCGACGACCGCGTGCTCGGCGCGCTCGGCCTGACCCTGCGGCTGGCGCTGACCAGCGCCGTGGTGGCCACGCTGATCGGCACGCTGGCCGCGTTCGGGCTGCGCCGGGCGTTCCCGGGGCGGGGGCTGTGGACGGTCCTGCTCAGCCTGCCGCTGGTCGTCCCCGAGGTGGTGCTGGGGGTGGCGCTGCTCGGGTTCTGCGTGAAGCTCGCCGGCATCCCGCTCGGGTTCGGGGCGCTGCTGGCGGCGCACGTGGCGTTCTCGCTGAGCTTCGTCGTCGTGGTGGTGCGGGCCCGGGTGGCGGGCATGGACCACCGGCTGGAGGAGGCCGCCGCCGACCTGGGCGCCGGTCCGCTGGTCGCCTTCCGCACGATCACGCTGCCCCTGGTGGCGCCGGCGGTGGCGGCGGGGTTCGCGTTCGCGTTCCTGCTCTCCTTCGACGACGTGGTGACGTCGAGCTACCTGACCGGGGTGGGCTCGACGACGCTGCCGGTGTTCGTCTACGCCCAGGCGTCGAAGCGCGGCGTCTCGCCGGAGATCGTCGCCCTGTCCACGCTGATGGTGGGCGTGAGCGCGGCCCTGCTGGTCGCGGGCGTGCTCGTGGTGACCTGGCGGGCGCGCCGCGCCGGCCGCGCGTCAACTTTCGTCGAGCACCTTCGCGACCAATGAACGCGGCCGACGACCTGCGGGTTCTCTACCGTGGTCACCTGTGACCCCTGTCGTGCACCGCGTCCAGCGGTTCCGGCCCGACCTGCCCGACCTCCGGGAGGCGCCGACCGCGTTCCTGCGCACCCACGCCGGGCGCCTCGCCCGGGTGACGCCGTGGCGCGTCGGCCGCGAGGTGCTCGCGGTGCTGGTGATGCTGGTCATGGACGTGTTCCCCGGCTGGCTCATCGCGACCGACTGGCGCTCGTCCGCCCTGGGCGTGGCGGCGCTCGGCCTCGGCTACGTGGCGCTGTTCCTGTCGCGGCTGCTGTTCCCGGCGCTCGCGCTGCTGATCGGCACGTGGGTCGTGTTCAGCACCGAGCACGGCGGGCTCGCCCTGGTCGTCATGCTGGCCTACGGCGCCGGCTACCGGATCGTGCCGTGGCAGCGCGCCCTGCTCACCGCCGTGCTCGCGCTCACCCTGCACATGCTGGCCTGGGGCGTGTCCACGCCCGGCCTGTCCGGCCCGTTCGGGGCGTTCGTGATGCTCACCGTCTACGGCATGGTCATCGCCCTGCCCTTCCTCGTCGGCCGCTACACCGCCCAGCGCAACGCCCTGGTCGCGGCGTTGCAGGAGCGCGAGGAGCGGGTGGTGCGCGAGCGGCGGATGGTGTCGCGGCAGGTGCGGCTGCGGGAGCGCAACCGGATCGCCCAGGACATGCACGACAGCCTCGGCCACCGGCTCAGCCTCATCTCCGTGCACGCGGGCGCGCTGGCGCTCGACACCGGCCTGGGCGACAAGCAGCGCGAGGCCGTCCAGGTGCTGCGCACCGCCGCCCTGACCGCGATGGAGGAGCTGCGCGGCGTCATCGGCGTGCTGCGGCGCGACGAGCCCGAGGAGGACCAGGTCCGGCGCACCGTGGACGCCATCGACGAGCTGGTCGAGGGCGCGCGGCGGGCCGGCGTGCGGGTCAGCCTGGTGCGCGGCGGCCAGCCCGTGCCGCTGCCCGCGAAGGTCAGCCACGCCGCCTACCGCATCGCCCAGGAGGGCCTGACCAACGCCAGCAAGCACGCGCCGGGCGCGAGCGTGCAGGTCACCGTGAAGTACGAGCCGGACGCGCTGGTCGTCGAGGTCCGCAACAACCCGCCGCGGGCCAGGCAGCCCCGGGGCTCCGGGTTCGGCCTGATCGGGCTGGGGGAGCGGGTGCGGCTGGCGGGCGGCATGCTGCACGTCGGCGAACTGCCCACCGGCGGGTTCCGGATCGCGGCCCTGCTGCCCTACGAGGACACCGCCGCGGCGGACGACGAGCCGTTCGAGGAGGAGCAGCCGGAGCCGGCCAAGCCGACCGGCATCCGCAAGTGGGCGGGCGTCGGCTCGATCCTGCTCGCCGGGGTCGTCGTGGTGGTGGTCGTGGGCGGCTACACGTGGATCGGCACGCAGCCCTTCACCAAGGTCGTGGACCAGCCGCTGTACGACTCGATCGAGGTCGGGTGGTCCGAGGGCGAGGTGATGTCGCGGCTGCCGGGCGGCGCCGAACCGCCGCTGGGCGACCTCAGCTCCGACGCGCCGCCGGAACCCGCCGGGTCGACGTGCCAGTACCGCGTGGCCGACCAGCAGAGCTACCGGTCGCAGGCCACCAGGGTCGTCCGGTTCTGCTTCGCGGGCGGCCGGCTCGTCGAGAAGAACACCCACCTCCAGGGGATGTGAACGTTGATCCGGGTCCTCATCGCCGACGACGAGCCGCTGATGCGCGCGGGCATCAAGGCCATCCTCGGCACAGCCGACGACATCGAGCTGGTCGCCGAGGCCGGTGACGGCCGCGAGGCCGTCGCCCTGGCCAGGGAGCGGCGGGTGGACGTCGCCGTGCTCGACATCCGCATGCCGCGCCTGGACGGCCTGGCGGCGGCCCGCGAGCTGCGCTCGGTCGCGCCGCACGTGCGGGTCGTGGTGCTGACCACGTTCGGGGAGGACGACAACATCGTCCGCGCCCTGTCCGACGGCGCGGCCGGGTTCCTGCTCAAGGACTCGGCCCCCGAGGAGCTGCTGCGCGCGGTGCGGGCCGTGCACGCGGGCGAGGCGTACCTGTCGCCGATGGTGACCAGCCGCGTCGTCGGCATGGTCGCCCAGGTCGGCCAGCCGCGCCGCCAGGAGGCCGTGCGGCAGGTCCGGGGCCTCACCGAGCGGGAGGTCGAGGTGCTGTCCCTGCTCGGGCTGGGCATGTCGAACGCCGACGTCGGCCAGCGGCTGCACATGAGCGAGGCGACCGTGAAGACCTACGTGAGCAGGCTGCTCGCCAAGCTCGGCCTCACCAACCGGGTGCAGGCGGCGCTGCTGGCCAGGGACGCGGGGCTGGCCGGGTGAGCGCCGCCGCGGACCTGCTGCCCCTGGACGCCGCCGCGCGCCGCGCGGGCCTGCTCGCCCTGCGCGGGGACCCCGCACCGGGGCAGCGCGTGAACTCGTGGCTCGGCCTCCTGACGGGGCTCGAACCCCCGGAGGGGGCGTCGCCGGAGGAGCGGCTCGCCCGCGCCGGGCTGGCGGTCGCCGCCGTGCGGGTGGCGCGCGAGTGCGGCGACGTCGACGACCGGCTCGTAGTCGAGCGGTGCTTCCTCCTCTGCGCGGCGCTGCTCCGGCACGGCCTGCGGCCGGCGGACGCCGACCCCGCGCTCGACCCGGACGCGCTGGTCCGCGCGCTCCTGGACGTCGTGGGCCGCACGTCCGCCGAGGCGGCGGCGACCCCGTGGCGGCTGCCGGGGGACGGCGCCGCGCCGGACGGGGAGTCGCTCGACGTGCTCCGCTCGCTGCGGCGGGCCGGGAACCTGAGCGGGTACGCGCTGCACCTCGTCGACCACGTGCGGGACGCCGGGCTGCGCGCCGAGGTCGAGTCGTGGCGTGCGGTGCGGCCCGACCTGCCCTGACGGCCCCGACCTGCCCCGACGGCCCCGACCTGCCCGACCTGCCCGACGGCCCGACCTGCCCGACCTGCCCGACGGCCCGACCTGCCCGGACGGCACCCGGACGCGGAGCAGCCCCCGCCGACGTGGTCGGCGGGGGCTGCCCGGTGGTTCGCGTCAGACCCGCCGCGGCGGGTCGGTCAACGTCAAGCCCTGGCTCGGTTGCCCGTCACCAGGCGGTAGATGCCGAGCACGATCAGCGAGCCGAGGATGGCCAGCAGCCAGGTGCTCAGGTCGAAGAAGGTGTTGATGTCGGTGCCGAAGATGGCACGACCGACGAAACCGCCGATGATGGCGCCGACGATGCCCAGGAGCATCGTGATGATGATGCCGCCGGGGTCGCGACCAGGCATGATGGCCTTGGCGATGGCACCCGCGATCAGGCCGAGCACAATCCAACCCAAGATGCCCACGGGGGCTCTCCTTCCTGAGGACCACGGCGAGCGGATTCGTCGTGGCGCTTGATCGGGGAGTGCCCACGGCCGGGTGAAGCCACGCGTCTGTTACCACTCCGTTATCGAAGTACCGCTGTGCGGGTTATCAGCCGGGGTCCGGAACAATGGCGGTGATGAGCACACCACGCACGGTCCTGGTCCTCGGCTCCACGGGGTCCGTCGGCACCCAGGCACTCGACGTCATCGCGGCCAACCGCGACCGGTTCTCCGTGGTCGGGCTGGCCGCCGGCGGCTCGGACCCCGCCGCGCTGGCCGCCCAGGCCGTCGAGTTCGGGGTCGACGCGGTCGCCGTGTCGCGCGCCACCGCGGTGGAGGACGTCACGCTCGCCCTCTACGCCGAGGCGCAGAAGCGCGGCTACGCGGAGGGCGCGTTCAAGCTGCCCCGCGTCCTGGCCGGTCCCACGGCCACCACCGACCTCATCGACTCGACCCCCGCCGACGTGGTGCTCAACGGCGTGACCGGCTCGATCGGCCTCGAACCGACGCTGCACGCGCTCGCCACCGGCGCCACGCTCGCCCTGGCCAACAAGGAGTCGCTGATCGCGGGCGGCCCGCTCGTGCTCAAGGCGGCCCGGCCGGGGCAGATCGTGCCGGTGGACTCCGAGCACTCGGCGCTGGCGCAGTGCCTGCGCGGCGGCCGGGAGGACGAGGTGGCCCGGCTCGTGCTCACCGCGTCCGGCGGCCCGTTCCGCGGTCGCACCCGCGACCAGCTGGCCGGCGTCACCGCGCGTGACGCCCTGGCGCACCCCACGTGGTCGATGGGCCCGGTCATCACCGTCAACTCGGCCACCCTGGTCAACAAGGGCCTGGAGCTGATCGAGGCGCAGCTGCTGTTCGGCGTGCCCTACGAGCGCATCGACGTGGTCGTGCACCCGCAGTCGGTGATCCACTCGATGGTCACCTTCACCGACGGCTCCACGCTGGCGCAGGCCAGCCCGCCGGACATGAAGCTGCCCATCTCGCTGGGCCTCGGCTGGCCCGACCGCGTCCCCGGCGCCTCCGCCGCGTGTACCTTCGACGTGGCGACCGCGTGGACGTTCGAGCCGTTGGACGACGAGACGTTCCCCGCGGTGCGGCTGGCCAGGTGGGCGGGCTCCGGCGGGGGCTGCCTGCCGGCCGTCTACAACGCCGCCAACGAGGAAGCGGTCGCGGTCTTCCTCGACGGTCGCACGACGTTCACCTCCATCGTGGACACCGTGCGGCGCGTGCTCGACGAGGCGGACGGTTGGGCGCACGAGCCGGCGGACGTCGCCGAAGTGCTCGCGGCGGAGGAATGGGCCCGGGCGCGGGCGCGGGAACTCGTGGCCACCTCGGTGGGGTCTGGAAGGAACTGACCGTGAGCTTCTTCTTGGGCATTCTGCTGTTCGCCCTGCTGATCGGCATCTCGATCGCGCTGCACGAGCTGGGCCACCTGGCCACGGCGAAGATGTTCGGCATGAAGGTCACCCGGTACTTCATCGGGTTCGGCCCCAAGATCTGGTCCTTCCGCCGCGGCGAGACCGAGTACGGCCTCAAGGCCATCCCGGCGGGCGGGTTCTGCGAGATCACCGGCATGACCGCGCTGGAGGACGTCCACCCGGACGACGCGCCCCGCGCGTTCAACCGGCAGAAGACCTGGAAGCGCGTCGTCGTGCTCTCCGCGGGCTCCATCACGCACTTCCTCGTCGGGTTCGTCATCCTCTACTTCATGGCCTTCACGTTCGGCCTGCCCAACGTCCGCGACACGGCGGTGATCGCCGAGGTCGCACCGTGCGTGCAGAACAGCGTGGACGCCGAGTGCGCCGCCGGCGCGCCCGCGCCCGCCAAGGACGCGGGCTTCCAGGTCGGCGACGAGATCCTCGCCGTGGGCGGCACCACCACCCCCACCTGGACCGACGTCATCACCGAGACCCGCAAGCGGTCCGGCGACACCGAGTTCCGGGTGGAGCGCGACGGGCGCGAGCTGGCGCTGACCGCCGACGTGGCGCGCGTCGAGCGGGAGCTGCGCAGGCCCGACGGCTCGACCTACACGCAGGAGATCGGCGCGATCGGCGTCATCCACCAGCAGAACTTCGAGTACAACGCGCTCACCGCGGTCGGCGGCGCCACCTCGTTCACCGGCACGATGTTCCAGAACGTCTGGGAGGGCCTGCTCCGCTTCCCGGAGAAGATCCCCGCGGTGATCAAGGCCATCGGCGGCGCGGAGCGCGACGTGGACACCCCGGTCAGCGTCGTGGGCGCCAGCGTCCTGGGCGGCGACGCGGTCGAGAAGGGCCTGTGGCCGTTCTTCTGGCTCATGCTGGCCGGCCTGAACTTCTTCGTGGGTGTGTTCAACCTCCTGCCCCTGCTGCCGCTTGACGGTGGTCACATCGCGGTCAACCTGTACGAACGGGTGCGAAACTGGGTGCGGAAGCTCCGCGGCCTGCCCGACGGCGCCCCGGTGAACTACCTGCGGTTGCTGCCGCTGACCTACTTCGTGATCTTCGTCGGTGGCTCGGTCACGCTGCTGACGGTCACCGCGGACATCGTCAACCCGATTCGGCTCCCGTGAGGACCAGGCTCCAGTGAGAGGTGTTTGTCCATGACCGACGGCGTCATGCTCGGAATCCCGGCGATGCCGCCCCCGGTGTTGTCGGAACGCCGCAAGACCCGACAGCTCATGGTGGGCTCGGTCGGCGTCGGGAGCGAGTTCCCCGTGTCGGTGCAGTCGATGACCACCACGCTCACCTCGGACGTCAACGCGACGCTCCAGCAGATCGCGGAGCTGACCGCCGCGGGCTGCGACATCGTGCGCGTGGCGTGCCCGTCGCAGGACGACGCGGACGCGCTCGCCGCCATCGCGAAGAAGTCCCAGATCCCGGTCATCGCCGACATCCACTTCCAGCCGAAGTACGTGTTCGCGGCCATCGAGGCCGGGTGCGCGGCGGTCCGGGTGAACCCGGGCAACATCCGGAAGTTCGACGACAAGGTCAAGGAGATCGCCGCGGCGGCCCGCGACCACGGCACCCCGATCCGGATCGGCGTCAACGCCGGCTCGCTCGACCCGCGGCTGATGGCCAAGTACGGCAAGGCCACCCCGGAGGCGCTGGCCGAGTCGGCGCTGTGGGAGGCGTCGCTGTTCGCCGAGCACGACTTCCACGACCTGAAGATCTCGGTCAAGCACAACGACCCGGTGGTCATGGTCCGCGCCTACGAGCTGCTGGCCGAGCAGTGCGACTACCCGCTGCACCTGGGCGTGACCGAGGCCGGCCCGGCGTTCCAGGGCACCATCAAGTCGGCCGTGGCCTTCGGCGCGCTGCTGCGCCAGGGCATCGGCGACACGATCCGCGTCTCGCTGTCCGCGCCGCCGGTCGAGGAGGTCAAGGTCGGCCACCAGATCCTCCAGTCGCTCAACCTGCGCCCGCGCAAGCTGGAGATCGTCTCCTGCCCGTCCTGCGGTCGCGCCCAGGTGGACGTCTACACCCTCGCCGAGCAGGTCACGGCCGGTCTGGAGGGCATGGAGGTGCCGCTGCGCGTCGCCGTCATGGGCTGCGTCGTCAACGGCCCCGGCGAGGCCCGCGAGGCCGACCTGGGCGTCGCCTCCGGCAACGGCAAGGGCCAGATCTTCGTCAAGGGCCAGGTCATCAAGACCGTGCCCGAGCACCAGATCGTGGAGACCCTCATCGAGGAGGCCATGCGCCTCGCCGAGGAGATGGGCGAGACCGCCGAGAGCGGCGAGCCGGTCGTCTCCGTCGGCTGAGCGGGTGGTGGACGCGCGGGTGACGCGGTCCATCTGGCAGGCTTGAGCCGTGTTGAGGTTGGCTGGCGCGCGCCTGCTCGACGAGAGGGACCTGAGCGAGGTCCTCGCGGTGCTCGCGGCCGACCCGGTGGCGTCCTGCATGGTCGCCGCCCGGGTCGAGGTCGCGGGCCTGGACCCGTGGCGGCTGGGCGGCGAGGTGTGGGCCTACGACCACCGCGCGCTGCGCGGCGGCCGGGTGGACGGCCTGTGCTTCGCCGGCCCCAACCTGATCCCGCTGCGCGGTGACACCGCGGCGCTGCGCAGCTTCGCCGACCGGGCGCGCAGGCGCGGCCGGATGTGCTCGTCGCTGGTCGGGCCCGCGGAGCAGGTGCTCGGCCTGTGGGAGGAGCTGTCCCCGGACTGGGGGCCCGCCCGCGAGGTGCGCCCCGAGCAGCCGCTGATGGCGTTGGGCACCGGCCCGTCGATCCCGCTGGACCCGCTGGTGCGGCCGGTGCGGCCGGACGAGCTGGACCGCTACCTGCCGGCGGCGGTCGCCATGTTCATCGAGGAGGTCGGCGTCGACCCGTGCGCCGAGGACGGCGGCGCGTCCTACCGGGCGCGGGTCGCCGAGCTGATCGCGGGCGGTCGGGCGTTCGCCCGGTTCGAGGGCGGCGACGTCGTCTACAAGGCCGAGATCGGGGCCATGTCGGCGCGGGTCGGCCAGATCCAGGGCGTGTGGGTGCGGCCCGACCGGCGGGGCTGCGGCATCGGTGCGGCCGGCACCGCGGCCGTCGCGGAACGCCTGGTCCGGGGTCTGGGGCGGACCGCGTCGCTGTACGTGAACTCCTACAACGAGGTGGCGCGGGCCGCCTACCGCAAGATCGGCTTCACGCAGGTCGGCGAGTACGCCACCGTCCTGTTCTGACCGGTCGGTACCCGGTCCCGCGCGGCGCACCGGCATACTCGGGGCCGTGATCGCGCGCACGCTGGCCCTGTCCGGGGTCGTGCTGCTGCTCGTCAGCGGCTGCGGACTGTTCTCCTCCCGCCCGGGACCCGACCAGGTGACGAACGAGTTCCTCGCCAAGCTCGCCGCGGGCGACGTCGACGGCGCCGCGGGCGTCACGGACGACCCCGCCGGGGCGAAGGAGCTGCTGGGCAAGGTCCGCGAGGTGCTCAAGCCCGCCGGCCTGCGCACCACCGTGGAGCGGGTGAGCTCGTCCGGCGAGTCGTCCACGGCGGACGCCGAGGTGGGGCTGGAGTGGGACCTCGGGCACGGCCACTCCTGGGGCTACCGCACCGCGTTCGACCTCCGGCGCGAGGACGAGGACTGGAAGGTCCACTGGGCGTCGTCCGTCGTGCACCCCAAGCTCGCCGCCGAGCAGACGCTGGGCCGCGCCGAGGTGCGGCCCGACCCGGCGCCCGTGCTCGACCGCGACGGCGTGGCGCTGCTGGCGCCCGAGGAGGTCGTGTCCGTCCTGCTCGACGCGAAGGAGGCGGACGACGTGCCCGCGGTGGCCGCCGCCCTGGCCTCGGCGCTGTCCCCGATCGACGCCGCGATCACCGCCGGGTCCATCCTGGAGGGTTCCTCGCAGGTCCCGTCCGGGCAGCTCTACCAGGTGGCGGCGCTGCGCGACGCGGACTACCAGACGGTGAAGCCCGCCATCTACGACCTGCCGGGCGTGCGGTTCACCACGCGGACGAGCCTGCTCGCGCCGTCGCGGACGTTCGGGTCGCAGGTCCTGCCGGCCATCCGCGCGGAGGTCGAGGAGGAGAGCGCGGGCCGCGCCGGGGTGCGCGTCTACACGGTGGGCGCGGCCGGTGACGAGGTGGAGACCCTGCACGAGGAGCAGCCCGAACCGGCGGAGGCCGTCCGGACCGCGCTGAGCCGGACCGTGCAGACCGCCGCCGAGGACGCGCTGGAGCCCGTGCCGCAGGCGGCGATGCTGGTGGCGCTGTCCGCGTCGACCGGCGACGTGCTGGCCGTCGCGCAGAACGCGCCCGCCGACGCCGAGGGCGCGGTGGCGCTGACCGGCCGCTACCCGCCGGGCTCGACGTTCAAGGTCGTCTCGGCCGCGGCGGCGATCGGCTCCGGGCAGGCGGGCGCGGACACGCCGCTGCCGTGCCCCGGCCGCACCACGATCGACGGCCGCCGGGTCGTGCCGAACGACCACGACTTCGACAAGGGCACGATCCCGCTGCGCTCGGCGTTCGCGTTCTCGTGCAACACGACGTTCGCCGAGCTGGCGGCCGGGATGGCGCCGGACGCGCTGACGAAGGCGGCGGACTCGTTCGGCCTGGGCGTGGACTACGAGATCCCGGCGATCACCACCATCACCGGCTCCGTGCCGCCCGCCACCGACGTGGTCGAGCGCGCCGAGGACGGCTTCGGCCAGGGCAAGGTGCTGGCCAGCCCGTTCGGCATGGCCGTGGTGGCGGCCACCGCGGCGTCGGGGAAGGTGCCGGTGCCGACCGTGCTGGCGGGCCGGGAGACGAAGGCCGACCACACCCCGACCCCGCCGACGCCCGCCGTGCTGGAGCCGCTGCGGGCGATGATGCGCGAGGTCGTCGACCAGGGCACCGCGCCGCAGCTCAAGCCGTACGGCGACGTGCGGGGCAAGACCGGCACGGCCCAGTTCGGGGACGGCACCCGCTCGCACGGCTGGTTCGTCGGGTACCGCGGCGACGTGGCCTTCGCGACCCTGCTGGTGGGCGCGGACTCCTCGGCCCCGGCGGTCGAGGCGACGGCCCGGTTCCTGGGGGCGCTGGGCTGAACGGAGCAAGATCCACGTGATGCGGCGTTACACATGGATCAGGTCGGTTTGCGCGAACTGCGCCACCACGCGACGGAGTACGTGAGGCGCGCGGGAGAGCGGATCGCGGTCACGGACCACGGGCGGGTGGTGGCGGAGATCGGTCCGCCCGCCGGAGTCCGGACGCTGCGCGACCGCCTGGTCGTCAACGGCGAGCTGCTCCGCGGTCGGGGCGGGGCGTTCCCCGAGCCGCTGCCGGCGACCTCGGGCACGCCGATCCCGGAAGTGCTGCGGCGGATGCGCGAGGACGAGCGCCGGTGATCTACCTGGACGCCTCGGCACTGGCCAAGCCGGTGCAGGTCGAGGCGGAGACCGACGCCCTGCGCGCGTGGCTCGACGAGCGCCCCGACCAGCGCAGGGTCAGCAGCTCGCCGGCGCGGGTGGAGTTGGTCCGCGCCGTGCGGGCCGAGGGGAAGCCGCGATCCGCGTCGCGACCGTGATCCTGGTGGAGCTCGACCTCGTGACGATGACCACGGACCTCCTCGACTCGGCCGGGGCGCTGCCGCTCCCCCGTGAAGTCCCCCGACGCGGTCCACCTGGCCTCGACCCCGCGGTTGCGGGAGGGCCTGACCGCGTTCGTCGCCTACGACGAGCGGCTCCTCACCGCCGCCGACGAGATCGGGTTGCCCGTCGCCGCACCCGGCACGGCGGGGGCGACCGGGTAGCGGGCACACCGCGTCGCGCGTCGCGCGACGCGTCGTAACCTGGGGGCATGTCCGTTCGTGCCGTCCTCCAGCCAGGTGTGCAGTCCCCGCGTCGTCCGGTACCCGAGGGGATCGAACGCCCCGAGTACGTCGACCGGCGGGAACCCCAGAGGAACACCGACCCGTGGGTCCAGCCGCCCGAGGTGATCGAGGCGATGCGCGTCGCCGGCCGACTGGCCGCGCAGGCGCTCCAGGAGGCGGGCAAGGTCATCGTGCCCGGCGTGACCACCGACGAGATCGACGCGGTCGCGCACGAGTTCCTCTGCGACAACGGCGCCTACCCGTCGACGCTCGGCTACCGCGGCTTCCCGAAGTCCTGCTGCACCTCGCTGAACGAGGTCATCTGCCACGGCATCCCCGACTCGACGGTCGTGGAGGACGGCGACATCGTCAACGTCGACGTCACCGCCTACATCGGCGGCGTGCACGGCGACACGAACGCCACCTTCCTCGCCGGCGACGTGCGCGAGGAGGTCCGGCTCCTGGTCGAGCGCACCCACGAGGCCACCATGCGCGCCATCAAGGCGGTCAAGCCGGGCCGGCAGCTCAACGTCGTGGGCCGGGTCATCGAGGCGTACGCCAACCGCTTCGGCTACGGCGTGGTGCGCGACTTCACCGGCCACGGCATCGGCCGCACCTTCCACAGCGGCCTGGTGGTGCTGCACTACGACGCCCCGCACGTGCCCACGGTCATCGAGCCGGGCATGACGTTCACCATCGAGCCGATGATCACCCTCGGCGGCATCGAGCACGACCTGTGGGACGACGGCTGGACCGTCACCACCCGCGACAAGAGCTGGACCGCCCAGTTCGAGCACACGCTGGTCGTCACGGACGACGGCGCGGAGATCCTCACCGCCTGCTGAGCAGCGGCACCAGGGCCTCGGCGACCAGGTCGGGTTCGGTGACGGCGGCCAGGTGGTGCGCGTCCAGCGACACCACCGGCCAGCCCAGCCCGCGCGCCCGGTCGGCGGCGTCGTCGTAGACCCGGCTCAGCCGCAGGTAGGAGCACGGCCCGGTCCACGCCACGGTGGGCCGGGCCTCCTTGAGGAACGCCAGCGGCACCTCCGGGGCCTCGGCCACGATCTCCTCCAGCAGCCGCACGTCGGGCACCATCGCGGACAGCGCCTCGGGCGCGAACCACAGGTCCCAGCGCGGCATCAGGCCCTCCCGCGCGATGGACTTGAGGTGCGCCATGCGCTCGGCGGGCGCGTCGTCGCGCCAGCTCCGGCCGGGCGTGGGCAGGTCGGCGTCGAGGAACACCAGGCCGCGCACCGGCGTCTCCAGCGCGTCGGCGAACGCGGGCAGCAGCGGACCGGCGCCGCTGTGCCCGACGAGCACCAGGTCGCCGGTCACCCCGGACTCCTCGACCGCGTCCGCGAACACCCCGATCAGCCGCTGGTGCACCGGCGCGGCGTTGACCGTCGCCCGCAGGTCCGGCAGCAGCACGGCGTGCCCGAGGGACGCCAGGACCTGCGCGAGCGGGCGGAGGCTGGCGGGTCCGAGGTACGGGCTGTGCACCAGGACCGCGGTGGCGGGGACGTCGACCATGACGTGGATGATGTCAGCCGGGACCGACGGCGGAGGGACATTCGTGGGCAGCGCGTTGCTGGTGGCGGGCACCACCTCGGACGCGGGGAAGAGCGTCCTGGCCGCCGGGCTGTGCCGCTGGCTCGCCCGCGAGGGCGTCCGGGTCGCGCCGTTCAAGGCGCAGAACATGTCGAACAACTCGGTCGTCACCCGCGACGGCGGCGAGATCGGCCGGGCGCAGGCCCTCCAGGCCGCCGCGTGCGGGCTGGAGCCGAGCGTGCGGTTCAACCCGGTGCTGCTCAAGCCGGGCGGTGACCGCAGCTCGCAGGTCGTGGTGCTGGGCAAGGCGGTGGGCGAGGTGTCCGCCCTGTCCTACCGGGCGCGCAAGGCCGAGCTGATGACCACCGTGCTGGCCACGCTGGAGGGCCTGCGCGCCGACTTCGAGGCGGTGGTCTGCGAGGGCGCGGGGTCGCCCGCCGAGATCAACCTGCGGGCGGACGACATCGCCAACATGGGCCTCGCGCGGGCCGCCGGCCTGCCGGTGCTGGTGGTCGGCGACATCGACCGCGGCGGCGTGTTCGCGCACCTCTTCGGCACCCTGGCCCTGCTCGACCCGGCGGACCAGGCGCTGGTGGCCGGGTTCGTGGTGAACAAGTTCCGGGGCGACCCGGCGCTGCTCGAACCGGGCCTGCGGCAGCTGCGCGCGCTCACCGGCCGGCCGGTGCACGGCGTGCTGCCGTGGCGCGAGGAGCTGTGGCTCGACGCCGAGGACTCGCTGTCCTACGCCGCGGACGGCGTCCTCGGGCGGCCGGCGGCGCCGTGCGGCGACCAGTGGCTGCGGGTGGCCGTGGTGCGGCTGCCGCGCATCTCCAACGCCACCGACGTGGAGGCGCTGGCGTGCGAGCCGGGCGTGTCCGTGCGGTTCGTCACCGAGCCGTCCCGGCTGGCCGACGCGGACCTCGTCGTGCTGCCCGGCTCGAAGGCCACCGTGGACGACCTGCGCTGGCTGCGCGCCACCGGCCTGGCCGACGCGGTCGCCGCGCACGACGGCCCGGTGCTGGGCATCTGCGGCGGGTTCCAGATGCTCGGCGCGCGCATCGACGACCCGGTGGAGTCCCGCGCGGGGACCGTGGCCGGGCTCGGCCTGCTCGACGTGGACGTGCGGTTCGAGGCGGACAAGACCCTGCACCGGCCGCGCGGCACGGCGTTCGGCGAACCCGTCACGGGCTACGAGATCCACCACGGCACGGTCGCGCGCAGCACCGAGGACGGGCTGGTGACCCTCGCCGACGGCACGGTGGAGGGCGCGCTGCGCGGGCGCGTCGCGGGCACCCACTGGCACGGGCTGCTGGAGAACGACGCGTTCCGGCGCGCGTTCCTGCGCTGGGCCGCGGGCCACTCCGGGCGGGACGGGTTCGCGCCCGCGCCGGACGTCGACTTCGCCGGCCGCCGCGAGGCGCAGCTGGACCTGCTCGGGGACCTGGTCGTCGAGCACCTCGACACCGACGCGGTGAAGGGGTTGCTGGAGCGCGGAGCCCCGAGGGGGCTGCCCGTCATCCCGCCCGCGGGTGCGCCGCCCGTGTCGTGAGCGCCTGGCGAGGTCCGCGACCACCAAGTCGCGGGGTGGACCGCCGGGTCTCGACGACGACCGGTCCGCGGCACGCGGTGCCCGACCTCCAAGCCGGGCGACGAGGCGGTGCCTGAGGACCGCGCGGTCGCGGTCGTGCGGGATGTCGGGGTCGTCCGCGCGGGACGACCTAGATGCCGTCCGCCGTCGGGCGGAGGGACGAAGGCGTCAGGAAGCGCACGTGTCACACCTCCGCTCATGGCTCGTCATGCTGTGAAAGTACCGGTTCGGACCAGGGGGATACGTCGCCCGATCGGGCTATACCGGTCACGGAACGCGCACGATCGTGGCCAGACCCGGCTCCCCGGGCCGTTCCGCCCACCCGGGTGGCCACTTCCGCCGGGCCGTCCCGACGCGGGTCCGCGCGCCCGCCAGCGCCGCCGAGGTGTGCACCCCGAAGTCCGTCTCGCCCTCGAACAGCGCCCCGCGGAACACCGACTCGCCGAACCCGACCCGCCGGAAGTCCGCCAGCCCGCGGAAGCACGTCTCGCGGAAGTCCGCGCCGTCGGTGAACTCGGTGCCGCGGAACGTCGCCGGCCCGACGAACGTGCTGCCGGAGAACGACGCCGACCGCACCCGCGCGTGCGTCAGGGCGAGCTTCACCAGGGTGGCGTGCGACAGGTCCAGCTCGATCCCGCCCCAGAACGCCTCGGGCCGGTCGGGCCGCAGGTGCGCGGCGAGCAGGCCGGCGGCCGTCTGCCGCACCTCCAGCTCCTGGTAGCGGTGCGCGTCGCGCGGCCCGACGCGCGTCCGGACCCGCGCCTCCGGCGGCGGCGTGAACGGCATCCGCAGGTAGGCGCACACCAGGTGCACGATGGTCTGCCGGTGGGCGGGGTTGCCCTGCGCCAGCCGCTCCAGCGCGTACAGCCCGGCCAGCCGCACCGGCGCCTTGTCGCTGCCGAGCTGGTCGGCGGCCTTGCCGTACAGCTCGGTGACGCGGCGCTCGGTCGCGTCGTGGTCCTTCTGCCGCAGGTCCAGCTCGGTCGACCGCTGCCGCCGCGCGGTGAGCAGCAGCGCCGCCGCGCCGCCCGTGCCGAGCACGATGCCGCCCGCCGTGCGGACCGCGTCCAACCGCGCCAGGGCGCCGGGGCTGCCCGACCCGAGGGTCACCACCAGCACCGCCGTCGAGGCGACGGCGAGGACGCCCAGCCCGATGCCCCAGAGCACGATCGTCCGCGCCGACAACACCTTGTGCTCGGCCCCGGGGTCCACCAGTCCGGCTTAACGAACCGCCGGGCGATCGTCAATCACCGAGGAGAGCGGTAGGGGCCGCGGCCGGACCGCGCGACGGCACGAGCGGCACCGCCGCCGCCGGTCCGGGCACCGCCGCCGGCTCCGGCTCCCGCTCCGCCGCCGGCCCCGGCTCCGGCCGCACGCGGGGAGGGCGTCGGCGGAGCGTGGTGGCCGCCATGCCGAGCACCACCAGCGCCCCCGCGCCCAGCCGCACCGGCGTCAGCTCCTCGTCCAGCAGCAGCCACCCCGACAGCATCCCGGCCACCGGCACCAGCAGCGCGAACGGCACGACGACGGCGGCCTCGTAGGTGCGCAGCAGGGAGTTCCACAGGCCGAAGCCGAACAGCGTGGAGACCCAGGCGATGAACAGGATCGCGGCGACGTTGCCCCAGTCGAGCGAGCGCAGCGCGGCCAGGCCGGCGGCCGGGCCCTCGAACACCAGCGACAGGCCGAGCAGCGGCGGGAACGCGACCGCGCTCACCCACACGATGAAGTTGAGCGGGTCGGGCGACTGGGCGCGGCGGGTGGCGACGTTCGCCAGGCCCCACGCCACCGCGGCCGCGATCACCAGCAGGAACGCGCCGACCGGGCCGCTCGTGCCGTGGTCGACGCCGATGACCGCGATGCCGACCGCCGCCACGGCCATCCCGGCCACCTGCACGGCGCGCGGCCGTTCGCGCAGCAGCACGGCGGCGAACAGCACGGTGAAGAACACCTGGCCCTGGAGCACCAGCGACGACAACCCGGCGGGCATCCCCGCGCCCATGCCGACGAACAGCAGGCCGAACTTCGCCACGCCCAGCGCCAGCGCCACGGCCACGACCCACTTCCACGCGACGCGCGGCGGGCCGACGAACCACAGCGCGGGCACGGCGGCGGCCAGGAAGCGCAGCGCGGAGAAGAAGATCGGCGGGAAGTCGCGCAGGCCCACCTTGATGACGACGAAGTTGACGCCCCAGACGACGGCGACGAGCACCGCGAGGGCGGCGTGGCGTGGTTTCACGGTGTCCACTCTCAGCGCTGCCATCGTTTAGCACCAGCAACGAGTTCTGAAGGAATCGGTTTAGGATCGCTACATGTTGGACCTCGGACGGTTGCGCGCGTTGCACGCGGTGGCGACCCACGGCTCGGTCGGCGCGGCGGCCACCGCGCTCGGTTACACGCCCTCGGCGGTGTCCCAGCAGATCGCCAAGCTGGAGCGCGAGACCCGCACCACGCTGCTGGAGCGGCGCGGCCGGGGCGTGGCGCTCACCGACGCGGCGCACCTGCTGGCGACCACCGCCGGGCAGGTGCTGGCCCTCGTCGAGGGCGTCGAGGTGACGCTGGAGGAGCAGCGCGGCGAGGCGGTGGGCCGGCTGCGCGTCGGCGCGTTCGCGACCGCCGCCCGCGGCCTGCTGCCGTCCGCCCTCGTGCGGCTGCACGAGCGGCACCCGCGGCTGGACGTGCGGGTGGTCGAGCTGGACCCGCCGGACGGGCTGGAGGCCGTGGCGCGGGGCGAGCTGGACGTGGCCGTGACGCACGACTGGGTCAACGCGCGGCTCGCCGTGCCCGAGCCGGTGTCGCGGGCGCGGCTCGGCGAGGACGTGGCCGACGTGCTGCTGCCCGTCGGGCACCGGTTGGCGGGGCGCGAGTCCCTGACGCCCGAGGACCTGGCCGGCGAGCGGTGGATCTGCCAGCCGGAGGGCGCGATCTGCCACGACTGGCTGGTGAACACCTTCCGCGGTGCGGGCATGGAGCCGGACCTGGCGCACCGCGTCGCCGAGTACGAGACGCAGTTGGCGCTGCTGGCCAGGGGGATCGGCGTCGCGCTGCTGCCCCGGCTGGGGCGCGGGGCCCTGCCCGCGTCGGTGCGCGCGGTGCCGTTCCTGCCGACGCCGACCCGGCGCGTGTTCGCGGTGTGGCGCACGCAGGCGGGCAGGCGGCCCGCGGTGACGGCCACGCTGGCGGCGCTGAGGGAGTGCTGGGACCTGCGCGACACGGCCTGAACCGCCGACCCGTCGCCGCCGACCCGTCGCCGGACCTGTCGTCGGACCGTCGTCGCCGCCGGGTCCCGCCGTCGCGGCTGGTAGCGGCTGGTGGCGGCTAGTCCTTGTGGCGCTCCAGCAGGTCCTCCAGGAAGCCGCCCGCCTCGACGGCGGCGCGCGCGGCGTCGCGGTCGCGCACCGCGTCCAGCAGGCCGGTGTGCGAGACCTGGTCGTCGTCGTGGTCGGTCTCGACGGTCGCGGTGATGCTGGCCCGGACCGCCTCGGTCAGGCCCTGGTACAGCTCGGCCAGCAGCGTGTTGTGCGAGCACTGCACCAGCAGCACGTGGAACGCGGTGTCCCGCTCCACGAGCCTGGCCCAGTCCTTCGCGCACAGCGCCTCGTCCCGTTCGGTGAGCAGCTCCTCCAGCCTGCGCAGCTCGTCGTCGGTGCGGTGGGTCGCGGCCAGCCGGGCGCCCTCGACCTCCAGCGTCCGCCGCACCTGGAGCACGTCGCGCAGCTCGCTGCCGCACATCCGGCGGACCGCGCCGGACAGCTCGCTCGTGGCGCGCACGAACGTGCCGTCGCCCTGGCGCACCTCCAGCAGGCCGGCGTGGGACAGCGCGCGCACCGCCTCCCGCACGGTGTTGCGACCCACCCCCAGCGCGGTCACCAGTTCCGGTTCGGGCGGGATGCGGCGGCCGACCGGCCACTCACCGGCGGCGATCGCCCCTCTCATCTGGTCGATCACCTGGTCGACGAGGCCCGCTCGTCGGGTAGTGGCCAACGGCACAGCATCATCCTTTCATCCGAACATCCCATGTCTGCGATAGTAATCCGGTGACGATCCCGCAGACCCGGTCGGACGTGTCACCGTCGTCCGTCAACATTGCCACCGATCCCAGTGCCAATGCGACGATCGCGGACCATCCTGCTGCCACTGCCACCGGTGCGGTGGGCCGGAGTCGTCAAGTTGCCCTGGTCGGCAGCACTTTGTTGGCGATCGGCGTAGCGCTGGCCGCCGCGAACCTGCGCCCCGCGGTCACCAGCCTCGCCTCCGTGCTGGGCGATGTGCGCACGTCGCTGGGCGTGTCGGCGGCCTGGACCAGCGCGCTGACCGCCGTGCCGACGCTGTGCTTCGGCTTCGCCGCGTTCCTCGCGCCCTGGCTCGGCCGCCGCCTCGGCATGGCGCGCGCCGTCGGCCTGTCCCTGGCCGTGCTGACCGTCGGCCTCGTGCTGCGGGTCGTCGACGGCCCGGCGGCGGTCCTCGGCGGCACGTTCGTGGCGTGCGCGGGCATCGCCGTGTGCAACGTCCTCATCCCGGTGGTCGTGAAGGAGTCGTTCCCCGGCCGGGTCGGCCTGGTCACCGGCGTCTACACCGCCGCGCTCGCCGCCGGCGCGGCCCTGGGCGCCGCGTTCACGCCGGGGCTGGAGTCGTTCTTCGGCTCGTGGCGGCCGGCCGTCGGCGCCTGGGCCCTGCTGTCCCTCGCCGCACTGCTCATCTGGCTGGCCGGCGCCCGCCACGGCCTCGCCGCGCGCACCGCCACCCGCCGCGCGACCCCCGGCCGCTCGCTGTTCCGCAGCAGGCTGGCCTGGGTCGTCACCGTCTTCTTCGGGCTCCAGTCGCTGCTGGCCTACACCGTGATGGGCTGGCTGCCGCAGATCCTCGGCGACGCGGGCGTCGACCGCACCACCGCGGGCCTGCTGCTGGCCGTCACCATGGTCCTCGGCGTCCCGGTCAGCCTGATCGTCCCGACCCTGGCGGCGCGCCGCCCGAGCCAGTCCGGCCTGGTCCTGGCCCTCGGCAGCCTGTCCGTGCTGGGCGTCCTGGGCCTGGCCCTCGCCCCCGCCGCCGCGCCCGGCCTCTGGGTCGTCCTGATCGGCGTCGGCATGGGCATGTTCCCGCTCGCCCTGGTGATGATCTCGCTGCGCACGACGAACTCCGCCGACACCGCCCGGCTGTCCGCGATGGCGCAGAGCATCGGCTACCTGATCTCGGCGAGCGGCCCGTTCGCGTTCGGCGTGCTGCGCGGCGCGACGGGCACCTGGACGACGTCGATGCTGGTCCTGGTGGCCCTGCTGGTGCTGCTGACCGCTCTCGGCCACCTGGCCGGCCGCCCGCGCACCGTCTGATAACGCCCGGCTCGCCCGTACCGATAACACGGTCACAGTTGCACGGGAAGACCCGGCCGTTCGAGGGGTCCGGCCGGGTCTCCGCGCGTTCGGGGGTGCTCGCCCCGCTCAGTCCAGCGGCAGGTTGAGCAGGGCGTTCTCGATCACCTCGGGCATCGCCGGGTGGATCCAGTACTGGCCCCTGGCCATCGTGCCCGCGTCCAGGCCGAAGCTCATCGCCTGGATCACCGGCTGGATCACGGTCGGCGCCTGCGGACCGATCACGTGCGCGCCCAGGATCTCGCCCGTCGCCGGGTCGGCCAGGACCTTCGCGAAACCGGTCGTGTCCTCCATGGCCCACCCGTAGGCGATGGACGCGTACGCCTGCGACCCCACCACGTACCGCAGGCCGCGCTCGGCCGCCTGCTCCTCGGTCAGGCCGACCGACGCGATCTGCGGCGACGAGAACACCGCCGACGGCACGTACCGGTGGTCCGAGGCGATCGGCTCGTCGGGGTGGAGCAGGTTGTGCTGCACGACCCGCGCCTCGTGGTTCGCCACGTGCTTGAGCTGGTGGTCGGAGCTGATGTCGCCCAGCGCGTAGACGCCCTCGACCGACGTCCGCTGGTGCTCGTCCACGACGACGCGGCCGTCCGGGCGCACCTCGACGCCCGTCGCGGCCAGGTCGAGCAGGTCGGAGTTGGGCGTGCGGCCGACCGCGACCAGCAGCTCCTCCGACTCCACGACCTCCGCGCCGTCCGGGCCCTCCAGGTGCAGGCGCACCACGCCGTCCACCCGCTCGGCCCGCACGGCCTTGCGCCGCAGCCGCACGTCCCACTTCTCGGCGGCGATCCGGGTGAAGCGGCGCGCCACCTCCTGGTCCTCGTGCCGCAGCAGCAGGTCCGACCGGCCGACGATCGTCACCCGCACGCCGAACGACGAGAACACGTGCGCGAACTCGGCGGCGATGAACCCGCTGCCCAGGATGGTCATCCGGGCCGGCAGGGCGTCGAGGCGCATGACCGTGTCGGACGTGTGGTAGCCGACGCTCTCGATGTCGGCGACGTCCGGCACGACCGGCCGGCTGCCCGCGGCGATCACGAAGCGGTCCGCGGTGATCGTCTCGCCGGTGCCGGTGTCCAGCGTCTTCGGGCCGGTGAACCGCGCCGTGCCGGCGAAGACGGTGACGTTCGCGTTCTCCTCGGCCCGCCAGCGCCGGCCGCCCTCGGCGATCGGGTCGATGCGCCCGAAGATCCGGTCGCGCACGTCCGTCCACCGCACGCCGTCGAGGTGGGCGTCCACGCCGAGCCGCGCGCCCGACGCGGGAGCGCCGGCGACGTCCGCCGTGTGCACGAACATCTTCGTGGGGATGCACCCGACGTTCAGGCACGTGCCGCCGAAGACGCCCTTCTCGACGATCGCGATGTTCCAGCCGGCGAACCGCTCGTCCGCGATGGAGTTGCCGGAACCGGTGCCGATGATGACCAGGTCGAAGTGCCTCACGTCGGCTCCAACTCCGCGCGCGGGGCGCTTGTTCCCGGGGTCAGTGCGCGTAGGTCGGGGTGAGGACCGCGCGGGCCAGCGTGTGGAAGGCCAGGTTGAAGCTCACCACGGCGGGCGAGGCGTCGCCGTCCACGTCGAGCCGCTCCACGTCCACCGCGTGCACCACGAAGAAGTAGCGGTGCACCTGGTCGCCGGGCGGCGGGGCGGCGCCGCCGAACGCGCGCGTGCCGTAGTCGTTGCGCACGTGGAACGCGTCGCCGGGCAGCGACGAGTCCGACCCGCCCGCGCCGGTGTCGAGCGAGGTGACCGAGGCGGGCAGGTTCACCGCGACCCAGTGCCAGAAGCCCGACGGCGTCGGGGCGTCCGGGTCGAAGCAGGTGACGACGAAGCTCTTGGTCCCCTCCGGGAACCCGGTCCAGGTCAGCTGCGGCGAGGTGTTGCCGCCCTCGAACACCTGGGCTTCCGGCAGGGCCTGCCCGTCCTCGACGTCGGTCGAGGAGACGGTGAAGGACGGCACCTGCGGCAGCAGCGCGTACGGGTCGGGGGCGACGGGGCGTTCGAGGCTCATGTCGCACGACCCTATCGCCGGCCCGGGGGCGTCGCAGGACTCCACCGGGTCGCGGCGACCCCCGCGCAACCGTGTGACGCGCGACACGTCTTGAGAGGTGCACCCCCTGGCAGCCGCTCGGGGGGAGGAGCCCTTTGGAGGGCCGCGATGGACCGCCGCTACCGAAGACTCGCACTGCTCGCCCTGACCCTCGCCGCCGTCGGCGGCGCCGTTCCCGCCGCCGACGCGGCCCAGACCCGGTCCCAGACGCAGACCCCCGTGCTGACCGGCATCCGCACCGGTCGGCACGCCGACTTCGACCGCGTCGTGCTCGACCTGGCCGGCCACCGGCCGGAGTTCTTCGTCCGCTGCGTCGACCAGCTCGTCGAGGACGGCTCCGGCAACCCCGTGGACCTGCCGGGCCCGTACTTCCTGGAGGTGCGCATGGCGCCCGCCGCCGCGCACGACGACGCCGGCACGCCGACCTACACCGGTCCGCGGACCTTCACCACGCCCGCGCTGGCGAACGTGCGGGCGGTCGCGATCACCGGTGACTTCGAGGCCAACCTGACCGTGGGCCTCGGCGCGGCCCGCGACTCGTGGCACCGCGTGTTCCTGCTCGACGCGCCCACCCGCGTCGTGATCGACGTCGGGCACTGAGCCGCCCGGCAGTGAGCCACCCGGCGCCGGGCCGCCCGGCGTCGAGCCGCGCGGTCACCGGGTCGGGAAACCGGGTCGGGGGGAACCGGGTCGGGGGGAACCGGGGCCGCGCGGTCAGCCGGTCGTGATCAGGCGCACGCCGTGCAGGCCGAGCGCGCCGCGGGCGACGTGCGCCGGGCAGGACGCGACCTCGCCGCGCCTGGCCAGCTCGGACAGCAGCGGCTGGTGGCGCCGGGCCGCCGCGCGGGACAGGTAGCCGACCTTGGCGGGCGTGCCGTCGGCGTCCAGCAGGTCGACGCGCACCGCGTGCGGGTCGTAGGGGTTCGAGGGTTCGGGGACCAGCAGGGCGGTCGTCTCGCGGTCGGTGAAGCGGGCCAGCTCCGCCTGGTGCCCGGCCTCGCCGACCACGTCCAGCGGGCCGGGCACCGGCAGGGGCACCGGCCTGGGTAGCGCGGCGTTCGACGTCCGGTGCCTGATCAGCAGGAACACCGCCAGCACGCCCGCCACCGCGCTCGCGGCGAGGCCGACCGGGCCGACGGCGAGGGTGAGGGCGAGCGCCACCGAGACGGTGACGAGGGCGACGACCACTGGTGTTGTCCGGTGCACGGCGGGACCTCCGCGTCGGCGATGTGTCAGCCGCCTGTCGGGTCGCGGCCCCGTTCCGTTTCGGCCGTCGCACGGTCGGCCCAACGCGGTTGGGCCGACCGTGCGACGGCCCACCGCGTGCCGGTCGAACGCGGGTCGGCGCGTGCCGGAGCCCCGGCGACCGCGGGGGTCGCCGGGGCTCCGGGTCCGGCGGTGGTCAGGCCGCCGCGGTCGCGCCCGCGGTGGCCGGCTCCAGCGCCAGGTCGAGGACCTCGCGCACGTCGCGGACGAGGTGCACGGTCAGCTCGTCGCGCACCGACGCCGGCACGTCGTCCAGGTCGGGCTCGTTGCGCTGCGGCAGCAGCACGGTGGTGATGCCCGCCCGGTGCGCGGCCAGCAGCTTCTGCTTGACCCCGCCGATCGGCAGCACCCGGCCGGTCAGCGACACCTCGCCGGTCATCGCCACGTCCGACCGCACCGGCCGCCCGGACAGCAGCGACGCCAGCGCCGTCGTCATCGTTACGCCCGCCGACGGCCCGTCCTTCGGCACCGCGCCCGCCGGCACGTGGATGTGCACGCCGCGCTCGGCCAGCACGGCCGACCGGTCGTCGTGCGACTTCAGGTAGGACAGCGCGATCTGCGCCGACTCCTTCATCACGTCGCCGAGCTGGCCGGTCAGCACCACCCCGGCCGCCCCGGTGCCCTCCGAGGCCAGCGACGCCTCCACGAACAGCACGTCTCCGCCCGCGCCGGTCACCGCGAGGCCCGTCGCCACGCCCGGCACCGCCGTGCGCTCCGCCGACTCCGGCGTGTGCTTGGGCGAGCCCAGGTACCCGCGCAGGTCCGGCACGCCCACCGTCACCGGCAGCGCCGCCTCGTCCAGCGCGACCCGCGCCGTCACCTTCCGCAGCACCCGCGCCAGCGAGCGCTCCAGCTGCCGCACGCCCGCCTCGCGGGTGTATTCGCCCGCCAGCTTGCGCAGCGCGTCCTCGCCGACCGACACGTCCTCGGCCGTCAGGCCCGCCCGCTCGACCTGCCGGGGCAGCAGGTGGTCGCGCGCGATGGTGACCTTCTCGTCCTCGGTGTAGCCGTCGAGCTGCACCAGTTCCATCCGGTCCAGCAGCGGGCCGGGGATGGACTCCAGCACGTTGGCCGTGGCCAGGAACACCACGTCCGACAGGTCCAGCTCCACCTCCAGGTAGTGGTCCCGGAACGTGTGGTTCTGCGCCGGGTCCAGCACCTCCAGCAGCGCCGCGGTCGGGTCGCCCCGGTAGTCCGCGCCGACCTTGTCGATCTCGTCGAGCAGCACGACCGGGTTCATCGAGCCGGCCTCGGAGATGGCCCGCACGATCCGGCCGGGCAGTGCCCCCACGTAGGTGCGCCGGTGGCCGCGGATCTCGGCCTCGTCCCGCACGCCGCCCAGGGCGACCCGGACGAACTCGCGGCCCATGGCCCGCGCGACCGACTCGCCGAGCGAGGTCTTGCCGACCCCGGGCGGGCCCACCAGGGCCAGCACCGCGCCGGACCGCCGCCCGCCGACGACGCCCATGCCGCGGTCGGCGCGCCGCCGCCGCACGGCCAGGTACTCGGTGATGCGCTCCTTCACGTCGTCCAGGCCCGCGTGGTCGGCGTCCAGCACCGCCCGCGCGCCCGCGATGTCGTAGTTGTCGCTCGTGCGGTTGTTCCAGGGCAGCTCCAGGACCGTGTCCAGCCACGTCCTGATCCAGCCGACCTCGGGCGACTGCTCGGAGGTCCGCTCCAGCTTGTCGACCTCGGCCAGCGCCGCCTTGCGCACGTGCTCCGGCAGGTCGGCGCCCTCGACGCGGGCCCGGTAGTCCTGCTCCTCGGTGACCGGCTTGCCGTCCAGCTCGGCCAGCTCCTTGCGGATCGCGGCCAGCTGCTGGCGCAGCAGGAACTCCCGCTGCTGCTTCTCCACGCCCTCCTTGACGTCCTTGCGGATCGTCTCGGCCACGTCCAGCTCGGTCAGGTGCTCGCGGCCCCACTCCAGCAGCTTCTCCAGCCGCTGCGCGGTGTCCGGCGTCTCCAGCAGCCACACCTTCTGGGTGTCGCTCAGGTACGAGGCGTAGCCCGCCAGGTCCGCCAGCGCCGACGGATCGTCGACCTGCTGCACCGAGTCGACCACCTGCCACGCGCCGCGCTGCTGGAGGATCGTGGTCACCATCGCCCGGTACTCGCGGGCCAGCTCGCGGGTGCGGTCGTCGGCCGGCGGCACGTCGGCGACGGTCGCCTCCACCCACAGCGCCGCGCCGGGGCCGGTCGTGCCGGTGCCGATGCGCACGCGCTCCGTGCCGCGCACCACGGCCGCCCGCTCGCCGCCGGAGAGCCGCCCGACCTGCTCGATCAGCGCCAACGTGCCGACCTTCGCGTACTTGCCGTCCAGCCGGGGCACCAGCAGCACCTTCTGCTGACCGCCCGCGGCGGTGGCGGCCTCGATGGCGGCCCGGGCCTCGGAGGTGGCGTCCGAGCCGCTCAACCGGATCGGCACCACCATGCCGGGCAGCACGACCACGTCGTCCAGCGGCAGCACCGGGAGCGCCAACGTCTCGCCCATGATCTCCTCCAAAGTTGAGTCTGATTGGCTCAACCAAGGTGAGCCCGGGTTTGTTTCCGGTAGGTGTTCGCCCTGAGCGAGCGTCCATTCGGGGGTTGTGCCCGGTTTGGCGCGCGACGACGATCACGCAGTCGGCTGACGAGGAGATGTGCGCATGGAGCAGGCGAGCTGGGTCCCGTCCTCGGTGGACCTGGACCGGCCGAGCGCGGCCCGGATGTACGACTACTACCTGGGCGGGTCGCACAACTTCGCGGTCGACCGCGAGGCGGCGAAGTCCGTCGAGCAGATCTTCCCCGGCATGCCGGGCGCGGCGCGCGCCAACCGGTCGTTCCTGCGCCGGTCCGTCCGGTACCTGCTGGACCAGGGCATCGACCAGTTCCTCGACCTGGGCTCGGGCATCCCGACCGTGGGCAACGTGCACGAGATCGCCCAGCAGGCCAACCCGCTGGCGAAGGTCGTCTACGCCGACGTCGAGCCGGTCGCCGTCGCGCACAGCACGGCCCTGCTCGCGGACAACCCGCTGGCCAGCGCCATCCAGGCCGACCTGCGCGACCCGGACTCGGTGCTGGACAACGACGAGGTCAAGCGGATGCTCGACTTCGACCGCCCCATCGGCCTGCTGATGGTGGCCGTGCTGCACTTCGTGCCCGACGCGGACGACCCGAAGACCGCCGTCACCCGCTACCGCGAGGTCCTGGCCCCGGGCAGCCACGTCGCCATCTCCCACGCGAGCTGGGACGGCATCTCGGCGGAGGGCATCGAGGGCGGCGAGCAGGTCAACGCCATCTACCGCAAGACCGACAGCCCCCTGGTGCTCCGCTCGGGCGCGGAGATCACCGCGTTCTTCGAGGGCCTGGACGTGGTCGAGCCCGGCGTCGTGCCGCTGGCCGAGTGGCGCCCCGACTCGGACGACGCCTACATCAGCGCCTACGCGGGCGTGGGCCGCAAGCCCTGACCCGATGAGCCCCGGTCGCGCCGCCGGTCCCGGTCACTCCGGCGGCGTGAGGCGGAGGTCCGGGTCCACCGGCGGCTCGCCGTCGAACGGCCCGTCGGGCACCGCGCCGAGGGCGTCCAGGGTCAGGCCGATCCGCGCCGCCTCCGGGTCGGTGCCCGCCGGCGGCGTCGCGAACCAACCGTGCAGGTCGGCGGGCACCTCGTAGCGCGCGGTCAGGTCGCGGTAGAGCGCGGCGCGCTCGTCGACCTGCGCGGCGAGCTGCCGGTACTCGCGCATGGCCAGCCGCATCCTGATCCACCGGTAGCGGTCGGTCTTGGCGGCGTCGTCCTCGGTGAAGCGGGTGCGCAGCAGCCTGCCCGCCTCCCGGCCCCGCTCGGCCAGGGCCCGGACGGTCTCCGGGCGCATGAACAGGTTCGTGCCGCCCTCCGCCGCGCCGACCCGGACGTGCGCGATGCGGCCCCGGTAGCCCGGCAGCGCGGACTGCATGGTGTCGCGCCACCCCAGCACCGTGTCGAGGATCGCCGTCGCGAAGTGCCGGACCCGGTCGACGCCGCGCCACGGCGTGCCACTGGTGGACGCGTCCTGCTCGGGCAGCCACACGTCGCGGTCGTCGCCCGGCGGGTACGGCTGGAGGCTCAGCCCGAACGTCGGCCAGCGCGGCAGCAGCACGTCGAAGAAGTGGATCGGGAAGTTGCTGGTGATGCCGCCGTCGGAGAACCAGTGCACCCGCGGCTCCGGTTCGGCGCGCACCAGCGGCACGGCGGCGATCAGGCCGGGCAGCGGCATGGACATCCGCACGGCCAGCGCCACCGGCAGGTCGCGCGGCAGGACGTGCACGGGCTCGTCGTCGTGCAGGGGGCAGCGGTGCCCGGTGGGGTCCTGGCCGAGCCGGTCCACGGTGCGCGCCGGCAGCACGCGGGACAGGCAGCGGCGGCAGAACAGCCACGCGTCCGCCGGTTCGGTGAACGGCAGCCGGTAGGGGCGGCCCTCGGACAGGTCCGTGGTCATCAGCACGAGGTTCGTGGTCAGGTCGCCGAACGTGAGGTCGGTCGTCCCGGACAGGTCGTCGAGCCGGTCGGCGACCCAGTCGCTCAGCGGCGGCACGCCCGTCGACGCGGGCACGCCGCACCGCCGGTCCCAGAAACCGGGCCGGAACGCGCCCGTGCCCGGCACCAGCCCGAAGTGGCTGGTGGCGGCCACCCGGTCGAGGTGGCGCTTGGCGCTCAGCGAGCAGGTGAGCACCGCCGCGCTGACGAACGCGAGGCCGAGCACCAGCCACCACACCACCGCGGTGGCCGCCGACGCGAGGCTCGGCGCGGTCCACCGCGTCATCAGCGCCACCGGCACGAGCGGCACGACGAGCAGCGCCGCCGTCCCGAGGCGCCGCGGCCACGCGTCCTCCCCGCGCGGCAGCAGGCGCAGCACGACCGCCGGCACGCCGACCGCCACGACGACCGCGAGCGCCACGAGCAGCCACGTCGGCGTGCCGCCCCACCGCACGGCGCGGAACCACAGCGCGGGCCCCGCGAGCCACAGCGCCAGCGCGAGCCCCAGCAGCAGCCGGGACCGCCACCCGATCGCGCCGACCAGGGCCGGCAGCAGGCACGTCAGCGCGCTGCGCCCCGTCGTCGCCCGGCGCTGCATGGACGCCACGACGACCCGGTACAGCTTCCGCGTGTCCCCGCTCGGCTGGAACAGCTGGGCCATCCGCCAACCGGGCGCGGCGAACCAGTCGACGACCTCCGCGAGCTTGCGGAACCCGCCGCTGTCGCGCCCCTTCTCGGCGGCGGCCGTGAACGCCGCCCCGATCGCCCCGGCGGAAGCCCCGCCCAGCGACCGGAACCGGTAGTGCTCGGCCAGCTCCACCACGGCCCAGGGGTACACGATCCCGCTCGTCGTCCCACCGCGCATGGTCAGGTCGCAGTACCGGTCGAAGTCCTGGCCCATGCGCCCATGATCCCCGCCCGGTCCGGTGGCCGCGCTAGACCGATCGGTCGGTCCCGCCGTTGGGCCGTTCGGGTAACGCCGGGTCGTCGTCGCGCGAAGAACCGGGTAGCCGTCCAGGACCGCACGGAGCGCCGCGATGACCCAGCCCCCGCCGTACCCGCCCCACCCCGGCGCGCCGCGGTACCAGGTCTCGCAGTACCCGCCGCCCCTCTTCACGCCGCCGCCCCCGCCGCGCGGGACGCCGGTGTGGCCCTTCGTCCTGGCCGGGGTCCTGGTGCCGGCGGTGGTGGTCGGGCTGGTCAGCGTGGTCGTCGGCCGCTCGGACCCGGGGACGGCCGCCGCCGCGACGACCACCACCCGGACCCCGGACCCGCCGAGGAGCACCGGCCGCCGGGCGGTGACGCCGACCGCGTCGCCCGCGCCGAGCACACCGCCGCCCCCGTCCTCCCACTCGGGCACGGGCGACGGCGCGGTCACCCTCGACCGGCCGCCCGGGGCCAAGGTCGTGCGGTTCGAGTGCCCCGCCTGCACCGGCAACGTCGTCGTCAGGACCGACGGCTTCGACCGGTTGCTGGTCAACAAGATCGGCGCGTACGCGGGCTCGCACTGGTTCGACGCGCTGGGCGCGGGCCGGACCACGACGATCACCGTCCAGGCGACCGTCGCGTGGACGCTGACCGTGGGCGGCCTCGAACTGGCCGACACCGCGACCGGCGCGATGGGCGGCAGCGGGGACCGGGCGCTGCTGTTCACCGGCGAGTCGCGGCGGGCGCGGGTCACCAACGTCGGGAACGGCAACTTCGTCGTGAAGACGGTGACGGTCGCCGGCGGGCGGCCGGACCTGCCGGTCAACCACATCGGCGCCTTCGACGGCGCCGTGCCGCTGGAGGGGCCGGCGATGATCCAGGTCGAGTCGTACGGGGACTGGACGATCACGCCGTCCTGACCCGACCCGACGGGGCCGTCACGGCAGGCCCGTCACAGCAGGCCGTTCTCCTCGGCGACGCGCTCGACGTCCGCCGGTCGGCCGGTCATGATCGTGCGCACGTGCTCGGTGATCAGCTCGACCGGCCAGTCCCACCAGCGAGCGCGGAGGAGGCGGGCCACGTCGTCCTCGGGGAAGCGGGGCTTGACCGGGCGGGCCGGGTTGCCGCCCACGACGGTGTAGGGCGGGACGTCGGAGACGACGACGGAACCGGTGGCGACGATCGCGCCGTCGCCGATGGTCACGCCCGGCATGACGATCGAACCGTAGCCGAACCAGACGTCGTTGCCGACGACCGTGTCCCCGCGCGTTTCCATGCCCGTGAGCAGGTCGAGCGTGCGGTCCTGCCAGGTGCCGCCGAAGATCGTGAACGGGAACGTGGACACGCCGGTGGTCAGGTGGTTCGCGCCGGCCATGATGAAGCGGGTCCCGGTGGCCAGGGCGCAGAACTTCCCGATCACCAGCTTCTCGGTGCCGTAGCCGTAGAGGACGTTGCGGGTCTCGAACTCGGTCGCGTGCTCCGGGTCGTCGTAGTAGGTGTACTCGCCCACCTCGATCGTCGGCGACGTGATCAGCGGCTTGAGGTGGACGACGCGCTCGGCGTGCGGCAGCGGGTGCAGGCGGCTCGGGTCGGGGATCACAGGGCTCCTAAGGCGACTCGGGTTGCGTTAGGGTGGCAGACCTCGACGCACTAACGCAACTGGAGTCGCACTGTGACCACGAGACCCGGCGGCCGTTCGGCCCGCGTGCGCGAAGCCGTCCTCGACGCGGTGCACGCCGAGCTGGCCGAACGCGGCTACCCGGGCATGACCGTGGAGAACGTCGCCGACCGCGCGGGCGTGCACAAGACCACCGTGTACCGGCGGTGGGGCGCGGTCGACGCCCTCGTCGCCGACGCCCTGGACCGCGGGCGCGAGGTCGACTGGCCCGTCCCCGACACCGGCGCGGTCGAGGACGACCTGATCGCCCTGGCCACCGAGGTCGTCGACGCCTTCACCGACCCCGTGACCCGCGCCGTGCCGATCGGCCTGGTCGCCGCGGCCCTCCACTCGGACCGGGCGGCCGAGGCCAAGCGCGCCCACTACGCCGCCCGGCACGAGGCGGCCGCGGTGATCGCCGTCCGGGCGGTGGGGCGCGGCGAGCTGCCGGCCGGCGTCGACGCGCGCGAACTGGTCCGCCAGACCTGCGCGCCGCTCTTCTACCGGATCTTCGTCTCCGGCGAACCGGTGGACCGCGCCGCGGCGGAACGGGCCGCCCGCGCCGCCCTCGCCGCCGCCCGCGCGGGTGTCTTCTGACGCCGGGGCGTCACACCGAGTCGAGGAACTCGTCCACCTCGGCCAACGCCCGCCGGCGCACCGGTTCCGCCGACAGGAACAGATCGTGCATACCGCCCTCGACGGCCACGCCCACCACGTCCCGCCCGATCTTCGGCCCCCACCGCCGCATGTGCTCGACGTCGAGCACCGTGTCGGACGTCATCGCCTCCGCCGTCCACGCCGTCGCGCGCAGGTGGCTGCGCCCGGACCGCAGGACCAGCACCGGCACGCGCACGTCGAGGCCCCGGTGCAGCCGCGCCTGGGCGCGGCGGACCGCGCGCAGCCACCCCGCGTGCACCGGGAACGCCTCCAGCGGCTTCCAGGTCAGGTCGAAGTCCCACTCGCCGTGGTGGTCGCGGTGGATGCTCTGGCCGTACACGGGACCCAGCCCCCGCCTCAGGACCAACCGGGGCGCGACGCGGCCGAGGCCCCGCACGACCGCCGTGCCCACCGTCCGCATGAACCACGGCTCGGCCAGGTCCAGCCACGGGCTGTTGAGCACGAGCGCGTCGACCAGGTCGTCGTCGCGCCGCTCGTGCGCCCACAGGCTCGTGGTCAACCCGCCGGTGGAGTGGCCCATCAGCACCAGGTGCCGGTGCCCGTCCTCCTCGCGGACCACGCGCACCGCGGCGTCGATCTCCTCGAAGTGCTCGGTCAGGTCGGTCACGTAGTTGGCCACCTGCCCGGGGCGCAGCGACCGCCCGTAGGCGCGCAGGTCGACGGCGTAGAAGTCGAAGCCGCGGGCGGTGAAGTGCTCGGCGACGTGCGCCTGGAAGAAGTAGTCGGCGAACCCGTGCACGTACAGCACGGCGCCGCGCGTGGCGGGTTCGGCGCGGCGGCGCACCAGCACCGCGTTCAGCTCCCCGCCCAGCGGCAGCGTGCGGATCTCGTAGTCGGCCCCGAGCGCGTCTGCTGCGTCCACCCGGTCAGTGTGCACGCCGATTACCCCGAACGGGGAGAGGCGGTCGTCGCACCGTGACACCCTGGGTGACATGAGCAGCGAGGAGATCGACCGGTCCACCGCCCGGGTCCGCTTCCCCGGCATCAGCCCGAGGGCGTACGAACACCCGGTCGACCGGGGGGCGTTGGCGGTCCTGCGCGCGGTGCCGGGCATCGGTCCGGTGCTGCAGGCCGTGGCGGGCGCGTTCACGGAGCGCGGCGAGCGGCTGGGGTACCTGGCGTCGAGCGTCCGGGTGGGCCCGAAGCAGTACCCGGAGCTGGACCGGCTCCGGCTGGAGGCGGCGGCGACGCTCGACCTCGACCCGGTGCCCGAGCTGTTCGTGCGGCGCGACCCGGTGCCCAACGCGGTGACGCTCGGCATCGACAAGCCGTTCATCGTGCTCACCACGGGCCTGGTCGACCTGCTCGACCAGGAGGGCCTGCGGTTCGCGATCGGCCACGAGATGGGGCACGTGCTGTCCGGGCACGCGCTCTACCAGACGATCCTCCAGCGGCTGATGCAGCTCCAGTACGGCCTGGGCTGGATGCCCGCCGGCTACTGGGCGATCCGCGCGGTCATCGCGGCGCTGTGCGAGTGGTACCGCAAGACCGAGCTGTCCTGCGACCGCGCCGGCCTGCTGTGCGTGCAGGACCCGTCCGCCGCGCTGCGCGTGCACGTCGCCATGGCGGGCGGCATGGACCTCGCCCAGGTCGACACGGCCGAGTTCCTCAAGCAGGCCAAGGAGTACGAGCAGGTCGAGGACGTGCGCGACTCCGTGCTCAAGCTCATCCGCACCTGGCCGCTGACGCACCCGCTGGCCGTGGTGCGGGCGGCGGAGCTCCAGAAGTGGGCGGCGGGCGAGGACTACCGGGCGATCCTGACCGGCGAGTACCCGCGTCGCGAGGAGGACCGCCCGACCGGCGCGTTCACCGAGGACCTCAAGGCCGCGGCCCGGTCCTACAAGGAGTCGGCGGCCGAGTCCGAGGACCCGCTGATGAAGGTGTTCAACGAGTTCGGCGACGTGCTGGCGGGAGCCGCCGGCAAGGTGCGTAGCAAGTTCGGTGGTAATTAGACCGTTCGGCCGTACGCGGTGGTCCGTTCTGGCTAACCTCCTCGTGGATGCCGGTGATCTACGAGGAGGGGCCGATGCGGCTTGCCGCGTTGTTGGTGACAGTGTTGATGGCTCTCGCGGGGACGGCGACCGCCGACGACCGCGTGGTCGACGGACGGGTGGTGGGCGGCGAGCGCGTCTCCATCGAGGAGAACCCGTGGGTCGTGTACCTGACGGACTCCAGCGGGTTCCAGTTCTGCGGCGGCACGCTGGTGGCGCCCACCAAGGTGGTGACCGCCGCGCACTGCACCGCGGGCCGGACGACCCGGAACACCCGCGTGGTCGTGGGGCGCGAGGACAAGAACGGTGACGAGGGCGTGGTCGTCCGCCTGGCCGAGAGGCCGTGGGTGCACCCCGACTACGCGACGGCCGACCAGGGCGACGACATCGCCGTGCTGACCCTGCGCGACGCCGTCGAGCAGGAGCCGCTGCCGCTGGCTGGTCCCGGGGACAGCGCCCTGTACGCCGAGGGGTCCCGGGCGCGGGTCTTCGGCTGGGGGCGCACCAGCGAGCAGGGCCCGGTGTCGCGGTACCTGCTGGCGGCGACCGTGCCGGTGATGTCGGACGAGGACTGCTCCGCCGCGTACTTCCAGTACGACCCGGCCGAGATGACGTGCGCCGGCTTCCCGGAGGGCGGCGTGGACACCTGCCAGGGCGACTCGGGCGGTCCGATGGTGGCCGGCGGCAAGCTGATCGGCGTCACCTCGTGGGGAGAGGGCTGCGCCCGCGAGGGCAAGCCGGGCATCTACACCCGCGTGTCGACCTACCGCGCCGTGCTGGAGGAGCAGATCGGGTCCTGACCGGCGCCCGCGCGCGGTCCCCGCTGCCCCGGGGGCCGTGCGCCGGGGCGCCGCGCCCGGGGCGGCGCCGCTCCGGGCGGCGCGGCTCGGGGGAGGGTCAGAGGACGAGCCCGACCGACATGGTCGCGAACACCGTCGCGCACACCGCGTCCAGCGCCGTCGTCACGCCCGGCCGCCGCAGCGACCCGCCGACCCGTGCCGCGGCCACCACGATCGTCAGCTCCCACAGCGCCGCGAGCCCCAGGAACACGGCGGCGAGCATGCCGAGCTGCCACGTCGGGTCGCCCGTGCCGATGAACTGCGGCAGGAACGCCAGCGAGAACAGCAGCATCTTCGGGTTGGTGATGTTGGTCAGGAACCCCTGCCGGAACGGCCGGTCCGCGACCACCGCCGCCCCCTCCCCGTCGGAGCGCCGCAGGAGGAGCCCGCGCGCGATGGACAGCGCCAGGTAGAGCAGGTAGGCCGCGCCGATCCAGCGCAGCGAGGTCAGCACCGCCGGGTAGCGCGCGACCACCGCGCCCAGGCCCGAGATGACCAGGGCGACCTGGGTGAACGCGGCGGTGTGGATGCCCGCCAGTGCCCACAGACCGGCCCGGGTGCCCGCGCGCATCGAGGTGCGCAGCAGGAGGAAGGCGTCCACCCCGGGCGTCAGCACGACCACCGCGCACGCGATGAGGAACGCCGGGAGCTGGGTGAAGTCCAGGTGCATGGGAAACCCCCCTCGTGATCCGGACAGATCGGCGTGATCTGTCTCTCAAGCCTTCAAATCTTCGGCTCTACGGCATCCTAACAACAGATTTTCCGGTTTTGATCCCCCGCTGACGCTCACCTCGCCGGTCCGCTACGGTCGGTGCCCGATCGACCACCTGTCGTAGAGGGGTACGCCATGCGCATCAGCGCGCCGGTCTTCGCGGTCCTCGTGCTGGTCCTGTCCGCGGTGCCCGCGGACGCGGTCGTCGGCGGTCGGGAGGCGCCCCCCGTGCCGTGGGCCGTCGCGCTGGTCGACCGGGCGGGCGGGTTCTTCTGCGGCGGCGCGCTGATCGGCCCCGACGAGGTCGTCACCGCCGCGCACTGCACGGTCGAGCGCACCGCGCTCACCCGGCGCGACCGCCGCCCGGAGGAGGTGACCGCGCTCGTCGGCCGGGCCGACCTCGACGGGGACGCGGGGCACGCCGTCGAGGTCCGGGCCGTCTGGCGGCACCCCGACTTCACCGACGTCGCCTCCGGCCACGACGTGGCGGTGCTCACCCTGGCCGAGCCGGTGCCCGTCCACCCGGTGCGCGTCGCCGACACCGGCCCGGCGCGGGCCACCGTCTACGGCTGGGGCCGCACGGGCGAGCTGAAGGCGCCCAGCAGGCGGCTGCGGCAGGTGGACGTGCCGATCCGCACCGACGCCGAGTGCGCCGCCGCCGTCCCCGCCTACCAGCCGGACGGGATGCTGTGCGCGGGCTACCCCGAGGGCGGCAAGGACGCGTGCGAGGGCGACTCGGGCGGCCCGCTCACCGCGGCCGGCGCGCTGGTCGGCGTCGTGTCCTACGGCCGCGGCTGCGCGCGCCCCGACCAGCCGGGCGTCTACACCCGGCTGAGCCGCTACCTGCCCGAGCTGCGCGGTCGCGGCGACTGAGGCTGTGGTACCAAGGCCGCGTGAGCCAGTCGCCCCACGCCACCCTGCGCAGGCAGTGGTCGGCGGACCTGACGCCCGAGCAGCTCTACGCCCTGCTCGCCCTGCGCGTCGACGTGTTCGTGGTCGAGCAGGACTGCCCCTACCCGGAGCTGGACGGCCGTGACCTGGAGCCGGGCACCCGGCACCTGTGGATCGAGTCGGTCGGCTCCCCCCGGCCGGAGGCGTACCTGCGGCTGCTGGAGGAACCCGGCGGCGGCTTCCGCATCGGCCGCGTCTGCACCGCCCGCGCCGCCCGCGGCCGGGGCCACGGCCGCCGGTTGGTGGACGCGGCGCTGGCCGAGGTCGGCGACGCCGACTGCGTGCTGGACGCGCAGACCCACGTCACCGACTTCTACGCCTCGTTCGGCTTCGAGCCGGAGGGCGCGGAGTTCATCGAGGACGGGATACCGCACCTGCGGATGCGCCGGTCTCGCTGATCACCCGCACGACCCGCTCGACGTCGGCCCCGGTGAGGTCGGCGCGGGCGGTCAACCGGAGCCGGGAGACCTGGTCGGGCACGGACGGCGGCCGGAAGCAGCCGACGACCACGCCCTGCGCGCGGCATGCCTCGGCCCAGCCGAACGCCGCCTCGGCCGACGGCGCCTGGACCGACACCACGGCCGCGGTCGGCGTGCTGACCCGCAGCCCCTTCTCCTTCAGCCGGAACGCGAGGTCCTGGGCCACGTCCAGGGCCCGCCCCGGCCGGTCGGGCTCCTCCCGCAGCACCTTGAGCGCGGCCAGCGCCGCCGCGGTGCTCGACGGCGCGAGGCCGGTGTCGAAGATGAACGTGCGCGCCGTGTCGACCAGGTGCCGGATCACCCGGCTCGGGCCGAGCACCGCGCCGCCCTGCGCGCCGAGCGACTTGGACAGCGTCACCGTCGTCACCACGTCCGGGGACTTGGCCAGGCCCGCCGCGTGCACCGCGCCGCGCCCGCCCTCGCCGACCACGCCCAGGCCGTGCGCGTCGTCCACGACCAGCGCCGCGTCGTGCTCGCGGCACGCCGCCGCCAGCCCGGCCAGCGGCGCGAGGTCGCCGTCCACCGAGAACACCGAGTCGGTGACGACCAGCGCCCGCCGCTTGCCGCGGGTGGCCAGGGCGTGCGTGACCTGCGGCACGTCGCAGTGCCCGGCGACCACCACGTCGGCCTTGGACAGCCGGGTGCCGTCGATGAGCGAGGCGTGGATGTGCTGGTCGGCGACGATCGCGGTGCCCGGCCCGGACAGCGCGGTCAGCACGCCGAGGTTCGCCGCGTAGCCGGAGGAGAACACCAGCGCGGACTGCGCGCCGCAGAAGTTCGCCAGCTCGTACTCCAGCTCGGTGTGCAGCTCGATCGAGCCGGTGACGAGGCGCGACCCGGTCGAGCCCGCGCCCCAGCGCAGCGAGGCCGCCGCGGCGGCGCCCATCACCCGCTTGTCGCGGGCCAGGCCGAGGTAGTCGTTGGACGCCAGGTCGAGGTCCGTCGAGTCGGCCGGGCGGGGCCGCAGCCGGCGGGCCAGGCCGGCCTTCGCGCGGGCCTCGGCCCGCGTGTCGATCCAGTCGAACACCGACTCGCCTGTGTGCGCACTCACGCCGGCAGTGTCGCACCCGGCGGCTACCGTGCCGGCGTGGACCTCTTCCAGCACGGACCCGGCGACCTGCGCGAGCTGCGCGAGACCGCGCCGGTCCACCGCGACGGGTGCACCGGGCTGTGGCTGGTCAGCCGCTACGACGACGTGCGCGCCGCCTTGGCCGACCCGCGCCGGTTCCGCCCGGACAACGCGCTGGACGCGGTGGTCCCCATCCCCGGCCCCGTGCTGCGGGTGCTGGCCCGCGCCGGGTTCTCGCTGCCCCCGACGCTGGCCAACAACGGCACCGCCACCCACGCCGACCTGCGCCGGCTGGTGGCCCGCTTCCTCACCCCCGCCCGGGTCGCCGCCCTCGGGCCGCGCGTCGCCGAGCTGACCCGCGAGCGGCTGGACCGGCTGTCCGGCCACGCCGACCTGCACCCGGCGCTGGCCCGCGACCTGCCCGCGGTCGTGCTGCTGGAGGCCCTGGGCATCCGCGACGTGGACGTGACCGCGCTCAAGGCGTGGAGCACGGCGTCCCTGGAGCTGTTCTGGGGCGACGTCACGCCGGGGCGGCAGCGCGAGCTGGCCGGACCCGCCGCCGCGTTCCACCGGTGGCTGACCTCCCGGATCAGGGCCGCGGACGGCGGGGACGACCTGTTCGGGGCCCTGCGCGCGGCCGGCGTGCCGCCGCGCGACGCCGCCGGCCTCTGCTACTTCCTGCTGATCGCCGGCCAGGAGACGACGACGCAGCTGCTGTGCGCGGTGTTCCACGCGGTGCTGCGGCACGGCGACCTGTGGTCCCGGCTCGACGAGCCGGGGTTCGCGGCGGCGTGCGTGGAGGAGGTGCTGCGGCGCGAGCCGCCGGTGACCACGTGGCGGCGGGTGACCGCCGAGCCGGTGACCCTCTCCGGCGTGGACCTGCCCGCGGGCGCGCCGCTGCTGCTCATGCTGATGGGCAGCGGCTCGGACCCGGAGGTGTTCGACGACCCGGAGCGGTTCTGCCCGGCCCGGCCGAACAACCACCGCCACCTGGCGTTCGGCCACGGGCGGCACTTCTGCCTGGGTGCGGGCCTGGCCCGGCTGGAGGCGGAGGTGGTGCTGCGCGAGACGGCCCGCCGCTTCCCGGACCTCCGCCTCGCGTCCGCCGAGCCGCCGCCGCTGCTGAACCTGCTGTCGTTCCGCGCGCCGCTCAGCGTCCCGGTGCTGCTGGGCGAACCGGCGCCGCTGGGCGAACCGGCGCGGCTAGATGAGTAAGTCCAAGGGGTAGACACCTGGAGACATGGGGCGAGGGTGTCGATGTACGGGTTGTGACGACCGACATTGACACCCTCGCGACCGCACTCTACGTCAGAACCGATGACCTGCTGAAGGACGCGCCGCACCTCGCGCCGTGGCGACCGAAGGTCGGCCTCAAGCCGAGACTGACCGACGCGGAACTGGTCACCCTGGCGGTGATCCAGGCCCTGCTCGGGTTCACCAGCGAGGCCCGGTTCCTGCGCCACGCCCACGCCCACCTCGGCCATCTGTTCCACTACCTGCCCGGCCAGTCCGGCTACAACAAGCGGCTGCGCCACGCATCCGGCCTGGTCAAACAGGTGATCCGGCTGTTGGCGGTCGACACCACGCTGTGGACCGACGACGTGTGGCCGGTCGACTCCACCCCGGTGGAATGCGGCCGGTCCCGCCAGACCACCAAGCGCTCCGAGCTGGCCGGGTGGGCCCAGTACGGTTACTGCGCCTCCCACTCCCGATGGTTCTGGGGCCTGCGCCTGCACCTGGTCTGCACCCCGGGCGGGCTGCCGGTCGCCTTCGCCTTGACCGGGGCCAAGGCCGACGAGCGCACCACCCTGCTCGACATCCTGGCCGTCGATCCCGCCCTGACCGCCGAACGGCCGGGTCAGACGCTGATCGCCGACAAGAACTACTACGGCCGCGAGTTCGAGCACGCTCTGGCCGCGGCCGGTGTCGAGCTGCTGCGCCCGGCCCGCAAAGGCGAGACCCCGCGACCCGGCGCTCGGCTGTTCAAGCCGCTGCGCCAGGTCATCGAGTCGATCAACCAGACCTTCAAAGCCCAGCTGGACCTGGAGCGCCACGGCGGACGCACCACACCCGGCGTGATCGCTCGCGTCCTGCAACGCGTCCTGGCCCTGACCGCCGCGATCTGGCACAACGACCACACCGACCAGCCCGTCAAGCGATCACTGACCGCCTACGACCACTAACCACCCCTTGGACTTACTCATCTAGGGGAGGAGGACCAGCTTGCCGGTGGTGGCGCGGGACTCCAGCAGCTCGTGGGCACGGGCGGCGTCGGCCAGCGGTAGCGCCTCGCCGAGCACCGGCCGCAGCCCCGACGTGAGCGCCCGGCGCACGTTGTCGGGGGTGATCGGGATGCCGAAGCCGAGCACGGCGACGCCCTTGCGGAACGCGTCGGCCGCGGTCACGTCCAGCGGCCCGCCGGCGAAGCCGAACACGGCGAACCGGCCCGTGCGGTCGCGCAGCAGCTCGAACGACTCCTTCGCGACCGCGCCGCCCGTCGAGGAGAACACCACGTCGACCGGCTCGACCCCGGCCGACCAGCCCGGCTCGCCGTAGTCCACGACCTCGTGCGCGCCCAGCTCGCGCGCCAGCGCCAGCTTGGCCCCGCCGCGCGCGGCGGCCACGACGGTCGCGCCCGCCCGTGCGGCGAGCTGCACGAGCAGGCTGCCCACCCCGCCGGCCGCGGCCTCGACCAGCGCCCGTTCGCCCGCGGCGAGCCGGACCGCGTCCACGGCCGCCACGGCCGTCGCGCCCTGGAGGAACAGCGCCAGCGCCTCGTGGTCGGACAGGTCGTCGGGCACCTCGGCGGAGTCCTCGGGCAGCACCGCCCGCTCGGCGTAGCCGTTGCCCAGGGCGAACCCGATCAGCCGCCGGCCGTCGTCGGTCACGCCGACCACCTCGCCGCCGAGCGGGCCGGGGCGCGACTCGACCCAGGGCGCGACGCGCGCGGTGGCGCCGGACCGCAGGAGCGTCTCGCCGTAGTTGACCCCCACCGCGGTGACCCTGACCGGCACCTCGCCCGGCCCCGCCTCCGGTTCGGGCACCTCCTCGACCCGGAGCACGTCCGCCGGACCGAACTCGTGGAACCGCACTGCGCGCACGACGACCTCCTCGACTGAAACGGACTTTCGGTCCGTTTCCTGTCGGCTACGATACGGACTGCCGGTCCGCTTTTGTCAAGGGAGGTTCCCGATGCGGAAGGACGCCGAGCGCAACCACGCCGCGGTCCTCGCCGCCGCCGCCCGGCTGATCACCGAGCGCGGGCTCGACTTCGCCATGGACGAGGTGGCCGTCGAGGCCGGTGTCGGCAAGGGCACGGTGTTCCGCAGGTTCGGCGACCGCGAGGGGCTCGTGCGGGCCGTGGCCGAGCGCGGCGCGGAGCGGTGGCTGGAGCAGTCGCGCGCCCTGGTGGCCGCCGACCACCTGCCCGCGGGGGAGAGGGTGATCACGTTCGTCGCCACCCTGTTCGACCACGTGATGGCCTCCCTGCCCCTCGTCGTGGCCCTGGAGCGGGAGTCCGCGCACGACACCTCGTGCGACGGCGCCTACCTCACCACGCACGCCCGCCTGGCGGCGTTGATCACGCAGGTCAGGCCCGGTGCGGACGTCGAGCTCGCGGCCCACGCGCTGCTCGCCCAACTGCGCGGCGACGTGCTGCACCACCTGGTCCACCGGTGCGGTCTGGGCGTCGACCGCGTCCGGTCGGGTGTGATCGCGGTCGCGCGCGCGGCGCTGGTCGGGGACTTGGAGCCGGCCGGCCGAGGTGCGACGATGCCTGGGCTGTAGGGGTGCGCGAGGAAGCCGGTGCGAATCCGGCACGGTCCCGCCACTGTGACCGGTTCACCCCGGGAGTCAGGAACTCGACCCCCGAGTGATCGTTCACCGGACACGGGCGTGGACACCCGAGGAAGGACACCGCCGCATGGGCGCGCGTTTCCCCTTTTCCGCTGTCGTCGGCCACGACGACCTCCGCACGGCACTGCTGCTCAACGCCGTGCACCCCGCCATCGGCGGGGTGCTCGTCCGAGGCGAGAAGGGGACCGCGAAGTCGACCGTGGTCCGCGCCCTCGCCGCGCTGCTGCCCGAGCTGGACGTCGTCCCGGGCTGCCGCTTCGGCTGCGACCCGGCGGCCCCGGCGGACTGCCCCGACGGGCCGCACGGCCCCGGCGCCGAGCGCCGGCCCGCCCGCCTGGTCGAACTGCCGGTCGGCGCCACCGAGGACCGCCTGATCGGCTCGCTGGACCTGGAGCGCGCCCTCACCGAGGGCGTGCGCGCCTACCAGCCCGGCCTGCTGGCCGCCGCGCACCGGGGCGTGCTCTACGTGGACGAGGTCAACCTGCTGCACGACCACCTCGTTGACCTGCTGCTCGACGCCGCCGCCATGGGCCGCGCGCACGTCGAGCGCGAGGGCGTGTCCGTTTCGCACGCCGCGTCGTTCCTGCTCGTGGGCACGATGAACCCGGAGGAGGGCGAGCTGCGCCCGCAGCTGCTGGACCGCTTCGGCCTGACCGTCTCGGTGCGGGCCTCCCGCGACGTGGCGACGCGCACCGAGGTCGTGCGCCGCCGGCTCGCCTACGAGGCCGACCCGGACGGCTTCGCCGCCCGCTGGGAGGGCGAGGACGCCGCGCTGGCCGCGCGGATCGTGGCCGCCCGGTCGCGGCTGGCGTCGGTGGCGCTGCCGGACGCCGAGCTGCGCCGCATCGCGGGCATCTGCGCCGCGTTCGAGGTGGACGGGATGCGCGCCGACCTCGTCGTCGCCCGCACGGCCACCGCGCACGCCGCCTGGCGCGGCGCGGACGAGGTGGGGGAGCGGGACGTGGAGGCCGCCGTCCGGCTCGCGCTGCCGCACCGCAAGCGCCGCGACCCGTTCGACGAGCCCGGGTTGGAGGAGGAGCAGCTCGACGACGCGCTCCGCCAGGGCGAGGAGGCCGCGCGCGAACCGGAGCCCGGGGGCCCGGACGACGACGGCCCCGACGGAGGTCCCGACGACGGCGGCCCCGACGACGGTCCCGACGGCGGCCCCGGCGACGACGGCGGAGGCCCGGGAGCACCCGGCGACACCCCCGAGTCCACTTCGGACGGTGAGTCGCGCGGTAGGGGTGCCACCGAGCGCTCGCACACGCCCGCGCCCGCGTTCCGCGCCCGCCTGCTCCAGGTGCCCGGCGTCGGCGAGGGCGCCCCCGGCAGGCGTTCCCGGGCCCGCGCCCGCACCGGCCGCGTCGTCCGGCCGTCCACCGCGGACGGGTCGGGGCTGCACCTGGTCGGCACGCTCGGCGCGGCGGCCCCGCACCAGGCCGCCCGCGGTCGCACCGGACCCGGCCTGGAGCTGCGCGGCGAGGACCTGAGGCGGTCCGTGCGCGAGGGCCGCGAGGGCAACCTCGTGCTGTTCGTGGTCGACACCTCCGGCTCGATGGCCGCCCGGCAGCGGATGTCCGCCGTCAGCGGCGCGGTCATCTCCCTGCTGCGCGACGCCTACCAGCGGCGCGACAAGGTCGGCGTGGTCACCTTCCGCGGCCGGGAGGCGCAGGTCGCGCTGCCCCCGACGAACTCGGTCGACGCCGCCGCCGCGCGCCTGCGCGCCCTGCGCACCGGTGGCCGCACCCCGCTCGCCGACGGCCTGCTGCGCGCCCGCCGCGTGCTGGAGGTCGAACGCGTCCGCGACCCGCGCCGCCGACCGCTGCTGGTGCTGCTCACCGACGGCCGCGCCACGGCGAGCGGCACGGGCGGCGACCCGCTGCGCGACGCCCTGCGCGCGGCCGGGCTGCTGGCCGCCGACGGCGTCGCCTCGGTGGTCGTGGACTGCGAGGCCGGGCACGTCAGGCTCGGCCTGGCCGCCAGGGTCGCCGGCGCGCTGGGCGCCGCGTGCCTGCGCCTGGAGGAACTGTCCGCCGACCAGGTCGCCGGCGTCGTGCGCGCCGTGCGCGCCGCCTGAAGGGGGAACGGGAATGCCGCAGGGACAGCCGTCCGTCGTCCCCGCCGACGGGCTCACCACCAGGCAGCGCCGCAACCGGCCCCTCGTCGTGCTGCACACCGGCGAGATGAAGGGCAAGTCCACCGCCGCCTTCGGCCTCGCGCTGCGCGGCTGGAACCAGGGGTGGTCCATCGGGGTCTTCCAGTTCGTGAAGTCCGCCAGGTGGAAGGTCGGCGAGGAGTCGGCGTTCCGCGCCCTGGGCCGGCTGCACGAGGAGACCGGCGAGGGCGGCCCCGTCGAGTGGCACAAGATGGGCGAGGGCTGGTCCTGGACCCGCAAGCAGGGCACCGAGGACGACCACGCCGAGGCCGCCCGCGAGGGCTGGCGCGAGATCGCCCGCCGCCTCGCCGAGGGCCGGCACGGCCTGTACGTGCTCGACGAGTTCACCTACCCGCTGCACTGGGGCTGGGTCGACGTGGACGAGGTCGTGGCGGCGCTGCGCGACCGGCCCGGCCACCAGCACGTCGTCATCACCGGCCGGTACGCCCCCGCCGCGCTCGTCGAGGCCGCGGACCTGGTGGTGGAGATGACCAAGGTCAAGCACCCCATGGACGCGGGCCAGAAGGGCCAGAAGGGGATCGAGTGGTGAACCGGCTCGTCATCGCCGCCCCCGCCTCGGGCAGCGGCAAGACGACCGTGGCCACCGGCCTGATGGCGGCGCTGCGGCGGGCCGGCGACCGGGTCGCGCCGTTCAAGGTGGGCCCCGACTACATCGACCCCGGCTACCACTCGGTCGCCACCGGCCGGCCGGGCCGCAACCTCGACGCGGTCATGGTCGGCGAGCACCGGGTGGCGAGCCTGTTCGCGCACGGCTCGCGCGGCTGCGACATCGCCGTCGTCGAGGGCGTGATGGGCCTGTTCGACGGGCGGGTGGACACCGAGGGCGTCGGGTCCACCGCGCACGTCGCCAAGCTGCTGTCCGCGCCCGTGCTGTTCGTGGTGGACGCGCGCGGCCAGAGCCGCAGCCTCGCCGCCCTGCTGCACGGGTTCCGCGGCTACGACCCGACCGTGCGGCTGGGCGGCGTGGTGCTCAACCAGGTCGGCTCCGCGCGGCACGAGCAGGTGCTGCGGCAGGCGTGCGCCGAGGTGGGGCTGGAGGTGCTGGGCGTGCTGCCGCGCGACGACGCCTTCGCGCTCCCGTCCCGCCACCTGGGCCTGGTCACGGCCGCCGAGCACGGCCGGGCGGCGGTCGACGCGGTGGCCGCCATCGCCGACGCCGTCGCCCGGCACGTCGACCTCGACGGCGTGCGCGCCCTCGCCGCGCGGGCACCCGCGCTCGCCGTGCCGCCCTGGGACCCGTCCGCCGAGGTCGAACCGGTCGACGGCGGCCCCGTGGTCGCCGTCGCGGGCGGCGCCGCGTTCACCTTCGGCTACGCCGAGCACGTCGAGCTGCTCGCGGCGGCCGGCGCGGACGTCGTCGTGGTCGACCCGCTGCGCGACGAGGCCCTGCCCGCCGGCACGGCGGGGCTCGTGCTGCCCGGCGGGTTCCCCGAGCAGCACGCGGCGGAGCTGTCGGCCAACGAGCCGCTGCGCGCCGCCGTCACCGCCCTGGCCAGGTCGGGCGCGCCGGTGCACGCCGAGTGCGGCGGCCTGCTGTACCTGGCGAAGTCCCTGGACGGCGTGCCGATGTGCGGGGTGGTCGACGCCGACGGCGCGATGACGGCCCGGCTCACCCTGGGCTACCGCGACGCCGTCGCGCCGCACGACTCGGTGCTCGGCCGCGAGGGCTCCCGGGTCACCGGCCACGAGTTCCACCGCACCGCGCTGAGCGTGCCGCACGGGGCGAAGCCCGCCTGGCGGTGGCGCGGCCACGACCTGCGCCCGGTGGCCGAGGGGTTCGTGCTCGGCGGGGTGCACGCGTCGTACCTGCACACGCACCCGGCGTCCGCGCCGGGGGCCGTGGCCCGCTTCGCGCGGGCCTGCGCGGTCGCGGCGCCGCGCCCCGAGGCCACTCGTCCGTGGTGACCCCCCGCGCGGTACGGTCCTTGCCCACCAAGACGAACACCTCGTGGGGAGCAGTTGTGATGACTGGTCGGGTCACCTTCGTGGGCGCCGGTCCCGGCGCCGCCGATCTCATCACCGTGCGCGGGGCGAAGCGGATAGCCGAGGCCGACGTGGTGGTCTGGTCGCCCGCGGTGGTCGAGGCGGAGGCGGTGCGCGAGCACGCCCGCCCGGACGCCGAGCTGGTCGACTTCTCCCGCGTGCCGGAGCCCGAGGTCGTCGAGGTGTACCGGCGGGCCGCGGCGGGCAAGCTGCGGGTCGTGCGGCTGCACGCGGGCGACCCGTCGCTGTGGGGCGGCCTGCGCGAGCAGCAGGACACCTGCCGGCGGCTCGGCCTGGACACCGAGGTCGTGCCCGGCGTGTCGCAGGTCTCCGCCGCGGCGGCGGTCGTCGGCCGCGAGCTGACCACCTCGGACGTCGCCCAGTCGCTCGTGCTCGCGGGCCCCGAGACCGCCGAGCACGTCAAGGACTTCGCCGCGCACGGCACCACGATGGCGATCTCCGCCTCCGGGGCCCGCGCCGGTCAGCTCGTCGAGCAGCTGCGCGCCGGCGGGTACGCCGACGACACGCCGGTCGTGGTGGCCTACAAGGTGTCCCTGCCGGACGAGACGGTCGCGCAGACCACGCTCGGCGGGCTGGAGGCGTGCGTGAAGGAGCACAAGCTCTACCGCACCACGCTGTTCCTGGTGGGCGAGGTGCTGGCGCCGCCGCCGGCGCGCCGCCGGTCCCCGTCCGTCGAGGGCGACGAGCCGGTGCGCCGCTCGAAGTGGTCCCGGCGCGCCCAGCGCCCGGCGGGCGAGTCGCCGTCGGCCGCCGCCGCCTGGTCGGTGGTGCACGACTGGCAGGAGGCCGCGCGCACCAAGCGCGCCGGCCGGTCCGCGCCGGAGACCGGGGCCCCGGTGCTGGAGCTGGTCGCCGACGGCGCCGGTCCCGACACCACCGGTCCCGACACCACCGGTGACACCGGGGACACCGCTCCCGAGGGGACGGCACCCGGCGAGGACACCGCCGGCGAGGACACCGCCGGCGGGACCCCGGCCGGTGAGGCCGAGGCGTCCGCCGAGCCCAGGCCGAAGACCGTGGTGGCCGCGGCGACCAGGTCGAAGCAGGTGGGCGTGCGGGCGAGCACCACGCCGCGCAGGTCGGCCGCGGCGCGGGCCAAGAAGAGCAAGCGCGCCACCTGACGTGGACGTCGTCGCGCTGCACGAGTTCGTCACCGGGGCCGGTCGGTCCTGGGACGAGGTGGTCGTGGTGGACGCCGCCGCGGTCGGGGAGCGGCACGCGGTGAACGTGTGCCGGGCCAGGCCCGCCGTGGTGGTGTCCGGCGCGGACCCGGCCGCGCTGGCGCGCGACCTCGCCGGGTGGCGCCGCACGCTGGTCGTCCGGTCCGCCGCCGGTCTGTCCACAGTGGATCCGGCGGACGCGGTGGTGCGCCGCTGGGAGGAGCCCGGCCCGGTCCTGTGCCTGGCGGAGAGCGCCTTCGCGCCCTCGCCCGGCGGGTGGGCGCTGCCCGACGACGACTTCGCGCACCGCGACGGCATGGTCGCCGCGGCCGAGGTGCGCGCGCTGGTGCTGGCCCGGCTCGCCCCGCGCCCCGGCGTGCTGGTGTGGGACGTCGGCGCGGGACCCGGCGCGGTCGGCGTCGAGTGCGCCCGCCTCGGCGCGGCCGTCGTCGCCGTGGAGCGCGACCCCGTGCAGTGCGTGCGGATCATCGCCAACGCCTCCGCGCACGGCGTGGACGTGCGGGTGGTGGAGGCCGAGCTGGCGGAGGCGGGCGAGCTGCCCGCGCCCGACGCGGTGTTCGTGGGCGGCGGCGGCGCGGACGCGGTCCGCCACGTCGCCCGCTCCGGCGCGCGGCGGGTCGTGGTGGCCACCCCCGACCTGGACCGCGTCGTGCCGTCCCGGGACGCGCTGCTCGACGCGGGCTACGAGGTCGGGGGCAGCCAGCTCTCCGCGGCCCGGCTCACCGGTGGCGTGCTGCTGGCCACCAACCCGGTGACCGTCCTGTGGGGCACGAAGAAGGACACCGCGCCGCGGTTCGGCGCGGGCGACGGGAGGACGACGGCGTGATCGGCGTGTTCGCCGCGGGCGAGGCGGGGCGGCGGGCCGCCGCCGACCTGGCCGGCCTGCTCGGCCCGGACGCGGTGCTGCCCGACGGCCCGGTGGGGCCCGCCCTGCGCGCCCTGTGGCCCCGGCTGGGCGCGGCGGTGTTCTTCCTCGGCACGGAGGCCGCCGTGCGCCTGGTGGCGCCGCTGCTGCGCGACGAGCGGTCCGACCCCGGCGTGGTCTGCGTCGACGCCGGGTACGCGGTGTCGCTGCTGGGCGGCGCGGACGCGCTGGCCGAACGGGTCGCCGACGTGCTGGGCCTGCGGGCCGTGGTGACCTCCGCCTCGGCGGGCTCGCCGCTGGACGAGCTGGTGGAGCTGCTGGACGCCACCGCGGACGGCGACCTGGCCGGGTGCGGCGAGGCCCTGCGGCGCGGCGAGCCCGTGCTGCTGCTCAACCCGCTCGGCTTCCCGCTGCCCGCGCTGCCGGACAACGTGGTGCACCGCGGCCACGCGACCGGCTGGACCGTGCTGGTGGACGACCGCGTCCCGGAGGGGCCGCCGAAGGAGCGCGTGGTGCGGATCGTGCCGCGCACCCTCGTCGTCGGCGTCGGCTCCGGCACGGGCGTGCCGGCGTCGGCGGTGTCGGCCGCGCTGGCCCGGCTGGAGGAGGACGAGGGGCTGGACCTGCGCGCGGTCCGCGCGTTCGCCACCCTGGACCGCAAGGTCGCCGAGCAGGGCATCGCCGACGCCCTGGAGGACTGGGGCTTCTGGCACGGCTCGACCACCGCGCCGCTGCTGTCCTACCCGGGCGAGGAGCTGGCGGTCGTCCCGGTGCCGAACCCGGCGGAGCTGGCCATCGGCATCCCCAGCGTGGCCGAGGCGGCGGCGCTGCGCGGCGCGGTCGAGCTGTCCGCCGGCGGCCGGGTGGAGATCGCCGCGGAGAAGGCCAAGGGCGACGGCGTCACGGTGGCCGCCGCGCGCGTGCTGCCGCGCGGCCGGCTGGCCCTGGTGGGCCTCGGGCCGGGCGGCGCGGACGACCGCACGCCGCGCGCCGAGGCCGAGCTGCGGCGGGCGTCGGTCGTGGTGGGCAGCGAGGAGTGCGTGGCGCAGGTGCGGCACCTGCTGCGGCCGGGCACCCGGGTGCGGGCCGACGGCGCGGTGGCGCTGGCCGAGTCCGGCGCGGCGGTGGCGTTCGTCGGGCCCGGGCGGGGGCCGGTTGTTGCGGGCACGGTACACGCGGATGTCGTTCGCGTGACAGGCGTCGGCAGTCAACTGTGAAGCCGCGCGCAGCCTCCTAAAGGTGGTTGTCGGCCCTGCCCGCTTGGTCCTAGGCAGGGAGGAGCGCGCCACCCGGCGCGTCCCTGCACGGAAGGACCGACATGGCGAAAACCCTGCATCGCCTGATCACCGCCCTGGCCGCGGCCGTCGCGGCCGTGGCCCTGATGACCGTCGCGCCCGCGAACGCGCAGACCTCGGACGACGTCTCGCCGTTCATCGTCGGCGGGTCCCGGGTGTCGACCAGCACCTACCCGTGGGTGGTGTACCTGGCCACGTCCTCCGGCGGCCAGTTCTGCGGCGGCACGCTGGTGGGCGCCACCAAGGTCGTCACCGCCGCGCACTGCGTGAGCGGTCGCTCGGCGTCCAGCACCCGCGTGGTGCACCGCCGCGACGACAAGCAGAGCACGGCGGGCACCGTGGCCACGGTCAGCCGGATCTGGGTGCACCCGAGCTACCGCACCGCCACCTCGGGCTACGACGTGGCCGTGCTGACCCTGGGCACCAGCCTGCCGTCGCCGTACCTGCCGCTGGCCACGCCGTCCGACACGGCGCTGTACGCGGCGGGCACCAACGCCACCATCCTCGGCTGGGGCACCACCTCCTCGGGCGGCTCGGCGTCGCGCTACCTGCTCGGCGCCACCGTGCCGCTGACCTCGGACGCCACCTGCCGCACGGCGTACGGGTCGAGCTACATCGCCACCGCGATGGTGTGCGCCGGCTTCCCGCAGGGCGGCGTGGACACCTGCCAGGGCGACTCCGGCGGCCCGCTCGTCGCGGGCGGCAAGCTGATCGGCGCCACCTCGTGGGGCCGCGGCTGCGCCGGCGCCGGCTACCCCGGTGTGTACGCCCGGATCGCCACGTACCACTCGACGATCACGGCCCAGCTGTAACCCGTCACCACCGCACGACGACGTGCCCACGTCCGGGTGAGGTCCCGGACGTGGGCACGTCCCGCGTGTTCCATCGGGGACATGCGCTCCCCGCTCACGACTGTCCTGGTGATGGCCGCCCTGGTGACGGCCGCCCTCCCCGCCGCGGCGGGTGCCGCGCCGGCCGAGCCCGAGGGCCTGCACTCGTGCGGCACGTCGGTGAACGAGACCGTCGGCACCGGCTGGTGCAGCGGGCACGGCACGTTCCGGCTCGTCGTCGCCTGCGACGACAACCGGTTCTCCCGCAGCCCGTGGACCACGATCTCCGGCGGCAAGCGCACGATCGGCGCGTCGTGCACCGGCCCGGCGAAGGCGGTGGGCGCCGAGATCGAGGAGGAGTAGCCGTCCCACCTGCTGGTGATGTGGAGCACGCACGTTGGACAGGGCATGTCTGGTGTGGATGCTTCTACCCATGCACGGTGAACAGCACTACCTCGTGGGCCTGGACCTGACCGGACGGAGGGTCGTCGTCGTGGGCGGCGGCACGGTCGCCCAGCGGCGCCTGCCCCGCCTGGTCGCGGCGGGCGCCCGGGTCGAGGTGATCTCGCCCGAGGTGACCCCGGCGGTCCAGGGCCTCGTGGACGGCGGAGAGGCCGTCTGGCACGCCCGCCCCTACGCCGACGGCGACCTGGACGGCGCCTGGTACGTGCTGGCCTGCACCTCCGACCCCGAGGTCAACGCGCGGATCACCGCGGACGCCGAGCAGCGGCGGGTGTTCTGCGTGCGCGCGGACGTCGCCGTGAAGGGCACCGCCGTGACCCCCGCCGCGGGCGAGCACGACGGCCTGCTGGTGGGCGTCCTCGCGGGCGGTCAGCACCGGCGCTCGGCGGGCGTGCGGGACGGCCTGCTCGCGGCCCTGCGCGACGGCTCGATCGCCGACCACCACGACCAGCCGGCCGGGGTGGCCCTGGTCGGCGGCGGCCCCGGCGACCCCGAGCTGATCACGGTGCGCGGGCGGCGGCTGCTGGCCCGCGCGGACGTCGTGGTCGCCGACCGGCTCGCGCCGCGCGAGCTGCTCGACGAGCTGCCGCCGCACGTGGAGGTCGTCGACGCGGCCAAGATCCCCTACGGCCGGGCGGCCAGCCAGGACTTCATCAACACCACGCTCGTCGAGCACGCCAAGGCGGGCAAGTTCGTGGTGCGGCTCAAGGGCGGCGACCCGTACGTGTTCGGCCGCGGCTTCGAGGAGCTGATCGCGTGCGCCGAGGCGGGCGTGCCGGTCACCGTCGTGCCGGGCGTGACCAGCGCGTTCGGCGTGCCCGCGCTGGCCGACGTGCCGGTGACGCACCGCGGGGTGGCGCACGAGGTCGTGGTCGTGTCCGGCCACGTCGCCCCGGACGACCCGCGCTCGCTGGTCGACTGGGACGCGCTGGCGCGGCTGCGCGGCACCGTCGTGATCCTGATGGGCGTGGAGCGGGCGGGGGCGTTCGCGGCGGCCCTGCGCGCCGGGCGGCCCGGCGACACCCCGGTGTCGGTCGTCCAGGAGGGCGGCACCCGCACCCAGAAGGTCGTGCGGTCCACCCTGGACTCGGTGGCCGAGGACATCGCCGGGCACGGCATCCGCCCGCCCGCGATCATCGTGGTGGGACCGGTAGCGGGGCTCGCCGCGGAGCTGCCGTTCCGCTCCTGAGCGACCACACCACCCCGGCGGCGACGAGCAGGGCCAGCGCGGCGAGCGCGACCAGCGTCTCCCCGCCGGGGTGGACGAGCGGTTCGCCGCGCAGCGCCTGCCGGGTGAGCACGGCGAACAGCCCGGTCCAGCCCAGCACGGTCACCGCGACCAGCCGCGTGCGCGTCCGCTCGGCCACGCCGAGGGCGATGAGCCCGACCGCGACCAGCACGACCACCTGGAGGCCGTGCATCCCGACGAAGTGCGGCACGCGCAGGTCGCCGCCCGTGGTGCTCCACCCGGTGAACGGCATCCCCGGGCCGCCGTCGACCACGCCCACCGAGTGCCCGCCCGACAGCTCGACGACGCGGCCCGCCGCGTCGGTGGTGGTGCGCTTGCCCGCCGCGAACATCAGGTAGCCGCTGAACATGCCCGCCGTCGCCAGCCACAGGCCGCCGCGCACGGCCCACCGCACGTCCGGCGTGGCGAACCGCTGGAACGACAGCACCACCGCCAGCGCCGCGTTCGCCAGGAACATCACCGGGATCGTGGTGGAGAAACCGAACCCCACCAGCCGGTTGTAGGCGTCGTCGGACAGGTTGTAGTGGCTGAACGTGCCGCGCACCGCCTGCATCACCACCAGGCCCACGTCGAAGAGCAGGATCACCACCGCCGCCGTGGCCAGCCCCGACGTCCACCGCCTGCCCCGGTGCGGCAGCGACAGCATCCACGACAGCGTCGCCGCGTACACCGCCAGCGCCAGCGCGAACTTGAGCGGCTTCACCCACAGCGGCGCCCCGTCCAGCAGCCGCCCGTCCACCACCGCCGCCACCGCGAAGGCGACGGCGAACACCCCCATCACCGCGGCCGACCACAGGGTCGGGCGGTGCCAGTTCCTCGTCATGGCAGCAGCCTCCCCGGCGGGGACCCCCGGCTCACTGGTGCCGGCCGGCCGTTGCGGGGTGGGGCGGGCACCAGTGCCGACCTAGGCTGACCGGGTGGCGGTGCAGGTGCGGCTCGCCGGCGTGGGACTGGCGAAGGTCAGGTTCGCCTACTCGCCGGTGTTCGAGACGGTGATGGCGGTAGACGGGCTGCGCGACCCCGGCGGGCACGCCGTGCACGGGCCGTGGGTGCGGTGGGCGCGGGAGCGGCTGGCCGGCGTCGACGGCCTCGACGCGCTGCTGTCCAGGCTGGCGGGGCCGGCGAAACCCGCCGACCTGCTGCCGGTGCCGGACGTGCGGGCGCCCGACCTGGAGGCGGAGCTGCGCACCGTGCCGCCGGTGGAGGCCGACGTGATCAGGCGCTGCCACGCGGCGGTCGTCGCACCGCACTGGAAGCGGATCACCGCCGTGCTGGAGGCCGACATCGCGGCGCGCGCGGCCACGCTCGCGTCCCACGGCGTGGAGGCGGTGTTCGCCGAGCTGCACCCGGAGGTCACGTGGGCCGACGGCGAACTGGTGCTGCACCGCAAGCCCGAGCACCGGGTGGACCTGGCCGAGCACGGCCTGGTGCTGTGCCCCAGCGCGTTCTGCTGGCCCAAGGCGTGGATCGCGCTCGACCCGGTGGGGCAGGGCGTGCTGCGCTACCCGGCGCGCGGCATCGGCACCCTGTGGGAGGACCGCGACGCGCCGCAGGACCTGGCCGCCCTGATCGGCCGCACGAGGGCCCGCCTGCTGACGCTCCTGGAGGCCCCGCGCAGCACCTCCGACCTGGCGACCGCGCTGGACGTCACGGCGGGCGCGGTGTCGCAGCACGTGGCCGTCCTGCGCGCCGCGCGCCTGGTGACGACGCGCCGCGAGGGCCGGCACGTGCTGCACATGCGCACCGCCCGCGCCGACGCGCTGCTGGGGTGAGGGCGATCGGGCGTCGAACCGGGTAGCGGCCGGGTCGGTGAGGACGCGGGAAGGGTGCCGGGGGAGCGCGACCCGTCGTGCCGCGGCGGAAAGCGCGAACGCCCGACCCTGGGAGGGCCGGGCGTTCGCGGTCGATCAGTGCGTCAGTGCTGCGTCGCCACGGCGCGGCGCGGGCGGCCGGAGCCGCCGGCCGAGCGGTCGCGCTCCGGGCGACCACCGCGGAACTGGCCGCCACCGGCGCGGCGCGGGCCGCCACCGCCACCGCCACCGCCGCCGCGGCGGGCGCGGATCGGGGTCTCCGGCTCGACGACCGGGACGCCGCTGGGCGTGCGGGCGCCCGTGATGCGGATCAGGTCCTCGTCACCCGGGCGGACCTTGGTGGAGGCCGGCCGGATGCCCGCGCGGGCGGTGAGGCCCTGCACGGCGCGGCGCTGGTCGTGCGTCACCAGGGTGACGACCGTGCCCGACTGGCCCGCGCGCGCGGTGCGGCCCGCGCGGTGCAGGTAGTCCTTCGGGTCGGCCGGCGGGTCGACGTGCACGACGAGGCTCACGTCGTCCACGTGGATGCCGCGCGCCGCCACGTCCGTGGCGACCAGGACCGGCATGGAGCCCTCGCGGAACTGGCCGAGCACGCGGGTCCGGGCGCTCTGCGCCTTGCCGCCGTGCAGCGCGCCCGCGTGGACGCCCATCGACCGCAGCTTCTTGGCCAGGCGGTCGACGTGGTGCTTGGTGCGCACGAACATGATCGTCCGGCCCTCGCGGGCGGCGACCTCGGTCACCACGTTCTGCTTGTCCTCGGCGGACACGAACAGCAGGTGGTGCTCCATGGTCGTCACGCTGCCGGTGGCCGCCGCGACCGAGTGCACGACCGGGTCGTGCAGGTACTGGCGGACCAGCTTGTCCACGTCGCCGTCGAGCGTCGCGGAGAACAGCAGGCGCTGCCCGTCCTGCGGCGTCAGGTCGAGGATGGCGCGGACCTGCGGCATGAAGCCCATGTCCGCCATCTGGTCGGCCTCGTCGAGCGCGGTGAACATGACCTCGGAGAGGTCGGCCGTGCCCTGCCGCACGTGGTCGGACAGCCGACCGGGCGTGGCGATCAGCAGGTCGACGCCGCGGCGCAGCCCGTCGATCTGGCGCGGGAACGACGTGCCGCCGACGATGGTCCGGCACCACAGGCCGAGGGAGCGCGCGAACGGGGACAGCGCCTCCTCCACCTGCATGGCCAGCTCGCGGGTCGGCACCAGCACGAGGGCGCGCGGCTTGAGCGGCTTCGCCCGGCCACCGGCCAGGCGGGACAGCAGCGCCAGGCCGAAGGCGAGCGTCTTGCCCGACCCGGTCTGGCCGCGGCCCAGGAGGTCGCGGCCCGCCATGGCGTCGGGCAGGGTGGCGGCCTGGATCGGGAACGGCTCGGTGATGCCGGCCTTGCTCAACGCGACCAGCAGCTCGTCGGCGAGGCCCAGTTCGGCGAACGAGGGCAGCGGACCGTCGGGGATGATGTTCTCGACGTCGTCGAACATGGTGGTCGCCTGCTCCGCGATGGGGGCGGGACGACGGTTGCCCTGGCCAGGGCGCCTGCTGCGGGACTTGCGGAACTGCGGGCGCTCGGAACGGCCTTGGGACATGGTGGGCAAATCAAACCTCCGGGACAAGGCACGTCTCGGAGATTGCTCTGCATGGGTGCGCAGGCGCGAATCGCGGGGACGGGCCCGGCGCGCGGACCGCGCCGATAGTGGTTGGAAGCACCACCGGCCACTCTGGCGGCCTGGGGCGCTTCGTGGCGCCACCGGGCGGTGCACCACTCAGTCTAGCCGATCACGCGACCGAGTTCGCCACCACGACCGTGTAGCGAGGAACACGGAATGCGGGCGGAGGCGTCGCACGGGTGCCGCCGGCGGCCGTCGGGAACGGCGGAAGCGCAGGTGGGAGGCGGGGTCGGTGGTGGTCGGGCGGTGGACCCGACGAAGTCTCCGCGGTACGGGCCGGGCGGCGGCGAACGGCGGCGCGGCCACGTCCGAACGGGTGAACCGGGGCCGGTGGCGGCCGGGCCCGGCACGCGCCACGAGGCGACGCGTGCCGGGAACCGTGCTCGGGACCCCTGCGGGAGCCGCTGCGGGAGCCGCTGCGGGAAACCGTCGCGGGACCGTTCGTCACCGCAGTCCGGCGGTCTCCAGCAGGGCCTCGGTGACCTCCAGCGGCTCGGCGAGTTCCGGTGCCAGGCCGCGGGAGGTGAACCAGGCCGCGACGTTGCGCACGTCGCGCTCCAGGAACTCCGGCCCGCGCGGGTTGGCCGCCAGGTCCACCACCTGAGGCAGGTCGATCACGACCAGCCGGCCGTCGTGGACCATCAGGTTGTACGCCGACAGGTCGCCGTGCGCGAGGCCCGCCGAGGCCATCAGGTGCAGTGCCTCGACCAGCTGGCGCCACAGGCCGAGCAGCTCGTCGGGCTCCGGCCGCAGCTGGGCGAGCCGGGGCGCGGCGGACCCGTCGGTGCCGATGAACTCCAGCAGCAGCTCGGTGCCGTCCCGCTGCACCGGGTAGGGCACCGGCGCGCCCAACAGGTGCAGCGTGCTCAGCGCCGCGAACTCGGCCACCGCCCACCGCTCCGCGATGAGGTTGCGGCCGAACGCGCTGCGGTTGCCCATCGCCCGCATCTCGCGCGACCGCCGCATCCGGCGGCCCTCCAGGTAGCCGGCGTCCCGGTGGAACAGCCGGTGGTCGTTGCTGCGGTACCGCTTCGCGGCCAGCAGGCACGTCCGGTCGGTGCCGGGCGTCCACCGCTCCAGCAGGAAGACGTCCGCCTCCTTGCCGGTCTTCACGACCCCCAGCTCGCGGTCCACCGCGGACAGGTCCGTGACCAGCCACGACGGGTACGGCTCGGGGCCCTGGTCGGCGTCGCCCCAGGTGGACCAGCGGTCGCCCTCGGGCGGCGCGTCCTCGACCGCCGCGTCCTCGCGCACCTGCGCCAGGCGGTCCTTGGCCTCCTCGGTGAGGCGGCCCCGGCGGGCCGGGTCGACGTCCTCGCGGCGACGCGCCCTCCCGGCCTTCCTGGACTGCCAGCCCAGGTCGTCCGCGTGGTCGAAGGCGCTCTCGAAGTCGTCGTGCTGGAGGTCGTCGTGCTGGAAGTGGTCGTGCCGAAGGTCGTTGGTGTCGATGTCGACGTCGTGCTCGCGCACTGGATGTGCTCCAGGTGAGGTGGGGGTGGTCGCCCCCGCACCCGGCGCGGCGTGGGTGGTCCGCGTCAGGCGAGCGGGGCGGGCGGACGGGTCGGTGCCACGTCCCGGACGGCAATCACCATCTGGCACCTCCTCTGGTCCGCCGCGGCTTCCACCGCCGGCGCTGCGACGCTTGCCCGCACAGGTTCCCCCGCGCCCCCGTGCGCCCGCAACCGGATTTAGACGGGCCGGATCTCGACGGGACCGGGACCGACCGCGCTCGACGGGTCCACCGGAGCGGCGTGGGCGGCGCGGGTCCTCAGCGCGAGCGGTCCACGCGGTAGCTGGTGCGGTGGCCCAGCCACGCCGCCGCCAGCTCGCCCATCACCAGCGAGTCGTGCCGCAGCACGCGCTCGTCGTGCCACCGCGCCGCCCGGGGCGCGGTGGCGAGCATCCGCCGCCGGGCGACCGAGCTGAACTCCACCAGCGCGTCGAGCGCCTCGTCCACCTCGTGCTCGGCCAGCGGGCACGGGCTGTCGTCGTCGGGCAGCGCGAGCGCGGTGCCGGTGAACGTCGACGAGGTGCCGAGGTCCCGGGCCAGCTGGTGCTCGACGGACTCCGCGTTGCGCTGGAACCGCCGGCGGTCGCCGTCCGTCGCGGCCAGCCGCAGGCCGAGCAGCCGGGCCGCGCACAGCCCGGACCAGACCAGCTTGAGCGCCTCGGGCGCGTCGAGCGGGTGGGTGCGCAGGTCCTCGGTGATCCCCCCCAGGAGGGCGGGGGTGACGGTCTCGGCGGGTGTGTCGCCTGGTGTGTCGGGGCTCACGCGGGCCATTCTGACACCCGCGTCACGACTGGTGACACCTCGCTGCGCTCCGTCACGCGTTTGGCCGGTCAGGTCCGGGAGAACGACCGCCGGTAGTCCTTGGGCGACAGGCCCACGGCGGACGTGAAGTGGTGGCGCAGCAGCGCCGCCGAGCCGAACCCGGAGCGGTGCGCCACGTCCTCGACGGTCAGCCGCGTCTCCTCCAGCAGCTGCCGGGCGCGCAGCACGCGCTGCGTGGTGAGCCAGCGGTGCGGGGTGGTGCCGGTCTCGGCGGCGAACCGGCGGGCGAACGTGCGTTCGGACATGTTGGCCTGCTCGGCGAGCCCGGCCACGGTGTGCTCCTCGTCGAGCCGGTCCTGGAGCCACGCGAGCACCGGTTGCAGGCTGTCGGCCTGGTGCTGCGGGGTGGGCAGCTCGATGAACTGGCGCTGGCCGCCGTCGCGCTGCGGGGCCACGACCATGCGGCGCGCGATGACACCCGCGACGGTCGAGCCGAGTTCCCGGCGCACCAGGTGCAGGCACGCGTCGATGCCCGCCGCGGTGCCCGCGCTGGTCACCACGTCGCCCTCGTCGACGAACAGCACGTCGGGGTCGACCTCGGCGCGCGGGAACCGCTCGGCGAACTCCCGCGCGTACCGCCAGTGCGTCGTGCAGCGCCGGCCGTCGAGCAGGCCCGCCTCGCCGAGCAGGAACGCGCCGCTGCACACCGACAGCAGCGTCGCGCCCCGCGCGTGGGCCCGGACGACCGCGTCGAGCACCGCGGGCGGGTACTCGTCGCGGACCCCGGCGGCGGGCACGACGACCAGGTCGGCGCCCTCCAGGGCGTCCAGGCCGAGGTGGGGGACGAGGGACACGCCGACGTCGGTGCGCACCGGCTCGCCCGGCCGCTCGCCGCAGACCCGGAAGTCGAACGCCGGCACGCCCTCCTCGGAGCGGTCGACGCCGAAGACCTCGCAGACCACGCCGAACTCGAAGGGCGCCAGGCCGTCGACGACGACGGTGGCGACGGTGCTCAGCATGTCCGCCACGGTACTTGGCTGGATTTTGACGCACAACGGCACAACTGCCAGTGGTGGCAGCTTCTTGCGCATCGCACAGTTGGTGCCATGACCGCGATCCTCACCGCCCTGGCCGTCCTCGCGCTCGTCGTCTACGGCCTGGAGCGCAACCACACCACCCACCGCGCCCACCTGGCCGGCAGCACCGACGTGGACGACCGCGACCTGGTCCGCCTGCGCGCCGACCTGCGCGCCGCCGCCGTGCGCACGGAACCCGCCCGGCCCGCTCCCCGGACCCGGACCACCAGCTCCGCGCAGGTCGCCTGCTCCTGCTAGCCCCGGGCCGGGCGCGACCCGGCTCAGCACGACCCGGCTCAGCGCGGCCGGCCCCGGCTCAGACCACCAGGTCGGCCGTCCCCGGCCCGGTCACCTCGACCCGCAGCCCGGCCTTCACGGCGACCTTCGCCACCCCCCTGAGGTCACCCGGCTCGGCGCGCGACCTCACCAGGGCGTGCGCGAGCCGGCCCTTGTGGGCCTTGTTGAAGTGGCTGACCGCGACCCGCCGCCCGCCGTCGCCCTCGGTGACCACCCGCACGACCGCCGCGTCGGGAACCCGGGCCAGCGAGGTGTACGGGCTCGACCGCAGGTCCACCACGAACCCGGCACCCGCCAGCACGGGCTCCAGCGCGGGCCGCCACAGCGCGCCCAGCGGACCCACCGACGGCAGGGCGCTGCCGCCGGACAACCGGTAGGCCGGGATCGGGTCCCCGCCGCCGACCAGCCCGAACAGCGCCGAGGCCACCGCCAGCCGCTCGTACGCCCGCGCCCGCTCGACCTTGGTGAACGAGTCGAGCGCCAGCGCGTCGTACAGCACCCCGGTGTAGCGGGCGAGCGCCGGCATCGTCGGCGACCCCCGCAGCCGCGCGTTGCGCTCCACCTCGCCCGCCTGCCGCTCGGACAGCCCGAGCGCGGCCAGGCAGGCCGGCACGTCGGCCGCCAGCTCCACCAGCGCGTCCACCAGCTTCGCCCGCACGGGCGTCAGCCCGGGGTGCGACAGCAGGTCGAGGTCGAGCGGCGCGCCGGCACCACCGACGGCCTTGGTCTCCGACGGGGGGAGCAGCACCAGCACGACCGGGCAGCCTAGTACCCGCTCCCCCGCGCCCCCGCCCTCAGTCCGACTGGCCGACGCAGAACCGGTTGCCGTCGGGGTCGGCCGGCACCGTCCAGCCCAGCCCCGGCACGCTGTGCTCCGACACCACCTCCGCGCCCAGCCCCACCAGCCGCGCCACCTCGGCCGCGCGGTCCTCCACGTGGGCGTCGAAGTGCACGCGGTTCTTGCCCGGCACCGGGTCGTCCACCCGCTGGATGCCCAGCCGCACCCGCCCGCCCGCGGTGGGCGCGAGGACCAGGTACCCGTCCCAGTCGTGCTCCACCGACGTGCCCAGCGCCCTGGTCCAGAACTCCGCCAACCGGTGCGGGTCGGTCGTGTCGATCGTGATCGTGTCGATGTCGATGCCCATCCCGGGGACGCTAGACCCGACCACCGACAACGCCGGGCCCCGCCGCCGACCGCGGCCCGGCGGCGGCCGGGCGCGAGGGTTCCGCGCCGGGCGGAACCCGTTGGAACTGCGCGGACGCCGTTCACTACCCTTGCCGGACAACCAGCGCCACGAGGAGCACCCACCGTGATCACGAGGATGTCGTCGCTGTTCCTGCGCACCCTGCGCGAGGACCCGGCCGACGCCGAAGTCCCCAGCCACAAGCTGCTGGTCCGCGCCGGGTACGTGCGGCGGGTCGCGCCGGGCGGCTACTCGTGGCTGCCGCTGGGGCTGCGGGTGCTGCGCAACATCGAGCAGGTCGTGCGCGAGGAGATGGACGCGTTCGGCGCGCAGGAGATCCAGTTCCCCGCGCTGCTGCCGAAGGAGCCCTACGAGGCCACCGGCCGGTGGACCGAGTACGGCCCCAACATCTTCCGCCTCAAGGACCGCAAGGGCGCCGACTACCTGCTCGGACCCACCCACGAGGAGCTGTTCGCGCTCACCGTGAAGGGCGAGTACTCCTCGTACAAGGACTACCCGGTCACGCTGTACCAGATCCAGACGAAGTACCGCGACGAGGCGCGCCCCCGCGCGGGCATCCTGCGCGGCCGCGAGTTCGTCATGAAGGACTCGTACTCGTTCGACCTCACCGACGAGGGCCTGAGCCACTCCTACCGGCAGCACCGCGACGCCTACATCCGCATCTTCGACCGCCTCGGCATGGAGTACGTGATCGTCTCCGCCACGTCGGGCGCGATGGGCGGCTCGGCGTCGGAGGAGTTCCTGGCGGTCGCGCCCACCGGCGAGGACACGTTCGTGCGCAGCACGGAGTCCGGCTACGCGGCGAACGTGGAGGCGGTCACCACGCCCGCCCCCGCCGAGCAGGACCCGGCGACCAAGCCCGGGGCGCAGGTCCACCACACGCCGAGCACGCCGACCATCGAGTCCCTGGTGGACTTCCTCAACGCCAACACCGACCGCGCCTTCACCGCCGCGGACATCCTCAAGAACGTCCTGGTGAAGACCAGGGTCCCTGGCGGCGACTGGGAGCTGCTGGCGATCGGCCTGCCCGGCGACCGCGAGGTGGACCTCAAGCGCCTGGAGGCGGCGCTGGAGCCCGCCGAGGTCGCGATGCTGGACGAGAAGGACTTCGCCCGCAACACCTTCCTGGTCAAGGGCTACATCGGCCCGGGCGCGCTCCAGGCCAACGGCGTGCGGTACCTGACCGACCCGCGGGTCGTGCGCGGCACCGCCTGGGTGACCGGCGCGGACAAGGCCGACCACCACGTGGTGGACCTGGTCGTGGGCCGCGACTTCACCCCGGACGGCGTGATCGACGTCGCCGAGGTGCGCGAGGGCGACCCGTCGCCCGACGGCAAGGGCGTGCTGGTCGCCGCGCGCGGCATCGAGATCGGGCACATCTTCCAGCTGGGCCGCAAGTACGCCGACGCGTTCCAGCTCGACGCGCTGGGCCCGGACAGCAAGCCCATCCGCATCACCATGGGCTCCTACGGCATCGGCGTGTCCCGCCTGGTCGCGGCCATCGCCGAGCAGAGCCACGACGAGCGCGGCCTGATCTGGCCCCGCAACGTGGCGCCGTTCGACGTGCACCTGGTCGTGGCGGGCAAGGACGAGACGCTCCTCGCGGGCGGCGAGAAGCTGGCCGGCGAGCTGTCCGCGCGGGGCCTGAAGGTGCTGCTGGACGACCGCAAGGCCAGCCCCGGCGTGAAGTTCGCCGACGCCGAGCTGATCGGCGTGCCCACGATCCTCGTCGTCGGCCGCGGCCTGGCCAACGGCCTGGTCGAGGTCAAGGACCGCCGCTCCGGCGAGCGCGTCGAGGTGGCCGTGGACGACGCCGTGAGCCACCTCGTCGAGGTCGTGCGGGGCCAGGGCGCCTGAGCGGCTAGGGGAGGACGGCCGCCAGCACGGCGTCCGTGTCGGACAGGTCGGCGAGCACCACGTGCGCGCCGGCCTCCCGCAGCTCCTCCGCGCTGCTGCGGCCCGTCGCCACCCCGACGGCGACGGCGCCGTGGCGCAGCGCGGCGTCCACGTCGTGCGGGGTGTCGCCGACGACCACGGCGCGGAACTCGCGGCCGTGCTTGGCCGACGCCAGCCGCACCGCCTCCAGCACCAGCTCGGGCCGGTGCTCGGACAGCGTGCCGTAGCCGCCGATGTCGAAGTCGAGGTGCTCGTCCAGGCCGAACGGGGCGAGCTTGAACCGGGCGACCTCCACCAGGTTGCCGGTCACCAGGGTCTGCACGACGTCGTCGCGCCCGGCCAGCGCCCGCACCACCTCCAGCGCGCCGGGCAGGGCCCGCCCGCGCTCGGTCAGCAGCGCGTGCTGCCGCCGCGCCGCGTCGATCAGCTCGTCGTGCAGCCGGGCGATCAGCTCCTCGGTGGCGTCCAGCTCGTGCAGCGCCAGCAGCTCCAGCGTGATGGCGCGCTCGGTGCGCCCGGCGAAGTCCGGCTCGCGCACCATGTCCAGGCCGGCCGCCGCGCGCAGCGCCGTCCGGTACCAGTCGACGCCGAGCCCGCCCGCGTCGACCAGGGTGCGGTCGATGTCCCACAGCACCAGGGTGTTCACGACAGCTCCACACTCCCCAGGATGCGTTCCACGTCGTCCTCCGACGGTCCTTCGGCCGCGTGCGGGCCGCCCTCGGCGACGTTGAGGGCGAACACCGCCACCTCGTCGCCGTCGCGCACCGCCACCGCCGTGATCGTCGCCCTCGGCGCGTAGCAGGCGTTGGCGGACTTCGGCGTGACGCCGACGCTCACCACGACCCGGTCGCCGTCGCCCGCGACCCGCGGTTCGCCGACCTCGGGCGGTGCGCCGTCCGCGCTGTAGCCGCTCGTCGCGAGCCGCCGCACCAGCTCGGTGCCGACCTGTTCCGGGTCGTCGTCGACGACCGACCCGGCCACCGCCTGGGCCTGGATCATGGAGCGGCCCCGGCACTCGAACGGCCGTGACACGTACGACGAGCCGAGCGCGATCCGCCCCGACGACCCGCCGCCCCGCGACTCCCACCCGGGCGGCAGCTCGTAGGCGAGGCCGGACCGGGAGTCCTCCACCACCTGCCACGCCGGGGCCGCCGGGGACGACGGCGACGGCGGCGGGGCGGCGGGCTCGTCGCCGGTGCCCGCCACGACCAGCGCCACCGCGCCGCCCACCGCGAGCGCGCCGACGACCCCGAGCGCCACCCACAGCGGCGCCCGGTTCGGCTTCCGCGGGGCCGGCGGCTGCTGGTAGACCCCGAAACCGGTGTAGCTCACCGCTCCAGCGGCTTCACGGAGTCGACCATGGCCTGGAGGTCGGCCTCGGTGGGCGGCTTCGGCTCGGCGGGGCCGCCCTCCAGGTCGCCGTTGGCCATGAACACGTGGAAACCGGGGTCGCCCTTGAGCACGAGGACCTTCACCACGCCCTTGGTGGCCAGGCACTCGTTGCCGGACGTGGTGATGGTCGCGTCGACCTGCACGCCCTCGATCACGACGTCGCCGGTGAGCTTCACCGGCTTGGGCTCGCCGAGCTTCACGTCGAACCGCGGGGCCGAGTTGTAGAACTGGGTGCCGAGCTTCTGCGCGAAGTCCCCGGCCACCGCCGCCAGGTCGCCGGCGGGCACGACCACGCCGCCCGCCCCGCCGCGGGTGAAGCCGTTGCCCTTGCAGTCGTAGGCGCCGGTCAGCGTGAGGCCGGTGAGCTTCACGTCCGCCATGCCCTCGACGTTCGCCGAGCCCCCCGCCGGGGACCAGCCCTTGGGCACGTCGTAGCTGTAGGACAGGGCGGGCACCGGCAGGCAGTTCCAGTCCGGTTTCGCCGCCTCGCAGGACGGCCCGGCCTCGGTGGACCTCGTGGTGCTGGGCGCGGTCGTGGTCGTGGTCGTCGGGCCGGGGGAGCCGCTCGACGCCTGCGCGGCCGGGGTGGACCCGGACCTGGTCAGGAAGTACGTCGTCAGCCCGCCGCCGACGAGCACCAGCACGACCGCCCCGACGGCGATCCACAGCCTCGTCCTGTCCTTGCGCGGCGGCGGCTCGTCCCCGCCGGAGAACACGCCGAGCCCGCCGTAGGACCCGAACCCCTGCTGCGGGTACTGCCCGCCGTACCCCGGCTGCTGCCCGTAGCCCGGCTGCCCGCCGTACTCCGGCTGCTGCCCGTAGCCCGGCTGCTGCCCGTACTCCGGTTGCTGCCCGTAGCCCGGCTGCTGCCCGTACTCCGGTTGCTGCCCGTAGCCCGGCTGCTGCCCGTACTCCGGCGGCGGCCCGTAGCCCTGCTGCCCCTGCTGCGGATACCCGCCCTGCGGCTGCGGGCGGGCCCAGTCACCCTGGTCGCCCTGGTTGGACTGGCCGCCCCAGCCGGTCTGCCCGTCACCTGGGTAAGTCACCGGTGAACCGTACCCCGAGGTCGCGCCTAGCCCGGGAGGAAGCTCAGCCGGACCTTGCGCACGGGGTTGTCGACGTTGGTGTCCACCAGGCACACCGACTGCCACGTGCCGAGCGCGAGCACACCGCCCAGCACCGGGATCGTCGCGTACGGCGGCACCAGGGCGGGCAGCACGTGGTCGCGGCCGTGGCCGGGCGTCCCGTGCCGGTGCCGCCACCGCCCGTCGGCGGGCAGCAGGTCCTTCAGCGCGGCCAGCAGGTCGTCGTCGCTGCCCGCCCCGGTCTCCAGCACGGCGAGGCCCGCCGTGGCGTGCGGCACCCACACGTGCAGGAGCCCGTCGCCCCCCACGTCGGCCAGGAACTCCTCGCACGCCCGCGTGAGGTCGTGCACGACCTCGTCCGACCCGGTGCGGATCTCGATCTCCTCGCTGCGCATGACCCACACCCTGCCCAAAAATCGCCTGCCGCGCCCGCGGGCCGTCGGGCAGGATCACCGGTGTGATCCACACCGCGATCGTCACGGGCGCCAACCAGGGCATCGGCGCGGCCACGGCCAAGGCCCTCGCGGCGCGGGGGGTGAACGTCCTCGTCACGTTCCTGCGCTTCGCCCCGGCGCCGGACCCGAGCACCCCGCCCGAGTACTTCACCGCCCGCGAGTCGAACGCCGACCACGTCGTGGCCGCCATCGCCGAGGCGGGCGGCAGGGCCCACGCCGTCGAGGCCGACCTCGCCGACCCGCTGACGCCCGCCCGCCTGTTCGACGTGGCCGAGCACGTCTTCGGCCCGGTGGACGTCCTGGTCAACAACGCCTCCAGCTGGGTGCAGGACACGTTCCTGGCCGCCGAGACCGACCGGTTCGGCCGGGTGCTGCGCGCCGTCACGCCCCAGGCGTTCGACGCGCAGTTCGCCGTGGACGCCCGCGCGGGCGCGCTGATGATCGCCGAGTTCGCCCGCCGGCACATCGCGCGCGGCGGCAACTGGGGCCGCATCGTCGGCCTCACCTCGGGCGGTCCCCTCGGGTTCCCCAGCGAGGTGACCTACGGCGCGGCGAAGGCGGCGCTCGACAACTACGCCATGTCCGCCGCCGCCGAGCTGTGGCCGCACGGCGTCACGTCCAACGTCGTGAAGCCCGGTGTCACCGACACCGGCTGGGTCAACGACGCGGTCCGCGCCCAGCACGACGTCTCCCAGCCGGAGGACGTCGCGAAGGTCGTCGCCTTCCTCTGCTCGGACGAGGCCGCGGCAGTGACGAAGAACGTGATCAGCCTGCACTGATCCTGCCCTACCCGCCGGTAACATCAGGTCCGTGAAGGCATCTCACCTCCGTCGGGGCATGAACCTGTGGCCGCCGTTCCTCTTCGCCGGCATCCGCGTCGTGGAGCTGTCCGACGACTACCGCCGCGCCAAGGTCCGCCTGCGCATGCACCGGTGGAACCGCAACTACGTGGGCACCCACTTCGGCGGCTCGCTGTTCGCCATGACCGACCCGTTCTGGATGCTGCTCGTCCTGCACCACCTCGGCCGCGAGCACGTCGTCTGGGACAAGGCGGGCGAGATCGAGTTCGTCGCGCCGGGCCGGGGCACCGTCACCGCCGAGTTCCACCTCACCGACGAGCGCCTCGACGAGATCCGCGCGCTGACCCGCGACGGCGACAAGGCCCTCGTCTGGTTCGAGAACACGGTCACCGACGAGGCCGGCGCCGTGGTCGCCCGCGTCCGCAAGCAGGTCTACGCCCGCCGCAAGCGCCCCCGGAAGTCGGTGGACACCGACGCCCCGCAGGCCGTCTGATGACCGCGTGCGCGACGCCTTCGGAACGACCTTCGACGTCCCCCTCGGCTACCTGAACACGGCCGCGGTCGGTGTGCCGCCCACGCCGACCGCGGCCGCCGTCGCCGACGCCGTCCACCGCTGGTCCACCGGCCTGGACACCGGCAGCACCGCAGACCCCCACGTCACCGCCGCCCGCGAGGCGTTCGGCCGCCTGGTCGGCGTCCCCCGCGACCGCGTCGCGTCCGGCGCCTCGGTGTCCCAGCTGGTCGCCCTGGTCGCCGCGAGCGTCCCGCCCACCACCTCGGTCCTCGTCGCGAAGGGCGACTTCACCAGCCTCACCTTCCCCTTCGCGGCCCGCGGCCTGCGGATCACCGAAGCGGACCTCGACGACCTCCCCGCCGAGGCGCCGCGCCACGACCTCGTCGCGGTGAGCGTCGTCCAGTCCGCCGACGGCCGGGCGGTGGACCTCGCGGCCCTCCGCGCCACCGGCGTCCCCGTCCTGCTGGACGCCACCCAGGCGGTCGGCTGGACCCCGCTGGACCTGGGCTGGGCCGACTGGGTGGTGGCCGCCGGCTACAAGTTCCTGCTGTCCCCGAGGGGCTGCGCCTGGCTGGCCTGCTCGCCGGGCGCGCTGGCCCGCACCGTCCCCGCCGCCGCCAACTGGTACGCGGGCGACGACCCCTGGACCTCCGTCTACGGCCTGCCCCTGCGCCTGGCCCCCGATGCCCGCCGCCTGGACCTCTCCCCGGTCTGGCTGGCCCAGTTCGGCGCCGCCCGGTCCCTGCCCTACCTGGCCGGCCTGGACCTCGCGGAGGTCCGCGACCACGCCGTCGCCCTGGCGAACTCCCTGCTCACCGCCCTGGACCTGCCCCCGGCGAGCACGCCCATCGTCTCCCTCGACCTCCCCGGCGCGAGCGGGCGACTGGCCGCCGCCGGCATCCGCTCCAGCCTCCGGGCGGGCCGGGTCCGCCTCGCGTTCCACCTCTACAACACGGCCGAGGACGTCGACGCGGTGCTCGAAGCGCTCCGCTGACGGCCTTCCGTTACCGTGGGTCTTTGTGTCGGTTCCTCCCGAATCACCCGAAGAGGTGACGCAGCGGATTTCCCCGATCCGCCCCTCGGACACCGCCCCCCTGTGGCGGCCGTCCGAGATCGGGCAGCTGGACTCCCTGCTGACCACACCCGCGCCACCGCCGCCGCCACCACCGCGGCCCTCCCGCCGCGGCCTGCTCGTGAAGGCCGCCGGCCTGCTCGGCGTGGCCGTGGTGTCCGGCCTGGTGTGGCTGCTGGTCATGCCCGACGACACACCCACCGGCACGCCCGCCCCCACGTCCGCGCCGGCGGGGGAGTTCACCTTCGCCACCTCCGCGCAGGTCCCCGAACCGCTCAAGGACAGCGACTGCGCGTCGCACGCCTACGGCGAGACCAGGGCGTTCCTGACCGCCACCCCGTGCCTGCAGCTGACCCGCGGCCTGTACACGACGAAGACCCCCGACGGGGTGACGGTCTACACGTCGGTGTCGGTCGTGCGGATGAAGACCGCCGAGGACGCCACCAAGCTCAAGGACCTGACCAGCCGCGACGGCACCGGCAACGTCAACGACCTGGTCAAGGACGGCGCCGTGAAGGTCGAGGGCCTGACCACCCTGGGCAACGGCGGCTTCGCGGCCCAGCTCAAGGACCGGGACCTGGTCATCATCGAGTCGGACTCGCTCAAGCACGGCGCCAACGAGGCCGAGCACAACCGACTGATGAAGAAGATCAGCTTCGACGCCATGCGCCTCGCCGACGACCTCATCACCTGACCCCCGGCTGACCGCCGGCTGACCTCCGGGGACCGGTGGTCAGCCGACCCCGGCGCCCGGCATCGCGATCGACGACGGCGCGACCCCGGCGACCTTGCGCCACCGGGTGGCCCGCACCGCCGACGTGGTCAACGCGTCCAGCGCCGACCGCCGCAGCTCGCCGTCGTCGGTCCGCTCCAGCACCCCGCGCCACGCCACGCACGCGTCCGTCTCCACCGCGATCAGCGCCGCCACGGCCGCCGCCGCGCTGTCCACCGGCTGGGGCGGCAGGTACGCCGCCGCGGGCGGCCGGGGCGTCGCCGCCCGGTCCCGCAACCACCGCTCGGTGGTGTCCCGCCGCGCCCGGTGCGCGTCGGCCCCCTCCGCCACGGCCGCCGCCTGCTGGTCGATGAACGCGCTGACCAGCCCGTACGTCCACACGGCCGCGTGCTCGGCCCCCAACGCGTCCTGCACCGCGTCGACGCTCACGACAACGCTCACGACAGCGCCTCCACCAAGCTCGCGCACCCGGCCGCCACCGAGGCGACCAACCCCACCCGGTGCGACCCCACCGTCACCGCCAGGTCGCCCGCCTGCTTCTGCGCCGCCCGCAGCGATGTCACCAACGTCTCCCTGGTCCCACCCGCGAGCGCCGCCACCGAGGGCGGCGGCGAGGACGGCGTCGTGGACCCCGGCACCCGGGGCGTCGCCCGCTCGACCTCCGCGCGCAACCGGTCGGCGTGCTCGGCCCGCGCCGCGGCCGTCTCCGCCGCGCCGACCGCCGCGGCCAGGGCGGCGTCCGCCAGCGCGGCCTCCACCAGCCCCTCCAGCACGTCCGGGGGCGGAGGGGGAGGGGGCTCGGGGGTGCAGGCGACCACCAGCGGCGCCGCGACCGCCGCCAGCAGCACCCCCCGCCTGCTGAACGCCGTTTCACCGATCACGGGTTCCGATCCTGCCAGAGCCGGGAGGGGCGCCGAGCCACCCGGCCACCCGCCCGTGGGACGTGCGCCCCCGCCGGGACCAGATAGTCTGGGCGACCACGGCCGGCGAGTGCAGCGTCGACCGGGGCAGTCATGCCCTCCGCCCTTGCCCCTGCACACGCGAATACGAGGAGTCACCACGTGTCCAGCCCGCCGCGCGGAGAACTCGCCGCGCAGCTAACCCCCGTCGTGCGGGAGGCGGTCGAGGCCATCGGCTTCGACCTCGAACTGCTCGACGTGAACCAGGCTGGGCGTCGCAGGCTGGTGAAGGTGGTCGTCGACGGCGACGAGGGGATCGGGCTGGACGAGGTGGCCCAGGCGAGCCGCGCCGTGTCCGCCGCCCTCGACGCGAACGAGCACCTCATCGCCGGCCCGTACACGCTTGAGGTCACCTCGCCGGGCGCCGACCGCCCGCTGACCAGGCCGCGCCACTGGAAGCGCAACCGCTTGCGCCTGGTGAAGGTCAAGCAACCCGACCAGGTCGAGTGGTTCGGCCGGGTCGGCGACGCGGACGACACCGGGGTCGTGCTGCTGGTCAAGGGCGAGCTGCGCCGCGTCGAGTACTCGACGATCGAGCGCGCCGCCGTGGAAGTGGAGTTCAAGCAACCGCCCGTCGAGGAGCTCGCGCTCCTGGAGGGCAAGCACCTGAAGGAGGAGTCGGAGTGAACGTCGACATCGCCGCTCTCAGGGCGATCGAACGGGACAAGGACATCCCCTTCGACACGGTCCTGGAAGCCATCGAGACCGCCCTGCTCACCGCCTACAAGCACACCGACGGCCACCACTCGCACTCGCGCGTCGAGATCGACCGCAAGAACGGCGTGGTCCGCGTGCTCGCCCAGGAGCTCAACCCGGACGGCTCGGTGGCCGAGGAGTGGGACGACACCCCCGAGGGGTTCGGCCGCATCGCCGCCACCACCGCCCGCCAGGTGATCCTCCAGCGCCTGCGCGACGCCGAGCACGAGCGCACCTTCGGCGAGTTCTCCGCCAAGGAGGGCGAGATCATCGGCGGCGTCGTGCAGCGCGACGCCCGCGCGAACGCCCGCGGCATGGTGGTCGTCCAGGTCGGCGACACCGAGGGCGTGCTGCCCCCGGCCGAGCAGGTGCCCGGGGAGTCCTACGAGCACGGCTCGCGGCTCAAGTGCTACGTCGTGGGCGTGTCCCGCGGCCAGCGCGGCCCGCAGATCACCCTCTCCCGCACCCACCCGAACCTCGTGCGCAGGCTCTTCGCGCTGGAGGTCCCGGAGATCGCGGACGGCACCGTGGAGATCCCCGCGGTGGCACGTGAGGCAGGTCACCGTTCGAAGATCGCGGTCCGCTCCACGGTCTCCGGCGTGAACGCCAAGGGCGCCTGCATCGGCCCGATGGGCGCCCGTGTGCGCAACGTCATGAGCGAGCTCGCGGGCGAGAAAATCGATATCATCGACCACTCGGACGACCCCGCCACGTTCGTCGGGAATGCCCTGTCGCCTGCGAAGGTTGTCTCCGTCAGGGTGCTCGACGAACGCGCCAAGACGGCGCGGGTCGTCGTGCCGGACTTCCAGCTCTCCCTCGCCATCGGCAAGGAGGGCCAGAACGCCCGGCTGGCCGCCCGGCTGACCGGTTGGCGCATCGACATCCGCTCCGACGCGGAGCCCGGAGGCGCTGCTCCGGCGGGTGCGGCGACGTCCGGTTCGGCTGAATAGGCATTAGGGGATAGACTTCTCAGTGGTTCAACGTCGGGGATCGGTTTCCACGCACGACGACCTCATGCCGAACGGCGGTTCAACGCCCTACGGCCCGGTCCGCACGTGCATAGGGTGCCGCTCCCGGGCGTTGCCCTCCGAGCTGCTGCGCGTGGTGGTCGTGGACGGGACGGTTGTCCCGGACACGCGCCGACGGTTGCCGGGGCGGGGAGCATGGCTGCACCCCGATCCGGACTGCCTCCGCAACGCGGAGAAGCGACGGGCGTTCCCCAGGGCCTTCCGGGTCCAGGGTCCGCTCGACGTCGAAGGCTTGCGGGAACACTTCGAGCAGCACCGCCAGGAGGTCGCGGGATCGCCCCGTGACCAGCAGGAAGCAAGGAAGCAGGTCGACCCGTCATGAGTCAGCCGTGAAGCTGAAGACATGAACGCGCGACGATAAGACGAGGTCGACGGGACTGCCGCCGGCCTCCCTCACAGAGGAGTGCAGTGGCAGGCAAGGCCCGCGTGCACGAGCTCGCCAAAGAGCTCGGTGTCACGAGTAAAGAACTGCTGACCAAGCTCGCCGACCAGGGCGAGTACGTGAAGTCCGCGTCCAGCACCGTCGAGGCCCCCGTGGCCCGGCGACTGCGCGACGCCTACGCCAAGAACGACTCCAAGCCGAAGTCGTCCGGCGCCCGTCCGGCACCGCCGAAGCCGCAGGTCCCCGCGACCAACGGCGGCGGCGACGCCCCGCGCCCCGGCGTGCCCGCCGGCAAGCCCGGCCCGCGCCCCGTGCCCGGTCCGAAGCCGATGGCCCCGAAGCCGCCCGCGGCGAAGCCCGCGACCCCGGCCCCGGCCGCCGCGCCGGCCCAGCAGCCGGCCCCGGCTCCCGCCGCGGCCCCGGTGCAGCAGCCGACCCAGCAGCCGAAGCCCCCGGTGGCCCCCCCGGCCCCGGCCCCGGCCGCCGCGTCGACCCAGCAGCCGGCCCAGGCCCCGGCGCCGACCCAGCAGCCGCAGGCCTCCCGGCCCGCCGGCCCGCGTCCCGGTCCGCGCCCCGCGCCCCAGCAGCAGCAACCCGCCGCGGCGCAGAACCCCCCGTCCGTGGTCCCGCCGCGCCCGCAGGCCCCCAAGCCCGCCGGTGCCCGGCCGCCGCGCCCGGGCAACAACCCGTTCGGCGTCGGTGGTGGCGCTCCCGCGCCGCGTCCGCAGGGCCCGCGCCCGCAGACCCCCGGCGGCGGCGACCGCTCCGAGCGGCCCACCGGTCCCAAGCCCGGTGACCCGCGTCCGGCCGGTCCCCGTCCGGGTGGTTCCGGTGGCCCCGGTGGCCCCCGGCCCAACCCCGGCAACATGCCGCCCAGGCCGAACCCGGGCATGATGCCCGGTCGTCCGGCCGGTCCCCGCCCCGGTGGCGGTGGCGGTCGTCCCGGCGGCGGCCCCGGTGGTGCCGGCGGTGGCCGCGGTCCCGGTGGCGGCGGCGGTCGTCCCGGTGGCGGTGGCGGCGGCGGCGGCTTCCGCGGCGGTCCCGGTGGCGGCGGTGGCGGCGGTGGCGGTGGCTTCCGCCCCGGTGGCGGTGGCGGCGGTGGCGCCGGCGGTGGCGGTTTCCGCCCCGGTGGCGGCGGCGGTGCCCCGGCCGGCGGTGGCGGCGGCGGCTTCCGCGGTCGTCCCGGTGGCGGTGGCCCCGGTGGTCGCGGCGGTGCCGCGGGCGCCTTCGGTCGCCCCGGTGGTCCGGCGCGGCGCGGGCGCAAGTCCAAGCGCCAGAAGCGCCAGGAGTACATGGACAACATGCAGGCGCCGTCGGTCGGCGGCGTCCGCCTGCCCAAGGGCAACGGCGAGACGATCCGCCTGCCCCGCGGTGCCTCGCTGACCGACTTCGCCGACAAGATCAACGCCAACCCGGCCTCGCTGGTGCAGGTGCTGTTCCACCTCGGCGAGATGGTCACCGCGACGCAGTCCGTGTCCGACGAGATCCTGGAGCTGCTCGGCTCCGAGATGAACTACACCGTGCAGGTCGTGTCCCCCGAGGAGGAGGACCGCGAGCTGCTGGAGACGTTCGACATCACCTACGGCGACGACGCCGGCGGCGAGGAGGACCTCGAGATCCGCCCGCCGGTCGTCACCGTCATGGGTCACGTCGACCACGGCAAGACGCGACTGCTCGACACGATCCGCACCGCGAAGGTGGCCGAGGGCGAAGCGGGTGGCATCACCCAGCACATCGGCGCCTACCAGGTGAACACGGAGCTGGAGGGCAACGAGCGCCTCATCACCTTCATCGACACCCCGGGTCACGAGGCGTTCACCGCCATGCGTGCACGTGGTGCGAACTCGACCGACATCGCGGTCATCGTGGTGGCGGCCGACGACGGCGTCATGCCGCAGACGGTGGAGGCGATCAACCACGCCCAGGCGGCCAACGCGCCGATCGTGGTCGCGGTCAACAAGATCGACAAGGAGGGGGCCAACCCCGCCAAGATCCGCCAGCAGCTCACCGAGTACGGGCTGGTCGCCGAGGAGTACGGCGGCGAGACCATGTTCGTCGACATCTCGGCGAAGCAGGGCATCAACATCGACGGCCTGCTGGAAGCGATCCTGCTGACCGCCGACGCGTCGCTCGACCTGCGCGCCAACCCCGAGATGGAGGCGCAGGGCGTCGCCATCGAGGCGCACCTCGACCGCGGTCGCGGTCCGGTCGCCACGGTGCTGGTGCAGCGCGGTTCGCTCCGCGTGGGCGACTCGATCGTGGCGGGCGCCGCCTACGGCCGCGTGCGCCGCATGGTCGACGAGCACGGCGAGGACGTCACCGTCGCGACCCCGTCGCGCCCGGTGCAGGTCATCGGCCTCACCTCGGTGCCCGGTGCGGGTGACACGTTCCTCGTGGTCGAGGAGGACCGGGTGGCCCGGCAGATCGCCGAGCGCCGCCAGGCCCGCAACCGCAACGCCATGAACGCGGCGAAGCGGAAGCGCGTCAGCCTGGAGGACCTGGACGCCGCGCTGAAGGAGACCAGCGCCCTCACCCTGATCATCAAGGGCGACAACTCCGGTACCGTCGAGGCACTGGAAGACGCGCTCATGAAGATCGAGGTCGGCGACGACGTCGAGCTGCGGGTCATCCACCGCGGCGTCGGTGGCATCACCGAGGGCGACATCAACCTCGCCGTCGCCGGTTCCGCCATCGTCCTGGGCTTCAACGTCCGGGCCGAGGGCAAGGCGACCGAGCTCGCGAACCGCGAGGGTGTCGACGTCCGCTACTACACGGTGATCTACCAGGCGATCGACGAGATCGAGCAGGCCCTCAAGGGCATGCTCAAGCCGGAGTACGAAGAGGTCCAGCTGGGCCGCGCGGAGGTCCGCGAGGTCTTCAAGTCCTCCAAGGTCGGCACGATCGCCGGTTGCCTCGTGCTCTCGGGCGAGATCCGCCGCAACGCGCGGGCCCGCCTGCTGCGCGACAACAACGTCGTCCAGGAGAACCTGCCGATCAGCTCGCTGCGGCGGTTCAAGGACGACGCGACCGAGGTCCGCGAGGGCTACGAGTGCGGTCTGACGCTCGGCAACTACGCCGACCTGAAGGTCGGTGACGTCATCGAGACGTTCGAGATGCGCGAGAAGCCGCGCGCCTGACCGTCTCCGGACAGGAGGTGCGGGGTCGTCCTCCGGGACGACCCCGCACCCCTTCGAGATACCCCGTGGTGATGACCCCTGTTCGTCGGTGCCCTTGAGCTGGACGTGCTGCTCGGCGACGTCCACTCGTTGAAGCAGAAGCGGTCCGTGGTGAAGCCCGTCGTGGCCGAACTGCGGCGCAGGTTCGAGGTGTCCGCCGCCGAGGCCGGCCACCAGGACCTGCACCGCCGCGCGTTGATCGGAGTGGCGGTGGTCGCCGCCGACGCCGAGCATGTCAGGGAAGTCCTGGACGCCTGCGAACGGCTCGTCGCCGGACGACCCGAACTGGAACTGCTCTCCGCCCGCCACAGGCTCGTCGGGCCGGAGGACGACTGAAGGAGGGAGCGCCGTGGCCGACCAGGCACGGGCTCGCAAGCTGGCCAAGCGGATCTCGCAGATCGTGGCCTCCGCGCTGGAGCACCAGGTGAAGGACCCGCGGCTGGCCCGCGTCACCATCACCGACACCCGCGTGACGGGCGACCTGCACGACGCCACGGTCTACTACACCGTGCTCGGCGAGAAGCTGGACTCCGAGCCGGACCTCGCGGGCGCCGCGGCGGCGCTGGAGAAGGCCAAGGGCGTGCTGCGCACCATGGTCGGCCAGCAGACCGGCGTGCGGTTCACCCCCACGCTGACGTTCATCACCGACACCGTGCCCGACGAGGCGCGGCGGATGGACGAGCTGCTGGCCAGGGCGCGCGAGGCGGACGCCGAGGTGGCGCGCATCGCGTCCGGCGCCGAACCCGCCGGTGAGCCCGACCCGTACAAGCCGCCGCGCGAGACCGAGGACGGCGAGTAGGCACCAGCCGCCCCTCCGGGACACCGGGGCGGGCGGAGCTGTGACCGGCGCGGTCCGGGAGGATGCCGACTGGAGTCCACCCGGGCCGCGCCGACTAGCGTTCCGGCTGTGCACAACGACCCCACCGGCGACCCCGCCGGCCCCGCCCCCGACATCGCCGCCGACCTCGCCGCCGCCGCCCGCGTCCTGTCCTCCGCCGGCGACGTCACGCTGCTCGCCCACGTCAACCCCGACGCGGACGCGCTCGGCAGCGCCCTGGCGCTCGGCCTGGCCCTGCACCGCCGCGGCGTGACCACGCGGGTGTCGTTCGGCGCACCCGACGAGGTGCCCGAGACCCTGCGCGACCTGGACGTCGCCGGCCTCCTCGTGCCCGCCTCCGAGGTGCCCGCCGCGCCACCCGTCCTCGTCGCCCTGGACGCCGGCAGCGTCGGCCGGCTCGGCCCGCTCGGCGACCGCGTGCGGACCGCCGGCGTGGTCGTCGTGCTCGACCACCACGTGTCCAACCCCCGGTTCGGGCACGTCAACGTCGTCGACGACCGCGCCGAGGCCACCGCGGTCGTCGTGCTGCGGCTGCTCGACGAACTGGGCGTCGAACTGGACGAACCCATCGCCCGCTGCGTCTACGCGGGACTGGTGACCGACACCCGCTCGTTCCGGCACGCGTCGGCGTCCACGCACCGGGTCGCGGCCCGGCTGCTCGCCGCGGGCGTCGACGCCGAAGCCGTCTCCCGGCCGCTCATGGACTCCCACCCGTTCGGCTACTTGGGGATGCTGTCGACCGTGCTGCGCGGGGCGCGGCTGGAGCCGGACGCCGCCGGCGGGCTCGGGTTCGTGCACGCCGTCGTGACGCTCGACGACGCCGCCGGGCTGCGGCCCGAGGAGGTCGAGAGCGTCGTCGACCTGGTGCGCACCACCGCCGAGGCCGAGGTGGCGGCCGTGCTGAAGGAGCTGCGGCCCGCCACGTGGTCGGTGTCGCTGCGCGCGGTGAGCCGGGTGGACGTCCGCGAGGTCGCCCACCTCCTCGGCGGCGGCGGCCACCGCCTCGCCGCGGGCTTCACCGCGACCGGACCGGCCGACGCCGTGCTCCAGCGGCTGCGGGAGGCGCTGGCCGAGGTAGCGGGTCGATGACCGACGACACCCCACCGAACACCGGCCCGGACACGCCGAGCACCGCGAGCACGACCCCGAACACCGGTCCGAACACGCCGAACACCGGCCCGGACACGCTGAACACCGCGAACACCGCGAACACGACCCTGAACAACGTGAACACCGCGCCGGACCCCGACGAGGACGCCGATCGCGTCCCCGCGCGCCGCGTGATCGGCCTGGCCGCCCCCGCCCTGGTCGTCCTGGCCGCCGAGCCCCTCTACGTCCTGGTCGACACCGCCGTCGTCGGCCACCTGGGCGCACTGCCCCTCGCCGGCCTCGCCCTGGGCGGCGTCCTGTTCACCCAGGTCGCCACCCAGCTCACCTTCCTCTCCTACGGCACCACGGCCCGCGCCGCCCGCCTGTTCGGCGCCGGCCGCCGCACCGAGGCCGTCGAGGAGGGCGTGCAGGCCACCTGGCTCGCGCTCACCGTCGGCGCGCTCGTGATCGTGCTCGGACAGCTCCTCGCCGTCCCCGCCGCGCACCTCCTCGCCGGCCCCGGCGACGTCGCCGACAACGCCGTCGCCTGGCTGCGCATCGCCCTGTTCGGCGCGCCGTTCGTGCTGGTCACCATGGCCGGCAACGGGTGGATGCGCGGCGTGCAGGACACCCGCCGACCACTGCGCTACGTGCTCGTCGGCAACGGCATCTCGGCCGTCCTGTGCCCCCTGTTCGTGCACGTCGCCGGTTGGGGCCTGGAGGGCTCGGCCATCGCGAACGTCATCGCGCAGTTCCTCTCCGCCGCCCTCTTCGGCAACGCCCTGCGCGCCGAGCACGTCACCCTGCGGCCCGACCCGCGCCGCATGCGCGCCCAGCTCGGCCTCGGCCGCGACCTCGTGCTGCGCAGCCTCGCGTTCCAGGCGTGCTTCCTGTCCGCCGCGTCCGTCGCCGCCCGCACCTCCGTCGCCGCCGTCGGCGCGCACCAGGTCGTGCTCCAGCTGTGGACGTTCCTCGCGCTCGTCCTCGACTCGCTCGCCATCGCCGCCCAGTCCATCGTCGGCGCGGCCCTCGGCGCGGGCCGCCGCGCCCAGGCCCGCCGGTTCGCCTGGCAGGTCACCGGCTACGGGCTGGTGTTCGGCGTGCTGCTCGGCGTCCTGTTCGCGGCGCTGTCCGGGCCGCTGCCCCTGGTGTTCACCACCGACCGGCTCGTCCTCGACGAGATCCCGCACGCCTGGTGGTTCTTCGTCGCCCTCCAACCCGTCGCCGGCGTCGTGTTCGCCCTCGACGGCGTGCTGCTCGGGGCGGGCGACGCCGGGTTCCTGCGCACCGCCACCCTCGCCTCCGCCGCCCTCGGCTTCCTGCCGCTGGTGTGGGCGTCCCACGCGTTCGGCTGGGGGCTCGTCGGCATCTGGACCGGCCTGACCGCGTTCATGGTGCTGCGGCTGGTCGCCGTGCTGGCGCGCACCCGTTCCGGTGAGTGGGCCAGGGTCGGCGCCGTGCGGTGAGGCGCGGCGGCCGACCCCGGTCCGGTGTGGTGAGGGGCACGTGCGGGAATCGTTAACACAAGGCAACTGTTTCTCGATACTGGGAGTGCCGCCGCACGGTCTACGAGGAGTCGTCCCTTGCCGGTCGATCGCGCCACGAAACAAGGGTGGCTGATCTGGTCAACCGCCGTCGCCGTCTACGTCGCCGCACTGTTCCACCGCACCTCGCTCGGCGTCGCCAGCCTGGAGGCGTCCGAGCGGTTCTCCGTCGGACCCGCCGCGCTCAGCACGTTCACCGTGCTCCAGATCGGCCTCTACGCGCTGATGCAGATCCCCACCGGCCTCCTCGTCGACCGCTTCGGACCACGCCGCGTCCTCACCGCCGCCACACTGCTCATGGGCACCGGGCAGGTCCTGTTCGCCCTCGCCTCCTCCTACCCCGTCGGCCTCGCCGCCCGCGCCGTCCTCGGCATCGGCGACGCCATGACCTGGGTCAGCGTGCTGCGGCTCGCCGCCGCCCACTTCCCGCCCCGCCGCTTCACCGTCGTCATGACCCTGTCCGCCGCCCTCGGCGGCGCGGGCAACCTCGTCGCCACCGTCCCGCTCACCCTCCTCCTGGAGAACACCGGCTGGACCGCGACGTTCCTCATCGCCGGCATCGCCACCGCCGGCTACTCGACCGTCGTCGCCTGGCGCGTCCGCGAGGTACCCGACGGCGTGCCCCAACCCGCCGCCGAACCCGTGCCGCTGCGCACCCTCGGCCCGCGCGTCGCCACCGCGTGGCGCGAACCCAGCACCCGCCTCGGCTTCTGGGTCCACTTCACCTCCATGTCCACCCCCGCCCTGCTCGGCCTGCTCTGGGGCTTCCCGTACCTCGTCGAAGCGCAGGGCCTCACCCGCCCCGCCGCGTCCGCCGTGCTCAGCACCCTCGTCGTGGTCGCCGTCGTCGCCGGACCCGTCATGGGCACCGTCATCGCCCGCCACCCCGAGTGGCGCATGCCCATCGTCGGCGCCTACCTCGGCGTGGCCGTCCTGTGCTGGGCCGTGCTGCTCGGCTGGCCCGGCGGCGTGCTGCCCACCCCCGTCCTCTACGCGGTCTTCGCCCTGCTCGCCATCGGCAACCCCGTGTCCGGCGTCGCCTTCGCGCTCGTCCGCGACTACAACCCGCTGCACCGCGTCAGCACCGCCACCGGCGTCGCCAACGTCGGCGGGTTCGGCGCCATCACGTTCACCGCGCTCGCCGTGGGCGTCCTGCTCGACGTCACCGCGTCCACCCCGGCGCCCGACGCCTACCGGGTCGCGTTCCTGTCCGTGGTCGCCGTGCTGCTGGTCGGCGTGTGGCGCACGGTCGTCTGGTGGCGCCGCGCGCGGGCCGCCGTGTTCGCCGCCCTCGACCGGGGGGAGACCGTGCCGGTGCAGTTGCGTCGCCGGCGCTGGGACGTCCTGGCCGACGCCTAAGATGTCCGCTCGTGCCCGCATCTCCTCGCCCGTCCCGTCCGCCCGTAGCGCCCGGCCTCGTCGTCGTCGACAAGCCCGACGGCATGACCTCCCACGACGTGGTCGCCAAGGTCCGCCGCATCCTCGGCACCCGCAAGGTCGGGCACGCGGGCACGCTCGACCCGATGGCGACCGGTGTGCTCGTGCTGGGCATCGAGCGCGCCACGAAGCTCCTCGGCCACCTCGCGCTCGACAGCAAGGCGTACCTGTCCACGATCCGCCTGGGCGCGTCCACCACGACCGACGACGCCGAGGGCGAGGTCGTGTCGAGCGCCGACGCGTCCGAGGTCCCGGAAGACGCCATCCGCGCGGGCGTCGCCAAGCTGACCGGTGCCATCCAGCAGGTGCCGAGCGCCGTGAGCGCCGTGAAGATCGACGGCAAGCGCGCCTACGCGCGGGTGCGCGACGGCGAGGTCGTCGACATCCCGGCCCGCCCGGTCACCGTGCACCGCTTCGACGTGCTGGGCATCCGGCGGGAGGGCGAGGCCACCGAGATCGACGTGATGGTCGAGTGCTCGTCCGGCACGTACGTCCGCGCGCTGGCCCGCGACCTGGGGGCGGACCTGGGCGTGGGCGGCCACCTCGCCAACCTCCGCCGCACCAGGGTCGGCCCCTTCGACCTGCGGGTCGCCAAGACCCTCCAGCAGCTGGAGGACACCCCCGGCCTGTCCCTGGACCTGGACGCGGCGGTGTCCACGGCCTTCCCGCGCCGCGAGATCGCCCCGAGGGAAGCCGTGGCCCTCTCCCACGGTCAACGCCTCCCCGCGGGTGGCCTGGACGGCACGTACGGCGTCTTCGGCCCGGACGGCCACGTCGTGGCCCTGGCGAAGGACGAAGGCCCCATCGCCAAGCCCCTGGTGGTCCTCACCCCCGCGGACTGACCCCACCCCGAACGCCCCACCCGCTCGAGGCCGCCCCACCCGCTCGAGGCCGCCCCACCCGCCCGAGGCCGCCCGAGCCCGCCCGAGCGTCCGCCCGAGCCCGCCCAACCCGGCCCAGCCCGACCGACCCCACCGGGCGCGCCTCCTGCTCGCTCCCGCGGCCCGGCTCGTGGCGTCGCCCGCTCCTGCCGCCGCTGTGCCGTGTTCCTCCGGCTAACGGAAGAAATGCGGTCGGGGTTGTCCCTCGTTGCACCGTTCACCGGTTCCGGTGAACGCGAAGCCTCCTGGCCGCTCTCCGCCGATAGCGGTTCCGCGTTCGGCTTCCCGGACCTACCGTGGGGCACATGGCGCGATGGGTGTTGCCCGCGGCGGCGGGTGGGGTTACTTCGGCTACCGGTGTGGCCATCAACGTGGCCACCGACGCGGCCGGTGACCCGCTGGCCTGGGTGGTGGTCGTGCTGCTCACCGTGCTGGGCGTGGCGATCACCCTGCGGATGCAGCAGCAGCCGCACGCCAGGCCGGCCGAGCAGGGCGCCGCCACGCCGCCCCGGTCGGAGCGGTCGGAGCGACCGGAGCGGGCTCGTCGGGAGCCCTCGGTGCACAACACGATCAGCGGCACGGTGCACGGTGGCGTGGTGCAGGCCGGGAACCTGGGCTCGGTCACCGTCAACTCGCCCACGACGATCAACCAGAACGCGGTCGCCCGCGACGGCGGCACGGTCTACCAGGCCGGACGGGACGTCAACCCCAACCCGTAGCCCGGGGCCCGCCCCGTACGCTTGCCGCGTGCAACGCTGGCGAGGGCTCGACCTCCTTCCGGGCGGCTGGGGCCGCTGCGTCGTGACGATCGGCGTGTTCGACGGCGTCCACCGGGGCCACCAGGCGCTGATCGGCCGCGCGGTGGACCTGGCGACGGCGAAGGGGGTGCCGAGCGTCGTCATGACGTTCGACCCGCACCCCGCCGAGGTGGTGCGCCCGGGCAGCCACCCCGCGCAGCTGACCAGCCTGCACCGCCGCGCCGAGCTCGTCGAGGGGCTGGGCGCGGACGTCTTCTGCGTCATCCCGTTCACCCCCGAGGTGTCCCGGATGCCCGCGGACGAGTTCGCGCACGAGATCCTGGTGGAGCGGCTGCACGCGACGGCCGTGGTGGTCGGCGAGAACTTCACGTTCGGTTTCAAGGCCGCGGGCAACGTCGACCTGCTGGGCACGTTGGGCAAGCGGTTCGGCTTCGTGACTGAGGGGGCGGATCTGGTGACCGATGACGGGGTGACGTACTCGTCGACCTACATCCGGGCGTGCATCGACGCGGGTGACGTGGCGGCCGCCGCGCACGCGCTGGGCAGGCCGCACCGGCTGGAGGGCATCGTGGTGCGCGGCGACGGCCGGGGCAAGGAGCTGGGCTTCCCGACTGCGAACCTGTCCACGACCCGCTTCGCGGCGGTGCCCGCGGACGGCGTGTACGCGTGCTGGTTCGTCCGCGGCGACGGGGAGCGGCTGCGGGCGGCGGTGAGCGTGGGCACGAACCCGACCTTCTCGGGCCGGGAGCGGCGCGTCGAGGCGTACGTGCTCGACGTGGACGAGGACTTCTACGGCCAGCGGGTGGCGCTGGACTTCGTGGAACGCCTGCGCGGCATGGAGAAGTTCGACGCGGTCGACGCGCTGCTGGAGCAGATGCACCGCGACGTGGCCGTGGCCCGCGACGTCCTGGTGGCCGAAGAGCGGCTGTGACGGTTGAACCAGGTGGGTGGAACCACCCTTGTCGCGGGGGTCGGCCTGGCAAGATGCTGTCACGTCGAGCGGGCTAGGGAGAGGCGCAGGTGGAGGACCACAAGATCGTCCAGCGCAACCTCGCGTTGCAGCGCGAGTGGTACGGGGAGCCCTTGGGCGACCGGGTGCGCCGGTTGGTGGTCGCGTTCAACGTCTCCCAGGCACAGCTCGCCGACGTCCTGGGGATCAGCGCCCCGATGCTCAGCCAGGTCATGAGCGGTCGCCGCGCGAAGATCGGCAACCCGTCGGTGCTGGCGCGGATGATCATGCTGGAGCGCAAGGTCCTCACCCCCGACGTGGCCACCGGTGCCCCGGAGGCGCTCCAGCGCGCGTTGGACGAGGTCCGCGACTCGAAGCCCACGGTGAGCCGCGAGTCGCTGCCGGTGAACCTGGCCGACCACGAGGCCGTGGTGTTCCCGTTCCTGCGCCGCCTGGCCGACCGCCGCGAGCTGTCGCAGGCCGCCGACGTGCTGGGCGAGGACTTCCCGGCGTTGGCGGAGCTGCTGCGCCGCGCCGCGAAGGAACGCGACTGAACACCCTGAACGACAAACGAACGACACGAACGACAAAGCGGACGAAATGAACGACGAACGAACGACGTGAACACCGTGAACACGGCGGTCCGGACAGCGGAACACCTTCTCCGCGCTCTTCCCGCCCGAGCCGGTGGTGGCCGAGCTGCACGAGGCGCTGCGGCCGGTGCGCCGCGCCCACCCGGCGCTGCGCTGGACCGACCCGAATCGCTACCACGTGACGGTGGGGTTCTTCGGCGCGGCCGAGCCGGACCCGGCGACCCAGCTCGCGGGCCTGCGGGGACTGGCCGCGCCGGTGCTGCGGCTGCGGGGCGGCGGGCACTTCGCGAACGTGCTGTGGATCGGCGTCGAGGGCGACCTGACCGGGTTCGCGCGCGCGGCGGGCGTGCGGGCCGACTGGCGTCCACACCTGACGGTCGCCCGCGGCGGGGTCCTGCCGGTGGTCGACTTCACCGGTCGCGAGTGGACGCCGACCGAGGTGGCCCTGGTGCGCAGCGGCCCGACCGGGGGCTACACCGTCCTCGACCGGGTGCCGCTGAGCACGCCGGACGAGCCGAACGGGTAGTCGTTCGCCACTACTGGTAACCTCGACAGTTGGGTCTGGCTGCGGTCCGTGGCGGCCAGTACCGACTACCTCGCGCGAGCGGGGCCCCACGGCACGGGAAGACGAGAACCAGGAAGCAGGAACGTGGCACTCTCCACCGCTGAGAAGAAGACCATCCTCGCCGAGTACGGCGTCCACGACACGGACACCGGCTCCGCCGAGGCCCAGGTCGCGCTGCTGAGCAAGCGCATCGCCGACCTGACCGAGCACCTGAAGAAGCACAAGCACGACCACCACTCGCGTCGTGGTCTGCTGCTGCTGGTCGGCCGTCGCCGCCGGCTGCTCAACTACCTCCAGAAGGTGGACATCCAGCGCTACCGCGACCTGATCGGTCGCCTCGGTCTGCGCAGGTGAGACGTGCCGGGGGGGAGTGATCACGACGATCACTCCCCCTTCGGCTTAGGTAAGAACAAGACAACAAAGACGAGGGACGTAAGCGCGGCGCACGGGACGACAGTTCGCCGGTCCTCGGTAGTGGCCCCCTGGCAGTGGAGATGACCAGGGGACTTCGATCGAAGACCGGCCTCGTCCGAACCGCGATCCCGCACCCGAGCGCGCTGCGGCCCGCACGACGAGGAGTTTTCCGCATGACGGAATTCGAGGTCCACGAGACTTCCGCTGTGATCGACAACGGTCGGTTCGGCACCCGCACCATCCGCTTCGAGACCGGCCGCCTGGCCCGCCAGGCCGCCGGCAGCGTCGTCGCCTACCTGGACGACGAGACCATGCTGCTGTCGGCCACCACGGCGTCGAAGCACCCCAAGGAGCACTTCGACTTCTTCCCCCTCACGGTGGACGTCGAGGAGCGCATGTACGCGGCGGGCCGCATCCCCGGCTCGTTCTTCCGCCGCGAGGGTCGCCCGTCGACCGACGCGATCCTGACCTGCCGCCTGATCGACCGCCCGCTGCGCCCGTCCTTCGTGGACGGTCTGCGCAACGAGATCCAGGTCGTCATCACGGTGATGAGCCTGAACCCGCAGGACCTGTACGACGTGGTGGCGATCAACGCCGCGTCCGCGTCCACGCAGCTCGCGGGCCTGCCGTTCTCCGGCCCCATCGGCGGCGTCCGGGTGGCGCTGATCGAGGGCCAGTGGGTGGCGTTCCCCACGCACGAGCAGCTGGAGAAGGCCGTGTTCGACATGGTCGTCGCCGGTCGCATCGTCGGTGAGGACGTCGCGATCATGATGGTCGAGGCCGAGGCCACCGAGCGCGTGATCGACCTGGTCGGCGAGGGCGCGCAGGCGCCCACCGAGGAGGTGGTGGCCGCCGGTCTGGAGGCCGCCAAGCCGTTCATCGCGTCGCTGTGCGAGGCGCAGGCCGAGCTGGCGCGGGTCGCCGCGAAGGCCACCGGCGACTTCCCGACCTACCCGGCCTACCAGACCGACGCCTTCGAGGCCGTCGAGCAGGCCGCGGCGGGCGAGCTGTCCCAGGCGCTGACCATCGCGGGCAAGCAGGAGCGCGAGTCCCGCACCGACGAGATCAAGGCGTCGGTGCTGGAGAAGCTGGCCGAGCAGTTCGAGGGTCGCGAGAAGGAGGTCGGCGCCGCGTTCCGCTCGCTGACCAAGAAGCTGGTCCGCCAGCGCATCCTGCGCGACAAGGTCCGCATCGACGGCCGCGGCCTCACCGAGATCCGGTCGCTGTCGGCCGAGGTCGAGGTCATCCCGCGGGCGCACGGCTCGGCGCTGTTCGAGCGCGGCGAGACCCAGATCCTGGGTGTCACCACGCTGAACATGCTGCGCATGGAGCAGCAGATCGACTCGCTGTCCCCGGAGACGCACAAGCGCTACCTGCACCACTACAACTTCCCGCCGTTCTCCACCGGTGAGACCGGCCGCGTCGGGTCGCCGAAGCGCCGCGAGATCGGCCACGGCGCGCTGGCCGAGCGGGCGCTCACGCCCGTGCTGCCCAAGCGCGAGGAGTTCCCCTACGCGATCCGCCAGGTGTCCGAGGCGCTGGGCTCGAACGGCTCCACGTCGATGGGCTCGGTCTGCGCCTCGACGATGTCGCTGCTCAACGCCGGTGTGCCGCTGAAGGCGCCGGTGTCCGGCATCGCCATGGGCCTGGTGTCCGACGAGGTCGACGGCAAGACGGAGTACGTCGCGCTGACCGACATCCTGGGCGCCGAGGACGCGTTCGGCGACATGGACTTCAAGGTCGCCGGCACCAAGGAGTTCGTGACCGCGCTCCAGCTGGACACGAAGCTCGACGGCATCCCGTCCGACGTGCTGGCCAAGGCCCTGGGCCAGGCCCGCGACGCGCGCCTGACCATCCTGGAGGTCATGGCCGAGGCCATCGACCGCCCGGACGAGATGAGCCCGTTCGCGCCGCGCGTGACGTCGGTGAAGATCCCGACCGACAAGATCGGCGAGGTCATCGGGCCCAAGGGCAAGATGATCAACTCGATCACCGAGCAGACCGGCGCCGACATCTCCATCGAGGACGACGGCACGATCTACGTCGGTGCGGCGGACGGCCCGTCCGCGGAGGCCGCCATCGACCTGATCAACGCCATCGCGAACCCGCAGCTGCCGAAGGTGGGCGAGCGCTTCCTGGGCACCGTGGTGAAGACCGCGGCGTTCGGCGCGTTCGTGTCGCTGCTGCCGGGCAAGGACGGCCTGATCCACATCTCCAAGCTGGGCAACGGCAAGCGCATCGCCAAGGTCGAGGACGTCGTGAAGGTCGGCGACAAGCTCCGCGTCGAGATCGCGGACATCGACCAGCGCGGCAAGATCAGCCTGGTCCTGGTCAACGAGGACGCCGACGCGGCCCCGGCCGCCGACGCGCCCGAGCAGGACGCCGCTCCGGCGGAGGCTTCGGCCGAGTGACGACGAGCGTCAACGGGACGGCCGCGAGCGCTGCTGGCGCTCGCGGCCGTCCGCTTACCCGGCGCCCCGGGCACCTCCAGAAGCCCGGCAGCACGGTCGCGCTGGAGCGCGGCGACAGCGGCGTGACGGTCCGCCGGACCCTGCTGCCGTCGGGTCTGCGGGTGATCACGGAGCGCGTGCCGGGCGTGCGGTCGGCGTCGGTCGGCCTGTGGGTGCAGGTGGGGTCGCGCGACGAGCGCGCCGAGGTCGCGGGCGCCGCGCACTACCTGGAGCACCTGCTGTTCAAGGGCACGGCGAACCGCTCGGCGGCGGCCATCGCGGAGGAGATCGACGCGGTCGGCGGCGAGCTGAACGCGTTCACCGCGAAGGAGCACACCTGCTACTACGCGCACGTCCTGGACGAGGACCTGCCGCTCGCGGTGGACCTGGTGTGCGACGTGGTGTTCGAGGCCCTGTGCGAGCCGCGGGACTTCGAGACCGAGCGCGGCGTGGTGCTCGAGGAGATCGCGATGCGCGACGACGACCCCGAGGACCTGCTGCACGACGCGTTCCTCGACGCCCTGCTGGGCGAGCACCCCCTGGGGCGGCCGGTGCTGGGCACCGAGCAGTCCATCGGGGACATGCGGCGCGACGCGCTGTTCGGCTTCTACAAGCGCCGCTACGCGCTGCCGCGGATGGTGCTGGCGGTGGCGGGCAACGTCGAGCACGCCCAGGTGATGCGCCTGGTGCGCAAGCTGGTCGGCGCCCGCCTGGACCGCGCGGGCACGCCGGTGGCGCCGCGCGCGGGCCGGGCGCGCTTCCCGGCGACGCGCCGGCTGGTGCTGCACGACGACGACACCGAGCAGGCGCACCTGATGCTGGGCGTGCGGGCGCTGGACCGGCACGACGAGCGCCGGTTCACGCTGAACGTGCTGAACGCGGCCCTGGGCGGCGGGATGAGCTCGCGGCTGTTCCAGGAGGTCCGGGAGCGGCGCGGCCTTGCCTACCAGGTGTACTCGTCGGTGGGCCTGTACGCGGACGCGGGCACCCTGTCGGTGTACGCGGGCTGCCAGCCCGACCGGCTCGGCGACGTGGCGGGCGTCGTGCGCGACGTGCTGGACGCGGTGGCCCGCGAGGGCCTGTCGGACGCCGAGGTGGCGCGCGGCAAGGGCCAGCTGCGCGGCGGGCTCGTGCTGGGGCTGGAGGACACCAGTTCGCGCATGTCCCGCATCGGCAAGGGCGAGCTGAACTACGGCGACCACCTGTCGGTGGAGCAGACCCTGGCGCGCATCGACGCGGTCACGCCCGAGGACGTCGCGGCGCTGGCGGGCGACCTGTTGCGACGCCCCGTCGCCGGCGCCGTGGTCGGCCCCTACTCTCACGTGGACGATCTGCCGTCCCAGGTGCACGAGGTGATCTCTTGAACGACCCGTCCCCCCTCGACGAGACCGTGCGGGAAGAACCGCTCCGCGTCGGCGTCATCGGCGCGCGCGGCCGGATGGGCGCGGAGGTGTGCCGGGCGGTCGAGGCCGCGCCGGACATGGAAGTCGTGGCGATGGTCGACGCGGGCGACTGGCTGTTCAACCTGTCCGACGCGGGCGCCGAGGTCGTGGTCGACTTCACCAGCCCCGAGGTCGTGATGGACAACATCCGGTTCTGCGTGGACAACGACATCCACGCGGTCGTCGGCACGTCCGGGTTCGACGCGCGGAAGCTGGGCACGGTCTCCGAGTGGCTCGACGCCAAGCCGGGGGTGGGGGTGCTGGTCGCGCCGAACTTCGCGATCGGCGCGGTGCTGTCCATGCGGTTCGCCGAGCTGGCCGCCCGGTACTACGAGTCGGTCGAGGTCGTCGAGCTGCACCACCCGCGCAAGGTGGACGCCCCGTCGGGCACGGCCGCGCACACCGCCCGGCTGATCTCCCAGGCGCGCGAGGCGGCCGGGCTCGGCCCGATGCCGGACGCGACGACGCAGGAGGCGCCGGGGGCGCGCGGCACGCTCGTGGGCGACGTGCGGGTGCACTCGCTGCGGGTGGCGGGGCTGATCGCGCACCAGGAGGTCGTGTTCGGCACCGAGGGCGAGACGCTGACGCTGCGGCACGACTCGCTGGACCGCAAGTCGTTCATGCCGGGCGTGCTGCTGGCCGTGCGGCGGATCGGGGAGCACCCGGGCCTGTCCGTGGGCCTCGACAAGTACATGGACCTCTGAGGGCGATGAGCACCCGCACCGCCGCGTTCCTCGTCACCGCCGCGCTGGCGGTGTACTTCGTGCTGCTCGGCGGTCGGGCGGTGGTGCTGCTGGGCACCGGCGACCCGGTGGGCGTCGCGCTCGGCGTGGGAGTGCTGCTGCTGCCGCTGATCGGCGCGTGGATCGCGTGGACCAACATCAGGTTCGGCTTCACCACGGAGCGGATGGCGCGGCAGCTGGAGGCAGAGGGCGCGCTGCCCGACCTCTCCGGCCTGCCGCGCACGCCGTCCGGCCGAGTGGACCGGACTGCGGCCGACGCGTGGTTCGAGGAGCGCGGGCGGGACGTGGAGGCGCGGCCGGGGGACTGGCGGGCGTGGTTCCTGCTGGCCCAGGCGTACGACCTGTCGGGTGACCGGGGGCGGGCGCGCGAGACGATGCGCAAAGCCATCGACCTTTTCCACGTGCCTACGAATCGGGCGTGAGCCACCCGAGTGAGACGCGGTTCATCCGGTCTTAACGCTCTCTTGCCTTGGATTCGATCGTCACTCTCCGTATCGTATGGGCTGTGACGCACACCTGCGAAGCCCTGCGCCTGACCGTGGCCCTGCTCGTCGTCGCCGCCGCGCTCACCGCCGCCCTCGCCCTGACCTAGTCGTCCCGGCCGGCTCCGGTTCCCACGTGGCCGCGGAGCGGCGGCGGAGCGCGTCCGGTCGCAGCACCACGACCCGCTGCCGTGCAGTGGCCACGATCCCCTCGTCCCGCAGCGCGCGCAGCGCACGCACGACCGCCTTGCGCGACGACGCGATCGACCCGGCCAGTTCCTCCTGGCTGAACGGCAGGGTGATCGCCACCCCGTCGGCGTGCGCCGCGCCGTGCTCGTCGGCCAGTTCGGACAGCAGCGACGCCAGGCGCTGGGCGGTCGTGCTGTCGCCGAACTCGGTGCGCCGCCGCGTGGCCGTGCGCAGTCGGCCGCACATCACCGCCAGCAGGGCGAGGGCGATGCCCGGGTTCGCCCGGAGGGCGGACGTGAACCGGTCCGCCGGCACCCGGAGCACGGTGAGGTCGTCGACGGCGGTCACCGTCGCCGTCCGCGGCTTCCCGTCGATGGCGGCGAGCTCACCGAGCACGTCGCCCGCGCGCCGCACGGCCAGGACGTGGCCGCAGCCCCTCGTGGACGCGGCCACCACCTTCACCCGGCCCTCCAGGACGACGTGGACCGACCTGCTCGTGTCGCCCTCGTGCAGCACCTCCTCGCGCGCGCCGTAGCTCTCCTCGACGCCGCACGCCAGCAGCACCTCCCGTTCGGCGTCGGTGAGCAGCGCCCACAGCGAGTCGGGTGCGGGGCGTCCCCCGCGGTGGTTCGGCGGTGCCACGACGCCTGCCTCTCCGGCCGCACCCCGTGACGTCAGGTCACCGGGGATCGTCCGATCGGGTAGATAACGAATAGGTGGAGCAGTGGGCTGTGGGACATCCGTCCCAGACAGCTGGGCTGTTTCCTGCCATGTTCTCCACATGCGTGGACGGATATCACCCGCATGTGGGAGTAAAGAACACGGAAGCAGGAACATGCTGAACGACCTGGAATACCGGGCCATGCTGGCGCTCGACGTGCAGCGGTCCAGCGGCCGGGGGGAAGCGGCGCGCAAGGAGTTGCGCCGGGTCCTGTTCGCGGAACTGGAATCCTCCTGCCGGGAGAGCGGGATCGAGTGGGCGGAGTGCTTTCGCGAGGATCTCGGTGACGGGATGATGATCGTCTTTCCCGCGATGACGGCGAAGAACCGCATCATCCATCCCCTGGTGCCGGAACTGGCCGCACGATTGCGGGCGCACAACCGGTTGGCGGGCGAGTTGACCGGGATCAGGGTCCGCGTCGCGGTGCACGCCGGCGACGTGCTGGTCGACGGCGACCGCATCGTCGGCAGCCCGATGGAACTCCTGGCCAGGCTGCTCGACGCACCGCAGTTGCGCCAGGCGCTGGCCACCGCGCCGGAGTCCGCGCCGCTCGCGTTGATCACCTCGGCGCACGTGCACGAGGAGGTGGTGCGCCACGGTTATCCCGGAATCGACCCCGACGACTTCCGGGCGGTGGCCGTCGAGGTGAAGGAAACGGCCGTCGACGCCTGGCTCCGGGTCGCCGGGGGCGCGCCGGCGCGCGATCGCCGAATGCCCGGTACCGCCGGCTCCGCACCGGCCCCGGAGAAATCCGCACCGGGTTTCGTGCAGCACAACACGCCGTCCGCGCACGGTGTCGTCTATGCCAGTCAAGGTGGAAACCAGCACTTCTGGACCGGAGGTCCCCGATGATCGACGACAAAGGCCCCCGGCAGTACAACGCACCCGCCGCGGGCGGCAACGTGTACGCCAACCAGGGCGGCACGCAGAACATCTACGCGCAGGAAGCCCGGGACCACTTCCGCGACGGCCTGGAAGCGCTCAAGCACCACCTCTACCCCCAGGCGCTCGATCTCTTCGAGACCTACCTGGCCACCGCGCCCCGAGCCGGCCTGGCCGACGCCGCCGACGCCGAGGCGCAGGTGACCCTGGCCTGCGCGCACGTGTACGCCGCGATGGCGCTGCTCTCGGGCAGCCCGCCGTCGTACCGCACGCCGGAGGAGGTCCTCCGGGTCAACCGGCACCTGGAGAACGCGCTGAAGGCGGACCCGGCGCACCCCGTGCACAGCCAGGCGTCGGTGCTGTGGGCGATCGTCAAGGACGACTACTACGACGCCGACGGGATGCCGGCGCCGCCGCCGGACGCGGCGACGCTGCGGAGGGGCGTGGGGATGCTCGGCCCGCACGAGGTGACCACCTTGGTGGAGCACGTCGCGCCCGCCCGCGGGGAGACGTGGCGCGCGCTGACGACCCGGGCGGGCGAGCTCGGCATCCCGATCTCCGTCGCCGAGGTGGACGAGGTGCGGCGCGGCGGTGACCCGAGGCGCGCGGAGGCGGTGCGGAAGTACTTCACCCCCACGCCGGAGCCCCGGCAGGCGTGGCCGTGGCAGGCGCTGGCGGCGACGGCCGCGTTGCTCGTCCTCGTCGGCCTCATCGCGGGAGACCCCCTCTTCCTCGTCGTGTGCTTCGCGGGCGCGTTCTTCGCCGGCCGCGCCGGCTTCCGCCTGGCCAAGGAGTACCGCGAGTACCTGCGGCTGCTGGCCGCCGCCGAGCCGAAGCCGAGCGACCGGCGGATGGACGAGTGGCTCGGCGACGACGTGGAGCACATCAAGCGCAAGGCGGCGCGCCGCCTGCGGCTCAACATCCGGATCAACACCCACGGCGGCGACCTCGTCGTCCCGGCCCAGGTGGTCGTGGGCATCCCGCGGTCCCAGTACGGCGCGGCCCGGCGCGTCCGGATGTGCCGGGGCGGCGACGGGGAGCTGCGCGCCAACACCTACGACGTCGTCATCCTCTTCCTCACCGGCGGGTTGGTCAGCGCCTACCGCGGGCTGCTCGACTTCGAGTCCGGCGACGTCCTGTTCGACGAGACGCAGGAGCACCACTACCAGGACATCGTCGGCGTCTCCTCGACGTCGATCCCGATGCCCAAGCCGCTGTCGGAGCTGGTCGAGGTCGTGTACGGCATCGACGCGACGATCTCGCTCGCGCACCAGTTCAGGCTGTCCATCACCAGCGGCGAGGCCCTGGAGGTCGACACCGGCTACAGCGGGCCGGTGGCCGAGGCCAACGGCAAGGTCGCCTGGCGCAACAACGAGCACGCGCTGAACGTCATCCAGAAGCTGGTGCGCGCCCGCCACGGCGCCCGGTGAAGCCGAGGGGTCCCCTGCCGGACCGGACCGGACCGACCGGACCGGTCAGGGGACCCTGCCGGGCGTCCGAACGGGTGAACCCGCGTGACATCGCGGAAGCGCCGGGTAAAGGCGTGGGCATGGATCGCACTGCGGTGGACCGCCTCTACGACTGCGACGTGCTCGACCGCCACGGCCGGCACATCGGCCACGTCGTCGGGCTGTGGCTGTCGAACGGCCGGCCGACGTGGGCCTGCGTGCGCAGAACGGCCGGCACGGCCGTCGTGCCGATCCGCGGCGCCCAGGTCCGCGACCGCCGGCTCGTCATCCCGGTGGACCGCCGCGAGGTCGAGGACGGGCCGCGGGTGGACGACTCCGCGCTGTCCGACGCCGACGTGACCCGCCTGCACGACCACTACGGCCTGTCGGTGCCCGAGCAGGGGCTGGTGCCGCACGACCGCGCGGGCGCTAGTGCACCAGCCAGCCCGCGAGCGCGGCAGGCGACGCGGCCAGCGCGCTGAACCGCGTGAAGCGACCGATCACGCCGGTGGAGATGAACAGCCACGACGACATGCCGGCCAGGCCCGCGAGGACCGTGGTGAACATGAACGGCGGCAGGCCGACGACCGAGCTGACCGCGTGCGTGCCGAACATCCAGTGCGGGTGGCGGTGGCAGCGCAGGCGCACCCACTCCAGCCTCGCCCCCCACCTGAGCCGCCACGGCGGCAGCGGCTTCCCCGGCTTCTCCGGCTTCCCCGCGCGCCGCAGGAACGCGGGCAGGCGCAGCGAACCGCGCGCGGCCAGGAAGTAGAACATCTTGCCCAGCACCTGACCCAGGGCCACGGCGAGGCCCACCCACCACCAGGCGATGCCGGGCTGCTGCGTCACCAGGCCGATGACGAAGATCTCGATGCTGATCAGCGGGAGCACCGCGGAGCCGAACGCGATGCCGAACGTGAGGCACAACCACCCGAGCACGTGACCGAGGTTACCGACGGATCACGTCGTCAACAGCAGGGAAAGCCCCCCGGAAACCCTGATTTCCCTCAGGGGTCGACCCCCGGCGTCCAGGGTGCGCACCGTGCCGTCGGGCACCCAGTCGGCCTTGGCGTAGAAGCCCGTCGACGCCTTGTCGGCCTCCGGCACCCACGCGACGCCCCGGGTCGCGCCCTCCTCGCGCAGCCGCGCCGCGGCCGTGGCCAGCAGCCTGCCGCCGTGCCCGCGCCGACCCCAGCGGGGTTCGACGAGCACGCTGACCAGCGCCGTCGTGGCCGCGTCGGCGGGCAGCGCGCCGTCCGCGCGGGCCACCTCGCCGTCGGGCGCGGGACCGGCCACGCAGAACCCCACCAGCCAGCCGCCCTCGGTGGCCACCAGCACCCGGCCGCCCTCGACGGCCTCGGCCCAGGCGGCGGCGGTGCCCGCCACGTCCAGGCCCGCCAGCACCTCCTCGGGCACCAGGTCGCGGTAGGCGGTCCGCCACGTGTCCCGGTGGATGCGGGCGATCTCCGCCACGTCGTCGGGCTTCGCGGTGCGCACCGCGGCGTCGGCCATGGCAGCACCCTAGCCGGCGGCCCTCCCGGTGATCACCCGCAGGGTTGTCGTACCCCGGTGGGATCATCCGGGCGTGCAGAAGATGAGCGCCGACGTCGCACGCCGCATCGCCCTCGGGGCGCAGGGCTTCGCCGATCCCCGCCCGACGGGCGCGCCCACCCGGCGGCACCTCCAGAAGGTGCTGTCCCGCGTCCGGCTGCTCCAGCTCGACTCGGTCAACGTCGCCGTGCGCGCGCACTACATGCCGCTGTTCTCCCGCCTCGGGTCCTACGAGCCGGCGCTGCTGGACGACGCGGCGTGGGCGCACAGCCCGCGCCGGCCGAGGCTGCTGGTGGAGTACTGGGCGCACGAGGCGAGCCTGGTGCCGGTGGAGGACTGGCCGCTGTTCCACTCCGGCGCCAAGCGCCAGGGCTGGTGGCGCAACTACGCGACGGTGGTCGAGGCGTCGCCGGGGCTCGTCGACGACGTGCTGGCGGTGGTGGGGGAGCTGGGGCCGCTGGGCGCGGGCGCGATCGAGAAGGCGCTGGCCGGCGGCGTGCCGCGGGCCAAGGACCACTGGGGCTGGAACTGGTCGGAGGTCAAGAAGGTCTGCGAGTACCTGTTCGGCTCGGGCGTGCTGACGACGGGCACCCGGCGCGGCTTCGAGCGGCTCTACGACCTGACCGAGCGGGTGCTGCCGGCCGACGTGCTGGCCCGCCGCGTGGCGCCGGAGGAGGGCGCGCGGGAGCTGGTGGCGCGGGCGGCGACGGCGCTGGGCGTGGCCACCGAGCCGGACCTGCGCGACTACTACCGGCTCGACCCGGCGCGCAGCAGGCAGGCGGTCGCCGAGCTGGTGGACGCGGGCGTGCTGGAGCCGGTCGAGGTGCGCGGCTGGACCGCGCCCGCCTACAAGCACGTGGAGGCGCGCGTGCCGCGCCGGGTCCTGGGCCGGGCGCTGCTGTGCCCGTTCGACCCGCTGATCTGGGAGCGGGCGCGCACCGAGCGCATCTTCGACTTCTTCTACCGCATCGAGATCTACGTGCCCGCGCCGAAGCGGGTGCACGGCTACTACGTGTTCCCGTTCCTGCTGGACGGCGAGCTGGTGGGGCGGGTCGACCTCAAGGCGGACCGGGCGGCGGGCGTGCTGCGCGTGCAGTCGGCGTTCTCCGAGCCGACGGCGGACGTGGGCCGGGTGGCGGTGGAGCTGGCCGCCGAGCTGCGGCACATGGCCGACTGGCTGGAGCTGGACGACGTGGTCGTGGCGCCGCGCGGCGACCTGGCGCCCGCGCTGTCGGCGGTGGTGCGATGACCTGCCGGGGGATGACCCTGCCGGGGGGATGACTCCGGTGGAGTGACAAATAGTGAAATCTGTCAGCTGATGGGGCAGAGTGGGGTCATGACCGACTCCACTCCCCGGGTCACCCGCGAACGGCGGCTCGGCCGCGACCTCCGCGTCTCCGCGCTCGGCCTGGGCTGCATGGGCATGTCCGACCTGTACGGCCCGGCCGACGAGGCGGAGAGCGTGGCGACGATCCACGCCGCGGTCGACGCGGGCGTGACGCTGCTCGACACCGGCGACTTCTACGGCATGGGCCACAACGAGATGCTGATCCGCCGCGCGCTGGCCGACCGGCGGCGCGAGGACGTGGCGATCAGCGTGAAGTTCGGCGCGCTGCGCGACGCGGACGGCGGCTGGCACGGCAACGACGGCAGGCCCGAGGCCGTGCGCAACTTCCTCGCCTACACCCTGCGCCGGCTGGGCACCGACCACGTCGACGTCTACCGCCCGGCCCGCCTCGACCCCGCCGTGCCGATCGAGGACACCGTCGGCGCCATCGCCGAGCAGGTCGAGAAGGGGTACGTGCGGCACATCGGCCTGTCCGAGGTGGGCGCCGAGACCCTGCGCCGGGCGCACGCCGTGCACCCGATCACCGACCTCCAGATCGAGTACTCGCTGATCTCGCGCGGCGTCGAGCGGGACATCCTGCCGACCGCGCGCGAGCTGGGCATCGGCGTCACCGCCTACGGCGTGCTGTCGCGGGGCCTCATCTCCGGCCACTGGACCGCGTCCCGCCGGATCGCCGACTTCCGCGCGGCCTCGCCGCGCTTCCAGGGCGACAACCTCGACCACAACCTGGCGCTGGTCGAGGCGCTGCGCGCGGTCGCCGCCGCCAAGGGCGCGTCCGTCGCCCAGCTCGCCATCGCCTGGGTGCTGTCGCGGGGCGACGACGTCGTGCCGCTGGTGGGCGCGCGCCGCCGCGACCGCCTCGCCGAGGCCCTGGGCGCGCTGGAGGTGGAGCTGACCCCGGCCGACCTGGCCGCCGTCGAGGCCGCCGTGCCCCCCGACGCCGCCGCCGGCAGCCGGTACGCCGAAGCGCAGATGGCCCACCTCGACAGCGAGCACTGACCGGGCGGGCACAATCACCGGACCCACCCGGACCTGGAGGACGCCGTGGCCGAAGCACTCACCGCGGAGACCATCCTCGGCGCGACCGAGGACGTCCTGCGGCGCTTCGGCCCGGCGAAGGCCACCGTGGTGGACGTGGCGCGGGTGCTGGGCGTGAGCCACGGCAGCGTCTACCGGCACTTCCCGACCAAGGCGGCGCTGCGCGAGGCGGTGACCCAGCGCTGGCTCGACCGCGCCCACGCGGGCCTGGCGGAGCTGGTGACCGCGCCGACCGACCCGCCGCGCCGGCTGCGCGACTGGCTGGCCGCCCTGTTCGACGCCAAGCGCCGCAAGGCGCTGGGCGACCCGGAGCTGTTCGCCACCTTCCAGGTCCTGGTGGCCGAGAACAGCCGGGTCGTGTCCGCCCACGTGACCGCGCTGGTCGACGACCTGACCAAGATCGTGCAGGCGGGCGTCGACACGGGCTGCTTCACCACCCCGGACCCGGCCCGCGCCGCCCGCGCGGTCCTCGCCGCCACCGCCCGCTACCACGACCCGGCGCACGCGTCGACGTGGTCGGGGGCGGACGTGGACGACGAGTTCGAGGCGGTCGTGTCGCTGCTGGTGGCCGGTCTGCGGGCCACGACGTGACGACGCGGCGCGCGCACCCCGGGGTGCGCGCGCCGCGTCGGGCCGGGTCCGGCCGGTTCAGCCGGTCGTCGCCGTCGTCACCAGGGCCGTGCCGGTGCCCGTGCGGCCCGTGATGAACAGCAGCGGGTCGCCCGGGGGCGGGGTGTCGGACACGTCCAGCTCCGAGCGGGCCGCGCCGGAGCTGGAGACCAGGTCGATCTGGGCCGCCACGCCGGGCCGCACGCCCACGCGGACGTCACCCGAGCCGGTGCCCATCTGGATGCGCCCGGCGGCGGCGTCGGCGACCGTCACGTCACCGCTGCCCGTGCGGACCTGCACGTCGTCCTGCACGGCGCCCAGCCACACGTCGCCGGTGCCGGTGTAGAGCACGGTGTTGCCGCCGATCGACGAGACCTCGATGTCGCCGGAGCCGGTCTTGGCCCGCAGGCCGCCCAGCATCGGGCCCAGCCGCACCTTGCCGCTGCGCGAGTCGACCTGCGAGGACCCCTCGGCGCGGTCCGCCGTCACGTGGCCCGTGCCGGTCCGGATCTCCAGCCTGCCCGCCGGGCCCGTCACGGTCACGTCCGCCGAGTTCGACTTCACGATCACGTGCGAACCCCGCGGCGCGCGGACCACGACGTCCAGCGGCACGCCGCGCAGCGGCAGGGCCTCGGACGCCCGCACCGCCAGCCGCGACCCCGTCAGCTCGACGCGCGCGTCGCGCACCGCCTCCGCCGGGCCGGACGGCTGGGTGCGGCCACCGCCGAACTGGCCGCCGAACTGCTCGTTGGCCCAGTTCAGCAGGCCGGACAGGCCCGCGGCCCAGGGCTCGCCGCCCGCGTCCGGCTGGTGCTTCACCTCGACGTGCGCGCCGGGCTCCTCGACCAGGTGCACCCGCACCCGGCCCGCCGGCACGGACACCTCGACCTCGACGGTGCCGTCGACCTCGAAGCTCTGCTGCCGCACGACATCGGATGACTCCACGTTCCCCCTCCTCAGCCCTGGACCCAGCCGCGGACCCGGGAGCCGGAGCCGCCCGGCTGGTCCGTCGGCGGGGCCCAGCTCTTGTGGTGACCCCGCCGACCGCCGACCGCGCCCTGCACGGCCTGCGCGACGAAGGTGTTCAACGACATGCCCTGCGACGCGGCGGCCTGCTCGGCCTTCGACTTCAGCTCGTCGAGCAGGCGCAGGGTGATGCGCGTGGCGTCACCGGCGGCCGGCCGGGGAACCTCCCGGGGCTCCGGTTCGCGGTCCTCGCGGGGAGCGCCCCCGGTGACGACCACCTGCACGTCACGACCGTCCAGGCGGACGTCGACCACCAGTCCGTCCAGGGCGGCAGTGACCTCGGCGGCCAGGTCGGACAGCGCGTTCATGAGCGCCAGCCGTGCGGCCGGCTCCAGTGCGGCGGACAGCAGGGCGGCGGTGCGCCGGGTGTTGTCGTCCCCGGCGGACGCGGCCGTCGCGAGGTCCTCGCGCAGTGCGGCGATGTAAGGCGACAGGTCCATGACACCACCATGACATCACTTCCGACATCACGCAACCGACGAGTGGTGTCACGCCTGACGCAGCCGTGTGGCGGGGGACACGAGCGCTCTACCATGGGAGGTCGCCCCCCGGCCCTCGACTAGGCTCCCTGCGTTGCTTGCAGCTCCAGGGAAGGTTCGTCGTGGCTCAGACGGTGTCGCCGAAGGTGCAGTTGATCGCGAAGACGGAGTTCTTCCCCCCGGCGGACGTCCCGTGGTCCACCGACGCCGACGGCGGCGAGGCGCTCGCCGAGTTCGCGGGCCGCGCGTGCTACCAGTCGTGGACCAAGCCCAACCCGGCCACCGCCACCAACGCGGGCTACATCAAGCACATCATCGAGGTCGGCCACCTGTCCGTGCTGGAGCACGGCTCGGTCAGCTTCTACCTGACCGGCATCTCCCGCTCGCTCACCCACGAGCTGATCCGGCACCGGCACTTCTCCTACAGCCAGCTGTCCCAGCGGTACGTGCCCGAGCGCGACGCCGCCATGGTCGAGCCGGACGTCATCGCGGACGACCCCGAGCTGCACGAGATGTTCCTCAAGGCCGCGCAGGCCAGCGTCGAGGCGTACAACGAGCTGCTCAAGGGCCTGGAGGAGAAGTTCTCCGACGTGCCCAGCGCCACCCTGCGCCGCAAGCAGGCCCGCCAGGCGGCGCGCGCGGTCCTGCCCAACGCCACCGAGACCCGCGTCGTGGTGACCGGCAACTACCGCGCGTGGCGGCACTTCATCGCGATGCGCGCGACCGAGCACGCCGACGTGGAGATCCGCGCCCTGGCCGTGGAGTGCCTGCGCCAGCTCCAGAAGGCGGCGGCCAACGCGTTCGCCGACTTCGCGATCTCCGAGCTGCCCGACGGCACCGAGGTCGCCTCCAGCCCGCTGGTGACCGAGGGCTGACGTGAAGCACCTGATCGTCGACGTCCGGCCGGGGGAGTACACCGTCGCGCGGCTGCCCGCCGACGCGCCCGTCCCGGCCGGGCTGCTCGACCGGCCCGGCCTGGTCTCCGTCACCAGGACGCCCGACGAGCTGTCCGTGGTGTGCCCCGGCGAGCACGCGCCCGCCGCCGGCGCGGCCCAGCCCGGCTGGCGGCTGCTCACCGTCCGCGGCCCGCTTGAGTTCACCCTCACCGGCATCATGGCCGCGCTGTCCGGCGAGCTGGCCGCCGCGGGCGTGAGCCTGTTCGCGCTGTCCACGTACGACACCGACCACCTGCTGGTGAAGGCGGTGGACCTGGAGCGCGCCGTGCGGGCGCTGCGCGCGGCGGGCCACGAAGTCACGAAACCGTGAAACCGGATCGGGTCGCGCGGGGTCTGAGCTAGCGTTCCGCCCGTTCCTGGGGTTGGTGGCGAGGAGTGACGGTGAACAGTCCACAAGGCGTGCGACCGCGGGTCATCGCGGGCAGGTACACCCTGCTCGCCGAGCTGGGGCGCGGCGGCATGGGCGTGGTGTGGCGCGCCCAGGACACCGTGATCGGCCGCCAGGTCGCCATCAAGGAGCTGCACCTGCCCGACGGCATCGCGCACGAGGAGCGCCGGGTGCTGGAGGAGCGGGTGCTGCGCGAGGCGCGCACCGCGGGCCGCCTCAACGACCCCGCCGTGGTCACCGTGTTCGACGTGGTCGTCGAGGGCGGCATGACCTACATCGTGATGGAGCTGGTGGAGGCCGCCACGCTCTCCACGCTCATCAACGCCCAGGGCCCCATGCCGCAGGAGCGCGTCGTCTCCATCGCGGTGCAGGCGCTGTCCGCGCTGGACTCCGCGCACCAGGCGGGGGTCGTGCACCGGGACGTCAAGCCCGGCAACCTCATGATCACCCCGAACGGCCGGGTCAAGCTGACCGACTTCGGCATCGCCCAGGCCGTCGACGACCCGCGCCTGACGACCAGCGGCAGCCTCATCGGCTCGCCCGCCTACATGTCGCCGGAGCGCATCCACGGCCACGAGGCCGGGCCCGCCTCGGACCTGTGGGCGCTGGGCGCGACGCTGGCCTACGCCGTCGAGGGCGTGAGCCCCTACGAGCGCTCGTCCACCGCGTCCACCCTGCACGCGATCATGAACGAGGCGCCCCGCCTGACCAGGGCGCACGGCGTGCTCGGCGCGGTCATCACCGGCCTGCTGATGCCCGACCCGAACGCCCGCCTCACCGGCCAGCAGGCCCGCGCCATGCTCGAACGCGCCCTCGCCCAGCCCACCCCGCCCACCGGGTTCGGCGTCCCGCCCAACGCGACGGTGAACTACACGCAGCTCGCGAACGGCGCCCGGCAGGCCGTGGCGCGCAAGCCGTGGCTCAAGGGCGCGCTGATCGGCGGCGGCGCGCTGGCGGCCGTCGTGCTGCTGGTCGCGGGCGTGTTCCTCGGGCGCTGGTGGTTCACGCCGTCCAGGCCCGCCGCGATGGTCGAGACCATCAGCTTCGGCTCCGGCGGCACGATGTCCGCGAGCCAGTTCAAGATGAGCGGCCAGAAGTGCGGCGACAACTTCCTCGAACCCACCGTCACGGTCAACTACACCGAGTGCAACAAGGACCACCGGGTCGAGTTCTTCGCGGCCGGCAGCCCGTTCGGCTCCTCGGGCAAGCACGAGTACCCCGGCGAGCAGTGGCTGCGCGCCTACGCCGAGAACTTCTGCACGCTGCACTTCATGTCCGACGTCGTCCCGCTGGAGGGCAAGGTCGACAAGCTGCACTACGCCGCCGTCGTGCCCACCGAGAGCGAGTGGCAGGTCGACCCCAACGACAGCGACCTCACCCGCGAGGTCTCCTGCGTGCTGTGGAGCAAGGACAAGGCCGAGCTGTCCAGCCAGGTGACCGCCGAGTAGGTAGGTTGGTCGCATGGGTGTGGCGCGCGACGAACGCAGGCTGCTGAGCGAGCTGTTCCTCCAGGTGGGGCCGGACGCGCCCACGCTGTGCGACCCGTGGCGGAGCCGCGACCTGGCCGCGCACCTCGTGCTGCGGGAGCGCCGCCCGGACGCGGCGGCGGGCATCGTGCTCGCGCCCCTCGCCGGGCACACCAGGAGCGTGCAGGACTCGTACGCGGCGAGGCCGTGGGAGCGGTTGGTCGAGCTGGTGCGCACCGGCCCGCCCGCGCCGCTCGGCCTGGTCGACGAGGCGGTCAACGCCGTCGAGTACTTCGTGCACCACGAGGACGTGCGGCGCGCCCGCCCCCACTGGGAGCCGCGTTCACCCGATCCGGTGCGCGACGAGGTGCTGTGGAAGCGCCTGCCCGCCACCGCGAAGCTGATGTACCGCAAGAGCCCCGTGGGCGTGGTGCTGCGCCGGCCCGACGGCGAGGCCGTGGTGGCCAGGCGCGGGGCGGACCCCGTCGTGGTGACCGGCGAGGTCGGGGAACTGCTGCTGCACGTGTTCGGGCGCTCCGCCTCCCGGGTCGAGCACGACGGCGCCGACGAGGCCGTGCGGCTCGTCAAGGCCCTCGACCGGGGTGTGTAGTCGCAGCTTGCGGACGGTGACGCGGTAGATTTCGCACATGACCGCAAGTCCTTCCGCCTCACCCGGACGCCCGTTCGGCAGAGTGCTCACCGCCATGGTCACGCCGTTCGACGACCGGGGGGCGGTGGACCTCGGCAAGGCGCAGGAACTGGCCGAGCACCTGGTCCGCGGCGGCAGCGACGGGCTCGTGGTCAACGGCACCACCGGCGAGAGCCCCACCACCACCGACGCGGAGAAGGCCGACCTGCTCCGGGCCGTCGTGGAGGCGGTCGGGGACCGGGCCACCGTCGTCGCCGGCGCCGGCACCAACGACACCGCGCACAGCGCGCACCTGGCCCGCGAGGCCGAGGCGGCGGGCGCGCACGGCCTGCTCGTGGTGACGCCGTACTACTCGCGGCCGTCCCAGCGCGGCCTGCTCGCCCACTTCACGGCCGTGGCGGACGCCACCGGCCTGCCGGTCATGCTGTACGACATCCCCCCGCGCAGCGTCGTGCCCATCGAGGTGGAGACCCTGCTGCGGCTGGCGGAGCACCCGCGCGTCGTCGCGGTCAAGGACGCCAAGGGCGACCTGCACGAGGGCAGCAAGGTCATCGCGGCCACCGACCTGGCCTACTACTCCGGCGACGACCCGCTGAACCTCCCGTGGCTCTCGGTCGGGGCCGTCGGGTTCGTCAGCGTCGTCTCGCACCTCGCCGCCGACCGCCTGCGCGACATGCTCGACGCGTTCGAGTCCGGCGACGTCAAGCGCGCCACCGCGATCCACCACGCCCTGCTGCCGCTGCTGCGCCCGTTCCGCAGGATGCCCGGCGTCACCTACACGAAGGCCGCGCTGCGCCTGCGCGGGCTCGACGTGGGCGACCCGAGGCTGCCCCTCGTACCCGCATCAACCGAGGACGTCGAGGCCGTCGAGGCCGAATTGGGAGCCCACGCGTGATCAACCCGAACTCACCCCCGCCCGCACTGCCCGACGGAGGTCTGCGCGTCGTCGCACTGGGCGGCATCGGCGAGGTCGGCCGCAACATGACCGTGTTCGAGCACGCCGGGCGGCTGCTGGTCGTGGACTGCGGTGTCCTCTTCCCCGAGGACGACCAGCCCGGCGTCGACCTGATCCTGCCGGACTTCCGGGCCATCGAGGACCGCCTGGAGGACATCGAGGCCCTCGTGCTGACGCACGGCCACGAGGACCACATCGGCGCGGTGCCGTTCCTGCTGAAGCTGCGGCCCGACGTGCCCGTGGTGGGGTCGCGGTTCACCCTCGCGCTGCTCGCCGCGAAGTGCAAGGAGCACCGGCAGACGCCGCGCCTGGTGGAGATCACCGACGGCGAGCGGCGCTCGTTCGGGCCGTACGACCTGGAGTTCTTCGCGGTCAACCACTCCATCCCGGACGCCGTCGCGGTCGCCGTCCGCACGCCGGCCGGCCTGGTGCTGCACACCGGCGACATCAAGCTCGACCAGCTGCCCCTGGACGGCCGCCTGACCGACCTCGCGGGCTTCTCCCGCCTGGGCGACGAGGGCGTCGACCTGTTCCTGGTGGACTCCACCAACGCCGAGGTGCCCGGGTTCGTCGCGCCCGAGCGCGAGATCGGCCCCGTGCTGGAGAACGTCGTCCGCCAGGCCGGGCAGCGCGTCATCGTGGCCTGCTTCGCCTCCCACGTGCACCGCGTGCAGCAGGTGCTGGACGTGGCCGTGCGCTACGGGCGCCGCGTCGCCCTGGTCGGCCGGTCCATGGTCCGCAACATGGGCATCGCCGCCGAGCTGGGCTACCTCCAGGTGCCGGACGGCCTGTTCGTCGACCTCAACGAGGCCATGGACATGCCCGAGGACCGGGTCCTCTTCGTGTCCACCGGGTCCCAGGGCGAGCCGCTGTCCGCGCTGTCGCGCATGGCGCGCGGCGAGCACCGGCAGATCTCCATCCGGGCCGGCGACACCGTCGTGCTGGCGTCCTCGCTCATCCCGGGCAACGAGAACGCCGTGTTCGGCGTCGTCAACGGCCTGGCGCGGCTCGGCGCGACCGTCGTCCACCAGGGCAACGCCAAGGTCCACGTCTCCGGCCACTCGCCGGCGGGCGAGCTGCTGTTCCTCTACAACGCGGTGCGGCCGTCGAACGTGATGCCGGTGCACGGCGAGTGGCGGCACCTGCGCGCCAACGCCGCGCTGGCCGTCGCCACCGGCGTCGACCCGGAGCGGGTCGTCATCGCCGAGGACGGCGTGGTCGTGGACCTGCTCGACGGCAAGGCGGCCGTCAGCGGCAAGGTCGAGGTGGGCCACGTGTACGTCGACGGCCTGTCCGTGGGCGACGTCGGCGAGTCCACGCTGTCCGACCGGCTCGTGCTGGGCGAGGGCGGCTTCATCGCCATCACGGTGGCGATCGACTCCGCCACCGGCCGCGCGGTCGCCCCGCCGACCGTGTCCGGGCGCGGGTTCTCCGACGACCCGAAGGCGTTGGACCAGGCCATCTCCCTGGTGGAGATGGAGCTGTCCCGCACCGAGGCGGAGAACATCACCGACTCGCACCGCATCGCGCAGGCCGTGCGCCGGGTCGTCGGCCGCTGGGTCGCCGAGACCTACCGGCGGCGGCCGATGATCGTGCCGACGATCATCCCGGTGAACTGACACCTTCGAGTGGTTCCCGGCCGTTGTTGACCCGGGGTACGAGCTGCACCCCTTGGGGTGTAAACATCAACAACGGCTGGGAACCGCTGGTCAGGCGGTTCTAGCGTGCCCGCATGGAACCACGAACCTCCACCGCGCTCAGCCGTGAACTCGGCGACGCGCTCCGCCAGGCCCGCCGCCGCTCCAAGGTCAGGACGGGGGCGCTGGTCGAGCAGCTGGGCTGGTCGGTCGCCCGGATCTCCAAGCTGGAGACGGGCACCAGGGGCACCAGCCCGCTCGACATCGCCCGCTACGCCGGCTACCTGCGGCCCGAGCAGGCCGCGTTCGACCGGATCATGGCCCTGGCCCACGAAACCGACACCGGCTACCACGTCCGACCGCACGACATGGGGATGCCGGACAACCTGCGCACCCTGTACCTGCACGAGCGAACTGCCGAGACCATGCTCTGGTACGAACTCGCGGTCGTGCCGGGACTGGTCCAAACCCCCTCCTACGCCCGCGCGCTCATGGGCGATGCCCACAATGCCGAGCAAGCGGTCGGGTGGCGCATGGCCCGGCAGTCCGTCCTGGTCCAGCAGAAGCCCCCGGCGGCCGAGTTCTACCTCTACGAAGCAGCCCTCCACCGCCTCGTGGGGACTGCCCAGGTCATGTACGAGCAGATGCTGCACCTGGTCTTCCACGGCGGCATCCGCCTGGTGCCGTTCACCGCCGCGCTGCCGGTGGGGCTGTCCGGTTCGTTCGCGCACATGACCTACGCCGATCACCTGCCGGTGACCTACGTGGAGGCCGGACCGGTGTCGTTGTTCCTGGACGCGCCCGAAGCGACCGGCGCGTACGAGCGCAGTTGCGCCGCCCTGGCCGCACTAGCGCTGGCTGAGGAAGAATCGCGGACGGTGTTCGCCGAGTGGGCGGACAGGTACGACCGGCTGCGGGAGGCCCAGCGTGCGGTGGACGGCGTCGGGGTGGCGCAAGAGCAGCTATAGCGAAGGCCCCGAGGCAGCCTGCGTGGAAGTGGCGTTCGCGTCCGAAGACCTCATCGGCGTCAGGGACTCCAAGAACACCGCTCCGCAGCTCGCCTTCACCCCCGCCGCGTGGCGCGCCTTCACGCGCGCGGCACCGCTTCGGGCGTAGCCGGGGCCTTCCGCCCGCTCGCCACCTGCACCACCGCCGCGCCGGCCAGCAGCACGACCGCGCCCACCACCTGCGCCGCCGTCAGCGCCTCGCCCAGCAGCCACCAGGCCAGCACCGCCGCCACCACGACCTCCAGCAGGCCGATCACGCTCGCCGCCGACGGGGTCAGGTGGCGCATCGACAGCACCCCGGCCAGGTAGGCCACCACGGTCGCGACCAGCGCCAGCGCGAGCAGCACCAGCCAGGCCGGGCCGAGGGCCGTCGACCCGCCCAGCGGCACCGACCACGGCGGGCTGATCACCGCCAGCACCACCGCGCCGAACACCATGCCGCCCGCCAGCACGCCGTACGGGTCGCGCGCGCCGGCCCGTTCGCCCAGCAGGTAGTAGGCCGTCATGCACAGCGCCGAGCACAGCGCCGCCGCCACGCCCACCGCGTCCAGCCGGGGCGCGCGCCAGACCTCGCCGACCACCGCCAGCCCGGCCACGGCCACGCCGGTGCCCCACCACACCGCCGCCGGCAGCCGGGTGCCGCGCACGAACCGCACCCACAGCGCCACCAGCACCGGCGCGGTGAACTGGAGCAGCATCGCGATGCCCACCGGGATGCGCGACGCCGACACGAAGAACAGCAGCGGCGCCCCGACCACGCCGAACGCGCCGTAGCCGACGAGCAGGAGCCCGTCGCCGCGCCCGAACCGCAGCGCCCCCGGCCGGAACAGGCCCACGCCCACCGCCAGCACGACGGCCGCCAGCGCGATCCGGGCGCTGGTCACCTGCGCCGGCGCGGCGCCCGCCGCCATCACGGGCTTCGCCAGCACGCCGGACGTGCCGAAGGTCAACGACGACAGCAGCGCCAGCGCGGTCCCGCGCGCCCTCACGGTCGCCAGGGCGAGGACCCCGTGGTCGGCCGCGTCGGGTCGTGGAACCTGGGCTGGTCCGGTTCGTCCACGCGCAGCGGCACGAGGCCCTCCACGATCGCCCGCATGATCCGCTCGTGGGCGCGCCGCGCGTCACCCGGCCTGCCGTCCGCCAGGTCCGACAGCTCGACCGGTTTTCCGAAGTGCACCTTGAACGTCGGCCGCCGGCGCAGCCCGCGCGCGTAGGACGTCAGGTACGGCTTGGCGTCGTCCCAGCCGTTCACGTGCGTGTTGCCCCAGTAGACGGCCTCGTGCGCGCCCCACTGGCTCACCGGGACCACGGGGACGCCGCCGCTGAGCGCCAGCCGCGCCGCGCCGGTCTTGCCGCGCTCGGGCCACAGGCCGGGGTCGAGGCTGATCCGGCCCTCCGGGTACAGGGCGATCGGGTCGCCGCCGCGCTTCAGCGCCTCGACGGTCCGGTCGTACGCGGTGCCGACGTCGGCGGACGAGCGGTCCACGCGCAGGTGGCCGGACGCCCTGAGCAGCGGCCCCAGCACCGGCGCGTCGAGCAGCCCGCCCGCGAGCAGGAACCGCGGCGCGAGGCCGATCCGCCGGCAGGCCGCGATGAGCACGAAGGGGTCGAGGTTGCCGATGTGGTTGGACGCGAGCAGCAGGGGACGGCCCCTCAGGTCCGCCGGGACGTCGCCGGTGACTTCGAGTCGTCCGCTCAACGCCACGACCCCTTGGTCGACGGCGGTCAGCACGCGCCACAGCAGTGGTGTGGGCACAGCGGGCAGGCTACGGCGTGTCGAGGTGTCGGCGCACCGGGTTCGGGGCAACCATGGACGTCCGGCGGCGCACGTCACGTCCCTCGTGACGGCTGTGGCTGGTGGGATCAGGGGGACTACGGTAAGGGCATGGCCGGCCGAACTGGGACATCGCGCAAGGGCACGACCCGCAGCTCGGGCTCGACGGGGTCGAAGTCCCGGTCGAGCGCGTCCCGGTCCACCGCGAAGCGGGCCCCCGCCAAGGCACCGGCCAAGGCCCCCGCGAAGAGGGCCCCCGCCAAGCGCGCGCCCGCGAGGCGTTCCCCGGCGCGGAGATCGGGCCCGTCGCCGGTCGGCCGGGCGTGGGGCGTCGTCGGGCGCGGCGTGGGTTCGGTGGTCCGCGCGGTCGGCCGCGGCAAGGAGCTGGACCCCGAGCACCGCCGCGACGGCCTGGGGCTGCTGCTCATCGCGCTGGCCCTGGTCACCGCCGCCGGCGTGTGGTGGCGGGCGGGCGGCCCGGTCGGCCAGTGGGTCGACGTGGCGGTCCGCAGCTCGATCGGCGGTCCGGCCGTGATCCTGCCCGTGGTGCTGCTGGCGGTCGGCGTGGCGCTCATGCGCACCGACGCGAACCCCGAGGCCCGGCCCCGCCTGTGGATCGGCACGATCCTCGTCCTGGTCGGCTTCCTCGGCATGTTCCACCTCGTCGGCGGCCTGCCGATGGACCCGGTCGCGCGCCGCGACGCCGGTGGCGCGCTCGGCTACCTGGCGGGCGGGTTCCTCGCCCAGGGGCTCACGCCGTGGGTCGCCGGACCGCTGCTGGTGCTGATCTTCGCCTACGGCGTGCTGCTGCTGGTGCACGTGCCGATCCGCGACGTGCCGTCCAGGCTGGGCAACCTGCTGCACCGGCGCGCGGAGGACCGGCTTGACGGGTTCGCCGACGTCGACGACGACCTGCACGACGATTTCCGCGACGACCTCCGCGACGACGAGGCGGAGGAGGAGCCGAAGCCCGCCAAGCTGCGCCGCCCGTCGCGCAACCGCCGCCAGACCGCCGCCTCGGACCTCGCGCCCCTGGAGGAGGTCGAACCGCCGCTCGACGAGGAGGAGCCCCGGCTCCCCCCGCCGCCGCCCCCGCCGTCCCGGCCGGCCCCGAAGATCAAGGCCAAGGCGGAGCCCGAGCCGACGCCGCGCGACACCGGGATGGCCGTCCGCGCCGTCGAGGGCGACTACAAGCTGCCGCCGCCCACCATCCTCAAGGACGGCGACGCGCCGAAGGCCCGCAGCAGGGCCAACGACCAGATGATCGAGGCCATCACCGGCGTCCTCGACCAGTTCTCCATCGACGCGCAGGTCACCGGTTTCACCCGCGGCCCGACGGTCACCCGCTACGAGGTCGAGCTGGGCCCCGGCGTGAAGGTCGAGAAGATCACCGCGCTGACCAAGAACATCGCCTACGCCGTGGCCACCGACAACGTGCGGCTGCTCGCCCCGATCCCCGGCAAGTCCGCCGTGGGCATCGAGGTGCCCAACAGCGACCGCGAGATGGTGCGGCTGGGCGACGTGCTGCGCGCGCCGTCCACGGTCAAGGACAACCACCCGATGGTCATCGGCCTGGGCAAGGACATCGAGGGCCACTTCGTCACCGCGAACCTGACCAAGATGCCGCACCTGCTGGTCGCCGGCTCCACGGGTTCCGGCAAGTCGAGCTTCGTGAACTCGATGCTGGTGTCCCTGCTGGCGCGGGCCACGCCGGACGAGGTCCGGATGATCCTGATCGACCCGAAGATGGTCGAGCTGACGCCGTACGAGGGCATCCCGCACCTGATCACGCCCATCATCACCCAGCCGAAGAAGGCCGCCGCCGCGCTGGCCTGGCTGGTCGAGGAGATGGAGCAGCGCTACCAGGACATGCAGGTCAACCGGGTGCGGCACATCGACGACTTCAACCGCAAGGTGAAGTCGGGCGAGATCAGCGCGCCGCCCGGCAGCGAGCGCGAGTACCGGCCGTACCCGTACATCATGGCGATCGTCGACGAGCTGGCCGACCTGATGATGACCGCGCCGCGCGACGTCGAGGACGCCATCGTGCGGATCACGCAGAAGGCGCGCGCGGCGGGCATCCACCTGGTGCTGGCGACGCAGCGGCCGTCCGTGGACGTGGTGACGGGCCTGATCAAGACCAACGTCCCGTCGCGGCTGGCGTTCGCCACGTCGTCGCTGACCGACTCGCGCGTCATCCTCGACCAGCCCGGCGCGGAGAAGCTGATCGGCATGGGCGACGGCCTGTACCTGCCGATGGGCGCCTCGAAGCCGGTGCGCGTGCAGGGCGCGTTCGTCGGCGACGAGGAGATCGCCGAGATCGTCGACTTCACCAAGAACCAGGCGCAGCCCGAGTACACGGACGGCGTCACGGCGGCGAAGGCGGGCGAGAAGAAGGAGATCGACGCCGACATCGGCGACGACCTGGAGCTGCTGATCCAGGCGGCCGAGCTGATCGTCACCTCGCAGTTCGGCTCCACGTCCATGCTCCAGCGCAAGCTGCGGGTGGGCTTCGCCAAGGCGGGCCGGTTGATGGACCTGCTGGAGACGCGCGGCGTGGTCGGCCCGTCGGAGGGCTCGAAGGCCCGCGAGGTGCTGATCAAGCCGGACGAGCTGGACTCGGTCGTCTACCTGATCCGCGGCGGCGGTGGCGGGGGACCGGCGGAGGACGAGGACTGACGGCCGTCCCGGAGGACGTGCGGCACGCGCGCGACGTGCCGGGGTGGGGCGGGGGTCCCCGTCGCGGGAACCCCCGCCCCCCGGCTCAGCTCGCGCCGAACTCGCGCACCGCCTGGTAGTACAGGTCCGCGGTGCGGTTGCACGACCAGTTGCCCGCGCACTGGTTGTAGAGGTCGGTCCTGAAGTTGTTGTCGATCCGCAGGCGCGTGGTCTCGGTGAACCGGCCCTGCCGCTTGTAGTTGCGGTAGCCGAAGTCGTGCCGGTGGCAGGCCGGCAGGAACTTGAAGCCGAACGGGTTGTCCGGCGACCACGAGCAGCCGTCGGACGACCAGTCGAGCTGGTCGCTGTAGGGGCGCTGGGCGCGCAGGCTGCTGAACTGGGACAGGGACTTGGTGAAGAGGTAGTCGTCGGTCACCGCCGGGGCGTTGATGGCGGCCTGGCCGACACCGGCCCCCGCCAGCAGGGCGAGCGAGGCGACCACGACGGCGAACGCGTTGCGCAGGGTTTTCGCGAGCACTGTTCTTCCCCTCGTTACACGGGTTTCACGAGGGTTCTTACCGGCTCGCGGCGGTCGGCACAGCCCCGATCAGCCCCTACGCCACCTCCGGGTGGGGGGTCCGGCCGCCGCGCTGCCCGTACTCGTCCGGTGCCCGGCCCGCCACCCCGTCGGCGCGTCCCGGCCGGACCGCCGAGGGCGCGGTCACGCCGCCCGCCTGCGGTAGTGCTCCGCCACCCACGGCCCGGCCAGGCCCGCCGCCAGCACGTACCCGAACGCCGCGACCCCCACCGCGGGGCCCAGCAGCACGGCCGTCGACGGCACCAGCAGCCACTCGGCGGTGAACAGCAGCGCCCAGAACACCGAGCGCTTCACCCCCGGGCGGACCGGGTGCCGGCCGGTCGAGCGGTCGTAGCGGTATCCCGCACGCAGTCCCACGACCGCGCCGCACAGCGCGATCACCGCGCCGGTTCGTCGTGGTCGTCGCCCCGGTCGAGGAACCGCCGGATCGTCGGCTCGTCGGGCAGCTCGTCCACGTCGGTCTCGACGAGGCGCTCGGCGATGGCCACGGGTTCCTCGACCCAGGCGGGCCGGAAGGCGTCGTTCGGCACGAGCCGGTGGCGGCGCGCGAACTCCTCGGCGGCGTCCCGGATGGACTCGCGCAGGGTGCCGACCACGACCGTCTCGGCGGTGTAGGTCAGCTCCACGAGCAGCGCGCGCATCCGGTCGAGCTGGTCGTCCTCGGCCGCGCCGTCCGCGAGGGTCGGCCACAGCCGCCGCTCGAAGATCGCCACGAAGTCGGCGGCGATGCCGTCGGTGGCCCGGCGCAGGCGCTCGAACTGGTCGAGCACGTCGTCGGAGGGGACGCTGAGCCCGGCGAGCCTGCTGCCCGCCTCCAGCGCCCACCGCCGGGCGTGCGGCCACCCGCGCCGCCAGCGGAGCAGGCCCAGCTGCACGGCGCGGAGGAGGAGGCGCGGGCGGACGTCGCCCATCGGGACGAGCCGGCTGATGTCGCGCACCCGGACCCGCACCCAGTCGTCCGGGCCCTCGGCGTCGCCGACGCCGAGCACCTGGGCGACGCTGGCGCCCTTCTCGCGGGCCTTGACCAGCTCGGCGATGGCGGGCAGCGAGAAGCCGCGCGACTGGAGCCGCTGGACGAGGGTCAGCCTCTCCAGGTGCGACGCGTCGTAGTGGGCGACGCGGCCCTGCCGGCGGGGCGGGTGCAGCACGCCCTTGGTCTGGTACATGCGGATGGTGCTGCCGGGCAGGCCGACCCGGACCGCCAGCTCGTCGACCGTCATCTGCTCCACGGCGCCGATCCTGGTGGGTCAGCGCTCATCGAGTCAAGACTGTTCGAGTTTTCGCTCGAACAGTCAGAGGTGGAGCAGCATCCGCGAGTTGCCGAGCGTGTTCGGCTTGACGTAGGACAGGTCGAGGAACTCCGCGACGCCCTCGTCGGCCGACCGCATGATCTCCTCGTAGACCTCGGGCGACACCGGCGTCCCGTCGATCTCCACGAACCCGTGCCGCCCGAAGAACGCGGTCTCGAACGTCAGCACGAAGATCCGCCGCAGCTGGAGCTCGCGCGCCGTCTCGACCAGCCGGGTCACGATCCGGTGCCCGATCCCGCGCCCGCCCTGCGCCGGGTCCACCGCGACCGTGCGGATCTCGGCCAGGTCCTCCCACAGCACGTGCAGCGCGCCGCACCCGAGGACCACCCCGTCCTCCTCGGCGACCCAGAACTCCTGGATGTCCTCGAACAGCGTCACGAGCGGCTTGGAGAGCAGCACCTTGCCCGCGTACTGGTCGATGAGGGCCTTCATCGCCCGCACGTCACCGGTGCGGGCCCGACGCACGTTGATCGGGTCGTCCACGGTGCAACGGTAGGCCAACCCGCCCGGGTGCGGCGCTCAGGTCTCGCCCGTCCCCGCCCCGGGGGCCGTCGTGGTGATCCAGTGCGCACCCCCACCACCGGGCCGGCAGGAACGCGCGCCGGCGCCGGTTACGCTGAGCACCGTGTCTTCCCCCACCACGACCAAGCGCGTCGCCATGCTGACCCTCGGGTGCGCCCGCAACGAAGTCGACTCCGAGGAACTCGCCGGACGGCTCACCGCCGGCGGCTGGGAGCTGGTCGACGACGACGCCGACGTGGTGGTGGTCAACACGTGCGGCTTCGTCGAGTCCGCCAAGAAGGACTCGGTCGACACCCTCCTCGCCGCCTCCGACAGCGGCGCGAAGGTCGTCGCCGTCGGCTGCATGGCCGAGCGCTACGGCACCGAGCTGGCCGACAGCCTGCCCGAGGCGAACGCCGTCCTCGGCTTCGACCACTACGCGAACCTCGCCGACCGGCTGGACGACGTGGTGGCCGGCCGGACCGTCGAGTCGCACAAGCCCGTGGACCGCCGCACGCTGCTGCCGCTGACGCCCGTGCAGCGCCCGAAGGCGGCCGAGGAGGTCCAGGTGCCCGGCCACGGCTGGGGGCCGCGCGTGCTGCGCACCCGGCTGGCGGACACGCCCGTCGCGCCGCTCAAGATCGCCTCCGGCTGCGACCGGCGCTGCTCGTTCTGCGCGATCCCGTCCTTCCGCGGCGCGTTCGTGTCCCGCCACCCCGACGAGGTGGTGGCCGAGGCGGCGTGGCTGGCCGAGCAGGGCGTGCGCGAGGTGTTCCTGGTCTCCGAGAACTCCACCTCCTACGCCAAGGACCTGCCGCGCGAGCTGGGCGGCCTGGAGCAGCTGCTGGCCCGGCTCGCCGCCGTCCCCGGCATCGACCGCGTGCGGGTGTCCTACCTCCAGCCCGCCGAGACCAAGCCGTCGCTGGTGCGCGCCATCGCGACCACCGAGGGCGTGGCCGACTACTTCGACATGTCGTTCCAGCACTCCAGCGAGCCGGTGCTGCGCCGGATGCGCCGGTTCGGCAACACCGAGTCCTTCCTCGGGCTGGTCGAGCAGATCCGCGCGCTGGCCCCGCGGGCCGGCATCCGCAGCAACGTCATCGTCGGCTTCCCCGGCGAGACCGAGGAGGACGTGGCCGAGCTGGAGCGCTTCCTCACCGAGGCGCGCCTGGACGCGGTCGGCGTGTTCGGCTACTCCGACGAGGACGGCACCGAGGCCGAGGGCCTGGGCGGCAAGCTCGACGCGGACACCATCGCCGAGCGGGTCGCCCGCGTCTCCAACCTGGTCGAGGAGCTGACCTCGCAGCGCGCCGAGGACCGCGTCGGCGACGAGGTCGTCGTCCTGGTCGAGACCGCGGAGGACGACGAGAACGACTGCCTCGGCCGCGCCGCGCACCAGGCGCCCGAGGTCGACGGCGAGTGCGTGATCGCCGACGGGCAGGACCTGCGGGTCGGCGACCTGGTCCGGTGCCGAGTGGACGCCGCCGAGGGCGTCGACCTGGTGGTGTCCGTGATCGAGGTGCTCCCGAGGTGACCGAACCCGCGCGCGTGCCGGTGCTGAACATCGCCAACGTGCTGACGATGTCCCGGCTGGTGCTCGTGCCGGTGTTCCTCTACCTGCTGTTCGCCGACGGCGGCGGCGAGCCCGTGTGGCGGCTGTGGGCGTTCGCCGTGTTCGCCGTCGCCTCGGTGACCGACCACGTCGACGGCAACCTCGCCCGCAAGCTCGGCCTGATCACCGACTTCGGCAAGATCGCCGACCCCATCGCGGACAAGGCGCTCACCGGCGCCGCGCTCGTGGGGCTCAGCCTGCTCGGCGAGCTGCCGTGGTGGGTGACGGTCGTCATCGCGGTGCGCGAGCTGGGCGTCACGCTGCTGCGGTTCTGGGTGATCCGCCACGGCGTGATCCCGGCCAGCCGGGGCGGCAAGGCCAAGACGCTCGTGCAGGTCCTCGCGATCGGCCTCTACCTGCTGCCGCTGCCCGCCTGGCTGGAGCCGCTGGCCGTGGGCTCGATGGGCCTGGCGGTCGTGCTGACGGTCGTCACGGGCGTCGACTACGTGATCCGCGCGTTCCGCCTGCGGGCGCGCGGCAAGCGGGCGGTGGCGGGGGCGTGAGGTTCCCGCCGGCCGAGGACGTCGTGCGCGCCCTGCGGGAGCGCGGGGAGACCGTCGCCACCGCCGAGTCGCTCACCGCGGGCCTGGTCACGGCGGCGCTCACCGCGGTGCCCGGTGCCAGCGCCGTCGTGCGCGGCGGGCTCGTCGTCTACGCCACGGACCTCAAGCACTCGCTCGCGGGCGTGGCCGCGGACCTGCTCGCCGAGCACGGCGCGGTTCACCCGGAAGTGGCACGGCAGCTCGCCGCGGGCGCGCGGGAGCGGTGCGGCGCGACCTGGGGCCTCGGCCTGACCGGCGTGGCCGGCCCCGACCCGCAGGACGGCGCGCCGCCCGGCACCGTCCACCTCGGTTTGTCCGGTCCGCCCGGTTCTTTCACGCGAACGCTCACTCTGGGTGGTGACAGGCACGAAATCCGCGCCCGGTCCGCCGAGGGGGCCCTCGATCTCCTCCGCGTCCACCTCAAGATCCCGGTCGGGTGACCTGAGCTGCGGCTTCGCGCGGAAATCCGCTCGGCCGCGCGGGAACTTCCGCGGGTGTTCACCCGTTCACCCTTAGCGGACGTGTCATGAAGTCACTGCCCGTCGACGGGACGGGTCGGTAACGTGGTGGCACGGCCGGCCGGAAGGAGGCGCGCGATGACCGTGCTGCTACGCGAGGCGATCGGTGATCGGCTCCGCCATGCCCGCACCACCCAACGCCGCACGCTGCGCGAGGTCTCCAGGACCGCCCGCGTCAGCCTGGGGTACCTGTCCGAGGTGGAGCGTGGCCGCAAGGAGGCGTCCAGCGAGCTGCTGGCCGCGATCTGCGAGGCGTTGGACCTGCCCCTCTACGAACTGCTGCACCTGGTCGCGTCGGACATCGGCGCCGTCCAGCAGCCGGTGACCAGCCCCGCCGAGCTGACCGAGCGGACCGCCGCCGCCCCGGCGGGCCTGGAGGGCGGCACCATCGTGCCCGCGATGATCGGCAACGACCTGTCCGACCTGCGGCTCCAGCCCGTGCTCACGCACCGGCTGTCCACCTCCATCAGCAAGCCGCGCGGCGCGGTGGTGGCGGCGTAGCCCCAGCCAGGCGAACGAGAGCCGAGCCGGTGATCCGGCTCGGCTCTCGGCGTTGGCTGGCCACGCGGGCGTACAACGACTTGGCAACCCGCCCGGGGTCACCGCGCCCCCGCCGGCGACGGCGGGGGAGGATGACCGCGTCGACCGAAGTTTCGGGGGTGACTCAGGGTGAACCCGGATATCTCCCCCGGTCGGTGGAAGCAGCGCGCCACAACTGGAACGATGGAACCAACAACAGCACCGGGTCGTTGCCAATCACGAGCGCGAGCCAGGGACGTGCGGAGAAGGCAGGCGTAGGAGATGGCCAACCCTTTCGTGAAGGCGTGGAAGTACTTCATGGCGGCTTTTTCGTCGAAGATCGACGAGCACGCCGACCCTAAGGTGCAGATCCAGCAGGCCATCGAGGAGGCGCAGCGCCAGCACCAGGCGCTGTCGCAGCAGGCGGCGGCGGTGATCGGCAACCAGCGGCAGCTGGAGATGAAGCTGAACCGGCAGCTCGGCGAGGTGGAGAAGCTCCAGGCGTCCGCACGCCAGGCGCTCGTCCTCGCCGACGAGGCCAGGGGCAAGGGCGAGGAGCAGCGCGCGACGGAGTTCGAGAACGCCGCGCAGTCGTTCGCCACCCAGCTGGTGACCGCCGAGCAGAGCATCGAGGACCTCAAGACCCTGCACGACCAGTCGTTGCAGGCCGCGCAGCAGGCCAAGCAGGCCGTCGAGCGCAACGCGATGGTGCTCCAGGGCAAGCTGGCGGAGCGCACCAAGCTCCTCAGCCAGCTGGAGCAGGCGAAGATGCAGGAGCAGGTGTCGAACTCGCTGCGCCAGATGACCGAGCTGGCCGCGCCGAGCAACACGCCGTCGCTGGAGGAGGTCCGCGACAAGATCGAGAAGCGGTACACCACCGCCCTCGGCTCCGCGGAGCTGGCGCAGAACTCGGTGCAGGGCCGGATGCTGGAGGTCCAGCAGTCGACCACGCAGATGGCGGGCTCGTCCCGCCTGGAGCAGATCCGCGCCTCGATGGCCGGCGGCAAGGTCGCGGGCGAGGTGACCGCGGGCAAGCCGGGCAGCGCGAGCGCGAGCATCCAGCAGGAGATCCAGCAGCGGGTGCAGCAGCAGGCGCAGCCGCAGCAGACCCAGCAGATCCAGCAGCCGCCCAGCCAGGGCCAGTAGCCCCACGGGGGCTGAGAGGGGAGCGTCCGCGGTGCACCCAGCTCGGAAGGTGACCGGTGAGATCGCCCAGATCGTCGGTGGCCAGCTCCAGGGGCCGATCGCGGACCAGGTCAAGCGGCGCATAGCCGCGTGGAACGACCCGCGCGCCAAGCTCGACCGGCAGTACCGCCGGTCGGGCCGCGTGCTCACCTTCTGGCTCATCGTGCTGGCGCTGCTCGCGGTGGTCGGCGTGCTCACGCTGGTGAACGCGCTGCCGGTGGCGGCGGGTGTCGGCGCGGCCCTCGGGTTCGCCGGCACCTCCGTGCTGGCGGTGCGCACGAACATGAGGATGCGCGACGTCGACCGGCGGCGGCGGCAGCTCAGCGCCGCCCCGGTCCGCACCCCGCTGCCGGGTCGCGCCTCGGCCGCGCGCCAGCCGATGGAACGGCTGGAGCAGGCCGAGGACACGCTGCGTGAGCTGCTGCGGCAGCTCGACTCGGCGGCGCTGACCTCGGTGCCCACCGAGTCGGTTGAGCAGGCGCGGGCGACCGGCGACGAGGCGGGCGCGGCGATCCGCGCCGTGTCCCACCAGCTCCAGGCCGTCGAACGCGCCCGCGACACCGCGCCCCCGCTGGACCGGGGGCCGCTCGTCGAGGGCGTGCGGCGGCTGCGCGCCCAGCTCGACGAGGGCGTGGAGGGCTACTGCGGCCTGGTCGCCGCCGCCGGCCGCGTGCTCGCCGAGAGCACCGCCACCAACCCCCGGCAGGTCCTGGGCGACGCGACCGACCACCTGGCGGGCCTGGCGTCGGCGCTGCGCGAGCTGTCCCGCTGACCGCCCCGGCGCGGCGGGCCCCCGAAGTCGTCGGCACGCGCACACGCACGGCCATCTGCACGAACACCGGTTGCATCACGTTGCGTAGCGAAGCTGGGCTGACGTTCTCGGTGCAGTGGCGTACGCTGCTGCAATAGTGTGATTATCAGACCGTTATATAGCGGCTGCCACTACGTGGCGTGGCAGTATCGCCGCGTCGGACAGGGCTGTCCGGTCTGATCGCCGGGGAGGTCGTCGAGTGGCGTTGTGGACCGTGCACGGCGATGGCCGTCCCACCGACGGCGACGCCATCGCGCCGCAGGAGCGGGTGAGCTGGCCGCTCACCATCGGCTTCGGCGCGCAGCACCTCGTCGCCATGGCCGGCGCCACGATCCTCGTCCCGGCCACGACCGGCCTGCCGGTCTCCACCACGCTGCTGTTCTCCGGCGTCGGCACCCTCATCTTCCTGGTGCTCACCCGCAACCGGGTGCCCAGCTACCTCGGCGCGTCCTTCGCGTTCATCGCCCCGCTGTCCGCCGCCCGCGACGAGGGCATCGCCGCGCAGCTCGGCGGCGTCCTCGCGGCCGGCCTGCTGGTGGTGATCATCGGCGTCGCGGTCAAGGCGCTGGGCGTGCGGATGCTGGAGTCGGTGATGCCACCGGTCGTGACGGGCGCCGTGGTCGTCCTGATCGGCCTGAACCTGTCGCACCGCGCCACCGGCTCGTTCGCCGAGCAGCCGCTGCCCGCCGTGGTGACGATGGGCATCATCCTGCTGTGCGGCGTGCTGGGCCGCGGCACGTCCTTCCGGTTCTCGGTGCTGATCGGCGTGGTCGTCGGGTGGGCCCTCGGCTTCTGGCTCGGCCTGGTCGACACGGCCGCGGTGGCCCGCGCCGCCTGGGTGGGCCTGCCCGTGTTCCACTCGCCCGAGCTGAGGCCCTCGGTGACCCTGCTCGTGCTGCCGGTGGTGATCGTGCTGGTCGCGGAGAACGTGGGTCACGTGAAGGCCGTCGGCGCGCTGACCGGCCGCGACCTCGACGGCAGCATCGGCGACTCGATCATCGCCAACGGCCTGTCCACCGCGCTCGCGGGCGTCGGCGGCGGGCCGGGCACCACCACGTACTCGGAGAACATCGGCGTGATGGGCGTGACCAAGGTCTACTCGACGGCCGCGTACGCGGTCACCGGGGTGGCCGCGGTGCTGCTGGCGTTCTCGCCGAAGGCCGCGGCGCTGCTCGCGACCGTGCCGCAGGGCGTGGTCGGCGGGGCGACGCTCGTGCTGTTCGGCCTGATCAGCCTGGTCGGCGTGCGGATCTGGATGGACAACCGGGTCGACCTGACCAACCCCGGCAACGCCCTGGTCGGCGGCGCGGCGCTGGTGGCGGGCGTCGGCGACCTGACCCTGCGGCTGGGCGACATGCAGCTGGGCGGCCTGGTGTGGGGCTCGCTGCTGGTCGTGATCCTGCACCCGGTGCTGCGCCGGCTCGGGGCCGTGCGCAAGGGCTGAGCCGGGGCCGACCCGCCGGCTACCGGGCCAGGGCCCGGTTGATCCGGCGCACCAGGCCGGGCCCCTCGTAGATGAACCCCGTGTAGACCTGGAGCAGGCTCGCGCCCGCGTCGAGCATCCGCTCGGCGTCGTCGGCGGACGCGATGCCGCCCACGCCGATGATCGGCAGCTTCCCGTCGGTCTGCCGGGACACGAACCGCACGACCTCGCGCGCCCGCTCGGTCAGCGGTCGCCCGCTCAGCCCGCCCGCCTCGTGCGCGAGCGCCCGGTCGGCCGGCGCGAGCCCGTCGCGCGACAGCGTGGTGTTGGTCGCGATCAGGCCGCTGACGTCGTGCGCCGCGCACACCTCCAGCACCTCGCCGATGGCCTCGTCGGTCAGGTCGGGCGCGATCTTGACCAGGATCGGCTTGCGCGGCGCCGGGCCCGCCAGCTCGCGCGCGGCCTCGTCCAGGCCGGACAGCAGCTCGGTCAGCGCGCCCCGGTCCTGGAGGCTGCGCAGGCCCGGCGTGTTGGGCGAGCTGATGTTGATCGCGAAGTAGTCGCCGTGCCGGTACAGGGCGCGCAGCGAGGCCCGGTAGTCCTCGACGGCCTCCTCGACGGGCGTCACCTTGGACTTGCCCAGGCTGATGCCCAGCGGCACGGACAGCGGGCCCAGCCGGTCCAGCCGGTCCGCCAGCGCCTGCGCGCCGTCGTTGTTGAAGCCCATCCGGTTGATGATCGCGTCGCTGCCGCGCAGCCGGAACAGCCGCGGCCCCGGGTTGCCCGGCTGCGGGTGCCGGGTGACCGTGCCGACCTCGACGAACCCGAACCCGAGCGCGCCCCACGCGGGCAGCGCCCGGCCGTTCTTGTCCAGGCCCGCGGCGAGGCCCACCGGGTTGGGGAAGGTGACGCCGAAGACGGTGCGCCGCAGCGCCGGCCGGCGCTTCACGACCTTCGCCGCGGGGCTCACCGCCGCCAGCAGGCCGAGGGTGGTCTCGTGGACCCGCTCCGCGTCACCGCCGTGCATCCGGAACAACGCCCTGCGCACCACGCTCTTGTAGACCACGGCGGTAACCCTAAGCGATCGGCCCTGGCTGGCAGCGCGGGCACCAGTACGCGGGCCGTTCGTAGACCCCTTCGCCCTGCCCGCCCACGCGCACCCGCGCGCCGCAGCGGAAGCACGGCTTGCCGGTCCGCTCGAACACCCAGTGCTGCCGGCCGCGGGCCAGCGAGCCGGTGGTGCTCTGCTCCGGCCGCCACGCGTTGGCCAGCAGCAGCCTGCGCGACAGCCGCACGGCCCCCAGCGGGTCCACGGCCGACACCGGGCTCCACGGCGAGACCTTCAGCAGGAAGCACACCTCGGCCTTGTAGAGGTTGCCCACGCCCGCGAGCACCCGCTGGTCGAGCAGCGCCACGCCCAGCTCCCGGTCCGGGTCGGCGGACAGCCGGCGCGCCGCCTCGTCCTCGGCGACCTCGTCCCAGCCGTCGCCGAGCAGGTCCGGGCCCAGGTGCCCCACCAGCCGCTCCTCCTCGCCGGTGGGCAGCAGCTCCAGGTCGTGCAGCGAGAACCCCACCACGACCCGGTCGGGCACCTCCAGCAGCGCCCGCACCTGGTGGCCGGGCCGCTTCCACTTCTCGCCCGGCCGGTACAGGTGCCACGCGCCGTCCATCCGGAAGTGGCTGTGCAGGCTCAGGTCGCCGGAGAAGCGGGTGAACAGGTGCTTGCCGACCGACCGGACGCCCAGCACCTCCCGCCCCGTCAGGTCGACCGCGGCCCACCGGGGGTGGCGCAGCTCACCGCGCAGCAGCGTGCGGCCGGACAGCGCCTCGTCCAGGCGCCGACCGGCCAGGAAGACCGTGTCACCCTCGGGCACCGCTGTCGACGGCCTCGTGGATCTCGTCGTCGTCGAAGTCCTGGTGGGCGATGCGCCGCCGGCTGCGGCTCATCCGCAGGATGCGCGCCAGCACCAGGTTGAACGCCAGCGCCACCTCGCGCGCGCCCGGCGTGCCCCACTCGTGGATCGGCATGCACGCGCCCTGCGCCTGCTGGACGGCCAGCCGGTCGGGCAGCGCCACCGGCATCACCAGCGGGCCGAAGATGTCGCGCAGCTCCTCGATGCGGAACTGGTGCTCGTGCGAGCGCGGCCGGACCCGGTTGACCACCACGCCCAGCGGCTGGAGCTCCGGGTTGTGCTCCCGCTCGGACTGCACCGCCTCGAACGCCCGCTGCACGCCCGCCACCGCGAACATCGTGGGCTCGGTCACCAGCAGTGCGCGGTCCGCCGCCACCAGCGCCGACCGGGTCAGCTGGCCCAGCGACGGCGGGCAGTCCAGCAGCACCAGCTGGTACGGCTCGTCGTCCTCCTTGAGCAGCGCGAGCGCCTCCCGCAGCTTGCCCAGCCGGGTCTCGCCGGGGTCGGGGTGGTTGAGCGACTCGGCGTCCTCGGAACCGGCCAGGACGTCCACGCCGTCGCCCCAGCCGCTGGGGGAGATGGCGTCGCGCAGGTTCTCGGCGGTCGGCTCCTGGAGGACGTCGAAGATGCTCCGGTCGGTGTCCTCGGGCTCCAGGGTCGAGGTGGCGTTGCACTGCGGGTCGAGGTCGATGACCAGCGTGCGAACGCCGCGCCGCAGCGCGGCGGACGCGAGACCGAGCGCGACCGTCGTCTTGCCCACGCCACCCTTGAGGCTGAGCACCGCCACCGTATGCACGTAGCCAGCCTACGGCCCCTAGGCTCTGGTGCCATGCGACCGGACGCCGTACAGAGGGTGCTCGACGCCGAACTGGCCGCCGCGCGCGACCGCCGGGGCGGGAAACCGCCCAGGGTGCTCGACGTGGGCGGGGGCAGCGGCGTGTGGGCCGTGCCACTGGCCCTGGCCGGGTGCTCGGTGACGGTCGTGGACCCGAGCCCGGACGCCCTCGCCACGTTGCACCGCCGCGCGGCCGAGGTGGGCGTGCTGGACCGGATCACGGCCGTCCAGGGCGACACGGACGCGCTGGAGCGCGACGCCGCCGCCGACCTCGTCCTCGGGCACGGCGTGCTGGAGGTCGTGGACGACGCGAGCGCCGCCCTGGCCGCCCTGGCCGGTGCCGCGGTGCCCGGCGGCGCGGTGTCGGTGCTGGTGGCGAACCGGTTCGCGGCTGTGCTGCACCGGGCCATCGCGGGCCGGCTGGTGGACGCCCGGCGGCTGCTGGACGACGAGTCGGGCCAGCTCACGGGCACCCGCGACCCGCTGCTGCGCCGGTTCGACGTGGCCGGGCTGGAGGCGCTGGTGCTCGCCGCCGGGCTGAAGGTGGAGCTGCTCCAGGGGCACGGCGTGGTGTCCGACCTGGTCCCGGGCGCGGTGCTGGACGCCAACCCCGGCGCGGCGGAGGCGCTGGCCGAGCTGGAGCTGGCCGCGTCCACCCGCTCGCCGCTGCGCGACGTGGCCGCGCGCCTGCACGTGATGGGCCGGAAGTCCGCCTGACCCCGGGGTGGGACGGAAGTGCGCCGCCTGTCGCAGGTCCATCGCCGCGGAGGACCCGCTCCGGAGGTGACCACCCCGGACCGCGCCCGGCACCGCGGTGGTCCCGCCCGCGGTGGTCCGAGCCGCGGTGGCCCGGTGCGCGGTGGCCCGGACCGAGGTGGCCCGGACCGAGGTGGCCCGGACCGAGGTGCTCCGGACCCCGACGACCTGGAGGAGCACGTCCGCCGCGCCGTCGCGGGTGACCGGGCGGCGACGGCGTGGCTGCTGGCCGCCGTCCGGCCGCTGGTCGTGCGCTACTGCCGCGCCCGCCTGGGCCGGCACGAGCGCTCGGGCACCTCGGCCGACGACGTGGCGCAGGAGGTCTGCGTCGCCGTGCTGACGGCGCTGCCCGCCTACCGCGCCGGCCTCGGTCGGCCCTTCCTCGCGTTCGTGCACGGCATCGCGGCGCACAAGGTCGCCGACGCGCGCCGCGCCGCGCTGCGCGACCGGGCCGAGCCCGTGCCGGAGGTGCCCGACGCCCCGGACGGGTCGGCCGGACCCGAGCAGCGCCTGCTGCGCGCGGAGGTGTCGGCCGGGCTCGGCGAGCTGCTGCGCCTGCTGCCGGCGAAGCAGCGGGAGGTCCTGCTGCTCCGCGTCGTGGTCGGGCTCTCCGCCGAGCGGACCGCCGCCGTCGTCGGCGCCACGCCCGGCGCGGTCCGGGTCGCCCAGCACCGGGCGCTGTCCCGGCTGCGCGGGGAAGTCCGGCGACACGCCCGGCTGACAATTACTCAGAGCGACCAATTGCTGTAGTACATTGCTCCGACCGCCTCTTAAACGCCGCCGTTCGGAGCAACTTCGAGTGAGTTGCGTCATCCACGTGAGGGATCGACGTCGCGTTCACATGTGCCCCAACGGGTGGTCCAGCGCACGGACGCCGAGGAGCTCGGGATGGAAGCAGCAGCGGTGGTCGGGTTCGGAGTGGTACCGGGACGTCGCGGTGCGCCGCACGTCTTCGGGAGGAGGTCGGTGATGTCCGCGCAGCACGAGGACGAGCCGGTGTCCTCGGGTCCGTCGGCGGTCGGACCGGCGGAGGTGTCCCCGGTGCCGGTGCCGGTGTCGATGTCGTCGGCGGAGGTGTCGGCGGTGTCGGCGGAGGGAGGGCCGGACGCGCTGGTCGAGCCCGCCATCCGGGGTGACCGGCGGGCGGTGGAGGCGCTGCTCGCGCTGATCCGGCCGTTGATCGTGAAGTACTGCCGGGCGCGGGTGGGCCGCGGGGAGCGGTCGCAGTCGTCGGCGGACGACGTGGCGCAGGAGGTGTGCCTGGCGGTGCTCAAGGCGCTGCCGTCCTACCGGGACCAGGGCAGGCCGTTCCTGGCGTTCGTGTACGGCATCGCCGCGCACAAGGTCGCCGACGCGCACCGGGCGACGGCGCGCAACCGGTCGGAGTCGGTGCCCGACCTGCCGGACGGCGCGGGCAAGGAGCCGGGGCCGGAGCAACGCGCGCTGGACGGCGAGCTGTCCTCGAAGGTGGGGGAGCTGCTGAACGTCCTGCCCGAGCGGCAGCGCGAGATCCTGGTGCTGCGCGTGGTCATGGGCATGTCCGCGGAGGAGACCGCCGAGATGGTCGGGTCCACGGCCGGGGCGGTCCGGGTGGCGCAGCACCGCGCGCTGGCCCGGTTACGCAAGACGCTCGGTCACGACTAGCACGACCTCTCGACGACGTCGGCGATCGGCGCGGCGGACCCCGGTGCCGCCGCCGGGTCCGCGCCCGCCCGCTTCGGCCCCGGGAAGTCCGGCGGCACCTCGCTGACCTGCTCGGATGACCGCCGAAGGGGAGTCCACCGCCAGGCAGGCGTCGATCGGCGGCACCGGGACGTCGCTGGGGCTGCGCGCCCTCGCCGTGGCGTGCCGGAGCTGCGGCTCGGCGCGCGGCTGCGCGCGACCGTCGACCCGACCGACGACCTGTTCACGCTGGAGCGGCTGCGGGGACCGGGTCCGAGCCGCTGACCACGCGCACCCGCTCCACCCCGGGTCGGGACGGGCACGGCCGTCCGCGGCGCCGACGACCGCCGGCGTAGGGTGTCGAACGGGTGTTCGGGGTTCGGGGGAGGGGAACGTGGGCCGCAGCGCCAACCTGCCGCGCGGTCTGGTCGACCGCTTCCTCGCGCGCGGCGACGCGTGGCCCGACGACACCGGCTGCCCGATGCTGCACGTCGACATGGACGCCTTCTACGCCTCGGTCGAGATCCGCGACCGGCCCGAGCTGGCGGACCGGCCCGTGGTCGTGGGCGGCACGGCGAACCGGGGCGTCGTCGCGTCGGCCAACTACCTGGCGCGCGAGTTCGGCGTGCGCTCTGCCATGCCCACCTCGCACGCCCGCAGGCTCGCACCGCACGCGGTGTTCGTGCCGCCGAACTTCGCCCGCTACCAGGAGGTCTCGCGCGGGGTGATGGCGATCTTCCGCGACGTCACGCCGCTGGTCGAGCCGCTGAGCCTGGACGAGGCGTTCCTCGACGTCAGCGGCGCGCTCAAGCGGATGCGGGCGACCCCGGCGGCGGTCGGGCAGCTCATCCGGGCGCAGGTCGAGGAGGCGTTCGGGGTCACCTGCTCGGTGGGTGTCGCGCCGACGAAGTTCCTGGCCAAGCTCGCGTCCGGGATGTGCAAACCGGACGGGCTGATGGTGGTGCCGCGCACGGAGGTGCTGTCGTTCCTGCACCCGCTGCCCGTGTCGGCGCTGTGGGGCGTGGGCAAGCGGACCGCCGAGCAGCTCGACCAGGTGGGGCTGGAGACCGTGGCGGACGTGGCGGCGACACCGCTGCCGAGGCTGCGCAAGGTGCTGGGCGTGGCGCTGGCCGAGCACCTGCACGCGCTCGCGCGCGGCCACGACGACCGGCCCGTCGTGGCGTCGTCCCGGGAGAAGTCGATCGGCGCGGAGGAGACGTTCGAGGTCGACCACTTCGACCGCGAGCTGCTGCGGCGCGAGCTGCTGAGGCTGTCCGAGCGGTCGACGGCGACGCTGCGCTCGCGCGGGCTGCGCGGCCGGACGGTGTCGATCAAGGTGCGGTTCAGCGACTTCACCACGATCACCCGGTCCAGGACGCTGCGCGTCGCCACGGACGTCGCGCAGGAGGTCTACCGGACCGCGTCGACCCTGCTGGACGAGCAGGTGCCGCCGGGCGCGGTGCGGTTGATCGGCGTGCGGGTCGAGCAGCTCGTGGAGGGCGACGGCGGCGAGCAGCTGATGTTCGACGCGCCGGAGCGCGGGTGGCGCGAGGCCGAGCAGGCGGCGGACCAGGCGCGGTCGCGTTTCGGGCGGGCCGCGGTGCGCCCGGCGTCGCTGCTGGACCAGGGGCCGACCCGGTCCGCGGAGACCGAACCCCGCCCCGAGCGCTGACCGGGGCCGCGCCGCCGCGGGCCACCGACCCCGGACCGGGCCGTTCGGGTGGTTCGGGGGCGTGATCACCGCCGCCGGGACGATCACCGTGCACGCTGGAGCCGTGGAGCGGTTCTGGGGTCTCCTCAGCGAGTCCGAGCACGAGCTGCTCGGCACGACGGGCACGGAGCGCGACTACGCCACCGGGACGGTGATCTACCGCGAGGGCGAGGTCACGCGGCACGTGCTCGTGGTCAGGCGCGGCCTGCTGCGGGTCACCGCGACCACGTCCGGCGGCGCGGAGAAGGTGCTGGCCGTGCGGGGCGCGGGCGACATCGTCGGTGAGCGCTCGGCGGTCGACGGGCTGCCGCGCTCGGCGACCGTGGAGGCGCTGGGCGCGGTGCGGGCGCTGGTGCTGTCGGCGACCGGGTTCGCCTCGCTGTGCCAGCGGTACCCGCGCATCGCGTGGACGGTGCTGACCGTGGTCGTCGCCCGGCAGCGCGACACCGACCGGCAGCGCGTGCAGATCAGCGGCACGGCGACCCAGCGCGTCGCGGCCGTGCTGATCGACGTGGCGCTGCGGCGCGGCATCGCCGACCAGGGTGCCGTCGCGCTCAGCCAGGAGGAGCTGGCGAGCATCGCGGGCACGTCGCGGGAATCCCTCGTGCGGGTGCTGCGCGCGTTGCGCGAGGAGGGCATCATCAGCACGGGCCGGCGGAAGATCGAGATCCACCGGGTGAGCCGGCTCTACGATTTCACCAACTGATACCCGTTGTGCGTCACCTGACGCGGTGAAGTGTCGCGAACCCCCCTAGAAATGACCTATCAGTCCTGGTCGGAGGGGGAGTCATGAACCACACCGAGGAACCCGCCAAGTCCCGCCGCCGGTTCACCGAACGGCTTGCCTGCACGCTCGTGTTCACCGCCCTCCAGCTGTGGGCGGCCGTCGTGATCGTGGCCAGGTTCGAGAGCGCCGGTGACGGCGCCGGTGTCGTCGCCCTCGCGGTCGCCCTGGTGCTCGCGGGCGCCCTGGTCGCGGTGCACGACTCGTGGCGCGACGTCCGCGCGGTGCGCAAGGAGCTGGACCTGGAGATCCGCGAGGACCTCGTCCGGCTGTGAAGACCACGCGGTGGCCGACGAGGGGCGGCCGCCGTCCTCCGAGGCATTCCGCGGGCGGTCGGGCCCGCGGAATGCCTCATTTACCCGGAGTTGTCCACAGGCCCGGGAGTTGTCCACAGTTCGCGATCACCTCCTCGACCCACCCGTCGACGGGGGCGATCGTGGACCCATGCACACCACGACCCGCACCACGATCGCCGTCGACGCCCTGGCCGCCCTCTTCCCGCACCGCGTCGCGACCGCCACCGACCTGCTGTCCCTCGGCCTGGGCACCGAGGAGCTGTCCCGCCGCTGCCGCCCGGGGGGCGAGTGGCAGCGCGTGCTGCCGGGGGTCCTGCTCCTGTCGGGCAGCCCGCCGACGCGCCCGCAGCTCGTCCAGGCGGCCCTGCGCCACTGCGGCCCCGGCAGCGTCGTCACGGGCCTCGACGCGCTCCAGCTGCACGGCGTGCGCGCCCTGCCGGCCACCGGCCCGGTCCACGTCCTGGCCACGCGCCCGGTGGAGCCGACGACCAGGGTCCGCACCACGAGGACCCGCCACCCACCGGACCCGGTCCTGCGCAGGGGGTTCCTCACCGCGCCGCTGGCGAGGGCGGCGGCCGACGCCGCCAGGACCCTGGAGACGCGCGACGACATCCGGGCGGTCCTCACCGGGGCGCTGCGCCGGGGTGGTGTCGGGGTCGACGACCTGCGCCCCCACCTGTCCAGGGCGTCGGCCCCGGCCAAGCAGGTCCTGGCCGAACTGGCGGAGGGCGTCCGCTCGGCGCCCCAGGCGTGGGCGAAGGCGCTGCTGGCCACGTTGCCCCTGCCGCCACCGAGGTGGGGCGTCCCGCTGCGCTCGGCGGCGGGCAGGTCCCTGGGCACGGCCGACGCCTGGTGGGACGACCTGGGCCTGGCCTGGCAGTTCGCCACCCGCAACCCCCATGCCCCCGCCCTCGCCGCGACGGGTGCCGTGGTGGTCCACACCTCCCCGGCCCACCTGCGCCACGCCCCGACCGAAGTGGCCAGGACCCTGCTCACCGCAGCGACCCGCGCCACGAGCCGCCCCACGCCCCCGATCACCGCCCACCACCGAGCCACCCACCACCGAGCCACCCACCACCGAGCCGCCCGCCCCCACACCCGCCGAACCACCCACCCGTCCACCGCCGCGCCCGACCCCACCGCCGTCCTCGACCGCACCGCGGCGCCCGGCTCCACCCCCGCGCCCGATCTCACCGCCGCGCCCGACCGCACCGCCGACCGCTGCCCACCGCCGACCGCTCTGCTCTCGCCGGTGTGAGCCGCCGGGACCGCCACCCGACTACGACTTCTGCCCGCCGTCACCCATCGGGTGGGTGTGCTCGGCAGGCGTGCCGGGCGGTGCGGGGCCAGACGACTCGAAAGTGTGATGTCCGTGCGGCGGGCACCTCGTGGTGGGCGGTGCCGGCGGGGCGGTGTGCGGCGTGCGACCCGTCCACTGCCGGCCATCGCGTGTTCGAGTGCCGTCGAAGTCCGCGTAGTTGGCTGGTCACGCGGTGTGTCGGCCGGTGTGCGAACCGGCTGGAAGAACCGACTGGAGGGGCTTGACAGTTGACCAAGGGGTGGTCGTGCGCCACCTCACGAAGGTCTGACCGTTGACCCGTGAGGATGATGGTGACCGAACGAACCGCTTAGGGGCACGGACTGGGTAGTCGCCAAGCCTCCCGAATCGTATCCTGGTTGTGACGCCCCCAGGGCGGGGCGTCCGCCGGGACCGGCGGCAACCGTGATTACCCGGCGCCCGCGACCGCTGTGCCGGAGGAGGAGCCATGCCACTCTCCGAGCACGAGCAGCGACTGCTCGACCAGATCGAGCGCGCGCTCTACGCCGAGGACCCGAAGTTCGCATCCACCGTGCGCGGCGCCAAGCTGCGCAAGCCGTCCCGACGGCGTCGCATCCAAGGCATCGCGCTGTTCGCCGTGGGTGTGGCTCTGCTGGTGACAGGTGTGATGTTGCCGAAGCTCGCTGGTATCCCGGTGGTGAGCGTGGTCGGCTTCCTGTTGATGTTCTTCGGCGTACTGCTCACCGTGACGACACTCCGTCGTGGTGACCAGGCTGCCGAGGAGCCCAGCAAGGAGGGAAGCCGGCCCAGCCGCAGCTCGTTCTCCCAAAAGATGGAAGAACGCTTCCGTCGCCGTTTCGAGGACGAGTAGTCCGCGTAACAGCCCCGATTGAACACGTCCGCACGGCCCGCCCCGAGCACCAGGGGGCGGGCCGTGCGGGTTTCCGCAGTATTCGCGCCTGCCCGGAAAACCGGCACTTCGCGCACGTCCGGGCGAAAACCGGGAAAGACCGGGAAAGGCCGGGACCGGTGTGACGGCGGGTTCGACCGCCCGGACCTGACCTGACCTGGTCCGGTCCGGGCGGTCGAGGTGAGGGGCAGGGCCGGGGTGAGGCCGAGCGGCCCGACCTTCAGCCGCCCGGCTCTCGACCGCCCGGCTCTCGACCGCCCGGTCTTCAGTCGTCGGGGTCGCTCTCCGCGGGCGGCTTCGGCTGGAGCACCGAGCGGGGGAGGACCTTGGCCCTCAGGGCCAGGGGCGCGTTGCGGCCGAGGCTCGCCCGGACGTCGTCCACCGCCTTGGGCAGGGCCGGGTCCGCCTCCTGGTGCGTGCTGTACCAGGCGCGCTCCACCGCGCCCACCACCGTGCGCAGGCCGTCGCGGCCCTGGTCGTCCAGGTTGTGCGCCTTCGCCAACCGGCGGGCGGCGACCCGGATCGTCTCCGTGCTCGGCACGCGGGTGCCCCGGTCCACGGACTCGGCGACCAGCTCCTGCCACGCCGCGCCCGCCGCGCCCGGGCCCAGGCCGGCGACGGCGCGGAGCCGTTCGCGGCGGCGCCAGGCGCGCACCAGGGCCGGTGCCACCACGAGCGCCACCACGATCACCAGCGCGGCCAGCCACCAGCTGACCAGCGCCAGGACCAGGGCCACCGCGATCGCCCACAGCACCGCCGACGCGGCCAGCAAGGCCGGGCGCAGCCTGGTCGTCCTGGTCAGCCACACACCGCCGAAGACGAGCAGCCCCAGCAGCAGCAGCGCGGTCGCGACCGCCGCGGCCAGGGTGATCAGGTGCCACGCGGGCGTCGGGGCGGCCGTCTGCGACGTCCCGTCCTGGCCCTGCGCGTCCGGCGCGGCCGAGGCCGACGCCGAGGCGTCCGGCGCGGTGGTCGTGGTGGTGGTCGTGGCGGCGGCGGCGCTGGAGCCGTCCTCCTCGTCGTCGGCCTCGTTGCCCGAGATGTACGGCGGGGCCACGCCGCGGCCGTCGGAGAGGGGCGTCGGGTCGAAGGTCATCCACCCGTGGCCGGGGAAGTAGACCTCCACCCACGCGTGGGCGTCCTGCGAGGTGATCGTCTGGAAGTCGCCGGTCGGGTACCCGGCGGTGAAGCCGAGGGCCACCCGGGCCGGGATGCCGACGGACCTGGCCATGATCGCCATCGCCGACGCGTACTGCTCGCAGAAGCCCTTCTTGCCGTTGAGCACGAAGTCCTCGAGCGCGCCCGCGCTCATGTCGTTCGTGGTCTCCGTGGTGTACGTGAAGCCCTGCGTGCCGTCGGTGAAGTACCGGTACAGCGCGCTCGCCCGGTCGAACTGGTTGTCCTCGCCGGCCACGATGTCGCGCGCCAGCCGGACGACCCGGTCCTCCACGCCCGGCGCCTCCAGGTACGCGGGGTCGACGTCGACGGGGCCGGTCGCCCTGCGCAGCGTGTCGGCGGACGGCGTGTCCAGCACCGTGCGCAGCGTGTACGTCCCGGACTTGCGGGCCCGCGTCGCGTAGACCATGCCGCGCCCCGCGTCGTACTGGTACGCCTCGTCGACGTCGGGCATCGACCTCGGCCGGCCGTACACCGGCAGCCAGTAGTCGAGCCAGGTGACCGGCTCGATCTTGACCTCCACGACCTCGCCGTCGCGCGGGTCGCCCGGCTGGGGCGGCAGGTCGCCGCGGGCGGGCACGCCGCCCGACAGGTCGCCGCCGCCGGTCCAGCCCTTGTCGGGCACGTACTGCGGCAGCGTCATCGCGCGCAGGTAGGCCGACTCGGGCAGGTCGCGCACCCGGAACATCTCGCGGCTCTGGCCCTGGTTGAGCATGCCGCGCAGCTCGGTGATCGGGTCGATGCCGAGCCCGCCGGAGCCGCCGCCGAGCTCGTCGCCCGTGCCGGGCAGCCGCCCCACGGTGCCGACCAGCGTCAGGCTGCCGCCGGCGAGCAGCGCGATCACCACAGCCATGCCCGCCACCGCGGTCGCCGCCGGGCCCGAACCGCTCTGCCCGGCCCCCGGCAGCCTGCCGCGCCACGCCTCGTGCCGGTGCTGCCCGTCCACGGCCAGCAGCAGCGCGAACGCCGCCGCGCCGAACACGAACGTCCACAGCGGCAGCATCTCGTCGGCCAGCGACGCGGGCACCGCGAACACGCACAGCAGCACCAGGCCGGACGCCGCGGGGGCCGCCGCGCCGACCGCGAGGGCGTCCACCACGACCGCCACCAGGCCGATCGCCACCATCACCAGGCAGCGCATGTTCTGGCTGTCGGGCACCGGCGGCACGCCGGTCTGCACCTCGCCGATCGCGTTGCCCAGCACCGCGCCCAGGTCCTGCAACGACTCGGGGCCCGGCAGGAACACCAGCACGCCGCTGGTCGTGTAGAGCGCCACGAGCAGGCACAGCAGCGCCACCACCTGCCCGAGCACCACCAGCGGCGCGGGCAGCCTGGACGAGCGCAGCAGCACGCCGCTGCCCGCCACCACGACGATCGCGACCGCCAGGTGCACCATCCACAGCACGCCGTCGAGCACGCTCGACAACGCGGTCGCGGCGCACAGCGTCGCCAGCCCGGCGACCGCGGGCGTCGCGGTCACCACCCAGTTCCCGCCCGCCGGAGCAGCCGTCCTGCCGGTCACTCAGCCCACCTCCGTGCGCACCACCGGGCCGCGGTTCCCCGCGCTGTGGCACAGCTCCTGCCAGACCTGCCCCATCGGCGTGTTCGGCCGCGCCACGACCACGCCCCACCCCGCACCGCTCAACAGCTCCCGCGCGTCGGCGGGGTCCGGCGCCGGGTCCTCCGACGCGGACGCCCAGGCCCGCACGTCCAGCACCACGGCGAGGCTGCGCGTCCCGCGCGGGCGGTTGCGCACCAGCGCGTCGACGACGGCGGGCGTGCAGCCGCCGAGGATCGCGATGACCTCCTGACCCGCGCCCGGGTCGACGCCCACGGCGGGTTCGCGCCGGTGGGAGGGCTGCAACGCGGCCAGCGCGTCGAGCGCCACCGCGTCGCTGTACCCGCCGCCGCCCGGTCCGCCCGCCAGCACCCGGCCGTCGTCGCCGACCAGGCGCACCTGGTGGCCGTAGCGGTGCAGGTGCAGCGAGATCGACGCGGCGAACGACACCGCCCACTCCAGGCTCGCGCCGGGACCGCTGCCCCGGTGCCCCGCCAGCCGGTGGTCCAGCAGCACGGTCGTGCCGCCGCGCCACGGCCGCTCCTCGACGCGCACCATCAGCTCGTCGCGCCGCGCCGTCGAGCGCCAGTGCACCTTGCGCAGGTCGTCGCCGTGCCGGTACGGGCGGACCACGGCGTCGTCCTCGCCCTGCCCGGCGCGCAGCCGGATCGAGCCGTCGTCGCCGGAGCCCATGCCCGACCCGCTCGGCAGCCCGGTCAGCTGCACCACCCGCGGCACGACGACGAGCCTGCTGCGGCCCGCCATCTCGCGGTCGAACTCGGCCAGCCCGAACGGGTCGGTGATCCGCGCCAGCAGCGGTCCGACCTGCTGGACGCCGCGCATCACCGGCTTGAGCGGGTAGCGCAGCACGGTCACCGTGTTGCGCGGCAGCCGCTCCACCACGAACCGCGGGCGGGCGCCGAGCGCGTAGGGCACCGCATCTTCCAGCAGCAGCCCGCCGGTCGGCAGCCGGCCCGCGCTGCGCAGCTCCACCCGCACGTCGGTCGGCGACCCCACCTGGACCCGGCTCGGGTGCAGCACGCGGTCCGCGTGCAGGCCCACCCGCGCCCGCTGCGCCAGCAGGGCGGCGAGCAGCGGCAGCGCCACCACGAACGCCGCGACGCGGAGCAGGTCGCGCTCGTTCAGCACGACCGCGCACAGGCCCGCGGCGAACCCGGCCGCCAGCAGGCACCGGCCGCGGGTGGTCAGGCCGGACAGCGCTCCCCGCATGTCAGCGGTGGTGGTTCGGGTTGGTGTTGTGCAGGAACTGGCCGGTCGGGTCGAGCGCGGCCTGCGGCACCGGTACCCGCTGGAGCAGGCCGCGCACCAGGTCGGCCGAGGACCGCCGGGCCGCCTGCGCCTCCGCGGTCAGCACCAGGCGGTGCGCGAGCACCGGCACGGCCACCGCGTGGACGTCGTCGGGGACCACGAAGTCGCGACCGGCCAGCGCCGCCTGCGCCCGCGCCGACCGCACCAGCTGGAGCGTCGAGCGCGGCGACGCGCCCAGCCGCAGCTCGGGCAGCCGCCGGGTGGCGCCGACCAGCTCGACGGCGTAGCGCCGGATCTCGGTCGACAGGTGCACCCGCCGCACGGCCTGGATCAGCCTGAGCACCTGCGCGGAGTCCGACACCGGCCGCAGGTCGGACATCGGGTCGTGGCCCGCGTGCTCGTCGACCATGGCCAGCTCGGCCTGCGGGTCGGGGTAGCCGATCGACACGCGCGCGGTGAAGCGGTCGCGCTGCGCCTCGGGCAGGGCGTAGGTGCCCTCCATCTCGATCGGGTTCTGCGTGGCGATCACCATGAACGGCGCGCCGAGCGGGTAGGTCTGCCCGTCGACGGTGACCTGGTGCTCCTCCATGCACTCCAGCAGCGCGGACTGCGTCTTCGGCGAGGCGCGGTTGATCTCGTCGCCCACCACGATGTTCGCGAACACCGGGCCGGGGCGGAACTCGAAGTCGTTGTCCTGCCGGTTGTAGATCGACACACCGGTGATGTCGCTGGGCAGCAGGTCGGGCGTGAACTGGATGCGGCTGACCGTGCAGTCGATCGACCGGGCCAGCGCCTTGGCCAGCGACGTCTTGCCGACGCCCGGCACGTCCTCGACCAGCAGGTGCCCCTCGGCCAGCAGGGTGACCAGGGCGACGCGCACCACGTCCGGCTTGCCGACGATGACCTTCTCGACGTTCGCGGCGATCCGGCCGACCACGGTGTGCAGCTCGCCCAGCACCTCGTCCAGCCGGGGCGAGCCGTTCACCGGCACCGTCTGGTCCACGTGGTTCACCGCGGGGCCGCCGGCACCGTAGGGGTGCTCGGGCGCGGCTGGCTGGGTACTCGGAGTCACTCGACCTCCTGGAGCAGGGCGCGGCCCTCCCGCGACCGGTTCGCGGTGGCGGTGAGCGTTTCACGCAGTGTGTCAAACCAGGGCGAAGCGCCCCACACCGATTGAACATTCTCGCGCGGCCGGTTTCCACGGCCCGCGTGCCCCACCGGTCCAGGCCCGCCCACCACGATTCCCCACCTCGGTGCCGGCTGAACCGGTTTTGCCCGATTTTGTTGAGCCGTTCGGGTGAAGTTCGGCCCTGTTCAGCTCACCCGGCGAGGTGGTGACGGCGCGCTTCCCCCACCGCCCGCCCCACTGGTCATATCGCCTCTACCTGCGCAAACGTTCCGGGGGAGGGGTCGCCTCCCCCCGTTTCAGCGTTGACTGTGGGGAAAAGTGGGGTACTGTGGCGGCCGGTGGGGCAGACGGGGGCCCCACTGCCGGTCGTCAGTTCGACATCCGGCCCCGGGAGGTGGGTGCGCAGTGTTCCTGGGCACGCACAACCCGAGGTTGGACGACAAGGGTCGGATCACGCTGCCTGCGAAGTTCCGGGACGCGCTAGCGGGGGGTCTCATGGTCACCAAGGGCCAGGACCACTGCCTCTACGTGTTCCCGCGGGCCGAGTTCGAGCAGATGGCGCGCAAGGTCGCGGAGGCCCCGTTCACGAACGAGGCGGTCCGCGCCTACCAGCGCTACCTGTTCGCCGGCACCGACGAGCAGCGGCCGGACGGCCAGGGCCGGGTGCTCATCGCCCCGGAACTGCGCCGGTACGCGGGGTTGACCAAGGAGTGCGTGGTCATCGGCGCGATCACCCGGCTGGAGATCTGGGACGCGACGGCGTGGCAGCGCTACATGGACGAGCACGAGGAGCGGTACGCGCAAGCCCGCGAGGAGGTGTTCCCCGGTCTGTTCTGATCGGCCGTGATTCGAGGTTTCGGGTGCCGTGAGGCCTCGGTCCGCTCGGCTTTCGGCCCTGGCGCACCTTCCCCGGCGCCAGGTCCGACGGGCGGGCGGGGACCTGACGACACCCGAATTTTTCCGTTGCACGAGGGGGGACCATCCAGGGAGGGGTCGTGGTGGAGCAGGCGCGGCACGTGCCGGTGCTGCTCGATCGCGTCCTCGGCCTGCTGGCCCCCGCGCTGGCCGACCGGGACGACGCCGTGTTCGTCGACTGCACGCTCGGCCTGGGCGGGCACTCCGAGGCGGTGCTCCGGGCGCACCCGAACGTGCGGCTGATCGGGCTGGACCGCGACCCGCAGGCCATCGCGCTGTCGAAGGAGCGGCTCGCGCCGTTCGGCGACCGCGTCTCCTTCGTGCAGACCACCTACGACGACATCGTCGAGGCGGTCGACGGCGTGAAGGTGCAGGGCGTCCTGATGGACCTCGGCGTCTCGTCCCTGCAGCTCGACGCCGAGGAGCGCGGGTTCGCCTACTCCAGGGACGCGCCGCTGGACATGCGGATGAGCGCGGGCTCGGGGCCGACGGCGGCCGACGTGCTCAACGAGTACCCCGCCGGCGAGCTGACCCGCGTGCTGCGCGACTACGGCGAGGAGCGGTTCGCCCGCAAGATCGCCGGCGCGGTCGTGCGGGAACGGGCGCGCGAGCCGTTCACCACCAGCGGCCGGCTGGTCCGGCTGCTCTACGACGTGGTGCCCGCGGCGACGCGGCGCACCGGCGGGCACCCGGCCAAGCGCACGTTCCAGGCGCTGCGGATCGAGGTCAACCAGGAGCTGGAGTCGCTGCGCGCGGCCCTGCCCGCGGCGCTGTCGGTGCTGGCGGTCGGCGGCCGGATCGTCGTGGAGTCCTACCAGTCCCTGGAGGACCGCATGGTCAAGCGCGCGTTCGCCGAGCTGGCCGCCTCCACGACACCGCTGGACCTGCCGGTCGAGCTGCCCGGCCACAGCCCCGAGCTGCGGTTGGTGACGCGCGGCGCCGAGCAGGCCAACGAGCAGGAGATCGAGGACAACCCCAGGGCCGCGTCGGTGAGGCTGCGGGCCGCGGAACGCATCAGGGAGGCGACATGACCGCACCGGCACGGACCGGCGGCGGCGTGCCGACGCCCAAGCCCCGGTCGGGCACGGGGGCGAACCCGCGCGAGCGCGCCCTGCGGTCCGTCCCGGCGGAGCGCCGCAGGTCGCCCGCCGCGGAGCGGGCCTACGCGCGGCGCGCGCAGCGGACGTCGCCCAGGCGCGGCCCGGCCGTGACGCGGCAACCCGTCGTGGCGCCCAAGGCGCCGTTCGTCGTGATGGTCATGGTGGTGCTCGGCGTGGGCATCGCCGCGATCATGTGGCTGTCGACGCAGGCCACCGCGGACTCCTACCGCCTCCAGGACGCGCGGGCCGAGGAGACCAGGCTCGCCCGGCAGGTCGAGCAGCTGCGGCAGGAGGTGGCGCTCGCCGAGTCGCCGCTGGAGCTGGCCGCCGCCGCCGAGAAGCTCGGGCTGCTCCCGGCGGGCGACCCGGCCCGGTTGCGGCAGCTGCCCGACGGGACGGTCGAGGTGTACGGCAAGCCATCCGCCGTGCAGCCGCCCCCGCCCCCGCAGACGACGACCCAGAGCGCGGCGCCGCCCGCCGCGCCGCCCCCCGCGCAGGAGCAGGGGGCGCAACCGCCCGAAGGACAGTCGGTACCAGGAGGTCAGTGATGCCGGGGCCCAGCCGGGGCAGGCCCGCCCGTCGCCCGTTGTCGGTCCGGGGCTCCGCCCCCAAGCGGCGACGCGGCGGCAACAGCCGGGTCCGCCTGGCGGTGGGGCGGCTGCTGCTCGTGGGCGCCCTGCTGGCCGCCGGGATCAAGCTGGTGCAGGTGCAGGGCTTCCAGGCCGAGGCGCTGTCCGCGCAGGCCGAGCAGCAGCGCGCCACGCCCATCGACATCCCCGCGGCGCGGGGCTCCATCCTGGACCGCAACGGCAACCAGCTCGCGTTCAGCGTGGAGGCGCGCGCCCTGTACGCCGTGCCGCAGCTGATGCGCAAGGAGTGGGCCAAGGCGCAGGAGCGCGACCCGGACATCGGCAGCTTCGAGGACCGCATCGCCGACATCGCGGCGTTCGTCGAGCAGACGCTCGGCAAGGAGGTCAACGGCCAGCGGACCGACCGGGACACCGTGCTGGCCAAGCTCTCCCAGGACACCACCTACGTCGAGCTGGTCGACAACGTCGACCCGGGCAAGGCCGCCGTCATCACCGAGAAGTACTTCAACATCGGCTCGGAGTACCGGGCGGTGCGCGTCTACCCGAACGGCGAGCTGGCGGCGAACATCATCGGCGCGGCGAACTGGCGCAAGAACGAGGACCCGCCCGCCACGCACGGCCTGCTGGGCCTGGAGATCTCCGAGGACAACCTGCTGGCCGGCAACAAGGGGCGGCGCGTCGTCGACACCATGCAGGGCAACGACGACGTGGTCATCCCCGGGCCGGGCCGCTCCCGCGAGCTGGCCGCCGCCACCCCGGGCAAGAGCCTGGAGCTGACGCTCGACATCGACACGCAGTACGCGCTCCAGCGCATGGTCACCGACTACACCGCGGACACGGCCGCCCGCGGCGGGTCCGCCGTGGTGCTCGACGCGCGCTCGGGCGAGATCCTGGCGATGGCCAACGACAAGACGTTCGACCCGAACCAGCTGGGCAAGGCCACCGAGGACCAGGTGCGCAACGCCGCCGTGTCCTCCGTGTTCGAGCCCGGTTCGGTGAACAAGGTCGTCACCGCCGCCACGGCCGTCGAGGACGGCCTCTACCAGCCGGACAGCGTCCTCCAGGTCGACAGCAGCATCGCCGTCGCCGACCGGGTCATCAAGGACGCCGTCCACCACCCCCTCCAGGACATGACGTTCACCGGCGTGTTCGCCAAGTCGTCCAACGTCGGCACGCTGATGGCGGCGCAGGCGATCGGCGAGGACCGGTACGCCGACATGCTCACCAAGTTCGGCCTCGGCAAGCGCACCCAGTCCGGCCTGCCCGGCGAGGAGGCGGGGTACGTGCCGCCGCGCAACCAGTGGTCGGGCTCGACGTTCGGCAACCTGCCCATCGGCCAGGGCCTGAGCATGACCCTGCTCCAGATGACCGGCATGTACCAGGCCATCGCGAACGACGGCGTGCGCGTCCCGCCGCGCATCATCCGCGCCCAGGTCTCCGCGGACGGCGCCCGCAAGGAGGCGCAGGCCCCGGAGGGCGTGCGGGTGGTGTCGCCGGAGACCGCGAAGACGGTCCGCGACATGTTCCGCGCGGTCGTGCAGAAGTCCACGAGCGACCCCGACCAGAGCGGCACGGGGACGTCCGCGGCGCTGCCCGGCTACCAGGTCACCGGCAAGACGGGCACGGCGCAGCAGGTCGACCCGAAGTGCGACTGCTACTCGCAGAGCCAGTACTGGATCACGTTCGCGGGCATCTTCCCGGCCGACAACCCGCGCTACGTCATCGGGATCGTGCTGGACAACCCGACCCGGGGCGTGCAGTCCGCCGCGCCGCTGTTCCACGACGTCGCGTCCTACCTGGCGCAGCGCTACCAGGTGCCGATGTCGGCGGAGCAGAGCCCCGTCGTGCCGCTGATCCTCAAGCCGTAACGCCTCGTCGGCCGGCCGGGCGAACGCGACGAACGCGGCGCGATCACCGCGGATCACGTGCCGGAACCGGTTTCGGGCACGTCCGCGGTGGACGTGCCGCATGACCACTCTGCGTGCGCCGGTAGCCTTCCGCGCGTGCCTGCCAAGCTCGAGGGCAAGGTCGCGACCGCCCCGCCTCGCCCTTCCCGCACCCAGCCCGTTCCCGTGTCGGAGCTCGCCACGACCGTCGACGCGCACCTGACCGCACCCGACCGGGCCCACGTCCTGGTGAGCGGGGTGACGTTGCGCGCCCAGCACGTGCGGCCCGGCGACCTGTTCGCCGCCCTGCCGGGCACCCGCGTGCACGGCGCCGACTTCGCCGACCGGGCCGTCGAGGCCGGGGCGGTGGCCGTGCTGACCGACGCCGAGGGCGCCGCCAAGGTCCGCGGCGTGCCGGTGCTGGTGCACCCGGAGCCGCGCGCCGTGCTCGGCGCGCTCGCCGCCCGCGTCTACGGCAACCCGTCCGCGCGGGTGGCCGTGTGGGGCGTGACCGGCACGTCCGGCAAGACCACCACCACCTACATGGTCGAGTCCGCGCTGAAGGCGGCCGGCCGGGCCACCGGCCTGATCGGCACGGTGGAGACGCGCATCGCCGGCGAACGGCTCGACAGCGCGCTCACCACGCCCGAGGCGCCCGACCTCCAGGCGCTGCTGGCCGTGATGCACGAGCGCGGCACCACGGACGTGGCGATGGAGGTCTCCAGCCACGCCCTGCGCCTGGGCCGGGTCGGCGGCGTCGGGTTCGCGGTCGGCGCGTTCACCAACCTGTCGCAGGACCACCTGGACTTCCACCCGGACATGGAGGACTACTTCCGGACGAAGGCCGAGCTGTTCGACGGCCGGGCCCGCACGGAGGTCGTCTGCGTCGACGGCGACTGGGGCCCGCGGCTGGTCAAGCCGGGCACGGTCACCGTGGCGACCACCCGCGACGCGGTGTGGACGGCCAGCGGTGTCACCGTCAGCGCCACCGGCGAGCAGAGCTTCACCGCGCACGGCCCCGACGGGGCGTCGATCGACGTGGAGCTGCGCCTGCCCGGCGAGTTCAACGTGGCCAACGCCCTGCTCGCGATCGGCTGCCTGCACGCCCGGGGCATCGACCACGGGGCCATCCGCGCGGGCCTGCGCGACGTCGAGGTGCCGGGCCGGATGCAGCGCGTCGACGAGGGGCAGGACTTCACCGCCGTCGTCGACTACTCCCACAAGCCCGCCGCCGTCGCGCTCGCGCTGGACGCGGTGCGGGCGCGGGCGACCGGCCGGATCATCACCGTCCTGGGCTGCGGCGGCGACCGGGACACCGCCAAGCGCCCGCTCATGGGCGAGGAGGCGGCCCGGCGCAGCGACGTGCTGGTCGTGACCGACGACAACCCGCGCACCGAGGACCCGGCCGAGATCCGGGCCGCGATGCTGCGCGGCGCCCTGGCGGTGCCGGACGCCGAGCGCGGCGAGGTCGTGGAGATCGGCGACCGCCGCCTGGCCATCGCGCACGCCGTGGGCGAGGCCCGTGCCGGTGACGTCGTCGTCGTGGCCGGCAAGGGCCACGAGACCGGCCAGGAGGTCGCGGGTGTCGTGCACCCGTTCTCCGACGTCGAAACCCTGGCCGACGCCATCCGAGGAGCCGCGCGGTGATCCCCCTGACCCTGGCCGAGATCGCCGAGGTCGTCGGCGGCGAGGTCCACCACGCCACCGGCGACGAGGTCGTCACCGGCGGTGTCGAGTTCGACACCCGGAAGGTCGCCGCCGGCGACCTGTTCCTGGCCCTGCCCGGCGAACGCGTCGACGGCCACGACTTCGCCGCGCGGGCGATCGGGGCGGGCGCGGTGGCGGTGCTCGCCGGCCGCCCGGTCGACGCGCCGTCCGTGGTGGTCCCGCCGCTGGTCAAGACCGGCAACGCGTACGTGCTGTCCGGTGACGTCGACGGCGCGGGCGCGGCGGTGCTGGCCGCGCTGGCCAAGCTGGCCCGGCACGTCGTCGACCGGCTGCCGGACCTCACCGTGGTCGGCGTGACCGGCTCGTCGGGCAAGACCTCCACCAAGGACCTCATCGCGCAGGTCCTCGCGCCGCTCGGCGAGACCATCGCGCCGCCCGGGTCGTTCAACAACGAGCTGGGCCACCCGTGGACCGCCCTGCGCGCCACCGCGACCACCCGGTTCCTGGTGCTGGAGCTGTCCGCCCGCGGCAAGGGGCACATCGCCGAGCTGTGCGAGGTCGCGCCGCCGCGCGTGGGCGCGGTGCTCAACGTGGGCAGCGCGCACGTCGGCGAGTTCGGCTCCAAGCAGGGCATCGCCCAGGCCAAGGGCGAGCTGGTCGAGGCGCTGCCCGCCGACGGCGTGGCCGTGCTCAACGCCGACGACCCGCTGGTCGCGGGCATGGCGCCGCGCACGCGGGCCCGCGTCGTGCTGGTCGGCGAACGCCCCGACGCGCACGTCCGGGCGGTCGACGTCGAGCTGGACGAGCAGGCCCGCGCCGGCTTCACGCTGGTCGCGCCGCAGGGCGAGGCGCGCGTGCGGCTCGCCGTGCACGGCCCGCACCAGGTCGGCAACGCGCTCACCGCCGCCGCCGTCGCGCTGGAGTTCGGCGCGACGCCGCAGCAGGTCGCGGACGCCCTCGGCAAGGCCGAGCGGGTGTCGGCGCACCGCATGGCGGTCGCCGAACGTCCTGACGGTGTGACCGTCGTCAACGACGCGTACAACGCCAACCCCGAGTCGGTGAAGGCGGCGCTGAAGTCGCTGGCCACCATCTCGCGGTCCGCCACCCCGCCCCGCCGCAGCTGGGCGGTGCTCGGCCCGATGGCGGAGCTCGGCGCGGACTCGGTCCGCGCGCACGACGAGATCGGCAGGCTCGTGGTCCGCCTGGACATCAACAAGCTGGTCGTCGTCGGGCAGGACGCCCGCGCGATGCACCAGGGAGCGCACCTGGAAGGATCATGGGGCGAAGAAGCGGTTCTGGTGCCGGACGTCGCCGCGGCGGTCCAGCTGCTGAGCGACGAGGTGCGACCGGGTGACGTCGTGCTGGTGAAGGCATCCAATTCATACGGCCTGTGGCGGGTTGCCGAGGCTCTCCTGGAGGCGGGCAGCAAGTGAAGAGCATCCTGATCGCGGCGGCCATCGCGCTGATCACGTCGATCATGCTGACGCCGTACCTGATCAAGATCTTCTCGCGGCAGGGCTTCGGCCAGGAGATCCGCGAAGAGGGCCCGCAGAGCCACAAGACCAAGCGCGGCACGCCCACCATGGGCGGCGTCGCGATCCTGGTGGCGATGTGGGCGGGCTACCTCGGGTCGCACCTGGTGAACTCGATGTCGGCCTCCGCGCAGGACCAGACGCCCAGCGCGTCCGGCCTGCTCGTGCTGATGCTGACGACCTCGCTCGGCGTCGTCGGCTTCCTCGACGACTTCATCAAGATCCGCAAGCAGCGCAACCTCGGCCTGAACAAGACCGCGAAGCTGGTCGGCCAGTTCGTCGCCACGATCATCTTCGCCGTCCTGGTCGTGCAGTTCCCGAACAAGGACGGCTGGACGCCCGCGTCGGTCAACCTGTCCTTCGTGCGCGACATCAGCGTGGTGTCGTTCGGCGTCGTCGGCTTCGTGGTGTTCTGCTACGCGGCGATCTCCGCGTGGTCGAACGCGGTGAACCTGACCGACGGCCTCGACGGCCTGGCCGGCGGCACGTCCGCGATGGTGCTCGGCACCTACGTGGTCATCAGCTTCTGGCAGTTCCGCTACAACTGCTCCAACCTGCTCGTCGCCGGCTGCTACGACGTGCGCGACCCGCTGGACCTGGCGCTCGTCGCCGCCGCCGCGATGGCCGGCTGCATCGGCTTCCTGTGGTGGAACGCCGCGCCCGCCAAGATCTTCATGGGCGACACCGGCTCGCTCGCGCTCGGCGGCCTGGTCGCCGGTCTGTCCATCACGACCCGCACCGAGCTGCTCATGGTCGTCATCGGCGGCCTGTTCGTGGTCGAGGCGCTGTCGGTGGTGCTCCAGGTCGCCGTGTTCCGCACGTCGCGGCGACGCCTGTTCCGGATGGCGCCGTTCCACCACCACTTCGAACTCGCCGGGTGGGCGGAAACCACGGTGATCATCCGGTTCTGGCTGCTCGCGGGCATGTGCTGCATGCTCGGGCTCGGCCTGTTCTACAGCGAGTGGCTCACCGCGGTGGAGAGCTGACGCCGTGGGTTTCCTCGCGGGACGCCACGTCCTGGTCGCCGGCGCGGGCGTGACCGGTCGCTCCGCGGCCGAGGCGCTGCTGGCGGCGGACGCCGAGGTCACCGTGACCGACGGCTCCGCCGACCGGCTGGCCGCGCTGGAGCAGCTGCTGCCCGGCGTGGAGCTGGTGCCCGGCCTGGTCGCGCCGCCGCCCGGCACCGACCTGGTCGTGACCAGCCCGGGGTGGCGCCCCGACAGCCCGCTGCTGGTCGCGGCGCGGTCGGCGGGCGTCGAGGTGATCGGCGAGGTCGAGCTGGCCTGGCGGATGGGCGCGGAGCTGGCCGACCCGCCGACGTGGCTCGCGGTGACCGGCACCAACGGCAAGACCACCACCGTGGGGATGCTGGAGTCGATCCTGCGCGCGGCCGGCATCGACGCGGTGGCCTGCGGCAACGTCGGCCTGCCCGTCGTGGACGCGCTGCTGGCCGGGCACCGGGTGCTGGCGGTGGAGCTGTCGAGCTTCCAGCTGCACTGGTCGCCGTCGGTGCGGCCGTTCGCCGGGGTGCTGCTGAACCTGGCCGAGGACCACCTCGACTGGCACGGCACGTTCGACGCGTACGCGGCGGCGAAGGCCGGGGTGCTGACCGGCGACGTGGCGATCGGCGGCGTGGACGACCCGGTGGTCGCCGGGCTGCTGACCGACGCGCCCGCCCGCGCGCGCGTCGGCTTCACCCTCTCCGAGCCCGGGGAGGGGCAGCTCGGCGTGCGCGACGGCGCGCTGGTGGACCGGGCGTTCGGCCCGGACGCGGTGCTGCTGCCGGTCGCCGACGTGCGACCGGCCGGTCCGCCGGGGGTGGCCGACGCGCTGGCCGCCGCCGCGCTGGCCCGCGCGCACGGCGTGCCGGCCGAGGCGGTCGCGGCGGGGCTGCGGGCGTTCCGGCCGGGCGCGCACCGGGCGGTCGTCGTCGCCTCCGCCGGCGGCGTGCTCTACGTGGACGACTCGAAGGCCACCAACCCGCACGCGGCGGCGGCGTCGCTGCGGTCGCACGCGAGCGTCGTGTGGGTGGCGGGCGGGCTGCTCAAGGGCGCGTCGGTGGACGACCTCGTGCGCGCCGAGGCGCACCGGATGCGCGGGGCCGTGCTGATCGGCGCGGACCGCGAGGTCATCGCCACCGCGCTGACCAGGCACGCGCCCGCCGTGCCGGTGGCCGTGCTGGACGACGCGACCATGGAGGACGCCGTGCGCGCGGCCCGGTCGATGGCGCGGCCCGGCGACGCCGTGGTGCTCGCCCCGGCCGCCGCGTCGATGGACATGTTCAGCGACTACGCCCACCGGGGCCAGGCGTTCGCCGAAGCCGTGCGGGCGCTGGTCGGGGGCTGAGCGCCCGCCGCGCGCCACCGGCTCCTCACGCGACACGCGGTGGATGTTCATGTTTTCTCCGCACCCGCGGGAGACCATGGGGGCATGACTGCGGTGGAACAGCGACCCGCCGCGCGCGCGGCCCGACCACGACGCCCGCGGCGACCGTCGCGCACGTCGTTGACCGCGTGGCTGGGCCGGCCGCTGGCGGACTTCCACCTGCTGCTCGCGATCTTCGGCATGCTGACCGCGCTCGGCCTGATCATGGTGCTCTCGGCGTCCGCGCCGGGCGAGGTGGCCGAGGGCGCGTCGGCGTACAGCGTGTTCAAGAAGCAGCTGCTGTACGTGGGCGTGGGCGCGGTGGCGTTCCTCGTCGTGCTGCGCATCCCGCTGCGCAGGTTCCGGCACGGCAGCACGATGGCGATGCTCGTCTGCGTGATCATGCTGAGCCTCGTCCTCACTCCACTCGGGACGGTCGCGGGCGGCGCGCAGTCGTGGTTCACGGTCGGTCCCGTGTCGTTCCAGCCCATCGAGCCGGCGAAGCTGGCGCTGGCGCTGTGGGGCGCGCACGTGCTGGTCACCAAGCGCGCGCTGCTCGACCAGTACCGGCACCTGCTGGTGCCGGTCGTGCCGGTGGCGCTGGTCGTGTTCGCCCTCGTGATGCTGCAACCCGACCTCGGCGGCACGATCACGCTCGGCGTGGTGCTGATGAGCCTGCTCTGGTTCGTCGGCGCGCCCATGCGGCTGTTCGGCATCATCGCCGTCGCCGCGGTGACCAGCGCGGTCGTGCTGGCGATCGGCGCGTCCTACCGGCTGGCCCGCGTGCAGACCTTCCTCAACCCCGAGGCCGACCCGCAGGGCGCGGGCCTGCAGGCCCTCCAGGCGCTGTACGCGCTGGCCGAGGGCGGGTTCTTCGGCAAGGGACTGACCAACGGCAGCTCCAAGTGGCGCTATTTGCCGAACGTGCACTCGGACTTCATCTTCGCGGTCATCGGCGAGGAGCTGGGCTTCATCGGCTGCCTGCTGGTGCTGGGCCTGTTCGCCCTGCTCGCGGTGGTCGGCCTGCGCATCGCCGCCCGCAACACCGACCCGTGGATCAGGATGGTCTCGGCCACCCTCACGGTGTGGCTGGTCGCGCAGGCCGCCATCAACATCGGCTACGTCGTGCAGCTGCTCCCGGTCACCGGCATCACGCTGCCGATGATCTCCTCCGGCGGCACGTCGGTGGTCACCACGATGGTGGTGTTCGGCATCCTGGCCAGCTGCGCCCGGCACGAGCCGGAAGCCGTGTCGGCGCTGCGCTCGCTGGGGCCGGGCCGGGTCGGCGGCGCGCTGAAGCTCCCCGCCCCCGAGGCGTACAAGCCGCCGCCCAAGCGCCGCCCGTCGCGCCCCTCCACGCCGCCCAGGGGCCGCAAGGCCGCCCCGCCGCCGGTCGACGAGAGGCGGATGGCCGGCCGGCACGCCCCGCCGTCCGAGTACCGCCGCCGCGAGACCCGCCGGGTGACCCAGGACCGCGACGTCCGCTCCCGCCGCCGCGACGGCCGCTGACCCGCCCCGCCCGGCCGCCCGAGGGGTGCGGCGGTGTGGTTCCGCCCGGTGCCCGGCGAGGCCGTTGCTAGGCTCGCCCCGTCGACTCGACGAGCTTTCCCGCACCCTGGAGGTCCCCCTGTCCGGCGATCGGCTTGTCCCCAACGGACCGTGCGTGGTGGTCGCCGGCGGCGGCACCGCCGGGCACATCGAGCCCGCACTGGCCCTGGCCGACGCCGTCATGCGGCTGCGGCCCGACGCGCGCGTGGTGGCGCTCGGCACGGAGCGCGGCCTGGAGAGCAGGCTCGTGCCCGCCCGCGGCTACCCGCTGGAGCTGATCCCGCCGGTGCCGATGCCCCGCAAGCCCACCCCCGACCTGCTCAAGCTCCCCCTGCGGGTGCGCGGCGCGGTCAAGCACACCCGGGAAGTCCTGGAGCGGGTGCGGGCGGACGTGGTGGTCGGCTTCGGCGGCTACGTGGCCCTGCCCGCCTACCTCGCCGCCCGCGGCCGCGTGCCGATCGTGGTGCACGAGGCCAACGCGAAGGCCGGCCTGGCGAACAAGGTGGGCGCGAAGTTCGCCGAGCGCGTCGCCGCGGCCGTGCCCGACTCCGGCCTGACCGACGCCGAGGTCATCGGCATCCCGCTGCGCCACTCGATCACCTCGCTGAACCGGGCCGCGCTGCGGCAGCAGGCCCGCGCCCACTTCGGGCTGCACCCGACCGCGCCGGTGCTGCTGGTGTTCGGCGGCTCGCAGGGTGCGCGGTCGATCAACAACGCCGTCTCCGCCGCCGCGCCCGCGTTCGCGCAGGCCGGCATCGGCGTGCTGCACGCGCACGGCCCGAAGAACACCGTCGCCGTGCAGTCGGTGCCCGGCGCGCCGCCGTACGTGCCGGTGCCGTACCTGGAGCGGATGGACCTCGCCTACGCGGCGGCCGACGCGGTGCTGTGCCGCTCGGGCGCGATGACGGTGGCCGAGGTGTCCGCCGTGGGCCTGCCCGCGGTGTTCGTGCCCCTGCCGCACGGCAACGGCGAGCAGGCGCTCAACGCGGACCCGGTCGTCGCGGTGGGCGGCGGCCTGCTCGTCCCCGACGAGCAGCTCACCCCCGAGTGGGTCGCCCGGAACGTGGTGCCGCTGGTCGCCGATCGCAACCGGCTGGCCGCGATGACCACCGCCACCCTGAGCACCGGTCACCGCGAGGCCGACGAGGTGCTGGCCCGCATCGTCCTGGAAGTGGTCAAGAAGTGAGCGACGTCCTGGACCGGGTCCACCTAGTCGGCATCGGCGGTGCCGGCATGAGCGGCATCGCGCGCATCCTGCTCGCCCGCGGCGCGCAGGTCTCCGGATCGGACGCCAAGGACTCGCGCACCGTGCTCGCGCTGCGCGCGCAGGGCGCGGCGGTCGCGGTCGGCCACGACGGCGCGAACCTCGACCAGCTCGACGGCGGCCCCACGGCGGTCGTGGTGTCCACCGCGATCCGCGCGGACAACCCCGAGCTGGTCGCCGCCCGCGAACGCGGCGTCACCGTGCTGCGGCGCGCCGAGGCGCTGGCCGCGCTCATGGACGACCACCGCGTCGCCTGCGTCGCCGGCACGCACGGCAAGACGTCGACCACGTCGATGCTCACGGTGGCCCTCCAGCACTGCCGGATGGACCCGTCGTTCGCCATCGGCGGCGACCTGAACGAGTCGGGCGCGAACGCCCACCAGGGCTCCGGCGGCGTGTTCGTCGCCGAGGCCGACGAGAGCGACGGGTCGTTCCTGCACTTCGCGCCGTCGGTCGCGGTGGTGACCAACGTCGAGGCCGACCACCTCGACCACCACGGCACCGTCGAGGCGTACACGGCGGTGTTCGACTCGTTCCTGGAGCGCGTCCAGCCCGACGGCGTGCTCGTCGCGTGCGCGGACGACCCGGGTTCGGCGGCGCTGGCCGAACGGGCCGCGAAGCTCGGCATCCGGGTCCGCTCGTACGGCCGCACGGCCACCGGGCCCGGTTCGGCGCGCCTGGTCGACCACCGGCCCGAGGGCAACGGCGGCCTGGCGCGCGTCGAACTGGACGGCGAGGTCGTGGACGTGCGCGTCGCCGTCCCCGGCGAGCACATGGCCGGCAACGCGGTGGCCGCGCTGGTCGCCGCGCTGGAGCTGGGCGCGGACCGCGCCGGCGTGCTGGAGGGCCTGGCCGCGTTCGGCGGGGTGCGCCGCCGCTTCGAGTTCAAGGGCGTCGCGGGCGGCGTGCGGGTCTACGACGACTACGCCCACCACCCCACCGAGGTGGCCGCGCAGCTCACCGCCGCCCGCCCGGTGGCGGGGGAGGGCAGGCTGGTCGTGGTGTTCCAGCCGCACCTGTACTCGCGGACCCGGCTGTTCGCCGACGAGTTCGGCGCCGCGCTGGGCCTGGCCGACGAGGTCGTCGTGCTCGACGTCTACGGCGCGCGCGAGGACCCGGAACCGGGCGTCACCGGCGCGCTGGTGGCCGGGAAGGTGCCGCTGGACGCGGCGAAGGTGCACTACGAGCCGTCGTTCGACCGGGTGCCCGCGCTCGTGAAGGGCCTCGTGTCGGACGGTGACCTCGTCGTCACCATGGGTGCGGGCGACGTGACGATGCTCGGCCCGGAGATCGTCGGGGAACTGGACCGCCCGTGAGCACGCGGACGGCGCGTCGTCGCCCGGCCAGCACCGCAGCCGCCGCGCGGCGACGCCCGTCGCGCGGCCCGTCCCGGCGCACGGTGCTGCGCAGGCGGCTGGTCGCGGTCCTCGTGCTGGTCGTCGTCACGGCACTGGTCGTGACGGTCTGGTTCACGCCCGCGCTGGGCGTCCGCCAGGTCGAGGTCGCCGGTGTGGTGGACCTCACGGAGGCGCAGGTCCGCGAGGTCGCCGCGATCGACGAGGGCACGCCGCTCGTGCAGCTGGACACCCGCGCCGTCGCCGACCGCGTGCACCGGCTGTCCCGGGTCGCCGGCGTCACGGTCGAGCGCGTGCTGCCGTCGACCGTGCGGCTCACCGTCGACGAGCGCGAGCCGGTCGCGGTGCTGAGGGCCGAGGACGGCGCGCACCTGGTCGACGCGACCGGGCGCGACTACGCCGTCGTGGCGCAGCCGCCCGTGGGCCTGCCCGAGCTGACCGCCGCGCAGCCGGCCGCGGTGACCGCCGCGGTGAGCGTGCTCACGCAGCTCCCCGAAGGGTTGCGCCGGGAGGTGCTGACCGTCGTGGCCGGGTCGCCCGCCGACGTCCGGCTCACCCTCCCCGCCGGGCGCGAGGTCCGCTGGGGCTCGCCGGACGACACCCCGCGCAAGGCCGCCGTGCTGGAGGTCCTGCTGACCCGCAGCGGCACGGTGTTCGACGTCTCCAGCCCGGAACTGCCCACCGTGAGTGGCGACGACGAGTGAAAACCCCCACACCCGGAACGGGTTTGGCGGCGGGAAACCCGTTCGTCAGGGGCCGCCGGGCCGGCGATACTGCCGCACCATGACCAGTCAGAAGGCGGACGACCGCGTCGACGTGCCGTTCACCGGGGACGAGCGGACCCTGCTGTCGTCGTTCCTGGACTACCTGCGCGGCACGGTCGCGCACAAGTGCCGTGACCTCGCCGACGAGGACGCCACGCGCCCGGTGCTGCCCTCGCGGCTCACCACGGCAGCGGGCGTGGTGAAGCACCTGCGCTGGGTGGAGCACTACTGGTTCCAGGTGGTCCTCGCCGGGAAGCCCAGCGAGGCCCCCTACGACCGGGACGACCCGGACGTGGATTGGCGGGTCGAGCCGGGCGAGACGATCTCCGGATTGCTCGCCGACTACGCTTCGGAGTGCACGGCGAGTCGGGACCTCGCCGCGGGCCTCGACCTCGACCACGAGGTGGCGTTCCGCGGCGGCGAACGCCTTTCCGCGCGCTGGGTGCTGATCCACATGATCGAGGAAACGGGTCGGCACGCGGGACACCTGGACGCGGTGCGGGAACTGCTCGACGGGACGACCGGCGAGTAAGGACCGCTCACCCGGTCAGGACACGACACGGCGTGGCTGCTGGACCGAGGCATTCATGGTGCATAACGTCCAGCAGGAACATACGGGGTTGACACAACTCTCGACCTCTGGTTGAGAGTTTCAATCCGGGTGGAGATCCGTCCGGGCTGTGACACCGGTGGTCATCCACTCCAGCACATGAGCACGGACACGATCAGGAAGGCGGACCGATGACGCCCCCGCACAACTACCTCGCGGTGATAAAGGTCGTCGGCATCGGCGGTGGCGGCGTGAACGCCGTCAACCGCATGATCGAGGTCGGGCTCAAGGGCGTCGAGTTCATCGCGGTGAACACCGACGCCCAGGCTCTGCTGATGTCGGACGCCGACGTGAAGCTCGACATCGGCCGCGAACTCACCCGCGGTCTCGGAGCAGGCGCCAACCCCGAGGTCGGCCACAAGGCCGCCGAAGACCACCGCGAGGAGATCGAAGAAGTCCTCAAGGGCGCCGACATGGTCTTCGTGACCGCCGGCGAGGGCGGTGGCACGGGCACCGGCGGCGCACCCGTCGTGGCCTCCATCGCGCGCAAGCTCGGCGCGCTCACCATCGGCGTCGTGACGCGGCCCTTCTCGTTCGAGGGCAAGCGCCGCGCCAAGCAGGCCGAGGAGGGCATACAGGCCCTCCGCAACGAGTGCGACACGCTCATCGTGATCCCGAACGACCGGCTGCTCCAGCTCGGCGACATCGGTGTCTCGCTGATGGACGCGTTCCGCTCGGCCGACGAGGTGCTGCTGTCCGGTGTCCAGGGCATCACCGACCTCATCACCACCCCCGGTCTGATCAACCTCGACTTCGCCGACGTGAAGTCCGTGATGTCCGGGGCGGGCAGCGCCCTCATGGGCATCGGCTCGGCGCGCGGCGAGGGCAGAGCCGTGACGGCCGCGCAGAAGGCCATCAACTCGCCGCTGCTGGAAGCGTCGATGGAGGGCGCGCACGGCGTGCTGCTGTCGATCGCGGGCGGCAGCGACCTCGGGCTGTTCGAGATCAACGAGTCGGCGTCGCTGGTCCAGGAGGCCGCGCACCCCGACGCGAACATCATCTTCGGTACGGTCATCGACGACTCGCTCGGCGACGAGGTGCGGGTGACGGTGATCGCGGCCGGGTTCGACAGCGGTGGGCCGACGCACAAGAAGCTGGAGCCGCAGGTGCTGGCCGGCCCCGCCCGGGGCAACCCGGTCGCCACGGCGACCGCGGGCGAGCTGTCGGCGCCCCAGCAGCCCCCGCCGGTCGTCGCGCCCCCGCCCCCGCCCCCGCCGGTGGAGCAGCAGCCCCCGGTCGTGCCGCAGCGCCCGACCGTGCCGCAGCAGCCCCAGCCCGTGCAGGGCAACGGCGCGTCCCCCTACGGCGCGCCGCAGCCCGCCGCGCCGCGCACCCTGTCCCCGGGCCTCCCGGGCACCGGCTCGCTGCCGAACCGCGCCGTGCCGGTGACCGACGACCCCGACGACGAGGTGGACGTCCCCCCCTTCATGCGCCGCTGACCCGCGAGAGTCCAACCTCCAGGCCCCGAGAGTCCAACACCCGGGCCTAGAGAGTCCAACGCTCAGGACCCCCGAGTTCTACGTTCGGGGGTCCTGAGCGTTTTCGGCACCTGCCGGGTGCGGGTCCTGGGTGAAGAACTCAGGGGGCCTGGACGTTGGACTCTCGGGACCTGAGCGTTGGACTCTCGGGTCCTGGGTGTTGGACTCTCGGGGGTGGGGCGGGTCTGGGAGGCTTGGGGGGTGCGCATCCGTCGTGTCCTGACCACCCGTGAGGGTGGGGTGTCCAAGCCGCCTTACGACTCGTTCAACCTCGGCGACCACGTCGGTGACGACCCGGCGGCCGTCGAGGCCAACCGGAAGCGGTTGGCCGAGGGGATCGGGTTGGCGCCCGACCGGTTGGTCTGGATGGAGCAGGTGCACGGCCGGACGGTCGGGGTGGTGCGCGGTCCGGTCGCCGAACCGCTGGAGGCCACCGACGCCCTGGTCACCGACCAGGCCGGGCTGGGGCTGGTGGTGCTGACCGCCGACTGCGTGCCGGTGCTGATGGGCGACCCCGAGGCGGGGGTCGTCGCCGCCGTGCACGCCGGGCGGGTCGGCGCGCGGGTCGGGGTGGTGCCCGCCGCGGTGGAGCGGATGGTCGAGCTGGGCGCCGTCCGCGAGAGGGTCGAGGTGCTGCTGGGGCCCGCGGTGTGCGGCCAGTGCTACGAGGTGCCCGCCGACATGCGCGCCGACGTCGAGAAGCACCTCCCGGGCAGCGCGAGCAAGACCCGGGCCGGCCGGCCCGCGCTCGACCTGCGGGCCGGGCTGTGGCAGCAGCTCGCGGACGCCGGGATCGGGAAGATCGGCGTCGACCCCCGCTGCACGGTGGAGGAGCGGACGCTGTTCAGCCACCGCCGCACGCCCGGCACCGGGCGGCTGGCCGGTGTGGTGTGGGTGGAGGAGCGGTGAGCGAGCGGGAGGGCGGCGGCGTGGCAGACGGCGGCGTGGAGCGCGACGGCGTGGAGCGCGGGGCGGTGCGGGTGGACGACGGGGAACGCCGGGAGGAGCTGGCGCGGTCGCTGGCCGAGGTGCGCGGGCGGATCTCGCGGGCCTGCCGGGCCGCCGGGCGGTCGGAGGACGAGGTGTCGCTGCTCGCGGTCACGAAGACGTGGCCCGCGTCCGACGTGGCGATCCTGTCCGACCTGGGGCTCACCGAGTTCGCCGAGAACCGGGACCAGGAGGCGGGCCGCAAGGTCGCCGAGTTCGCCGAGCTGCGGCCCGGTGCGACCGCGGCGTGGCGGATGGTCGGGTCCCTCCAGCGGAACAAGGCGCGCTCGGTGCTCGGCTGGGCCGACCGGGTCGACACGGTCGACTCCACCCGGCTCGCCGACGCCCTCGCCAAGGCCGCGACGGAGCCGGTGGAGGTGCTGCTCCAGGTGAGCATCGACGGCGACGAGGCGCGCGGCGGCTACCCGATCCGTGACCTACCGCGACTGGCCGATCACGTAGCACTTACGAGTGAACTTTTTCTGCGAGGTGTGATGACCGTCGCACCCCTCTCCATGTCTCCACAGCAGGCGTTTGCCGCTCTATACGAAGCGGTAACCCGCTTGCGGGACGATCATCCCGATGCCACCGTGCTCTCGGCGGGGATGAGCGGTGACCTGGAAGATGCCATCGCACACGGTTCGACGTGCGTGCGTGTCGGAACAGCGTTGATGGGCAGCCGGAGACTAGCCTCGCCGTAACTGTCTGGAACCTCTGGGACGACCGCGACGTCCTTGCGGGTAGGGATCGGCGGAGGAAGGGCTCGAACCATGAGCGGGTTTCACAAGCTGAAGGCTTACTTCGGGATGGTCCCCGCCGAGTACGCCGACGACCCCGACGCCTACGAGGGCGAGCGCCGCTACTCGGACTACCGGTCCGAGTACCCGGAGTCCGACGACTACGAGCCGTACCCGGAGCAGCGCGGCCCCCGCCGCAGGCCGGCCGGCGCCTACCGCGCCGAGCTGGACGAGGCGGACGACTACGAGCCCGAGCGCGGCACCCGGTCGCGCCGGTCGTCGTGGAGCCCGGAGACGCACGGCGCGCTGGCCGTGGAGCCGCAGCGCGAGCCGGTGAGCAGGCTCCGCCCGACCCCCGAGCCGGCGGGCAACCCGCTGGCCCGGATCACCACCCTGCACCTGCGCAGCTACAACGAGGCGCGCACCATCGGCGAGCACTACCGCGACGGCACCCCGGTGATCATGAACCTCACCGACATGGACGACGCGGACGCCAAGCGCCTCGTCGACTTCGCCGCCGGCCTGGTGTTCGCGCTGCGCGGGTCCATGGACAAGGTGACCCACAAGGTGTTCCTCCTCTCACCTCCGAACATCGAGGTGACTGCGGAGGACCGGAGGCGCCTCGCCGAGGGCGGGTTCCTCAAGCGGGACTGAGTGGTGGCACAGTTGACGATGTGGATGCCCTCTGGCTCGTGGTCTACTACGTCCTGTTCTCGTTCTGGCTGCTGCTCACGGCGCGTGTCGTCGTCGAGCTGGTCCGCAGTTTCGCCAGGGGATGGCGGCCTGCGGGCGGGGTGGCAGTTGCTCTGGAGACCGTCTACACCGTGACCGATCCCCCGGTCCGCCTGCTGCGTCGGCTCATCCCGACCGTGCGGATCGGGGGCATCGGGCTGGACTTGTCCATTATTGTGCTGTTGCTGGTCGTTATCATTCTGATGCGAGTAGCCGATCCCAGGTGAGGGGACCGGGGATGTCCACAGCCCAGGAGTGCGTGAGGTGATCTGATGCCGTTGACCCCCGCGGACGTGCACAACGTCGCGTTCAGCAAGCCGCCGATTGGCAAGCGGGGCTACAACGAGGACGAGGTGGACGCGTTCCTCGACCTGGTTGAGGGCGAGCTCGCTCGCCTGATCGAGGAGAACAACGACCTGCGCCAGCAGGTCGAACAGCTCGACCAGCAGGTCGAGACCGCGCGTGCCGACCTCGAAGACGCCCGTGCCAAGGTCGCGGCAGGCGTCGGTCCCAGCCGAGTGGTGGACGAGCCGCGCAGGCTCGCGCCGGTGCCGCCCCCCTCGGCGCTGGAGCAGACGTCGCCCGGTGGTGGTGGGGACCACCACGTCCAGGCCGCCAAGGTGCTCGGTCTGGCCCAGGAGATGGCCGACCGGCTCACCGGCGAGGCCAAGGCCGAGGCCGACGGGATGCTGTCGGAGGCGCGGACGAAGTCCGAGCAGCTGCTGAGCGAGGCCCGCGCGAAGGCCGACACCATGGTCAACGAGGCGCGCACGCGTGCCGAGACCATGCTCAACGACGCGCGGACGCGTGCCGAGACGTTGGAGCGGCAGGCCCGTGAGAAGGCCGGTGCGCTCGACCGCGACGCGCAGCGCAAGCACGCCGAGGTGATGGGCAACATCACCCAGGAGAAGAACACGCTCGAGAAGCAGATCGACAAGCTCCAGACCTTCGAGCGCGAGTACCGGACCCGGCTCAAGACCATGCTGGAGTCGTCGCTGCGCGACCTCCAGGACCGGGGCCCGGCCGCACCGTCCGACAGCCGCCAGCCCGGTGGCTACTCGTTCGGGGCGCGTGCCGAGGCCGGCTGATCGGCGCTGCTGATCTAGTCTGCTCGACGTGCTGTTCATCGTCCTGCTGTTGGTGCTGGCAGCCCTGGGGTTGCTCGTGCCCGCCCTCACCACGACCCAGACGTTCTGGGCGTGGCTGTCGGTGGGTGCGAGCGGGGCCGCTGCCGTGGTCCTCGTGCTCGACTGGTGGCTCCGCCGCCGGTCGGGCGCCGGGGCTGCCGGCGCCGCGGCGGTCGTCGCCGACCACCAGGTTAGCGATGGTGATCAACAGGCCGGGACCGAGGGGGTGCGCGACACCCCCCGTTCACCCGATCAGGTGGACCGCTCCGACGCCGAGCCCGGCGAGGAGGACGCGGACGCCGCCGACGCGCTCGTCGTGGCCGACCTGACCGACGAGGTCAGGGTGCTCGACGAGCGACCCCGCTACCACCTGGCCACGTGCTCGTGGCTGGGGGAGCGGACCTCGCTGGGGCTGCCGATCGGGGAGGCGCGCCAGCTCGGGTTCACGCCGTGCGCGGTGTGCCGCCCGGACTCCTCGCTGGCCGCGGCCGCGCGCTCGGCCGGCTCCGGGGAACCGGCCGAGACCGAGGCGTCCTAGCGGATCAGCGGACCGACCGGTCTGCTCGACCGGTCAGGTGTTCAGCTGCTCAGCGTGGCGCGCCCCCGGAACGCGGGCGCGTCGGCGGCGCCGCAGCGCTGCTCGACCTCCACGTCCACGTCGGTGAGCGCCCCCGTCCCGGGGTCGCGCTCGACGTGGTGGACCGTGAAGTGCCCGAACACCGGGGCGCACACGAGCCCCTTGGCGATCACCCGCAGGGTCGGCTTCGCCGGGTCGGCCCGCCAGGTGGGGTCGGTGTACGTGCCGACCTCCAGCGTCGCGCCGCCCGCCGCCGCCAGCTCGACCCGGATGAGGTCGGGACCCGCGACCGAGTCCACGTCGAACTTGAGGACGCCCCCCGACTCCCAGACCCGGACGTCGTCCCCCGGGGTGGACCAGTCCACGTCCCGCTCGCCGACGGGGAACGACCCCGCCTCGGACCGGACCTCGAACGTCGCGACCCGCTCCTCGGTGGCCGAGGCCAGCAGTGCCAGTGCCGGCAGTGCCGGCGCCGGTGATGCCAGTGCCGGTGGTGCCAGCGCCGGCAGCGCCAGGGCCGCCAGCAGCAGTGCGGTGGTTCTTCCCACGGTGTCCCCCTCGTGATCGGTACCTGCCCCACCAGGTTGTCGAGCCGGCTTGTCCCGCCGCCATGGGGGGAACTACTCAAAGCGGTTTGCACCGCTCGGCTACCCTTGGTCGTAGCAAGGCGTCGATCCGGCCATCACCGGGGAGCCTCCGGAAGAACGGGCGCGAGCCCCAGTAGAACCGGACGGGTGCGGCCCGTGACAGCCGTCAACGAGAGGCCAGAGCCTTCGCGCCCTGGCAAGCGGGGTGGTACCGCGGTGCGCCGTCCGTCGGCGCGTCGTCCCCGTGAGCCGGATGGACGCACGCGAGGAGCAGCACGATGGCCTACCCGAAGGCAGGCGAGGGGTCCGTTCCCTCCCAGCCGTCCTTCCCCGCCCTGGAAGAGGGCGTCCTCGACTTCTGGAAGTCCGACGGGACGTTCCAGGCGTCGATCGACGCGCGCCCGGCGGGGGACAACGGGTCCAACGAGTTCGTCTTCTACGACGGCCCCCCCTTCGCCAACGGCCTGCCGCACTACGGCCACCTGCTGACCGGCTACGTCAAGGACGTCGTCCCGCGCTACCAGACCATGCGCGGCAGGCACGTCGAGCGCCGGTTCGGCTGGGACACGCACGGCCTGCCCGCGGAGGTCGAGGCGGAGAAGCAGCTCGGGTTCTCGTCCAAGAGCGAGATCGAGGCGTTCGGCATCGAGAAGTTCAACGAGGCGTGCCGCACCTCGGTGCTCCGCTACACCGACCAGTGGCGCGACTACGTGACCCGGCAGGCCCGCTGGGTGGACTTCGACAACGACTACAAGACCCTCGACCTGGACTACATGGAAAGCGTCATGTGGGCCTTCAAGACCCTGTGGGACAAGGGCCTGGTCTACGAGGGCTTCCGGGTGCTCTGGTACTGCTGGCGCTGCGAGACGCCGCTGTCCAACACCGAGACGAAGATGGACGACACCTACCGGGACCGGCAGGACCCGGCGGTGACCGTCGGCCTGCGCCTGGAGACCGGTGAGCTGGCGCTCGTCTGGACGACGACGCCGTGGACGCTGCCGTCGAACCTGGCCGCCGCCGTGCACCCGGACGTCGACTACGTCACGGTCGAGGCGAACGGCGAGCGCTACCTGCTCGCCGAGGCCCGCGTGCCCGCCTACGCCCGCGAGCTGGGCGAGGAGCCGCCGGTCGTGGCCCGCTGCAAGGGCGCCGACCTGGTGGGCCGGAAGTACGCGCCGCCGTTCGACTTCTTCGTCGGCCGGGAGAACGCCCACCAGGTGCTGGCCGCCGACTACGTCACCACCGAGGACGGCACGGGCCTGGTGCACATCGCCCCCGCCTTCGGCGAGGAGGACAAGGTCGTCACGGACGCGGCGGGCATCGAGGTCGTCGTGCCGGTGGACGCGCACGGCCGGTTCACCGCCGAGGTGCCGCCGTACGAGGGCCTCCAGGTGTTCGAGGCGAACAAGCCGATCATCCGCGACCTGAAGGACGCGGGCCTGCTGCTGCGCCACGAGACCTACGACCACCCGTACCCGCACTGCTGGCGGTGCGACAACGCGCTGATCCAGCGCGCCGTGTCGTCGTGGTTCGTCGCCGTGTCGAAGTTCAAGGACCGCATGGTCGAGCTGAACCAGCAGATCAACTGGGTGCCGGAGCACATCAAGGACGGCCAGTTCGGCAAGTGGCTGGAGAACGCCCGCGACTGGAACATCAGCCGCAACCGGTTCTGGGGCTCCCCGATCCCGGTGTGGGTGTCGGACGACCCGGCGTACCCGAGGGTCGACGTGTACGGCTCGCTGGACGAGCTGGAGCGCGACTTCGGCGTGCGCCCGACCGACCTGCACCGGCCGGTGATCGACGAGCTGACCAGGCCGAACCCGGACGACCCGACGGGTCGCTCGGTGATGCGCCGCGTGCCCGAGGTGCTGGACTGCTGGTTCGAGTCCGGCTCGATGTCGTTCGCCCAGGTGCACTACCCGTTCGAGAACCGCGAGTGGTTCGAGGACCACTACCCGGGTGACTTCATCGTCGAGTACAACGGCCAGACGCGCGGCTGGTTCTACACCATGCACGTGCTGGCCACGGCGCTGTTCGACCGGCCCGCGTTCCGCAACTGCGTGGCGCACGGCATCGTGCTGGGCGACGACGGCCAGAAGATGTCCAAGTCGCGCAAGAACTACCCGGACGTCAACGAGGTGTTCGAGCGCGACGGGTCCGACGCGATGAGGTGGTTCCTCATGGCGTCGCCGATCCTGCGCGGCGGCGACCTGGTCGTCACCGAGCGGGGCATCCGGGACGCGGTGCGCCAGGCCGTGCTGCCGCTGTGGAACTCCTGGTACTTCCTGGCGCTGTACGCCAACGCCGAGGGGCGCGAGGGGACCTGGCGGACCGACTCGGCGCACGTGCTCGACCGGTACGCGCTGGCGAAGGCGCACGACCTGGTCGCGACCGTGACCGGGCAGCTGGACGCCTACGACATCTCGGGCGCGTGCGCGACGGTCCGCGAGTTCCTGGAGGTGCTGACCAACTGGTACGTGCGGCGCTCGCGCGACCGGTTCTGGGCGGGCGAGCAGGACGCGATCGACACCCTGCACACCGTGCTGGAGGTGGTCAGCCGGGTGGCGGCGCCGCTGCTGCCGCTCACGGCCGAGTCCGTGTGGCGCGGGCTGACCGGCGGGCGCTCGGTGCACCTGGCCGACTGGCCGGCCGCCGCCGACCTGCCGGCCGACGACGCCCTGGTGGCGGCGATGGACAAGGTGCGGCAGGTGGCGTCCACCGCGCTGTCGCTGCGCAAGGCGAACAAGCTGCGCGTGCGGCTGCCGCTGGCGAAGCTCGTCATCGCCGCGCCGGACGTGGCGCTGCTGGAGCCGTTCGCCGAGGTGCTGCGGGACGAGGTGAACGTCAAGTCCGTCGAGCTGACGGACGACGTGGACGCGCACGGGCACTTCCAGCTCGCGGTCAACGCGCGGGCGGCCGGGCCGCGGCTCGGGCCGAACGTGCAGAAGGTCATCAAGGCCGTCAAGGCCGGTGACTGGGCCGAGGTGGACGGCCGCGTCGTGGCCGCCGGGATCGAGCTGTTCCCGGAGGAGTACGAGCAGCGGCTGGTCGCCACGGACCGGGGCGCGACGGCGGCGCTGCCGAACAACTCGGGTCTCGTCGTGCTCGACACGGTCGTGACGGAGGAGCTGGCGGCGGAGGGCGTCGCGCGCGACCTGGTGCGGGTGGTGCAGCAGGCGCGCAAGGACGCCGGGCTGGACGTGTCGGACCGGATCTCGCTGGTGCTGGACCTGCCGGGCGACGTCGACGCGGCGGTGCGCGCGTTCGAGGCGTTCGTGCGGGAGGAGACCCTCACCGAGGCCGTCGAGTACGGCGCGGTGGCCGAGGGCTCCGACGGCGTCGTGGGTGACGGGAAGAAGGTCCGGGTCTCGGTGGCCAGGGTCTGAGCTGACCGCAGGGGTCCCCGCCCGGGGGACCCCTGCTTTTATTTTGCCGGCGGGCACCGACAATCCGGGGTCCGCCGGACGATCGGGGCAGGTCGGCGGTGGGCCGGGCACGTTGGTGGTGGGCCGGGCACGTCGGTGGCGGCCTGGGCAGGTCGGCGGTGGGCCAGGCTTGTCGGTGGCGGGTCGGGTACGGCGGTGCCGGGCCTGTCGGCGGTCCGCGGGGACCCGCCGTCAGATGACGCCGTCCTTCTCCAACCGGTCCCTGAGCTGCCCCAGGCACCGACCCCGGGTGGGGCCGATGGAGCCCCTCGGCATGGACAGGGCCTCCGCCACGGCGCGGTACTCGGCCCGGCCCGCCAGCACGGTCAGGCGGAGCAGCTCCTGGCAGCGCCTCGTCATCTCGCCGAACGCGCGCCACAGGCGGCGGTCGCGGTCGTCGCGCAGGGCCTCCGGCTCCGGCAGCCAGCGGTCGTCGGGCACGTCCAGGGCCGAGTCCGCGGACAGGGCCGGGCGGCCGTGGCGCTCCCGCCACGCGCGCTGGGACTCGCGGCGGGTGGCCACGATCAGCCAGCCGGCGACGGCCCGCGGCTCGGCCAGGCGGTCCAGGTGGCGCAGCAGGCTCAGCCACACCGTCTGCACGACGTCCTCGGCGGTCGCCTGGTCCAGGCCGTTGCCGCGGGCCACGTGCCAGACGAGCGGGGTCAGCTCGACGACCAGGGCGTCCAGCGCCTCGCGCGACCCGGCCCGGCCGGCGACCACGAGGGCGGCCTGGCGGTCGTGCGGCGAGCCCTGCGCCATGACGGCGGCCAGGCCCAGGTCGTCCGGTTCCGGGTCGTCGGGGATGGCCTCGGACAGCTCCGCGCGCAGGTGGTCGAGCCGAGGGTCCAGTTCGTCGCTCATGCAGTCCCCTTCCCGCGCACGCGGCGTTCCTCGTTGCCCACCCGCGTGCTGACCTTCGCCCGCGCCTCCGACACGTACCGGCGCACCGAGTCCCGCCGGCACCCCAGCACGTCGGCGATCTCGTCGTCGTCGAAGTCCCAGAACCGCATCACCAGCGCGGTGCGCAGGTGCTCCGGCAGGGCCGCGACGGCGGCCAGCGTGCTGGTCAGCTCGTGCCACGCCTCGGCGTCCCGGTGCCGCTGCACCAGGACGCGGAACGTGCCGCGCTGCCGGGCGACGACCTCGTCGGACAGCTCGCTCGGCCGCTCCCGCCGGCGGGCCTGGTCCACCAGCAGGTTGCGGATCGTCCTCACCAGCCAAGCACGTCGCGCCGACGGGGCGATCACCGGCCAGTTCCGCCAGGCGCCGACGAAGGCGTCCTGCACCGCCGACTCGTGGTCGAGGTGGGGCGACACCACCGCCGCGAACCGGCACATCCTGGTGCGTTCGCGGTGGTAGAAGTCGGTGAAGCCGGCCTCGTCGTCGGGGTCTTCCGGCACGAACCCTCCTCCCCCTCGCTCGGTGCCCGTACCGAGTAGACGGACGGGACCGCGGGTTGTGGAGGAAACCCGTCACGCCGGTCGTCCGACGCTCCTCCTCGTGGCGGCGGGCGGCAAGCGGACCCGCGGTGATCACCTGTCGGGGTGAACCGCGCGGCGGGCGACCGTACGGTAGCGTATGGAAACGTGGCCAGGAGGACGCGGGACGACTGGACCGCGGTCGCCCTGGAGGCGCTGGCCGCGGGGGGCGTGGCGGCGGTCGCGGTGGAGCCGCTGGCGGCCCGGCTCGGCGCGACCAAGGGCAGCGCCTACTGGCACTTCGCCGACCGGGAGGACCTGCTCGGGGCCACCCTCGAACGCTGGGAGCGCGACTACGCCGAGGCCGTCCTCGCCCCGGTCGCGGCGGCCGGCCCGGAGGACGGGCTGCGGCTGCTGCTCACCGCGGCGCTGGAGCGCCCCGCGGACACCGCGGTCGAGGTCGCGATGCTCGCCGCCCGGGACGCCCCGGCGGTGGCGCCGGTGCTGCGCCGGGTGACCGAACGGCGGGCAGCCTGCCTGGAGGCGCTGTTCCGCGCGCTGGGGTTCCCGCCCGACGCGGCCCGGCGGCGGGCGGTGCTCGCCTGCTCGGTCTACCTCGGGCAGGCCCACCTGGCGTCCTCCGGGCAGGTCGACGCGGCGGCGGTGGACGAGGCGCTGGCGGCGGTGGTCGGCCGTGCCTGAGGCGTTCCGGTTCGCGGTCCGGGTCAAGCCGGGCGCGCGGCGGGAGGCCGTCGGCGGTCGGTGGGACGGCGGCGCGCTGGTCGTCGCGGTCGCCGCGCCCGCTGTCGAGGGCAAGGCCAACGAGGCCGTGCGCAAGGCCCTGGCCAGGGCGTTCGGCGTGCGCAGGCAGGACGTCGAGGTGGTCGCGGGCGAGCGCGGCCGGGACAAGGTCGTGCAGGTCGACCCCGCCCCGGCCGACGCCCGGGACGTGCTGGAACGGCTGCTCGGCGACTGAGGCCGCCCGCCGCCCGCCGCGCCGCCTGCCCGCTGTCAGGCGCCCAGCGTCCACACGGCGTGCGCGATGGCGTCCGCGTTGCGGTCCAGCGCGGTCGCGTTCACGTTCGACGAGGTGTCGCACGAGCGGTGGTAGCAGCGGTCGAACGCCGTGCCCGCCGTGCCGCCCCACTTCTGCGCCTGCGCCGAGGTCTTGACCCCCTCCGCGCCGGTGAACGTGCCGCCGACCGGGATGCCCGCGCGGGCGAACGCCGCGTGGTCGGACCGGCCGCCCACGCTGGTCAGCTCGGTGGGCACGCCGATGGACCCGAAGTACCCCTGGAGCACCTGCTGGAGGGCGAGCGAGCCGGACGGCTGCCCGGACGCGCTGTAGACGAAGTAGCCGGGGTTCGGGGAGCCGGTCATGTCGAAGTTCAGGTAGCTCCTGATCCTCGACCGGTCCGTTGTGGACAGCGAGTTCACGTAGTAGGTCGAGCCGACCAGGCCCAGCTCCTCGGCACCCCACCAGGCGAAGCGCAAGCGCTTGCCCGGCTGGAAACCGCTGGACCGCACGGCCAGCGCCACTTCGAGGATGCTCGCCGATCCGGTGCCGTTGTCGTTGATGCCCGGCCCGGCGGAGACGCTGTCGAGGTGCCCGCCGACCATGACGACGTTGTTCGCGTCGCCCGCCGGCCAGTCGGCGATCAGGTTGTAGCCGATGGCGCCGTTGCTGGTGAACGACTGCACCCGGGTGGTGTAGCCGGCGGCGTCCAACTTGGACTTCACCCAGTTGACCGACGCGAGGTAGCCGGGCCTGCCGTGCGCCCGGTTGCCGCCGTTCGACGTGGCGATCGACTGCAGCTGGGCGAGGTCGGCCTGGACGGCGCTGACCGGGATGTTCGGCCCGGCCAGGACGGCGGCGGGCGCGGCGGTGGCCGCACCCGAACCGAGGAGCGCGCTGGTCAGGAGCAGCGCGGTGGAGATCGTTCGCAACTTCACGGTGTTCTCCCGCAGGGAAGTGGAGGTGACCGGGGCGGCGGACCCGCACATCAACATGCACGCCCGCGCATCGGTCGCGCTAGGGGCGTTCGGATGGTGGTCGCCGCTGCTGCCGGATTAGTCCATTTCCGCGTGAGCGGGAAGAATGGCCCCGACGGGCGGCGGCGGGAGGTCGGGTGGGTGGTGTGACGGGCTTCCTCGGCCTCGCCGCCGCGGTGCTGCTCCTCTCGGTCATCGCGGTGCGGGTGTCGATCCGGCTCGGCCTGCCCTCGCTCCTGCTCTACCTCGGCATCGGGGTGCTGCTGGGCGAGGCGGTGCTCGGCATCCAGTTCGAGGACGCCGACCTGACCCGTTCCCTCGGCACGGCCGCGCTCGTGCTCATCCTCACCGAGGGCGGCCTGACCACGCGGTGGAGCGCGGTGAAACCGGCGATGGGGCTGGGCATCGCACTGTCCACAGTGTCCGTCGGCGTCAGCATCGCGGTCACCGGCTTCGCGCTGCACTTCCTGCTGGACATGGACTGGCGCACGGCCCTGCTGTGGGGCGCGGTGCTGTCGTCCACCGACGCGGCGGCCGTGTTCAGCGTGCTGCGCGGGGTGGGCGTGGGCAAGCGGCTCATCGGCGCGCTGGAGCTGGAGTCCGGCATCAACGACGCGCCGGTCTACATCGCCGTCGTGCTGCTCGCCTCGCCCGACCCGGTGACGTGGACCGCGCCCGCCCTGATGGTGTACGAGCTGGTCGCGGGCGCCCTGATCGGCATCGCGCTCGGCTGGCTCGGCGGGGTGGGGCTGCGCCGCGCCGCCCTGCCCTCCACCGGCCTGTACCCGCTGGCCACGGTCGCCGTGTGCCTGCTCGCCTACACCGCCGGCGACCTCGCGCACGCCTCCGGCTTCCTCGCCGTCTACATCGCCGCGCTGGTCCTCGGCAACGCCCGCCTGCCGCACCGCGCGGACACCCTGTCGTTCGCCGAGGGCCTCGGCTGGATCGCCCAGATCGGCCTGTTCGTGCTGCTCGGCCTGTACGCCTCGCCCGGTCGGGTGCTCGACGCCCTGGTGCCCGCCCTGGTCGCGGGCGCGGTGCTGGTGCTGCTGGCCAGACCCCTGTCGGTGCTGTGCGCGGCGCTGCCGTTCCGGGTGCCGTGGCGCGAACAGGTGTTCATCTCGTGGTCCGGGCTGCGCGGCGCGGTGCCCATCGTGTTCGCGCTGATCCCGCTGATCCAGGGCGTCGACGGCGCCCAGCGGCTGGTCGACGCGGTGTTCGTGCTGGTCGTGGTGCTGACCCTGGTGCAGGGCACCACCCTGCCGTGGCTCGCGAAGTGGCTCGGCCTGGTCAAGTCCGGCGAGGCGCACGAGGTGCAGGTCGACTCCTCGGCGCTGGACGAGCTGGGCGCGGAGCTGCTCCAGGTGCGCATCCAGCGCGGCTCCAAGCTGCACGGCGTCTACCTGTCCGAGCTGCGGCTGCCGCCGGGCTCGTCGGTGAGCCTCGTGGTGCGGGCGGAGAACAGCTTCACGCCCCAGCCGACCACCCGGCTCCAGGAGCACGACCAGCTGCTGGTCGTGTGCACGGAGGTCGCGCGCACCGCCACGGAGCAGCGGATCAGGGCGGTCGACCGGGCCGGCCGGTTCGCGCGCTGGAAGGGCGACGCGGGGCTGCCGTAGCCGCGACCTCCCACGATGTGGGCGCGTCTCGACGGCGGCGCGGTGTTCCGGTTACCTTCGGGGTGAAGGTCATGAGTGCCAGCGACAAGCTCGGGCTAGCTGGCCGGCAACCCTCCTACCGCGGTGGGGTGCCCCCGATGAGGACCTGGCCGGCGCGCAGGGCGTCCGGCAAGCGCGGACTCCCTTCCCACGGGTGGAGTCCCGGACTCCCCGGAGGGTGTCATGACCGTCGCAGTCCCCAGGCCCACCACCGCCGTCACCACTGCCACCACGACCACTGCCAGCACGACCGCTGCCACTACCACCGCCGCCCTGCCCCGCGTCGTCGGCTCCGCGCTGCGCGTGCCGCTGGTCACCGGTGAGCGCGTCGAGTACGCCAACCTCGACCACGCGGCCAGCGCGCCGTGCCTGGAGCAGGTCCGCGACGCCGTCGACGAGCTGCTGCCCTGGTACGCGAGCGTGCACCGGGGCGCCGGCTTCGCCTCGCAGGTCTCCACCCGCGTCTACGAGCAGGCCCGCGCGTCGGTCCGCCGCTTCCTCGGCGCCCGGTCCACCGACGCCGTCGTGTTCACCCGCAACGCCACCGACGCGCTGAACCTGCTGGCCCGCAGCGTGCCGAAGCACACCGCCGTGCTGCTGTTCGACACCGAGCACCACGCCGCCCTGCTGCCGTGGCGCGGCCCGAACGTGCGCCGCCTGCGCACCCCGTCCTCGCCCGCCGCGGCCGTGCTGGAGCTGGACCGCGCGCTGCGCGAGGCCCCCGTCGGACCGCGCCTGGTCGTGGTGACCGGCGCGTCCAACGTGACCGGCGAGCTGTGGCCGGTCGCCGAGCTGGCCCGGGTCGCCCGCCGGCACGGGGCGCGCGTCGCCCTGGACGCCGCCCAGCTCGCCCCGCACCGCCCGGTCGACGTGCGCGCCCTCGACGTGGACTACACCGTGCTGTCCGGGCACAAGCTGTACGCGCCGTTCGGCTCCGGCGCGCTGGTCGGCCGCTCCGACTGGCTCCAGGCCGCCGAGCCGTACCTGGTCGGCGGGGGTGCCACGGCCCGCGTCACCGACCACGGCGACCGGCTGGGCGTGGCCTGGTCGGCGGTGCCCGAGCGGCACGAGGCCGGCACGCCCAACGTGGTCGGCGTGCACGCCCTCGCCGTGGCCTGCGACGTCCTCGGGCGGCACTGGGAGCGGGTCGCCGAGCACGAGCGCGTCCTGCTGGCCCGCCTGCGCGAGGGGTTGGCGACCGTGCCCGGCGTGCACGAGCTGGCCCTGTTCGGCGGCGGGCAGGACCGGGTCGGCGTGGTGAGCTTCACCGTCGGCGGCCAGGACGCCGGCTACCTGGCCGCGGCGCTGTCCGCCGAGCACGGCATCGGCGTGCGCGACGGCGCGTTCTGCGCCCACGTCGCCGTGCACCGGCTCACCGGGGGCGGGCGGGCCCTGCGCGCGTCCCTCGGCCTGGGCAGCTCGGAGGAGCACGTCGACCGGTTCGTGGCCGCGCTGCGCCGTCTCGTCACCGAGGGTTCGCGGTGGGCCTACGAGCAGCGCGACGGCCGCTGGGCGCCGTGCGACGACCAGCGCGCGCTCCCGCCGTTCCTGCGCTGAGCAGCGTGTTGGACAATGGCCGGGTGAGCACCGATCCCAGCGCCGAGCCGGCCGACGACGCCGACCAGCCCGAGCCGCCGCTGCCGAAGCGACGCGTCGCGCTGCTGGCGGTCATCGCGCCGATCGTGTTGGCGCTCGACGTCGTCGTCAAGGTGATCGCGGTCGAGGAGCTGGAGGGGCGGGAGCCGGTCGAGCTGTTCGGCGGCCTGCTGTACCTGCCGCTGATCCGCAACACCGGTGCCGCGTTCGGCATGGCCGAGGGCTGGACGGTGATCCTCGCGCTGATCGCGTTCGGCGTCGTCGGGTTCATCCTGTGGATCGCCCGCCGGCTGCGGTCGGTCGGCTGGGCCATCGGCCTCGGGCTCGTGCTCGGCGGCGCCACCGGCAACCTGGTCGACCGGGTCTTCCGGGCGCCCGGCCCGCTGCGCGGCGGCGTCGTGGACTACATCTCGGTGCTGGACCCCTGGGGCCGGGTCTTCCCGGTGTTCAACCTGGCCGACTCGGCCATCTGCGTGGGCGGCGGTGTCATCGTCCTGATGGCCCTGCTCCAGCGCGACTACGACGGGACGCGCGTGGAGAAGAAGAAGCCCGCCCAGGCGGAGAAGGAGGCGGGCGAATGAGCGGCTACCGCACCCTGCCCGTGCCCGACGGCCTGGACGGCATGCGCGTCGACGCGGGCCTGGCCAAGCTGCTCGGCCTGTCGCGCACCGCCGTCGCCGCGCTCACCGAGGCCGGTGACGTCGTGCTGGACGGTCAGGCCGCCGGCAAGTCCGACCGGCTCGTCGCCGGCGCCGTGCTGGAGGTCACCCTCCCCGAGCCCGAGCGGCCGGTCCAGGTGCAGGCGGTGCCCGTGGAGGGCCTGCTCGTGCTGCACGAGGACGACGACGTGATCGTGGTCGACAAGCCGGTGGGCGTGGCCGTGCACCCCAGCCCGGGGTGGACCGGCCCGACCGTGGTGGGCGGCCTGGCCGCCGCGGGCATCCGCATCGCCACCTCCGGCGCGGCCGAGCGGCAGGGCGTCGTGCACCGGCTCGACGTCGGCACCACCGGCGTCATGGTCGTCGCCAAGAGCGAGCACGCCTACTCCGCGCTCAAGCACGCCTTCAAGGAGCGCACGGTCGACAAGCTCTACCACGCGCTCGTGCAGGGCCACCCGGACCCGATCAAGGGCACCATCGACGCCCCCATCGACCGGCACCCCAAGCACGACTACAAGTTCGCCGTGATGGCCAACGGCAAGCCGAGCATCACCCACTACGAGGTGGTCGAGGCGTTCCGCGCCGCGTCCCTGCTGGACGTGCACCTGGAGACCGGCCGCACCCACCAGATCCGGGTGCACTTCTCCGCGCTGCGCCACCCGTGCGTGGGCGACCTGACCTACGGCGCCGACCCGGTCCTGGCCAAGCGCCTCGGCGTCACCCGGCAGTGGCTGCACGCCCGCAGGCTCGGCTTCCACCACCCGGCCGACGGCCAGTGGGTCGAGTTCACCAGCGAGTACCCGGCCGACCTCCGCGACGCGCTGGAGCTGCTGCGCGCCGAGGGCTACTGACCGCGAGCCGACCTCGCGTAGCGTGGTCCCGACGACACGCTCGTGAGGGGAGGTACGTGTGGTGTCCACGGGCGACGACGACCTGGATCTCACACCGCCGCGGGGTACCCGGCTGCCGGCCGCCGAGGGCGGCTGGAGCGTGGCCCCCGCCGTGATCGGGGGAGAGCTGCCGGAACCCGAACCGCTGCCGCCCGCCGCGCCGCCGACCACGCCGCCCGTCGCGGGTCCCGACCGGGGGGACGGGTCGCCGGCGGGGTCGGCGAAGCGCTCGTTCCTCGACCGGCTCCTCCGCCGGGACGGGTGAGGGAGCGGACCCGTCGCCCGCGGCGCCCGGCGTCCCGACCCGCCCGACCGGGTCAGTCGTCGATCGTCCAGACCAGGGTGTTGAGGTCGGTCTCCGGGCGGGAGCTCCAGCGGACCGAGAAGATCGCCGTGTCCTCCGGCAGCACGTAGACGGTGTGCCCGCCCGCCGTCTCGCCCGGCTGCACGCCGATCTTGTGCGGCGGCCGGGACGACAGGGAGACGGGGGCCTTGCCCACCGTCTCGCCGGTGGTCGTCATCAGCACCAGGTACATGTCGGGCAGCGCGGTGAACGGCACCTTGCCCGTGTTCGCCAGCTCCGTGTGCACGACCACGGCCCGCTCGCCGGCGGCCAGCTTGTAGCCGGCGGCGGTGAACAGGAAGTCCGCCGGGTCGACGACCTCCACCAGCTGGATCGTGAACCGGGCGCCCTCCAGGCCCTCGGTCTCCAGCGTGCTGCCGATCTTGCCGGTGCGCGCCCGCGGGGCCGGCTGCTGGTCGCCGCGCGCCCAGCCCGACGTGCCGGGCACGCCCCACACGCTCATCGGCTCCGGGGCGGGCACGGGGCCCGACTGGTGGGGCTGCGGCTGCGGCTGGGCGGGGAAGGGCTGGCTGGGCGGGCCCTGCGGCGGCGCGTACGGCGGGTAGGGGCCGGACGGGGTGCCCGCCGCTCCCGGGTACGGGCCGCTGGGCGTGCCGCGCACCTGGCCGGCCGGGGGACCCGAGTAGTTGCCCCAGGCCACGCTGTTGGCGAGGGCCTTGCGGATGCCGTTCGGGTCGCACTCGACGCCGACCAGCAGCGGCAGCCCGCTGCCCGAGAGGGTGATCAACCGGGTGGCCGCCTCGCGGGGGTCCATGCCCAGCTTGGCCGCCAGCTCGTGGACCGCCGCCCGGCCCGACTCAGCGAGCAGCGCGAGCAGACGTGCGTCGACTGGGTCCGGCGTCACCACACCCGAAACGCTACCCGTTCACGGGGATCCGCGCGGCATCGGCCCGTCGGGTGGTGGTCCCTTCCACGTCCGGACTAGTGTGCTGCGGGCGGCGCTCTCGTCTCCGCTGATGGCTCGTTGTACGTGGTATACAAGGGGGTTTGGGCGTGGCTGACTCGTTTGTGCACCTCCACGTGCACACCGAGTACTCGATGCTCGACGGCGCGGCGAAGCTGAAGGACATGTTCGCCGAGTGCGAGCGGATGGGCATGCCCGCCGCCGCCATCACCGACCACGGCAACATGTACGGCGCCTACGACTTCTACCGGCAGGCGAAGGCGGCCGGGGTCAAGCCGGTGATCGGCATCGAGGCGTACCTCGCCCCCGAGTCCCGCTTCAACAAGAAGCGCGTGCTGTGGGGCGACCCGGGGCAGAAGTCGGACGACGTCTCCGCCAGCGGCGCGTACACCCACCAGACCATCTGGGCCCGCACCAACGAGGGCCTGCACAACCTGATGAAGCTCTCCAGCCGCGCCTCCACCGAGGGCCAGCTGGGCAAGTGGGCCCGGATGGACGCCGAGCTGATCGCCGAGCACTCGGCCGGGCTGATGGCGACCACCGGCTGCCCGTCCGGCGAGGTGCAGACCCGCCTGCGGCTGGGCCACGAGCGCGAGGCGCTGGAGGCCGCCGCCAAGTGGCGCGACATCTACGGCGCGGACAACTTCTTCGTCGAGCTGATGGACCACGGCATCGAGATCGAGAGCCGGGTGCGCGGCGGCCTGGTGGAGATCGCGAAGAAGCTCGCCATCCCGTTCGTCGTGACGAACGACTCGCACTACACCTACGCCGAGGACCGCGAGGCGCACGAGGCGCTGCTGTGCGTGCAGACCGGCAAGACGCTCCAGGACCCGAGCCGGTTCAAGTTCGACGGCACGGGCTACTACCTGAAGTCGCCGGAGGAGATGCGCGCCATCGACTCGTCCGACGCCTGGCAGGAGGGGTGCCGCAACACCCTGCTGGTGGCGGAGAAGGTCGACACGACCGGCATGTTCGCCTTCCAGAACCTCATGCCGCGCTACCCGGTCCCGGAGGGCAAGACCGAGGCCGAGTACTTCCGCGAGGAGGTCTGGGCCGGGATGCGCCGCCGGTTCCCGGAGGGCGTGGACGAGGTCCACGAGAAGCAGGTCGAGTTCGAGATCGGCGTCATCCTCCAGATGGGCTTCCCGTCGTACTTCCTGGTGGTGGCCGACTTCATCAACTGGGCCAAGGCCAACGGCATCCGCGTCGGCCCGGGCCGCGGTTCCGCCGCGGGCGCGCTCATCGCGTACGCGATGGGCATCACCGACCTGGACCCGCTGGCGCACGGCCTGATCTTCGAGCGGTTCCTCAACCCGGACCGCGTCAGCCCGCCCGACATCGACATCGACTTCGACGAGCGCCGGCGCGGCGACGTGATCCGGTACGTGACCGACAAGTGGGGGGCCGACAAGGTCGCCCAGGTGATCACGTTCGGCACGATCAAGGCGAAGGCGGCGATCAAGGACTCCGCCCGCGTGCTGTACGGGCAGCCGGGCTACGCGGTGGCCGACCGCATCTCCAAGGCCATGCCGCCCGCCGTGATGGGCAAGGACATCCCGCTGTCGGGCGTGTTCGACCCGCAGCACAAGCGGTACTCCGAGGCCGCCGAGGTCCGGGCGCTCTACGAGACGGACCCGCAGGTCAAGGAGATCATCGACACCGGCCGCGGCCTGGAGGGCCTGATCCGCAACGCGGGCGTGCACGCCTGCGCGGTGATCATGTCCGCGGAGCCGCTGACGGACCACATCCCGGTCTGGATGCGCCCGCAGGACGGGTCGATCATCACCCAGTTCGACTACCCGACGTGCGAGACGCTCGGCCTGCTGAAGATGGACTTCCTGGGCCTGAGCAACCTGACCACGATCGACGACACGCTCAAGAACATCGAGCTGAACGGCAAGCCGCCGGTCGACCTCGACCACCTGGGCCTGGACGACAAGAAGACCTACTCGCTGCTGTCGAAGGGCGAGACGCTGGGCGTGTTCCAGCTGGACGGCGGGCCCATGCGGGACCTGCTGCGGCTGATGCGCCCCGACAACTTCGAGGACATCTCGGCCGTGGGCGCGCTGTACCGCCCGGGGCCGATGGGCGCGAACTCGCACACGAACTACGCGCTGCGCAAGAACAAGCTCCAGGAGATCACGCCGATCCACCCGGCGCTGGCCGACGCCCTGGAGGACATCCTGGGCACGACGTACGGCCTGATCGTGTACCAGGAGCAGGTCATGGCGATCGCGCAGAAGCTGGCGGGCTACTCGCTCGGCCAGGCGGACCTGCTGCGCCGCGCCATGGGCAAGAAGAAGAAGGAGATCCTGGACAAGGAGTTCGCCGGCTTCGAGAAGGGCATGCTCGACAACGGCTACCCGGCCGACGCGATCAAGACCCTGTGGGACATCCTCGTCCCGTTCGCGGACTACGCGTTCAACAAGGCGCACTCCGCCGCGTACGGCCTGGTCTCCTACTGGACCGCCTACCTGAAGGCGAACTACCCGGCCGAGTTCATGGCCGCCCTGCTCACCACGAACTCGGACAACAAGGACAAGTCGGCCATCTACCTGGCCGAGTGCCGCCGGATGGGCATCACCGTGCTCCCGCCGGACGTCAACGAGTCCGAGCGCGAGTTCGTCGCGGTCGGGGACGACATCCGGTTCGGCCTGGGCGCGATCCGCAACGTCGGCGCGAACGTGGTCGACGCGATCATCGCCACCCGCAAGGAGAAGGGGAAGTTCACCGACTTCTCCGACTTCCTGCGCAAGGTCGACGCGCAGGCGTGCAACAAGAAGGTCGTCGAGTCGCTGATCAAGGCGGGCGCGTTCGACTCGCTCGGCCACCCGCGCAAGGGCCTGCACATGGTCCACGTCGAGGCGGTCGACGCGATCATGCTGACCAAGAAGGAGGAGGCGCGCGGCCAGTTCGACCTGTTCGGCGACGGCGGCGGGGACGACGGCGCGTCGGTGTTCGACGTGAAGATCCCCGTGGAGCACTGGGAGTCCAAGCACCAGCTCACCCTGGAGCGGGAGATGCTGGGCCTGTACGTGTCGGGCCACCCGCTCAACGGCGTGGAGCAGATCCTCTCGTCGTACTCGGACACCTCGATCGCGCGCATCCTGGAAGGCGACGTGCCGGACGGGCAGCAGGTCACGCTGGGCGGCATCCTCGCCTCGGTGACGCGCCGGGTGAACAAGAACGGCGAGCCGTGGGCGTCGGCGATGCTCGAAGACCTCGCCGGCGGCATCGAGGTGCTGTTCTTCCCCAAGAGCTACGTCGTGCACGGCATGTCCGTGGCCGAGGACGCGATCGTGCTGGTCAAGGCGCGGGTGGCGAAGCGGGACGACCGCACGTCGCTGATCGCCAACGACCTGGTCGTGCCGGACCTGGCCGAGATGGGCTCGCAGGCGCTGAAGCTGAAGCTGTCCGCGTCGCGGTGCGACCCGAAGCTGGTGACCTCCCTCAAGGAGGTGCTGCGCGCCCACCCGGGGTCGACCGAGGTGCACCTGAACCTGATCATCAACAGCAGCCGCAACACGCTGCTGAAGCTGGACGACGCGCTCCGGGTCGCTCCCACGCCGTCCCTGATGGGCGATCTGAAGGCCCTCCTCGGACCGGGGTGCTTGGGCTGATCGGGTGATACCCGCGGGATGCGGGGACACGAGAGCCGCTCGCTTCGTTTGAGTGAACAGGGTTAACTCAAATGAGGAGGGTTCCCCGTGGGGGAGAAGATCGCCGGACTCGAAGTCCTGGGCGAGGAGTACTACGCAGACCCGCACGCCTTCCACGCCAGGCTCCGCGAAGAGGGGGCCGCGACCGAGATCGTGACCCCGCGCGGGTCGCGGGCGTGGCTGGTGACCCGCTACGACGAGGCGCGGGTCGCGCTCGCCGACCCGCGCTTCAGCAAGGACTACGAGGGCTTCCCCGAGGTGGTGGAGAAGTCCCGCGTCGTCGAGGGCGGCGACGTGGTCGCCTTCGAGGAGGCCCTCAGCCGGCACATGCTGAACATGGACCCGCCGGACCACACGCGGCTGCGCAAGCTCGTCACCAAGGCGTTCACCGCGCGCCGGGTCGAGCAGCTGCGCGAGCGGGTGCAGGAGATCACCGACGAGCTGCTCGACGCGGTGCCCGCGGGCGAACCGGTCGACCTGGTCGACGCCCTGGCGTTCCCGCTGCCCATCACGGTCATCTGCGAGATGCTCGACGTGCCGCTCGACCGGCGCGACGAGTTCCGCGAGTGGTCGAACGTGCTGGTCAGCGGCGGCGTCGAGCCGGGCGACATCGAGGCGGCGGGCAAGGCGATGGGCGCCTACCTGTACCAGCTCGTCGAGCACAAGAGGGCCAACCCGGGTGACGACTTCTTCTCCGCGCTGATCCACGCGGACGAGGACGGCGACCGGCTCGACCACCTCGAACTGATCTCGATGGCGTTCCTGCTGCTGGTCGCCGGGCACGAGACGACGGTCAACCTGATCGCCAACGGCGTGCACCACCTGCTGCGCCACCCAGACCAGCTCGCCGCGCTGCGCGCCGACCCGTCGCTGCTGGCCGGCGCGGTCGAGGAGGTGCTGCGCTTCGAGAGCCCGGTCAACCAGGCGACGCTGCGCTACACCACCGACGACGTCGAGCTGGGCGACGTGGTCATCCCGGGCGACAGCCTCGTCCTGGTGTCGCTGCTGTCCGCCAACCGCGACAGCGGGAGGTTCCCGGACGCCGACCGGTTCGACATCACCCGCCCCGGCGGCGGGCACCTGGCGTTCGGCCACGGCATCCACTTCTGCCTGGGCGCGCCGCTGGCCCGGCTGGAGGGGCAGATCGCGATCGGCACGCTGGTCGACCGGTTCGACGTGACGCCCGCCGCCGACCTGGACGCGCTGCCGTGGCGGCCGGGGACGTTGATCCGGGGCCTCGTCCGGCTGCCGGTTAACCTCACGCCCCGTGGACCGCGATGATCTGCTGAAGCTGGACCGGGCGCACGTCTGGCACCCGTACGGCCCCATGCCGGGCACCCTGGAGCCGCTGGTGGTCTCCTCGGCTTCAGGGGTCCGGCTGCGGCTGGACGACGGGCGCGAGCTGATCGACGGCATGTCGTCCTGGTGGGCCGCCATCCACGGCTACCGGCACCCCGTGCTCGACGCGGCGGTGCGCGACCAGCTCGGCCGGATGAGCCACGTCATGTTCGGCGGCCTCACCCACGAGCCCGCCGTGGCGCTGTGCGCGAAGCTCGTGGAGATCACGCCCGCGCCGCTGGAGCACGTGTTCCTGTGCGACTCGGGGTCGGTGTCGGTCGAGGTCGCGGTCAAGATGGCCCTCCAGTACCAGCGCTCCCGGGGCAGGCCGGCGAAGCGGCGGCTGCTGACCTGGCGCGGCGGGTACCACGGCGACACGTTCCAGCCGATGTCGGTGTGCGACCCGGAGGGCGGGATGCACTCGCTGTGGCGGGGCGTGCTGCCCGAGCAGGTGTTCGCCCCCGCGCCGCCGCGCGAGCTGGAGACCGACTACGTGCGGGTCCTCGCCGACCTGGTGGAGGAGCACGCCGACGAGCTGGCCGCCGTCGTCGTGGAACCGGTCGTGCAGGGCGCGGGCGGCATGAGGTTCCACGACCCGCGCTACCTGCACGTGCTGCGCGAGCTGACCCTGGCGCACGACGTGCTGCTGGTCTTCGACGAGGTCGCCACCGGCTTCGGCCGCACCGGGGAGCTGTTCGCCGCCGACCACGCCGGGGTGAGCCCCGACATCATGTGCGTGGGCAAGGCCCTGACCGGCGGCTACCTGTCGATGGCGGCGACCCTGTGCACGGCGGCGGTGGCCGACGGCATCTCGCGCGGCGAGGTGCCCGTGCTCGCCCACGGCCCGACGTTCATGGGCAACCCGCTGGCCTCCGCCGTGGCGCTGGCCTCGACGGAGCTGCTGCTGTCGCAGGACTGGCGGGGGGCCGTGGCGCGCGTCTCGGACGGGCTGCGCGCCGGGCTCGCCGGCGCGCCCGGCGACGTGCGGGTGCTGGGCGCGATCGGCGTGGTGCAGCTCGACCACCAGGTCGACGTGGCCGCCGCCACCGCCGCCGCCGTCGAGCGCGGGGTGTGGCTGCGGCCGTTCCGGGACCTGATCTACACCATGCCGCCGTTCATCAGCACGGACGACGACGTGGCCGCCATCTCGGCCGCCGTGGTGGCCGCGGCCGGGGCGTCACATGCGCAGCAGCGTTGACGCCCAGACCAGCAGCAGGGACGAGTAGCCGATGCACAGCCAGCCGACCCAGCCGTCCCCCACGCCCTCCAGGCGGGGGAACAGCTTGATCAGCAACGCCGCGAGCAGGGCCAGCACCACGACGGCCAGGGGGACGATGAGCAGGCCGTACGCGCTCGCGTACACGCCCGCCCAGTAGTCGGCGGGCAGCGCGGTGGAGTCGGCGAACTCGCTGGGGAAGCACGCCAGGGCGACCGGCGTCCACGCCCACGCCGTGGTGAGCAGCCTCTTCCGCACCTCGGGGCCCGCCGTCGCGCGGTTGACGACGTAGACGCCCCACGCCATCACCGCGCCGCCGCCGTACAGCCAGCCGGCGACGGTCGACAGCACCGGGACCCGGCCCACCAGCACGCCCACCGCGGGGATGAGCTCGCCCCACAGCAGGAAGTGCAGCCCGACGACGAGGCCGACCCCGCCGAAGACCACGAGGACCTGCGTGCCGCCGCCCTGCCGGTTGAACCAGTTCCGCTGCGCCCGCACGGCCTGCCGCGCGGCGGTGTACGCCGTCTCGTCCCGCTCGCGCTGACCGCTCCGCTGACGCCGCTTGCGCCGGCCGGGCTTGCCCACGTCAGGTCCCGACCGCGGCGGCCAGCTCGGTGTTCGTCGGCTCGACCAGGACGCGACCGCCCGGGAGCACGACGACCGGGATGTTCTTCCGGCCGCCGGCGAGCTCGACGGCGCGGTCGCGGGCCGCGTCGTCGTGCTCGACGTCGACCTCCGTGAACGGCACTTCGTGCTCCCGCAGCCACGCCTTCGCCCGGCGGCAGTCACCGCACCAGTTCGCACCGTAGAGGACGATCTCACCCATGGCGGTGACTGTAGAACGCGGACGACCGCCACGCTCCGCGTACGCCTAAGGTGAGGGCCCGTGAGCGTCCTCGTGATCACCGGCACGGGCACCGAGGTCGGCAAGACCGTGGTCGTCGCCGCCCTGGCGGCCCTGGCCTCCGCCGACGGCCGGCGGGTCGCCGTGCTCAAGCCCGCGCAGACGGGCATCGCCGACGGCGAACCGGGTGACCTGGCGGAGGTGGTCCGGCTCGCCGGCCCCGTCACCACCCGTGAGCTGCGCCGCTACCCCGAACCGCTGGCCCCGGCCACGGCCGCGCGCCGCTCCGGGCTGCCGACCGTGCACCCCGGCGAGGTGGCCGCCGCCGCCGCGGAGCTGGACGCCACGCACGACCTGGTGCTCGTCGAGGGCGCGGGCGGGCTGCTGGTGCGCTTCGACGAGGCCGGCTCCACGATCGCCGACGCCGCGTGGGCCCTCAACGCCCCGGTGCTCATCGTCGCCCAGGCGGGCCTGGGCACGCTGAACACGACCGCGCTGACCGCCGAGGCCCTGCTGCGGCGCGGCCTGGAGTCGGTGGGCGTCGTGGTGGGCCGCTGGCCCGCCGAACCCGACCTCGCCTCCCTCACCAACCTCGTCGACCTGCCCGAGGCGGCCGGCGCGCCGCTGCTCGGCGCGCTGCCCGACGGCGCCGCGGCGCTCGGCCGGGCCGAGTTCACCGACGTGGCCCGGGCCGGCCTGTCGCCGTGGTTCGGCGGCACGTTCGACCCGGACGAGTTCGCCGCCCCGCACCCGTGCCGACCCGACCAGTGACGTACGTCGCTGTCTGCCGGGTGGTCCGTGCGGCAGACTGACCGCCGGACCACCGTCGACGATGGAGGAGAAGTCGTGACCGCAGCCCCTGAACAGGTCGATGTCCTCGGCGTCGCGCGCGAGCAGGTGCTGGAGCAGGGCGTCGGGCTGTCCGAGGAGCAGGTGCTCGAAGTCCTCCAGCTGCCCGACGAGCGCATCCCCGACCTGCTGGAACTGGCGCACGCCGTGCGGATGCGCTGGTGCGGGCCGGAGGTCGAGGTCGAGGGCATCGTGTCGCTCAAGACCGGCGGCTGCCCGGAGGACTGCCACTTCTGCTCCCAGTCCGGCCAGTTCCCGTCCCCGGTGCGCTCGGCGTGGCTCGACATCCCGGGCCTGGTCAAGGCCGCGCGGCAGACCGCCGAGACCGGCGCGACCGAGTTCTGCATCGTGGCCGCCGTGCGCGGCCCGGACAAGCGCCTGCTGTCGCAGGTCCGCGACGGCATCAAGGCCATCCGCGAGGACGGCAACGACATCCAGATCGCGTGCTCGCTCGGCATGCTCACCCAGGAGCAGGTGGACGAGCTGGTGGCGATGGGCGTCCACCGCTACAACCACAACCTGGAGACGGCGCGCTCCCACTTCCCCAACGTGGTCACCACCCACTCGTGGGAGGAGCGGTGGGACACGCTCACCATGATCCGCGAGGCGGGCATGGAGGTGTGCTGCGGCGGCATCATCGGCATGGGCGAGACGCTGGCGCAGCGCGCCGAGTTCGCCGTGCAGCTGGCCGCGCTGGAGCCCGACGAGGTGCCGCTGAACTTCCTCATCCCCAACCCGGGCACCCCGTACGAGAACTACCCGGTGGTCGAGGGGCCCGACGCGCTGCGCGCGGTCGGCGCGTTCCGGCTCGCCCTGCCCCGCACGATCCTGCGCTTCGCGGGCGGCCGTGAGCTGACCTTCGGCGACCTGGGCGCGAAGCAGGGGATGCTCGGCGGCGTCAACGCCATCATCGTGGGCAACTACCTGACCAACCTCGGCCGCCCGGCGCAGCAGGACCTGGACATGCTGACCGAGCTGTCGATGCCGATCAAGGAATTGAGCAAGACGCTGTGACGACGGGTACCGGGGCGGCGGTTGCCGTGACGTACTGCGGCTACTGCGGCGGCGAGCTGGCCGTCGCGGACCACTCGCCGTGCGCGGCGCGGTTGGGCGTGATCGACCCGCCGCGCTTCTGCGCCGCGTGCGCCCGCCGGATGGTGGTGCAGGTGACCCCGGCCGGCTGGACCGCCACGTGCAGCCGTCACGGGGAGATCACCTCCGCGCGGTAACCTGCCCTGCATCGGTCACGGGTGCGGTGGCCGCGGGGTGCAGGGAGGTCGTCGGGTGGCGGAGCAACCGGTGGACGAGCGGGTCGCCCCGGTCCGGGTGCCACCCGTGCCGACGTTCGAGCACTACTACGTGGTGCGCCGGCCGCGGGTCGTGGTGAAGCGCGACCTGCTGCCCGCGTTCTCCGTCCTGTCGGCCGTCGCCCTGGTCGGGCTGCCCGCCGGGTGGCTGTGGGCGTGGCTCGCGCCGGGGCAGAACGTCGTCGTGCAGGAGGACGCCTCGCTGGTCCCGGTGACCGGCGAGAGCTACCACCGGCTCGACGGGCTGATGCTGTTCGTGCTGATGGGGTTGGTCGTGGGGCTGCTGACCGGCATCGCGGTGTGGATGCTGCGCGAGCGGCGCGGCCCCGTGGTGATGCTGGGCGCGGTGCTGGGGTCGACGGTCGCCGGGTTCCTGGCGCAGCGCACCGGGCTCGGCACGGCGGCCGGCGACTACGCGCTCGGCGCCGCGCCCGAGGTCGGTGACGTGATCGCGCTGGCCCCCGTCCTGGAGACGTGGTGGGGACTGCTCGCGTGGCCCCTGGGCGCGGCGCTGGCCTACGGCTGCCTGGCCGCGTGGAACGGGTTGGACGACCTCGGTCGGCGGCTGGGCTAGCCGGTTCCTCAGAGCGCGTACGCGGTGTCGCGCACGTCGGTGACGAACATGTGCCCCGGCGCGTGGGTGATCGCGAACGGCGGCTTCGACGCCATGACCGCGGCCTGCGGGGTGACGCCGCACGCCCAGAACACGGGCACGTCGCCGTCGTGCGGTTCGGTGGGCTCGCCGAAGTCCGGCGCGCCCAGGTCGGCGATGCCCAGTGCGGCCGGGTCGCCCACGTGCAGCGGCGCGCCGTGGACGGCGGGCATCCGGGCGGTCACCTCCCGCGCCGTGCCCACCAGGTCGGCCGGGACGTAGCGCATCGAGACGACCACCGGCCCGTGCAGCCGCCCGGCGGGGCGGCACGCGAGGTCGGTGACGTACATCGGCACGTTGCGGCCCTGCTCGACGTGGCGGAGCGGGACGCCGGCGGTCCGCAGCTGCGACTCGAAGGTGAAGCTGCACCCGATGAGGAACGCCACCAGGTCGTCGCGCCAGAACGGCGTGGCGTCGGTGAACTCGCCGCGCAGCAGGCCGTTCTCCCACACGCGGTAGCGGGGCAGGTCGCGCATCAGGTCGGCGTTGTCCGCCAGCGCGGTCGTGGTGCTCCCGGCGTCGGTGACGTCGAGGACCGGGCACGGCTTGGGGTTGCGCTGGGTGAACAGCAGGACGTCGTACGCCCAGTCCGCGGGCACCGCGATCAGGTTGGCCTGGGCGTAGCCGTCGGCGAGGCCGGCGGTGGGGCCGGTGTGCGTGCGCCGGACCTCCGCCGGGGACAGGGCCGCGGGGGTCGTCGTGGCCGGGTTCGTCGTGTTCGGGGTCATCGCAGTTCCACGCCCTTCGTCTCCGGCAGGCCCAGCAGGGCGAGCACCGCGATGCCGTAGCCGATGGCGCCGAACACCATCGCGCCGCCGACGCCCATCGTGGTCGACAGGAAGCCCACCGCGGTCGGGAACAGCGCGCCCATGCCCCGGCCGAAGTTGTAGGTGAAGCCCTGGCCCGTGCCGCGCAGGTCGGTCGGGTACAGCTCGGCCAGGTACGAGCCGAACCCGCTGAAAATCGCCGACGTGCTGAAGCCGAGCGGGAACGTGACGAGCAGCAGGATGCCGTTCCCGCCCGCCGGGATCTGGGTGAACGCCACCACCAGCAGCGCGCTCAGGACCGCGAAGAGGGTGAAGGTGCGCTTGCGGCCGAGCCGGTCGGTCAGGTAGCCGCCGGTGAGGTAGCCCGCGAACGCGCCGCCGATGAGCAGGGTCAGGTAGCCGCCGGTGCCGACGACGCTGAGGCCGCGTTCGGTCTTGAGGAACGTCGGCACCCAGCTCGCGAGCGTGTAGTAGCCGCCCTGGACGCCGGTGGCGAGGAGCGCGGCGAAGAACGTCGTGCGGCCGAGGGGGTTGCGGAAGATCTCCCGGAAGCTGCCCTTGCGGGTGCTGGTGCCGAGGGCCGCGTCGGCGCGCGGGGCGTCCTGGATGTTGCGGCGGATGTAGAAGACGAGCACGGCGGGGATCGCGCCGGTCCAGAACAGCACGCGCCAGGCCGTGTCCTGCGGCACGAAGGTGAAGACGGCGGTGTAGACGACCACGCTGAGCGCCCAGCCGACGGCCCACGAGCTCTGGATGAACGCCACCGTGCGGCCCCGGTACTGCGGTTTGCAGTACTCGGCGACGAGGATCGCGCCCGCCGCCCACTCGCCGCCGAAGCCGAGGCCCTGGAGGGCGCGGAAGACCATCAGCATCTCGTAGCTGGTGGCGAAACCGCAGGCGACCGTGAAGACGGCGTAGGTGATGACGGTGATCATCAGGGTGCGGACGCGGCCGATGCGGTCGGCGAGGATGCCCGCGACGGCGCCGCCGATGGCCGAGACGACCAGGGTGACGGTGTTCAGCAGGCCCGCTTGGCCCTGGCTGATGCCGAAGTAGGCGGTGATGGCGAACAGGCCCAGGGGGAGGACCTGGAAGTCGTAGGCGTCGAGCCCGTAGCCGCCGAACGCGCCTATGAACGCCCGTTTGCCGTTGCGGCCGAGCGTGTGGAACCACGCGAACGGCCCGGTGGCGGTGGGGGTGGTGTCGGTGGTGCTCATGTCGGGATCACCTCGCTGCCAGAGGGGTGTGCCGTGGGACACACGCTAGAGGATTGTTGAACAATCCCACTAGAGGGCAATAGGACGAATCAACACGAGAACAACTTTCACGACCGCCCTGCGCCTGCGAACGCGCAAAACCCCGGCCTTCCCGCGGCGGAGGCGGAGGAGAGGGCCGGGGTGGCGGAGAAGAGGCGGGCCAGCGCGGGCCTGTGACCAGGCGTTCAAGGCCGAAGGGGAGATGGGGATGGGCGGCGGTCGCAGGCCCGGAGTCCGGGGCCAGGGGCCAGGGCTGGGTGGCGGTCGCGCGAGGCCGGACTCGGAACCGAGGTAGAGACGGGGGCAGGGGCCGAGACCGGGCGCGGGGCCGAGACCGGGCGCGGGGCCGAGACCGGGCGCGGGGCCGAGACCGGGCACGGGGCTGGACAAGAGCCGCAGAACCGCAGGGCTGGAGCCGGGGTTGGGAAAGGGACGCAGAGCCGCAAGGCCGGGGCCGGGCGAAGGGTGCGGGGCTGGAGCTGAGGCTGGACTGGGTTGCGCAGCCAGGGCGGGAGAGGGGGGAAGGCCGCCGGAGCGAACCGAAATCGAGGACTGGGACCAGGGTTGACCGGGCCGGGGGCCGACCAGACCAGGGTCGACCGGAGCCGGGGGCTATCGGAGCCGGGGGCTATCGGGCCGGGATCGACTGGGGCGAGGGCCACCGGTGCCGAGGACTGCCGGACCGGGGCCGACCGGGATCGGGGCCGACCGGGATCGGAGCCTACCGGGACCGGGGGCTACCGACCCGGGGTGGTCAGTTGCGGTGGGGGAGGTGGCCCAGTTCGGACAGCGGGGCGGGGACGGCGCTCAGGGCGGTCAGGATTCCGGCCTCGCGGTGCATGACCTTGCGGATCAGGCGCAGCCTGCGGGCCGGGGAGGTCTCCTCCAGCAGGTGCTGCCGGTCCTCCATGGTGAGCAGGCAGTCGGCGGCCAGGGCGTAGGCCAGCTCGTCCGGGGTCGTGTCCTCCGCCGGCGGCCGGTGGCCGTTGCCCTGGTAGGCGGCTTCCCGGTAGCGGCCGTGGGCGGCTCTCGCGCTGGCCGCCAGCACGGGCATCACGGCTTCCAGCTCCGGCGGCGTGGCGGTGTCGGGCAGCCACTCGACCGAACCGACCAGGTACGGCGCGCTGTCCTCGTCCACCTCCAGCAGGCGGAACCGCCGACCGCCGAGCGTGGCCAGGTCGAAGCGGCCGTCCGGCAGGCGCTTCGCGTCCTGGAGCACGGCCGTGCAGCCGACCACCTGGAGCGCCTCGATGTTCTCCGCCCCGACCTCCCAGCCCTGCTTGATCGACACAACGCCGAACGTCCGCTCCGGTACCGCGCCCGTCACGAGGTCCACCGTCAGCTGGCGGTACCTCGGCTCGAACACGTGCAGGGGGAGGGACGCCCCGGGCAGCAGCACGGTGCCCAGCGGGAACAGGGGGAGCGTCGTGGTCACGAACCCAAGCTACGGGTGGACGGTGGCCGCAGCACGGCGAACGGGTCCGTGACCCGCATTTCGCCCGACACGAAGCGGAACAGCGCCGCAGGTCGGCCGCCGGACGGGCCGGGCGGCGCGGTGGCACCGGTGGGTTCGAGCAGGCCCCGGCGGGACAGCACGCGCTGGAGGTTGGTCGCCGACACCTTGTAGCCCAGGGCCGCCGAGTACAGCGACCGCAGCGCGGAGATCGTGAACTCCGGCGGCGCCAGCGCGAACCCGAGGTTGGTGTAGGACAGCTTGGACGCGAGCCTGCTGCGCGCCCGGCGGCAGATGGACTCGTGGTCGAACGCGGTGGGGGGCAACGAGTCCACCGGGTGCCACTCGGTGTCCGACGGCACCACCGGGTCGATGTCGGAGGGCACCAGGCCGAGGAACGCGGTGGCCACGACGCGGGGTCCGGGCACCCGCCCGGGGTTGCTGAAGACGGCCAGCTGCTCCACGTGTGACAACTGTCGCACGTCGACCTTCTCCGCCAACTGGCGCCGGATCGACGACTCCACGTCCTCGAAATCGCCCAAACCGCCCCCGGGCAGTGACCAGCGGTGAGCGTGCGGTTCCCGCGCGCGTCGCCACAACATCACCTGGAGTGATCCGGCTCTCACCTGGAGCACTGCGGCCAACACCTCATGTCCCGCGAGACCCACCGGCTGATACTATCGGCAGCGTTTTCGACCGATAGGCGAAAACCTTGTCCCAAGGAGGAAGCATGGTCGCTACCGCCTACGTGGAGCGAACCTCGGACGGCGCGTACGACGGCATCGAGCCCGACGCCGACTGGCGCGACGAGGTGCTGCGGCTGGCGCGCGAGCGGGACGCGGTCATCCTCGCGCACAACTACCAGCTGCCCGAGATCCAGGACATCGCGCACCACACCGGTGACTCGCTGGCGCTCAGCCGCATCGCGGCCGCGAGCGACGCGTCCACCATCGTCTTCTGCGGCGTGCACTTCATGGCCGAGACCGCCAAGATCCTGGCCCCGCACAAGACGGTCCTGATCCCGGACGAGCGCGCGGGCTGCTCCCTGGCCGACTCGATCACCGGCGACGAGCTGCGGGCGTGGAAGGCCGAGCACCCCGGCGCGGTCGTCGTCTCCTACGTCAACACCACCGCCGAGGTGAAGGCGGAGACCGACATCTGCTGCACGTCGTCGAACGCCGTCGACGTGGTGGCCTCCATCCCGGCCGACCGCGAGGTGCTGTTCCTGCCGGACCAGTTCCTCGGCGCGCACGTCAAGCGCGAGACCGGCCGCGAGAACCTGCACATCTGGGCCGGCGAGTGCCACGTGCACGCGGGCATCAACGGCCCCGAGCTGGCCCAGCGGGCGGCCGACAACCCGGACGCCGACCTGTTCATCCACCCCGAGTGCGGCTGCGCGACCTCGGCGCTCTACCTCGCGGGCGAGGGCACCGTCCCGGCGGAGAAGGTGAAGATCCTCTCGACCGGCGACATGATCACCGCCGCCCGCAGCACCAGCGCCACCTCCGTGCTCGTGGCCACCGAGATCGGCATGCTGCACCAGCTCCGCCGCGCCGCGCCGGAGATCGACTTCCGCGCGGTGAACGACCGGGCGTCGTGCCGGTACATGAAGATGATCACCCCGGCGGCCCTGCTGCGCGGCCTGCGCGAGGGCAAGGACGAGGTGCACGTGGACCCGGAGACGGCCGGGCGCGCCCGGGGTGCGGTGCAGCGCATGATCGAGATCGGGCAGCCCGGCGGCGGCGAGTGAGCACCGCGCTCTGGGAGGCCCGCGCCGACCTGGTGGTCGTCGGCACGGGGGTGGCCGGTCTGACGGCGGCGCTGCGCGCGCGCGAACTGGGGCTGCGCGTCCTGGTCGTGACCAAGGCGTCCGGCGGTGACGGCAACACCCGCTGGGCCCAGGGCGGCGTCGCGGTCGTGCTGCCCGACGAGCACGACGAGGGCGACTCCGTCGACGCGCACGTGCGGGACACGCTCGTCGCGGGCGCGGGCCTGTGCGACGAGGACGCCGTGCGGGCGATCATCTCGGGCGGTCCGGCGGCGGTGACCCGGCTGCGCGAGCGCGGCGCGGTGTTCGACCCCGGGCCGACCGGCGCGCTGGCCCGCACGCGGGAGGGCGGGCACAGCGCGTTCCGCGTCGTGCACGCGGGCGGCGACGCGACCGGGGCCGAGGTGGAGCGCGCGCTGCTCGCCGCGTCCGACGGGTGCGTCCCCGTGCTGGAGAACCACATCGCGGTGGACGCCGTGCGCACGCCGCTCGGCCAGGTGTGCGGGCTGCTGGTGCTCGACGGCAACGGCGTGCCGGGCGTGCTGACCGCGCCCGCCGTGCTGCTGGCCAGCGGCGGCCTCGGGCAGCTCTACCAGGCGACGTCCAACCCCGAGGTGGCCACCGGCGACGGCCTGGCGCTCGCGCTGCGGGCCGGCGCGGTCGCGGCCGACGTCGAGTTCGTGCAGTTCCACCCGACCGTGCTCTACACCGGGCGGGGTGCGCGCGGCCGGTGCCCGCTGGTCACCGAGGCGGTGCGCGGCGAGGGCGCGGTGCTGGTCGACGCGACCGGCGCGCGCGTCATGCGCGGCGTGCACCCGCTGGAGGACCTGGCGCCGCGCGACGTCGTGGCCGCGGCCATCACCCGGCACGTCGCGGGCGCGCCCGGCGGCGTGGACGACCACGTCTTCCTCGACGCGACCGGCGTCCCGGACTTCGCGCGGCGGTTCCCGACCGTGCACTCGGCGTGCCTGACCGCGGGCGTGGACCCGTCGACCGAGCCGATCCCGGTCGCGCCCGCCGCGCACTTCGCGTGCGGCGGCGTGGTGTCCGATGTGGACGGGCGAACCGGCGTGACCGGTCTGTACGCGGCGGGCGAGGTGGCCCGGACCGGCCTGCACGGCGCGAACCGGTTGGCGTCCAACAGCTTGCTGGAAGGACTGGTCGTCGGCACGCGCGCGGCCGAGGCGGTCGCGGCGGACCTGGCGGTGGGCGTGCTGGCGCGCTGCACCGGCACGGCGGCGCTGCCGACCGCCCCGGTCGCGGACCGCGACTCGCTCCAGCGCGTGATGTCCCGCTACGCGGCCATCGGGCGCGACGCCGAGGGCCTCGCGGTCGTCGGCTCCGTGCTCGACCTGTCCACTGTGGACCGCGTGCTCGACACCCGGGAACTGGTCGAGGACGCGGCGCTCACCGTGGCGGCGCGGGCGCTGATCGCGGCGGCGGCCGAGCGCGAGGAGTCGCGCGGCTGCCACGTGCGCACCGATTTCACCGAACGCGACGACGTGCGCGGGCAGCGCAGCCAGGTCGTCCGGCTCAACCCGTCCGGGCAGCCCGTGCTGGCCGACCCGGTCGTGGCGAGGGGAGTGGCGTGACCACCGACGTGACCATCGACGTGGAGGACCTGCGCCGCGTGATCGCGACGGCGCTGGAGGAGGACCTGCGCTACGGGCCGGACGCGACGACCGCGGCCACCGTGCCCGCGGACGCCGTCGCGGTGGCCGAGCTGACGCCGCGCGCGGCCGGCGTGCTCGCGGGCGTGCCCGCCGCCCTGGAGGTGTTCCGCCAGGTGACGGACGTGGAGGTGCTGGAGCGGCGCGAGGACGGCACGAAGGCGGTGCCGGGCGAGCCGGCGCTGGTCGTGCGCGGTCCCGTGCGCGGCCTGCTGACCGCCGAGCGCACCGCGCTGAACCTGGTGTGCCACCTGTCGGGCGTCGCCACGCTGACCGCCGCGTGGGTGGAGGCGGTCGCGGGCACCCGGGCGGCCGTGCGGGACTCCCGCAAGACCCTGCCGGGCCTGCGCCTGCTGGAGAAGTACGCGGTGCGCGCGGGCGGCGGCGTGAACCACCGGCTGGGCCTCGGCGACGCCGTGCTGATCAAGGACAACCACGTCCGGGCGGCGGGGTCGGTGCGGGCCGCGCTGGCCGCGGTGCGCGCGCACGCCCCGGACCTGCCGTGCGAGGTCGAGGTGGACTCGCTGGAGCAGCTGGACGAGGCGGTCGGCGAGGGGGCGGCGCTCGTGCTGCTGGACAACTTCACCGTCGCGGACTGCGCGGAGGCGGTCCGGCGGGCCGGCGGGGTGGCGCTGGAGGCGTCCGGCGGGCTCACGCTGGACGTGGCGCGGGCGTACGCGGAGACCGGCGTGGACTACCTGGCGGTGGGCGGCCTGACCCACTCGGCGCCCGCGCTGGACCTCGGGCTCGACCTGCGCTGACCGCGGGCCCCACCGCGCGGGCTCGACCTGCGCCGGACCCCGGGACCTGCGCCGGACCCCGGGACCTGCGCCGGACCCCGGGACCTGCGCCGGACCCCGGGACCTGCGCCGGACCCCGGGCCCGTGCCCCGCGCCGGAAGCGCCCGCGTCCCGGGGCACGGGGACGCGGGCGCGGGCCGGGGTGCGCGCCCGGTCGGCGTCGCGGCGGTCAGGTGTCGCGGCGGTCGGTGTCGCGCACCTCGGTGCGGCCCGAGTCGTCGCGCTGCACGTCGACGCGCTCCTTGCGGACCTGGCCGCTGACGCGCTCCTGCTCGGTGACGGTCTCCTTGTCGAGCCGCACCCGCTCGACCGGCTTCGCGGTCTTCTCCACCACCGGCTCCTCGCGGCGGAGGGTGACCGACGCCTCCTCCTCGGCGAACGCCCGCCCGCCAGCGGCGCCGTCGGCCGGCTCGCGGACGACCCTGACCTCCTCGTGCGTGACCGGCACGGTCATGTCCCGCTGCTCGGTCACGGTGTGCTTGACCAACCGCACCCGGCCGGCCTCCACGTCGCGCTTGCCGACGTGGATGTCCTCCTCGTACCGGGTCACGGCGTCGTCGCCGCGGGTCCCGTGGCGGCCCTGCCGGCCGGTCATGCCGTGCTCGTCGACCTCGCCGGGCGTCCGGTCCGCCATGCCGCCCGACGCGGCCGTGCCGCCCGCCGTGCCGCTCGCGGCCATGCCGCCCGCCGTGCCGCCGGCCTTCCCGCGCCCGGGCAGGCGGTCGTGGTCGCCGCTGCGGTTGGCCGGGATCATCCCGTAGTACTCGTACAGCTCGTCCTGCTGGGAATCGGACATGTGCTGGTCGGACACGTCGATCCGCGGCGCGTCCTTCACCTGCTGCTTGTCCACGTGCACGGTGATGGTGCCGTTGCCCATGGTCGCGTCCTGGATCGGGACGAACGACTCCCTGAGCCCGAACAGACCGGTGTGCACCGAGGCCCACATCGGTCGCCCGTCGCGGTCGTCGAGCCAGATCTGCTTCACGGAGCCGATGCGCTCGCCGTGCTCGTCGACGACCTCGCAGTCGTACAGTCGGTCCACTTCGGCCTGGTTGATCATGCCCGTGCTCCCCTTCGCCCTGGGTCTCCCTGACCAGGAAGGGCTTCCCGAGCGACGTGGAAACCTAAGCGGCCGTCACGCGGCCGGGGGACGGACGTTCCCCCGAAGGAAATTCACAGCCGACGGTTCGCGAGGACCGGCACCGTGCGCCGCGCCGCCTCGACGGCCTCCGCGCCCACGTCGACGAGCAGGGACCCCGGCTCGCCCGCCAGTTGCGCCACCACCTCGCCCAGCGGCGAGACCGCCGTGCTGAAGCCGATGCCGGTGGGCGCGCCGCCGTGGTCGGTCGCCGGGTCGCCCTGCCCGCACGCCAGCACCCACGACGTGCAGTCCAGCGCCCGCGCCCGGACCAGCAGCTCCCACTGCTCGCGCTTGCCCGGCCCCGCGCCCCACGACGCGCAGACCAGCACGGCCTGCGCGCCCCGGTCGGCCAGCGCCCGGAACAGCTCCGGGAACCGCACGTCGTAGCAGGTGGCCAGGCCCAGCACGAGGCCGTCCACCTCGACGGTCACCACCGAGGACCCCGGCGCCACGGTGCGCGACTCGGTGAACCCGAACGCGTCGAACAGGTGGATCTTGTCGTAGCCCAGGTGATGCCCCGCACCCGTCACCAGCAGGGTGTTCGTCACCCGACCGTCGGGTGACGGCGTGAACATGCCCGCCACGACGACCACGTCGTGCTCACGGGCGACCCCGGCCACCGCCGACGCCCACGGCCCGTCCAGCGGCTCGGCGACCGGCCCGAGGGGCACGCCGAACCGGCACATCGTCGCCTCCGGGAACACGACCACCCGGGCGCCGCCCGCCGCCGCCCGCGCCGTCCCCTCCCGCACCAGGTCGAGGTTGGCCGCCGGGTCGGTGGAGGAGTTGATCTGGCACAGGGCGACACGCATGAGCCCACTCTAGGTAGTGTCGGGACCCGTGCGCTCCCTCCTCCCCCCGCTCGTCGTCGCCGCCGTCGCCCTCGTCGCCGCGGGGTGCACGGGCGGCCCGACACCGAGCGCCGAGGGCACCCCGGACGGCAGCTCGATCGTGCTGGCCGACCCGGTGGAGCCGACCACGCTGAACCCGCTGCTCGGCTACGGCCGCGGCGGCGTCTCCAAGATCTACGACGGCCTGGTCGGGCACCGCGCGGACGGCAGCGTGCGGCCCCAGCTCGCCGCCGAGCCGCCCGAACCCGCCGCGGACGGCCTGAGCTGGACCGTCGAGCTGCGCCGGGACGTGACGTTCGCCGACGGCACGGCGTTCGGCCCCGAGGACGTGCTCGCCACGTACACGGCGCTGCTGGACCCCGCGTCCGGCTCGACCGAGCGGACCGAGTTCACCGGCCTGACCGGCGTGGAGCGGCTCGACGCGCACACCGTCCGGTTCACCCTGGACAAGCCGTGGGCCGCGTTCCCGCACCTGCTCACGCTCGGCATCCTGCCCAGCGAGGCGCTCGGCGGTCCGCTGGCCGAGGTGAAGCCCGTCGGCACCGGCCCGTACAAGCTGGTGGAGTGGAAGAAGGGCGACCGGATGGTGCTGGAGGCCAACGCCTCCCACTTCGCCGGCGAGCCGAAGATCCGCAGGCTCACCGTCGTGTTCGTGCCGGACGACAACACGCGCGCCCAGCGGATGCGGGCGGGCGAGTTCGACGGGACCGAGCTGCCGCCGCGCCTCGCGGACGAGTCCGACGGCGACGGGCTGCGCGTCATCACGCACCGCAGCGCCGACCTGCGCGCCGTCACCCTGCCCACCGGCCCGGTGACCGGCGACAGCGCGATCCGGGTGGCGCTCAACCACGCCGTCGACCGCGAGGGCCTGGTGGACGGCCTGCTGGGCGGCAAGGGCAGCCCGGCGAGCACGCCGATCCCGGACGCGCTGCCCGAGTTCCTCGACCCCGGCGCGCGGTTCGCCCACGACGAGGCGCTGGCGAACCTGCTGCTCGACCAGGCGGGCTGGGTGCGCGGCGAGGACGGGGTGCGCGCGCGCGACGGCGTGCCGGCCCGGTTCACGCTGATGTACCCGCTCGGCGACGCGGTGCGCGCCGACCTGGCCACCGCGTTCGCCGCCGACGCCAAGGCGGTCGGGGTGGACGTGCAGCTCGCGGGCCTGGGCCGGGAGGCGATCGCCGGCCGGGTCGGCGTGGACGCCCTGCTGCACGGCGGCGGCACGCCGTTCGACCCGGACCTGGCCACCTACCGGGCGCTGCACACCGGCAACCCGTGGGGCTACTCGAACCCGCAGGTCGACGCCGCCCTCGACACCGGCCGGGCGCTGCTGGACCCGGCGCAGCGGGCGGCGGCCTACAAGCAGTTCCAGCGCGCCTACCTGGCCTCGCCGGGCATGGTGGTGCTGGCGTCCGTGCAGCACGCGTACGTCGTGCGGGAGAACTGGAACGGCTACCAGGCCGTGGTGGACCCGGGCGTGCACGGCGCGCTGTCCTGGGGCCCGTGGTGGAACCTGGAGAGGTGGACTGCCCGGTGACGGTGTTCCTCGACTCGGCCGGGTCCTCGCTCCCGCCGCGGGAGGTCCTCGACGAGGTCGTCGGGCACCTGCGCCGGGAGGCCGAGGTCGGCGGGTACCTCGCCGCGCAGGAGCGCGAGGCCGACCTGGCGGCCGGGTACGGGCTGGTCGCCGAGCTGCTCGGCGCGCGGCCGGACGAGGTCGCGTTCACCGACAGCGCGACCCGGTCGTGGCTGACCGCGTTCGACGCCGTGCCGCTCGCCGAGGGCGACCGGGTGCTGTTCGGCGAGGCCGAGTACGCGGGCACCGCCATCCCGATCCTGCACCGGGCGCGCGAGGTGGGCGCGGTCGCCGAGGCCGTGCCGTCCGACCGGCACGGGCAGCTCGACCTCGACGCGCTGGCCGGGATGCTGGACGAGCGCGTCAAGCTCGTCTCGCTGACCCACGTGCCCACCAACAGCGGCCTGGTCAACCCGGCCCGCGAGGTCGCCGCCGCCGCCCACGAGGTGGGCGCGCTGGTGCTGCTGGACGCGTGCCAGTCGATCGGCCAGATGCCGGTGCGCGCCGACGAGCTGGGCGTCGACCTGATCACGGGCACCGGCCGCAAGTGGCTGCGCGGCCCGCGCGGCACCGGCGTGCTGGTGGTGCGGCGCGCGGCGGCCGAGGTGCTCCGGCCCCGCCTGGTGGACCTGCACAGCGCCGAGTGGACCGGCCCGGACGAGATCCGGCTGCGCGAGGACGCCCGCGTGCACGAGATCTGGGAGACGAGCGTCGCCGACCGCCTCGGCCTGCTCGCCGCCGTGCGGTACGCGCTGGCCAGGGGCCTGGACGTGATCGAGCGCGAGGTCGCCGAACGCGCCGGGCGGTTGCGCGCGGGCCTGTCCGCGCTGCCCGGCGTGACCGTCCGCGACATCGGCGAGCGCCGGTCCGGCATCGTCACCTTCACCGCGGACGGCCTGACCGCCGGCGAGGTGAAGGGCCGGCTCGCGGAGCGCGGGGTGACGGTCACCGTCAGCTCGGCGTCCTCGACGCTGCTCGACATGACCCGGCGCGGGCTCACCGAGGTGGTCCGGGCCTCGCCGCACTACTTCGTCGGGCTGGACGAGGTGGACCGGGCCGTGGAGCTGGTCGGCGAGGTCACCGCCCGCCGACGCTGACGCGGGGCACCGCCCGCCGACGCTGACGCGGGGGCACCGCCCGCCGACGCGGACGTGCCCGCCGGGGGACCCCCGACGGGCACGTCCCGGTGCGGTCGGTCAGCAGGTGCGGCCGGTGATGCGGGGGACGCAGTCGGTGTAGTCCAGCAGGAGCTGGACCGCCGTGTCGTTCCGCGCCGTCTGGGTCGCGATGACGGTGTCGCGCGGGTAGAACCCGCTCGTCCCGCTGGCGGACTTCGGGTACATCTCGAACGTGTAGCTCCAGATCTTGTGCGCGGCCCACATCCAGTCGTCGACGCTGCCGTCGGTGATGTAGAGGTCGCTGGCCTGCTGCGGCGTGTAGCCGTTCAGCGCGGCCAGCCGCCGGCCCATCGTCTGGAACACGTTGGCCTGCGTGGCGTCCAGGCCGGCCGCGGTGTCGTTGTAGGTGTAGCCGTACGGCCACAGCACCAGTTCCGAGTAGGTGTGGAAGTCGATGTGCGACTTGATCTGCTGCACACCGCCGACCACGCGGCTGTTGGTGAAGTCCCGGACCCGGGCGACCTCCGGCGCGGAGAACGCCGCCGTGCCGCGGTAGGTGTCGGACGAGCCGCTGCCGCTGGAACCGCCGCAGCAGCCCCACTGGTGGCCCCAGTTGCGGTTGGGGTCGGTGCCGACCGCCGTGGAGTTCGGCTGCCGGTTCTTGCGCCACGCGCGGAACGAGCCGGTGGCGATGTCGTACTCCGCGCCGTCCGGGTTGACGCTGGGGATGACCCAGATCTCCCGGCTGTCGACCGTGTTCTTGATGGTCGTGTTCGACGCGTAGTTGTCCGTGTACCGCTGGACGATGCGCAGGCACATCTCCACGGTCAGGTGCTCGCGGGCGTGCTGGTTGCAGGTGAACAGCGACTCGGGCTCCGCCTCGTCGGACCCCGGGTTGTCGCTGATCTTGACCGCCCAGATGTCGCGGCCCTCGTACGACTTGCCGATGCTGCGCAGGGTGAGCAGCGTCGGGTGGTCGCGGACCGCCTGGTTCAGCTCGGCGACCATCTCGGCGTAGTTGTGGTAGCCGGTGTAGCCGGACGGGAAGTCCTGCGCGCCGACCTCGCCGGGCACGCGGTCGGTGAAGTCGGCCTCGCCGAGGGCCGCCAGCTCCGCGTCCGCGTCGCCGAGGGACTTCAGCCGCAGGCCGGTCGCGCGCAGCGCCCACTGCTGGCGGGGCTCCGCGATCACGGTGAGCGTGTCGCCGGTCTGGCCGAGGACGTCGACCCCGGTGCGGGCGACCTTCGTCCGCGCCTCCGGCGTGGTGGCGGTGACCTCGAAGAGGGTCCGCTCGGGGGACTGCGCCGTCGACGGCTGCGCCGACCCGGTGTGCAGGGGCAGCACCAGGGTCGCGCTCGCGACAAGCGCGGCGGCCACGAGGCCGCGTCGCTTGGTGAACATCAAGCCTCCATCATCAGCAGGGTTTGCGACGGAGATGTGCACACGCAGCGTCGCGCCTCGCTCACTGATCGAGGTAGCCCCCGTTTGTCGGGTTCGCCGCGCGGCCCCGGGCTGACAGTTGACGGAATTGTCGACCGCTTACCCTTGGGGGCATGCTCAACCGCATCGACCTGCGAGGTCGAGTCCCGTCACCCGCCGAACTGCGCGCCGCGCTGCCGCGCGCCGAGGTCGACGTGGACGCGGTGCTGCATCAGGTCCGACCGCTCGTGGAGGACGTGCGCACCCGCGGCGTCGACGCCGTGCTGAAGCACACCGAGCGGTTCGACGGGGTCCGACCGGCCGCCGTCCGCGTGCCCGTCGCCGAGCTGGGGCGCGCCCTGGCCGAGCTGGACCCGGCCGTGCGCGCCGCGTTGGAGGAGTCGGTCGCCCGCGCCCGCGCGGTGCACGCCGACCAGCGCCGGACGGACACGACCACCCAGGTCGTGCCCGGCGGGACGGTCACCGAGCGGTGGGTCCCCGTGCGGCGCGTCGGCCTGTACGCGCCGGGCGGCCTGGCCGTCTACCCGTCGAGCGTGGTCATGAACGTGGTCCCGGCGCAGCTCGCCGGGGTCGAGTCGCTGGTGGTCTGCTCCCCGCCGCAGGCGGCGTTCGGCGGCCTGCCGCACCCGGCGGTGCTGGCCGCCGCCGCGCTGCTGGGCGTGACCGAGGTGTGGGCGGTGGGCGGCGCGCTCGCCGTGGCCCTGCTCGCGCACGGCGGCACGGACACCGACGGCTCCGAGCTGGAACCGGTCGACCTGGTCACCGGTCCCGGCAACGTCTACCTGACCGCGGCCAAGCGGCTGCTGCGCGGCCTGATCGGCATCGACTCCGAGGCCGGGCCGACCGAGATCGCGGTGCTCGCCGACGACACGGCCGACCCGGTGCACGTGGCCGCCGACCTGATTAGCCAGGCCGAGCACGACCCGCTCGCCGCGAGCGTGCTGGTCACCACGTCCGAGGCGCTGGCCGACGCGGTGGACCGCGAGCTGGGGCGCCTGGTCGACGAGACCAAGCACCACGAGCGGGTGCGCACCGCGCTGACCGGGCCGCAGTCCGGCGTCGTGCTGGTGTCGACCCTGGACGACGGGCTGCGCGTCGTCGACGTGTACGCGGCCGAGCACCTGGAGGTGCAGACGGCCGACGCGCGCGCGGTCGCCGCGCGGGTCCGCGCCGCCGGGGCGATCTTCGTCGGCCCGCACTCGCCGGTGTCGCTCGGCGACTACTGCGCGGGCTCCAACCACGTGCTGCCCACCGGCGGCTGCGCGCGGCACTCGTCGGGGCTGTCCGTGCAGACGTTCCTGCGCGGCATCCACGTGATCGACTACGGCGAGGACGCGCTGCGCTCCGTCGCGCACCACGTGGTCGCGCTGGCCGAGGCCGAGGACCTGCCCGCGCACGGCCAGGCGGTCACCGCCAGGTTCCGCCGGTGAAGCCGATCGGCGAGCGGGTGGAGCTGGCCGACCTCCCGCTGCGCGAGGACCTGCGCGGTCGCACGCCCTACGGTGCGCCGCAGCTCGACGTGCCGGTGCGGCTGAACACCAACGAGAACCCGTACCCGCCCACGCCGGGCCTGGTGGACGACGTGACCAAGGAGGTCGCGGCGGCCGCCGCCGAGCTGCACCGCTACCCGGACCGGGACGCGGTGGCGCTGCGCGACGACCTCGCCGCCTACCTGTCGTCCTCGACCGGCGTGCCGCTGACCGCCGCGAACCTGTGGGCCGCCAATGGGTCGAACGAGATCCTCCAGCAGCTCCTCCAGGCGTTCGGCGGGCCGGGCCGGACGGCGCTGGGCTTCGAGCCGTCGTACTCGATGCACCCGATCATCGCGGCGGGCACGCGCACCGAGTGGGCGCCCGCGCCGCGCCGCGCCGACTTCTCGCTGGACGTGGCGCGGGCCGCCGAGACCGTCGCGGCGTCCGCCGCCGACGTGGTGTTCGTGACCAGCCCGAACAACCCCACCGGCCAGAGCCTCCCGCTCGACGACCTGCGGGTGCTGGTCGAGGCCGCGCGCGGCGTGGTCGTGGTGGACGAGGCGTACGCGGAGTTCTCCTCGCGGCCCTCGGCGGTGCGGCTGCTGGCCGAGTACCCGGCGAAGCTGGTCGTGAGCCGGACCATGAGCAAGGCGTTCGCCTTCGCCGGCGGCCGGCTGGGCTACCTCGCCGCCGCGCCCGCCGTCGTGGACGCGCTGCTGCTGGTCAGGCTGCCGTACCACCTGTCGGTGCTGACCCAGGCGGCGGCACGGGCGGCGCTGCGGCACGCGCCGGAGACGCTGGGGTCGGTCGCGAAGCTCGCGGCCGAGCGGGACCGGGTGGTGGCGGAGCTGACCGCGATGGGCTTCGCGGTGGTGCCGAGCGACGCGAACTTCGTGCTCTTCGGCTGGTTCGAGGACGCGCGGGCCACGTGGCGGTCGTATCTGGAACACGGGGTGCTGATCAGGGACGTCGGCATCACCGGACATCTGCGGGTGACGGTCGGTACTCCGGAGGAGAACGACGCGTTCCTCGCGGCGAGCAGGGAGGTTGACCGGTGAGCCGGGTCGGCAAGGTGGAGCGCACCACCAGGGAGTCGTCGGTGCACGTCGAGATCGACCTCGACGGCACGGGCAAGGTCGAGATCGCCACGGGGGTGCCGTTCTACGACCACATGCTGACGGCGCTCGGCGTGCACGGGTCGTTCGACCTCGTGGTGCGGGCGACGGGTGACGTGGAGATCGACGCCCACCACACGGTGGAGGACGTGGCGATCGTGCTCGGGCAGGCGCTGCGCGAGGCGCTGGGCGACAAGGCGGGCATCCGCCGGTTCGGCGACGCGTGGATCCCGATGGACGAGACGCTGGCGCACGCGGCGGTCGACGTGTCGGGGCGGCCGTACTGCGTGCACGTCGGCGAGCCGGAGCAGTTCACCACCTTCACGATCGGCGGCAACTACCCGTTCGTGCTCAACCGGCACGTGTTCGACTCGCTGGCCTTCCACGCCGGGATCGCGCTGCACGTGCGCGTGGAGTACGGCCGGGACCCGCACCACATCACCGAGGCGGAGTTCAAGGCCGTCGCGCGGGCGCTGCGGGCGGCGGTCGAGCCCGACCCGCGCGTCGGGGGCGTGCCCTCCACCAAGGGCGTGCTGTAGGTGTCCCAGTCGCTGGTGGTGATCGGGCTGCTGGCGCTGGCCGGTTTCCTGGCCGGTGGCGTCTACAGCACCTGGAAGACGGTCCGGGGCCTGTCGATCGTGCTGCTGGTCCTGGCGCTGGTCTCGGTGGGCGCGGCCGTCGCCTGGCTGCTGTAGCCTCGTTGGATCGTTCAACAATCCAACGGCACACTGTTGGATTGTTGAACGATGCATCGTGGATCGCCTTGGCTGTCTGCGTATGGTTGGTCACATGTCGTCACCAGGCCGGGCCACCGCAGTGGCCACCCGCCCCCGTGAACGCGCCGACGCGGCCCGCAACCGGGCCCGGGTGCTGGCCGCCGCGGAAGAGGTGTTCCTCGCCGCCGGCGGGGCCGTCGGGGTCACCATGGAGGACATCGCGCGGTCGGCGGGCGTGGGGCGGGCGACGCTCTACCGGCGCTACCCGGACGTCACCTCGATCGCGCAGGCGCTGCTGGACGAGCACGAGTCCGAGATCAAGGACCGCGTCCTCGCCGGCCCGCCGCCCCTGGGGCCGGGCGCGCCGCCGGACGAGCGGCTGGCCGCCTTCTACCGCGTCATGGTGGCGCTGCTGGAGCGGCACCTCCACCTGGTCCTCGGCGCCGAGACCGGCGGGGCCAGGTTCCGGGCCGGGGCCTACGAGTTCTGGCGGCGGCACGTGGAGGGGCTGGTCGACGGCGCGCCCAGCGCCGTCGTGGACGCGCTCATGGCACCGCTGGCCCCCGAGGTCTACCGCTACCAGAGACAGGTGCGGGGCCTGGCCGCCGACGACGTGGTGGCGGGCCTCGACTGGCTCACGAGACGTGTCTACGCAGGTAGCTAGGCGGCACGGCGGACGTCAGCCAGACCCCGTTCGCGCTCACCCGGAACTCGTGGCCGTCGGCGCGCATCGCCGCCGCGTCCACCACCAGCACCACCGGCCGGCCCCGCCGCGCGCCGACCCGCACCGCGGTCTCCTCGGTCGCCGACAGGTGCACGTCGTGCCGCCGCATCGGCAGCAGCCCCTCGCGGAGGACGTCGTCCAGCACCGCGCCGACCGTGCCGTGGTAGAGCACCGCGGGCGGCTCCGCGACGGGCAGGCCGAGCTCGACCTCCACCGTGTGGCCCTGACTGGCGCGGATGCGCCCGTCGACCACCTCGTACCGCTTCTTGTCGTTGCGCGCCACGACCTCCAGCACGCGGTCGCGCGGCACGCCCAGCGCCGCCGTGAACCGGTCGAGGTCCACCCAGCCCGCCTCGTCGAGCACCAGCCCGACCGACTCCGGGGCGTGCCGCAGCACCTTGGACATCCGCTTCGACAGGCGGGTCATCTCCTTCTCCTGCACGGCCCCAGTGCAGCACGCCGGGCAAGCGGGTTTCAGGTGCCGCCCTCGCTGGCGGGCTTCAGCTTCGGCGCGCCCGGACCGTCCGCGGCCTGGCCGTCCTCGAAGTTGTGCAGGAAGCAGCTGCGCAGCGACAGGCACCCGCAGCCGATGCACGACGTCAACCTGTCGCGCAGCCGGATCAGCGCGTCGATGCGGGCGTCCAGCTCGCCCTGCCAGCCGGCCGACAGCCTGCTCCAGTCGGACTTGGTGGGCGTCCGGCCGTCGGGCAGGGCCGCCAGCGCGTCGTGCACGTCCTCCAGCGACAGGCCGACCCGCTGCGCGGTGCGGATGAACGCCAGCCGCCGGAGCACCGACCGCGCGTACCGCCGCTGGTTGCCCGCCGTGCGCTCGGACGCGATCAGCCCGCGCTCCTCGTAGAACCGCAGCGCGGTGTGCGGCACGCCGCTGCGCTCGGCCACCTGACCGATGGTCAACATCTCCGGCAACTTGCTCACGTGCGCATCCTATGGGTTGACCTCTACTTAAGTCGAAGTTGTTCGCTGGGTCCATGACGGTTGCGGACAGGCTCGGCCACGCGGACCTCCCCGCGTTGTTCGGGCGCATGACGGGGGACGAGAAGCACGAGTGGGCGGCGGCGTCGACGCTCGACGTGCTGTGGGTGCTCTACGACCGGGTGCTGGACGTGTCGCCGGACCGGGTGGACGACCCGGACCGCGACCGGTTCCTGCTGTCGAAGGGGCACGGGCCGATGGCGTACTACGCCGTGCTGGCCGCGAAGGGGTTCCTGGACCCCTCCCTGCTGGACGGGTGGACGACGTGGGGCTCGCCGCTGGGGCAGCACCCGGACCGCGTGCTGGTCAACGGCGCGGAGATCGGCAGCGGGTCGCTGGGGCACGGCCTGCCGCTGGCCGTCGGCACCGCGCTCGGCCTGCGGTTCCAGGGGCGCGCGGCGCGGACGGTGGTGCTGGTCGGCGACGCCGAGCTGGACGAGGGCAGCAACCACGAGGCCATCGCGCTGGCCGGCCGGTTCGCGCTCGACTCGCTCACCGCCGTGGTGGTGGACAACGAGTCCGGCACGCACGGGTGGCCCGGCGGCGTGGCCGCGCGGTTCGCCGTCGAGGGGTGGGACACCTCCACAGTGGACGGACGCGACCACGACGCGCTGCACGGGGCGTTCACGCGGGAGCACGCCGGCCGTCCGCTGGCCGTGGTGGCGAAGGTGGTGGGGGAGCGATGAGCGGGATGCGGCAGGTGTTCGTGGACACCGTCGAGGAGGTCATGCGGCACGACCCGCGGGTCGTCGTCGTGCTCGCCGAGATCTCGCGCGACGCGTTCCGCCCGCAGGAGCGGGTGGTCAACGTCGGCATCCGCGAACAGGCCATGGTCGGCGTCGGCGGGGGGCTGGCGCTGGCCGGGATGCGGCCCGTGGTGCACAGCTACGCGCCGTTCCTGGTCGAGCGGCCCTTCGAGCAGGTCAAGCTCGACTTCGGGCACCAGGACGTGGGCGGGGTGCTGGTCAGCGTCGGCGCCTCCTACGACGACCCGGCGTGGGGGCGCACGCACCAGGCGCCCGGCGACGTGGCGCTGTTCGACACCCTGCCCGGCTGGACCGTGCACGTGCCGGGGCACCGCGACGAGGTGGGCCCGCTCGTGCGCCGCGCGCTGGCCGGGGACGACCGCGTCTACCTCAGGCTCTCCCTGCGGGAGAACGCCGCGCCGCACCCGGTGGTCGAGGGGTTCACCGAGGTGCGGCGCGGCGCGCGGGGCGTGGTCGTGGCGGTCGGGCCGGTGCTGGACACCGTGCTCGCGGCCACCGCCGGCGTCGACGTGACCGTGCTGTACGCGACGACGGTCCGGCCGTTCGACGCCGAGGGGCTGCGCGCCGCCGTCCGGGCGGGGCGGGCGAACGACGTGCTGCTGGTCGAGCCGTACCTGGAGGGCACGTCGGCGCACGCGGCGGCCGAGGCGCTGGGTGACGTGCCGCACCGGCTGCGGTCGCTCGGCGTGCGCCGGGACGCGGAGCTGCGCGCCTACGGCACGGCCGAGGACCACGATTCGGCGCACGACCTCGACGTGCCCGGCGTCGCCGCGGCCGTGCGTCGGATGTTCGGCCGACCGACGGCTGCGGCATGATCTCCGCCTGTGAGCGTGCCGAGAACCCTGATCTGGACACCCGCGCCGACCGCCGAGCTCCAGCTCAACCTGCACCGCGCGGTCGCGGGCCCGGCGGCGCTGGTGCCCGTGGCGTCCGGGACGGTGCTGCTGCCGCGCAGGCAGATCACGTTCCGGGCCGCCGCCGAGCTGGCCGAGCGCGTCCGCGCGACGGGCACCTCGGCCCTCCTGGTGCGGTGGAGCCCGAACGCCGAGGTGTGGACGGACGGCGGGGCGGCCGGCTTCACCGGCGCGCCGCGCCGCCTGGTGGGCCTGCTCCACTGGTGGCGCCTGGACGCGCGACCGGGCCCCGCCGCCCTGCCCCCCGACGTGGCCGAGGTCCGGGCACTGGTCGACGAGGGCCGGGCCGACACCTGGGTGACGAACCTGCCGACCGGTGCGGGCCTGCCGATCAACACCGTGCTGCCGGTGGTCCCGGTCACCCAGGGCGGCTCGCCCCTGGCCTGACCGGCGCGCGCCGGCCCCGCGGGTAGGCTGGTCACGTGGCACGAGTCGTCGTTCTGGACTACGGATCAGGCAACCTCCGCTCCGCCGAACGCGCCCTGCAGCGCGTGGGCGCCGAGGTGGAGGTCACGGCCGACCACCGTGCCGTGCTGGAGGCCGACGGGCTCGTCGTGCCCGGCGTCGGGGCGTTCGCCGCCTGCGTGGAGGGCCTGAACGCGGTCAGGGGCGGTCGCCTGATCGGGCAGCGCCTGGCCGGCGGGCGGCCCGTGCTCGGCATCTGCGTCGGCATGCAGGTCCTGTTCGAGAAGGGCATCGAGCACGGCGTGCACAGCGAGGGCTGCGGCGAGTGGCCCGGCACGGTGGAGCGGCTGGAGGCGCCCGTCGTGCCGCACATGGGCTGGAACACGGTCGAGGCCCCCGAGGGGTCGGCGCTGTTCGCCGGCCTCGATGCGGGCACCCGGTTCTACTTCGTCCACTCCTACGGGGTGCGGAAGTGGGAGCTGAACGACACCGGCGCGCTCAAGCCCCCGCTGGTGACGTGGTCCGAGCACGGCGGCGACCGGTTCGTCGCCGCGGTCGAGAACGGGCCGCTGTGGGCGACCCAGTTCCACCCGGAGAAGTCCGGCGACGCGGGCGCGCACCTGCTGGAGAACTGGCTCAAGAGCGTCAACTAGGCTGTTCGCGTGACCTTCACGCTCCTCCCCGCCGTCGACGTGGTCGACGGCCAGGCCGTCCGCCTCGTCCAGGGCGAGGCCGGCACCGAGACCTCCTACGGCAGCCCGCTGGACGCCGCGCACGCGTGGCAGCGCGACGGCGCGGAGTGGGTCCACCTGGTCGACCTCGACGCCGCGTTCGGCCGGGGGAGCAACCGCGAGCTGATCGCCCGCGTGGTCGGCGAGCTGGACGTGCGGGTCGAGCTGTCCGGCGGCATCCGCGACGACGCCTCGCTGGCCACCGCGCTCGCCACCGGCTGCGCCCGGGTCAACCTGGGCACCGCCGCGATCGAGGACCCCGAGTGGTGCGCGAAGGCCATCGCCGAGCACGGCGAGAAGATCGCCGTTGGCCTGGACGTGCGGATCACCCCGGAGGGCTACCGGGTCGCCGGCCGGGGCTGGACGACCGACGGCGGCGACCTGTGGGAGGTGCTGGAACGGCTCGACCGGGACGGCTGCGCCCGCTACGTGGTGACCGACGTCAGCAAGGACGGCACGCTCACCGGCCCGAACGTGGACCTGCTGCGCGAGGTCTGCGCGCGCACCGACGCCCCGGTGATCGCCTCCGGCGGCGTGTCCAGCGTGGCGGACCTGGTGGCGCTGGCCGCGCTGGACCGCGACGGCGTGGAGGGCGCGATCGTCGGCAAGGCGCTGTACGCGGGCGCGTTCACGCTCCCCGAGGCGCTTGCCGCCGTGCGCGGCTGATCGCGTCCCCGATCTCCCGCACGACGTGGGCCTCCGCGGCCTCCAGGGTGACCCCCGTGTCGCCCAGGGCCTTGGCCGCGGCGCCCTCGCGCTCGGCGAGCAGGCCGAGCAGCACGTGCTCGGTGCCCACGAAGCGGTGACCCAGGCGCAGTGACGCGCGCACGGCCAGCTCCAGCGCCTTCTTGCAGCGCGTGCTGAACGGCTGCGGGTCGGGGCGCTCGTGCACGGCCGGGTCCAGGGCGTTGAGCACGGCCAGCCGCGTCGTGCCCTCGGCGGCTTCCAGCTTCGCGACGGTCTTCGCGGCCAGGCCGCCCGACTCGTCGAGCAGGCCCAGCAGCAGGTGCTCGGTGCCGATCCGCTCGCTGAACCGGGCGTGGTGGCGGGCCAGCACGACGACCCGCCGCGCCCGGTCGGTGTAGCGGTCGTGGGCGGCGGGCGTGAAGTCGGCGGACTCCTTGGGCACGAACCGCTTCTGCGCGGCCTGCTTGGTCACGCCGATGCTCTCGCCGATGTCGGTCCAGCTCGCGCCGGAGCGGCGCGCCTCGTCCACGAAGTGCCCGATGAGGTGGTCGCCGAGCTCGTCGAGCTGACCGCTCATCTCGACGGCGACCGCCAACCGGCCGAGCGCGTCGGCGTGCTCGGCCGCGACGGCGACGATGAGGTCGGTGAGCTGCACCGGGGTGACCACCATGCGTCAACTCTAGGTTGACGGTAAAGAGGCGTCAACTCCCGGTTGACGGGTGGATCTCGATGCCGACCGTGCCCCCGGCACCCCGGCGCAGGCGGCTGCCCAGCAGGGTCAGCCTGCCCATCAGGCCGTACTTGCGCGCGATCATCGACCGGACCCGGTCGCTGCCCGCCCGGTCCAGCAGGGTCGCCGTGGCGGGCACCTGCTCACCGGTCGGGTTGCCCTTGAAGTCGCACGGCCCCACCCGCACGTCACCGCTGTTGCGGATGCGCTTGACCTTGCCCGCGTCGGCCGCCGACCACGCGTAGAGCGCGTCGCCGTCGCCGACCACCCACACCGGGGTGGGCACCGCCGCGCCGCTGCGGCGGAACGTGGTCAGCAGCAGGTACTTGCCGTCTCCGAGGTCCATGGGCACAACGTAGGGTGCCCCGGGAAAGAGCAAAGGCCCCGCCCCCCTGGTGGGGGACAGGGCCTCGACGTCACGTCAGGTCAGATGGCCTGGACGTTGGTGGCCTGCGGGCCCTTGGCGCCCTGGCCGACGTCGAAGCTCACCCGCTGGTTCTCCTCCAGGCTGCGGTAGCCGCCGCTCTGGATCTCCGAGTAGTGGACGAACACGTCCGCGCCACCGTTCTCCGGGGTGATGAAGCCGAAGCCCTTTTCGGAGTTGAACCACTTCACGGTGCCCTGAGCCATCTTCAAATCTCCTCATACTGCTGCCGCCGGGCGAACGCACCGACGGGGCCGGTCCAAACGCATGGACCCTGAGGAATCACACGCTCAAACGCGTTTCGCGAGCGTGGAAGACACGGACACAAAACCTTCGACCTCCTCTAGTTAACCACACTTCGGGCCGGATGTCCCGCGCGATCCACGATCGGGTGATCCCCGTAGGCTTTTACCCATGTCAGTAGCGGTGCGCGTGATCCCCTGCCTGGACGTCGACCGGGGGCGGGTCGTCAAGGGCGTCAACTTCACCAACCTCGTCGACGCGGGCGACCCGGTCGAGCTGGCGCGCGCCTACGACGCCGAGGGCGCCGACGAGCTGACCTTCCTGGACGTGACCGCGTCGTCCGGCGACCGGGAGACCACGTTCGACGTCGTCCGCCGCACCGCCGAGCAGGTCTTCATCCCGCTCACCGTGGGCGGCGGCGTGCGCACGCCCGAGGACGTGGACAAGCTGCTGCGCTCCGGCGCGGACAAGGTGAGCGTCAACACCGCCGCCATCGCCCGCCCCGAGCTGCTGGGCGAGCTGTCCCGCCGGTTCGGCGCGCAGTGCATCGTGCTGTCGGTCGACGCGCGCCGCGTGCCCGAGGGGGAGCGGCCCACGCCGTCCGGCTTCGAGGTCACCACGCACGGCGGTCGCCGGGGCACCGGCATCGACGCGGTCGAGTGGGCCGCGCGGGGCCAGGAGCTGGGCGTCGGCGAGATCCTGCTCAACTCGATGGACGCGGACGGCACCAAGGCCGGGTTCGACCTGGAGCTGATCCGGTCCACCCGCGCGGTCGTCGACGTGCCGCTCATCGCCAGCGGCGGCGCCGGGCGGCTGGAGCACTTCCCGCCCGCCGTGGCCGAGGGCGCGGACGCCGTGCTCGCGGCCAGCGTGTTCCACTTCGGCGCGCTGCGCATCGGCGACGTGAAGAAGGGCCTGCGCGACGCGGGCGTGGAGGTCCGCTGATGGCCGGCCCGCGCAACGCGCCCACCGAGGTGCTGCTCGCCACCGCCATCGGCGCCGCCGGCGCGGTGCTGTTCGTGCTCATGGGCGTCGTGCGGTGGCAGGTGGAGTCGGACCCGTACTGGGTGCGCTTCCCGGTGATCCTCGCGGTGCTGTCGCTGCTCGCCGTGGCCGGCCTGCTCGCCGGCTGGCGACCCGCCCGGCTGACCGCCGCGTTCGTCTTCGGCCTGGTGGCGCTGGTCCACCTGCTGGCCGTGCTCAACCAGGGGCCGGTGTGGATCAGGGTGCTGTCCGGCCTGCTCTCCGCCGTCCACGTGTTCGCCGTGGTGCTGCTCAACACCCGACCCGCCCTGGTCCACTTCCGCGGAGGACGCCCGTGACCGGCGCGCTCGACCCCTCGATCGCCTCCCGCCTCAAGCGCACCGCCGACGGGCTGGTGTGCGCCGTCGTCCAGCGGCGCGGGACCGGCGAGGTGCTGATGGTGGCCTGGATGGACGACGAGGCCCTGCACAGCACGCTGACCACGCGCCGCGCCACGTACTTCTCGCGCAGCCGGCAGCGGCAGTGGGTGAAGGGCGAGACGTCCGGGCACACCCAGTACGTGCACGAGGTGCGGCTGGACTGCGACGGCGACGCGCTGCTGGTGGTCGTGGACCAGGTCGGTGGCGCGTGCCACACCGGCGACGCGACCTGCTTCGACGCCGACCTGCTGCTGGGGCCCGCCGGACGACCACCTGCCCAGGGGACGCCCGACCAGGGGACGCCCGACTAGGGGGTCGTCCCCTCGGAGGGCACCGGCCGGTCGAGGTCGCCGGTCAGGTAGCGCTGGAGGTTCGGCGCGATCGCCCGGACCACGGTGTCCACGTCGGCCGAGGCGAACGGCTCGAAGCGCACCACGTACCGGATGATGCCCATGCCGAAGATCTGGCTGGCCAGCAGCGTGGCGCGCAGGTCGGCGTCGGGCACGTCCAGCCGGCAGACCACGCGCTTGAGCAGGGTCTGCACGAAGAACTCCTGGAGCACGCCGGCGACCTGCTCCTGCGAGGTGACGCTGCGGACCAGGGCCGCGAACTGGCCGCCGCCGGTGGCGTCCCAGATGGTCACGAAGTTGCGCACGATCCGCTCGCCGATCTCCTCGGGCGGACCGTCGAGCAGCTGTTCGACCAGCGCGTTCGGGTCGATGGGCACCTGGAGGACGGCCTTGGCGAACAGGCCCTCCTTGCCGCCGAACCAGTGGTTGACCATGGCCGCGTCCACGCCGGCCCGCGTCGCGATCGAGCGCACCGTGGCCCCCTCGTAACCGCGCTCGACGAACACCTCGCGCGCGGCCTGGAGCAGCGCGGCCCTGGTGTCCTCGCCGCCGGCGCGGCGGCCTCGGCGCTTCGGTCCGGTGCGGTTCGGGCTCTGGTCCACCCCCCCATCATGGGCGACCACCGCAAATCGTTCGGCGGACGATGGACTTCACCGGGCGCGGGACCTCCCGCCGGCATCGGTCACAATGTCGCCCATGGTGAGCCTCATCGGTGCAGGCGCGGGTCTGGGCGAGGTCAGTCCCACGCGCGAGGAGTTCCGCGAGCTGGCCGCCGAGCGGCGGGTGGTCCCCGTGGTGCGGCGGCTCCTGGCGGACGCCGAGACCCCGGTCGGCCTGTACCGCAAGCTGGCGGCGGACCGGCCGGGCACGTTCCTGTTCGAGTCGGCCGAGAACGGCCGCTCCTGGTCGCGCTGGTCGTTCGTCGGCGCGCGCAGCGCGGGCGCGCTGACCGCCACCGGCGGCGAGGCGTCCTGGATCGGGCCGCACCCCGTGGGCCTGCCCGAGGGCGGCGACCCCATGGTGGCGCTGCGCGAGACCATCGAGGTGCTGCGCACCGACCCGCTGCCCGGCCTGCCCCCGCTGACCGGCGGCATGGTCGGCTACATCGGCTACGACGCGGTGCGCCGCCTGGAGCGGCTGCCCGAACTCGCCGAGGACGACCTGCGGGTCCCCGAACTGGTGATGCTGCTCGCCACCGACCTCGCGGCGCTGGACCACCACGAGGGCACCGTCACGCTCATCGCGAACGCCATCAACTGGGACGACTCCCCGGAGCGCGTGGACGCGGCCTACGACGACGCGGTGGCCCGGCTGGACCGGATGACCCGGGACCTCCAGTCCGCAGCCCCGGCGACGGCCGCCGTGTTCTCCCGCCCCAAGCCGGAGTTCACCCGGCGGCGCACGCGCGAGGAGCACCACGCGGTCGTGGAGAAGGCCAAGGAGGCCATCCGCGCGGGCGAGGCGTTCCAGGTCGTGCTCTCGCAGCGGTTCGAGATGCGCACCGACGCCGACCCGCTCGACATCTACCGCGTGCTGCGCACGTCCAACCCCAGCCCGTACATGTACCTGCTGCGGCTGGACGACTTCGACATCGTCGGGTGCAGCCCGGAGTCCCTGGTCACGGTGCGCGACGGCAAGGCGACCACGCACCCCATCGCGGGCACCCGGTGGCGCGGCGTGGACGCCGAGGAGGACGCGCTGCTGGAGAAGGACCTGCTGGCCGACCACAAGGAGCGCGCCGAGCACCTCATGCTCGTCGACCTGGGTCGCAACGACCTGGGCCGGGTGTGCAAGCCGGGCTCGGTGACCGTGGTCGACTTCTTCAAGGTCGAGCGGTACTCGCACGTCATGCACATCGTGTCCACGGTGAGCGGCGAGCTGGCCGAGGGGAGGACCGCGTTCGACGCGGTGGCCGCCTGCTTCCCGGCGGGCACCCTGTCCGGCGCGCCCAAGCCGCGCGCGATGGAGCTGATCGAGGAGCTGGAGCCCACCCGGCGCGGCCTGTACGGCGGCGTCGTCGGCTACCTGGACTTCGCGGGCGACGCGGACACCGCCATCGCCATCCGGACCGCCCTGGTGCGCGACGGGGTGGCGTACGTGCAGGCCGGCGGCGGCATCGTGGCCGACTCGGACCCCGTGGCCGAGGACAACGAGTGCCTGAACAAGGCGGGCGCTGTCCTGTCGGCCATCGCCACCGCGCAGACGATGGCCCCGGCGGTGGACCCGGCCGGTGTCTGACCACGACCCGCACCGGCCCGAAGCCGACCCCGAAGCCGCGGCGGCGGCGCGGGCGGGGGCGGCCCGGAGGCGTCCACTGTGGATCGCCGTGCTGCTGCTCCTGCTGGCCGCCGGCGCGCTGTGGGCCACCTCGACCATGACCTGGGGCGCCACCCGGGTGAAGCCGGAGGCCACCGGCGCCGAGGTCCAGCCCGCCCTGGTGCCGGTGGCGCTGTTCTGCGTGGCCGCCGTCGCCGCCGCGGTGGCGCTCGCGGGCTGGATGCGCCGGGTGCTGGGCGCCCTGGTGCTGCTCGCGGCCGTCGCGGTCAGCCGGATGGTGACCGCGGCCTCCCCGCCGGCGGCGGCGTACGCGGTCGTCCTCCTGGGCCTGCTGCTGATGGCCGCGGCGGGCCTGCTGCTGCTGGTCAGGGGCGCGGCGATGCCCCGGTTGGGCGGCGGCTACCAGACGCCCGGCGCGGCGCGGCGGAGCGCCGACCCCGAGCGCGAGCTGTGGAACGCGCTGGAGCGCGGGGACGACCCGACCGAGCGGGAGTGACGCCCGCCGGACCGGCCGGTGCCGCACGTTTGCGCACGTGGGCTCGTGAGGACCCTTATCAGCAGCGTGAACGCGGCGACCCCGGTGGCCGGAGTCGGTCCGCGACGGGGTTAGCATCCACGTGGCGGGAAGGGGAGCATGACGTGCGGGAGCTTGCGAGGGAACCGGAAGGTCTGACGGAGTCGGGCGAGGTGCTCGGATGACCGTTCTCGAGTCGATCATCGAAGGCGTCCGCGAAGACCTCGCCGTGCGCGAGGCGGCACTGCCCTTCGACGTGCTGAGGGCCAAGACGGCCAAGGTCGCGCCGCCGCAGGACGTGATGTCGATCCTGCGCGGGCCGGGCGTGGGGGTGATCGCCGAGGTCAAGAGGCGCAGCCCCTCGAAGGGGGCGCTGGCCGAGATCCCCGAGCCCGCGGAGCTGGCCGTCCAGTACGAGCTGGGCGGCGCGCGGTGCATCAGCGTGCTGACCGAGCAGCGCCGCTTCGGCGGTTCGCTGGAGGACTTCGACGCGGTGCGCGCGGCGGTGGGCGTCCCCCTGCTGCGCAAGGACTTCATCGTCAGCCCGTACCAGGTGCACGAGGCGCGCCTGCACGGCGCCGACCTGGTGCTGCTGATCGTGGCGGCGCTGGAGCAGAACGCGCTGGTCTCGCTGCTGGACCGGGTCGAGTCGCTGGGCATGACCGCCCTGGTCGAGGTGCACACGGCCGAGGAGGCCGACCGCGCGCTGGAGGCGGGGGCGAGCGTCATCGGCGTGAACGCCCGCAACCTGCACACCCTGGAAGTGGACAAGGACGTCTTCGGGCGGATCGCGCCCGGCCTGCCCTTCGACACGATCAAGATCGCCGAGTCCGGGGTCACCGGGCCGGGCGACCTGATGTCGTACGCGGGCGCGGGCGCCGACGCGGTGCTGGTCGGCGAGAGCCTGGTGACGAGCGGCGACCCCAAGGTCGCGGTGAACAAGCTGGTGACGGCGGGGTCCCACCCCGCGTGCCCCCGGCCCAGCAGGTAAGACACAGCCGGTAGGAGGAGTGCGCATGTCGCGCGGCCAGTTGGCTCCGACACCCCACGACCCGGACGAGCGGGGTCACTTCGGGCCGTGGGGCGGCCGGTTCATGCCGGAAGCCCTGATCGCGGCGGTGGACGAGCTCGCCGCGTTCTACGAGAAGGCGCGGGTCGACCCGGAGTTCCTGGACGAGTTCGCCCGGCTGCTGCGCGACTTCGCCGGACGCCCGTCGCTGCTCACCGAGGCGCCGAAGTTCGCGGCGCACGCGGGCGGCGCACGGGTGTTCCTCAAGCGCGAGGACCTCAACCACACCGGCTCGCACAAGATCAACAACGTGCTGGGCCAGGCGCTGCTGACCAAGCGCATGGGCAAGAAGCGGGTCATCGCCGAGACCGGCGCCGGCCAGCACGGCGTGGCCACGGCCACCGCCTGCGCGCTCATGGGCCTGGACTGCGTCGTCTACATGGGCGAGGTCGACACCGAGCGGCAGGCGCTCAACGTGGCCCGGATGCGGCTGCTCGGCGCGCAGGTCATCCCGGTCAAGAACGGCTCGCGGACGCTCAAGGACGCGATCAACGAGGCGCTGCGCGACTGGGTCGCCAACGTCGACGACACGCACTACCTGCTGGGCACCGCGGCGGGGCCGCACCCGTTCCCGGTGCTCGTGCGCGACTTCCACCGGGTCATCGGCATCGAGGCGCGGCAGCAGATCCTGGAGAAGGCCGGTCGCCTGCCCGACGTCGTCGCCGCGTGCGTCGGCGGCGGGTCCAACGCGATCGGCATCTTCCACGGCTTCATCGACGACCCGTCCGTGCGGCTGGTCGGCCTGGAGCCGGGCGGCGACGGCGTCGAGACCGCGCGGCACGGCGCCACGCTCACCAAGGGCACGCCCGGCTCGCTGCACGGCGCCATGTCGTACGTGCTCCAGGACGCCGACGGGCAGATCGCCGAGGCGCACTCCATCTCGGCGGGCCTGGACTACCCCGGCGTCGGCCCCGAGCACGCCCACCTCAAGGACATCGGGCGCGCCGAGTACCGGCCGGTGACCGACGCCGAGGCGATGGACGCGTTCGCCCTGCTCTCCCGCGAGGAGGGCATCATCCCGGCGGTCGAGTCGGCGCACGCCCTGGCCGGTGCGATCAAGCTCGGCCGCGAGCTGGGACCGGAGTCGCTGATCCTGGTGAACCTGTCCGGTCGCGGCGACAAGGACATGGACACCGCCGTCAAGTGGTTCGGGCTGGGAGTGGACGCATGAGCAGGCTGTCCCCGCTGTTCGAGGCGTGCCGGGCCGAGTCGCGCGCGGCGCTGATCGGCTACCTGCCCGCCGGGTACCCGACCGTCGAGGGCTCGAAGGACGTGCTGCGGACGATGGTGTCGTCCGGGTGCGACCTGGTGGAGGTCGGCCTGCCGTTCTCCGACCCGGTGATGGACGGGCCCACCATCCAGCGCGCCGCCGAGACCGCGCTGCGCGAGGGCTTCCGGGTGCGCGACCTGTTCGGCGTGGTCGAGTCGGTCGCGTCGGCGGGTGGCCGGGCGGTCGTCATGACCTACTGGAACCCGGTGCTGGCCTACGGCGTGGACCGCTTCGCGCGCGACCTCGCGGCGGCCGGCGGGCTCGGCGTCATCACCCCCGACCTGGTGCCCGACGAGGGCGAGGAGTGGATCGCCGCGGCGCGCGCCCACGACCTGGACCGGATCTTCCTGGTCGCGCCGTCGTCCACCGAGGAGCGCGTCGCGATGACCGCCCGGGCGTCGAGCGGGTTCCTGTACGCGACCTCGGTGATGGGCGTGACGGGGGCGCGCGACGTCGTGTCCTCGGCCGCCCCGGCGCTGGTCGGGCGGGTGCGCGAGCACACCGACCTGCCGGTGGGCGTGGGGCTGGGCGTGCGCAACGGCGCGCAGGCGGCGGAGCTGGCCGGGTTCGCGGACGGGGTCATCGTCGGGTCGGCGTTCGTGTCGGCGGTACAGGACGGCACGGTGGCCGCGCTGACCGAGGAGCTGGCGGGCGGGGTGCGCCGCACGGCGGCTGCCGTGTAGCACGCACGTTCGAGTGAACCAGCCCGTTCGGGGGTGGGTCCCCGGACGCCGGACGGCGTCGAGCACGTCGAGGCGGCGCGCGGCCAGGACGGCGTGCTCCGGCTCGAACGACCCTTCCCGGTAACAATCGAGCTGTCGGCGCAGAGCACCCCCGGCCACCCACTACGGTGGTCGGCGTGGTGACGACTTACCTCGCGACGATCCCGAGCCCCGACCAGGGCGTGTGGCAGCTCGGACCGATCCCGCTCCGCGCCTACGCCCTCTGCATCATCGCCGGCATCGTGGTGGCGATCTGGTGGGGCGAGCGCCGGTGGGTGGCCCGCGGCGGGCTGAAGGGCGAGGTCACGGACATCGCGGTGTTCGCGGTGCCGTTCGGCCTGGTCGGCGGCCGGCTCTACCACGTGGCGACGGACTACCACAAGTACTTCGGCGAGGGCCGCAACCCGCTGGACGCGCTGGCCATCTGGAACGGCGGCCTGGGCATCTGGGGCGCCATCGCGCTGGGCGGCGTGGGCGCGTGGATCGCGTGCCGCCGCAAGGGCATCCCGCTGCCCGCGATGGCGGACGCGCTGGCGCCCGGCATCGTGGTCGCGCAGGCCATCGGCCGCCTCGGCAACTACTTCAACCAGGAGCTGTACGGCGGTCCCACCACGCTGCCGTGGGGCCTGGAGATCTACGAGCGGGTCAACCCGGACACCGGCTTCAAGGACGACCTGGCCGGCGTCGCGCTGGACCACACGCCGATCGAGGTCGTGCACCCGACGTTCCTCTACGAGCTGCTGTGGAACCTCGGCGTCGCGCTGCTGATCGTGTGGGCCGACCGCAGGTTCCGCCTCGGCCACGGCCGGGTGTTCGCGCTCTACGTCGCGGGCTACACGGCGGGCCGGTTCTGGATCGAGCTGATGCGGACCGACCCGGCGACCGAGGTCTTCGGCCTGCGCATCAACGTGATCACGTCGGTCGTGGTGTTCGTCGGCGCGGTCGTCTACTTCGTGCTGGCCGCGAAGCGGGGCGACCGGGAGGTCGTCGTGCGGCCCGACCCGGACGCCGAGGGCACCGAGGCCGGGGGCGGTGCGACGGCCGCCGGCAAGCCCGCCGAGGGGTCCGCCGGCGCGGCCGGGGACGGGCCCGAGGACGACGTGGCGCACGAGCCGGCCGGCGCGCCGGAGCCGGGGAAGAAGACGGTGCCGGACGACGGGCCCGCCGACAACGGGCCCGCGGGCGGCGGCGACGGGCCGGAGCGGTAGGGCGGCGTGCGCATCCTCGTCGTCGAGGACGACGACCGGGTGGCGCGCGGCCTGCTCACCGCCCTCAAGCACGCGGGCTACGAGGTCCACCGGGTGGGCACGGCGGCGGCGGCGCTGACCGCGCCGGCGGCGGACGTGGTGCTGCTCGACCTGGGCCTGCCCGACGGCGACGGCCTGGACGTGCTGCGCGAGCTGCGCCACCGCACGGGCACGGCGATCATCACCGTCACCGCCCGCGGCGAGGAGCGCGAACGGGTCCTGGGCCTGCGCCTGGGCGCCGACGACTACGTGGTGAAACCGTTCGGCACGGCCGAGCTGCTGGCCCGCGTCGAGGCGGTGCTGCGCCGCACCCGGTCGGCCCGGGCCGCCGAGCGCGAGCACGAGGTCACCCTGGGCCCGCTGACCCTGGACCCGGCGAGCCGGGAGGCCAGGGTCGACGGCGAGCCGGTGCCCCTGACCCGCAAGGAGTTCGACCTGCTCGCGCTGCTCGTCGGCCGCGCGGGCACGGTGGTCAGCCGCGACCTGATCGTGGACCAGGTGTGGCAGGCGCACTGGGAGGCGCCGTCGCGCACCCTCGACACCCACATCGCGGCGCTGCGCGGCAAGCTCGGCGACGCCCTGCGCATCGAGACGGTCCGGGGTGTGGGCTACCGCGTGGCGGCCCACACCCCGTAGCTCACCAGGTGTGCGCGACGTCCACGACGACCCGCCCCGGCAGGGTGAACACCCGGAACGGCAGCAGGGCGCGGGTGCCCAGGCCGATCGTCGACCGGCCCTCGAACGACCCGGCCCACGCGGCCTGCCGGAACGTGGCGTAGCCGGTCACGTCGACCAGCTCGGACCGGTTCGCCGGCGAGTACGTCTCCTCGCCCGCCCCGTCGTGGGCGGGCGAGGAGACGGAGACCCGGAGCTTCCCGCCGCCGCGCAGGGGGACCACCTTGCCCGACCCCTCGTGCGCCACCTCGTCCACGTACTCCGCGGAGTACCCCTCGTTCACCCCGCCGAAGTCGAGCACGAGCCGGTCGAAGCACTCGTGCTGCCCGGACCTGATGTCGGTCAGGGCGCCCTGGCTGCCGGACGGGGCGTGCTTGGCGCCCGAGCCCCAGTCGACCGGCGCGCACGCGTTCGCCGCGATCGCCGCGCCCGGCACGGCGAGGGCCAACCCCAGTGCCGCGACCAGCAGCAGCGCACTCCTGCGTACCATTCCCACTCCCCCTCGTCAGGGCCACCGCGGCCCTCGACGGGGATGACGCGCGTCACCGCGGGGAGGTTGCACGGCCGTGCTCCGCCGCCTGTTGGCCCTGATCGTGCCGCTGCTGGTCGCCCTGGTAGCCGCGCTGGGCGTGCCGCTCGCGTTCGCGCTGGTGCAGCGGGAGAGCCAGGAGGTCCACCTGGACCGCCTGGGCGACGCGAGCCGGTTCGCCTCGCTCGCCGAGAACGCCCTGGCGTCGGGCCGCCTCACGGCGCTGCGCGACGAGCTGGTCCGCTACGACCGGCTCTACGGCATCCGGGCGGCCCTGATCGGCACGGACCGCGCGGTGGTGGCGGCGTCGCGGGAGCCGTTCGACCTGGGCGACCCGACCGTGGACGCGGGGCTGGACGCGGCGTTCAGCGGCTACCGGGGCGAGGCGGACCGGTCGGTGTGGCCGTGGGAGGACGTGGACCTGGTCGTCGTCGAACCGGTGGGCCGCGACAGCGAGGTGGTCGCCGCCGTGGTGACGATCTCGCCCACCGACGGCCTGCGCGCGGCGGTCCTGCGCCAGTGGGGCCTGCTGGCCCTCGTCGGCCTGGTGCCGATGCTCGCGGTGGCGGCGGTGGCGTGGCCGCTGTCGCGGTGGGTGCTGCGGCCGGTCCGCAAGCTGGACGAGGCCACCGCGGCGGTCGCGGGCGGCGAGCTGGACGCCCGCGCCGACGAGGTGGGCGGGCCGCCGGAGCTGCGCAGGCTCGCGGCGAGCTTCAACGCCATGGTCGGCGTGGTCGGCCGGGCGCTGCGCCGGCAGCGGGCGTTCGTCTCGGACGCCTCCCACCAGCTGCGCAACCCGCTGGCCAGCCTGCGCCTCGCGGTGGACAACCTGGAGCCGCACCTGCACGGCGAGGCGGCCCGCGAGGCGCACCGCATCGCGGTGGACGAGGCCGAGGAGATGGGGCGCGTGCTGGACACCCTGCTGGCCGCGACCCGCCTGGACAGCGCCTCGGCCGCCGAACCGGTCGAGGTCGACGGCCTGCTCGCCACGCACGTGCCGGGCTGGCGCGCGCTGGCGTCGGCGGCCGGGGTGGGCCTCGACGTCGACGTGCCGCCGGGCCTGCGCGCGCTGGAACCGCCCGGCGGGCTCGGCAGCGTGCTGGACGAGCTGGTCGGCAACGCGGTCCGGCTGTCCGGCGGCACGCGCGTGCGCGTCTGGGGCCGCGCCGCCGACGGGCGGGTGGAGCTGCACGTCACCGACGACGGCGAGGGCCTGACCGAGCAGGAGCGGGCCGACGCCCTGCGCCGCTTCTGGCGCGCCCCGCGCCACCAGAACACGGCGGGCACGGGCCTGGGCCTGGCGATCTGCGCGGAGCTGATCGAGTCGGCGGGGGGCGCGCTGGCGCTGCGCGCCGCCGAACCGCACGGCCTGGACGCGGTGGTGCTGCTCGGCGCGCGGCACCGGTAGCGTGCCGCCATGACCGGTCCGGGTGAAGGCGTGCTGCGCTGGGTCGAACGCCACGCCGCGCGGGTGGTGGGGGCACGGGGGCTGCGCGAGGGAGGTTCGCCCTGGTCGCTCGACCTCGACGGGGCTGAGCGGGCCGTGCTGCGGGTCGGCCGCGACGACCCGGGCGGTCGCGCGCGGCTCGTCACCGAGGTCGCGGCGCTGCGGCTCGCGGAGCGGCACGCCCTGCCGACGCCGAGGGTGCTCGCGGCCGACGTGGACGGCGCGGAGGCCGGTTTCCCGGTGCTGCTCACGACGGCGCTGCCCGGTGGCAGCGCGATGCCGCCCACCCCGTCCCCGGCCCGGCTCAGGGCGCTGGGCGCCGTCGCGGCGGCCCTCCGGGAGGTCGTCGCGGACCCCATGCCGGGGCTGCCGCGGCGACGGTGGCCGCTGGACGGGGTGGGCGGCGGGTTCGCCCGGGACGCGGCGGGGTCGTCGCTGGTGGCCGAGGCCGTGGCGCTGGTGGACCGGCTGCCCGCGCCGGTCGGGCCGACGGTGCTCGTCCACGCCGACCTGTGGCAGGGCAACGTGCTGTGGGTGGGCGACGAGGTGACGGGGGTCGTCGACTGGGAGTACGCGGGTGTCGGCGCGCCCGGCCTCGACCTCGGGAACCTGCGCTGCGACGCGGCGATGCTGCTCGGCGGGGACGCCCCGGACCTGGTGCTCGACGGGTGGTGCGCGGCGGTGGGCGGACCGGCGCCGGAGGTCGCCCGGTGGGACGCGGAGGCCGCGCTGAGCACCCCGGGCGACGTGGCGGCCTGGCTGCCCGCGATCCACGACCAGGGCCGCACCGACCTGACGGCGGACGTGCTGGCGCGCCGCCGCGACGCGTTCCTGCGGGCGGCGCTCGACCGGCTGACCGGCTGACGGGCTGACCGGCTGACGGCGGCGCTCGGCGGCGCTCGGCGGTCAGCGCTTGTTCGCCCGGAACCAGCGCTCGGCGCCGCGGTGCAGCGGCACCCGGCCGGTGGCGATGCCGGTGCGCACGTTGATCCGCCCGGCCTCCGGGTGGCCCGCCGCGATGCGCGCGGACTCGGTGTAGACGGTCCTCGTCACGACCTCGACCAGGTCGGGGGACAGCGAGCTGCGGGCCAGCAGGAGGTTGGGGACGGCGAACGTGCGGCACGGGCCGAGGTCGCCGTAGGTCGTCGCCGGGATCGTCGCGGGCACGTACGGGCCGCGGTAGGTGTCGGCGAGCAGCTCGGCCTCCTCGGCGAGGTTGAGCAGGCGCAGCGGGAAGCCGTCGAGGATGCCGCTGATCGCGGGGGTCGGGATGCCGGTCAGCGCGAGCAGCGCGTCCAGCTCGCCCGCGACCAGCCGGCGCGCGGCCTCGTCGTGGGCCATGTTCCGCGCGTCCACCCGCACCCCGAGCAGGTCCAGCAGGCGGGTGGCGGTGAACTGGGAGCCCGACTCGACCGGCCCGAAGGACACCGAGCGGCCCGCGAGGTCGGCCAGCCGCTGGACCGGGGCGGCGGCGGGCACGACGACCTGCATGAAGCTGTCGTACAGCCGGCCGACGGCGCTGATGCCGCCCGGGTCGTCGGCGCTGAGCGGCGCGCCGTCCACCGGGTCCAAGGAGGACAGTCCCAGGTGGACCTGCCCTTCGCGGAGCAGCCGCACGTTCTCCACCGAGGCGCCGGTCGGCCGGGCGGTGACGCGGGTGTTCGGGAGCCGGTCGGCGAGGGCCGCCGCGAGCGCGCCGCCGACCGCCTGGAACACCGCGCCGTCCGGTCCGGTGGCGAGCACCAGCTCGCCGGGGGCGGGCGGCTCGGCGGCCGTGCAGGCGGGCGCGCCGACGCCCGCGGCGAGGGCGGCGAGCAGCACCGAGCGCCGGGAGACGTGCACGAGGTGCAGGTTAACCCCGGTCGCGGGTGAACGGGGCGTTACGTCAGAGGGACCTGAAGTTTCCCCGCACCTCCTTTACGGGAAGTCGGCCTGTGCTCAGGATCACCACCCAACCCCACCGTCGCGATGAAGCCCTGGAGGAGTCGTGGTCGCGAAGACCGAGACGCGCAAACCGATCTGGAAACACCTGTACTTCTGGGTGCTGGTGTCGATCGTGCTCGGCGTCATCGTCGGCTACGCCTTCCCCGCGCAGGCGTCGGGCATGAAGTGGCTCGCCGACTTCTTCGTCGCGCTGGTGAAGGTCGTCATCGCCCCGACGATCTTCTGCACGATCGTGGTGGGCATCGCGGGCCTGGGCAACCTCGCCAAGGCGGGCGGCCTGGCGCTGCGCACCATCCTGTACTTCACCGCCATGACCACGGTCGCGCTGGCGATCGGTCTGCTCGTGGTGAACATCGTGCAGCCGGGCCACCACGGCCCGGCCATCCCGATCAACGACGACGCGGCGGAGAAGACCCTCGCGGACGCCAAGACCGCCGAGACCGGCGTCACCGGGTTCATCCTCAGCCTGGTGCCGAAGTCGTTCTTCGGCGCGTTCACCGACGGCCAGCTCATCCAGGTCCTGGTGGTCGCGGTCCTGGTCGCGGTGGCCGTGGCGGGCATGGGCAAGGCCGGCGAGAAGGTCGTGCGGTCGCTGGACACCGTCGCCAAGGTCATGTTCGGCGTCATCAAGATCGTCATGTACGCGGCCCCGATCGGCGCGTTCGGCGGCATCGCCTACACGATCGGCAAGTTCGGCGGCACGATCCTGGGCAAGCTCGCCTGGCTGATGGGCTCGTTCTACGCCACGTGCCTGCTGTTCGTCCTGGTCGTGCTCGGCGGGGTGTCGCTGTACGCCGGGTTCTCGATCTTCAAGTTCCTCCGCTACATCAAGGACGAGCTGCTGATCGTGCTCGGCACGTCGTCCAGCGAGTCGGTGCTGCCCCGGATGCTGGTCAAGATGGAGGCCGCGGGCGCGGACAAGTCGGTGGTCGGCCTGACCATCCCGACCGGCTACTCGTTCAACCTCGACGGCACGTGCATCTACCTGACCATGGGCGCGATCTTCATCGCCCAGGCCACCGGCACGGAGGTCGGCCTCGGCACCCAGATCGGCCTGCTGCTGTTCATGCTGCTGGCCAGCAAGGGCGCGGCGGGCGTCACCGGCGCGGGCCTGGTCACCCTGGCGGCGTCGCTGAGCGCGTTCGAGGCGAACAGCGCCATCCCGGCGGTCGGCATCGCGCTGATCGTGGGCATCGACCGGTTCATGTCCGAGGCGCGGGCCATCACCAACGTCATCGGCAACGGCGTGGGCACCCTCGTCGTGGCGCGCTGGCAGGGCCAGCTGGACCGGGAGCGGCTCAAGGAGGTCCTGGACGACCCGTCCGCGGTCGACGTGGACGCCCTGATGGACCGGCAGCACGGCGACGACGACGTCGAGGAGAAGCGGCCCGCCGGCGCGGGCGCGCGCTGACACCGACCCCCGCACGAGGCCCCGGCGCTCCCGAGAGCGCCGGGGCCCCGTCATTCGAGACGCTGTGACCCGGGTCACCGCTGCGGGTCCGGCGGCGCGGGCTGGGGTATCCATTGGTGCGGAAGAGGCAAGGGCGACGGCCTCGGCGCGTGCGCCGAGTGATCGTCAGGGGCGTCCGGACACCGGACGACCGCGGCCCGACCAGCCCGTGTCGTGCAGCTCTCACCACCGCGCGACCCGGTTGTCGGTCGGTTATGCTTAACAACGCGTAACAACACCGACCCTAGTAATCGCTCCAGGGGGTCGAATCGTTACACGTCAGCGGCCGAGATCACCCGGAGGATGGTGTGGTTCGGTTTCGCGACTGTTAAAGTCGCGTCAACACGCGGGCCATCGTCGTCCCGTGCCCAGCAGCCGGATTCCAGGAACTGGACACGAGGACTCGTTCTCTAGCAGGACGACGAAGGAGGTCTGCGCAGTGATCTTCTCCGCCATCCCGTCCCCGCAGGGGCTCTACGACCCCGCTGCGGAGCGTGACGCCTGCGGCGTGGCGATGGTCGCCGACACCCGAGGCCGGCGTTCGCACGACATCGTCGTCGACGCGCTCACCGCGCTGGCCAACCTCGAACACCGCGGCGCCGCGGGCGCAGAGCCCACCAGCGGCGACGGCGCGGGCATCCTGCTCCAGCTGCCCGACGCGTTCCTGCGCGAGGTGCTCGACTTCGAGCTGCCCGCCGCGGGCGGCTACGCGGCCGGCATCGCGTTCCTGCCCGCCGCCGACGACGAGCGCGCCAAGGCCGTCGAGCTGGCCGAGCGGATCGCCGCCGAGGAGGGCCTGGAGGTCCTGGGCTGGCGCGACGTGCCGACCGACCCGGACAACGCCGGGGTCGGCCCCACCGCCCGCTCGGTGATGCCGCACTTCGCGATGCTGCTGGTCCGCGGCGAGGACGGCCGCACCGGCGTCGACCTGGACCGCCTCACGTTCGCCCTGCGCAAGCGGGTCGAGCACGAGTCGGTCGTGGCCGGCGCGGGCACCTACTTCCCGTCGCTGTCCGCCCGGACGATCGTCTACAAGGGCATGCTGACCACGGGCCAGCTGCCCGCGTTCTTCCCCGACCTGCGCGACGAGCGGCTCGCGTCCGCCATCGCCCTGGTCCACTCCCGCTTCTCCACCAACACCTTCCCGTCGTGGCCGCTGGCGCACCCGTTCCGGTACGTCGCCCACAACGGCGAGATCAACACCGTGCGCGGCAACCGCAACCGGATGCGGGCCCGCGAGGCGCTGCTGGCCTCCGACCTCATCCCGGGCGACCTGACCCGGCTGTTCCCGATCTGCCACCCCGAGGGGTCGGACTCGGCGAGCTTCGACGAGGTGCTGGAGCTGCTGCACCTCGGCGGCCGGAGCCTGCCGCACGCGGTGCTGATGATGATCCCCGAGGCGTGGGAGAACCACGCGTCGATGGACCCCGAGCGCCGCGCGTTCTACGAGTTCCACGCCAGCCTGATGGAGCCGTGGGACGGCCCGGCCTGCGTCACGTTCACCGACGGCTCCCTGGTCGGCGCGGTGCTCGACCGCAACGGCCTGCGCCCGGCCCGCTGGTGGCAGACCGCCGACGGCCGCGTCGTGCTGGCCTCCGAGACCGGCGTGCTCGACGTGCCCGCGGACCAGGTGGTGGCCAAGGGCCGCCTCCAGCCCGGCAAGATGTTCCTGGTCGACACCGAGCAGGGCCGCCTGGTCGACGACGACGAGGTCAAGTCGCGCCTGGCCGGGGAGTCGCCCTACGACGAGTGGCTGCACGCGGGCCTGCTGGAGCTGGCCGACCTCGCCGACCGCGAGCACGTCGTGCAGAGCCACGAGTCCGTGGTGCGCCGCCAGCGCACGTTCGGCTACACCGAGGAGGAGCTGCGGGTCCTGCTCGCCCCGATGTCCACGGCGGGCGCCGAGCCGCTGGGCTCGATGGGCACCGACACCCCGGTCGCCGCGCTCTCCCAGCGCTCGCGCCTGCTCTACGACTACTTCGTGCAGAACTTCGCCCAGGTCACCAACCCGCCGCTGGACGCGATCCGCGAGGAGATCGTCACCAGCGTCTCGCGGGTGATGGGCCCGGAGCAGAACCTGCTGGAGCCCGGCCCGGTCAGCTGCCGCCACATCAAGCTGACCTACCCGGTCATCGACAACGACGAGCTGGCCAAGCTCATCCACATCAACGACGACGGCGACCTGCCGGGCTTCGCGTGCACCGTCCTGTCCGGCCTGTACGAGGTGGACGGCGGCGGCCCGGCGCTGGCGGCGGCGATCGAGCGGGTGCGCCGCGAGGCGTCCGAGGCCATCGCGAACGGCGCGCGCACGCTCGTGCTGTCCGATCGCGACTCCGACCACCGGATGGCGCCCATCCCGTCGCTGCTGCTGGTCTCCGCGGTGCACCACCACCTGGTGCGCACCAAGGAGCGGCTGCGCGTGGCGCTCGTCGTGGAGACCGGTGACGCCCGCGAGGTGCACCACATCGCCGCGCTGCTCGGTTACGGCGCCGCCGCGGTCAACCCGTACCTGGCGTTCGAGACGATCGAGGACCTGATCGCCCAGGGCGCGATCACCGGCATCGAGCCGCGCAAGGCCGTGCGCAACTACGTGACCGCGCTGGTCAAGGGCACCCTGAAGATCATGTCCAAGATGGGCATCTCCACGGTCGGCGCCTACACCGCGGCCCAGGTGTTCGAGGCCGTCGGCCTGTCGAAGGACCTGCTGGACGAGTACTTCACCGGCACGGTGTCGAAGCTCGGCGGCGCGGGCCTGGACGTGCTGGCCGAGGAGGTGGCGCTGCGCCACCGCCGCGCCCACCCGGACAACCCGACCGACCGGGTGCACCGCCGGCTGGAGGTGGGCGGCGAGTACGCCTACCGCCGCGAGGGCGAGCTGCACCTGTTCACGCCGGAGACGGTGTTCCTGCTCCAGCACGCCACCAGGACCGGCAGGGAAGAGGTCTACCGCCGCTACACCGACGAGGTGGAGGCGCTGTCCCGCCAGGGCGGCACGCTGCGCGGCCTGTTCTCCCTGAGGACCGGGGACCGCACGCCCGTCCCGATCGACGAGGTCGAGCCGGTCTCCTCGATCGTCCGGCGCTTCAACACCGGCGCCATGTCCTACGGCTCCATCTCGGCCGAGGCGCACGAGACGCTGGCCATCGCGATGAACCGGCTCGGCGGCCGGTCCAACAGCGGCGAGGGCGGCGAGGACCCGGAGCGCCTGTACGACCCGGAGCGGCGCAGCGCGGTCAAGCAGGTCGCGTCCGGCCGGTTCGGCGTCACCTCCGAGTACCTGGTCAACGCCAGCGACATCCAGATCAAGATGGCGCAGGGCGCGAAGCCCGGCGAGGGCGGCCAGCTGCCCGGCTACAAGGTGTACCCGTGGATCGCGCGCACCCGGCACTCCACGCCGGGCGTCGGCCTCATCTCGCCGCCGCCGCACCACGACATCTACTCGATCGAGGACCTCGCCCAGCTCATCCACGACCTGAAGAACGCCAACGAGCAGGCCCGCGTGCACGTCAAGCTGGTCAGCGAGGTCGGCGTCGGCACGGTCGCGGCGGGCGTGGCGAAGGCGCACGCGGACGTCGTGCTCATCTCCGGCCACGACGGCGGCACCGGCGCGTCCCCGCTCAACTCGCTCAAGCACGCGGGCACGCCGTGGGAGATCGGCCTCGCCGAGACCCAGCAGACGCTGCTGCTCAACGGCCTGCGCGACCGCATCACCGTGCAGGTCGACGGCGCCCTGCGCACCGGCCGCGACGTGGTGGTCGCCGCCCTGCTCGGCGCCGAGGAGTTCGGCTTCGCCACCGCGCCGCTGATCGTCGCGGGCTGCGTGATGATGCGGGTCTGCCACCTCGACACCTGCCCGGTGGGCGTGGCCACGCAGAACCCGGAGCTGCGCAAGCGCTACACCGGCCAGGCCGACCACGTGGTGAACTTCTTCCACTTCGTCGCCCAGGAGGTGCGCGAGCACCTGGCCGCGCTCGGCTTCCGCACCATCGACGAGGCCGTCGGCCACGCCGAGCTGCTGGAGACCGACCGGGCCGTCGAGCACTGGAAGGCGGCCGGGCTGGACCTGTCGCCGGTGTTCGAGGTGCCCGAGACCCCGTACCGCACGGCCAAGCGCAAGGTCCGCGAGCAGGACCACGGCCTCGCGCAGGCCCTGGACCGCACGCTCATCCAGCTCGCCGAGGCGGCGCTGGAGGACGCGCACCCGGTGCGGCTGGAACTGCCGCTGCGCAACGTCAACCGCACCGTCGGCACCCTGCTCGGCGCGGAGGTCACCCGCCGCTTCGGCGGCGACGGCCTGCCCGACGACACGATCCACGTGACGTTCACCGGCTCGGCCGGCCAGTCGCTGGGCGCGTTCGTGCCGCGCGGCATCACGCTGGAGATGGTCGGCGACGCCAACGACTACGTCGGCAAGGGCCTGTCCGGCGGCCGGATCGTGGTCCGGCCGCACCCGGACGCGCCGTTCGCCGCCGAGCGGCAGGTCATCGCGGGCAACGTGATCGGCTACGGCGCGACGTCCGGCGAGATCTTCCTGCGCGGCCGGGTCGGCGAGCGGTTCTGCGTGCGCAACTCGGGCGCGCTGGCCGTGGCCGAGGGCGTGGGCGACCACGCGTTCGAGTACATGACCGGCGGCCGGGCCGTGGTGCTCGGGCCGACCGGCCGCAACCTGGCCGCGGGCATGTCCGGCGGCATCGCGTACGTGCTCGACCTGGACCCCGCCGCGGTCAACCGGGCGCAGGTCGAGCTCCAGCGGCCCGGCGCGGAGGACCTGCGCTGGCTGCGCGAGGTGGTCGAGAAGCACCACCAGCTCACCGGCTCCGCCGTGGCCGCGTCGCTGCTCGGCGACTGGCCCCGGCGTTCGGCCGGCTTCACCAAGGTCATGCCCGGCGACTACCAGCGCGTGCTCGAAGCGATGAGGCTCGCCCGCGCGGAGGGCAGGGACGTCGACCAGGCGATCATGGAGGCATCCCGTGGCTGACCCGTACGGCTTCCTGAAGCACCCCCGCGGCGAGGCGAAGAAGCGCCCCGCCGAGGAGCGGCTGGGCGACTGGGACGAGGTCTACCTCGACCTCGGGCCCGAGGCGCGCGACGCGCAGGTGCGCACCCAGGCGTCGCGGTGCATGGACTGCGGCGTCCCGTTCTGCCACTCGGGGTCGGCGGGCTGCCCGCTGGGCAACCTGATCCCGGAGTGGAACGACCTGGTGCGCCGGGGCGACTGGGGCCAGGCGTCGGACCGGCTGCACGCGACGAACAACTTCCCGGAGTTCACCGGGCGGCTGTGCCCCGCGCCGTGCGAGGCGGCGTGCGTGCTGTCGATCAGCCACGACGCGGGCGGCGCGGTCGCGATCAAGCGCGTCGAGCAGGCCATCGCGGACGTGTCCTGGGAGCAGGGGCTCGTGCAGCCCAGCCAGTCGCACGTCGCGTCCGGCAAGCGGGTCGCGGTCGTCGGCTCCGGCCCGGCCGGGCTGGCGGCGGCGCAGCAGCTGACGCGGGCCGGCCACGAGGTCACCGTCTTCGAGCGGGACGACCGGCTCGGCGGCCTGCTGCGCTACGGCATCCCCGAGTTCAAGATGGAGAAGAAGGTCCTCGACCGCCGCCTCGCGCAGCTGCGCAAGGAGGGCACGAGGTTCGTCACCGGCTGCGAGGTCGGCGTGGACCTGACCGTCGAGGAGCTGCGCGGGCAGTTCGACGCCGTGGTGCTGGCGGTGGGCGCCCTGCGCGGTCGCGACGACACCACGACGCCCGGCCGCGAGCTGACCGGCATCCACCTGGCGATGGAGCACCTGGTCCCGGCGAACCGGGCGTGCGAGGGCGACGGCGCGCCGTCGATCGACGCGGCGGGCAAGCACGTCGTGATCATCGGCGGCGGCGACACCGGCGCGGACTGCTACGGCACGGCGGCCCGCCAGGGCGCGGCCTCGGTGCTCCAGCTCGACCAGTACCCGATGCCGCCGTCGCAGCGCGACGACGAGCGCTCGCCGTGGCCGGTGTGGCCGTGGGTGCTGCGCACCTACCCCGCGCACGAGGAGGCGGGGGAGCGCAGGTTCGCGGTGGCCGTGGAGGAGTTCGTCGGCGACGAGCACGGGCGCGTGAAGCAGATCAAGCTGCGCAAGGTGCGCGTGGAGCGGGACGCCTCGGGCCGGCGCGTGGTCGTGCCGATGTCCGAGGAGGTCGAGCTGCTGCCCGCCGACCTGGTGCTGCTGGCGATCGGCTTCGAGGGCGTCGAGCACATGCCGCTGCTCGACCGGCTGGGCATCGCGCTGACCTCGCGCGGCACCATCTCGTGCGGTTCGGACTGGCAGACGCAGGCCCCCGGCGTGTTCGTCTGCGGCGACGCCCACCGCGGCGCGTCCCTGGTCGTGTGGGCCATCGCGGAGGGCCGCTCGGTGGCCAACGCGGTGGACCGCTTCCTGACCGGCTCGTCCGACCTGCCGTCGCCGGTGATCCCCAACCAGCTTCCGCTCGCCGTGGTGTAGGTGCCCCGGCCGCCCCGACAACGGCGTCGGGGCGGCCACGCACCACCCCCGCCGGTCAGGTGGCCGACGGCACGGGGCGCACCGACCGGATGCGGCTCACCGGGAACTCGCGGTGGCCCGCGTCGGTGGTCGCGGTCAGGTTGCCCGCCGCGTGGTCGACCGGCGTGACCACGTGCCGGACGGTGGTGCGCGGGCCGTTCGCCACGGCGATCTCCACCGACGTGCGGCTGACCAGGGCGTCCGCCAGCAGCACGACCTCCGAGTCGCGCAGCACCAGCGACTGGTCGCGCAGCAGCCGCACCGCGCCCGTGCGGCGGGACCGCACCTGCGGCGTGGCGGGGTGCGGGCGCTCGCGGTCCACCAGGGCGGCGGCCAGCGCGGTCAGCTCCTCCTCGGTCAGGTCCTTCCCGGTCGGCTCACCGCCGGTCGGCGCGTTCCCGGCCGACCCGCTCCCGGTCAGCCCGTTCCCGGCCGGCGCGTTCCCGGTCAGCGGCGCCCGTGCGGCGGGCGGGGGCGGCTCGACGCGGCGGCGGGGCACGCGGGCCACGAACGGGCCGCCGTCCGACGTCGGGGCGTAGCCCGCGGCGCGCAGGAGCGCCATCGTCTCCGGCACCGGCCGGGCGGAGGCCAGGACGGTCGGGGCCAGCGGGTGCAGGGACAGCCCGGCCAGCGCGCGGTGCCCGGCGATCTCGGCCAGCAGGACGGGGTCCTCGGCCCGCACGCAGCACGCCACCGCGGTCACCGCGACCTGACCGCGCTGCCGCGCCACCTCGTGCACCAGGCGCTCCAGGGCGGGCGGCACGCCGTGCGAGGCGGCGGAACCCAGGCGCGCCAGCAGCTCCCCGGGCTCGTGGCCCGCGTCCAGCGCCCGCCGCACGCTCGCCCCGCTGAACCGCCAGCCGCCGCTCGCGGCGTCGGCCGCCAGGTCCAGCACCTCGCACAGCTCCCGCGACGGCAGCCCGGCCACCGCCGCGGTCAGGTCGGGGCGCAGGTGCGCGGTCGTCGCGGCGGGCGGCACGAACCGGTCGGCCACCGCGGCCGTCGTCCCGCCCAGCACGGCGCGGCCCAGCGCGGACAGCGCGCCCAGCGCCACCAGGCCCACCGACTCGGCCTCCGCCAGCACGGCACCCGTCGCCGCCGGGTCGTGCACGGCGGGCCGCGACCACACCAGGTCGGCCACCACCTCGTGCCGGTGCTCGAACGCCTCGTCGGGTGCCAGCCGCGCGTACCGCTCCAGCACGCCGCGCCGCGCCCGGTCGCCCGCGCCCGCGGGGGGCGGTCCGGCCAGCGCCGCCCGCTGCCCGACCGCGGCCCACGTCATCCGCGGCCACGCGTCGGCCAGCGCGGCCAGCCGCGCGGCGGGCGGGGCGGCGCGCCAGCGGTCCGACGACCCGGTCGGCACCAGCCGGCGCGAGTCCTCGTCCACGCCCAGCAGCCGCGCCTCGGCCGCCAGCTCCAGCCACAGCCGCGCCCGGTCCTCCTCGACGCCCAGCGCGGCCGCGACCCGCCGCAGCTCGCGCAGGCCCACGCCGCTGCCGCACGCCACGTGCCGGGTGTCGCACAGCTCCACCAACCTGGTCACACCGTCCACAGTGGACGTGGCGGGCGCGGTGGCGGCCCGGTCGGCGAACCCCCGGTCCTGCCGCGCCCGGCGGGGCGCGCGCGGCGCGGGCGTGACCCGGCGCGCCGGCTCGCCGTCCGACGGGCGCAGCCCCGGGGAGGTGACCAGGGCGGGAGCCGCGGCCGGGCCCGAGGGGCCGGCCGGGTCGGGGGCGGGCTCAGCCGGCCACACCAGGGCGTGCGCGCGCAGCACGCCCAGCACCCGCTTCAGCTCGGCGCGCGCCGCCTTCCCGTTGCAGCGCAACGCCTCCGCCAACGCCTCGGTGCTCGCGCCCTCGCCCAGCCGCACCGCCGTGTCGAGCACGTCGCGGCACGCCCGGTCGAGGCCGTCGACGGCCCGCCGCAGCGACGACGCGGTGGTCAGCTCGTCGGCGAGCGCCCGGACCGTGCGGGGGCGGGCGCGGGCCGCGTCCCGGCGCAGCGCCAGGACCTCCCGGAGCTCCGGCGCGTCGAGTGCGCGCAGCCAGGCGACCAGCGCCGATTTCCTGCCCATCCGGACGATTATGCACCGGGCGTGATCACCTGGTCGCGGATCGCGGCGACACGTCCCGAAGGGGCCCGAAGCGCGGACGTAAGCTGTGCGCCGTGGAATTCACCGGCTTCGGCGAGTACGCGGTCGACTTCTTCGACGGGCTCGTGGTCGACAACTCCAAGGCGTACTGGGACGAGCACCGGCACGTCTACCAGGCCGACGTCCGGGCGCCGATGGAGGCGCTGCTCGCGGCGCTCGAACCGGAGTTCGGCCCCGGCAAGGTGTTCCGGCCGTACCGGGACGTGCGGTTCAGCAAGGACAAGACGCCCTACAAGGACCACTGCGGCGGCGTGGTCGAACTCGGCCGCGGCGGCGGGGCGCACTACGTCCAGGTCGGCACCGAGGGCCTGTTCGTGGCCGGCGGGTCGTTCGCGATGGCCCCCGACCAGCTCGCCCGCTACCGCGCCTCCGTCGTCGACGACCTGCGCGGCGAGCAGCTGGAGAAGCTGGTCACGGGCCTCGTCGAGGCCGGTTGGGAGCTGCGCGGGGACAAGCTCAAGCGCGCGCCGCGCGGCGGTGACCCGGAGCACCCCCGGATCGAGCTGCTCAAGCACCGGCGGATCTACGTGGCGAAGGTGTGGCCGCCCGACGACGCCCTGCACGAGCCGGAGTGCCTGGAGCGCGTCCGCGCCGCCTGGCGCGAGGTCACCCCGCTGGTCGACTGGTGCGCCGACCACGTCGGGCTCAGCGAGGTCGGCTTCCGCCGCTGACCGGCAGCAGCCGGAACACCAGCACCCCGACCGCGACGCCCGCCACGTCCACCAGCCCGTCCAGCACGTCGCCGCCGCGCCCCAGCGCGGTGAGGAGCCACTGGAGCACCTCCGAGACCACCGCGTAGCCGACCAGGCCGGCCACGAGCGGGACGCGCGGCAGCCGGGCGTACAGGCCGGTGACCGCGAGCAGGGCGAACAGCAGGCAGTGGACGACCTTGTCGGTCCCGGGAGGGGAGTCGGGCACACCTGACTGCGGGGTGAACAGGATGATGACGCTGAGCAACACCGCGGTCACGAACGGAAGGATTCTGGTGCCCACGAGGGCCATTCTCCCTGTTTCGCGGAGATTACCCCCGGGTACATCCTGATCGGTCCAGTGACAAGGACTACTCTGACCTAACGTGAGTCGACGCGCGAAGATCGTCTGTACGATGGGCCCTGCCACCGGGACCGAGGACAAGGTCAACGAGCTGGTGGCAGCCGGTATGGACGTGGCTCGGATGAACTTCAGCCACGGCAGCCATGCCGACCACAAGCAGGTCTACGACCTCGTCCGCAACGCGGCCGAGGCATCGGGCCGCGCGGTGGGCATCCTGGCTGACCTCCAGGGCCCCAAGATCCGGCTCGGCCGCTTCGCCCACGGTCCCGTGGAGTGGCGCACCGGCGACGTCGTGCGGGTGACCGTCGAGGACGTCGAGGGCACCCACGACCGGGTCTCCACCACCTACAAGCAGCTCGCCCAGGACGCCAGGGCCGGTGACCGGCTCCTGGTGGACGACGGCAAGGTCGGCCTGACCGTCCTGGAGGTCGACGGCCCCGACGTCGTCTGCGAGGTCACCGAGGGCGGCCCCGTCAGCAACAACAAGGGCCTGTCCCTGCCCGGCATGGACGTCTCCGTGCCGGCCCTGTCCGAGAAGGACATCGAGGACCTGGAGTTCGCGCTCAACCTGGGCGTGGACTTCATCGCCCTGTCGTTCGTGCGCTCGCCCGCCGACATCGACCTGGTCCACCAGGTCATGGACCGGGTCGGCCACGGCCGCAAGCCCGTCATCGCCAAGATCGAGAAGCCCGAGGCGGTCGACAACCTCGAAGCCATCGTGCTCGCGTTCGACGGCGTGATGGTCGCCCGCGGCGACCTGGGCGTCGAACTGCCGCTGGAGCACGTGCCGCTGGTGCAGAAGCGGGCGATCCAGATCGCCCGCGAGAACGCCAAGCCGGTGATCGTCGCCACCCAGATGCTCGACTCGATGATCACCAACTCCCGCCCGACCCGCGCCGAGACGTCCGACGTCGCGAACGCGGTGCTCGACGGCGCGGACGCGCTGATGCTGTCCGGCGAGACCTCGGTCGGCCGGTACGCCATCGAGTCGGTCAAGACCATGGGCCGCATCATCGAGGCCGTCGAGACCGAGTCCGTGCAGGTGCCGCCGCTGACGCACGTCCCGCGCACCAAGCGCGGCGTCATCTCCTACGCGGCGCGCGACATCGGCGAGCGGCTGAACGCCAAGGCGCTCGTCGCGTTCACCCAGTCCGGTGACACCGTGCGGCGGCTGGCCCGCCTGCACACGCACCTGCCGCTGCTGGCGTTCACGCCGGAGCCGAGCGTGCGCAGTCAGCTTTCTCTCACCTGGGGCACGGAGACGTTCATCGTGCCTAAGGTGGACTCCACCGACGAGATGGTCCGCCAGGTGGACCTGTCCATGCTGTCGATCGGCCGCTACCAGGCGGGCGACCTGATGGTGGTCGTGGCAGGCTCCCCGCCGGGGACCATCGGGTCCACCAACCTCATCCGGGTGCACCGCCTGGGGGAGGAAGACCACGCTTAGGAGATGACGTGACCGAGGCTGCCCGTGCCGCGGCGACCGCCGAGTTCTCGGACGTACCCCGGGACGCGGACGGTGTGCCCCACGGGCAGCCCGTGCTCGACCGCCTCGTCGCGCTGCTGGACCTGGAGCGCATCGAGGAGAACATCTTCCGCGGGGTGTCGCCCGCCGAGTCGCCCGTGCGGGTGTTCGGCGGGCAGGTCGCCGGGCAGGCGCTGGTGGCGGCCGGTCGGACCGTCGAGCCCGACCGGCACGTGCACTCCCTGCACTCGTACTTCATCCGCGGCGGCGACCCGAGGGCCCCGATCGTGTACGAGGTCGACCGCATCCGCGACGGCCGCTCGTTCACGACCCGGCGCGTGGTCGCCGTCCAGCACGGCAAGGCGATCTTCTCCCTCTCCGCGTCGTTCCAGCGCGACGAGCCGGGCCTGGACCACCAGGACCCCATGCCGGAGGTGCCGGAGCCGGAGTCGCTGCCCACCTACGCCGAGTCGGCCGCCGGGTACCTGGAGAAGGTCGGCATGGCCCGCCTGCCCAGGCCCATCGACATCCGGTACGTGACGACGCCGCCGTGGAAGGCCCGCGAGGTCGGCCCGACCGAGGCGCGCAGCCAGGTGTGGATGAGGGCGGACGGGAAGCTGCCCGACGACGAGCTGCTGCACGTGTGCGTGGTGGCCTACGCCTCCGACATGACCCTGCTCGACTCGGTGCTCGTCAAGCACGGCGTGTACTGGGGCACGGACAAGGTCCTGGGCGCGAGCCTGGACCACGCCATGTGGTTCCACCGCCGCTTCCGCGCCGACGAGTGGTTCCTGTACGACTGCGCCTCGCCGTCCGCGTCGGGCGCGCGGGGCCTCGCGACGGGCCGCTTCTACAGCCGCGACGGCCAGCTCGTGGCGACCGTGGTCCAGGAGGGCCTGCTCCGCGTCCTGTGACCCGCGTCACGCGCCCGGAGTGCCACGTCGGCGGGTGAGCCGGCCCCACCAGGGCATGACCACCAGTGCGACCGGGGTGACGGTGCCGTCCGACGCCCGCGAGGGGCCACCACCCGAGGGCGACCGGGAGCTGTGGCTGCGCGCCACCTCCCGGGGGCCGGACGCGGACGCCGCGTTCACCGGGCTGTTCGAGCGGCACGCCGAGGCGGTGTGGAACTACGCCTACCGGCTGACCGCGTCCTGGACCAGTGCCGACGACCTGCTGTCGGCGACGTTCCTCACCGCCTGGCGACTGCGGGCGCGGGTGGTGCTGACCCGCGAGTCGGCCCGGCCCTGGCTGTTCACCGTCACCGCCAACCTGGCCCGCGACGAGCGGCGGGCCGGGGCGCGGCTGCTGCGGCTGGTCCGGCGGCTGGGCGCGCGCGAGCCGCAGGCCGACCACGCCCAGGGGGTCGCCGACTCCGACGCCGCCGGGCGCCGGCTGCGGCGGGTCCTCGCGGCGGCGGAGCGGCTGCCCCGCGCCGAGCGCGAGGCCACCCGCCTGTGCCTGCTCGGCGGCATGTCCACCGCGGACGCCTCCGAACTGCTCGGCGTCACCGAGGCGACCGTGCGCTCCCGCGTGTCCCGCGCCCGCGCCCGGCTCCGCGACCTGACCCAGGAGGACGACGATGAGTGACCTCGGCCTGCCCGCCGAACGCCCCCTGCCCGACGACGTGCGCGGCTCGGCCCGGCTGAAGCTCCACGAGGGGATGCGCCGGCGGTCCCGGGCGCCGATCGCGGTGGCCGCGGTGGCGGTCCTGGGCATCGGTGCGGCGGTCGCGGCGCTGCTCCCCGGCGGCGCGCCCGCCGACCAGGCGGCGCTGCTCCCCGGCGGCGCGCCCGCCGACCAGGCGGCGCGGCGGTCGGCGATCCCCGAACTGCCGATGCCCGACCAGGACCACCGGTACCGGGTCCGCGAGGGCGTGGCGCCCGCCGGCGCGCCGGACCGCTGCGGGGCGGCGCCGGGGTGGGCGCCGGTCGCCACCGCGTCCAAGGACCGGGTGGACCTGGTCGCCTTCACGACGCCCGCCGGCGTGGTGTTCTGCGAGCTGACGCCCGCCGCGGTGGCGGTGTCGCCGCCGGTCGCCGACCCCGGCGCCCTCGCGGTGTCGTTCAGCACCGCCACCGGCTCGCTGGCCGGGTTCACCGGCCCCGACCCGAGGGACTTCGCGCTGGGGCCCGACGCGGGGTCGCCCCGGGCGTACACCGCGCGCTTCGGCACCGTCTGGCTCGCGCCCAACTCCCACCGGGTCGACGGCGACCGGGTCACCGCCGTCCGCGAGGTCCGCGACTCCGCCGAGATCCAGGAGCACGTCGTACTGGCGGCCCCGGCCCCCGCGGCGACCGTCACCGACCGCGAGGTGCCCGACGGCGACCGCACCGACCCGGCGGCGGCCCTCCGCCTGGCGCGGTGCCTGGAGGCGCGCAACCCGCCGGTGGCCGACGCCGACGCGTGGCGGGCGGGGATGGACACCACCGCCGTGCTCGGCGAGTCGATCCAGCTCGGCTTCTACGACGGGCTGGTCGTGACCTGCCACGACGGCGAGAGCGAGGTGGTGGACACGGCCCGCGTGCCCGAGGCGCGTGCGCCCCGCACCGGGGTCCTCGGCGACACCGTGCGCGGGACGGCCGTCTTCTACGGGTTCACCGCGCGGACCGATCCCGAGAGCGGCGGGGAGTCCTGGTCGAGCGACTCGCTGGCCCTGCTCGGCGAGGTCGTGGACGACCGGGTGGCCACCGTCGTCCTGACCGTGCCCGGCCACGGCGAGGCGTCGGCGGCACCGGTCGCCGGCAGCGTCGCCGTCCCCGTGCCGGGCGACGGGGACATGACGGCGACGGGCACGGTGACCACCCGCGACGCCGCCGGCGCGGTGCTGGAGACCATCGCCTTCACCTTCGGGTGATGCCGGGGACGCGCCACCGGGAGGCCCCTGGTGGCGCATCCCGTCACCCGTCCAGCGCCTCCCACAGCGCCCGCACGTGGTGCTCCCGGGTCCCCTCGGCCCCGATCGCCACCCGGATCGCGAACCGGCCGCCCACCGTCGTGTGCGTGACGAAGGCGCGGCCCGACTCGTTGACCCGCTCCGCGGCGGCCCTGGTCACCTCGTCCCCGCCCCGGTGCGCGATCGTGACCAGCGACAACGTGCGCGGCGCGACCAGCTCCCAGTCCGCCGACGCCCCGACCCACGACTCCAGCAGGGCGGCCAGCGCCACGTGCCCGCGCAGGTGGGCCCGCACGCCCTCCAAGCCGTACCAGCGCAGCACCGCCCACAGCTTCAGCGCGCGGAACCGGCGGCCCAGCGGGACCTGCCAGTCGCGGTAGTCGACGACCGCGCCCGACTCGGTCGCGGTGTTGCGCAGGTACTCCGGCAGGATCGTCAGGGCGTCCACCAGCACGTCCGGGTGGGCCGTCCAGAACAGCGACAGGTCGAACGCGGTGAGCATCCACTTGTGGGCGTTCGCGGTGAACGAGTCGGCCCGCTCCAGGCCGTCGAACAGGTCGCGGAACTCGGGGCACAGGGCCGCCGGGCCCGCCCACGCGGCGTCCACGTGCAGCCAGGTCCCGTGCTCGGCGCACACGGCGGCGATCTCGCGCACCGGGTCGACCGCGCCGGTGCCGGTGGTGCCGACCGTCGCGCACACCAGGACCGGCCGCCGGCCCGCCGCCACGTCGGCGCGCACCACCTCGGCGAGCGCCGAGGCGTCCATGGCCAGGGTGGACGGCGAGACCGGGACGGACCGCACGGCCCGCTCGCCGAGCCCGGCCATCCGCGCCGCCCGCTCCAGCGACGAGTGGGTCTGCGACGACACGTACACGGTCTCCGCACCGTCCACGCCGGACCGCCGCCACGTGCCGCCGGACGACCGGTGCAGCGCCGCCAGCAGCGCGACCAGCGCGGCGGACGACGCGGTGTCCTGGACGACGCCGCCGCCCAGGAACGACTCCGGCAGGCCCATCGCGCCGACCAGCTCGTCCATCAGGTGCTGCTCGACCTCGGTCGCGGCGGGCGAGGTGGACCACAGCATCCCCTGCACGCCCAGGCCCGACGACAGCAGGTCGCCGAGCACCGACGGCAGGGACGCGTTCGACGGGAAGTACGCGTAGAACCCGGGGTGCTGCCAGTGCGTCGTGCCGGGCAGCACGACCCGGTCGAGGTCGGCGAGCAGCGGCCCGAACCCCTCGCCGTGCTCGGGCAGGGCGGCGAGCCGCTCCCGCACCCAGCCCGGCTCCACCCGGGACCGCACCGGGAACTCCTCGACGCGGGCGCGGTAGTCGGCGATCCAGTCGACCACCTCGTGGCCGATCCGGCGGAACTCCTCAGGCTTCATGCGCAGCACGGTAGACGCGCCGCCTGCGGTGGGTCGGCCGCCGGTCGCCGGGCGGGGTCAGGGCGCGGGTCTCGACGCGTTCGAGCACCACCGAGCTGGTCAGGTTCCGCACCTCGGTGCGGGAGGCGATCTTGTCCACCAGGAACGCCTGGAGGTGCGTGCTGTCGGCGACCGCGATGTGCACCAGGAAGTCGGCGGTGCCGCTGACGTGGAACAGCGAGCGGGTCTCCGGCTGCGCCATCACGTACGCCCGGAACGCGGCCACCACCGGGCGGGTGTGCGGGCGCACGTTCACCGAGACGACGGCCTCCAGCGGCAGGCCGGCCGCGCGCGGGTCGACCACGGCGTGGAAACCGGTGATCACGCCCAGCTCGCGCAGCCGGCGGACCCGTTGCAGGCACGTCGAGGGCGCGATGCCCACCAGGTCGGCCAGCGCCCGGTTCTGGAGGGTGGCGTCGTTCTGCAACTCCTCCAGGATCTGCCAGTCGACCGAATCCAGTTCGGCTGTTCCGCCCACAACCGCACACCGTACGGGTGGGGTGGAACGAACCGAACGCGCGTCACACGATCGCGTCGTGCACATCGCCTGGACGTCCTTCCTGCTCGCGCTCGTCGTGGTCACCGTCGTGCCCGGTCCGGACTTCGTGCTGGTGACCGGTGCCGCGGTGCGCGGCGTGCGGCACGGCGCGGTGACGGCGCTGGGCGTGGTGACCGGGCTGCTCGCGCACGCCGCGCTCGCGACCGCGGGCCTGTCCGCGCTGGTGGCGGCGGCCCCGGCGGCGCTGCTCGCGGTGAAGGCGGTGGGCGCGGCCTACCTCGTGTACCTCGGGTTCACGACGCTGCGCGCGGCCCGGCGCGGCGGCCCGATCCGCCGTGCGGCGACGTCCGACCGGTCGTTGTTCCTGCGCGGCCTGCTGTGCGACCTGCTCAACCCCAAGGTGATGCTGACCTTCCTCAGCCTCGTCCCGCAGGCGATGGACCCGACCGCCCCGCCGCTGCCCCAGGCGGCGCTGCTGTCGGCGGTCGCGGTGGCCGTCTTCGCCTGCTTCTGGGCGGTCGTCGTGCCCCTGGCGGGCCGCCTGTCGACCTGGCTGGCCCACCCCCGCGTCCGCCCCGCCTTCGACCGCCTGTGCGGCACGGCCCTCCTCGGCATGGCCGCCTCCGTCCTGGTCGCCTGACCCGAGAGTCCAACCCCCAGACCTCGAGAGTCCAACCTCCAGGTCCCGAGAGTCCAACGCTCAGGCCCGGTGAGTTCTTCACCCACGCCGAACGGTGTGAGTCCCGAACGCAGAACTCAGGGGTCCTGAGCGTTGGACTCTCGAGGCCCTGGCGTTGGACTCTCGGGTCTTGAGCGTTGGACTCTCGGGACCTGGGCGTTGGACTCTCGGGGGGCGGGGAAAGTCGTTATGGTGTCGCGCACCAGCCGTCTCCTGGGGGTAAGTCCGGCTCGGGCGAGAGGATCGGTATGCGCACACCAGGGGACGCCGACGCGGTGACGGCCGCGCAGCGCGGTGAGCCCGGCGCGTTGGACGCGCTGGTGGCGGCCTACCTGCCGCTGGTCTACAACGTCGTCGGGCACGCCCTCGGCGGGCACCCGGACACCGACGACGTGGTGCAGGAGACCATGCTGCGCGCGGTGGACGGCCTGTCGAAGCTCCAGGACCCCGGGTCGTTCCGGTCCTGGCTGCTCGTCATCGCGATGAACCAGGTCCGCGACCGGCACCGGCGGAACACGCCCCTGCCGGTGGACCACGAGGTGCTCGACCGCGCCGACCCCGGCGCCGACTTCGCCGACTTCGCCATCACGCGCCTCCAGCTGCGCGGGCAGCGGCGCGAGGTCGTGGCCGCCACCCGCTGGATCGGGGACGACGAGCGCGAGCTGCTGTCGCTGTGGTGGCTGGAGTCGGTCGGCCGGATCACCCGCGCCGAGCTGGCCGAGGCGCTGGGCCTCACGCCGCAGCACGCCGCCGTGCGCGTGCAGCGGATGAAGGCGCAGCTCGACGCCGCCCGCGTGGTGGTGCGGGTGCTGGCCATGCCGCGCTGCGGCGACCTGGCCGCCGTCACCTCCGACTGGGACGGCGCGCCCAGCGCGCTGTGGCGCAAGCGGATCGTGCGGCACGCCCGCGAGTGCACCCGGTGCGCGCGCGGCTTCGACGACCTGGCGAACGTGGACGGCCTGGTCGCCCGCATCCCGCTCGTGCCGCTGCCGCCCGGCCTCGACCTGCTCGGGCAGACGGGGGTCGCCGCCCTCCCGGCGGACCCGACGGTCGTCGCGCACCCCGCGTCGGTCGCGCACCCCGCGTCGAAGGGCGCGCTCGCGGTGAAGAAGGGGTTCTGGGCGCACGCCGCCGCCAAGCCGCTGGTCGCCGCGGCGGCCGTGGTCGCGGTCGCCGGCGGGGTGGTGCTGCTGCCGAACGACCCGCCGCCGCGGCCCCTGCCGGTGGCCGCGCCGGTCGCCGCCACGACCACCACGACCGTGCCCGTCACGGCCGCGCCCACCACGACGACCACGACCACCACCACGACGACGACCACCACGACGACCGCGCCCGAGGTGGTCGCCGCACCGCCGCCGCCCCGGCCGCCCGCCACCAGGTCGGTCAAGAAGGGCGTCAGCACCTGGAACTTCGACGGCGTCTCGACGGCGCTGTCCGACGTCGGCGCGGGCTGGGTCTACAACTGGGCGACGAACCCGGAGGACGTGCGGGTCCCGCCGGGCGTCGAGTACGTGCCGATGATCTGGGGCGCGAAGGCGGTGACCCCGGCGAACCTGGAGGCGGTGAAGCGGCAGGGCACCACCCTGCTCGGGTTCAACGAGCCCGACCTCGGCGAGCAGTCGAACATGACCGTGGAGCAGGCGCTGGACCTGTGGCCGCAGCTCCAGGCGACGGGGATGCGCCTGGGCAGCCCGGCCGTGGCCCACAGCGGCGACAAGCCGGGCGGCTGGCTCGACCGGTTCATGGCGGGGGCGAGGGCGCGGGGCCTGCGCGTCGACTTCATCGCGCTGCACTGGTACGGCTCGGACTTCGGCCCGGCCGCCGTCGGGCACCTGAAGAACTACCTGGACGCGGTGAGCGCCCGGTACGGCCTGCCGGTCTGGCTGACCGAGTACTCGCTGATGGACTTCTCCGGCGGCGGCGTGCGCTACCCGGACGAGCGGCAGCTGGCCGACTTCGCCGGCGGGTCGTCGCGGATGCTGGAGGGGTTGTCCTACCTGGAGCGGTACGCGTGGTTCGCGCTGCCCGCGGACAAGCCGGGCACGGGGCTGTACCTGCCCGGCGGCACGCCCAACCGGGCCGGCGAGGCATACCGCGCCACCGGTTAGGTGAGCGCCCGCCGCCGCTGGTCGTGCAGCGGCGGCGGGCAGCTCCGCCCCCTCACGGGAGGTCGTCGAACAACCGCTCCCAGCGGCCGTCGAAGCCGCCGTTGGCGGCCAGGTGCCAGCCCGGCGGCAGCCACGTGCCGCGTTCACGGCTCCGCGCGTCGTCGAGACCGCCGTCGTGCACGAAGTACTCGTGCTGCCGCCAGTACGCGCCGTGCGAGGCGGGGTCGCCGCTCACCGCGCCGCGCGTGCGGCCGGCGCTGTCCACGCCGGTGCCCGCGAACCCGCCGAAGTCGTCGGAGCCGGACGGCGTGTCCTCGCCCAGCTCGGCGGAGTACGCGCCGAAGAACCACGCCTTCGACGGGTAGCCCTCGCGGCCGTCGCTCAGGTCGGGCGCGGCGTCGTCGCGCGACCGGGTCAGGAACCGCTGCCGGCCCGCGGGGACGCCGAGCGCCGGCTCCTCCAGCAGCACGTCCACGGACTCGTCGGCCAGCCAGTGCCGCTGCCAGTCCCCGCCCGACCAGTGCGTCGGCACGATGTCGGCCAGGTCCTGCAACTCGTAGGTCAGCCGCTTGACCTGCGGCCACGTCACCTTCGTGCCGTTGTCGACCCGGCTCGCGGCGGACGGGGTCAGCGGGACCGCGCCGAACGCCGCCACCGCGTCCGCCGCGCCACCGGGCACGAACGCGTAGTGCACGTTGCGCGCGTCGTCGGCGCCGGAGATGTGCACCTCGGCCTTCGCCCCGGACGCCATGCGGTCCGCGATCGTCGCCCACGGGTCGGTGGCGTAGCGCAGCTCGTGCCCGTGCGGCCCGATGTCCGGCAGGTCGAAGTCGCTCTCGTCGGCCTGCCACAGCAGCAGGTGCGAGCCGAGGAAGCGCACGTCCGGGTCGGACGCCCGGCGCATCACGTGGTCCTTGTGGTGGGTGACGGTGGCGTTGGCGAACGACTCGCCCGCCCCGCCCGGCGTGCCGGTGACGCCGCGCACGACGACCTCCACCCGCTCCCAGTCGTGGATCTCCTTCGCGTCCTTGTCGGCCGCGTGGTAGACGTGGTAGAGCAGGACCAGGGACTTGGAGCCGTTCTCGGTGAACTCCAGCAGCGCGGTGTAGAGGGTGGGCCGGATTCGCCAGTCCGGGTGACCGCCCGCCACGTACGAGGGAACGTCGCGCCAGTTCGCCCGGTTCGTGGCGTGGTTCCCGTCGCGGTCGAAGTCGAAGTTGGTGATCCAGTCGCGGCCGGCCTTGCCGTCGTTCTCGTCGCCGCGCTTGAGGATCACCGGCGCGTAGTGGGTCAGGTAGGCCCGGCGCTGCGCGGCGGTCAGCGCCCACGCCGCCGACGCCTGGCCGGGGACCAGGAGGGTGGCCGCCACGAGCGCCGCCACGAGGGCGGGCACGAGCGCGGTCGCGCGAGGTCGTCTCATCGCTCGATCGTGGGCCGCCCGGCGCCGGACCGCGCCCCGCGACCGGGACGCGGTTCGGCACACCGCAATGGCCGCACCGCGATGGCCGCACCGCGATGGCCGCACCGCGATGGCCGCACCGCAGCGGGTGTACCGCAGCGGGTGTACCGCAGGGCGTGCACCGCAGGGCGTGCACCGCAGGGCGTGCACCGCAGGGCGTGCACCGCAGCGGGCCCGCCCGGCAGCCGCCGTCACCGGGGCGGGCCCGCTCTCCCCGGGGGACCCGGGGAACGGGGACCCCGTCATCGGGACGGGTCCCCGCCGTCATCGGCTCAGGCGACGGTCCACTTCTGGTTCGCCGCGCCCGTGCAGGTCCACAGCTGGAGCCTGGTGCCGTCCGCGCTGGTGTTGCCGGTGACGTCGAGGCACTTGTCCGCCGCCGGGTTCACCAGGTCGCGCCCGGCCGTGTGGGTCCACTGCTGGTTCGGGGTCCCGCCGCACGTCCACAGCTGGAGCTGCGCGCCGTCCGCCGTCGACCGGTCCTTCACGTCGAGGCACTTGCCCAGCGCGCGGACCGTGCCGTCGCCCGGCCGGGTCCACTGCTGCGCCGCCGACCCGTTGCAGGTGTGGAGCTGCACCGCCGTGCCGTCGGCCGAGGAGCCGCCCGCCACGTCGACGCACTTGCCGCCCAGGCCGGTGATGGCGCCGCCGCCCACCGGCGGGTTGCCGCCGCCCGGCGTGCCCGACCAGGTGAACGTGGCCGTGGTGCGCGCCGGCAGGGTGTAGGTGAACGCCTGGTTGCCCCAGTTCACCCGCACCGACTGGGACGACGTGCCGCCGTTGTGCGCGATCAGGGCCTTCGAGCCGTCCGGGTTCTTGTAGGCCACGTTCTGCACGGTGCCGTTGGCGGTCGAGTCGATCCGGTGCGCGCCCGGCTTCACGAACTTCGTCAGGTGACCGGTCGTGTAGTACTCGATCGTGTAGTCGACCTGCCCGGCGCGCGAGCCGCCCTCCTGCACGGTGATCAGGCCGGTGCACGTGCCGCAGCCGCCGTTGTGCGGGCCCATGTTCTGGTTGAGCCCGAGGCTCCACTTGACCAGGCTGCCGCTCCAGTTGCGGGCGTAGTTGACGATGTCGGCCATGTCCTCGTTGTGCTGGTTCGAGATCCACGTGCCGCCGGAGTGCTCGGTGCTGAACTGCTTCACGTTCGGGTACTGGTCGTGCACCTGCGTGCCCACGGTCGGCTCGCCGAAGTAGCCGTGCCAGGCGATGCCGCCGAACAGCGGGTCGTTGCGCACGCCCGCGTCGTTCAGGATGCCCGCGCCGAAGTTGGCGTAGTCGCCGTAGTTCCAGTCGTGCACCAGCACCTTGGTGGTGATGCCCGCCGCGCGGAACGCCGGGTAGACGAAGTTCTTGGTGAACTCGACCAGGCCGGCCGGGTTCCAGCTCATGCCCGGGTAGTCCATCTCGGTCGGGTTGCCCGCCTTGCAGCAGTTCGGCTCGTTCTGCACCGAGACGTAGTCGACCGGGATGCCCGCGTTCTGGTAGCTCTGCACGTACTTGACCAGGTACTGCGCGTAGGTGGGGTAGTGCTCCCACTTGAGCCAGCCCATCTGGTCCATGCGGCCGTTGTCCTTCATCCAGCCCGGCGCGCTCCACGGCACGCCCTTGACCCGCAGCTGCGGGTTGAGCTGTTTGGCCTGCTGGGTCAGCAGCCGCACGTTCGTGTCGTAGCCGTTGGCCCCGAAGTCGTTGAGGTCGCAGCACGTGTCGTCGAGCGAGACGTTGCCCGGCCGCGACAGGTCGGACGCCCCGATCGGGTTGCGCACGAACGACAGGCCGATGCCGTCGACGGGGTGGAACAGCTTGCGCATCACCGCGTCGCGCGTCGCCGCGGAGACGGGGCCGCCGCGCAGCAGGTAGGCGGTGGTGTCGGTGATCGACGCGCCGCCGCCCTCGAACTGCTGGTAGGTCGTGCCCTCGTTGACGGTGACGGTGTGCGCGGCGCCGCCCGCGCTGGTGCTGAACGCGACGGGGGCCTGCGGCTGGAGCCCGCGGGTGACCGTGCGGCCACCGCTGTCGGAGGTGGTGGTCAGGTGGACGGCGACCGACTCGCCCGCGGCGATCGCGGCGGGGGAGGGCAGGGCCGTGGCGGTGGCGGCGACGGCTACCGCCGCGACGCCGGCGCTGATGAAAGCCCGACGGTGGGAAAAGGGCACCCCGGACTCCTTTCACGACGTTGTGGACAGGGTCATCGGCGGCCTGTAACAAATGGAACAAACCTGGAACTAGCTCGCAGATGAAAGGAAACAATGACCCGCAACGGGTGTCAAGGTCGCGCCCCCAGCCCGGTAAAGACCGTGAAAAGCGGGGGAGCGGTCAGTTCCGGGCCGGCCGGTCCCGGGCGGGGCGGGCCGGCCCGGTGGACTCCCGGACCACCAGCTCGGTGGCCAGCTCGACGTGCAGCGCCTCCAGCTCGTGCCGGTCGAGCAGCCGCATCAGCAGCGTCACGGCCATCCGGCCCATCTCCTGCAACGGCTGCCGCACGGTGGTCAGCTCCGGCCGGGTGGCGCGGCTCAGGTCCAGGTCGTCGAACCCGGCCACGGACACGTCACCCGGCACCGACAACCCCAGCTCGCGGGCCGCGCGCAGGGCCCCGACGGCCATCTTGTCGTTGAACGCGACCAGCGCGGTCGGCCGCTCGGGCAGGTCGAGCAGCTCGCGCGCCACCCGGTAGCCGTGCTCGGCGGTCGGCTCGTCGACGTGCCGCAGCAGCTCCGCCGACGGCAGCACGCCGACGTCCGACAGCGCCGCCGCGTACCCGGCCAGCCGCCCGTCGCCGGCCAGCCAGTCGGAGGGGCCGCCGATGATGCCGATGCGCCGGTGCCCCAGCTCCACGAGGTGCGCCATCAGCCGCCGCGCGCCCGCGAAGTGCGCCGCCGACACCGAGGCCACGTCGCGCGGCAGCTCGGTGCGCGGGTCGACCACCACGAACGGGAACCGCCGGTCGCGCAGCCGCACCAGCTCGTCGGCGGGCTCCGGCGGCAGGATCAGCACCGCGCCGCCGACGTCCGAGCGGCTCGGCAGGCCGGGCAGGGCGCCGACGCGTTGCGCCGACGTGCCCGCGTCCAGCAGCACCTGCCTGCCGTGCAGGGCCAGCGTCTCGGCCACGCTCGACACGATCAGGCCGAAGTAGTCGGTCAGCAGGTACGGGCAGCGCACGTAGATCGACCCGGCCGGCTTCGCGCCCCGCGGCCTCGGCGCCTGCGCCCCGAGCTGGTCGACGGTCCGCAGCACCAGCTCGCGGGTGTGCTGGGCGACGTTGGCCTGGCCGTTGAGGACCCGGGAGACGGTGGCGATCGACAACCCCGTCGCCCTCGCCACGTCCCGCACGGTAGCCCTGGTCATGCCGCCCCCCTTGTTCCACGATTTGTTTCACGATGTTACAGCTTCGGGCGCATCCGGTGGCGCGCTTCGTGTTCAGGGGTCCGCACAGGTGCGCGCGGGCGCGGATTTCGGCAGGCTTGTGCCATGACCACCTCCGAGGCACCCGCGCGGATCGCCGTCACCGGGCTCGCCGTCATGGGCAGCAACCTGGCGCGCAACCTCGCCCGGCACGGCTTCCGCGTCGCCGTGCACAACCGCAGCTCCGCCCGCACCAAAGCGCTGATCTCCGAGCACGGCCACGAGGGCGAGTTCGTGCCCGCCGAGACCCTGGAGGAGCTCGTCGCGAGCCTCCAGGCGCCCAGGCAGATCATCATCATGGTGAAGGCGGGCGCGCCCACCGACGCCGTCATCGACGAGCTGGTCCCGCTGCTGGAGCCCGGCGACACGGTGATCGACGGCGGCAACGCCCACTACGCCGACACCCGCCGCCGCGAGGCCGCGTTGAAGGAGGCGGGCCTGCACTTCGTCGGCGCCGGCATCTCCGGCGGCGAGGAGGGCGCGCTCAACGGCCCGTCGATCATGCCCGGCGGCTCGGAGGAGTCCTACCGGCACCTCGGACCGGTGCTGGAGTCCATCGCCGCCGAGGTGGACGGCGTGCCATGCTGCGTCCACGTCGGACCCGACGGCGCCGGGCACTTCGTCAAGATGGTGCACAACGGCATCGAGTACGCCGACATGCAGCTCATCGCCGAGGCGTACGACCTGCTCAAGCGGGTCGGCGGGATGACGCCCACCGAGATCGCCGAGGTCTTCCGCGGCTGGAACACCGGCGACCTGGAGTCCTACCTGGTCGAGATCACCGCCGAGGTGCTCGGCCACTTCGACGCCGACACCGGCGTGCCGCTGGTGGACGTGATCGCCGACGCGGCCGAGCAGAAGGGCACCGGCCGCTGGACCGTGCAGGAGGCCCTGGAGCTGGGCGTCCCGGTCACCGGCATCGCCGAGGCGGTGTTCGCCCGGTCCCTGTCCGGTCGGGTGGACCAGCGCGCGGCGGTGCGCGAGGCGTTCGGCTCGTCCGCGGTGTTCGCCTCCGACAAGCTCGCCGGGCAGCTCGTCGAGGACGTCCGGCAGGCGCTGTACGCGTCCAAGGTCGTCGCGTACGCGCAGGGCTTCGACCAGATGCGGGCCGCGAGCGCCGAGTACGGCTGGGACCTCGACCTGGGCGCGATGGCCACCATCTGGCGCGGCGGCTGCATCATCCGGGCCCGCTTCCTCGACCGCATCCGCGAGGCGTACGACAAGGCGCCCGAGCTGCCCTCGCTGCTCGTCGACGACTACTTCCGCGACGCGGTGAAGTCGGCCGAGGAGGCGTGGCGGCGGGTCGTGGTCGGCGCGGTCGAGGCGGGCGTGCCCGCGCCCGGCTTCGTGTCCGCGCTCGCCTACTACGACGGCCTGCGCTCCGAGCGCCTGCCCGCGTCGCTCGTCCAGGGCCTGCGGGACTTCTTCGGCGCGCACACCTACCGCCGCACCGACCGAGAGGGCAGCTTCCACACCCTCTGGTCGGGTGACAGGTCCCAAGTGGACGCCTGACGCCTGACGCCCGACGCCTGACGCCTGACGCCCGACACCTGACGCCCGACACCCGCGCCCGGGGCGCGACCGGGCGCGGGACCGCCCCCGCCACGCCCGTCACGGCCGGCCACCCGCCGGCAGTGGCGGGCGTTGTGCTGTCGGTGGGGGGGTGTGCCCGAGCCCTCCGCCCCGCCCCCCGCCGCTCTGCCCCGCCCCGCGGGTGACCCCCTCCCCTCCCGCGCCGCCGTCGTCCGCCGAAGGCCGTCACCAGCAGTGACGGCCTCCCCGGTGATCAACACGACCGGGTGGAACCGCTGTCAGATCAGCCACTCCGTCGTCATGATGGTCTCAACGCGACCTGTACGACGCGGGCTGTGCCGACACGTCCCCTGTGCCGACACGGAGGTGCCACCGTGGCGACCACCCACCACCGCGCCCGGGCCGAGTCCCGACTCGACGCCCCACGGCCGCGCCTTCCGCTGCCCTTAGCGCGGCGGTAGGCACCCACCCACCGACGCACCGCCCCGACCGGGGCGGCGGACCCGCGCACCCGGCGCGGACCGGACACAACAGACACTCCACACAGGACGGACTCCGATGGACCGACCACGCCCCACCAAGTCCCACGCCGGCGAGCACACGACGGCGGGCCCACCGGGCGGCCTGGCCACCGTGCTGCGGTACGACCTGCCTGCCTCGGTCGTGGTGTTCCTGATCGCCGTGCCGCTGTCGCTGGGCTTCGCCGCCGCGACCGGCGCGCCGCTCATCGCGGGCCTGGTCTCGGCCGTCGTCGGCGGCGTCGTGGCGGGCGCGCTCGGCGGGGCCCCGTTGCAGGTCAGCGGCCCGGCGGCGGGCATGGTGCTGATCACCTCGGGCCTCATCGCCGAGTACGGCTGGGCCGCCACCGCGATGATCACCGCCGGCGCGGGCCTGGTGCAGGTCGCCCTCGGCCTCACCCGCGTCGGCCGCGTCGCGCTGTCCCTCTCGCCCGCCGTGGTGCACGGCCTGCTCGCGGGCATCGGCGCGACCATCGCGGTCGGCCAGCTCGTCGTCGTGCTCGGCGGCCAGGCGGGTCCCGCGGTGCTCGACAACCTCGCCCGGCTGGTCGGCCCGGTGGACGGCCACGCGCTGCTCGTCGGCGGCGTCGCGGTGGTCGTGCTCGTCCTGTGGCCCAGGGTGCCGCGCTCCTCGTACGTGCCCGCCCCGCTCGTCGCCGTGCTCGCCGCGACCGCGGTGGGCAGCGGGCTGCCCGTGGCCAGGGTCGACCTGCCGGAGAACGCCCTGGAGCAGCTCGTGCTGCCCCGGATGCCGTCCGGCGCGGTCGCGGGCATCGCGTTCGCCGTGGTCGCCGTGGCCCTGGTGACGGCCGTCGAGTCCCTGCTGTCCGCGGTCGCGGTGGACAAGCTCCACGCCGGACCGCGCGCCGACCTCGACCGCGAACTGGTCGCCCAGGGCGTCGCCAACACCGTCTCCGGCGCCCTCGGCGGCCTGCCGGTCAGCGGTGGCATCGCCCGCGGCTCCACGAACGTCGCCGCCGGCGCCCGCACCCGCGCCTCGACCGTGCTGCACGGCGTGTGGATCGCGGTGTTCACCCTCGCGCTGGGCTCGGTGCTGGAGCTGATCCCGCTGGCCGCGCTGGCGGGCGTGCTGCTCGTCGTGGGCGTGCGGCTGGTCAGCGTGCGGCGGATGCGCGCCCTGCGGCGGCACGGCGAGTTCACCGCCTACGCGGTCACCGCGCTCGGCGTGGTCGCGCTCGGCCTGGTGCAGGGCGTGCTGCTGGGCGTCGCGGCGGCGGCGCTGCGGTCGCTGCACCGCCTCACGCGCAGCTCCGTGCGGGTCGAGCCCGAGCACGACGGGTGGCGCGTGGTCATCCGCGGCTCGCTGGTGTTCCTCGGCGTTGGCCGGCTCGTGCGCGCGCTGCGCGGCATCCCGCTCGGGCGGCACGTCGTGCTGGAGCTGCACATCGACTTCCTCGACCACGGCGCCTACGAGGCGATCGACGACTGGCGCACCGGCTACGAGCGGCTGGGCGGCACCGTCGAGGTGGACGAGGTGCACGACACCTGGTTCAGCAAGGCCACCAGGGGCATCCCGGCCCGGCGCAAGACCCCGCTGTCGCCGCTGCCGCGCTGGTTCGCGCCGTGGGCGCACTGGCAGCGCGCGCGGGCGGTCACCGTGCCCCGGCAGCGCGGCGACGCCGACCCGGTGGGCGCCGACCGGACGAGAGCCGACCGGACGAGCGCCGACCCGGCCGTCACCGACCCGGCCGTCACCGACCTGGTGGGCACCGGCCTGGTGGGCACCGACCCGATGATCCGCGGCATGCACGAGTTCGAGCGCACCACCGCGCCGCTCGTGCGCCCCTTCCTGGCCGAGCTCGCCGAACGGGGCCAGCGCCCGCGCCAGTTGTTCATCACCTGCGCCGACTCCCGCGTGGTGCCGAACCTGATCACGACCAGCGGGCCGGGCGACCTGTTCTGCGTGCGCAACATCGGCAACCTGGTGCCGCCGACCGCCGACGACTCGGTGGGCGCGGCGATCGAGTACGCGGTGGAGGTGCTCGCGGTCGACACGATCGCGGTGTGCGGCCACTCCGACTGCGGCGCGATGAAGGCGGTCGTGCACGGCTCGGCGAAGCCCGGCACGCGGTTGCACGCGTGGCTGCGGGCGGCCGAGCCCAGCCTGATCCGGTTCCACGCGGGCGAGTCGGACCTGCCGCCGGTGGAGCGGCTGGCGGTGGCCAACGTCGCCCAGCAGCTGGACAACCTGATGACCTACCCGAGCGTGCGGGAGGCCGTGGCGGCGGGGTCGCTGCGCCTGGTCGGCACGTACTTCGACATCTCGGCGGCCCGGGTCTACCTGGTCGACCCGGAGCGCGACCGCCTGGAGCCGGTGCGGGTGTGACGGCGGGGCCGCGGGGCGGGACCGACCCGGTCGGGGGTGCGGGGGTCCCGCCCCGGGCGCCCGCGCCGGACGGCGCTGACGGGCTCGTGCTCGGGGGAGCGGCGTCGTCCGGCGGGGGAGCGGGCGAACCCGCTCGTCGGGGGGCTAGCCGACGCGGCGCAGGTGCCTGCGCCGACCGGAGGGCTCGTCGCCGGCCGCGGTCAGGCACAGCTGCGTGCCGAGGTAGGCGCGGCACGGCGCGGGCAGCCGGCGGCTCCAGCGGCGCGTGCGGCACGTCGGGCAGCGGCCGTGCTCGTCGGGCGCGTGCTCGGCGAGCAGCGACCGGAGCGCGGTGACCACGCGGGGCAGCTCGCCCCGGGCCAGGTCCACCGCCGTCTCGTCGTCGCCGGTCGCCGCGAGGCGGACCAGGGTGTCCAGGTGCTCGTGCAAGGACTTGTCGAGCTGGCTGAAGACGGTGGCGGACACCTTTTCAGCGCTCCTTCCGGGTCGGTTGCCCCAGCAGCCTGTGCCCGCCCACCGCCGGACTGCAAGTTGCACTACACGAATGGATGACGTCTCTTTGCTCCACCGGGTGACCGGCACAAACTGGTGGGCGGTCGTCGTCACGAGGAGGTGCGGATGCCCCGCGGCAGCAGCCCCACCTTGCGCAAGCGCAGGCTGGTCAGCGAGCTGCGCAGGCTGCGCGAGGCCGCCGGTGTCACCATCGAGGAGGTCGGCGAGCGCCTGGAGTGCTCCGCCTCCAAGATCAGCCGCATCGAGACCGGCCGCGTCGGCGTCACGCCGCGCGACGTCCGCGACATGCTGGCCGCCTACGGCGCGGACCGGGACACCAGCGACGAGCTGGTGCAGCTGGCCCGCGAGGCGCGCCGCAAGGCGTGGTGGGACGAGTTCGGCGACATCGCGCCCGGCCGCTACGTCGGGTTCGAGGCCGACGCCGAGTCGGTGCGCGCCTACCAGGGCCTGATGGTGCCCGGCCTGCTCCAGTGCGAGACCTACACCAGGGCGCTGATCGGCGACGTGCTGCCGGGCGCCGCCCCGGCCGAGGTCGACCGGCGGGTGAAGCTGCGCAAGGCGCGGCAGGCCCTGCTGCGCGAGGACGACCCGCTGCGCCTGCACGTCGTGGTCGACGAGGCCGCGCTGCGCCGGGTGGTCGGCGGCCCCGCCGTGATGCGCGAGCAGCTGCACCGGCTCCGCGAGGTCGGCGGGCTCGCGAACGTCACCCTCCAGGTGGTCCCCTTCGCCACCGGCGGCCACCCCGCGATGGACGGCCGGTTCGTGATCCTCTCGTTCCCGGAGAAGCTCGACCCGGACGTGGTATACATCGAAAGCACGAGGAGCGACGTCTATTTGGAGCAGCCGGCCGACGTGCTCGGGTATTCCGACACGTTCGCGCGGCTCTGCGCCCGATCCCTCGACCCGGCCGGTTCGGCCGAGCTGATCGAGCGGGTGGCGCGGGAGCACACCTGAACCAGGAGCGTGGGACCCATGCAGCGAGAGTGGCGCAAGAGCACGAGGTCGTCCGCGGGCGGTCCGGAGTGCGTGGAGATCGCGCTCGACACCGCGCGCGCCGGCGTGCGGGACTCGAAGAACCGGGCCGGCGGCGAGCTGGACTTCGGTTCCGCGCAGTGGTCGCGGTTCCTCGGTTCCGCGAAGGCGGGCGCGCTAGACCCGCGCTGACCCTTAGGCCGACCGGTGCGGGAGCCGGGCGCACGGCCGAGCGCCCCTGCCTCCCCCCGCCCCGGCCACCCCCCGAAGATCAGGGGTCGCATCAGACTTAAGTCCGATGCGCGCCCGGTCGTGATCGCGGTGGACTGGTCCAGGACCCCGCTGGACCGGGTCCACTCCACCCGCCCCGCACCCGGAGGCCCTACCCTGCGCGTCGCAACGGCGCCGCGGGCCGCTCCACCGGGTCGGGCGCACACCGCGATCACTGGGGGACGACACATGGCTCTGCTGACCGACGCCCTGGAAGGGCTGGCCGGTCTGCCCCAACCCGCCGTCCTGGCGGTCACGGGGGCGTTGACGCTGGCGGAGTGCACGCTGGGCGTCGGGTTCATCGCACCGGGCGAGAGCGCCCTGCTGCTCGCCGCCACCACGGTCACCAGCGTGCCCCGGTTCCTGGTGATGTGGCTCGTGGTGTCGGTCTGCGCCATCGCGGGCGACAGCATCGGCTACTTCCTGGGCCGCCGGTACGGCGACCGGATGCGCGAGAGCCGCGTGGTGCGCAAGCTCGGCCAGGAGCACTGGGACAACGCGGGTGCCCTGCTGCGCAAGCGCGGCGCGTGGGCGGTGTTCTTCGCCCGGTTCATGCCGGTGGTCCGCACCCTGGTGCCCGCCTCGGCGGGCGCCTCGAAGCTGGAGTACCGCCGGTTCCTGCCCGCCTCGATCGCGGGCGCGGTCGGCTGGTCGGCGCTGCACATCGGCATCGGGTCGGCCGCGGGCGCCTCGGCGAAGTACATCGAGTCCGTCTTCAACGGGGCGATGTGGGTGCTCATGGGGGTCGCGGTCGCGGTGGGCGCCGTGGTGGTGCTGCGCCGCCGCCGTGCCGCCGCCCGCGCCGCGGCGGTGCCCGCCCAGTTGGAGGAAGTGGCCTGAGCCGGAGCCCCGGGACAACCGCCCCGGAATGGTCGAAGGGGCCGCGGTCGGGGGTTCGGTTCCCGGCCGCGGCCCCTTCCACTGGGGGGAGGGCAAAGGATCGGGGCCATCCCCTACCGGATGACCCGTCTCCAGGTGGAGAAGGGGACGAGGGCGGGCCGGCGTTCCGCCGCCGCGGGCTGGATGCCCCTTGCACGCCGGCCTGCCCTCGTCGTTCGTGGAGCAGCGGGTGTTCCGCTGTCTGGTCCAACCTCGCCCTTCGGGGTTCGCCCTGTGTGGTTGGTCGGACACGCTTAGCGTAAGAATGCGGCTACAGGACGACTGGAGCCGGACTGAAGTGATCTCCTAGGCTCTGTCGTGAGAGGGACCTTCGACGAAGGATCGGTCGGTGGAAGACGTCGGCGCGGAGCGCTCGCGGTTCGAGGTGCTCGGCCTCCTCCGGGCGGTGCGCGGCGGCAAGGAGGTCGACCTCGGCGCCGCGAAGCAGCGCGCCGTGCTGGCGGTGCTCCTGCTCGCCCGCAACACCCCGGTCAGCCGGGACCAGATCATCGACGCGGTGTGGGGCGACAACCAGCCCACCAGCGCGGTCAACCTGGTGCAGACCTATGTGGCGGGCCTGCGCCGCGCCCTGGAGCCCCGCCGCGCCCGCCGCGCGCCCGCCGAGCTGCTGACCTCCGTCGGCGACGGCTACCTGCTGCGGGTGGACCCGGGCGCGGTCGACCTGGACGACTTCGAGCGGCGGGTGTCCGCCGCCGGCCGGCTGCGCTCCTCCGGCGACCTGGTGGCCGCCGCCACCACGCTCGACGAGGCCCTGGCCCTGTGGCGCGGCGAACCCCTCGGCGGGGTCGCCGGCCTGTTCGCCGAGGTCGAGCGGGACCGCCTGGTCGAACGGCGGCTCGTCGTGCAGGAGGAGCGGGCCGAGCTGATGCTGCTCATCGGCCGCGGCGCGGAGCTGGTCGGGGCGCTGACCGCCCTGGTCGGCGAGCACCCGCTGCGGGAGCGCGGCCACGGCCTGCTGATGCGCGCGCTGTGCCAGGCCGGCCGCCAGGCCGAGGCGCTGGCCGCCTACCGCGAGGCGCGCCGCGTGCTGATCGACGAGCTGGGCGTGGAGCCGGGCCCGGAGCTGCGCAAGCTCCAGCAGGCCGTGCTGGCGGGGGAGGACCCCGAGCCGGAGCGCCCCACCCGGCCGATGACCCTCCCGGCGGCGCCCGAGCCCGCGCCCGCGCCGACCCCGGCCCAGCTCCCGCGCGCCTCGGTGACGCTGATCGGCCGCGACGAGGAGCTCAAGCGCCTCGACGGCCTGCTCGCCGCCGACCCCGCGGGCGGCCTGGTCCTCGTCGTCACGGGTCCCGCCGGCGTCGGCAAGACCGCGCTCGCCCTGCACTGGGCGCACCGGGTCCGCGAGGACTTCCCGGACGGCCAGCTCTACGTGGACCTGCACGGCTACGACCCCAACCAGGAGCCCCTGAGCGCGGGCGAGGTCCTCAACCGCCTCCTGCGCACCCTCGGCGTGCCGTCGCCGGACATCCCGGTCACCGTGGAGGAGCGCTCGGCGCTGTTCCGGACGCTCATCGCCGACCGGCGCACGATCGTGATGCTGGACAACGCGCGCGGCTCGACCGAGCTGCTGCCCCTGCTGCCGGGGCCGCCGTCGTGCGTGCTGGTGACGTCCCGCCGGCGGCTGGTCGGGCTGGTCGCGCACGCCGAGGCGCGCCTGGTCGAGCTGGACATGCTGGACCTGGACGCCTCGGTCGCGGTCGTCGGCCGGGTGGCGGGCCGGGACGGCACCGAGGCCGCCGCGCTGCGCCGGCTGGCCGTGCTGTGCGACGGGCTGCCGCTGGCGCTGCGCATCGCCGCCGCGCGGCTCGCCGTGGCGCCGTCGTTGAGGGTCGCCGAGCTGGTGGCCGAGCTGGACGACGAGCACGGCAGGCTGGCCGCGCTGGGCCTGGAGGACGAGGACTCCACCGTGCGGGCCGCCCTGGACGCGTCCCGCCGCGCCCTGTCGCCGCTCCCGGCGCGGCTGCTCGCCCTGCTGGGCCTGCACCCCGGGCCGGACGTGACCGCGCACGTCGCCGCCGCCATGGCCCGCGTCCGGCTGGGCGAGGCGCAACGCGCGCTGGACTCGCTGGCCACCGCGAACCTGCTGTCGCTCACCGAGACGGGCCGCTACGGCGCGCACGACCTGGTCCGCGTCTACACCCGCACGCTGGCCGCCGAGCTGGCCGCCGAGGAGCGCCTCGGGGCCACCAGCCGGATGCTGGACTACTACCTGCACGTCGCCGACGTCGCCGACGGCCTGCTGCCGGTGGGCCGGGGCGGCGTCCGGGTGGCGCCGGAGAACGTGCCGGTCGAGGTGCCCAGGTTCACCGGTTCGGCGGAGGCCGTCGCCTGGCTGGACGCCGAGCAGGGCAACATCATCGCCGCCGCCGAGCTGGCCGCCGAGGGCGGGCGCCGCGAGTGGCTCGTGCACGCCTGGCAGCTGCCCTACACGCTGTCGCGGTTCTTCTGGATGCGCGCCGACCGGACCACCTGGCTGCGCACCACGGAAGCCGCGCTCAAGGCCGCCACGACGCTGGGCGACCCCGCGGCGCGGTTCGTCATGCTGTTCAACCTCGGCGCGGCCCTGGCGCAGTTCCAGCGCATGGACGAGTCGCTGGCGCGGCACCGCGAGGCGCTGGAGGTGGCCCGCGCCTCGGGTGACGTCAACGCGCAGGCGCGGGCGCTCACCACGGTCGCCGACATCCTCCAGCACCTGGGGCGCGTGGACGAGTCCGAGGCGTCCTACCGCGAGGCGCTGGAGGTCAGCCGCGCGGCGGGGGCCCGCTGGGCGGAGGCCAGCGCGCACCACAACCTGGGGCTGCTGCAACTGGCGTCGCGCCGGTACGAGGACGCCAAGTCCCGGCTGCGCGCCGCCGTGGACATGTACCGGGAGGTGGGGGAGCAGTGCGGCGAGTCCACCTGCCACACCGACCTCGCCCAGGTGCTGCTGGAGTCCGGCGAGGAGGCCGAGGCGGCGGCGTCGGCGCGGACCGCGCTCCAGGTGGCGTCGGCCGCCGCCAGCCCGTACCACCAGGCGATGGCGCACGACCGGCTGGCCACCGTGTTCGAGCGGCAGGGCGCGCCGGGTGCGATCGCGCACTGGCAGCGGGCGCTGGCGCTGTTCACCGAGCTGGACGCGCCGGAGGCCGACCAGGTCCGGGCCCGCCTGGCCCGCGCCAAGGCCGCCGTGTCGGCCTGACCGCCGCGCCGACCGCCTGACCGCCGCGCCGACCGCCTGACCGCCGCGCCGACCGCCTGACCGCCGCGCCGACCGCCTCTCGGGGGTACCCCTTACCCCGCGCCCGCCACCCCTTACGGCGGCGGGCGGGGGCGGGCGGGCGTCGGGGCACGCGAACCACCGATGCCCGCTCCCGCGCCTCAGCAGGAGTCTTCGTGCTACCGACGAGGACACGAGGAGCACGTCATGGAGTGGACACCCGAGGCCGTCAAGGCGGAGGTCGACTACCGGCACGCCGCACTGCGCGCGGACGCGGCGCGGACCCGCGTCGACCGGAGGCCCGCGTCGTCGAGGAGGCGGTGGTGGGCGGTGCTGGGCCACCGGTCCGGCCCGGAGTCGCCCGGGGCGGGGAACGAGCGCCCGACGGCCGCCTGAGGTGTGACAGCATGCCTGGTGTGGCACGCCTCGGTTCCGGAATCCCCCTGGTGGCGCGTGGCCGGGAGATGACCAGGCTCCGCGCCGCCCTCGACGACGCCGCCCGCGGCACGGCCACCGCGGTCCTGCTCGCCGGTGACGCCGGTGTCGGCAAGACCCGCCTGGTGGACGAGCTGGCCGCGGTGGCGGGCGACGCGCTCGTGCTCACCGGGCGCTGCCTGGACGTCGGCGGGACCGGCCTCCCGTACCTGCCCTTCACCGAGGCCCTGGGGCAGGTGCGGGAGGCCGGCCTGCTCGACGTCGCCGCCCGGCCCGCCCTGGGCCTGCTCCTCCCCGAACTGGCCCTGCCCGCGCCCCACGAGGGCGGCCGGTCCGTGTCCGGCCCGCCGTCGCACCTCGTCGGCCGCCGCCCCGAGCAGGACGTCGGCCAGCTCCAGCTGTTCGACGCCGTGCACGGCCTGCTCGGCGACCTGGCCGCGGAGCGGCCCGTGCTGCTGGTCCTCGAAGACCTGCACTGGGCCGACGCCTCCACCCGCTACCTGCTGTCCTTCCTGCTCTCCCGGCTGCGCGCGCAGCGGCTGCTGGTCATCGGCACCTACCGCGGCGACGACCTGCACCGCGGCCACCCGCTGCGGCCCCTGCTCACCGAGCTGGTGCGGCTGCCCGCCGTGCAGCGGCTCGACCTGACCCCGTTCAGCGCCATCGACGCCCGGTCGTTCGTGGCCGCCCTGTCCGACGACCTGCCGGACGACGTGGTGCTGGAGGTCGCCGAGCGCTCGGACGGCAACCCGTTCTTCGCCGAGGAGCTGATCGCCGCCGCCGCCGACCGCGCCGGGCACGTGCCGTGGACGCTCTCCGAGGTGCTGCTGTCCCGCATCGAACGCCTCGGCGCGGACGCCCAGCACGTCGTGCGGGTCGCCTCCGTCGGCGGCCGGTCCGTGCGGCACGAGCTGCTGCGGGCCGTGGCGGGCCTGGACGACGTCGCCCTGGACGGCGCGCTGCGCGAGGCCGTGCAGCACCACGTGCTGCTGGTCGCCCGGGACGGCGGGTACGCGTTCCGGCACGCCCTGCTGCGCGAGTCCGTGCACGCCGACCTGCTGCCCGGCGAACGCGTCCGCCTGCACTCCGCGTACGCCGACCTGGTCGCGGCCACCGGCGGCCGGGGCGCCGCCGCCGCGCTCGCCCACCACAGCCTGGAGTGCCACGACCTGCCGCGCGCGTTGCGGGCCTCGGTGGGGGCCGCGCAGGAGGCGCAGGCCGCCGGCGCGCCCGCCGAGGCGTTGGGGCACCTGGAGCAGGCGCTGAAGCTGTGGGCCGCCGTCCCGCCCGCCGACCGGCCGGCGGACCTGGGCGAGTTGGCGCTGCTGCGCCGCGCGTCGTGGGCGGCGGGCACGGCGGGCCAGCCGGAGCGGGCCATCGCGTTCGCCCGCAGCGGCACGCGGGTCGTCGACGAGTCCGACCCGGAGACCGCGGCCGGGATGTGGCAGCGCTTCGCGCAGGCGTTGCAGGTGCTCGACGGCACCGAGGACGAGAAGTACCACGCGATCGAGGAGGCGTGGCGGCTCGTCCGCGACCGCCCCGGGTCCCGCGCCCGCGCCTGGGTGCTCGCGGTGTGGGCGGGGGTGCTGCGGCACGACCGCAAGTACGCCGAGGCCCGGGAGCGCGCCGAGCTGGCGGTGGCCGACGGCCGCGCGGCGGGCGCGGCGTCCGCGGTGGCGGACGCGCTGGCCACGCTGGGCCTGCTCGACGAGCCGGAGGGCGACGTGGCGTCGGCCCGCGAGCACCTGACCGCGTCCGTGGCGTGCGCGCTGGAGGCCGGCGCGGTCAGCACCGAGCTGCGCGCCCGCTACTTCCTGGGCCTGCACCACTACGACCTGGGCGAGCCGGCCGAGGCCGCGCGGGTGCTCGACGAGGGCGTGGCGCGGGCCAGGGAGACCGGCCTCACGTGGAGCTCGTTCGGCCTGGAGCTGCGCATCCTCCAGGTCCTGACCCGGTACTGCGTCGGCGAGTGGGACGACGCGGCGACCGCCGCCGAACCGCCCGGCCTGCGGGTGTCGAGCACGGTGTCCGCGCGCCTCGCCGCGGCCGGCACGCACGTCGCGGTCGGCCGCGGCGAGTTCGAGCAGGCCGAGCGGATGATCCGCGAGCTGCGCGCCGACTGGCACCGCGACCTCCAGATCGCGCTCATCACCGGCGGCACGGGCGCCGAGCTGGCGCTGTGGCGGGGGCAGCCGGAGCTGGCCGTGGAGCGGGTCGCCGACGCCGTGCAGTGGTCGCGCCAGGAGGTCGAGTGGTTCCTGGCGGGCATCCGGCTCGCGGCGCTGGGCGTCGCCGGGCACGCCGACCTGGCCGTGCGGGCGCGGCGGCGGCGCGACCGGGCCGCGGAGGAGGAGGCGGTGCGCGCCGGGCACGAGCTGGCCGACTACGCGCGCACGACGGCCGAGCTGGGGTCGCCGCGCACCGGCGAGCTGGGCCCCGAGGGGCGCGCGTGGCTCGTCCGGGTGGCCGCCGAGGAGTCCCGCCTGACCGGCGCGGGCGATCCGGACCTGTGGCGGCGCGCCGTCGACGGGTTCGGGTTCGGCGCGGTGTTCGAGCAGGCCGTGTGCCGGTGGCGGCTGGCCGAGGCGCTGCTCGCCGCGGACCGGCGCGACGAGGCGGTCGTCGAGCTGCGCTCGGCCGGCGAGGTGGCCGACCGCCTGGGCGCGGAGCCGCTGCGGGAGGCGCTGGACCTGGTGGCCCGGCGGGCGCGGGTGGCGCTGCGCGACGCGGGTCCGCGCGACCGGGTCGACCCGTTCACGCCGCGCGAGCGGTCGGTGCTGGAGCTGGTCGCGCGGGGGCGCACCAACCGGCAGGTGGGCGAGGAGCTCTACATCTCGGAGAAGACGGTCAGCGTGCACCTGAGCCGGATCATGGCCAAGCTCGGCGCGAGCCGGCGGGCCGAGGCGGTGGCGAACGCCTTCGACCGGGGACTGCTCGACCTGCCCGACTGACGCGCCCCGCCCCCGCCCCGACTGACGCGCCCCGCCCCCGCCCCGACTGGCGCCCCCGCGCCCGCCGCGCCGTCAGACCGCAGGACCACCCGTCGTCATCCCGCCGGCTGACGACGGGTTCCGCCGCCGAGGTGACGACCGGTTACGCCCGCTCCCCATAGCTTTCTCGTCGATCGCACTCGTCGAGGGAATGAGGGAGCATGTCCGCACTGGTGTCCGACGTCGGGACCCGCACCGCCGCAGAGGCCGCGAACCTGGTGAAGGTGTACGGCAAGGGCGACACCGCGGTCCGCGCCCTCGACGGGGTGAGCGTCGCCTTCGAGGCGGGCCGCTTCACCGCGATCATGGGGCCCTCGGGCTCCGGCAAGTCCACGCTGATGCACTGCCTGGCCGGGCTGGACAACGTCGACGGCGGCACGGTCCGCATCGGCGGCACCGAGATCACCTCGCTGAACGACAAGGACCTGACCAAGCTGCGCCGCGACCGCGTCGGCTTCGTGTTCCAGGCGTTCAACCTGCTGCCCACGCTCACCGCCGAGGCCAACGTCCTGCTCGGCCTGGAGCTGGCCGGCCGCAAGCCCGACCGCGAGTGGTTCGACACGATCGTGGACGTGCTCGGCCTGCGCGACCGCCTCAAGCACAAGCCCACCGAGCTGTCCGGCGGCCAGCAGCAGCGCGTGGCCTGCGCCCGCGCCCTGGTCGCCCGGCCCGACGTGGTGTTCGCCGACGAGCCGACCGGCAACCTCGACTCGCGCTCCGGCGCGGAGGTCCTCGACTTCCTGCGCATGTCGGTGCGCAAGCTCGGCCAGACCGTGATCATGGTGACGCACGACCCGGTCGCCGCGTCCTACGCCGACCGCGTCGTGCTGCTCGCCGACGGCCGGCTGGCCGGCGACATCGCCAACCCCACCGCGGACTCCGTGCTCGCGGCCCTGAAGCACCTGGGCGCGTGACCTGATGCTGCGCACCATCCTCGCGGGCCTGCGGGCCCGCACCGCACGACTCGTGCTCTCGTCGGTGGCGATCGCCCTCGGCGTCGCCTTCGTGACCGGGACGCTCGTCCTCGGCGACGCGATGAACGAGAGCCTGCGCGACCAGTTCGCCAAGGGCGCCCGCAACGTCGACCTCTCGGTCACGCCCGCCACGCGCTCCGAGGGCACCGAGGGCATCACGCCGGAGGTGCTGGAGAAGGTCCGCGCGACCCCCGGTGTCGCCGGGGCCGACCCGCGCTACGCCGTGCCCGTCCCGCTCATCGGCGGCGACGGCAAGGCCAAGAACGCCTGGGGCGTCCCGCTCGCCACCACCGAGGAGCTGCGCGAGTTCGACCTCGTCGACGGCCGCTACCCGACCGGCGACGACGAGATCGCGGTCGACGAGCGCACCGCGAAGACCGCCGACCTCGCGGTCGGCGAGCCCGTGACCCTGCTCGGCGACGGCGACCGGGAGCGGGTGTTCCGGGTCGTGGGCACCTACACCCAGGGCGTCAGCCAGGTCCAGGTGTCCGGCACCGACCACGTCGTGCTCACCGCCGACGCGCTCCGGTCGTTCGACCCGGAGCAGCGGCCCTACGAGGTGGTCGTCGCGGCGGCGCCCGGCGTCACCCAGCAGCAGGTGCTGGACGACGTGCGCGCGGCGATCGGCGGCACCGACTTCGGTTTCCGGACGGGTGAGCAGCTGACCGAGGAGACGCTGCGCTCGGTCGCCTCCCAGGCCGCCGAGTTCACCTCCGTGCTGCTGGTGTTCGCGCTGATCGCGCTGATCGTCGCGGCCATGGTCATCTACAACACGTTCACCATCCTGGTCGCCCAGCGCACCCGCGAGCTGGCCCTGATGCGGTGCGTCGGCGCGAGCCGCGGCCAGGTGTTCCGCGGCGTGCTCGCCGAGGCCCTGGTCATGGGTCTCGTGGCGTCCGTGCTCGGCCTGGTCGCGGGTCTCGGGGTCTCGGCGCTGCTGCAACAGGTGATCGGCAGCATCGGCGACGGCGGCGGTGCGCCGGTCCGCCTGCCCGTGGCGCCGACGACGGTGCTCGCCGCGTTCGCCGTGGGCACGCTGGTGACCGTGCTGGCCGCCGTGCTGCCCGCCCGCAAGGCGACCCGCGTCGCCCCCGTGGCCGCGCTGCGCAGCCAGCCCGACAGCGGCGAGGAGGTCAAGCGCACCGGCGTGCTGCGGGTGCTCACGGCCGGGCTGTTCGCCGCGGTCGGGGTCACCGCGGTCGTCGTGGGCGTCGGCATCGACGGCGAGGAAGCGTCGATGCTGGTCAGCGGCGCGGGCACGATGGCGCTGCTCGCCGCCGTGATCGTCCTCGGCCCGCTGCTGGTCGGCCCGGTGAACCGGGTGCTCGGCGTGCTGCCGCGGGCGCTGTTCGGCGTGCCGGCGAAGCTGGCCTCCGCCAACGCCGGCCGCAACCCCCGGCGCACCGCCGCCACCACCGCCGCGCTGATCATCGGCGTCACGATCGTCGCCCTGGTCACGGTGGTCGCCAACAGCGCCAAGGAGACCGCGAACGCGCAGATCGACCAGCGGATGCCCGCCGACTACACGGTCACGTCCTCCGTCTACGACCGGTCGCTGCCCCAGGGGCTCGCCGACGACCTGGCGAAGGTGCCCGAGGTGGAGGCCATCGCGCCCACCACCGCGGTGTACGGCGACCGCGCGTACTTCACCGGCATCCCGCGCGACGCGGTCGGCGACCTGTTCCGGCCCGTGGTCAAGAGCGGTTCGCTCGCCGACCTCGCGGACGGCACGGTGGCCGTGCGGGACGAGTACGCCACCCAGGCCGGCCTGTCCGTCGGGTCGACCCTGACCGTGGAGCCCACCGAGGGCGGCGAGACGCAGTCGCTCAGGGTGATCGCGGTCGTCAGCGGCAACGGCCTGTCCGACGGCCTGATGACGCTGGAGACGTCCCGGCGCTTCCCGCGGGCCACCGAGGGCTACGACAGCATCCTGATCAAGCTGCGCGACGGCGCGGCCAACGGCCGGGAGGCGGTCGAGAAGGTCACCGACGCCTCGCCGCTCGCCGTCCTGGACAGCGCCGCGGAGACCAAGGCGCAGCTCAACCGGCAGCTCGACCAGGTCCTCGGGTTCATCTGGGCGCTGATCGGCCTGGCCGTGGTGATCGCCCTGTTCGGCATCGCCAACACGCTCACGCTGTCGGTGCTGGAGCGGACCCGCGAGTCGGCGCTGCTGCGCGCCCTCGGCCTGACCCGCGGCCAGCTGCGCCTGATGCTGGTCGTCGAGTCGGTCCTGATGGCCGTGATGGGCGCCGCGATCGGCCTGGTGCTGGGCGTCGGCTTCGGCTGGGTGGTCGTCGAGGCCGCGTCCACCGACACCGTCGCGATCGACCTCGTCGTCCCGTTCGGCCAGATCGGCGTGATGCTGGCGGGCGCCGTCGTGGCCGCCGTCCTGGCCGCCGCCCTGCCCGCCCGCCGGGCGGCGCGGACCTCGGTGATCGCGGGGATCGCCGAGGCGTAGGCCGGGGAGCCGGCGAAGTCGATCGCCGCTCCCGCGCCGGGACCGCTCATCCGCTCATCCGCGCACGGCGCTCCCGCCGTCGTGGTCGCCCACCGCCCCGGTCCGGGGCGGTGGATCGCGGAAGATCTTGCGGCCGCGCGTCACGTCGGGGCGCGGAATCCCTCTAACCAGGTGCGGGGTGGCCCGAGCGAGGGCCGGGCCACCCCGCTTCGTGCATCCTGCCGCCGCCGGGCTCACTCGACGTCACAAAAATGTTGCTTTCTGTTACGAGAGCGCTTCAGAAAGTTACGGAACGGTGTCGGGAATCCCGGTACTCCTTGACGTGCCGTGCCTCGGGTCACAGGGTGAGAGCGCTCTCATGAGAGCGCTCTCACGAAGCCGGGCACGGTTCCCGGCGCGTGCGTCGAGGAGGACGGATGAGCAGGACTTCGGTCGGCCGGACGACGGCGATCACCGCGGTCGCCCTGACCGCCACGCTGGTGGCGGCCTGCGGCGGCGGGGGAGGTGACGCGGGCGACGGCACGGTGAAGCTGTCGATCGGCATCTTCTCCGACTTCGGGTTCACCACCCTGATCGAGGAGTACGAGGCGTCGCACCCGGGCATCGAGATCGAGCAGCGCACGGTCAAGATGGAGCAGCACCACACGCAGCTCGCCACCCAGCTCGCGGGCGGCCGGGGCGCGGCGGACGTCGTGGCGATCGAAGAGGGCGCCATCGCGCAGTTCCGCCAGTCCAAGGACAAGTTCGTCAACCTCGCCGACCACGGCGCGCTGGAGCTGAAGGACCAGTGGGCGGCCTGGAAGTGGAACCAGGGCACCGCCGACGACGGGAAGTTCGTCCTGGGCCTCGGCACCGACATGGGCAGCCTCGCCCTGTGCTACCGCCGCGACCTGTTCGAGGCCGCCGGGCTGCCCGTCGACCGCGAGGAGGTCGGCAAGCTCTGGCCGACCTGGGAGGAGTACCTGGCGGTCGCCGACACCTTCACCGCCAGGACGCCGGACAAGAAGTTCGTCGACGCCGCCCAGAACGTCTACAAGGCCATCCTCGACCAGACCGAGGAGGGCTACTTCGCCAAGGCCGACGACAGCTACGTCGCCGACTCCAACGACAAGGTCGAGAAGGCGTTCACCCTCGCCGCGAGCCTCGGCGAGAAGAAGCAGACCGCCGCGCTGGCCCCGTTCAGCCAGGACTGGAACGTCGGCCTCAAGCAGGCGTCCTTCGCCACCACCACGTGCCCGGCGTGGGCGCTCGCGCTGATCAAGGCCGGTGCCGGCGACGAGGCCGCGGGCAAGTGGGACGTCGCCGCCGCGCCCGGTGGCGGCGGCAACTGGGGCGGCTCGTTCCTGGCCGTGCCCAAGCAGGGCGAGCACGTGCAGGAGGCCGCCGAGCTGGCCAAGTGGCTGACCGCGCCCGCGCAGCAGAAGCGGATCTTCAAGGAGACCGGCAACCTGCCCAGCCAGCCCACCGCGTACCAGGACCCCGAGGTCACCGCGACCACGAACGAGTACTTCAACTCCGCGCCGGTCGGCCGGATCTTCGGCGACTCCGCCGAGGGCCTCAAGCCCACCTACCGGGGCACGAAGGACTCCGTGGTCACGCCGGTGTTCAACAACGCCCTGTCCCGCGTCGAGACCGGCAAGCAGTCGGCCACCGAGGCGTTCGAGCAGGCCGTGGGCGAGGCGAAGGAAGCGTCCGCCAAGTGATGGTCGCGCCCGAACGGACGGCGGTGGGACGGGGCACGACACCCGTCCCGCCGCCCGCGCCCCTGTCGTGGCGGGACCGGCTCACCCGGTGGGACGGCAGGTACACGCCGTACCTGGTCGTCGCGCCGTTCTTCGCGGTGTTCGGCGTCTTCGGCCTCTACCCGCTGCTGCACACCGCGTGGGTGTCCCTGCACGACTGGCAGCTCATCGACGGCGACCAGGGCTTCACCGGCCTCGCCAACTACACCGAGCTGCTCTCGGACGAGAACTTCTGGAACGCCCTGGGCAACACGCTCAGCCTGTTCGCGCTCTCGACCGTGCCCCAGCTGTTCCTCGCCCTCGGCCTGGCCACCCTGCTCGACCGCGGGCTGCGCGGCCGGGCGTTCTGGCGGGCCGGCGTGCTGCTGCCCAACGTCATCTCGGTCGCCGCCGTGGCGCTGGTGTTCGCCCAGCTCTACGGACGCGACTTCGGCATCGTCAACTCGCTCCTCGGCCTGGTCGGCGTCGACCCGGTGGACTGGCGCGCGGAGACGTGGGCCTCGCACCTGGCCATCAGCTCGATGGTGACGTGGCGGTGGGTCGGCTACAACGCGCTGATCTACCTGGCCGCCATGCAGTCGGTGCCCAAGGACATGTACGAGTCGGCGATGCTCGACGGCGCGTCGAGGTGGCGGGTGTTCTGGTCGATCACCCTGCCCAGCATCCGGCCGACCGTCCTGTTCACCGTCGTCGTGTCCACCATCGGCGGGATGCAGCTGTTCGTCGAGCCGCAGCTGTTCGACCCGGGCGGCACGGCCACCGGCACCGGCGGCGACGACCGGCAGTTCCAGACCCTGGTGATGTACCTGTACGAGAAGGGTTTCCGGTTGTTCGACGCGGGCTACTCGTCCGCCATCGCGTGGGTGCTGTTCCTGCTGGTCCTCGTGGTGGCGCTGGTCAACTTCGCGGTGGCGCGGCGCATCGCGTCGAAGGGGTGAGGGCCGTGCGCTCTCCAGGGGGCACGCGCTCCTCGGTCACCAAGGCCGGTCCGCTCGTGCACGCGGTGCTGGTCGTGGTGCTGCTGGCGTCGATCTTCCCGCTCTACTACTCGTTCCTCATCGCGAGCAAGGACAACTCGGCGCTCGGCGACGCGGTGCCGTCGCTCGTGCCGGGCGGCAACCTGGTCGAGAACCTGACCCGCGTGTTCGACACCGTCGACTTCTGGCTCGCCATGCAGAACTCGCTGCTGGTCGCGGGCACGGTGGCGATCAGCAACGTCGTGCTCGGCACGCTCGCGGGCTTCGCGTTCGCCCGGCTGCGGTTCCGGGGCGGCAACGCGCTGTTCCTGGTCGTCGTCGGCACGTCGATGGTGCCCACGCAGCTCGGCGTGATCCCGCTCTACATGCTGATGTCGGACCTCGACTGGTACGGCACGCTCCAGGCGGTGGTCGTGCCCGCGCTGATCGGCGCGTTCTCGGTGTTCTGGATGCGGCAGGCGTGCGAGGAGTCCGTGCCGTTCGAGCTGGTCGAGGCCGCCCGGGTGGACGGCTGCTCGGTGCTGCGGACGTTCTGGCACGTCGCGTTCCCGGCGGTGCGCCCGCAGGCGGCGGTGATGGGCATGTTCACGTTCATGACGGCCTGGAACGACTTCTTCTGGCCGTTGATCGTGCTGGACCCGAACGACAGCCCCACCGTGCAGGTGGCGCTGTCGACGCTGGCCAGCGGCTACTACACGGACTACTCGCTGATGCTCGCCGGCGCGTCGCTCGCGGTGCTGCCGGTCGTGGCGATCTTCCTCCTGCTGGCGCGGCAGATCGTCGGCGGGATCATGCAGGGCGCGGTCAAGGGGTGAGGACTCGAATGACGACGACCGATCCGGCCACCGAGGTGGACCTGTTGCGCTTCCCGCCGGACTTCCTGTGGGGAGCGGCGACGGCGGCGTTCCAGATCGAGGGGTCGACCACCGCCGACGGGCGCGGACCGTCCATCTGGGACACGTTCGCGACGCGGCCGGGCGCGGTGCTCGGCGGCGACACGGGCGACCCGGCGTGCGACCACTACCGGCGCTACGCCTCCGACGTGGACCTGGTGGCCGGCCTCGGCCTGGGCGCCTACCGGTTCTCCGTCGCGTGGCCGCGCGTGCAGCCCACCGGGACCGGCCGCGTCGAGCCGAGGGGGCTCGACTTCTACGACCGCCTGGTGGACGAGCTGCTCGGCCGGGGCGTGCGGCCGGTCGCGACGCTCTACCACTGGGACCTCCCGCAGGGGCTGGAGGACCGGGGCGGGTGGCGGTCGCGCGACACGGCGTTCCGCTTCGCCGACTACGCGGCGTTCGTGCACGAGCACCTGGCCGACCGGGTGCAGCTGTGGACGACGCTCAACGAGCCGTGGTGCTCGGCGTTCCTCGGGTACGCCAACGGCGTGCACGCGCCCGGCGTGGTCGACCCGAAGGGGGCGCTGGAGGCCGCGCACCACCTGCTGCTCGGGCACGGCCTGGCGATCGAGGCGATGCGCGCGCAGGCACCGGCCGACCACCGGCTGTCCATCGTGCTGAACTTCTGCTCGGTGTCGCCGGACTCCGACCCCGAGGCGGCGCGCAAGGTCGACGGCCTCCAGAACCGGCTGTTCCTCGACCCGCTGGCCGGTCGCGGCTACCCGGAGGACGTGCTGGCCGACACCGCGTGGCTGGGCGACTGGTCCGCGGTGGTGCGGGAGGGCGACCTGGAGGTGATCGCGGCGCCGATCGACTGGATGGGCGTGAACTACTACAGCCCCACCCGCGTCGCGGTGGCCGAGGACCCCCTCGTCGTCACCGGCGGCCCGCACCCCGGCCTGCGCGGCGTCGAGGTCCGGCCGGCGCGCGGCGAGGTCACCGGCTTCGGCTGGGAGGTGGACGCCGGGTCGTTCACCGCCCTGCTGGAACGCCTGGGGCGGGACGTGGCGGTGCCCCTGGTGATCACCGAGAACGGCTCCGCGTTCCCCGACGAGGTCGTGGACGGCGAGGTGGACGACGTCGAGCGCACCCGCTACCTGGTCGACCACCTGCGCGCCGTGCACCGGGCCGTGCAGGCGGGCGTGGACGTGCGCGGCTACTTCGCGTGGTCGCTGCTGGACAACTTCGAGTGGGCCGCGGGGTACAGCCAGAGGTTCGGCATCGTGCACGTGGACTACGCCACGCAGACCCGCACGGTGAAGCGCAGCGGCCACACCCTGGCCCGCGTGGTGGGCGCGAACGCCGTGCCGGCGACCGGGTACGACGTGGCGTGAGGCACCGGGTCGGGTCGTCCGAGGGGGACGGCCCGACCCGCCGCGCCGCTCGGGCCGCCGAACCGGCCTACGGCGCGGACGCGCGTTTGACCAGGGTGGTGGGCAGGACCTCGCGCCGCGCCTTGACCGGCTCCCCGCGCAGCAGGCGCAGCAGGTGGCCCACCATGTGCCGCACCTGGGCGGTCGTGTCCTGGCGCACGCTGGTCAGCGGGGGCGAGGTGTGCGGCGCGATCATCGGGTGGTCGTCGAAGCCGACGACCGCCACGTCCTCCGGCACGCGCCTGCCCGCCTCGCGCAGCGCGTCCAGCGCGCCCGCCGCCATGTGGTCGGAGGCGATGAACGCGGCGTCGAGGTCGGGCACGCGGGCCAGCAGGGCCTCCATCGCGCGCTTGCCGCCCTCGCGGGAGAAGCCGCCGTCCTCGGTCATCAGCGCCGTGGTCCCGTCGTCGGCGCCGACCGCGAGCCGCCAGCCCGCGAGCCGGTCCATCGCCGAGTGCTCGTCCAGCGGCCCGGTCACCGACACGACCTTCCGGCGACCCGACGCGAGCAGGTGCTCGGTGGCGAGCAGGCCGCCGCCCTCGTTGTCGTGGTCGACCAGGTGCAGCCCGCGCAGCGAGCCCCACGGCCGCCCGGCGTGCACGACCGGCAGCGGCAGCTTGCGGGCCGCGGTGAGGATGTGGTCGCCCTTGTGCGGGGCGAACATGAGCGCGCCGTCCACGTGCCCGCCCGCCAGGAACCGCTCGGCGCGCAGCTGGTCCTGCGGCGAGTGCACGAGCATCAGCACCATCTGCACGTCGGCGTCGGCCAGCGCGCGGGCCGCGGAGCGGATCAGCCACGCGAAGTGCGGGTCGTCGAAGATCTTGGGCTCCGGCTCGGAGAACACCACGGCCACCGCGCCGGTCCGCCGGGTCACGAGGGCGCGCGCGGCGTGGTTGGGCTGGTAGCCCAGCTCCACCACGGCCGCGGTGACCGCCTCGTGCGCCTCCGGGCTGACCCGGGGCGAGGCGTTGAGCACCCGCGACGCCGTCGCACGGGAAACGCCAGCCTTCGCCGCTACGTCCTCCAGCGTGGGCCGGGCGCTGTGCGATTGGACGGACACGAGCACCACTCCTCGACGATCGCCGTACGAGGACCAGCTTAGCCCGACGCGATCTCTTGGGAAGCGCTCTCAGGAAGGCCCGGACGGGCGGTTCCCGACCCGCTCGTGGAGATCGACACCCGGCTCAGGCCGTCCTCCCGGCGGACCGACGCCACCAGCTCCGCGCGGGCCGCCGTGCGCGCCAGCCCGGTCTCCGCGGGCAGGCACCAGCCCACCAGCTCGGCGTACCCGCCGGCACGCGCGGCACGGGCCAGCGCGCCGAGCAGCGCCGTCCCCACGCCGCGCCCCTGCCAGGCGTCCTCCACCAGCAGCGACACCTCGGCACTGTCCGGAGTGGACATGGGGATCAGCTGGCCCATCGCGATCACCCGGTCGGCGCACTGGGCGACGACGGTGGTGCCGCGCGGCGGGCTGAGCAGCCGGTGCAGCCAGCGCCTCGGCACCGTCCGCATCCCCGAGTGGTACCGGTTGAACAGGGTGCCCATCGAGCAGCGGGTGTGCAGCGCGGCCACCGCGTCCTCGTCCCCCGTGCGGCCGGGCCGCAGCACGACGGCCATGCCGTCGTCGGTGACGAGCGCGCTCGGCTGCGGCGCGACCACGCCGTCCGAGGACAGCAGGTCCAGCAGCGCCCGCGCCCGCGCCAGCTCCACCTGCGTGAACGGCGACCAGCCGCGCCGGGCGACGACGACCGCGCCGTCCCTGGTCACCAGCCGCGCGTGGTTCTCGTCGAGGTCCTCGCCCGCGCTGTCGGGCAGCACCGCCACGGAGTCGGCCGCGAGCACGGCGCGCAGCGCGTCGCACACCGTGCCGGGGTCGCGCAGCGCCCGCCCGGCCGCGCGCAGGGCCGCCGTGGGCGCGTCCACCAGGTCGCGCACGTCCGCCCGGGTGATGCCGACGCACCGGCCGCCCTCGGCGCGCACGGCCGCCACCAGGTCGGCGGGCAGCAGGCCCGGCGCGGCCCGCACGACCAGTTCGTCGAGCACCCCACCGGGCACCGGGATCACGGACAGGGCCAGCACGTTGCAGTCCCGGTCGGCCAGCCTGATGGTGATCCGGGCCAGCGCGCCGGGGCTGTCGTCGAGCTCGACGCGCAGCCGCCAGGTCTTCGGTGTGGGCTCCATGCACCCAGGCTGGTGCGGCGAGGTTGCCGATGGGGGACGCGGGCGTTTCGGGCCCGTTGACGCTCCCGGCGACGCCGGTGGCCGGCCCCGCGCGGGTCAGTCCCGGCAGGAGGGCGGCGGCAGCGGGTTGAGCGGGCTGCACGGCCACTCGGTGCTGCGCGTCCGCGTCGTCGTGGTCACCGGCGGCGGCGCCTCGGTGGTCTCCGGCGGTGGCGGCGGCGCGGCGGGCGGCTGGGTGGTGGTCCGCGTGGTCGTGACCGCGGTCGTCGTGGTGGTGGTCGAACCGGACGGCGCGGTCACCGCGTCCGTGGTCGCCGAACTCGGCGTCGACGACGTGGTCGTCGTAGGGCGACCGGTGGTCCAGGTCGAGGCGGGGGTGTCGGCGTCCGCGCCGCCGTTCACCCCGTCGATGTACAACCCGAGGAGGACACCCGTCAGCGCCGACGCCGCCACGGCCAGGCCGCACGTCGCCCACAGCACCCGCACCGCAGTCCTCCTCAAGAACGCACTCGCGAGAACGCACCCGCGCCGCACACGGTGAGCGGCTGAACAGTACCGCCCGGCGGGGCGGTCCCGGCCGTCGCGGTTCCCGCACCGCTGCGGACAACGAGCGGGGGTGCCCGGTGGTGACGGTCCTCCGCCCACCCGCGCCCCGCGACCCCGCGCACGCCGGAAAACCGCTCACCGGGAGTGTGGGGAAGAGTCGCCTTCAGGGGCGGTGCGCCCGGTCGGGTGTCACACCGCCGGGAAGCCGGTCCACGGTCGGTCGCCGCACGTCCACGCTCCCCGTGCCGCGTCGGCGCATCACCGCCAACCCCGCCCGCTCACCCACCCGGTGACCCCGACAACGGCCGCCGGCCCGACGTCAGAACTTCGTAAGGCGATTCCCGGCCCACCGGGCCGTCCGGTTCGCCAGAGTTGTCCGGGAAGGCCGGGGTTGCCCGGAGGAGAACCGGGGAAAGGCGGACGATGTCCAAGCGCGTGGTCGTGGTCGGGGTGGCCGGGGTCGTGGTGGTGGCCCTCGTGGTGGGGCTGCTGCTGTTCCAGCCGTGGCGGTTGTGGACGGACCGGACCACCGACGAGGCCCTCCTGCTGCCCGGCACGTCCGGCACGTCCGGTTCGTCCACTCCGTCCGCTCCGGGCACGTCCCTGCCGACCACGTCGGACGCGCCGACCACCACCACCCCTCCACCGGGGCCGGTCGCGCTGGCCTCCGGCCCGTTCCGCTCGCTGGAGCACGCCACGACGGGCAGCGCGACGCTGGTCCGGCTGCCGGGCGGCGGGCACGCCGTGCAGTTCGAGGCGCTGGACACCAGCGACGGCCCGGACCTGTACGTGTACCTGTCGGACAAGTCGTCGGACTCGCCGGAGTCCGCGTTCGGCTCCGGTTTCACGAACCTGGGGAAGTTGAAGGCGAACCGGGGCAACCAGGTCTACGAAGTGCCCGCCGGAACGTCCTTGGACGCCGTGCGCAGCGTCGTGATCTGGTGCGAGAGGTTTTCCGCGGGGTTCGCCGTAGCACCCCTGGAACGAACGTGACATCCCGGTGAAACAAATGTCCCGCGGTCACGCCACTCCTGCGCTTTTCGCAGTATTGACGTATCTGGTCTAGACCACATAGAGTGGTGAGCACCACAACGTCCCTCGTTGGTGGGCGGGCGGATGCCCCATCGACGAGGAGCCGGCTCACTGGGGTGGGCCACCCGTTGGCGGCGGCGCGGCACTTCTCTCCCCGAGCCGCGCCGCCGCTCACGGTTTCCCCCGCGTTCCCCGTCGCGGGACGCGCCGCCCGACGCGCACCGCGCGTGACGCCCGCCGGGTGTGCTGCACACTGGGCGTGATGCTCACCAGGACCATCGCCATCCACTACGTGACCGCCGCGCTGCGCGGGGCCGTGCGCCGGGGCCACGACCCCGCCGAGTTCCTCGGGCCCGCCGGGATCGGCGAGGCGCTGCTGGGCGACGAGCGCGCCAGGGTCACGCCCGCGCAGTACGCCAGGCTGGTGCAGACCCTGTGGGACGTGCTGGGCGACGAGTTCCTGGGCCTGGCGCCGCAGCCGAGCAAGCGCGGCACGTTCGCCACGATGTGCCTGCTCGCGGTGCACTGCCCGTCGCTGGAGGACGCGCTGCGGCGCGGGCTCGCGTTCTACGGGCTGTTCGACGTGCGGCCGGTGATGTCGCTGGGCGAGCACGACGGCGCCGCCGCGTTCACCCTCGCCGCGGACGGCGTGGACGACCCGGACCGGTTCCTGGTCGAGTCGCTGCTGGTGCTGTGGCACCGCTTCTCGTCGTGGCTGGTCGGGCGGCGCATCCCGCTGCGCGGCGTCGACCTGGCGTACCCGGAACCGCCGCACGGCGCGGAGTACCACCTGATCTTCGGCGCGCCGCTGCGGTTCGGCGCGCCCACGACCATGCTCACCTTCGACACCCGGTTCCTGCGGATGCCGGTGGTGCAGGACGAGGCCGCGCTGCGGCGGTTCCTGCGCACCTCACCCGCCGAGCTGCTGTCCCGGCGCGACTACGGCGCGGACGCGTCCAGCCAGGTCCGGCGGGTGCTCGGCGGCGGCGTGGTGGGCCTGGACAACGTGGCCGCGCGGCTCGGCGTGAGCGCGCCCACGCTGCGCCGCAGGCTGGCGGCCGAGGGCACGTCGTTCCGCGAGGTGCGCGAGCAGCTGCTGCGCGACCAGGCGGTGGCGAGCCTCGTGCGGGGCGGCGAGTCGGTGGAGGAGCTGGCGCTGCGGCTCGGCTTCTCCGAGGCGAGCGCCTTCCACCGGGCGTTCAAGCGCTGGACCGGCACCAGCCCCGGCACCTACCGCGGCGGTCCCGGCGGGTGACCGCCCCGGCGGAACTTCGCCCGAACGGCCGTGGACCGGAAATCTCCAACGCGGTGCACTGGCACTGCGAAAACTCGCCACCACACCCAGCGGGAGTGCCCGTGCCCCCACGTCCCGGAGCCCTCGTCGCCGCCGCGCTGGCCGCGACCCTCGTCCTGCCCCCGCCGGCCCACGCCGAACCGCCCGCGCCCGCGGTGCCGGCGGCCCGGGCGGAGTCCGCGCCGGACCTGCTCGAACCGCCGGTCAGCCGGGCCGCGGCCGTCGACCCGGCCCGCCGGGTCGAGACCGCCCGCTCCACCCGCCCGGTCGCGCCGGGCGTCACCCTGGACTCCTTCGACTGGTACGAACCCGGCGACGCGGGCGGCTGGGTGCGCGGCGACGCGCTGACCGTCGACCTGAACGCCGGCACCCGCGTCGACTACCTGCACCCCGGCGCCGTCTCGGCCACCGAACCGCTGTCCGCGCAGGCCGACCGCACCCGCGCGGTCGCCGCCGTCAACGGCGACTTCTTCGACATCGGCAACTCCGACGCCCCGCGGGGCCCCGGCGTCCAGGGCGGTCGCACGGTCAAGTCGCCCACCGCCACCCACCGCCGCGCCGCCGGCGTGGACGCGGCGGGCGTCGGCCGCGTGATGGAGGTGTTCTTCGACGGCCGCGTCACCCGCGCGGACGGCACGTCCCTGCGCCTGGACCAGCTCAACAACCCGATCGTGGAGAACGGCGGCATCGGCGTGTTCGACCCGATGTGGGGCTCCTTCAGCCGCGCGCGGGTCGTGCGGGGCGCGACCCGGGTGGCCGAGGTCGTCGTGCGCGACGGCGCCGTGACCGAGGTGCGCGACCGCGCGGGCACCGACCCGGTCCCCGCCGACGGTGTCGTCCTGGTCGGCCGCGAGACGGGCGCGGACGCGCTGAGGACCCTGGTCGTGGGCGAGCGGATCGCCGTCGAGCACACCGCCAGGACCGGTGACGGGGCCGCGCTGCGCGCCGCGATCGGCGGCAACCAGCTGCTCCTGCGGGACGGCGAGGTGGTCGCGCCCGACGACCCGCTGCACCCGCGCACCGCGGTCGGCTTCGACGCCACCGGCGAGCGGATGTTCCTGCTCACCGTGGACGGCCGCGTGTCGCCGTACCTGTCGGGCCTGAACCTCAAGGACGTCGCCTCGGTCCTCAAGGAGATGGGCGCGCACAACGCGCTCAACCTCGACGGCGGCGGCTCGTCGACCCTGGTGGCCCGCGAGCCCGGCGCCGAGTCGGTGACCGTGGAGAACACCCCGTCCGAGGGCGGCGAGCGGGCCGTGCCCAACGGGCTGGCCCTGTACGCGCCGGGGGGCAGCGGCGAGCTGACCGGGTTCCGGGTGGCCACCGCGGTCGACCCGCGCGACGCGCCCGGCGACGGGACCGTGCCCGGCGGCCGTCCCGACCGCGTCTTCCCCGGCCTGACCAGGCAGCTGGTCGCCGAGGGGTACGACGAGACGTACGGCCCGGCGCGCGACGAGCGGCACGGGTGGCGCGCGACGCGGGCCGACGTGGGCCGGGTGGGCGACGACGGCGTGTTCCACGCCCTGCGGCCCGGCACGACCACCGCGGTGGCGTGGCGCGGTGGCGTGGCCGGCGAGGTCGAGCTGACCGTGCTGGGACCGCTGGCCGGCCTGTTCGCGACGACCGCGCGGCTGAGCCTGCCCGAGGTGGGCGGCAGCGGCGAGGTCGGCGTGCTCGGCCGGGACGACGACGGGTTCACCGCGCCGGTCGACCCCGCCGACCTGGCCCTGGAGTACGACCCCGCGCTGCTCCGGGTCGAACCGGTGGGCGGTCGGCTCGCGGTCACCGCCCTGGCCCCCGGCGCCACGACCGTCGTGGCCCGCGCCGGCGGTCACGAGGTCCGCGTGCCGGTCACCGTCGGCCTGGAGGAGCGGCTGGTCGCCGGGTTCGACGACGCCGCGTCCTGGACGTTCGGGTCGGCCCGCGGCTCCGGCTCGGTCGCGCCCGCCGCCGGCCGCACCGGTCCCGGCCTGCGGATGACCTACGACTTCGCGCAGTCCACCGGCACGCGCACGGCGTACGCCGTCCCGCCCGCGCCGATCGAGGTGCCCGGCCAGCCGCTCGCGCTCGGCGCGTGGGTCTACGGCCACGGCCGCGGCGAGTGGACGGCCTTCACGGTCACCGACGCGTCGGGCCAGAGCCGGTCGCTGTACGGCCCGTACATCACCTGGCGGGGGTGGCGGTACCTGGAGGTGGCGGTGCCCACCGCGCTCGCGTTCCCCCTCCGGGTGAACAGGTTCTACACGATCGAGACCGCGGCCGACCGCCAGTACGCGGGGGAGGTGCTGGTGGACGACATCGTGGCCAAGGTGCCCCCGGACGTGGAGCTGCCCGTCGTGGAGCCGGTGGAGGACCGGCTCGTGGTGCGGGACGGCACGGTCGCCGACCGGCCGTGGCGGTTCGCCGTGCTGTCCGACGCGCAGTTCGTGGCGCGCGACCCGGACAGCGCCCTGGTGCGCGCGGCCCGGCGCACGCTGCGCGAGGTCAAGGCGCAGCGGCCGGACTTCCTGGTGATCGCGGGCGACTTCGTGGACGAGGCGTCGCCGGAGGACCTGGCGCTGGCGCGGCGCGTGCTCACCGAGGAGCTGGGCGACGAGCTGCCCTGGTACTACGCGCCGGGCAACCACGAGGTCATGGGACCGGGCACGATCGACAACTTCCGCCGCGAGTTCGGCGCGACCCACCGGGTGTTCGACCACCGGGGCACGCGGTTCGTGCTGCTCGACTCCTCCTCCGGCACCCTGCGCGGCGGCGGGTTCGACCAGGTGGTGCGGCTGCGCGAGGCGTTGCGCGACCACTCGGGGGTGGACTCGGTCGTCGTGGTGCACCACCACCCGCCGCGCGACCCCACGCCCACCAAGGGCAGCCAGCTGTCCGACCGGCTGGAGGCCGACCTGGTGGAGGACTGGTTGGCGGACTTCCGGCGCACCACCGGCAAGGGCGTGGCGTTCGTCGGCGCGCACGTCGGCCTGTTCCACGCCTCGCGGGTGGACGGCGTGCCGTACCTGGTGAACGGCAACTCGGGCAAGGCCCCCGCCGGTGACGCGGGCCGGGGCGGGTTCACCGGCTGGACCCTGCTCGGCGTGGGCGCGCCCCGTCCCGGCGACGACTGGATCGCCGCCGAGGTCCGCCCGCACGTGGACGCGCTGGCCCTGGACGCGCCGCCCACCGTCCGCGTGGGGGCTCCGGTCCGGGTCGCCGCCACCGTCACCCAGGGCTCCCGCGCGGTCCCGGTGGCCCACCCGGTGTCCGCGGACTGGTCGGGCTCGCCGAACCTGCACGTCGGCCCGCCCGCCGACCTCCGCCCCTGGCACGACGCCCACCTGGACCCGGCCGCGGGCACCCTCACCGCGATCCGCCCCGCCCACCTGACGATCGCCGTGACGGTGAACGGCACGACCACCCGGGCCGACGTGACCACCGCCCTGCCCAACCGCCCCCGAGCCACCGCCTAACCCGAGAGTCCAACGCTCAGACCCCGAGAGTCCAACGCTCGCGACCCGAGAGTCCAACGCTCAGGACCCCTGAGTTCTGCGTTCGAGCCGACCGGTCGGTATGCGGAACGGAGAACTCAGAGGGCCTGGAGGTTGGACTCTCGGGGCCCGGGCGTTGGACTCTCGGGGTCTGGAGGTTGGACTCTCGGTCAGAAGGGGGTGTTGGCGGCGGCGCGGTCGCGGAGGGACGCGGGCGGGCGGAAGCGCTCGCCGTAGGTGTCGGCCAGGTAGTCCGCGCGCTCCACGAAGCTCGTCAGCCCGTACGCGTTGACGAACTGCACGGTGCCGCCGCTCCACGGCGCGAAGCCGAACCCGAACACGCTGCCCACGTTCGCGTCGCCGACGGAGGTCAGCACGCCCTCGTCCAGGCACCGCAGCGTCTCCAGCGACTGGACGAACAGCAGGCGGTCCTCGACGTCCTTCTCCGTCACGCCCGCGTCGGCCCTGGCGTAGCGCGACAGGCCCGGCCAGAGGAACTTGCGCCCGCCCTCCGGGTACTCGTAGAACCCGGCCCCGCCCGACTTGCCGGTGCGGCCCTCGGCGACCAGCTCCTCCAGCACCGCGAACGCCGGGCTGTCGCCCAGGGCGCCCGCCGCGGACGGGTCGTCGGCCAGCGCCTGGTCGCGGATCTTGAGCTGGAGCGTCAACGTCACCTCGTCGGACACCGCCAGCGGCCCGACGGCCATGCCCGCCCGCTTGGCCACGTTCTCGATCAACGCGGGCGCGACGCCCTCGGCGACCATCGACACGGCCTCGGTGACGTACGTGCCGAACGTCCGCGACGTGTAGAACCCGCGGCTGTCGTTGACCACGATCGGCGTCTTGCCGATCCGGAGCACGTAGTCGAACGCCCGCGCCAGCGTCTCGTCCGACGTGCGCTCGCCGCGGATGATCTCCACCAGCCGCATCTTCGGCACCGGCGAGAAGAAGTGCAGGCCGATGAACCGGGTCGGGTCGGACACGGCGGACGCCAGGCCGGTGATCGGCAGCGTCGAGGTGTTCGAGGCGATCACCGCGTCCGGCAGGGCGTGGGACTCGGCCGCCGGCAGCACCGCGTTCTTCAGCTCGCGGTTCTCGAACACCGCCTCGATCACGAGGTCGCAGCCCGCGAGGTCGGCGTCGGAGTCGGTCGGCGTGACGCCCGGGGTGTCGCCGGCGCCGCGCCGGGCGGCCTCCAGCGTCACGTCCTTGAGCACGACCTCGATGCCCGCCTTGGCGCTGACCTCGGCGATGCCCGCGCCCATCATGCCCGCGCCGAGCACGCCGACCTTCGACACCGCCGACTTCGGGACGCCGCCGGGCCGCGACCCGCCCGCGTTGATCTCGTTGAGCTGGAACCAGAAGGTGTTGATCATGTTCTTCGCGACCTGGCCGGTGGCCAGCTCCACGAAGTACCGCGCCTCCACCCGCAGCGCCGTGTCGAAGTCGACCTGCGCGCCCTCGACGGCCGCGGCGAGGACCTTCTCCGGCGCCGGGTACGCGCCGTGCGTCTTCTTGCGCAGCACGGCGGGCGCGGCGGCCAGCAGCCCGTACAGGTCGGGGTCGCCGAACCGCACGCCCGGCACGGTGTACCCGGGCTCGTCCCACGGCTGCACGGGCGCGGGGTTCGCCTTGACCCACGCCCGCGCCTTCGCGACCAGCTCCTCGCGCGACGACGCCAGCTCGTGCACCAGACCGGCCTGCAACGCCCGCGCGGGCCGCAGCTGCTTGCCCTCCATCAGCAGCGGCAGCGCGGGCTGCACGCCGAGCAGGCGCACCACCCGCGTCACGCCGCCGCCGCCGGGCAGCAGGCCCAGCGTCACCTCGGGCAGGCCGACCCTGATCCGGTCGTCGTCGAGCAGCACCCGGTGGTGGCACGCCAGCGCGATCTCGAACCCGCCGCCGAGCGCGGAGCCGTTGATCGCCGCGACGACCGGCTTGCCGAGCTGCTCCAGCCGCCGCAGCTGGGACTTGACCTCCTCCAGGAACCCGAGCGCCCCGGCCGCGTTCTCCGGGGTGATCCTGATCAGCAGGTTGAGGTCGCCGCCCGCGAAGAACGTCTTCTTCGCCGAGGTCAGCACGACGCCGGTGATGTCGTCGCGCTCGGCCTCCAGCCGGTCGACCACCTCGCCCATGGCCTCGTGGTACTCGGCGTTCATCACGTTCGCCGAGCCCGACATGTCCATGGTGAGGGTGACGACGCCCTCGTCGTCCCGCTCGAAGTGGATGGCCATCAGACCCTCTCGATGATCGTCGCGATGCCCATGCCGCCGCCCACGCACAGCGTGGCGAGGCCCCGGCGCAGGTCCCGGCGCTCCAGCTCGTCGAGCAGGGTGCCCAGGATCATGCAGCCGGTCGCGCCCAGCGGGTGCCCCAGGGCGATGGCGCCGCCGTTGACGTTGACCTTGTCGTCGGGCAGGTCGAGTTCGCGCTGGAACTTCAGCACCACCGACGAGAACGCCTCGTTGATCTCGAACAGGTCGATGTCCTCGACGGCCAGCCGCGCCTTGTCCAGCGCCTTGCGCGCCGCCGGGGCCGGGCCGGTGAGCATGATCGTGGGCTCCGAGCCGACGACGGCGGTGGCGACGACCCGCGCGCGGGGCGTGAGGCCCAGCTCCTCGCCGATCCGGGCGTTGCCGATCAGCATGGCCGCCGCGCCGTCCACGATCTGCGACGAGTTGCCCGGCGTGTGCACGTGGTGGACGCGCTCGACGGTGGGGTAGCGGTCGATGGCCACCGCGTCGAAGCCCAGGTCGCCGTGGAACGCGAAGGACGGCTTGAGCCTGCCCAGCCCCTCCAGCGTCGTCTCCGGCCGGATCGCCTCGTCGTGGTCCAGCAGCACGGACCCGTTCTGGTCGACCACCGCCACGATCGAGCGGTCGAAGTACCCCTTGTCCCGCGCGAGCGTCGCCCGCTGCTGCGAGCGCAGCGCGTAGGCGTCCACGTCCTCGCGGCTGAAGCCCTCCAGGGTGGCGATCAGGTCGGCGCTCACGCCCTGCGGCACGAAGTTGACCGCCGTGTTGGTCTCCGGGTCGGCCATCCACGCGCCGCCGTCGGACCCCATCGGCACCCGCGACATCGACTCGACGCCGCCCGCCACCACCAGGTCCTCGAACCCGGACGCCACCTTGGCCGCGGCGAGGTTGACCGACTCCAGGCCGGACGCGCAGAACCGGTTGAGCTGCACGCCCGCGGGCCGCAGGTCCCAGCCCGCCGCCAGCACGGCCGTGCGGGCGATGTCCGAGCCCTGCTCGCCGACCGGCGACACGACGCCGAACACCACGTCGTCCACGGCCGAGGTGTCCAGGTCGTTGCGCCGCGCCAGCGCGTCGAGCACCCCGGAGGCGAGGGTGATCGGCTTCACGCTGTGCAGCGACCCGCGCTTCCCCCTGCCACGCGGTGTGCGCACCGCGTCGAAGATCAAGGCTTCGCTCATGCACCCACGGTAAGGCGCGGCACGCCCCGCGCCCATGACCGCACGAGGTGACTTATTAGCTCATCCGGTGGCCGCGAGGTGCGGTCGCGACGTCGATCACGCACACCCGCCTGACAATTGCGCTCACGATCGACGTCCACGCCGGCACCCGGCGGTCATGGTGCCGGCGCGCCGTCGGTGGGACCGTCGACGACATGCCGACTCGCCGTTCCGCATGGATGAACGAGGACCTGGACCAGCTGCGCGACCTGGCCCGGACGTTCTTCGAGAAGGAGGCCGTCCCCCACCAGGAGCGCTGGGCGGCGCAGAAGCAGGTGGACCGGGGCTTCTGGCGCAAGGCCGGGGAGCTCGGCCTGCTGTGCCTGTCCATCCCCGAGGAGCACGGCGGTGGCGGCGGCACGTTCGCGCACGAGGCCGTGCTGCTGGAGGAGCAGGCCCGGTGCGGCGACAGCGCCTGGGGCAACAGCGTGCACAGCGGCATCGTCGCGCACTACCTCAACTCCTACGGCACCGAGGAGCAGAAGCGCCGCTGGCTGCCGAAGATGGCCTCCGGCGAGTACGTGGGCGCCATCGCCATGTCCGAGCCCGGCGGCGGCTCCGACCTCCAGAACATCAGGACGCGGGCGCTGCGGCACGGCGACGAGTACGTGATCAACGGCTCCAAGACGTTCATCACCAACGGCGCGCAGGCCGACCTGGTCGTCGTGGTCGCCAAGACCGACCCGTCCCAGGGCGCCACCGGCATCTCGCTGCTGGTCGTGGAGACCGCCGACGCGCCGGGCTTCCGCCGCGGCCGGGTGCTCGACAAAGTCGGCATGAAGGGCCAGGACACCGCCGAGCTGTTCTTCGACGACGTCCGCGTGCCCGCCGACAACCTGCTGGGCACCGGCGAGGGGCAGGGCTTCATCCAGCTCATGCAGCAGCTCCCGCAGGAGCGGCTGATCATCGCGGTCGCCTCCGTCGCGGGCATCGAGGCCGCCGTCGCCCTCACCCTCGACTACGTCAAGGACCGCACCGCGTTCGGGCGGGAGCTGATCAAGTTCCAGAACACCCGGTTCACGCTCGCCGAGTGCGCCACCGAGGCCCGCGTGACCAGGGCGTTCGTCGACGAGTGCGTGCAGGCGCACCTCGCGGGCGAGCTGGACGTGCCCACCGCGGCCATGGCCAAGTGGTGGTCGACCGAGCGGCTGTGCCGGGTCGTGGACGAGTGCGTGCAGCTGTTCGGCGGCTACGGCTACATGACCGAGTACCCGATCGCGCGCGCGTGGGCGGACGCGCGCGTGCAGAAGATCTACGGCGGGACGAACGAGATCATGAAGGAAATCATCGCGAGGTCGCTCTGACATGCCGGGACCCCTGGAAGGGCTGAAGGTCGTCGAGCTGGCCGGCCTCGCGCCCGCGCCGTTCGGCTGCATGGTGCTGGCCGACCTGGGCGCGTCCGTGGTGCGCGTCGACCGGGTGTCCGGCGCGCCCGCCGTGCCCGGCGACCCGCTCGGCCGCGGTCGCCGCTCGATCGGCGTGGACGTCCGGCGGCCCGAGGGCGCGGAGCTGGTGCTGCGGCTCGTCGCGGGGTCCGACGTGCTGGTCGAGGGCTTCCGGCCCGGCGTCACCGAGCGGCTGGGCATCGGGCCGGCGCAGTGCCTGGCCCGCAACCCCCGGCTCGTCTACGGGCGGATGACCGGCTGGGGCCGGTCCGGCCCGCTGGCCGACCGCGCCGGGCACGACATCAACTACATCGCCGTGGCCGGCGCGCTGGAGCCGATCGGCCGGCCCGGGCAGCCGCCGACCGTGCCGCTGAACCTCGTCGGCGACTTCGGCGGCGGCGGGCTGCTGCTGGCGCTGGGCCTGCTGGCGGCGCTCTACGAGCGGGAGCGGTCGGGGCGCGGGCAGGTCGTGGACGCGGCGATGGTCGACGGCGCGGCGCTGCTGACGACGTTCCTGCACGGCATGTCGTCGGCGGGCGCGTGGTCCGGCGGGCGGGGGGAGAACCTGCTGGACGGCGGGGCGCCGTTCTACGACGTGTACGAGGCCGCGGACGGGCGGTACGTGAGCGTCGGCGCGCTGGAGGAGAAGTTCTACGCCGAGCTGCTCGCCCTGCTGGGGCTGGAGGACGCGCCCAGCCGCCACGACCCGGCCAACTGGCCGGAGCTGCGCTCCCGCATCGCCGCCGCCGTCGCCACCCGCCCGCGCGACGAGTGGGCGGCGCTGGCGGAGGGGACGGACGCGTGCCTGGCCCCCGTGCTCGCGCCCGGCGAGGCCCCGGGGTACGGGCACAACGCGGAGCGCGGCACGTTCGTCGAGGTCGCGGGGGTGGCCCAGCCCGCGCCCGCGCCGCGGTTCGACCGGACCCCGGCGGGCGTGCCGACCGCGCCGCCGGCGGGCGGCGAGCACACCGACGAGGTGCTGGCCGAGCTGGGCCTGGCCGAGGACGAGGTGGCGGCGCTGCGCGCGGCGGGCGTGGTCGCCTGAGGGGGATGACCCCGCTTCTCCGGGGCGTTCGACGCGCCGTTCGGCCCGCGCACGCGGGTGGCCGGAAAATGAACGCGAGAAATCACCGGAAGAGGTGCTGGGAATTGCCGGCGGCCGACATCGGCCTTTGTCACGCTCGGTGCGTGCTTCGGCGCAATCAGGTGATGTGCTGTGCGGGTGTGACGGTGTCGCTCGACCTCGGTGTCCGTGCCAGGGGGGTGGGCGAGTGCCCGTAACTAGGTGATCGGCGGGACCACTGGTCCCCTTGATAGTCCGATCAGGTGACAGTGGCCACTGCCCAGGCGTGGTTGCGTGGGCGCCGCTACCCCCAGTCGGGGGACGTCGGAGGGTTGCGCGTTCATCGTCCGGGTGAATGGTGGAGCATGTCGGGTGACGCGACGGGCACGGCGTCCGTCGGCCCCTGCCTCGTGAACGGACGGAGACCGATCAGTGAACGTCAAGAAGGTGGTGACGCTGGCGGCGGTCGCGCTGGTGCTGTTCCTGCTCGTCACCCAGCCCAACGAATCGGCCGACGCGGTGAAGACCGCCCTCGGCTGGCTCCAGTCGGGCGCCGAGTCGATCATCACCTTCGTCCGCAGCCTCTTCGCCTAGCGCACCCCGCCGCGGCTCCGCTCAATGCGGTCACCCACGGTGACTTTGACTCCTCGACGTTGCACCGTACGGGTGGAATGAGGGCTATAACGCGCTGGTAACAGGGTTTTTGGCAAACCAGGGTCTAGCGGTTGTCGGTACCCGCTAATACGGTGCGCTGCATTGGCTGATCTTCGACCGACGAGGAGGCAGAATGGTCGAGGACTCGGGAGTCGACGAGCTGCTGCGGCAGTGGGCGGCTGAGCGCTCGGACGACGCCGAGCTGCAGGAGGTGAACCGGATCAAGGACGCGTGGCTCGCGGAAGCCCCGCCGTCCCCGGGGATCCCGGTGCAGCGGGCGAACGGCGGGAACCGCGGCCTGATGAGGGTCGAGTCCGCGGACCCCGCCTACGTGGCGGCGATGCGGAAGAGGGCGCCCGAGGTGCCCGAACCCCTGCTCGCCGCCGCCGCCAGCTACTGGCAGCTGGTGGGTGACCTGTCGGAGGCGGAGCTGTGGTGGGACGCGGGCATCAGCCCGTTGGACCAGCGCGCTCTGGACTACCGGGCGGCCGGGCTCACGCCCGCCGACCTCGGTCGTCGTCTCGGCCCGATGACGGTGCTCCAGCACCTGCGTCGGGGCAGTGCGGCAGCCTGGTGCGTGGCCAGGTTGCAGAGGCAACGCCGGGACGGCGTCGCCTAGTCCGGATCGACGAAGAGTCGGGCGGGCTCCTGAGGTCGAGGGGCCCAACGCCCGTGAGGGGCGGGCTCCCGCGTGGGGAGCCCCGGCCCGAGGGGGCTCTCAGCTCCCGCGAAGTACCCTTGAGGTGTGCACGGCCTCATCACCCCCAAGCGCGTCGCCATCGCCGCTGTCTGCGTGGCCGCGCTGGTCGTGTGCTGCGGTCTCGCCTACTGGCAGTGGGAGCGCTTCTCCCAGGCGGGCGGCACGTTCCAGAACCTCGGCTACGTGTTCCAGTGGCCCCTGTTCGGCCTGTTCCCGGCGTTCATGGTGTGGCGCATCCGCAGGCTGGACGCCCAGCGCCGGGCCGAGGGGACCGCCGGGGAGACCGAGGTCACCCCCGACGGGGGTACCCGGGAGCCGGTGGCCGAGCCGCCGGCGCCGGTCGTTACCGTTGACCCCGTCGGAACACCCGCGCGCGACGACGAGGACGACGAGTTGGCGGCCTACAACCGCATGCTCGCCCAGCTCCACGCGCGGGACCAGCGGTGAGGTGAGGGTAGGGCGATGAGCGGCGCGTTGACCAGGTTCCGGTTCATGGCTTACGTGGTCGGCGTCGGCCTGCTGCTGCTCGTGGTCGCCATGATCGCCAAGTACGCGGGCGGCACCGAGACCATGATGAGGGTCGTCGGCCCCGTCCACGGCTTCCTCTACGCCATCTACCTGGTGCTCACCGTCGACCTCGCCCTCAAGGCGCGCTGGTCGATCAAGGCCACGGTGCTCGTCCTGCTGGCCGGCACCGTCCCGTTCGTGTCGTTCTACGCCGAGCGCAAGGTCGTGGAGAGCGTCCGGGCCGAGAAAGCCCTGTGACGCGGCGGGTTGACCCCGGCCACCAGGCACATCTAGCGTCTGGCGGTACCAACTGAACACGGCCGTCGATGTCGCGCGGGAGAGTCCCCACCAGTCGGGGCGCCGAAGGAGCAACTCCTCCCCGGAATCTCTCAGGCACAGCTACCGCCCGACGAAGGCAACTCTGGAAAGCAGGCGCACCCGGTGCGCCTCGCCCACGGTGCAAGCCGCTCACCGGCAGCGGCGAAGCTCTCAGGCTCATGACAGAGGGGGAGGCTTCTTCGACGAGGAGTCTCCGATGGACCGTGTCACCCTTCACCCGTGCCCGCCGACCCGACCGGTCGGCGCTACCGGCATGCCCGCACCCTGGGAGGACCCCGCCTGATGGAAAGCCGACGCACGCCCCTGCACGCCGAGCACGAGGCCCTGGGCGCACTGTTCACCGACTTCGCGGGCTGGCGGATGCCGCTGCGCTACGACAGCGAGCTGGCCGAGCACCGCGCGGTGCGCACCTCGGCGGGCCTGTTCGACCTGACGCACATGGGCGAGATCGTGCTGACCGGGCCGGGTGCGGGCGCCGCGCTGGACCACGCCCTGGTCGGCCACGCGTCGGCGATCGGCGTGGGACGCGCCCGGTACACGATGATCTGCGAGGCCGACGGCGGCGTCGTCGACGACCTGATCGTCTACCGCACGGGTGACCAGGAGTACCTGGTCGTGGCCAACGCGTCCAACGCGGCCGTCGTGTTCGAGGCGCTGGTCGAGCGGGCGAAGGGCTTCGACACCACCGTCGAGGACCGCTCCACCGACTACGCGCTGCTCGCCGTGCAGGGGCCGCGGTCCACCGAGATCCTGGCCGGCCTCACCCCGACCGACCTGGCCGGGGTGAAGTACTACGCCTCCTACCCGACCGAGGTGGCGGGCAGGCCCGTGCTGCTCGCCCGCACCGGCTACACCGGCGAGGACGGCTTCGAGCTGTTCACCGCCCCGGACGACGCCGCGCACGTGTGGCGGGCGCTGCTGGAGGCCGGCCGGGAGCACGACCTCAGGCCCGCCGGGCTCGGCTGCCGCGACACCCTGCGCCTGGAGGCCGGGATGCCGCTGTACGGCAACGAGCTGGGCCGGGACCGCACCCCGTTCCACGCCAACCTGGGCCGCGTGGTGAAGCTCGACAAGCCGGGCGACTTCGTCGGCCGCGACGCCCTGGCCGCCACCGCGGCCGAGGGCGTGCGCCAGGTCCTCGTCGGCCTGAAGACCACCTCCCGCCGCGCCCCCCGGCACGGCTACCCCGTGCTGGACGCGGGGGGCACCCCGATCGGCGAGGTGACCAGCGGCGCGCTGTCGCCGACCCTGGGCTACTCGGTGGCCATGGCCTACGTGGCCGAGGGGCACGCCGAGCCCGGCACCGAGCTGTCCGTCGACGTCCGCGGCAAGCGCGAGCCCGTCGAGGTCGTCGCGCTGCCGTTCTACAAGCGCCCGAGCTGACCGCCCGAGCTGACTAGGAGAGAGATCCCATGTCCGAGCACTTCAACACCTCCCTCGCGGAGTTCGACCCGGAGGTCGCGGACGCCGTCGCCGCCGAGCTGCACCGGCAGCAGAGCACGCTGGAGATGATCGCCTCGGAGAACTTCACGCCGGTGTCGGTGCTCCAGGCGCAGGGCTCGGTGCTGACGAACAAGTACGCCGAGGGCTACCCCGGCCGGCGCTACTACGGCGGCTGCGAGAACGTCGACGTCATCGAGCGGCTGGCGATCGAGCGGGTCAAGGGGCTGTTCGGGGCGGGCTTCGCCAACGTGCAGCCGCACTCGGGCGCGCAGGCCAACGCGTGCGCGATGTTCGCCCTGCTCCAGCCGGGCGACACGATCCTGGGCCTGGACCTGGCGCACGGCGGGCACCTGACGCACGGCATGCGGATCAACTTCTCCGGCAAGCTCTACAACGTCGTGCCCTACCACGTGTCGGAGGCCGACGGCCGGGTCGACATGGCCGAGGTCGAGCGGCTGGCGCAGGAGGCGAAGCCGAAGCTGATCGTGGCGGGCTGGTCGGCCTACCCGCGGCAGCTGGACTTCGCCGAGTTCCGCCGCATCGCCGACTCGGTGGGCGCGTACCTGATGGTCGACATGGCGCACTTCGCCGGCCTGGTGGCGGCGGGCCTGCACCCGAGCCCGGTGCCGCACGCGCACGTCGTGACGACGACCACGCACAAGACGCTCGGCGGCCCGCGCGGCGGCGTGATCCTGACCAACGAGGCCGACCTCGCCAAGAAGATCAACTCGGCGGTGTTCCCCGGTCAGCAGGGCGGTCCGCTGGAGCACGTGATCGCGGGCAAGGCGGTGGCGTTCAAGCACGCCGCGTCGCCCGAGTTCGCCGACCGGCAGCGGCGCACCGTCGAGGGCGCGAAGATCCTCGCCGAGCGCCTGTCGCGGCCCGACGCGGCGGCGGCGGGCGTGAAGGTGCTCACCGGCGGCACCGACGTGCACCTGGTGCTGGTCGACCTGGTGGCGTCCGAGCTGGACGGCAAGCAGGCCGAGGACCGGCTGCACGAGGTGGGCATCACGGTCAACCGCAACGCGGTGCCGAACGACCCGCGCCCGCCGATGGTGACCTCCGGCCTGCGCGTCGGCACGCCCGCGCTGGCCACCCGCGGCTTCGGCGCGGCGGACTTCGCCGAGGTGGCCGAGATCATCGCCGCCGCGCTCCAGCCGTCGCCCGACCTGGCGGACCTGCGGTCGCGCGTCGAGGTGCTGGCGGCCAAGCACCCGCTCTACCCGAGCCTGTGAGCGCGGCCACCGCCTGAAATAAGTTGAGCCTTCAACCGGTTGTCCCGTGTGCACGACGCACGGGACAACCGGAAGAAGGACCCATGACCGCGACCCTCGACTCCCTCGCGCTGTCCGCCGACGCCCAGGACCTGCTGTTCCGCGAGGCCCGCACGGCCAACGCGTTCACCGCCGAGCCGGTGACCGACGAGCAGCTGCGCCAGGTCCACGAGCTGGTCAAGTGGGGTCCGACGGCGATGAACAGCCAGCCGCTGCGGGTGCTGTTCCTGCGCTCGGAGGAGGCCAAGGAACGCCTGGCCCCGCACATGGCCGAGGGCAACCGCGAGAAGACGCGCACCGCGCCCGTGGTGGCCGTGCTGAGCGCCGACGCCGACTTCCCCGAGCACATGGCGAAGACGTTCCCGCACTTCCCCAACGCCCGGCAGGCGTTCGCCGACGACACCGCCCGCGCCGGGATGGCCCGCACCAACGCCCTGCTCCAGGTCGGCTACTTCATCGTGGGCGTGCGCGCCGCCGGCCTCGCCGCGGGCCCGATGAGCGGGTTCGACGCCGAGGGCGTGCGCGCGGAGTTCCTGGCCGGCACGGCGCAGCAGCCGCTGGTGGTCGTCAACATCGGCCACGCCGACGAGTCCGGCTACCGGCCCCGCAACCCGCGCCTGGACTTCGACGAGGCCGCGCGCGTCCTCTGAGGACCGCTGCACCACGCCCTGATCCCCCGGCCAACCCCGGGCCGGGGGATCAGGGCGTTCCGCAGTGGACCTCCGGGTCACACGCCGGGAGCGGTCACCCCCGGCGGGAGGCACTCGACGTTGCGCTTCCCGTTGGGCTGCACCACGAACCAGGTGCCGCCCACGCCCTGGCCCTTCCACTGGCCCGGGGCCTCGTCCTTCGCGTAGGTGTAGAGCGGCCAGCCGTCGAGGGTGACCTGCTTCGAACCGTCGGCGCGCTCGACCGTCGACACGAGCGCCGGGTCGACGCCCTGCAACGCGGGCGCGTCGCCGTTGGACAGCAGCGGCGGCCACGTCACCGCGCACTGGTCCTCGCAGTTGGACTTCGCGGGCTTCGCGGTGTCCTTGTCGAACCGGTACAGCGTGCGGCCGTCGCCGTCCTGCACGACGTCGCCCATCTTGGGCACGCTCTTGCCCACCAGGCTGACCCGGGGACCCGACGGCGCGGGCGCGGCCTGACCCTCCGGGGCGCCCGCGGCGGGCTCCTCCTCTGCGGGTCCCTCCTCGGCGGGCGCGGACTCCTCGCTGGTCGGAGGGGCCAAGGGCTTCTGGACGTCGCCGTAGTCGCCCTGGGCCGCGACGCCCACCTGCTCGGTCTGCGCGACGTTCGTGCCCTGGAGCACGGTGGTGTTGGACGTCCACATGACCAGTGCGAGCACGGCCGCCATTCCACCGGCTACGGCGATGGCGACGCGGTTTCGTCGGATCACACTCAACTCCTCCTCGGTCCGTCAATCGCTCCAACGACGATTACGGCCCCGTCACGGCGTCGGTTCACCTCCGCGCCGGGAGCCGCGCCAAGACAGGGGTCGCCGAGGACCGCCGCACCGGGTGGGTCGACTAGCCGACGTGCCACTGCTGGAGCCAGTCCCCGCCGCACGGCCGCACCGCCACCGCGTCGCCCACCGCGGTGAGGCACCGGCTCAGGTCGCCGGCCGGGTGCAGCCACGACCACGTCCGGCCGCCCTCCTCGCCCGCCCGCCGCACGACCCACCGCCCGCCGGGTCCCCGGTGGCACGGCCCCCACGCCGCGTCGGTCGGGCGCGGGTCGCCGGTCGCGCCCAGGCACGTCGCGCCCGGTCCGCCGACGGTGACGACGCACCCGTGCGCGGACGGGCCGACGGGGGTGAGCGACACGTCGACGGCCCGGGCGCCGGTCTCGTGGTCGACCAGCCGGCCGTGCACCGGACCCGCGGCGCACCCCACCCGACCGGGCAGCGCGTAGGGGACCACCGACCACCCGACGTCCGCGTCGGCCAGGGGACGGCACGCCCGCTGGAACACCTGGACGTGCACCTCCGGGTCGCCGCCCTGGTGCGACAGGCACCCGCCGGTGTTGGCGTTCTCGACCACGACGTGCCCCGCCGGCCTGCCGCGCACCGGCCGCAGCCGCCACACCGCGCGGTCGTCGCCGGGGTCGCACACCTGGTAGCGCTGCTCCACGCCGGGGCTGCCGTCGGCGGTCAGGCACAGGTCGGCCCGCGCGCTGCTGCGCACCAGCCAGCCCGCCGCGCCGACCGGGGTGAGCACGACGACGTGCCCGAGGTCGTGCGACCCGGCGCACGACCACTGGTAGACGGGCTGCCCGACCCGTTCCGAGTCGCCCGGGTTGCTGAGGGGACCGTTGCGGGACAAGCACTTCCCGCTCGCCGAGTTCACCAGGTGCGCCAGGTGCTCGGCGGCCCCCGCGACGGGTTCCCCGACGCCCACAACCTCGACGGCCGGCGCGGCGGCGGTGTCGGCCGCGGTGTCGGCGGCGGCGGGCAGCACCGACAGCAGCACCGCGCACGCCGCGACGAGCGCGCCCCGGCGCCGCGTGCGCCGCGACCCGGGCGCGGCCCGCGGGAACGGGTGGTCGGGCAGCGCGACCCACGCCCCGGCGGCGGTCTCCTTCACCACCACCCGCACCGGGCGGAACGTGGCGGCGTCGAGCACGTCGCTCTGCCGCACGACCTCCTCGTAGAACCAGTCCGACGTGATCAGGGCGAGCACGCCGGGGGAGCCGGCCAGGGCCTCCTTGAGCGGTCGGGCGTCGAGCAGGCGGAACGCGTGGTTCACCGCGACCGACGTGCAGCCGTGCCCGTCGCGGTGCACCTCGCCCGCGTGCAGCGCGAGCCGCAGCCTGATCCGCTCGCGCGCGGGCCGGCCGGCGTTGTGCGCGACGAGAGCGCGCGCCAGGGCCGCCGGCAGGCGCTCGGCGACGAGGGACTTCGGCACGTCCCGCGGCACGAGGACGAACGCGCCGTCGCCCCGGTCCTCCACGTCGCACAGCTCCCACGGGAGACCCGCCTCGGCGAACGCCCGCCGCAGCGCGGAGTAGAGCCCGGCGCGCACCGCCACCTGGCTCGGGTTGGTGCGCCGCCGGTCGCCGAAGCCCTCCACGTCGACCAGCACGATCGTCCGGTTCTGCGCGACCAGCGCGTCGTCCACGACGACCACTGTAGGAGCGGGTCGGTGCCCCCGGTCCGAGAACCATTCGATCGTAGGTACGAGGGGGCGCAGGACTGCGGACAGCACCCGGCCGCGGTCACGGGGGACATAGGGTGTCCGGGTGGGCAACGAGACCTCCTTCCCGCGCCAGCACGCGCGCACCCAGCGGTTCACCCTCGGGGCACCCCGGACGTTCACCGTCGCGCCCGACGGCTCGACCGCGTACTTCCTCCGCACCGCCTCGGCGACGGGCCGGGCGAACGGCCTGTGGGCGTTCGACACGGCGACCGGGACCGAGGCGCTGCTGGTCGACCCGGCGACCCTGCTGACCGACCCCGAGGACCTGTCGCCGGAGGAGCGGGCCCGCCGCGAGCGCACCCGGGAGCAGGCCGCGGGCATCGTGGGCTACTCGACGGACGCGGACGTGCGGCAGGCGGTGTTCGCGCTGTCCGGGCGGCTGTTCGTGGTCGAGCTGGCCACCGGCGCGGTGCGCGAGCTGCCCGCCGCGGGCCCGGTCGTCGACCCCCGCCTGGACCCGACCGGCCGCCGCGTCGGGTACGTCGCCGACGGCGCGCTGCACGTCGTGGACCTGGGCACCGGCGCGGACCGGGTCGCCGCCGCGCCGGACGGCGACGAGGTCACCTGGGGCCTGGCCGAGTTCATCGCGGCCGAGGAGATGCACCGCTACCGCGGCTACTGGTTCTCCCCGGACGGCGCGCGCGTGCTGGCCGCCCGCGTCGACAACGCCCCGGTGCGCCGCTGGTACATCGCCGACCCGGCCAACCCCGCCACCCCGGCCACCGAAATCGCCTACCCGGCGGCCGGCACGCCCAACGCCACCGTCACGCTGTCGGTCCTCGGCGCGGACCGCGACGGGCGGGTCGACGTCGAGTGGGACCGCGAGGCGTTCCCGTACCTGACCACGGCGGTGTGGTCCTCCCACGGCCGGCCGCTGGTGCAGGTCCAGACCCGCGACCAGCGCCGCGTGCGGGTGCTCGCGGTGGACCCGGACACCGGCGCCACCGAGGTGCTGGCCGACGACGTCGACCCGCACTGGCTGGAGCTGGTGCCCGGCTCGCCGCGCTGGACGCCGGACGGCGAGCTGCTGCGCGTGCTGCCGGTGGACGGCGCGAACCGGCTGGTCGTCGGCGACCGGCCGTGGACGCCGGACGGCTTCCAGGTGCGCTCCGTGCTGGACGTGGGAGCGGACGGCGTGCTCGTCACCGCCTCCACCGACGACCCGACGCGGACGCACGTGTTCCTGGTGGACGGGAACGGTCCCACGCGGCTGTCCGCCGAGGACGGCGTGCACGGCGCGGTGCGCGGCGGCGGCGTGCTGCTGCTGACCTCGTCGGGCCTGGACCACTTCGGCGTGAAGGTGACCGCGTCGACCGGCCACGGGATCGCCAACCACGCCGAGCGGCCCGTCCTCACCCCGCGCGTCACGCTGCTGACCGCCGGCGAGCGCGACCTGCGCGCCGCGCTGCTGTTCCCGCGCGACCACGTGCCGGGCACGAAGCTGCCGGTGCTGCTCGACCCGTACGGCGGGCCGCACGCCCAGCGCGTCGTCGCCGCCCGCAACGCCTACCTGACCTCGCAGTGGCTGGCCGACCAGGGCTTCGCCGTGCTCGTCGTGGACGGCCGGGGCACCCCGGGCCGGGGACCGGGGTGGGAGCGCGCCATCGCGTTCGACTTCGCCGGCGCCACCCTCGACGACCAGGTGGACGCCCTGCACGCGGTCGCCGCCGACCACCCCGACCTGGACCTGACCCGGGTGGCCATCCGCGGCTGGTCCTACGGCGGCTACCTGGCGGCGCTGGCCGTGCTGCGCCGCCCGGACGTCTTCCACGCGGGCATCGCGGGCGCGCCGGTCACCGACTGGGCCCTGTACGACACCCACTACACCGAGCGCTACCTGGGTCACCCGGACGAGCGGCCCGAGGTGTACGAGGCCAACTCGCTCATCGCGGACGCCGCGAAGCTGGAGCGCCCGCTGATGATCGTGCACGGCCTGGCCGACGACAACGTGGTCGCCGCGCACACCCTGCGGCTGTCCAGCGCGCTGCTCGCCGCGGGCCGGCCGCACACCGTGCTGCCGCTGTCGGGCGTGACCCACATGACCCCGCAGGAGCAGGTCGCGGAGAACCTGCTGCTGCTCCAGGTCGACTTCCTGCGCACCGCGCTCGCCTGACCGGGGCCGGCCCCGGAGAACGGCGGAGGGGGCCGTCCCGCACGCGGGACGGCCCCCTCGTCGTGGCGCTCAGGCCACGGAGTTGCGCACCCGGTAGGGCGGGATGGAGTTGCCCACCAGGGCCAGGTCGTCGATCGACTCCGGCTGGTAGCCGCACGCCGGCAGCCGCTCGACCATCAGCGCGGTCGGGTCGGCCACCTCGTCGGCGCGCCCGAACAGGTACGCCCACTCGTGCTCGTCCGAGCCGTAGTACGCGACCGTGCCGAACACCTCGTTGAACCGCTCCCACATGCGGATCAGGGTGGTGTTGCGCCACATCGTCTGGCAGCCCGCCTGGGACACCACGACGCCGCCCGGCGTGAGCAGCGCCTTGCACATGGCCAGGAACTCCGCGCCGTACAGGCGGTTGTGCTGCGCCTCCTCCTCGCGCTCGTCCGGCAGGTCCACCAGGACGATGTCGTAGCGCTCGGAGGTGGTGCGGATGTACTCGTAGCCGTCGATGTAGCGCACCCGCACGGGACCCTCGCCCCGTTCGGCGGCGGCCAGCTCGTCGGTCGTGTAGCCGTACGGCAGGTGCTCGGCGCACAGCTTCACGGCCTGCTCGTCGATGTCGATGTGGTCGACCACCGACGCGCCGGCGGCCACCGCCATCCGGCACACCACGCCCTCGCTCGACCCGATGACCAGCACCCGGTCGACGCGGTCGGCCAGCAGCAGCGCCGGGACCATCAGCGCCTCGTGGTAGGTCAGCTGGCTGAACTCGGTGCTCTGCCGGTCGTCGTCGCAGAACAGCGACAACCCCTGCGCGGTGCGGGCGATCACCAGGTGCTGGAACTCGGTCTTCGCGTCGACCACGACCTCGTCGACGTCCCAGTGCCTGGTCATCCCGGCCGCCAGCGGCTCGCGGATCACCTCGGTGTTGACGGGTTCCCCGGTCACGACTTCTCCTCACCGACGAGCGCGGGGACGCGGTGACCCCGGCTGATCATGTCCGTCCGTGCGGACACAGCACCGAGCGCTTCCGCCAGGAGCTGCACCGCGAGCGCGGGTTTGGCGCGCGTGCCGCAGGTGAACACGTCCACGAACACGGCCCCCACCTCGGGGTACGTGTGGATGGACGCGTGCGACTCCGACAACAGGGCCAGCACGGTGACCCCTTGCGGCTCGAACTGCTTGGAGACCACCTCCAACACCGTGGCGTCAGCCTGGGTGAGCGCTTCACCGAGCGCGTGCTTGAGGAACTGCTCGTCGTCGAGCAGTTCCGGGCTCACGCCTTCCAACTCGGCGAGCACGTGCTGTCCTGCGAACAAGCCAACCGGCTCGGGTTCGCACGGGAGTCCGGACATCAATCACTCCAAACATCTTCAGGAGGGGTGGAGCGGTACGGGGGCGTGCTCACCGCACGCAGTGGGTGGCCAGCGGCGGGAAGCCGTTGAAGGCCACCGAGGAGTAGCTGGCCGTGTAGGCGCCCGCGCCGAGCAGGTCGACGTGGTCGCCCGCGCGCAGGTCCAGCGGCAGCTGGTAGACGGTGTGCTGGTACAGCACGTCGTCGGCGTCGCACGTCGGCCCGGCGATGACCACCGGACCCGTGGGGCCGCCGTCCTTCGACGTGACCAGCGGGTAGGCGATGGCCTCGCCCTCGGTCTCCGCGAGGCCGCCGTAGCGGCCGACGTCGAGGAACACCCAGCGCTGTTCGTCCGAATAGGACTTCTTCGCCACCAGCACGACCTCGGAGCGGATCAGCCCCGACTCGGCGACCACCGCGCGGCCGGGCTCGACCATGACGCTCGGCTCGAAGTCGCCGAAGTGCCGGCTGATCGCGTCGGTGATGGCCGCGCCGTACTCGGCGAGCGGCGGCGGCTGCTCCAGGTACCCGGCGGGCAGGCCGCCGCCCAGGTTCAGCGTCGTCACCGGCAGGCCCTCGGCGCGCAGCTCGAGCACGACCCCGGCGGCGTCGGCGATCGCGCCGTCCCAGCCGGTCGGGTCGAGCTGCTGCGACCCGGCGTGGAACGCCACGCCCAGCGGCGTCAGCCCCAGCTCGGCGGCCAGCCGCAGCAGGTCGGCGGCCATCTCCGGCGCGCAGCCGAACTTCTTGCCGAACGGGTAGGTCGAGCCGCGGCTCTCCACCACGATGCGCAGCAGCACCGACGAGCCCGGCGCGTGCTCGGCGATCGCCCGCACGTCCTGCTCGCTGTCCGAGACGAACAACCGCACCCCGCGACCGAACGCGTACGCGACGTCACGGGCCTTCTTGATCGGGTTGCTGTACGAGATCGCCGACGGCGCGGCGCCCCGCGCCAGGCACAGGTCGATCTCGGCGGGGCTGGCGACGTCGAAGCACGAGCCCTCGGCGGCCAGCAGTTCGACCACCTCGGGCGCGGGGTTCGCCTTCACCGCGTAGAAGACCGCCACCCGCGGCAGGGCCACGCGGATCGCGGCGAACCGGTCGCGGACCGTCGGCAGGTCGATGACCAGGCAGGGGGTGTCCGGTCGGTCGTGCTCCAGGAAACGACGAATACGAGCTGTTGCCTCGCGTAGCCGATCGTCGGCAAAGCTCTTCGTCATCTCGCTAGGGGTCCCCCTCCGCAACCGTGTTCAGGCACGGTCTGACCGTCTTCGGGCACGGCGGTCCACAGTACGCGCCGAAGGGGGAAAAAGCGCTACCGGCCGGCGGAGTTGTGACGCAGCTCCACGACGGAGATGTCCGGCGGCGCGCCCACGCGCACCGGCGGCCCCCAGAACCCGGCGCCGTTGGACGTGTAGACCTGGGTGCCGTCGATCGTCTCCAGGCCGCTGCGCATCGGCTGCTGGAGCCCCACCGCCAGGTGGAACGGGAACATCTGCCCGCCGTGCGTGTGGCCCGACAGCTGGAGGTCCACGCCGTGCTTCGCGGCCTCCCGCACCTGCACCGGCTGGTGCGCCAGCAGCACGACGGGCGTGCTCGTGTCGCGGCCGTCGAGGGCGCGGGCGAAGTCGGGCGCGTCGCCGAAGCCCTCGCCCGTGACGTCGTTCACACCCGCCAGGTCGAACGTCGCGCCGGCCCGCTCGACGGTCAGCCGCTCGTTGCGCAGCGCGTTGACGCCGAGCCGCTCCACCTCGCCGATCCACTGCTCCGCGCCGGAGTAGTACTCGTGGTTGCCGGTGACGAAGAAGCTGCCGTGCGTGCTCACCAGGTCGCGCAGCGGGGCCGCCGCCTCGCCCAGCTCCTCGACCGAGCCGTCGACGAGGTCGCCGACGATCGCCACCAGGTCCACCTGCTGCTCGTTGATCAAGTGCACGATCCGCTCGGTGTGCGAGCGGCCCAGCAGCGGCCCCAGGTGGATGTCGCTGACCACCGCGATCCGGTAGCCCGACAGCCTCGGGTCCAGCTTCGCCAGCGCCACCGGGACGCGCTTCACCACCGGGGCGCCCAGTGCCTGCGTGGTCCCGTAACCGACGACGCCGACCGTGGCCACGCCGCTCGCGACCGCGAGGGACCGGGCCAGGAACAGCCGGCGGCCCTCGTCGACCTCCGGGGCCTCGGGCACCGGGTCGAGCAGGGCCTCGTCGGCGTCCACCGCCGCGTCCGGGGTCACGGCCGGCGCGCGGACCGCCGCCGCCACCCGGCCGCGCCGCGCCCGCCGCAGCAGCAGCGCCCGCGGCACCTCCAGCAGGCCCAGCACCAGCACGGAGTAGAAGGCGCACGCCAGCAGCACGAAGCCGGGCCACGCCACGAACGCGCCCACGCCGCCGGTCCGGGTCACCACCAGCGCGCCCATCACCAGCAGGTACGCCACCGCGACCGCGACCGTGCCGACCAGGCGCCCGCGACCGGGCCTGGTCGTGTCCCGCACGACCCGTTTCCAGGTGTAGTAGTGGAACGCGCCCATCACGACCGCGAGCAGCAGGAAGAAGAACAAGCCGAGCCTCCTGGGTGGTGGTGCACCCAGTTTCCACGAATCCCGAACTTCCCGTGCAACCCCCCGACCGCCCGCGTGCGTGACTACCCCGTACCGCGGGATGGGGAGGACGAATGAGTGATCGGGACACCGCGTTCGCGGAGTACTTCGCGGCGCGGTCCGAGGCCCTGCGCGGCACGGCGTACCTGCTGTGCGGCGACTGGCACCGGGCCGAGGACCTGGTCCAGACGACGTTCACGAAGTTGTACGTGGCCTGGAGGCGGATAACCCGGCACGACGCGCTCGACGCCTACGCCCGGCAGACCCTGGTGCGGACCTTCGTGTCCGAGCTGCGCCGGGGTTGGTTCCGCAGGGAACGGGTGAGCGGGGAGACCGCCGACGTGGCGGCCACCCCGAGCGGCTCGGCGGAGGACCGGCTGGTGCTGCTCGCGGCGCTGGCCCGGGTCCCGCCCAGGCAGCGCGCCGTCCTCGTGCTGCGGTACTGGGAGGACCTGTCGGTCGAGGAGACCGCCAGGGCGCTGGGTTGTTCGGAAGGAACCGTCAAGAGCCAGGCCGCGCGGGGGCTGCGGACGCTGCGCGGCCTGGTCAACCCCCGGCAGGGAGCGCAGGTGCGATGAACGAGCAGGAGTTGACGAGGGCGATGCGCGACGTCGTGGCGGCGAGCAGCCCGCCACCGCCGATGGACGCGCGGGCCGCGCTGGCCGCGGCGCGCCGGGCCGACCGCCGCCGCCGGACGACGTGGGGCGCCGGGGTCGCCGGCCTCGCCGTGGTGGGCATCGCGGTCGGCGCGGTCGTGGTGCCGTCCCTCGCGGGGGGCGGACCGGGCCCGGTGGAGGCGGCGCGGTCGTCCTCCGGAGCGCCGGCGGTCACCACCACGACCACCATGACCACCACCACGACCACCACCGGCACGGGCGTGCCCCCGACGGGGTCGACCGAGCGGCCGTGGCCCGACGGGCAGACCGACCGCACGGCGACCAGCGGCCCGCGGGCCGCCAAGGGCAGCGGCCTGCTGAACGCCCTCGCCGGGGCGCTGCCCGTCGGCTCGATCGCGCAGGAGAGGGGCGGCGCCGCACCGCGCACCCAGGCCCAGTTCCTCGACCACGCCGGCGACCTCCAGGTCTGGGAGTACCTGGTCGACGCCCCCGTGTCCGGGCAGGGCGGCGGGGCCGGCGTCGGCCGGGTGCTGGTCCGGGTCGAGACCAGGGGCAACACCGGGGTGCGGGAGCTGTCCGGCTGCGGCCTGGCCATCTCCGGGCCGTACCCCGTGGAGGGCACGGGCAGGTGCGACCTCGTCCGGGTCGACGGGGTGGAGGTGCCCGTGGTCACCGCCCAGGGCGCCGACGTCGACTTCGAGCAGACCGCGATCCACCGGCACGCCGACGGCACGCTCGTGGTCGTCGGCCAGTCGCGGCGCCACCCGGTCGCCGCGGGGCCCGCGCTCGCCGGGCCGCCGCTGACCCCGCAGCAGCTCGCCGGGGTCGCCGTCGACCCCGCGTTCCACCTGGACTGAGCGCACCCGGGAGGCCGGTGTGTCCGGCCTCCCAGGCTCGTCCGCACGGGTGTTCCGGCAGGTACCGTGCTGGTCGCCATGCGGACCCTGCTCATCGACAACCACGACTCGTTCACGTTCAACCTGTTCCAGCTCCTGGCCGAGGTGAACGGGCGCGAGCCGGTCGTCGTCACCAACGACGACCCGCGGTTCCGGCTGTCCGACCTGGCCTCGTTCGACAACGTGGTGGTCGGCCCCGGCCCCGGCCGCCCGCAGCGCGACGCCGACCTCGGCCTGGGCCGCGCCGTCGTCGAGCACGCCGACCTGCCGCTGCTCGGCGTCTGCCTCGGCCACCAGGCCCTGTGCCTCGCGCACGGCGCCGCCGTGGGGTTGGTCACGCCCCGGCACGGCGTCGTCGACCGGGTCCGCCACACCGGCGTCGACCTGTTCGCCGGCCTGCCGTCGCCCCTGGCCGTCGTCCGCTACCACTCGCTCGCCGTCTCCGACCTGCCCGCGTCCCTCGAACCGGTCGCGTGGTCCGCGTCGGACGACGTGCTGATGGCCGTGCGGCACCGCGAGCGCCCGCGGTGGGGCGTGCAGTTCCACCCCGAGTCGGTGTGCACCGAGCACGGCCGCGACCTGCTCGCGAACTTCCGCGACCTCACGTCGGCCGCCGCGCCGCACCCCGGCCCCGCGCCGCACTCCGCCCTCGCGCCCCCAGCCGTCCCGGACGCCGCTGCCGCCGCCTTCGCCGGTTCAGCCCGGGCCGTCCCCGCCCCCGGTGCCCCCGCCGCCCCCGCCGCCCCTGGTGCCCCTGCCGCCCCTGGCACCCCTGTCGCCCCCACGGTCCCCGCTGCCCCCGTGCGCGCCCCGGGCCGCGTCGTGCTGGTCCGCCGGGTCGAGGCCCACCCGCCGCCCGAGGCCGTGTTCGAGGCGCTCCACGGCGCCTCCCCGGACGCGTTCTGGCTCGACAGCAGCCTCCCCGGCGACCGGGGCCGCTTCTCCGTCATGGGCGACGCCTCCGGCCCGCTGGCCCGCGTGGCGACCTACGACGTGGGGGCGGGCGAGGTGACCGTCGACGGTGTGGCGCACCCCGGGCCGTTCCTGGACTGGCTGGAGGCCGACCTGGCGGAGTGGCGGGTCGAGCAGCCCGACGTCCCGTTCGACTTCGCCCTCGGCTGGGTCGGCTACCTCGGCTACGAGCTGAAGGCCGAATGCGGCGGTGACGCCGCCCACCGTTCGGAGCAGCCTGATGCGGCATTCGTGTTCGCCGACCGCGCGGTCGTTTTCGACCACCGATCGCGGTGCTGCCACCTGCTCGCGTTGACCGACGACGACGGCTGGTTGGACCGAACGGAGGCATTCCTGCGCGATTTCCCGGCGTCCCCGGACGGGCTCCCCGGGACGTCCCCGGAACGCCCCCGCGCGGACTCCGTCGAACTCCGCCACGGCCGCACGCAGTACCTCAAGCTCATCGCGGCCTGCCAGGAGGCCATCACGGCCGGCGAGAGCTACGAGGTGTGCCTGACGAACACCGTCACGTGGCGTGGCGCCCTCGACCCGTGGGACACCTACCGGTTCCTGCGTGCGGAAAGCCCCGCCCCGTTCGGAGCACTGCTCCGTTTCGGTGCGCTCTCCGTGCTCAGCACTTCACCCGAGCGGTTCATCCGGGTCGACCGACAGGGTGTCGTCGAATCCGAACCAATCAAGGGGACGCGACCGCGCGGGGCGACGGCGGAGGAGGACCGCGCTTTGCGGGGGGCCTTGGCCACCAGCGCGAAGGACCGGGCGGAGAACCTCATGATCGTGGACCTCGTGCGCAATGATCTGGGCCATTGCGCGGAAGTCGGCAGCGTCGGGGTGCCCAGGATCTTCGAGGTGGAGAGCTACGCGACCGTGCACCAGCTCGTCAGCACGGTTCGGGCCGGACTGCGTTCCGGCAGTACCGCCACCGGGGTGGTTAGGGCCGCCTTCCCGGGCGGGTCCATGACCGGCGCGCCCAAGATCCGGACAATGCAGATCATCGACGGCCTGGAAGCCGGGCCGCGCGGGGTCTACTCCGGGGCGCTCGGATACTTCTCACTGTCCGGAACGGCCGACTTCAGCATCGTCATCAGGACGCTGGTCGTGGACCGCGACAAGGTGAGTTTCGGGGTCGGGGGCGCCGTCATCGCCCTGTCCGACCCGGCGGAGGAATTCGAGGAGACCGCCGTGAAGGCGACCGCCCTGCTCAGGGTGCTCGGCCCGGGCTTCCCCGACCGCGCGTGACGTGACCTGCGGTTTCCCCTGCGGCAAGGGGTGACCCACCGCAGGGGAGAACGGTTGCCCCGCAGGTCAGGAGGCGTGCGCTTCCTGGAACTGCACGACCAGGCCCTGGGGAATGCGGCCTCGGTCGGAGATCTGGTGGCCCTGCGCCCGAGCCCAGTCGCGAATGGCCTGCGCCTGGGCCTTGTCACCAGCCTTTACCGTGCTCTTGCCGGTGCCCTTGCGCTGCTTGCGCCCACCCGCACGGCGTGCCTTGGCGACGAAGTCGGCCAGGGACTCGCGGAGCTTGTCCGCATTGTCCTTGGAGAGGTCGATGGAGTACTCCACTCCGTCCAGCGCGAAGGTCACGGTCTCGGCGGCTTCGCTGCCGTCGAGGTCGTCGATGAGTTGGACGACGGTCTGCTGTGCCACTGTTCCTCCGTGTGTGCTCGCATAGCGCGTGCTGCCCTCGACTTGTTCTGCGCCACACGCTTCGGGGGTCACCATAGTGCACGAGAGGAATATCGCCTAACCTTTCGGCGGGAAAATGTGACTAGATGCCCCCGGACGGGTCATTTCACGGGCTAAACCACACGGGCTGAAATGCGAGGCTGCCCGAACGCCCCCGTGGTGCCCGTCACACTCGGTCGAGTGGCCTATCCTGGGGTCCGGTACCCGCCCAGGGTAGGGAAGGTCGGGAGCGATGCACGGCTACACGGCGGACAAGGACGCGTACCTCAAGCGCCTCCGGCGCATCGAGGGACAGGTCCGCGGTCTCCAGCGCATGGTCGAGAACGACGAGTACTGCATCGACGTCCTGACCCAGATCTCCGCGGCCACCAAGGCACTCCAGGCGGTCTCCCTGGGACTGCTGGACGAGCACCTGAAGCACTGCGTCGCCCAGGCCGTCGCCGAGGGCGGTGAGGTGGCGGAGGAGAAGTTGGCCGAAGCCTCCGCCGCGATCACCCGCCTGGTGCGCTCCTGAGCGCGCCCCCGTGCCCGGTCGGGGCGCCCTGATCCAGTAGAGTGCTCCCGCCGGCCCCCGTAGCCCAATCGGCAGAGGCAGCGGACTCAAAATCCGTCCAGTGTGCGTTCGAGTCGCACCGGGGGCACGTACAGGTCGCACGTGCGCCGCCCGTCACCGGGCCGGCGCGGTTACCGCCCCCCTCGCACGACGCCGGTCCTCCACCGCGCCGTCCGCGTCGACGCCCCGGGAACGACACCGGCCCCCTCGCCACGTGGACGAGGGGGCCGAGTGCTTCCCGGTCAGGCCCGGCGCCAGAGGGCGGGGGCGTTCGGCGGCTCCCAGCCCGGCTGGGCGCGGTGCGCCTGGAGGCACGTGTACGCCGCGCCGCCGTGGGTCACGCGGTCTCCCGCCGCGTAGGTCGTGCCCGCCGCCCACGTGCCGCCGCCGGGCTGCGAGGTCGTCGTGGTCGTCGGGTTCGTGGGGCTCGTGCCCGGCACGGCCAGCACGAAGTCGAACGCGGCCGTGCGACCGGTCCCGTTGTCCTGCACGGTCATCAGCAGCCGCGGGTCGAACAGCGGGTCGGTGTTGTTGCGCGGCTCGTTCGGGAAGTACAGCTGCGTCGTCAGGACCGGCCGGCCGGGTGCCTGGACCTTCACGTGGAGGTGCCGCGTGCGGCCCGGGTAGAGGCCGGGGACGATCGTGGACAGGGTGAAGGCGCCCCGGGCGTCGGTGAACTGGTGGCCGCGGAACCGGTAACCGGTGTTGTCGTACACGCCGTTGGTGTCGGCCTGCCAGAAGTCCAGCAGCACGCCCGCGATCGGTTGGCACGCCAGGCCGAACACGTAGCCCGACACGGTGAGCCGCGTGCCCGGTCCGTCGAGCATCGTCGTGCGCGGGGGCGAGTTCGGCTTGAAGTAGGGACCTTCCATCTGCGGCGGGGTCGGGTCGTCGCCGTCGTCGCACTGCGGCGTCGGCTCCGGCGCGCCGCCCTCCGCACCGACGGTGCGGGCCAGCGCGGGCACGCCCATCAGGGCGACCGGCAGCGCGACACCGGCGGCGAGCGCGGCGCGCAGCACCGGGCGCCTGCCGAGCCGGCGGGCGTCCGCGTCGTCACCGGGGGTTGGTGCGTCCATGCTTGCTCCTCGTGGGACGTGGTGGCGCGGCGGCGGGACCACCCGAACCTACGAAGGCGGGCGGGGCGCGGACGAGGGACGCAACCGGCCCGTCGTGGTGATCCTCGCGGGCGCCGTTGCCGCTCATCCCCGCTGTGAACGGCGGAACCCGCCGGGGCTCGTCCCCGTCTCGCGCCGGAAGAAGCGGCAGAAGTACGCCGGGTCGCCGAACCCGACGCGCCCGGCGACCTGCCGCACGCTGAGGTCCGTCCGCGCCAGCAGCCGCTTCGCCTCCCGGACCCGCGCCTCGCGCACCAGCTGCGACGGCGTCCGCCCGGTGGCGGCCTTCACCGCTTCGGTCAGGTGGCCCGGCGTCACGCCGATCCGCTCCGCGTACGCCCGCACGGACCACGTCCCCCGCTCGACGCGCCCCAGCAGCCGGGCGAACTCCCCGGCCACGGCGCCGGTGGGGGAGGGCGACGCGGCGGGCGTCGCGGGCAGCCGGGTCGCCCGCACCACCAGCACGTGCAGCAGCGCCCGCAGCACCGACTCCTCGCCGCCCCGCCGGTGCTCCTCGTCCAGCTCGGCGACCAGCCGCCCGATCGGCCCGGGGTCGTCCAGCGTCAGCCACGGCCGCGCGCTCAGCCGGCGCAGCAGGTCGCGGTCGGCCGGGTGGTCGAGCAGGAAGTCGTCGGTGAACAGCACCACGAACCCGTCGAGGTCGCGCGCCCCGTCCCAGTGGTGCACCTGGCCGGGCGCGATGACGCACAGGTGCGGCGGCTCCAGCTCCCACCGCGCGAGGTCCACGACGTGCGCCCCCGTGCCGCCGGTGACGTAGACGATCTCGTGGAAGGTGTGCCGGTGCGGGAACGACGCCCGCGACATCGGGCCGATGGTGTCGAACGTGCCCACGGCGAACGGCGCCCCGGCCACCTCCAGCCGGTGCACCGGCGGCGCGCCCCGGCTCGGCGCGTCGCAGGGGGTTCCGGGCAACACGGTGGTGCCGCGCATGGGCCGCCGTCCTCTCGGGTCCGGGGCGGCGGCCACGTCCACCCTGGCACGCGCGGCGACGCGGTGGGAACGCGGGGTTCCGGGTCGATCACCGGTGCCGCGCCGGTCGCCGCCCCGCCCTCGCGAGCCGCTGGACTCCGACACCGTCCGGGGCTCCGGCGAGGGCTCCAACGAGGCCGGCGGGGGTCGGTCGGGGGCGCGGCGTGGTGGACTGCGTGCGTGACCACCGCCCCGCTCTGGCGCCGGCCGCTGCACCAGCGCGTCCACCGGCTCGCCGTCACCGACGACGCCGTGGTCGTCCACGAGCGCGGCACCCGCCTGGTGCGCGTGGCCCCGGGCTCGGGCGCGGCCACCTGGGACGTGCCGGTCGGGCCGTGGCCGCGCGAGCTGGTCGTGGCCGGTGACCGGTGCCTGGTCCTGCCCGCGACCCCGTCGTGCCTGCTGTGCCTGGACCTCGCCACCGGCCGGGTGGTGTGGCGGGCCGACGTGGGCGACTGCACCGGGAACCTCGTGGTGGCCGGTGGCGCGGTGCTGGTCGGCGGGTGGCGCGGCTACACGCCGGTGCTCGCGTTCGACCTGGCGACCGGTCGGCCGCTGTGGCGCGACGACCGGCCGGCCACCCGGCCCCTGGCGGTGGGCGACGCGGTCGTGCTCGGCGACCCCGGCGGCGACTCGGTCCGGTCGGTGGGCGCGCGCGACGGCGCCACCCGCGTCCGCTGGACCCTGCCCGGCCCGCTGCCCACCGGCGACGGCGCGGTGTTCGCGCGGGTCGGCGCGGACGTCGTGGCCCGGTGCGGGCGCGACCTGCTCGCGTGGCTCGCGCCCGACGGCGGCCCCACCCCGGTCCGGCTGCCCGGCGACCCGCTGCCCGTCGCGCCGGTCGTGCTCGGCGACCTGCTGTGGCAGCCGGAGCGGCACGGCTGCACCGTGCTCCACGCGCGCGACGGCGAGGTGGCCTGGCGGTTCGACCCGGGCGCGCCCGTCACGTCCGTGCTGCCGCACCGAGGCGTGCACCTGGTCGCCGCCGGCACCGTCCACTCCGTGGGGCCGGGCGGGCGCGTGCTCGGGCGCACGTGGCCCGGTGAGCGCGTCACCGCCCTGCACCGGCTCGGTGACGACGTGCTCGTGGTGGGGCGCGGTGCCCTGGCGCGCCTGCACGGCCCTTGGGCCGCCTCGCCGGACCCTCAGGTCGTCCGGTAGGACCTCGTGGCGCGGGCCACCGTCACCCCGGGGTGCGCGACCGGTGAGGCGAGCGGCCCGGACCGCGGCCCTTCCGACCCGCCGAGCAGGACCCCGGTCAGCGAGCCGCGCTCGTCGGCCATCGCCCGCGCGATGTCGGCCAGCTCGTCGCCGATCACCGGCGCGGCGCCCGGGTCCGCGCCCCGCTCCGGGTCCGCGTCCCGGTCCGCGCGCACGGCGCCCAGCACGGCCCGGCGCAGCAGCTCCTTGATGAAGGACGCCGTCACGCCCTCCGTGGCCTCGACCACCGGCCCGAGGTCGGCGGTCAGCTCCACGTCCCGCCCGTACAGCTCCAGCAGCCTGCGCCGACCGTCCGCGTCGGGCCGCGGCACCTCCACCGCCAGGTCCACCCGGCCCGGCCGGTCGGCGAGGGCCCGCTCCAGGTCGTCCGCGCGGTTCGTGGTGAGCACGAACGTCACGTCCGCGTCCGCGCCGATGCCGTCCATGGCCTCCAGCAGCGCGAACAGCAGCGGGTTCGTGCCCGCGCCGGGCATCCCGCGGTCCATCGCGACCAGGTCCACGTCCTCGACCACCACCATCGACGGCTGGAGCCGCCTGGCCAGCCCCGCCGCCTCGCTGATCAGCCGCAGCGACGCGCCGGTCAGCACGATCACCGTCGTGTCCCGCAGCCGGCTCATCAGGTAGCGGACGGTGTGCGTCTTGCCGGTGCCGGGCGGGCCGTGCAGCAGCAGCCCGCGCTTGAGGTGCTGCCCGGCGGCGAGCAGCCGTTCCGAGTGCTCGGCGATGCCCACCACGTGCTGCTCGACGGTCTCCAGCACCCCGTCCGGCAGCACGACCGCGTCCGCGCCCAGCGAGGGGCGGGGCAGGAACGTCACCAGCTCGTTGCCCCGGTGCTCGCTCCAGCCGAACGACAGCACCTGGCCGCGGAACACGTCGTGCTCGCGCATCAACCGCTCCACCTCGGCCCCGACCGCGCGGGCCGCCGCCCGGTCCGCGGCGAGCACCTCCAACCGGCACGCGGGAGGTCCGAACTCGTGCCCGCCGCGCACCCCGACGAACACCGGCGTCCCGTCCGGCGCGGTGGTCGGCACCAGCCCCACCTGCACCACGTCGACGCTCTCGTCGGGCCCGGCGGCGGCGGTCGCGTAGTCGGCGGACCCGAGCCCGTACGCCTGCCCGTGCCGTGCGGCGAGGAGCATCCCGAGGATGTCCTCGTGCCCCCGGTGCTGGCCGCTCACCCCGAACCACGCGGCGTCGGGCGAGCGGGCCGCCAGGTAGGCGTCCACGCCGCGCTGGAGGTTGACGTGCTCCCACACCGGGAACCGCGTGGCGACCGACAACACCTGCGCCGGCTCGCAGCCCAGGTGGTCGCGCACGCGCGCCATCAGCGGAGCGGCCTCCCCGCCCTCCTCGACGAGCGTCGCGGTCAGGTTCAGCAGTCGCCTCAGGCTGGCCGCGAGCGCCTTGGCGTCGTCCCCGTTCAGTTCGTCCCCCATCCAGCCATGATGCACGGCTGGCAACCGCCTGTCTGTTGCCGGACGCCGCTGACAGGTGGCAACTGTCAGCGGGCGACCGCGCTCGCACGTCTGGGGAGCTCGACGGTGTGGGCCCGGGGACCCCAAGCCCTACCCGATCGATGAATCCTGCGGCAGGGCTTCCAAACGGCGGCGCACGTAGGCGAGATCCAGCGAGCAGTGCTTCGCGATCAGTTCGTGCTGCCGCTTCTGCCGCTCCTCCACCTCCGCCTCGTCAGTGGCGTACACGACGATCAGTGGCTTGGACGGCGCGACCACCGCGTTGTTGACGGCCGCCCACAGCAGATCTCTGAAGGTGCGTGGCCTGCCCCAGCAGACGTACCGCTCCCGCGTCCGATCAGTGACAACGCAATGCATGGGTTTTTCCCCGGTGGAACCGACCTTGATCTTCCACGATCCACCGAGCAACTCGGTGACGAACTCATCGGGGGGCGACAGTCTTTTCATGGCGTACGCGGCGTAGGAACCGAAGTTCTCCAACGCTCGGGCGTACTCCTTGAGCGGACCGTCCTTGAGCCAGACGCGCATGCCCTCAGCTGTGTAGTAGTCCGCCAGTTCACCACCGATCGCCTCGTCCTCCACCCAGCGGGTGTAGTAGGCGGTCCGCTCACGAGCGGAAACCGCCTCCCAGTCCAGCGAGCCGATCTGGCGGTAGAGCTCACGGATGACGGCGTCCTTGATCTCCTTCGGCATCACGATTTCGGGCATGCGTCCCCCTTGGCTTCAGCGCTGGTTCGCGGAACGACCCAACGTGGTGACGATCCGGTCCACGACGGTGGCCGTGTCCTCGTGCTCCCAGCACCGGATCACCGTCCACCCCTGCTGGACGAGGGCCTCGTTGGTCTCGGCATCGCGTCGTTTGTTGTCGACGATCTTCGTTCCCCAGAAAGCGGAGTTCTTCCTCGCCGGACGGTGGTGTTCCGGACAGCCGTGCCAGAAGCAGCCGTCCACGAAGATCGCCAACCGCTCCTTGAAGAAGACGATGTCCGCGGTGCGCCTCAGCTCCGGCAATGGCCGTGTCGATACCCGGTACCGGAGACCTTGGGCGTGGAGGGCGGCGCGCAGTCGGAGTTCGGGGCCGGTGTCCCGTCCGCGATTGCCCTTCATCGAAGCCCGCACCTCGTGAGAAGACGCCCATGACTCGCGGGGAAGCGTCTCTTCCCGCGCGATCCCCATGGCACGGGCCTTCTCCCAGCCTTCGGTGAGGTTGGCCGACCGGGTGCCGTGCTCGACCACGCCGAGGGACCTCGAAACCGTGCGACCGCGATCGCTCCACCGCAGGTAGGCGCGGACGACACCGGTCGCCTCCGACGCCTTGAGCATGACAGAGCCTCGGGTGGTCCGTCCGGCCCCCAGATCCACGAGGCGTCGATGAGCGCCGCCCGCGGTCCTGTCCTGCTCTGCCTCGACCAGTGCTCTGGATCTACCTGGTTTCGCTTTCCAAGCACGTGCGGGCAGACGGCTCACGATCGTTTCTCGGCGTCGTCGAGTACCGTCGCCACGGCTTTCGCAAATACTTCGCCGAGCAAGACCGGAACAGCGTTGCCGAGTTGTCGCATCTGCTCTCCGCGCGGGCCGCAGAGCTTCCACGAATCAGGGAAGGTCATCACGCGGGCTGTTTCGCGGACTGTCATGTACCGGTGCCGGTAGGGGTACGTTTTTTTAGCCTTCTCGGCTACTGGATCGACAGGTTCGTTTTTGTCGACAGGAGTGTCGGTCAACATCACCGATTCGCCACCCGGAACGCCGTGGACGCCTGCCTTCACCGTCTTCGCGGGCCGGTCGAGAAAATTCGGCGTATGTCCGGCGTAGAATCGAGCATCCGGCCAGCCGATGTGCTCCTCGGGCATGTCATCGTGCTGCTGCCGGTCCAGCCGATCCCACGGAACATCCGGGAGGGGATCGTTTCCCTGGGTCCCCGCCAAGGCATCCCGCAGGGTCCTCCAGGGCTTCAGCCCTTCTGAATCGTGCTCGAACGGAAGAACGGGTTGCAGTGCCTTCATGACGTTTTTTATCACGTGGTCCGGTACGTCGGCTCGACCCGCGACGTTCCTGTGACGTTCCCAGTACTCGCCCGACTTCATCGAGTGGAGGAGTTCTCGCTCGGAGTGGGTGGGCCTGACCGCCTGCTGCAGCAAATCCATATCGATGTCGATGTCGCCTCTGAAACCGACGACGATGATGCGGTTTCGGATCTGCGGCACGCCGTAGTCGGCTGCATTCACTGGAAATGTGAAAACCTGGTACCGCTCGACGGACTTGACGTCACCGCGCTGTTCCTTGGCCTTGAGGATCGCGTCGTGCTGGAGCCAACTGGCTTCAGGGTCGCGCTCTTCGAAGGGGAACATCAACTCACGGGTGATATAATCGAAGTAGGGTTTGAACGAAGGGCGGAGGAGACCTCGAACGTTCTCGCAGATGAATGCTTTCGGCTTGATCTCCCGGATGGCGCGGAACATCTCGGGGAACATGTTCCGCTTGTCCTCGTCCCCCTTCGCCACACCGCCCAGGCTGAACGGCTGACACGGAGGGCCGCCGGCGAGGAGGTCGACGGCACCTTCCAGGTAGCCCATCTTGAGGTCGCGGACGTCGCCGCGCACCAGGGGAGGCTTCTCGCCCGGCTCTGGGATGCGCTCCTCCTCGCCTCGCGAGGTGGCGCCGTTCTGCTCAAGGGTGTCGCAGGCGTACTTGACGAACTCGTTGAGCAGCAACGGTCGGAAACCCGAGCGTTCGACGGCCATCGCTAGGCCCCCACCGCCCGCGAACAGCTCCACCGATGTGCGTCCCGGCAGATCCGGTTCAGCCGACATGCGCGGGAGCCTACCGCGTCGCACGCCGACCGACCCGCGAGGCGGGGATGTCGTCCGTCTCGCGGTAAGTGGAGATCGGGTCACGCGTCAACGATGGCGTACAAGGGCTTTTCGCGAACGACCACCTGGTACACCACGGGCCGACGATCGGCGGGGAGCGCACCTTCTGGTAGCTGGAGCATGAGTGCCATGACCAACCTGGTCGGGTAGCCATCTGTCGCGAGGTCGCCGTCGAGCTCGTTCTTGTTCATCACCGGGTAGATGATCACGCCACCCGAGGTCGACTTCCTGCCCGGCATGTCGTTGAGCGCCTTGCGATGCGCGCTTTCGGCGTTGCCGCGAATGCTCTGGCCTCCGCCGGTGGTCCGACCGTGGACGGTGAACTTGTCGATCCCGCGGATGTCCACCCGTTTACCCGTCTTCTGCTGTGGGAGCACGATGTCCCACCGGTCGATGATCTCCTCGGGCAGGCTCGCGAGCCAGGCCAAATCCGGGACGAACGTCTCAGATGTCGCCCACTCCAAGGCTCCCAAGGCGGACAGCATCTCGTGGTGGGGCACCTCCCCGAGGAAGGCTTCGAAGGTCCGGCCTCCGCCGGCGAGGTATGTAACGTCTCGCGCGGCCTTCAGCAGGGGGACGAGAGCGTCGATGTTGCGGTCGAGGGCAGCTTGGTTGGTCAACAGTGGGTACCCCGAGCTCGGCTCCTTGGTGGGGGTGCGCCGCTGCACCAACCTGGCGTTGTACATCTTGTTCGCCGCGGTCGGCCGGAGACCGTGCCGGGTCACCAGCGGAGGGATGTCCTCCGGGGTGAACAGCGGGCGGCCGTCCACCATGACGGCGTACTGGCGCAGTTCTGCCCTGAAGTGCTCCTCGTCCCGGCACGCGGCCTCGAACGCATCCCGGACGTCACAGCTGATGAACAGCCGGACCAGGTCCCGGTACCCCCTGCGGAAGCCGAACCACCTCCCCATCTGCATCAGGGCCTCGGCGTGCCCGACCTTCCGGGAGTAGTAGGTGATCGTGAGTCCTTCGACGGTGAACCCGCGGGCGAGTTTGTTGCCTCCCACGAGAACGCGCCACACGGACCTCTTGTCGAAGTCCAGGTCCTCCTGCTCGATGTCCTTGTCGCTGTTCACGACGAGGACCGGATTCCCGTTGGGCGCGATCCGGCGGGCGGCTTCACCGAGGAACCGCGTCAGGTCCTCGAACCGAGGAGGCATCGGGTAGTTCAGCGCGAGTGCCTCCGCCACCGGTGCGAAGTCCTCCTCGAAGAGGGTCCGCAACCTGCGGTGGGCACGTCCACTCAGGTAGCCGGCCGCTCTCCAGAGGTCCTGGATGGTTTCGGCGCGGGACCGCTGACCAGCTGTCCGCATCGTCTCGTGCACCAGCATCGTGTGGTGCTTGAACGGCTTGGCACCCTCGGCTTCGCGGTACAGCTTGATGGCCGCGGTGAGGACGAACGAGTCGAGAGCCGCCTGGAGCTCGGTGTCGTCCTCCTCCTGGTGCTCGTCCAACAGGCGGAGGTGCGCCATCTCCTTCGAGTTGCGGAAATCCCGTCCGATGTCGGGGTCGATGTCGAGGTCGAGGAAGTCCTCGGCGCCCATGTAGCCGAGCGGCCGTTCCAGGGAGATGAGGTAGTCCTTGGGGAAGATGTCCTCCGCGTCCGTCGGATCGACGAAGACGTTCGCGAAGGGGGTGGCCGTGTAGCCGATGTACTGCGCGCGGGGGAGCAGTTTGAGCAGGTTGGACAGGTGCTTGTTGATGGCTGTCCGGTTCTTCTCGTCCTCGCGCCACTTCTTGGGGTCGGTCGTGTTGACCGACGCCTGGTCGGACTCGTCGTCGATGATCAACGCGGGGATGTTCTCGAGCCGGTCCGCGGTGTTCTTCAAGTCCTTGACGAGGTTGCTGAGCACCGTGGCGTTCTTCTTCACGATGATCAGGCGGGCATCGCTGGTGAACAGGTTGTCCGGGTGCCACAACGGCTTGGTGCGGTCCCGGCGCTCGATCTCCAGCGCTGATCGGCCCTGCTGGAGGCGTCGGTAGTCGAATCGGCGGTTCGTCATCCGGTGGATGTCCGGCCTGCCGATCTGGGACGGCCACGCGCCGTGTCGGACGAAGCGGTCGGCGACCCAGTCCTCGTCGTCGAGGTAGTCGATGAACTGGGCCGCGTCCGGGTCGTGCTCGTCGGTGCCGCGCAGGATGTTCTCGCGGCCGACCAGCTCCATGTCCACCCGGCGCTGAGTCTGTTCGCGCAGAATGTTGGTGGTACCGGTCATCACGATGACGAGGCGGTACCCGGCGTCGACGGCCTTCGCGATCACGCCGGTGAAGTTGGCGGTCTTGCCGCTCTGCACGTATCCGACGACCAGGCCCTTGGTCTGCCCCGCCTTGGCCCGGGACGGGTCGATCAGTCGCTCGACGACACGTGTGGTGGCCATGTCGAGGTTGACGATCGCGTCGGCGTCCCAGTGACGCTGGTTGTGCAGGTAGTCGGCGTAGTGTCCCCAGTAGAAGTCGCGGGCCTTCTTGACCTCGTCGGTGTACCACGGTTCCCACGGGCCCGCGATGACCGTTGTGCCGTCGCCCTTGGCGAGCGGGAAGCGGTGCGCGATCTTTGCCGCAGTTTCGGTGTCGAGCCGCAGAGCCTCGATCACCCGTGTCCGGCGCTCCTCGGTGTTCGGCTCGGTGCCATTGGTCCACGGGTTGCCCTCGACCGGGGCGTTGTCCCACTTCGCGAGGTTCATGTGCAGGTCGAGGCACAACTTGTCGTTGGGATCGGCGATCGCGAGGTGTTCTCGCAGCCGCGCTTCTGATACGTCGAGGCCGGGCTCCAGGTCATCGGCCTCCAACTCGGCACGCTTGACCAGACCTCGCGGCGTGTCGCCCTCCATGGCGCGCAGGGCGCTGGTGTACGCCCGGACGAACGAGGTGATCATGCCCATCCTTCGAAGTCGCAGGCGTTCCGGATGATCTCCGGTTTGTCGTGCGGGTCCGTGTAACCGTCGAGGTCGATTCGGTAGCGGATCGTCGGGATGCGGTCGATGACCACGCCCCGATCCCGCAGGTCGTCCGGTGTGAGGCGCGGGAAGGAGCCGGTGACGTGATAACCCAGGCTGGTCGACCGTCGGGTCCAGCGGGTCGTCAGGTGTTCCCGGTGTTCCTCACGCCAGCCGACGTGCGAAAGCACGCTCTCGAAGTGATCCCGGTGAACGTCCGAGCCGAGCCGGGCGTGGATCGTGTCGACGAGGTCGGGCAAGCTCGTCCCGGTTCCGGCGCCCGCCGAGGTGAGCTGGTGCGAGACCAGCCAGAGAGGACGACTCACCTTGGGGACCAGTTGGGTGAGCGACTCGATCCAGTGTGTTCTCGATTCCAAGGTAGTCGTCTTGACCTCGATATCGAGATCGGGAAGTCCGAAGTCGTGTTCCTCCGCGAGGCTTCCACGCCATGCCTCGACCGCCTTCGCGGCACCGAGCCGGTCGACCAGGCCACCAAGGACCAGCAACTCGCCGAACAGGCCGATCTCGCGCTCCCGTGACAGCGAATCGGGTGTCCGCAAAAGGGACGACATCCGATCGAGGGTCGCACGAAGTGCGCGAGCGGGCGTCATGCTGTCCAGTTGCACGTGATCCGCCACGGAGCAGAGGAGCGGATAGGCGTCGTGGAAGAGTTCCGGCGCTGTTACGACGACTTCGAAGAAGCGTTTTCCGTCACGCAGGGCGATCTGTGCGGCGATGTTGTGCAGATGGGTTTCGGGGGCGTCACCATGGTCGGTGACCTCGACCCGCAGGCCCAATTCCGGCACGCGTGGCTCGATGAAGACGAATATCGGCGGCGTGCCGGTGACCGAAAGCGTGACGGGTACTCCGCCGTCGAGCATTCGGTCGAAGTTCGCGACGGAAACGTGGCGCTCATCGATCGGGTTCTTCGCCGTCACTGGCGTTCGGCCCTCGCCGCGGCCGTCAGGATCGTTTGCCACAGCGCGATGTTGTCCTTGTCCTTCGGTCCGAGGTGACTGCCTTCGAAAACGTTGGAGACCAGCAGGTAGAGCAGCGACTTCAGCAGGGGCAGGTCGTTCAGGCCGCCGTGCTTGCCGCCGAGCAGCATCTTCCGGTAGCGCTTGTTGAGCCACATCGTCCGCCGGTCGCGGTCGACGCGGAAGAAGAGGTCGTCGGCGAAGTTCTCCCAGCGGATGTCGATGGGCTCCTCACCGGACTTCTCCGGGATCTCGCGCTTGATCGTGTCGCGGACTCGGGGCGGTAGCCCCGCGGCCGGGTGGACCATCGGCGTCCGCTTGGTCGAGCGCTTCGTCGACTCCTTGTACACCGCCTCCGCCAAGTCGAAGTACTCATCGAGGCTGAGACCGTCGTCCGACCTGGCCAAGGCCGCCAATCGGGCGAACTCCGGCCCTACGTTCACCCGCGACTTCTCCGGGTTCATCCTGAACAGGCCGACCACGTCGTTGTCGATGTCCACTTCGACGCGCGCCAGTCGGAGTTTCGGGTTGGGCGCGTGGACACCTTCCCAGCCGCCTGCCTGCAGGAGGCGGTCCCGGCGGTAGAAGTAGAGCCCTTGGTGGTTGACCGGATTTCCGGTCAGTTGGAACGAAGGGTTTCCTGATTGACCTGGCCACAGGTGGCACCGGAAGGTCAGCTTCAGGCCGTCGGCCTCGGCCGTGAGGGTCCGCGGGAAGTCCGGTCGACCAGAGCGCGCGTAGCCGAACGGGTTCAGCGGTGTGACCGGGATCGGTGGTCCCACGAAGCCCGTGTCGATCTCGTGGACGTCGAAATCGACGCTCAAGCGGTCTCGTTCGAGAAATCGGTGGAAAACCATGCCGATGTGCTGACAGGCGCTGGTGATCATGTGATCGATGAACTCGTCGACTCGACGCGGATCGTCGGTGGCGGGAAAACCCCTCACGTCGTCCCACCGGACCACGGTTCCGCTACCGTCGAGTTCGATGCCCCAATCCCGCACCAGTTCCGACTCGGCGAACTCGCGAGGGACCACATCGCAGGCAAAGCCTCGATCACTGCCGGCGTCCAAGCGCCAGCGCCTTCCGACTGCTTCGTGGTCAGCCGCTCTCGACATCACGGTCAAATTCCTGGCCTGGCTGAACGACGCGGCCTTGAGGCCCAACCCGAAGTGGCCGAGATCGCCATCACCGTACGCCCGTCGCCCGCCCACGGTCATCGCGGAGTCGATCACATCCGGCCGCATGCCGCGACCGTTGTCGACCACGTAGAGCGAGGTCAGTCGTTCGCCGACCTTGACGATCCGGATCAGGACCTGGGTCGCGTCCGCGTCGATCGAGTTGTCGACCAGGTCGGCGAGAGCGGTCGACAGTGAGTGGTTGCGACCGATGGCGTCCATTGCCCGTGGGTCGGGCGGCAGGTCGATGCTGCCCTCGGTCGGTACGGTCAAGCTCCACTCGCCCACAGGCCACCCCTGCTTCATCGGTTCCGCGGCCCGCCGTTCTCGAGGGCCGCGCTGTGTCCGATATACCTGGCGACAGGTGTTTCGTTACCTGATGTTACCGAGACGGGGTCGACAGCGCCGGATGCGCCACATCGGGATGAAGCCGTCGTGATGTCGTGACCGGTGGGGCGGTGGCCAATGCGCTGTGCCGCCCGGTTGCGCCACTGGAGCAGGTCACGACGAGTTGTTTCCCGAACCGAGGCCCTGTCCTCGCTTCGCACCACCTCGACGCACTCCTTCTTGAACCGGGGCCGCGACCTCCAGCATCAGGCTCTTGGACGTCTTTGGGTCCAGGGCAGCGGTCATGCTTGCTCTCGCCGCGCCCCTCATGGAGCAGCGTCGGGCCGGCGGCCCTGATCAGCTGGTGAGGGCGGCGTGCGCCGCGATAGAGGGCTGAACCGCTCCGGAGCCGTGGGCACAGGACCGTCGGAGGGGTCGGTTAGGATCGCGCGATGGCTTCGCAAGAGGTGCTGCGGAGGATCTTCGGGTACGAGACCTTCCGCGGGGACCAGCAGGAGATCGTCGACCACGTCATCGGGGGCGGCGACGCGCTGGTGCTCATGCCCACCGGTGGTGGGAAGTCCTTGTGCTACCAGATTCCCTCCATCGTGCGCGAGGGGACCGGCGTCGTCATCTCGCCGCTCATCGCGCTGATGCAGGACCAGGTCGACGCGTTGCGCGACCTGGGCGTGCGGGCCGGGTTCCTCAACTCCACGCAGTTCCCCGACGAACGCGCGCTGGTCGAGGCGGAGTTCCTGCGCGGTGAGCTGGACCTGCTCTACCTCGCCCCCGAGCGGCTGCGGACGGAGCAGACGTCGCGGTTGCTGGAGCGCGGCAAGGTGTCGCTGTTCGCGATCGACGAGGCGCACTGCGTGTCGCAGTGGGGCCACGACTTCCGGCCCGAGTACCTGGCCCTGTCGCACCTGCACGAGCGGTGGCCCGACGTGCCGCGCATCGCGCTCACCGCGACCGCCACGAAGACCACCCACGCCGAGATCGCCGAACGGCTGGACCTCGGTGGCGCCAAGCACTTCGTGGCCAGCTTCGACCGGCCCAACATCCAGTACCGGATCGTGCCCAAGAACGAGCCGAAGAAGCAGCTGCTGGAGCTGATCCGCACCGAGCACGCGGGCGACGCGGGCATCGTCTACTGCCTGTCGCGCAACTCCGTCGAGAAGACCGCGGAGTTCCTGGTGCAGAACGGCGTCGCCGCCCTGCCCTACCACGCGGGCCTGGAGTCGGGCGTGCGCGCGAAGAACCAGTCCCGGTTCCTGCGCGAGGACGGCCTGGTCATGGTCGCCACCATCGCGTTCGGCATGGGCATCGACAAGCCCGACGTCCGGTTCGTCGCCCACCTCGACCTGCCGAAGTCCGTCGAGGGCTACTATCAGGAGACCGGCCGCGCGGGCCGCGACGGGCTGCCGTCCACCGCCTGGCTCGCCTACGGCCTCCAGGACGTCGTGCAGCAGCGCAAGATGATCGACGACTCCGAGGGCGACCAGCAGCACCGGCGCAAGCTCATGGCGCACCTCGACGCGATGCTCGCGCTGTGCGAGACGGTCGAGTGCCGCCGCGTGCAGCTGCTGGAGTACTTCGGCCAGCCGGGCACGCCGTGCGGCAACTGCGACACGTGCCTGAACCCGCCGGAGACGTGGGACGGCACCGTGCCCGCGCAGAAGGTCCTGTCCACGGTCGTGCGGCTGCGCAACGAGCGGCGGCAGAAGTTCGGCGCGGGCCAGGCGATCGACATCCTGCTCGGCCGCAAGACCGCGAAGGTCATCCAGCACGACCACGACCAGCTCAAGGTCTTCGGCATCGGCACCGAGCTGAACGAGAGCGGCTGGCGCGGCGTCGTCCGCCAGCTCCTCGCGCAGGGCCTCCTCGCGGTCGAGGGCGAGTACTCCACGCTCGTCACCACCCCCGCCAGCGACGAGGTGCTGTTCAACGGCCGTAAGGTGCTGATGCGCCGCGAACCCGAGCGCGCCGCCAAGGTCCGCACGGCCAAGAGCACCGCGAAGACCGCCGCACCGCAGGTCGAGCTGACGGCCGAGGCCACCCCGGTGTTCGAGAAGCTGCGGGCGTGGCGCGCCGCGACGGCCAAGGAGCAGGGCGTCCCCGCCTACGTGATCTTCCACGACGCGACGCTGCGGCAGATCGCGTCCTCCGGCCCGACGAGCCTGGCCGAGCTGGGCACCGTCAACGGGGTGGGTGAGAACAAGCTGGCCAAGTACGGGCAGCAGATCCTGGACGAGCTGAGCGCGTGACCGAGCTCCCGTTCACCGACCTGCGCGCCGACTGCTCCCGCTGCACCGGCCTGTGCTGCGTGATCCCGGCGTTCGGGAAGTCCCACGACTTCGCGATCGACAAGCCGGCGCGCACCCCGTGCCCCAACCTGGGCGGCGACTCCCGGTGCGGCATCCACGCCGAGCTGCGTCCGCGCGGCTTCGCCGGCTGCACGGTGTACGACTGCTTCGGCGCGGGCCAGCGCGTCACGCAGCTGACGTTCGGCGGCGCGACCTGGCGCGACGACCCGTCGACGGCGCGGCGCGTGTTCGACGTGTTCCCGGTGGTGCGGCAGCTGCACGAGCTGCTCTGGTACCTGACCGACGCGCTGCGCCTCGCCCCCGCCCGCGCGCTGCACGCCGACCTGGCCGACCTCCGCGCGACCGTGGACGGCCTGGCCGGCGGCACCCCGGAGGAGCTGCTGGCGCTCGACGTCGGCCCGCACTGGGCCCGCGCGAACGACCTGCTGCTGCGGGCCAGCGAACTCGTGCGCGGACGCGGGCGCGGGAAGAACCGGCGGGGCGCGGACCTGGTCGGCAAGGACCTGCGCGGCGCGAAGATGAGGGCCTCCACGCTGCGCGGCGCGTACCTCATCGGCGCGGACCTGCGGGGCGCGGACCTGCGGCTGGTCGACTTCATCGGCGCCGACCTGCGCGGCGCGGACCTCGGTGGCGCCGACCTGACCGGCGCGTTCTTCCTCACCCAGGCCCAGGTCGACGCGGCCCGCGGCGACGGGACGACGAAGCTTCCGGACGGCCTGCGCCCGCCCGCCCACTGGGACCTGCGTCGGCCGACGTAGGGACGCGAGCCGCCCCCGGGCGGACGCGGTGACGGGGCCGCACCGGACACGCTGTCGGGCATGGACCCGTGGAGGATGAAACCCGCCCCGCGCAAGGCGTGGCTGCTGCTGCACGTCGTCTCGTCCGTCGGGTGGCTCGGCGTCACGGTGGGGTTGCTGGCGCTGGCGCTGGCCGCGTTCGACGCGCCGCAGCTCTACCGGGCCATGGCGCTGCTGGGGGACGTCGTCGTGCTGCCGCTTGCGCTGACCGCGCTGGCGACCGGCCTGCTGCTGTCGTTCGGCACGAGGTGGGGCCTGGTGCGGCACCGGTGGGTGCTGGTGAAGTTCGTGCTGACCGCCGTGGCGGTGACCGCGACGACGTTCGGCCTGCGCGGGACCCTGCACGACGCCGCCGACGGCGACCCGGGCACGGCGGGGGCGGGTGCGTTGTCGGCGGCGTGCGTGTCGTTGGTGCTCTACCTGGTCGCGACGGCGCTGTCGGTGTTCAAGCCGTGGGGGCGGACCCGCTGGGGCCGCTCGTGAGCCCGCTCCGCCTGCGCCGCACGGTCGCGGCCAGCTCGACCGGGTCGCACGCGGCGAGGTGGTCGCGGACCAGTTCGTGCGGGAAGCGGTGCTCGTCGACCAGCAGCACGCGGTCGCGGGCGACCTGGATGAGAGCCCCCCGGCGCACCGGGAACTCGTCGAGCGCGAGCGGGCGGGCGAGCAGTTCGGCGACCACGTGCCAGGGGCGGTTCGCGAGGGGCGTGACGGCCAGCCCGAGCAGCAGCCCGGTGGCCGGCGCGAGAGCGGCGGGCTGCACGGCGGCACCGGTGAGCGCGGCGAGCCCCGCGCCGACCAGACCCGCCACCGGTAACCAGCGCACACCCCCGGTGGGCCGGGCGCCCACCCCCGACCACACCCCGCCGAGCCCGCCCACGAACACCCCGACCACCGCGCCCGCGGCGACCCCGGTGCCGAGCCCGCCCAGCACGGCGTGCGGACCGGTCAGCACCATGACCCCGGCCGGCACGACCGCGCACGCCACCGCCCAGTACCGGTCGTGCGTGCTCCAGTAGGCGACCAGCAGCGAGACCACGACGACGAGCCCGAACCCGATCGCCGCGGGCCACCGCGCGACGAGGGAGCCGACCCACCCGCCGAGCACCGCGACGCCGCCGGTGAGCACGGCACCGGCCGCGAAACCGGTCACCGCCCACCTGACGCCGCGCCACCCGACGCCGTACCGGCGGACACCGAGTCGGCGGATACCGCGCCACCCGACGCCGTACCGGCGGACACCGAGTCGGCGGATACCGCGCCACCGGACGCCGGCCCGATGGTCGTCATGCTGCGCAGGAGTCCCCGCCAGGGGGTCCCCTGATTCCATTCTGCCCGAGAGGTCCGACGAACCCGGGCCGTCTGTGTCCGGCCTGTGGACAACCGCCCGGTCGTCCGCCGGCGCGGGAACGACCGGCGCGGGATCAGCCGCCCCGAGTTCGGTCCCGCCGTCAGTCCCGCCGCCCTCGGTCCCGCCGCCGTCAGCCCTGCCGAGGTCGGTCCCGCCCTCGGTCCCGCCCACCTCCACCGGGAACGAACTGCGCGGCACCAGCAGGGTCGCCACCGCCGCGAACGCCGCCGCCGTCAGGCCGAACCCGACCCCGACCGCGAAGCACAGCGCCACCGCCGCCCCCGCCAGCGCACCCGGCGCCGCCCGCCGGAAGAGCCGCCACACCGGCTCGGCCCCCACGAAGTCCAACCACACCCGGCGCGGCGGCAGGGTGGGGCTCACCGCCAGGTCGCCGCGCCGCCGCGCGATCCGGGCCAGGAAGCGCAGCGCCCGGACCACGCGCTCCGGCCGCGCCCCGCCCCGCGCCGCCGACTCGACCAGGTAGGTCTCGACCACGCCCCGGTACTCGGCGCGCCCCGCCCGGTAGGCCAGGGCCAGCAGGCCGAACGCGAGCGGCGTGCGCAGGTCGTCCCACAGGTCCGGGTCCTTGGTCAGCGCCTCCTGGAGGCCGTCGAGGCGCGGGCCGCACGCGGTGATCAGGTCGGTCACGTCCGCCCGCCGCAGGGGGGCGACGCGCGCCACGTCGTGGCCGGGCAGGCCCGCGACCCCTGCCGAGGCGCACAGCACGAGCTGCGGCGCGCGCAGGGCGGCGATCCGGTCCAGGCACGCGCTCCGCTCCGGTCCGGCCAGGTCGTCGAGGCCGTCGAGCAGCAGGGCGAGGTTGTGGTCGCGCAGCCACGTCCGGCCGAGCCGCACGCCGATCCGGTACCGCGCCGCCAGTTCGCGCAGCAGCCACTCGCCGAAGTCGTCGTCCTGCCGCCACGCGCCCAGCTCGACCACCACCGGCACCGGGCGGCCGGGGTCGTCGCGCGCCCGCACCACCAGCGTGGCCGCCAGCTCCAGCAGCAGCGTCGTCTTGCCCGCGCCCGGTTCGCCGACCACGACCAGCGGCGCGCGCAGCCGCACGGGCAGGCGCGGCCCGACGCGCGGCACGACGCCGAGCTTCAGCCGGACCTGCTCGGCCAGCGAGGTGTCCAGGCGCTCGCGCACGAACCGCTCCACCGCGTCCAGCGCCGCCGCCCGGTTCGCGGGGTGCGCGGGCCGCCGCTCCAGCAGCCGGGCGCGCAGCGGGTCCCACGCCGCCAGGCACGCGGTGGTCGCGGTGAGCACGGCCAGCGCGGGCCACAGCCAGGCCGCCCACGACCCGAGCACGCGGGGCGCGGAGCCGCCGGTGGCGGTGTTCACGGCGATGGGCACGAGCACGAGGCAGGTGACGCTCCCCGCGCCGATCAGGGCGACCAGGCGGGATGCGCGCGCGAGCCCTCGGGTGTCCATGTCGCGAACGACGGTAACGGCGTTCGCGACGCGGTGGTAGGCGAGTTCCCGTGGTCAGGGGGTCACGAAGGGTCACCCCTGAGGAAGTCGACCAGCAGCCGGTTCACCGCGTCCGGCTGCTCCAGGTACCCGTAGTGGCCGGCGTCGGCCACCTCCTCGTACCGCGCGCCGGGGATCGCGTCGGCCACCTCGCGCGCGAGGTGCGGCGGCAGCCGGCGGTCGTCGGCGAACCCCACCACGAGGCACGGCGCGGTGATGCCCCGGTAGGCGTCGAGGCGGTCGTCGTACTCGTCGAGCTGCATCTGGGCGCGCACGCCCTTGCCGACCACCTGCCCGGTGAACTCCAGGACGTCGAGCCAGTCGCGGGCGGCCACCGGGTCGCGCAGCGTCGCGGGGGACAGGTTGAGCACCGCGTTCAGCGCCGCGTGGTAGGCGGGCGGCAGGACGACGCCCTGGTCGTGCAGGGCGCGTTCGCCCCGGGACAGGGCGAGCTGGAGCGGGTCGTTGCGCCCGGCGGTGCCGAGCAGCACCGCCCGCGACACGAGGTCCGGCCGGGCCAGCGCCAGCTCCTGGACCACGAGCGCGCCCAGGGAGGTGCCGACGAGGTGCGCCGGCGCGCCCAGCAGCTCCACGAGGGCGGCGGTGTCGCCGACCAGGTCCTCGACCCGCATCCCCGACGGGCACTCGTCGGTCGGCGGGATGCCCCGGTTGTCGAAGGTGGCGACCCGGAACCCGGCGGCGCGCAGCGCGGGCACCTGGTGCGCCTGCCACACCCGACCGGGGCTCCCGGAGCCCATGACGAGGACGACGAGGTCGCCCTCGCCGTCCACCCGGTAGCTGAGGTTGATCCCGTTGAGCGCGACGACCGGCATGGTCGGCAGGCTAGCGCGGACCGCGCGCGGCCCACTCGATCGCCGGGCAGCGGTCCATGACCACGTCCAGGCCCGCCGCGGTGGCCCGCTCATAGGCGGCCTCGTCGACGACGTCGAGCTGGAACCACACGGCCTTCGCGCCGATCTCGACGGCCTGGTCGGCGAACGCGCCCGCCGCCTCGGACCGGCGGAACACGTCGACCACGTCCACCGGGAACGGGATGTCGGCCAGCGAGGCGTAGCCCTGCTCGCCGTGCACGGTCTCGGCGTCGGGGTGCACGGGCACGACCCGCTTGCCGTGCTGCTGGAGGAAGCGGGCCACGCCGTAGGCGGCGCGGCTCGGCGAGGAGGACAGGCCGACGACGGCCCACGTGTCGCCGTTCGCGAGGACGCGGCGGATCTTCTCGGGGTCGCCCCACGGTTCGGTCATGCCACCAGGGTAGGACCCCTGCACATGAACCTCTTTCGCGTTTAGTCTGTGGACGCCGCCGCCGCGGACCACCCGGGAGGACATCGTGATGCGAGCCGGCAGAACAGCACTCGTCCGGACCGCGCTGACCGCGGCGCTCGTCACCCTCCTGGTGACGCCGACCGCGCACGCGGGGCCCGCCGACGGCCGGTACTACCTCCAGAGCGCCACCACCGGCCTCAACGCCGGCGTCTCGGGCACCGGCGTGCTCCAGCGCAGGCCCAAGGGCGACGAGGACCGCCAGCAGTGGACCCTTTCCGGCCGCACCCTGCGCGAGGGCGACCGGTGCCTGGGGCGGAGCGGCGACCAGGCCGTCACCCTGCCCTGCGACAGCCCCGACGCCCGGTGGGACGTGCTCGACGACGGCGACCGGCACCGGCTCCGCGTCCCGGGCACCGACCGCCACCTGGTCGCGAGCGGCACGGACCAGGTGCGCGTCGGCACCGGCGCCGACCTCTGGTACCTGACCCCCGTGTCACCGGTCCGCACGCCCGTGCCCGCCGAGGGGCAGCGCCGCCTGGACCAGGTCACCTTCCTCACCGCGCACAACGCCTACGCCAACGGCGTGGACGGCGGCTTCGCCCCGCCGTTCGTCGACCTCGCGCCCAACCAGGCGCGCGGCATCGCGCGGCAGCTCGCCGACGGCGTGCGCGGCTTCCAGCTCGACGTCCACCGGACGCCCGACGGCGCGCTCCTGTGCCACAACAGCTGTACGTTCGTCAGCCGCCCGGTTGCGCTGTGGGTGGCCCTGCAGCGGGTCGTCGACTTCCTGGAGGCCAACCCGCGCGAGTTCGTCACCGTCTTCCTGGAGGACTACGTCCCCGCCGAGGTGCTGCGCGCCGAGCTGGACCGGGTCGACGGCCTGGCCGACGTCCTGTTCCGCCCGGACCTGTCGAACGTGCGCGCCACCGGCTGGCCCACCCTGGACGCCCTGCGCGCCCGCGACGACCGGCTGCTGATCTTCACCGACCGCTCCCGCTCGGGCGACGCCGTGCCGCGCGACGCGTTCGGGGTGATGTACCAGTCGGAGTGGACGGTCGAGAACCACTGGTCGATGGGACCCGGCCTGGGCACCTCCGACTGGTCCTGCCACAGCCGCTGGGGCACGCCGCTCACCCGCACCGAACCCGGCTTCCGGCCGCTGTTCGTGATGAACCACTTCCGGGACGTGCCGCTGACCGGCACCGCGGCCACCGACAACGGCAAGCTCGCCGACCGGGCCCGCCGCTTCTGCGAACCCGCCGCGCGCAAGACGCCGACCTACCTCGCCGTGGACCACTACCACCTGGGCGACCCGGCGGCGGCCGTCGCGGCGCTGTCCGGCGAGCGGTTCTAGGGGCGGGGCAGCCCGCAGCCGGGGGCGGTCAGGTCGAGCCGGCCGCCCCCGACCAGGCACGGCACCAGGCCGTCCACCGGCTGCCCGTACCGGGCGCCGGGCCGCACGGTCACCTCGCCCGCCTCGTCCACCTCGCACGGGTTGTCGCGCGTGCACCGCTCGCCGCGCTCGTTGGTGGTGTTGTTCACCGCCACCACCTTCCCGGTCGACGCCTCGACCACGGGCGAGCCGGACGAGCCGCCCTTGGTGTCGCACAGCTCCGTGTACCGCACCGAGCCGCGCCACACCCACCGGTCCTCGCGCAGCTCGCGCACGTACCCGTCGACGCGGCACGAGTGGACCGTGCCCCAGTAGCCCGACACCACGCGGATGTCGGCGCCCACGGCGGCACGGGTCGGCGCCAGCTCCAGCACCCGCGTGCCCATCGCCTCGACCTGCGCGTTCGTCGCGGTGAGCCGGTACAGCGCCACGTCGGTGCCGTGCATCGTCGCGTACAGCAGGCGGTCGGCGCGCAGCGTGCCGAGCGTGTCCCCGCCGTCGCGGGACAGCAGGGTGAACGTGCGCCCGCCCGCCACGTCGACCACCACCTCGTCCGCGCCCATCACGCGCACGCAGTGCCCGTTGGTGAGCACCAGCGCCGGCGCGCCCGGCTCATCGCCCGGTGGCCGCACCACCGACCCCGAGCAGCCCTTCATGGACACCGCGCCGGCGAAGTCGACGTCCCGCCGGGCGGTCGCGGGGGCGGTGAGGAGGGGGAGCAGGAGCAGGGCGGCGAGCACGGCAACCAGGTGGCGCATGGCGGTCGATCAAATCAGGCGGTCCCGCCCCGCGCACGCCCGTTCACCCACCGGCGTTTCACCCGGACGCGGTATCCGGGGCGGGGCGCGGCGCGCGGGCGAACCGGGCGGCGTCCCACGAGGACGCGTCGACCGCCGGCTCGCGGCCCAGGTACAGGTCCCGCAGCACCTCGCCGACCGCCGGGCCGCGGAGCAGGCCGTGGCCGGAGAAACCGGTCGCGTACAGGAACCGGCCCACCCCGCGCGCCTCGCCCAGCAGGGCGTCGCGGTCGGGCGTCACCTCGTGCAGCCCGGTCCGGCCGCCGGCCGGGGGCACGTCGAGCAGGGCGGGCGCGAGGCGGGCGGCGGCCCGGACCGGCCGGTCGGGCAGGTCGGGGTCGGCCACGCCCACCAGCACGCCGCGGCCCTCGCGGTGGAGGTAGGCGGTGGTGGCGAGGTCCACGGTGAACGGCAGCGCGGTGGGCAGCGCCGGCACCGGCCCGGTGAGCACGACCTGCCGGTGCAGCGGCGTCACCGGCAGGTCGACGCCCGCCAGGTCGCCGACCGCGCGCGACCACACCCCGGCCGCGCACACCACCGCGCCGGTCGCGACGACGCCGCGGTCGGTGGTGACGGACCGGACCTCGCCGCCGCGCACCCCGACGTCGAGCGCGGTGACGCCGGTGAGCAGCCGCGCGCCCAGCCGGCGGGCCGCCTCGGCGTAGGCCACGACCACCGCCCGGGGCGCGCGGTGGTCGTCGTCGGGGGAGTGGGCGGCGGCGAGCACCCGGTCCGGGTCGAGCAGCGGGCACAGCGCCACCGCGTCGTCCGGGTCGAGCGGGGTGGTCGGCACGCCCAGCGCGGCCCGCACCGCCACGCCCCGCTCGAACGCCGCCACGCCCTCCCGCTCGCTCACCACGAACAGGTGACCGCCCCGGCGCGGGTCGAGCCGCACGCCGGGCCGGGCGCGGAACCGGGCGAACGACGCCAGGCCGAGCGCCGCCAGCCGGAGGTGCGCCTCGGCGGAGAACCGCACCCCGCCGCCGGCCTTGGCCGCGGCGCCCGACCCGAGGGCGTGCCGCTCGACCAGCACGACGTCCCGCACGCCCGCCTCGGCGAGGTGGAACGCCGCGCACACGCCCGTGAGGCCGCCGCCGACGACCACGACGGAGGCCCGCTCGGGCAGGTCCGCCGGTGGTGGGGTCGTCACGTCCCCCAGCGTGGTGGTCCGGGCCGCGCCGGGACAGGGCCGGGCGGTGGACTCACTCGCCCTTCTCGCCGTCCGCCAGCTCGCGCAGCAGGTCGAGGTGGCCCACGTGCCGGGCGGTCTCCTGCACCAGGTGGGTGAGCACCCAGCGGACCGTGCGGCCCCGGCCGTCGCGGTCGCCGCGCGTGCGGTCGTCGGGGCCCAGCCCCGCCAGCGCCCGCGCCGAGCGCTCCCACTCCGCCCGGTAGTCGGCGACGACGGACCCCACCGAGTCGCCGGGGCCCAGCCGCCACGACGCGTCGGCGTCCTCGCCCCACAGCGACGGCAGGTCCGCCCCACCGGTCTCGATCGAGAACCACCAGCGCTCGACGGCCGTGAGGTGCTTCAGCACGCCGAGCGCGCTCACCACCGGTGACGTGCCGATCGGCGTCGCCGAGGCGTCGGCGGTGTCCAGGCCCTCGACCTTGGCCACCGCGGTGAGCCGCAGGAAGGTGAGGAACCCGGTCAGCAGCCGCAGCTCGTCGTGGGCGTCCACGCGCGGCCACGCGCGTTCGTTCGAACTCATGTTCGAACCTTACGGCACCGGCGGGGCGAGGTCGCGGGCGGTGGCCCGGGTCCGGTCCGCGCCCGCCCGCCGCCGCGGACCCCTGCTATCGTCGGGAACGGCGTGTGCGGGCAGACGTCGGGCTGGAGCCACCCCCCGGCAACCGGGTGGCGAATCCGCCGCGGGGTGGGGGCACCCCTGTCCGAGCAGTGCGGAGCAGACAACGGACCGACGCGCGACCGCGTCCTTGTTCGCCGGGCCGGGCGGCGGGAGCGAGGACTGCCGTGTCCCGATCGTCGTTGACCGAACAACTCGTGGACCTGCGCCGGGCGTGCACCGGCGAGAACCTGACCCAGGCCGTGCCCGCGGTCAAGGCCGTGCTGCACGACCTGCCCCCCGACCGGCGCGGACGCGTGGTCGACGCGCTGCGCGGCCGGGCCGACGCGCGCGGCCTGTTCCTGCCCGACGCCGAGGACGCCGACCAGCGCGCCCTGGAGGCCGTTGTGCTCGTGGCGGGCCTCGACGCGGCCGGGCACCTCCAGCTGCGGCCCCCCGCGAGCATGCTGCGCCCGGCGCATGCGTTCCGCGCCGTCGAACCGCTGCCGCACCCGCGCGTGCACCTCACCGAGCACGCCCTCGGCCCGCTGCTCTACGAGCTGCTGCCCCGGGTCGACGACTCGTGGGTGGCGGGCGTCCCCGGCCTGCGCGTCACCCGCCACCCGCGCTCGGTCGAGCTGCGCCTGCTCGGCTCGGACGCGGCCGTGCGCCTGGCGGGCGTGGACGAGCGGGCGTGGGAGGTCGGCATGGGGTACGTCCGCACCCTGATGAAGGGCCGCGACCTCACCGGCGAGTTCCTCGACGGCCCGCTCACCGACGCGGAACGCGCCCACCTGGGGGAGACCCCTCGCCCGACCGGCGTCGGCAGCCTGGTCCTGCGCCGTTACAACTTGTTCACACGGGCACCGTGGCTGCGCGCGATGTCCCAGGGCGACCGGCTGTGGGTGGAGTGGCCGCGCAGCCTCGGCGTGGTCCCGGTGGCCGACCGGCTGCTGCACCCGGTGGTCGGGCTGCCCGGCGCCGTCGAGCTGCCCGGCACGACCGGCGCGCTGACCCTCTCCGCCGCCTGGTACGACCTCCACCTGCGGGAAGTCGAGGGCCCGGACCCGGACCACGAGGCCGCGCTGGCCGCGTTCGAGTGGCCCGAGGGCGTCACCGGGTGGTGGGAACCGCCGCACGCGGTGAAGTGACCCCGAGGGGGCGCCGGGAGGTCCGGCGCCCCTCCGGCGCGGGAGCGCGACCACCCGGCGCGCTGGTCCGAACAGCCCCGTCGGGGCCGCCGGAACGCGGCCCGGTGGCCGTGATCACGGCCCGACCGCGCCGACGCCGGCCGGACCGCCGGTAGACTGCGGGTTCGCCCGGCGCGACCGCGTCGAACCGCCGCAGAGTGTCAGGAGGACCCCGGTGACCCAACAGGCTGCCGAGGCCCAGCCCGAGGTCGCGCCCCGTCGCGTGCTCGTGGCCGAGGACGAAGCCCTCATCCGCCTCGACCTGGTCGAGATGCTCCGCGAGGAGGGTTACGAGGTGGCCGGTCAGGCCGCCGACGGTGACGAGGCGGTCACGCTGGCCACCGAGCTGCGCCCCGACCTGGTCATCATGGACGTGAAGATGCCCAAGGTGGACGGCATCGAGGCCGCGTCGGCCATCGCCGGCCAGCGCATCGCGCCCGTGGTCATCCTCACCGCGTTCAGCCAGCGCGAGCTGGTCGAGCGCGCCCGCGACGCCGGCGCGATGGCGTACCTGGTCAAGCCGTTCGCGAAGCGCGACCTCGTGCCCGCCATCGAGCTGGCCATGAGCCGGTTCGCCGAGCTGACCGCGCTGGAGAACGAGGTCGCCGGCCTCACCGACCGGCTGGAGACCCGCAAGGTCGTCGAGCGCGCCAAGGGCCTGCTGATGACCAAGCAGGGCCTGTCCGAGCCCGAGGCGTTCCGGTGGGTCCAGCGCACGGCGATGGACCGCCGCACGACCATGAAGGCCGTCGCCGAAGCGGTCATCGAAAACTTCGGCTGAGAACGAACCGCGCCGTTTGCCCCATCGGGCACTCGATCAGGTGTCCCGTCGGGCACACGATCGAGTGCCCGTTCCGCTTCCCCGTCCGGGTATCGGACAGTTCGGCGTGCCCATTGTTCGTCACTGTTCGCATTGGCCTTGTGACCTGCGGCTATTTGAGCTGGATTTAAGATTGTTAACGGCAGGGCATTTCCCGGTGACTACCGTCACGATGTGGACACAGAGCAGTAAGACCACCTGTTCACCGAACTCAACTGAAGCTACGTTCCTGCCCTAACCCACGCCCTCGTGTGAGGGCTCCGCTCCGCCTACCGGCGGGCTGGTTGGTTGGTGTCATGGGAGGTATTCCGGTGTCAGGAGCACGACTCGGCCGAGTTCTGGCGCTGGCGGCGGCTTCGTCGCTGGTGCTCGCGGCTTGCGCCGGCGGTGGCGGCGGTGGCGGCGACGCGGGTGGCGACGTCAGCTCGGTCAAGATCGGGTTCATGGGTGACCTCACCGGCGAGAACTCCGCGATCGTGATCCCGCCCCGGAACGGGGCGAAGATGGCGTTCGACGAGTACAACGCCAAGAACCCCAAGGTCAAGATCGAGATGGTCCAGTACGACAGCCAGGGCAAGCCCGACCAGGCCACCTCGCTGATCACGAAGGCCGTCGGCACGGACAAGATCGTCGGCCTCATCGGCCCCGCCTTCTCGGGCGAGTCGAAGGCCATCGGCGGCGTGCTGGAGGAGAACAAGATCCCCAGCGTCTCCCCGTCGGCCACGAACCCGGGCCTGGCCTCCAACGGCTGGACCTACTGGCACCGCGTCGTCGCCAACGACGACGACCAGGGCCCCGGCATCGCCGAGTTCCTGGTGACGGCGAAGTCGCCCAAGAAGGCGTTCGTCCTGTCCGACGACCAGGAGTACTCCGTCGGCCTGGCCGAGGCGGTCGCCAAGTCCTTCCAGGGCAAGGGCGTCGCCGTGGAGCAGGACAAGTTCGCCAAGGACGCGTCCGACTACTCCTCGACCGTCACCAAGGTCGCCGCGGCGCAGCCCGACGTGATCGTCTTCGGCGGCTACTACGCCCAGGCGGGTCGCCTGCTCAAGCAGCTGCGCGACGGTGGCGTGACCGCCACGTTCGCCTCCGGTGACGGTTCGCTCGACCAGCAGCTCGTCTCCGGCGCGGGTGCGACCGCGGCCGAGGGCGCCGTGCTGGCCTGCCCGTGCAACATCCCCTCGCCGGACGTGACCGGTGCGCTGAAGACGTTCTTCGACAACTACAAGAAGTCGGCGAACGCGGACCCGGCCATCTACGCGACCGAGGGCTACGACGCGGCCACCGCGTTCATCAAGGCGGTCGAGTCGGGTGCCACCACCTCGGAGAAGATCAACGACTTCCTGAAGACGGTGAGCTTCGAGGGCGTCTCCAAGCCGATCAAGTTCAAGGCGAACGGCGAGCCGGAGAACAACTCCATCTTCGTCTACCAGGTCAAGGGTGGTGTCCTCAAGCTGTTGGGTCCGGCGGAGTCGGCCAAGCTCGAGGGCTGATCCGAGACGGAATAGGCAAGCAAGCTAGCGCGCTGGGGAGCGGGAGCGTCGTGCCAACGACTGCTGCCGCTCCCCGCCACTATGGCGAAGTTCCTCTCCCCCGCCCGTCTCGTGAGGCATACCTGTCATGCTTGATGATTTCCTCAACCAGTTCCTACCCAGCACGGTGGGCGGACTGGTGTTCGGCTCCATCTACGCGCTCGTCGCCCTCGGCTACACGATGGTCTACGGCGTGTTGCGCCTGATCAACTTCGCGCACTCCGAGATCTTCATGATCGGCACGTTCACGTCGCTGGTGGTCGTCACGGCCATCGCCCCGACGTCGCCGCTCACGGGGATCGCCCTGATCGGCGTGATGTTGTTGATCATCGTGCTGTCGGCCGCCGTCTCCGGCGGCGCCGCGGTCCTGCTGGAGCTGGTGGCCTACCGGCCGCTGCGCAGGAAGGGTGCCACCCGGCTCACCGCGCTGATCTCCGCCATCGGCGCGTCGCTGTTCCTCCAGGAGCTGTTCGCGCTCGTCATCATCCCCTGGTTGACCGGCAAGCCCGGCCGCAACCAGCAGTCGGCCGCCCGCATCGTCGACCGCGACACGGTGTTCACCATCGGCAACGCCGCGGTCCGCACCGACCACATCATTGTCGTGGTGGCCGCGGTGATCATGATGATCGCGCTGGACCGCCTGGTGAACAAGACCAAGATCGGTCGCGGCATCCGGGCCACCGCGCAGGACCCCGAGGCCGCCGTCCTCATGGGCGTCAGCATCGACAACATCGTGCGGATCACGTTCCTCCTCGGTGGCGCGATGGCCGGCGTCGCCGGCGCGCTGTACCTGATGGAGTTCGAGAACACCGTCTTCAACGTCGGCTTCGTGCTCGGCATCAAGGCGTTCACCGCCGCCGTGCTCGGCGGCATCGGCAACCTGCGCGGCGCCCTGCTCGGCGGCATCGTGCTCGGCCTCATCGAGAACTGGGGCGCGATCTTCCTCGGCTCCGAGTGGAAGGACGTCATCGCGTTCACCGTCCTGGTGGTCGTGCTGATGTTCCGCCCCACCGGCATCCTCGGCGAATCCCTGCAGAAGGCCCGCGCATGAAAGGCAACGGAGTGACTGGCAAGGCGAACCCGTTGAGGCGGGTGGGCGCCCTGTTCGACAGCGCCCGCGACTGGTGGGAGCAGGCCAAGACGTGGCAGCGGTACCTCGTGTACGCCGCCGCGATCGTGTTCGCGCTCATCCTGCCCGCGCCGGCGATCGGCTCGTTCATGTCGCCCGGCTCGGACTGGACGACCGTGCTGATCTACCCGATCGGCACCTACATCCTGCTGGCCGTCGGCCTGAACGTCGTGGTCGGCCAGGCGGGTCTGCTCGACCTCGGCTTCGTCGCGTTCTTCGCGATCGGCGGCTACTCGGTCGCCTACTTCGGCACCCAGTACGGCTGGAACTACTGGGCCACCGTCGCGTTCGGCATCATCCTGGCCGCGGTGTCCGGCGTCATCCTCGGCGCGCCCACGCTGCGCCTGCGCGGTGACTACCTGGCGATCGTGACGCTCGGCTTCGGCGAGATCGTCCGCATCACCGCCAACAACTCCGACGAGATCGGCGGCGCGCGGGGCATCACCAACGTCCCGCACCCGACGGACATCCCCGGAGTGGTGGAGTTCGGCCTCCTGCCCGCCCCGTACTACTACCTGATCCTGGTCGCCATCGTGATCGTGATCATCTTCTCGGTGCGGCTGCAGAAGTCCCGCGTCGGCCGCGCCTGGGCCGCGATCCGCGAGGACGAGGACGCCGCCGAGCTGATGGGCGTGCCCACGTTCAAGTTCAAGCTGCTCGCCTTCGCCATCGGCGCCATGATCGGCGGCCTCGCGGGCGGCATCTACGCGGGCAAGGCCGTGTTCATCGAACCGAACACCTTCCCGTTCATCCTGTCCGCGACCATCCTCGCCGCGGTCGTCCTGGGCGGCGCGGGCAACCTGCCCGGCGTCATCCTCGGCGCGTTCGTCATCGCCTGGCTGCCCGAGCGGTTCCGCGAGGTCAACTGGCTCAAGGACGCCCTGGGCACCGACCCCGCCGAGTACCGCATCCTGCTGTTCGGCGGCGTGCTGGTGCTGATGATGGGCCTGCGCCCCGAGGGGCTGCTCCCGTCCCGGCGGCGCAAGGCGGAACTGCACGAGGGCACCGGCGGCATGGGCGCCATGGGCGCCGAGGTCGCGGGTCCGGACACCGAGGTCTCGTCGGAGGTGGCCAAGTGAGCACGCCCGTCCTCCAGCTGGACGCCGTGACCATGCGCTTCGGCGGCGTGGTCGCGCTGCGCGAGGCGCGGATCAGCATCGCCGAGGGCGAGATCTTCGCCCTCATCGGGCCGAACGGCGCCGGCAAGACCACCGTGTTCAACGTCGTCACGGGCGTGTACGCGCCCACCGAGGGGCAGGTGCTGTTCAACGGCACGCCCATCAGCGGCGCCAAGCGGTTCAAGATCACCAAGATGGGCATCGCCCGCACGTTCCAGAACATCCGGCTGTTCCACAACATGTCGGCCCTGGAGAACGTGATGGTGGGCGCGGACGCGCACCACAAGACCGGCGCGGTCGGCGCGACGCTGAACCTGCCGTGGCACCGCAAGGAGGAGAAGCGGGGGCGCGAGCTGGCGCGGGAGCTGCTCGACTTCGTCGGCATCTCCGGCCGGATGAGCGAGACCGCGAAGAACCTGCCGTACGGCGACCAGCGTCGCCTGGAGATCGCGCGGGCGCTCGCCACCGACCCGAAGCTGCTGCTGCTCGACGAGCCCGCGGCGGGCATGAACCCGGCCGAGAAGGAATCGCTCCAGCAGCTGATCCGCAAGATCCGGGACAGCGGGCGGACCGTCCTGCTCATCGAGCACGACATGAGCCTGGTCATGGGCGTCAGCGACCGCGTGGCGGTGCTCGACTTCGGCCAGCTGATCGCAGAAGGGCTGCCGGCAGAGGTGCAGAACGACCCGAAGGTCATCGAGGCGTACCTGGGGGTGTCCGAAGATGCTTCTTGAGGTCAAGGACATCCACGTCCACTACGGCAAGATCGCGGCCATCAAGGGCATCAGCCTGGAGGTCGGCGAGGGTGAGATCGTCTCGCTCATCGGCGCCAACGGCGCGGGCAAGACGACCACGCTCAAGACGATCTCCGGCCTGCGCCCGCTGACCAGCGGCAGCGTCTCGTTCAACGGCGAGGACATCTCCAAGATGCCCGGCCACAAGCGGGTCGTGGCGGGCATCGGGCAGTCACCGGAGGGCCGCGGCGTGTTCCCCGGCATGACGGTGCAGGAGAACCTCCTGATGGGCGCCTACACCCGCAAGGACGCCCTGGACGCCGACCTCGCCGAGGTCTACGAGCTGTTCCCGCGCCTGAACGAGCGCAAGAACCAGTTCGGCGGCACCATGTCCGGCGGCGAGCAGCAGATGATCGCCATCGGCCGGGCGCTGATGACCAAGCCGAAGGTGCTCCTGCTCGACGAGCCGTCGATGGGCCTCGCGCCCATGCTCATCGCGCAGATCTTCGAGATCATCAAGGAGATCAACAAGCGCGGCACGACCGTGCTGCTGGTCGAGCAGAACGCGCAGCAGGCGCTGAAGCTGTCCGACCGCGCGTACGTGCTGGAGACCGGCCGGGTCGTCAAGAGCGCCCCCGGTCCGGAGCTGCTGGACGACCCCCAGGTGCGCGCGGCGTACCTCGGCGGTCACTGATCCGTCCCGCCCGACGACGAGGGGGTCCCACCGAGCGCGGTGGGACCCCCTCGTCGTTCGCGCGCCGGGGTGGAAAACCGCTGTCCCGCCGCCGCGCGGGGTGGTAGACAGCCGCGGTGCACACCACCCTGGGGTTCCCCGACCTGCTCCGGCTGATCGACGAGCGGTCGGCCGCCTTCCGCGCCGCCGTCGCCGCCGCGCCCGACCTCGACGCGCCGGTGCCGACCTGCCCCGGCTGGACGCTGTTCGACCTGGCCCGCCACATCGGGGAGGGGCGGCGCGCCTGGGCAGCCACCGTCGCCGCGGGACCCGCCGCCGCCAAGTCCGCGCCGGTGGGCGCCCCGCCCGCGCCCCGGGACCGCGAGGCGCTGTCGGACTGGCTGGCCGCCTCGACGCGGGAGCTCCTGGACGCGCTGCGGGAGGCCGGGCCGGACGCGAACTGCTGGGTGTGGTGGGGCGTCTCGCAGTCGCCGCCGACCACCGGCGCCGTCGCCCGGCACCAGCTCCAGGAGATCGCGGTGCACACCTACGACGCGCAGCTCACCGCGGGCGCGCCGCGACCGCTGCCGGACGAGGTCGCGGTGGACGGCGTCGAGGACTTCCTGTTCACCTGCTGCGCGACGACGCACGCCTGGCCGCACGACCCCGCCGTCGTCGAGTACCACGCCACCGAGGGCCGCTCCTGGCGCCTGTGGCTCTCCGCCGACGGCGCTCGGGCCGCCCGCCTGCCCGAGCCGGGCAACGCCGGGGGTGCCACCGCCGGGGGTGCCGCCGCCGGGGAGGTCGTCGACGCCTCCGCCCGCGCCTCGGCCCACGAGCTGGTCCTGGCCCTGTACGGCCGCGCCCCGATGGACTCCCTGGACCTGGTCGGCGACCGGCGCGTGTTCGACGGGCTCGTGGCCTGGGAGCCCGGCGCCTAGGACCGGCCACCCGGGACCGTGGTGCCCGAACCCGTGGTGCTCAGGACCGGGCGAGCGGGATGTCCGTGCCGGTCTCGTCCTTGAGGTCCGTCAGCGTCGGCCCGCCGAACACCCGCAGGGCCAGCGGCTTCGCGTCGTCGGGCAGGTCGTAGTAGACGTCGTACTCCAGCCGCACGTTCGCGCCCAGGTCGATCACGTCCGGCTGCCGCTTGATCGTCATGGCCTGCGCGTCCGGCTCGTGCTCGGCCTTCGCGTCGTCCACCAGCACGTGCCGGCGGGCGGCGAACGACACGCTGCTGCGGCCGTTGTTGACCACGCTCATCCGGACCCGCACGAACTGCCCCTGCGCCTGCCACTCGGCGTGGCTGCCGATGATCGCGTCGATCCCGGTGGTGAGGCCCACCAGGGTGAACGCCGTGTCGCCGTCCGAGGTGGTCGGCAGGTGCAGCGCCTTCTCGTCCGGCCGCACGGTCTGCGCCGGCACCGGGTAGGTCTCCGCCGCCGACGTCTCCGGCGGCGAACCCGCCTGCACCGGGGCGCCCGTGCACCCGCCCACCAGCAGCACCGACGCCACCGCCACCACCCGGACCAGCCGCACGGCCACCTCCACCTCGTCGTGGTCCCATTACACCGCGCGGTCAGCCCTTCGGCGCGTCCTTGAGGAAACAGGTGAGGCGGGCCGTGCACACGCGGCGCTCCCGCTCGTCGGTGATCACGATCTCGTAGGACGCCGTGCTGCGCCCGCGGTGGATCGGCGTGCACACGCCCGTGACCAGGCCCTCCGTGGCGCCCCGGTGGTGCGTGCAGGACAGCTCCAGCCCCACCGCCAGCCGCTCCGGGGCCGCGTGCATCGCCGCCGCGATCGACCCGAGCGTCTCCGCCAGCGCGGCGCTCGCGCCCCCGTGCAGCAGCCCGTACGGCTGGCGGTTGCCCTTCACCGGCATCGTCCCGACCAGCCGGTCGGCATCCCATCGGGTGATCTCGATGCCGAGCTTGTCGGTGAGCTGTTCCGCGGCGACCGCCTGGTTGGCGCCGGGGAGGTCCTCGGGTGCTGGTGTCACGTGCTGCTCCACTCGGTTCAACGCTGTCGGACCCTCACCCTAGACTCGGCCCGTGAGCACCTCAGGAGCCTCCCGCCTGCTGCTGATCGACGGCCACTCGATGGCCTACCGGGCGTTCTTCGCGCTGCCCAAGGAGAACTTCCAGACCGGGACCGGTCAGACCACCAACGCGGTGTACGGCTTCACGTCGATGCTGATCAACCTGATGCGCGACGAGCGGCCCACGCACGTCGCGGTGGCGTTCGACGTGTCCCGCAAGACCTTCCGCACCGAGGCGTACGCGGACTACAAGGCCGGCCGCAGCGAGACGCCCGACGAGTTCCGCGGCCAGGTGAGCCTCATCCGGGACGTCCTCGACACGCTGAACATCCGCACCCTGTCGAAGGACAACTACGAGGCCGACGACATCATCGCCACGCTCACGACCCAGGCGACGGCGCTCGGCTACGAGGTCCTCATCTCCACCGGCGACCGCGACGCGCTGCAACTGGTCACCGACAAGGTGACGGTGCTGTACCCCGTCAAGGGCGTCTCCGAGATGGCCCGCTACACACCGGAGCTGGTGCTGGAGAAGCAGGGCGTCCCGCCCGCGCTCTACGCCGACTACGCGGCGGTGCGCGGCGACTCGTCCGACAACCTGCCCAACACCCCCGGCGTCGGGCCGAAGACGATCGTGAAGCTGCTGAACCAGTTCGGGTCGCTCGACGGGCTGGTCGACCACGTCGACCAGGTGCCGGGCAAGGTCGGCGACGCGATCCGCGCCAACCTGCCCAACATCATCCTCAACCGGCAGCTCACCGAGCTGGTCCGCGACGTCGAGCTGCCGTTCGGCCCCGAGGACCTGGACGCGAGGCCGTGGGACCGCGACGCGGTGCACCGGCTGTTCGACGAGCTGGAGTTCCGCGTCCTGCGCGACCGCCTCTTCGCCACCCTGGCCACCGCCGAGCCCGAGGCCGAGGAGGGCTTCACCGTCAGCGGCGGCCTCGTGCCCGCGGGCGGCCTGGGCGCCTGGCTGGACGCGCACGCCCGCTCCGGGCGGGTCGGCGTCGCGTTCCGCTCCGCCGGCGCCGACCTGGAGGGCCTCGCGCTCGCCGCGGTCGGCGGCGAGGGCGGGTACGTCGAGGTCGCCTCGCTCTCCGAGGAGGACGAGAACGCGCTGGCCGCGTGGCTCGCCTCGCCGGACGTGCCCAAGGCGGCGCACGACCTGAAGCTGCCCCTGCGCGCGCTGCGCGCCCGCGGGTGGGTGCTGCGCGGCGTCACCAGCGACACCGCGCTCGCCGCCTACCTCGTGCGGCCCGGCCAGCGGTCGTTCGCCCTCGACGACCTCGCGCTGCGCTACCTCAAGCGCGAGCTGCGCGCCGAGGAGACCTCCGACGGCCAGCTGTCGCTGCTCGCCGACGAGGAGGAGGAGCGCGAGAAGGTCGCGCAGGGCGCGATCGTGCGGGCGTTCGCCGTGGCCGAGCTGGCCGACGCGCTCGACGAGGAGCTGGTGCGCACCGGCCAGGAGTCCCTGCTGGCGTCGCTGGAACTGCCGCTGATGCACGTGCTCGACGAGGTCGAGGCGGTCGGCATCGCGATCGACACCGAGCACCTCGCCGCCCTGGAGGCGCACTTCGCGGCGGGCGTGAAGGAGGCCGCGCAGGCCGCCTACGCCGTCATCGGCAAGGAGATCAACCTCGGCTCGCCCAAGCAGCTCCAGGTGGTGCTGTTCGACGAGCTGAACATGCCGAAGACGAAGAAGACCAAGACCGGGTACACCACGGACGCCGACGCGCTCCAGACGCTGTTCGAGAGCACCGGCCACGAGTTCCTCCAGCACCTGCTGGCGCACCGCGACGTGATGCGGCTCAAGACCACCGTCGACGGCCTGCTCAAGTCGGTCGCCGACGACGGGCGCATCCACACCACGTTCCACCAGACCATCGCCGCGACCGGCCGGCTGTCCTCGACGGACCCGAACCTCCAGAACATCCCGATCCGCACGGACGAGGGCCGCCGCATCCGCGAGGCGTTCGTCGTCGGCCCCGCGTTCGCCGAGCTGATGACCGCCGACTACAGCCAGATCGAGATGCGGATCATGGCGCACCTGTCGGAGGACGAGGGCCTGATCGAGGCGTTCCGGTCGGGCGAGGACCTGCACACGTTCGTGGCGTCCCGCGCCTTCTCCGTGCCGACGTCCGAGGTGAGCGCCGAACAGCGGCGGCGGGTGAAGGCCATGTCGTACGGGTTGGCCTACGGGCTGTCCGAGTACGGCCTGGCCCAGCAGCTGCGCATCCCCACCGTCGAGGCGCGCGAGCAGAAGGAGACGTACTTCGCCCGCTTCGGCGGCGTGCGCGACTACCTGAACACGATCGTCGCGGACGCCCGGGAGAAGGGCTACACGGAGACGATCCTCGGCCGCCGCCGGTACCTGCCGGACCTCAACAGCGACAACCGCCAGCGCCGGGAGATGGCCGAGCGGATGGCGTTGAACGCCCCCATCCAGGGCAGCGCGGCCGACATCATCAAGGTCGCGATGCTCGGCGTGTTCCGCGCGCTGGAGGCGTCGGACCTGCGGTCGCGGATGCTCCTCCAGGTGCACGACGAACTGGTGCTGGAGATCGCGGAGGGCGAGCGCGAGGCCGTGGAGGCGCTGGTGCGCGAGGAGATGGGCAACGCCTACCACCTGGCGGTCCCGCTGGAGGTCTCGGTGGGCGTCGGCCGCTCCTGGGACGCCGCCGCCCACTGACGTCCGGGCGGTCCGGGGGCGGGGCCGAGTCCCGCCCCCGGCGCAGCACCCCCCAGCACAGGCCCCTCAGCGCAGGCCCTCCAGCGCAGTCTTCTCAGCGCAGTCCTCTCAGCGCAGCGGCGTCACGCGCACGTCCCGCGCCGTCAGCGCCCCCGCGCACGCCGTGCAGGTGACCGCCACGTCCACGCCGCCCCCGCAGTCGCGGTGGTGCAGGTCGAACGACGGGCCGGTCTCCGGCGACATCCAGCGGTCGCCCCACTTGCGCAGCGCCATCAGCACCGGGTACAGGTCCAGGCCCTTCTCGGTCAGCCGGTACTCGTAGCGGGTCCGGACGTCCTTGTACGCCTCGCGCCGCAGGATGCCCTCCTCCACGAGCGTCCCCAGGCGCTCGGTCAGCACGCTGCGCGAGATCTCCATCGTCGCCTGGAAGTCCTCGAACCGCCGCGTCCCCAGGAACGCCTGCCGGAGCAGCAGCAGGGTCCACCGCTCGCCCAGCAGGGCCGCGGGCAACGACACGGTGCACTGCTCGTCCACGACCTTGACCTGTCCCACGCCCCCACGATACCGCTTGCGTTCGGAAACCGAATCCAGTTAGGGTTCGATTTCCGAACCCAAGGGGCGCACGCCATGCGAGTCCGCGAACTGCACCGCGCCGAAGCGGCCGACGTCGTCGAAGCCGTCTTCCGCGGCCTCTCCCCGCACAGCCGCTACCTGCGCTTCCACGCGCCCGTGCCCCGCCTGACCGCGGACATGCGCCGCCGCCTCGCCGACCTCGACGGCCGCCGCCGCACCGCCCTCGTCGCCGAGTCCCACCGCCGCCCCATCGGCATCGCCCGCCTCGCCGCCACCGGCGGGGGCGCCGCCGAGGTCGCGGTCGCCGTCGTCGACCCGTGGCAGCGCAGGGGCGTCGGCACCCGGCTCGTCGCCGAACTCGGCGCGCTCGCCACCGCCCTGAGCTACACCGCGCTGCACGGCGACGTCCTGCACGACAACCAGGCGGTGCTGCACCTCGTCCGCCGCGTCTTCCCCGGCGCCCGCCTCACCCGCGAGGACGGCGGGGTCGTCCGGGTGGACCACCCCCTCGTCGTCACCCACGAGGACCTGGTCGCGGACCTGCGGTGGTGAGCAGAATCAGGGGCATGCGACGGAGCAGCGGCACGCGACGGGTGTTCGTCCTGGTCCTCACCCTCCTCCTGGTGGCCCCACCGGCCGCGCGGGCCGAACCGCCGGGCGACCGGCCGCTGCCCGGCTACACGATCGACAACCCGCCGCTGCCCCCGGCGCAGGTCGGCGGCCTGCCGTCCCGGGTGCTCCAGGGCGTGCACGAGCACGCCGCCTACACCGTCGAGGTCCCGCCGCGCTGGAACGGCCGCCTCGCCCTGTGGGCGCACGGCTACCGCGGCGCGAGCACCGTGCTCACCGTCGACCCGCCCGCCTACGGCCTGCGCCAACGCCTCCTCGACCAGGGCTTCGCCTGGGCGGCCTCCAGCTACTACGCCAACGGCTACGACGTGAAGGCGGGCGTCGAGAGCACGCACGCCCTCGCCCGCCACGCGCAGCGGCTGATCGGGCGGGCGGAGGACGTCCTCGTCGCGGGCGTCTCCATGGGCGGTCACGTCATCGCCCGCTCGCTGGAGCAGTACCCCGGCTTCTACGGCGGGGCCCTCCCGATGTGCGGCGTGCTCGGCGACCACGAGCTGTTCGACTTCTTCCTCGACTACAACCTCACCGCGCAGGCGCTGAGCGGCATCCGCGCGTGGCCCGCGCCGGCCGACTACCTGACCGCCGTCGTCCCCCGCATCAAGGCCGAGCTGGGCCTGACCGGCACGCCGAACGAGCGCGGCGGGCAGTTCACCTCGATCGTCGTCAACCGCTCCGGCGGCCCGCGGCCCGGCGCCGAGCGGGCGGTCGGGTTCTGGGAGGACTTCCTGTTCGGCCTGGCGACCGGCTCGTCCGGCGAGGGCCTGGCCGCCGACCCGGGCCAGGTCGCCACCAACGTGCTCACCCGGTACGCGCCGAACAGCCCGGTCGACGTCGACCGGGTCGTCCAGCGGGTGCTGCCGGAGAACCTGCGGGCCCGGCTCACGCCGGCGCTCACCGAGGTGCCGCGCGTCGCCGGCCGGCCGACCGCGCCGGTGCTGTCGCTGCACGACCTGGGCGACCTGTTCGTGCCGTTCTCCATGGAGCAGGTCTACGAGCGCGAGGTGCGGCGCCACGGCCGGGGCCACCTGCTGGCGCAGCGGGCGATCCGCGCGGTCGGCCACTGCGAGTTCAGCCCGGCCGAGGCCGGTGCCGCCTGGGACGACCTGGTGACGTGGGTCGACACCGGCCGCGAGCCCGCCGGGGACGTCGTGGCCGACCCCGCGGTCGTGGCGGCCCCGGACTACGGCTGCCGCTTCAGCGACCCCGCCGCCTACCCGGACCCGAACGGCACGCGCCGGCTGTTCCCGACCTGCTGACGCGCGCCGGGGACCGGACGCCCCCCCGCCGGGGCCCGACCGCGCCGCGCGCCGCGTCGGGTCGACATCCCGACCCGATCGCCGCCGAACGCCGCGGCGGAGGGCGTTCGCGGCGGTAGCCTGACCCGGTGCCGCTCCTGGGACCGCTCGACGAGTTGCCGCACCCGCCGCGCCGGGTGCTCGTGACCGGCACGTCCGGCTCGGGCAAGTCCACCCTCGCCCGGCACGTCGCGGACTGCCTCGGTCTGTCCTATGTGGAGATGGACTCGCTGTTCCACGGTCCACAGTGGACGCAGAGGCCGGAGTTCGAGGACGACGTGCGGCGACTGGTGAGGACACCGGCCTGGGCGACCGAGTGGCAGTACAGCGCGGTCCGCCCGCTGCTGCTGTCGCACGCCGACACGCTGGTCTGGTTGGACCACCCGAAGCACCTCGTCATGCGGCGGGTGACCGTGCGCACCACGATGAGGCGGGTGCGGCGGGTCGAGCTGTGGAACGGCAACGTCGAACCGCCCCTGCGCACGGTGTTCACCGATCCCGAGCACCTGCTGCGCTGGGCGTGGAAGTCGCACCGCAGGACCGGCGACCGGGTCCGGGCCGTCCTCGGCGGCGAGCGCGCCGACCAGCTCGTGGTGGTGCGGCTGCGGGGGCAGCGCGAGGTCGACCAGTGGCGTAGAGGCCCGTTGCGCAGAGCCGCGGAACGGGGTGAGGAGTCGGTGCGATGAGCGAACGGCGAACGGCGTTGGTGCTGGGCGGCACGGGGATGCTGAAGGGCTGCGCGGACGAGCTGCTGTCCGGCGGGTGGCACGTGGTGCTGCCCAGCCGCAGACCCGACACCCTCGGGCAGGCGGCCCGGGCGTCCCTGAAGGGGCGCGGGCACGTGCCCCAGGGAGCGGACGGGGAGGTGCGGGCGCGGCGGGTCGCGGCGGACTGGGCCCGGCCGCGGGAACTGGCCGAACGGGTCGGGCAGGTGCTCGACCGGCCCGCCGACCTGCTGGTCGCCTGGGTGCACACGAGCTACCGCGCCGCCGTGCTGCGGGCCGTGGCCCCGCTGCTCGCGCCGCACGCGCCGGTGGTGGAGGTGCTCGACAGCGGCGAGATCGACGCGGTGCGCGGCGTCCCCGACCCCGTCCTGGAGGGGCACCCGGCGCAGCAGGTCGTGCTGGGCTTCGTCCGGCACGGCGGCGGCACGCGCTGGCTCAGCCACGAGGAGACCTCGGTGGGCGTGCTGGAGGCGGTGCGCCGGGCGCTGGACGGCCGCCCGCCGTCGGTGCACCAGGTGGGCGAGATCGACACCTGGGAAGTGCGCCACTAGACCCCGGGGCGCAGCCCCCGCACCAGCAGCAGCACCGACTCGCGGACCTCGGCGAGGCTCCGCTCGGGCTGGAACACCTGCCAGTCCAGGGCGACCACGAGCATGGTGCCGAACAGGGCGGCGGACGCGGTGCCGACCTGCACGCCCTCGGGCAGCCGGCCCGCGTCCGACAGCCGCTGCACCTGCCCGCGCACGATGGACACGATGTCGTCGCGCAGCAGGCTCAGCGTGCCGTGCCACTGGCCGGGCGTGCGCCACAGCTCCGACACCAGCAGCTGCCCGAACGCCGGGTACTCGGCGAAGAACCCGAGCATCCCGTCCACCAGCGAGGACAGCGCGGCCTCGGTGCCGTCGTCGTCCTCGGCGACCCGCAGCCGCGCGGCCAGCAGGTCGACGCCGTGCCGCAGCAGGGCGTCGACCAGCGCGTCCTTGCTGGCGAAGTTGTAGTACACGGTGCCCTTGGCCACCCCGGCCTCGGCGGCGATCTCGTCCACCGTGACGCTCGCCGCGCCGCGCTCGCCGACGAGCTTGAGCGCCGCGTCGAACAGCTTCTGCTTGGTGACGGCGGTGCGGCCGGGGCGCGGGGTCGTCACAGCACCAGCTCGGGCTTGAGGCGAGACGGGGTCCACACCCGCTGCTTGTACGCCGCGAGCGTCGACAAGGCAAGACCCGCGACCAGGTAGCCGACCAGGACCAGGGCGTCCGCGCCGACGTCGCCCAGCGGCCCGCCGTACACGAGGTGCCGCAGGCCGTCCACGGCGTAGCCCATGGGCAGGCCGTGGTGCAGCGGGTGCAGCGGCGCCGGGATCGTCTGCCACGGGAACGTGCCGCCCGCGCTGACCAGCTGGAGGATCAGCAGCACCAGGCCGATGAACTTGCCGACCGCCCCGAACAGGGCGTTCAGCGCGTGCAGCACGGCCACGAACGCCGCCGACACCAGGAGCAGGAACGCCAGCGCGCCGACCGGGTGCGACGGCCGGATGTCCACCACGAGCGTGACCACCGAGTACATGACGACGACCTGCGCCACGCCCAGCAGCGCGCCGGGCAGCCAGCCGCCGACCGCGACCCGCACCGCCGACCGACCGGCCGCCAGACCGCGCCGGGACAGCGGCTTGAGCAGCAGGAACAGCACGAACGCGCCGATCCAGGTGGCCAGGCAGAGGAAGAACGGGGCCAGGCCCGCGCCGTAGCTGCCCGCCGACGTCTGGCTCACGCCGCGCACGGTCACCGGGTCGCCGATGGTGTGGGCGGTCGACTCGCGGGTCGGGTCGTCGGGGTTCGGGATCTCCGAGACGCCCGCGGCCAGCCCGTCGTGCAGCTGGTTGGCGCCGTCGACGAGCTGCCGCTCCCCGTCGCGGAGCTGCGCCGCCCCGTCGCGCACCTGCGCCGAGCCGGACGCGAGCTGCGCCGCGCCGTCGGTGAGCTGGGTGACGGCGCCGGTCAGCGCGGGGGTGGAGGCGGCGAGCTGCGCGGCGCCGTCGGACACCTGCCGCGCGCCGTCCGCCAGCGCCCGCAGCTGCCCGACCGCGCCCTGGACCCGGCCGTTCGCGTCGTCCACCGGCCTGCGGACCTCGCCGACCGCGCCCAGCACGCGCTGCACCTGCTCCTCGGTGAACCCGAGCGCGCGCAGCCGGGCGGCGATGTCGCCGTCCACCGCGTTCAGCCGGTCGACCAGGGCCTGCGCCTTGGCCGCGTAGCCCTCGGCGGTCCCGGCCACGGTGGCGTTGCCGTCGGCGACCTGCTTCGCGCCGTCGGCCAGCCGCTGGGTCTGCGCGGGCAGCTGCGCGGTCTGGTCGCGCAGCTGCGCCAGACCGGTCGACAGCCGCGCCGCCCCGTCGGCCAGCGGCGCGGTGCCGTCCGCGAGCTGCTGCGCCCCGGTGAGGGCGTCCTGCTGGCCGGACGCGAGCCGCGCCGCGCCGTCGGCGGCCTCGGCCGTCTTCTGCCGGATCGTGGAGAACCCGAGCAGCAGCCGGTCCGCCGCCTCCGCGCCGACCTCCACCGAGACGGAGCGGCGCACCTCGGTGACCACCTGGTTGGCGATCGTGGACCCGAGGTAGTTGTTCGCGTCGTTCGTGGTCAGCACGATCACCCCCTGGCGCGGGGTGAAGTCGCCGGTGGAGAGCAGGGCCTGCGAGAAGTCCCCCGGCAGGGTGAGGGCGAACGTGAACGTGCCGTCGCGCACGCCCCGCTCCGCCTCCTCCGCGCCCACCCGGCGCCAGTCGAAGCGCTTGCCGCCGACCAGCTCGTCGGCGACGTCCGCGCCCGCGTCGAGGCGCGTGCCGTCACCCGAGACGGCCCCCTCGTCCTCGACGACGAGCGCGGCGGGCACCTGGTCCAGGTTCGAGTACGGGTCCTTGTTGGCGTACAGGTACAGCGACGCGTACAGCAGCGGGACCAGCGCCAACGCCAGCACCGCGAGCTTCGGGAGCGTGCCGGCGGTGATCCGGCGCAGCTCGTTGAGCGCCATCCGCAGCGCGGTCACTCGGACTCCCCAGGGGTGTTGTCGGCCCCGATGCGGCCGGCCGGGACGCCGAGGAAGCCGGCGGAGGTGGTCGTGCACAGCACGACGACGGACCTGGTGGCGGTGACCTGCGCGCGGGCCAGCTCCAGCCAGGACGCGGGGTCGCCGTGGTAGCGGTCGGGGCTGTCCAGGACGAGGACCGCGGCGTCGGGGCGGCCCGCGGCCAGCTCCAGCAGCAGGCCGCAGCGGGTGTGCGCGGGGACGTGCTCGAAGCGGTGGTCGTGGTAGCGGTCGGCGTCCCGCTCGACCAGCCAGTCGGCGACCGCCTTGCGACCGCTGCGCGCGCCGTTCACGGCCAGCTCCTCGCCGACGACGCCGGCCAGCGACAGGGAGCCCTCGGGTTCGGTCACGCCGGGGGAGTCGACCGGCACGACCCGCCTGCGCAGCTCGCGCTCGTCGGGCGTCACCTCGCCGGTGCTCGGCCGCATCCGACCGGACAGGACGAGCGCCAGCGCGGTGTGCCCGGAGTCCGGGTCGCCCGCCACGAGGACCAGCTCTCCCGGTTCCACCAGCAGCGACGTCGGCTTCAGCAGGGGGCCGTGCGGCCCGGTGACGCCGACGCGACGGGCGTGGATGTGCACCCGGCACCTCCTATTTGAACTGACCAGTCAGTTCAAATAGTGGCTCGTAGGGGTGTCGCTCGCAACTCACGGTCGTGTGATCCGGGTGTCAGCCCGGGGGACGGGCCGGGGTCAGCGCAGCGCGCCGGCCGGGCGGACCTCCCACATCGTCCACAGTGGACGATATCCCTGCCGGGGCCAGAACACCGAGGACAGCGGGTTCGGCGGGTTGTAGTAGAGGTAGGTGCCGACCGTGCCCAGCCGGGCCAGCTCGCGGTGCGCGAACGCCATCAGCTGCCGGCCCACCCCCGAGCCCCGCGCGCCGGGCAGCACGGACACGCAGTTCACGTACCCCCAGCGGCCCGTCGGCAGCCGGGTCGAGGTCAGGTTGCCCGGCTCGGACGTCACCACCGCGCACTCGGCCAGCGCCACCGCGATGCCGTCCCGCTCCGCCAGCCACGCCGGACCGCCCGCGGCCAGCCGCTCGGCCAGCGTCCGCCGCTTCAGCTCGGCCGCGTCCGGCCGGTGCACCGTGGAGCCGACCATCGACGAGTAGCGCAGCTCGGCCAGCGCCAGCGCCAGCACGGTGTCCAGGTCGGCGGGCGTGGCCCGGCGGATCGCCGCGCCACCGGTGACCGGGGGCGGCGGGGCCTGCCGGGTCGCGATCACGGTCAGCGGCACCAGGCCGTGGTCCAGCAGCGCCCGCGTCGACTCGGCGTCCCGGCTCGGCCAGGTCAGCACGCACGCCGAGTCCCGCTCCGCCGGGTGCAGCAGGTCCAGCCGCTGCCGCCACGCCCGCAGCAGCGCGTCCATGCCCGCCGCGCCCGTGCCGCCCAGCAGCGGCGACAGCTCCCACACCTCGGTGGCCGACCACAGGCGGGCGGGGGAGCGGCGCTCGTGCACCTGGCGGGTCAGCACGCCGGCGACCCGCGTGCCGTCCGGCAGCGCCGCGGTCAGCACGTCCCCGTCCGCGGGGGGCGTCGGCGGCGGCAGCAGCGGGTCGATGCTCGCGAACCTCGCCGCCTGCGCCTCCACCAGCCCCCGCCCGACGGTCATGCCAGGGAGGTTACGACTTCCGCGTCCGGAAGATCGCGGTGCCCGGGAACAGCCGGCCGCGCAGCGGGCTCCACTGGCCCCAGTTGCGGGTGTGCCCGGCCGGCCACTCCGGCTCGACCACGTCGAGCAGCTCCAGACCCGCCCCGACGAGCGCCCGCACGTAGTCACCGGTGGTCCGGTGGTGCTCCACGTACGTGGCCCGGCCGGTGTCGTCGACCTCCACGTACGGCGTGCGGTCGAAGTAGGACTGCGTGACGGTGAGGCCGTTCGGCCCCGGGTCGTCCGGGAAGATCCACCGGATCGGGTGAGTCACGGAGAAGACCCACGGGGCGCCGGGCCGCAGCACCCGGGCCACCTCCCGGAACACCTCGCCCACGTCCGCCACGAACGGCACCGCGCCGAACGCGGAGCAGGCGGCGTCGAACGCGGCGTCGGCGAACGGCAGCTGGTCGGCGCTCGCCTGGACCAGCGGCACCGAGGTGCCGGTGGCCCCGGCCGCCGCGACGGCGTGCCGCAGCATCCCGGCCGAGATGTCGAACGCCACCACGTCCGCGCCCCGCCGCTTCAGCCAGCGCGCGCACGGCGCGGAGCCGCAGCCGACCTCCAGCACCCGGCGTCCCCGCACGTCACCGAGGTAGCCGACCTCCTCCTCGCGGACGCCCTCGGGGCACCAGACGAAGTCAGCCGCGCCCAGGAAGTCGCCGTGCTCGGCGTGGTAGTCGTCCGCGTCGGCGTCCCACCAGACCCGGTTCGCCGCCCGCGACTCCGCCGCGTCGACCCCCCGCTTGGCGATGCCGGTCGTGCCGAGCGCCAGTTCGGCGCTCGCGTGCTGGTCGGACACGCTGCTCCATTCACGCGGACCGGTTTGCCCGGTGGTCGTCGAGCCGCGTACGATACCGCGTGCGTGGTGCGTTCGCGCTGCCCATGATCGGTGATCTCCTGGTGAGTCGGTCTTCGCGGTGGGGCGCGCCCTCCGCGAAGCGTCGAACCCGCAGGCCGAAACCCCAATCCGTACCGGAGCCACCTACCTAATGTCCACCGACACCACCACTGTCCCGGTTGCCGCTGCGCCGAAGCAGGTCGCCATCAACGATATCGGGACGGAGGAGGACTTCCTCGCTGCTATCGACAAGACGATCAAGTACTTCAACGACGGCGATATCGTCGAGGGAACCATCGTCAAGGTCGACCGGGACGAGGTCCTGCTCGACATCGGCTACAAGACCGAGGGCGTCATCCCCTCGCGTGAGCTGTCGATCAAGCACGACGTCGACCCCAACGAGGTCGTCAAGGTCGGTGACGAGGTCGAGGCTCTTGTTCTCCAGAAGGAGGACAAGGAAGGTCGGCTGATCCTCTCCAAGAAGCGTGCTCAGTACGAGCGCGCCTGGGGCACCATCGAGGCGCTCAAGGAGAAGGACGAGCCCGTCAAGGGCACCGTCATCGAGGTCGTCAAGGGCGGCCTGATCCTGGACATCGGTCTGCGCGGCTTCCTCCCCGCCTCGCTCGTCGAGATGCGCCGCGTCCGCGACCTCCAGCCCTACGTGGGCCGTGAGCTCGAGGCGAAGATCATCGAGCTGGACAAGAACCGCAACAACGTGGTCCTGTCCCGCCGCGCGTGGCTGGAGCAGACCCAGTCCGAGGTCCGCAGCGAGTTCCTCAACCAGCTGCAGAAGGGCCAGGTCCGCAAGGGCGTCGTGTCCTCCATCGTCAACTTCGGTGCCTTCGTGGACCTGGGTGGCGTGGACGGCCTGGTGCACGTCTCGGAGCTGTCCTGGAAGCACATCGACCACCCGTCCGAGGTCGTCGAGGTCGGCCAGGAGGTCACGGTCGAGGTCCTGGACGTCGACATGGAGCGCGAGCGCGTGTCGCTGTCGCTCAAGGCGACGCAGGAAGACCCGTGGCGCCAGTTCGCCCGGACCCACGCGATCGGCCAGATCGTGCCGGGCAAGGTCACCAAGCTCGTCCCGTTCGGTGCGTTCGTCCGCGTGGACGAGGGCATCGAGGGCCTGGTCCACATCTCCGAGCTGGCCGAGCGCCACGTGGAGATCCCGGAGCAGGTCGTCCAGGTCGGCGACGACGTCATGGTCAAGGTCATCGACATCGACCTCGACCGCCGGCGGATCTCGCTGTCGCTCAAGCAGGCCAACGAGGGCTTCACGGTCGACTCCGAGTTCGACCCGACCCAGTACGGCATGGCCGCCGAGTACGACGACCAGGGCAACTACATCTACCCCGAGGGCTTCGACCCGGAGACCCAGGAGTGGCAGGAAGGCTTCGACAAGCAGCGCGAGGAGTGGGAGCGGCAGTACGCCGAGGCCCACACGCGCTACGAGGCCCACATGAAGCAGGTCGCCAAGGCCGCTGCCGCCGAGGAAGAGGCCGCGGGCGAGACGAACTACTCGTCCGGTGGCGACGCCCCGGCTGCCGCGTCGTCGTCCAGCACGGGCGCCCCGGCCCAGGCCGGCGGCACCCTGGCCAGCGACGAGCAGCTGGCCGCGCTCCGCGAGAAGCTGTCGGGCGGCGCCTGATCAGCACCCCGGTCACCTGACCGGTAGCACTCCCGAGTCGCCCCCCACCCCTCCGGGTGGGGGGCGCTCTGCTGTCCCCACCCGCGAACGCCCAACTCACCAGCCGCGAACGCATGACTCACGGGTCGCGAACGCATGACTCGCCGGTGTGCCGGCCACTCGCCGGCGAGTCCGACGCTCGCGACCCGTGAGTCCAACGCTCGCGACCCGTGAGTCCGACGCTCAGGACCCCTGAGTTCTGCGTTCGAGCAGGCTGGGGGGCTGGTGCGGTGCGCTAGGTTGAGAGCCCTATGAGCGCGCGGATGATGCTGCTGCCGGTGGTGCTGGCCGTCGTGTTGCCGGCCCTGGTCTCGGCGTGCGCGCCCGCGCCGAGGACGCCCGCGCCGCCGCCGCAGATCCCGACGATCCTGCCGCCGACGACGATCACCCGGACCCCGCAGATGGCCGACCGCCCGCTGCCGGACGACTGCGAGCTCGTCCTGCCCGTCGAGGTGCTCGACCAGAAGCTCGGCCGCGAGCTGGGCGGCGAGCTGAAGCAGATCATCGGCGTCCGCGAACCGTCGCTCGGCCGCACGGGCAAGCTCGACTGCTACTACGGCCTCGGCGAGCGGCAGCCGATCGCGGCCGCCCCGGTGGTCGTCGGCCTCGCCACCTACGTGGACGAGCCCACGGCGGCCGGGCGGGTCGCGGACAGCGTCACCGCCGAACGCGAGGACGGCGCCACGACCGGCAAGGTCGACGTCACCAAGCACAAGGCCGACCTCGTCGTCACCGCGGCCGAGCGCCTGCTCATCGGCTCGCTGGGCAAGACCACGTACGTGGTGCGCGTGAAGGCCGGTTTCCTGCCGGAGGACCAGGTCCCCGGCTTCCTGGCCGCACTCGCCCAGCAGTCCATGACGCCCGCCGAAGAGGACTGAGCCCCCCGCCGAAGAGGACCGGGCACCCCCGCCGAAGAGGACCGGGCACCGCGGCCGTGGCAGGCTGACCCCATGTTGCGCGTGGGCCTCTCCGGGGGAATCGGGTCGGGCAAGTCGACGGTGGCGGGCAGGCTCGCCGAGCACGGCGCGGTGGTGGTCGACGCCGACCGGCTGGCCCGGGAGGTCGTCGAACCGGGCACGGACGGGCTGCGCGAGATCGTCGAGGCGTTCGGCGAGGACGTCGTGGAGGACGGCGCGCTCAACCGGGCCGCGCTGGCCGCGAAGGTGTTCAGCGACGACGCCGCCCGCGTCACCCTCAACGGCATCACGCACCCGAGGATCGCCGCCCGCACGGCCGAGCTGATCGCCGCCGCGCCCGAGGACGCGGTCGTCGTGCACGACGTGCCGCTGCTCGTGGAGAACGGCATGGCCCCGCTCTACCACCTCGTGCTCATCGTGCACGCCGACGTCGAGGAGCGCGTCGCGCGCCTGCGCGGTCGCGGCATGGCGGAGGACGACGCGCGCCGGCGCATCGCGGCCCAGGCCGACGACGAGCGCCGCCGCGCGGTGGCGGACGTGTGGCTGGACAACTCCGGCACGCCCGACCTGGTGCTCGCGCGGGTCGACGAGCTGTGGGCGGACCGGCTGGTGCGCTACGAGTCGAACGTGCGGTTGGGCCGGCCCGCCGCCGGGTCGCCGGTCGTCGTGCCGTACGACGACACGTGGCCGGCGCAGGCGCAACGGGTCGCGGCGCGGATCGCGGTGGTGGCGGGCGGCCGGCGGGTCGAGCACATCGGCTCCACGGCCGTGCCGGGGCTGGCCGCGGAGGACGTGCTGGGCTTCCAGCTGGGGGTCGCGTCCCCGGCCGAGGCCGCGGAGCTGGAGGACGCGCTGGCGCGGGCCGGCTTCCCGCGCCTCACACCGGGCGAGGGCGTCGTGGGAGGTGCGGGCGACCCGGAGCGGGTGCACGCGGGCGCGGACCCGGGGCGGCCGGTCGACCTGCGCGTGCGCGTCGAGGGCGGCCCGGCGTGGGAGCGGGCGGTGCGGTTCCGCGACTGGCTGCGGGCCGACGCGGCGGCGCGCGACGAGTACGCGGCGCTGAAGCCGGCGGAGGCCCGTCCGGGTGGCGCGCGCGGTGGGTCGGAGGAGTCGTGGTGGTCGGCCGCCGAGGCCCGCGCCGACGCGTTCTTCGCCGCCCGCGAGGACTAGAGCGACGGCCAGGCGTCGAAGATGCCCCGGTGGGTGAGCCAGGTCGCCAGGTCGTGGCGGTGCAGGCTCACCTCCTCCAGGGTGCGGTGCACGGTGCGCAGCGCCTGGTCGGCGTCGTCGGGGTTCAGCACGCGGCCGGCGACGGCGGCGGCGAACTCCTCGGAGCGCACGATGCGGGCCGTCGTGCCGCCGGGCACGGCCAGGCCCAGCAGGAGGTCCGTGGTGCGCCAGTGGCGGCCGTCGCGCTGCACCCGCACGGCGGACAGCACGCTGGGGCCGCTGCGCGCGTGCCGCGACCGGGGCTTGTGGTGGGTCAGCCGGAGCCCGAGCTCGGGCATCAACCAGGTGACCTCCGAATCGGAGAACGGGTCCTCCGGCGTGGGGCACTCCAGGCGCAGGCCCCAGTGCTCCACCCGGCAGGCCGACAAGTGCCGCGCCATGCCGCTGGAGTAGCTCCGAACTGCGCTGACGGTGTCGACCACGTCGACCAGCTGAGGTGTGATGACCGCTCCCACGCGACCCGAGGGTAGCCGCAGATGTGCGCCGGGTAACTGTGCGGGTCGATTCGTTATATCACGGTCTGTGGTAAGGGCGGTATCTATCCGGTGACGGACACAGGGGATGGTTGACCTGCGAGTGTCACGGTCTGTATTACCTGCGACGCCAGGTGGTGATCGTTCCCGCGGCGGCCAGCCAGCGCACGGCGTCGTACCCGTGCGCGGCGATCCCGGCCACCGCGCGGTAGGCGTTCTCCAGCGCCCACCGGGCCCGGTCCGGCCCGATGAGGCCCTCGTCGAGGGCCTGCAGCAGTTCGTCGGTGTCCAGCACGGTCACGCCGCGCCCCGTGCGCACGATGATGTCGAGGTACAGGTCGACGGTCTTCCACACCGACCCGCTGGAGCTGATCTCGACCACGTCCACGTACAGGTCGTAGTCGCGCTCGTGGCCCGGGTGCCAGGACTGCCTGGTCACGCGCAGGCCCTGGGACGGCAGCAGCCACGACTCGAAGTGCGACAGGTGCGGGTGACCGGGCACGGGCCGGAACATGTAGAGGCCGTGCTGGGTCAGGCGGTACTCGTCGACCCCCCGGAGGTGGCCCTTCGGGTCGGTGTTGCTCTTGGCGTCCAGGTCGAAGTACTCGATCTTCGGCGGGTGGATGTGCATGCGGGTCCCGGCGGAGCTCGGCGTCACATCGCGACCCTATGCAGCGGAACCCGCTGAACACTCACTTTTGTCACCCGAAAGTAGGATGATCGCTTACTCTTCCCGCCATGTTCGGCATCATCCGCCCCTGCCGCAACCGCCTGGCCCCCGACCTGCGCGAGTCGTGGTTGGCGCACCTGTGCGGCCTGTGCCTCGCGCTGCGCGACGACCACGGCCACCTGGCGCGCGTGGTCACCAACTACGACGGCCTCGTCATCTCCGCTCTCGTGGAGGCCCAGTCGGGGCGTTCGCGCAGGTCGGCGGGGCCGTGCGCGTTGCGCGGGATGCGGTCGGCGGACGTCGCGACGGGCGCGGGCGCGCGGCTGGCCGCGTCGGTGTCCCTCGTGCTCGCCTCGGCCAAGGTCGGCGACCACGTGGTCGACCGCGACGGCGTCTTCGGGCGCGCGGGCGCGCGCGTGGTGGGCAGGCAGGTCGCCCGCAGGTGGGCCGAGCAGGCCGCGAGCACCGGCCACGACCTGGGCTTCGACACCGCCGTGCTGGTGGACGCGGTCGCCCGGCAGTCGTCGGTGGAGGCGGCGGCCGGCGCCGGGACGTCCGTGCTCGCGGTGACCGAGCCGACCGAGACCGCCGCGGGGGAGGCCGTCGCGCAGACCGCCGCGCTGACCGGCCGGCCGGGCAACGCCGCGCCGCTGCGCGAGGTGGGCCGCCTCTTCGGCCGCCTGGCGCACCTGCTCGACGCCGTCGAGGACCTGGCGGGGGACCGGGCGTCCGGCGCGTGGAACCCGCTGGTCGCGATCGGGACGTCGGTGGAGGAGGCGCGCCGGCTGTGCGACGACGCCGCCATGGGCATCGGGCTCGCCCTGGCCGAGGTCGAGTTCGCCGACGACCGGCTCGTCCACGTGCTGCTGGTGCACGAGGTGCGCGAGTCGATCAGGCGCGCGTTCGGCGAGCACCACGCGCACGCGCCCGGCCACGCGCACGCGCCCGGCCACGCGCACGCGCCCGGCCACACCCCGCCGCCCGGCCGGCGTCCCGGGCCGGGCACGCACATCCCCCACCAGCACGGCGGCGTCGCGCCCCCGCCCCCGGTGCCGCCCGCGTCCGCGCCCGGCCGCAACGGCCCGCCGCCCCCGCCGAAGGGCTACCGGCGCGGGCGCGGCGACGACCCGGCCGGCTCCGGCAGCGGCCTGTGGGCCTGGCCCAAGTTGCGGCGGCCACCGGTCTCCCGGGGTCTCTTCACCGGCTGCCTGGCCGTGCTCTACCAGTGCGGCACGTGCCAGCAGTGCCTCCGCGACCCCTACCCCGGGTCGTGGAGCGGCAAGTGGCGCGAGGCGTGGTGCAACTGCGACTGCTCGGGCTGCGACGGCTGCGGCAACTGCTGCAACTGCTGCGACTGCAGCTGCTAGCGCGCCCACCTCGGGCGATGCGAAATTGTCGTACCCGGGGCGTACCTTCGTAGCCGTGGCATTCCCTACCGAGATCCCGGTCAAGGCGCACTCGTCGCACCGCCCCGTCGGTGACATCCCCCGCACCGAGGGCCGGTTCCGCGTGGTCAGCGACTACCAGCCGGCGGGCGACCAGCCGGCGGCGATCGCGGACCTGGAGCGCCGCATCCGCGGTGGGGAGAAGGACGTGGTGCTGCTCGGCGCGACCGGCACCGGCAAGTCCGCCACCACCGCGTGGCTGGTGGAGAAGGTGCAGCGGCCCACGCTCGTCATGGCGCCGAACAAGACCCTGGCCGCGCAGCTGGCCAACGAGCTGAAGGAGTTCTTCCCCGACAACGCGGTGGAGTACTTCGTCAGCTACTACGACTACTACCAGCCCGAGGCGTACATCCCGCAGACCGACACCTACATCGAGAAGGACTCGTCGGTCAACGAGGACGTGGAACGGCTGCGCCACTCGGCCACCATGAGCCTGCTGACCCGGCGCGACGTGATCGTGGTCGCCTCGGTGTCGTGCATCTACGGCCTCGGCACGCCCCAGTCCTACCTCGACCGGTCGATCCAGCTGGCGGTCGGCGGCGAGATCGAGCGCGACCTGCTGCTGCGCGCCCTGGTCGACATCCAGTACTCGCGCAACGACCTGGCGTTCAACCGCGGCACGTTCCGCGTGCGCGGCGACACGGTGGAGATCATCCCGGCGTACGAGGAGCTGGCGATCCGCGTCGAGTTCTTCGGCGACGAGATCGACAAGCTCTACTACCTGCACCCGCTGACCGGTGACGTGGTGAAGGAGGTCGAGGAGCTGCGGATCTTCCCGGCGACCCACTACGTGGCCGGGCCGGAGCGCATGGAGAAGGCGATCCGGAACATCGAGCTGGAGCTGGCCGAGCGGCTCGCCGAGCTGGAGCGCCAGGGCAAGCTGCTGGAGGCCCAGCGGCTGCGGATGCGCACCGCCTACGACGTCGAGATGATGCGCCAGGTCGGGTTCTGCAACGGCATCGAGAACTACTCGCGCCACATCGACGACCGCGCCGCCGGCACCGCGCCCGCCACGTTGATCGACTACTTCCCGGACGACTTCCTGCTGGTCATCGACGAGTCGCACGTGACCGTGCCGCAGATCGGCGGCATGTACGAGGGCGACGCGTCGCGCAAGCGCAACCTCGTCGAGCACGGCTTCCGCCTGCCCAGCGCGCTCGACAACCGCCCGCTCACGTGGGAGGAGTTCGCCGACCGCATCGGCCAGACCGTCTACCTGTCCGCGACCCCCGGCCCGTACGAGATGGGCCAGGCGGGCGGCGAGTTCGTCGAGCAGGTCATCCGCCCCACCGGCCTGGTCGACCCCGAGGTCGTGGTCAAGCCGACCGAGGGCCAGATCGACGACCTGGTCCACCAGATCCGCGTCCGGGCCGAGCGCGACGAGCGCGTCCTGGTCACCACCCTGACCAAGAAGATGGCCGAGGACCTGACGGACTACCTCCTCGAACTCGGTATCAGGGTCCGCTACCTGCACTCGGACATCGACACCCTGCGCCGCGTCGAACTGCTCCGCCAGCTGCGCCTGGGCGAGTACGACGTCCTGATCGGCATCAACCTCCTCCGTGAGGGCCTCGACCTGCCGGAGGTCTCCCTGGTCGCGATCCTCGACGCGGACAAGGAGGGCTTCCTCCGGTCGAGCACCAGCCTCATCCAGACGATCGGCCGCGCGGCCCGCAACGTCTCCGGCGAGGTCCACATGTACGCGGACCGCGTCACCGACTCGATGCGGCACGCGATCGAGGAGACCAACCGCAGGCGGGCCAAGCAGGTCGCCTACAACGAGGAACGCGGCCTCGACCCGCAGCCGCTGCGCAAGAAGATCACCGACATCCTCGAACAGGTCTACTCCGAGGCCGAGGACGCCGTCGAACCGGGCGGCTCCGGCCGCAACGCCTCGCGCGGCAAGAAGCCCACCGGCGACCCGGGCGCCTCGGGCCGCAGCTCCGGCGTGCTGGCCGACCGCGACCCGTCCACCATGGCGAGGTCCGAGCTGGCCGACCTCGTGCAGAGCCTGACCGACCAGATGATGTCCGCCGCGCGCGAGCTGAAGTTCGAGCTGGCGGGCCGGCTGCGCGACGAGATCCAGGACCTGAAGAAGGAGCTGCGCGGCATGGACGCGGCCGGGGTCAAGTAGCCCGTGCGCGGTGGCGCGCCCGGTCGCGGGCGCGCCACCGCCGTCACGACCCGACCGGCGGGTGGACCTCCTCCACCCGGTCGCGCTTCGTGACCAGGTCCCAGACCAGGTCGGCCAGGTCGGCGGTGAACGCCTCGACGTCGACGCCCTCGGCCCGCAGGCCGTCGCGCAGCGCTTCCAGCGGGCCCCGCCGCCGCGCCACCAGCGCCACGTCGTACCCCTCGCGGGCGAACCGCACCTGCGGCAGGACGCGCGGCGCAACGTCGAGAAGCTCAAGGCCGCCGCGGTCGAGGTGTTCCGGGAACGGGGCCTCGCCATACCCCTCGGGGACATCGCGGCCCGCGCGGGGGCCAGCACCGGCACGCTCTACAACCGCTTCGGCAGCCGCGAGGCGCTCATCGACGCCGTCCTGCCCGACCTCGTGGCCGCCGACCTCGGGCAGGTCCTCGACCGCGTCCGCGCGGGTGGTCCAGGACGCCCAGCGCGACGGGTCGCTGCGCGCCGACCTCGCGCCCGGCGACCTGTTCGTGGTGTTCTGGTCCCACGCCCAGCTGGTCCGCGCCACCCACGCGACCGCGCCCGACGCCTGGCGCCGCAACCTGGCGATCTTCCTCGACGGCGCGCACGCCGGGGCGGCCCGCGAGCTGCCCGTCGGTCCGGACGCCCTGCCCGACCCCGCGACCCTGGAGGAACCGTCATGACCCTCGACGAGGTCATCGCCCACTGCCTCGCCAAGCCCGGCGCGGAGGAGACCTACCCGTGGGGCGAGTCCGAGCTGGTGTGCAAGGTCGGCGGCAAGGCGTTCGCGTTCATCGGGCTCGTCGAGCACACGGTGGGCGTCAAGTGCGGGACCGACGCCGAGGACGCGGCGGCGTGGCGGGAGCGGTACCCCGGTGACATCGCGGTCAGCGCCTACGTCGGCCGCTACGGCTGGAACCGCGTCGACCTCGCGGGCGCGGTGCCGGACGACGAGCTGCTGGAGCTGCTCGACGGGTCCTACGACGCCGTCGTCGCCGGGCTGCCGAAGAAGAAGCGGCCATGAGGAGGGGGTGCCGGGAAGATCCCCGACACCCCCTCCGAACAGCGGGAAGACCTCAGCTGGTGATGTCCTTCGTGGCGAACTTGCGCGCCGCCATGAGGGTGAAGAACGCCCCGAACGCGAGCGCCGAGAACGTCCCCATCGCCATCTGCGACCAGTCCACGTCGGTGGACAGCAGGTCGACCCACGCCAGCGCGTAGTGCGTCGGCAGGTAGTTCCGCAGGTCCTCCAGGGCGGTGATCTGGTCGAGGATCTGCGACAGGATCGACGCCAGCACCGCGCCGCCGACCGCGCCCAGCGGCGCGTCGGTCGACACCGACAGGTACAGCGCCAGCCCGGCCACCCAGAACAGGTGGATCGCGATGTAGACGACCGCCAGCGCGATGCCGAGGACGCCGTCGCCGAACGGCGCGGCCTCACCCGTGGGGGAGACCAGTTCGCCCGCCCCGTACCAGGCCACGCCGACGCCCAGCGCCACCGCGGGCAGCAGGACCAGCGCGAACAGCGACAGCAGCCCCGACGCGAGCGCCTTCTGCCGCAGCAGCCGGTGCCGCGGGACGGGCGCCGCCAGCAGGTACTTCAACGACGACCACGACGCCTCCGACGCGATGGTGTCGCCGAAGAACAGCGCGACGATCATCGGCAGCAGGAAGCTCCCGGACACGAACAGCGTGAGGATCACGAAGTTCACGCCGCTGGCCGTGGCCAGGTCGACGAACCCGCCGGACCGGCGGTTGGCCTGCGACTCGCCGATCTCGAACGCCACCACCAGGATGAACGGCAGCAGGACGAGGAAGCCGAGCACGAGCTGGGTCCGCCGCCGGCGCAGCTGCCGGGCCAGCTCGACCCGCAGCGGCAGCGTCCGCCCGGCCCGGTAGCCCACCTTCGAGCCGTCCGGGGCGACGGAGGAGTGCTCCGCCGCCGCCGCGTTCGTCAGGTCGGCGATGGCCGACGGGTCGGTGTGCACGCCGTTGGTATTCATTCGCCCACCAGTTCCAGGAACGCGTCTTCCAGCTTCCGCCGCGGACCGGCCTGGTCCACCGCCACGCCCGCCGTCACGAGGGCCTCCAGCGCGGACGCGCGGGGCGTGCCGTTGAGGCCGGCGTGGACCTGGTCGCCGTCCACGCTCACGTCGTGCACGCCGGCCAGGCCGCGCAGCACGTCGGCCGCCTCCTCGGGGCGGTCGACCCGGAAGCTGGCCTCGCCGCCGCCCGTCGCGATCTCCTCGACCGGGCCGGCGGCGACCAGGGTGCCCTTGTGCATCACGACGACGTGGGAGCACGTCTGCTCGACCTCGGCGAGCAGGTGGGAGGACACCAGCACGGTGCGCCCCGCCCCCGCGTAGCGGCGCAGCACCTCGCGCATCTGGTGGATCTGGGGCGGGTCGAGCCCGTTGGCCGGCTCGTCGAGCACCAGCAGGTCCGGCAGGCCGAGCATGGCCTGCGCGATGGCCAGCCGCTGCCGCATGCCCTGGCTGTAGGTCCGCACGCGCCGGTTCACCGCGTTGCCCAGGCCCGCGATCTCCAGGGCCTCCTCGACGTGCGCCTGCTCCGCCGGGCGGCCGGTGGCCGCCCAGTACAGCCGCAGGTTGGCCGCGCCGGACAGGTGCGGCAGGAAGCCGGAGCCCTCGACGAACGACCCGATGCGCGACAGCACCGGTGCACCGGGGTGCACCTTGTGCCCGAACACCCGGATGCCGCCCTCGCTGGGCCGGATCAGCCCCATGAGCATCCGCAGCGTGGTGGTCTTGCCCGCGCCGTTGGGGCCGAGCAGGCCGAGGACCTGGCCGTGCTCCACCCGGAACGACAGGTCCTTCACCGCGGTCAGCCCGCCGGGGTAGGACTTGGTCAGGCCCTCGATGACGAGCGGCACCGACTCCAGCGACGGGTCGACGTCGGCCGACAGCCTGCGCCGGAACCAGGCGACCACGGCCGCGATCACGCACACGACCAGCACGACCGCGATGCCCCACAGGGCGGTGGTCGGCACGTCGCTGGTCGCGTTCACGCCCGCCACCACCGGCACGGACAGCGTCGGGACCGCCAGCGACACGCGGTACGCGGCGGGCTCGGTGGCGTTGGCGTACGCCTGGTCGGTGGTGGACACGACGACCTGGAAGCGGTGGTCGCTCTCCACCGGCCGCACCGCGCCGGGCAGCGTCACGGTCACGTCGACCGGCGTGCCGTCGGCGGGCAGGGACGCGATCCGCACGGGGGCCACGGCCGAGCCGGGCAGCGTGCGCACGCCGTTGGCGTCCGCGTCGTACAGCTTCACGTACAGCACGGCGCCCTCGGCGGGCACCGGCTGGCCGGGCACCGCGGCGACCCGCAGCCGCACGGTGGACGCGCCGGTCAGCAGCGTCTGGGCGGTCTGCGGCTCGCTCTGGAACACGGCGGACTGGCCGGGCAGGTCGAGCGAGAGCCGCGAGGACAGCGAGCTGGACCGCGACACGATCGACCCGAGGCCGGGCAGGCTGGACACGGCGGCCGGGTTGCCGCCCGCCGGGTTGACCACGACCTGCTCGCGCCCGGACAGCGCCACGTCGGTGCGCGCCACGGGCGAGGTGCCCGCCAGGCCCGGGTAGGCCGGGGCGACGACGGTGCGCAGCGCGGGGGTGCCGCTGCTGCGGAACGCGCCCGCCACCGTGTACTCGAAGCTGGTGCCGGGGTCGGTCCCCTCGCCGCGCAGGTGGAAGTCGAGCCAGTCGGCGATCTGCCCGCGCAGCTCGGGGCCGGGGGAGCCGCCGTCGTGGCCGCCGGAGTACCAGACGACCTTCACCTTGGCGCCGTTGGCGGCGATCTGGCGGGCGTTGGCGTCGGCCTGGTCGAGGCCGAACAGGGTGTCCTGCTCGCCCTGCACGATCATCGTGGGCTGGGTGATCTTGTCGGTCACCGCGACGGGGGACGAGCGGCGCAGCAGCTCCAGCGTCTGCGGCCCGGCCTTGCCGGTGGTGGCGACCTCGGTGTACGCGGCGCACACGTCGGCCTGGAACCGGCCGCACGCCCCGGTCACGGGACCGGGGGGCCGGCCCTCGCCCTGCTGCTGGGCCGGGGGCGCCTGGGTGGCGGCCGCGGCGGCGGCGCCCAGGTTGTCGTCGTCCTCCTGGCCGGGTTCGACGGCCTCCTGGCCCGGGTTGGCGGCGTCCGCGCCGGACAGGCCGGCGGAGAAGAAGATGCCCGCCCACGAGCGCTTGAACACGCCGTTGTCGGCGAACGCGCCCGGCGAGGCCGTGCTCGCGTCGACCGCGTCCGGTCGCGCCGAGTTCGGCAGCAGCGCCTGGGCCAGGTCGTTGTAGGTGATCACCGGCGCGATGGTGTCCACGCGCGGGTCCACGCCGGCCAGCGACAGCGCCAGCGCGCCGCCGTAGGAGCCGCCGGTGACGCCGACGCGCGGGTCCCCGCCGCCGTCGGTCACGACCTCCTCGCGGGTGGCCAGCCAGTCGAGGAGCTTCTGCGCGTCGCGGACCTCGTGGTCCAGCGAGTTCAGCGCGATCTGCCCGGTGCTGCGGCCGAAGCCGCGGGCGGAGTAGGCCAGCACGACGAAGCCGCGCTGCGCCAGTTCGGTCGCCTGACCGGCTACGCCCTGCTTGCTCCCGCCGAAGCCGTGCGGGAGCAGGACGGCCGGGGCGGGCGTGCGTTCGGGCAGGTACAGGGTGGTGTCGATCTGCACGGTGCGGTCGCTGTCCGGACTTTCCGGCACGTCGATCACCGCGTCGCGGGTGCTCACCGGGGCTGGTTCGTCGCCCCCGCGCGTCCAGACCACGACAGCAGCCAGCAAGGCTGCTACGAGGACCAGCGCGGGGAGCGACCACCTGCCGCGGAGGCGGTTGAGGGAGGCCACGGCACGACCTTAGGCGCGCACGCCTGAGAACGGTGTGTGAGCAGGGGGTCCGACTCTCAGCGAATCACCCGAAAACGACGAAATGGGTGCCCCTGATCACCCCGAGTGGCGCGGGAGGGGGGTTATGCGTGAGACTATCCGCAGGTGGAGGGGAGTACTCCCTAACGCGGTGGTGTCGTCAGCACGGAATCCGGCGTGGGGTTCCCGGTGCCACCGGTCGGCTGGTCCAGTCGGCGGAGGAGACCTCCGGTCATTGGCGTGCGCGCGGTGTACCGGAGGGTGTCTCGATGTCTGTTCCTGTGTGGCTGTGGTTCGCCACGATCGCCGGCCTGGTGGTGCTGCTGGCCATCGACCTCTTCATCGTCGACCGCAAACCGCACGAGGTCACCATCGGCGAAGCGGGCCGCTGGGTGATCTTCTACGTCGGCGTCGCGGTCCTGTTCGGCCTCGGCATCTGGTACTTCTCGGGCGGCACGTACGCGGGCGAGTTCTTCGCCGGGTACATCACCGAGTACTCGCTGAGCGTCGACAACCTCTTCATCTTCCTGATCATCATGACCACCTTCAAGGTGCCCGCGATCCACCAGCACAAGGTGCTGCTGATCGGCATCCTGATGGCGCTGGTCATGCGCGGCATCTTCATCGCGGTCGGCGCGGCGGTCATCGCGCAGTTCAGCTGGGTCTTCTACCTCTTCGGCGCGTTCCTGATCTACACCGGCTACAAGCTGGCGTTCACGAACCACGACGACGACGGCGAGGAGTACAAGGAGAACGTCGCCACGCGGGTCGTGCGCAAGGTCTACCCGGTCACCGACCGCTACCACGGCGGCGACTCGTTCGTGAAGATCGACGGCAAGCGCTTCGTCACGCCGATGTTCATCGTCATCGTGGCCATCGGCACCACGGACCTGCTGTTCGCGCTCGACTCGATCCCGGCGATCTTCGGCCTCACCAAGGAGCCGTTCCTGGTCTTCTCGGCCAACGCGTTCGCGCTCATGGGCCTGCGCCAGCTGTACTTCCTGCTCGGCGGCCTGCTGAACAAGCTGGTGTACCTGTCGATCGGCCTGTCGGTGATCCTCGGCTTCATCGGCGTGAAGCTGATCCTGGAGGCGCTGCACACCAACTCGCTGCCGTTCCTCAACGGCGGTGAGCCGCTGCACGTGCCGACCATCGGCATCGAGCTGTCGCTGTCGGTGATCATCGGCGTGCTGGCCATCACCACCATCGCCAGCCTGATCAAGGTGAAGCGCCACCCGGAGGCGGCGCTGCACACGGGCGCGGACAAGCCCGCGGAGTAGTCGTCCGGGCCGTTCGGGTGACGTTCTGTGAGCGTCAATAACTCGTACGCTTTGCTAAGGACCTGTCCGGTACCGTGCTGAGGCGTGCGCCCCGATGACTTGCAGCAGCTGACCACCCCCGGCTCCGTGTCGGTGCGGGGTGACCTCGTCCTGGTGAACGTCACCACCCCGGACGTCGCCTCGAACACCTACCGGGGCGGGCTGCACCGCGTGCCCCTCGACGGTGGCGGCGCGCGGCGCTGGACGTGGGCGGAACGCGACCTGGCCCCCCGGATCTCCCCGGACGGGCGCTGGGTCGCGTTCCTGCGCGTCGCCCGGAAGGGCGCGGCGCCGCAGCTGCACGTCATGCCCGCGGACGGCGGCGACGCGCGGGCGCTGACCGACCTGCCGCTGGGCGCGGGCGCGCCGGTGTGGGCGCCCGACTCGCGGCGGCTCGCGTTCACCGCCCGCGTGCCCGAGGCCGGCCGCTACGGGACGCCGGTCGGCGACGGCGACGAGGCCCCGTCACCGGACGCCGAGGCGCCCCGCCACATCACCCGGCTCGACTACCGGATCGACGACGTCGGCTTCACCACCGACCGGCACACCCGGCTGTTCACCGTCGACGCGCTCGACCCGGGCGCCTCGCCGGTCGAGCTGACCGACGGGGCGTTCGCCGCGACCGAGCCGGCGTGGAGCGCCGACGGCGACTCGCTCGTGTTCGTCGCCGACCGCGACCTCGGCGCGACCGAGACCGTCTACAACGACCTGTACTCGGTGCCCGCGGCGGGCGGCGCGCCCACGCTGCTGGTCGCCTCCGAGGGGCAGGTCGCGCTCCCGGTGGCGCTGCCCGGCGGCGGCGTCCTGTTCTACGGCACCGAGTTCCCCGGCGGGCACGGCGTGGCCCGCAACCTCGGCCTGTGGCGGTTCGACGGCGCCGGGCTCGTGCGCCTCACCGACACCGAGACCGTGGACTGCGAGAAGGCCGCCGGCGCGCCCGTGGTCACCGACGCCGGCGTGCTCGTGGCCGTGCGCAACCGGGGCGCGGTGGAGCTGCGGCGCGTGCCGCTCGACACCCCCGGCGCCGTGCTCGACGACCTCGAACTGCTCGCCGGCGACCGCGCCGAGGTCAGGTCCTTCGCCGCGGACGGCGACGTGACCGTGGCCGTGGTCTCCACCGCGGACAACCCCGGCGAGGTCGTGCGGGTCGGCGGCGACGTGCTCACCGACCTCGGCTCCACCGTGCCGCTGCGGCCCTCCGTCGAGCTGACCGGCAGCGCGCCCGACGGCTACCCGGTGCACGGCTGGCTCGTCCTGCCCGAGGGCGAGGGGCCGCACCCCGTCGTGCTCGCCGTGCACGGCGGCCCGTTCATGTACCACGGCTGGGGCTTCTTCGACGAGGCCCAGGTCTACGCGGCGGCCGGCTACGCGGTCGTGCTGCCCAACCCGCGCGGGTCCGCCGGGTACGGCCAGGCGCACGGCCAGGCCGTGGTCGGTGCGTTCGGCACCGTCGACGTGGACGACGTGCTCGCGGTGCTCGACGTCGCCCTGGAGCGGCCCGACCTGGACGCCGGCCGGGTCGGCGTGATGGGCGGCTCCTACGGCGGCTTCATGACCTCGTGGCTCGCCGCGCACCACGGCGAGCGGTTCCGGGCGGCGTGGAGCGAGCGCGCCGTCAACGCGTGGGACTCGTTCGCCGGGTCCTCCGACATCGGCTGGTTCTTCACCGACGCCTACTGCGGGCCGGGCCTCGCGGAGCAGCGCGCGATGAGCCCGCTGACCTACGCCGAGAAGATCACCATGCCCTTCATGGTGGCGCACTCCGAGCACGACTGGCGCTGTCCGCTGGAGCAGGCCCAGCGCCTGTACGTGGCCCTGCGCCGCAACGGCGTCGAGGCCGAGATGCTGCTGTTCCCCGGCGAGGGCCACGAGCTGACCCGCTCCGGCAAGCCCCGCCACCGCGAGCAGCGGTTCGACCACGTCCTCGCCTGGTGGGGCCGCCACCTGGGCTGAACCACGGGAAATCCCGGGTCCCGGGCGGTGGTGGGCGGCAGACTGGTCCCTTGCGGAGGAGGTCGAACGCCATGGTGAACCCGTTGCCCGGACCCACCGGGACCTACCTGGAGACGCTGCCCGACGCCGCCCGGGGCGCGCTGCTCACCCTCGGCGCGTCCCGCACCTACCGGCGCGGGACGCCCCTGATGCGCGAGGGCGACCTGTCCGACCACGTGGTGGTGATCGAGCAGGGCCTGGTGAAGGCCACCGTCACCCTGGAGAACGGTCGGGTCGCGCTGCTCAACATCAAGGTGGGCGGCGACCTGATCGGCGAGATGGCGCTGATCACCGGCGAACCGCGGTCGGCGACCGTGACCGCGTGCGTCGACAGCCGCGTGCGGGTGGTCCCGGCCGCGGCCTTCACCCGGTTCCTCACCGACTTCCCGGCCGCGCACTTCGCCCTGGACCGGACGATCGTGCGCACCATGCGGTGGGGCGAGCAGCGGCGCACCGACTTCAGCGGCTACCCGGCGGCGACGCGGCTGGCCCGCGTCCTGGTGTACCTCGCCGACGCCTACGGCCGGAAGGCGGTCGGCGGCGTCATGCTCAAGCTCGGCCTCACCCAGGGCGAGATCGGGTCGCTGGTGGGGGTCGAGGAGGACACCGCCCGGCGGGAGTTCCGGACGCTGCGCGACCGGGAGGCCATCACCGTGGGGTACCGGTCGGTGACGATCGTCGACCGCGACCGGTTGCGCGAGATCGGCGAACTGCTGTGAAACGGGAAACCCGGTGATAGCCCTACTTCCCGGGGCCGGGGGGCGGGATGCTGCACCGGTGACGCTGGACATGGTGACGCCGCTGCACGGACTGGTCTACCGCCTCGTGGTAGCGGTCGACGTGGAGGGGTACAGCAAGCTCGACGCGCTCGACCAGTCCCTGGTCCAGGCGCGGCTGAGCGACGTGCTGGACGTGGCGGCCCGCAACGCCGGGCTGGACCGCGACCTGTGGTACCGGCAGGTGCGGGGTGACGGCGAACTGGCCGTGCTGCCCGCCGACGCCGACGCCGCGTGGGTGGTCGCCCGCTTCACCGAGCAGCTGGCGCGCGCCCTGGCCGACCTCAGGGCGGCGGGCACCCCGCTGCGGATGCGCTTGGCGATGCACTGCGGCCCGCTCACGGCGGGCGCGTTCGGGTTGGTGGGCGACGCCCCGATCGTCACGTGCCGGCTGCTGGACGCGAAGGTGGTGCGGGAGGAGCTCGCGGGCTCCGACGACGACCTCGTGCTGGTGATCTCCGACCGCCTGTTCGCCGACGTCGTGCGCACCCGGTTCCACGACCTGGACCCGTCCCGGTTCCGGCCGACGCGCTTCCGGGTCAAGAGCACCTGGTACGCCGGGTACCTGTGCCCGGTCGCCCCCGCACGCGCTTGACCGAAAGCTAGCGGACGGCGAGCCGGTTGCGGCACGCTCTCCCGATGCAGTGGACCGTGCGGGCCGGGCGGCCCGACGACGCGCCCGAGATCGCCAGGATCAACGTGGACGCCTGGCAGCACTCCTACCGGGGGATCGTGGACGACCCGGTGCTGGACCGGATGCTCCCGGAGAGCAGGCTCCCGGCGTGGGCGCGGGTGCTGCGGCTGCCCGAACCCAGCCGCGTGTTCGTCGCGGTCGAGGAGGGCACGGGCCGGATCGGCGCCTACTGCGCGGTCGACGCGGTGCGCGAGAACACCGACGCGCACCCCGACCTGCACACCGGCGAGCTGGTGGCGATCTACGCCGACCCCCGGTTCCGCGGCACGGGCGCGGGCCACGAGGTGCACGAGGCGGGCGTGCGCCACCTGCTCGACCAGGGTTTCCGGTACGCGGTCCTGTGGGTCTTCCAGGACAACGCGCGCAGCCGGGCGTTCTACGAGGCGCACGGGTGGCGGCACGACGGGCTGGTCCACCGCTACGAGCTGGGCGAGCAGGAGCTGCCCGAGGTCCGCTACGGCCGGTTCCTGTCCGCGCCCCGGCGCCGGGGCCGCCAGATGAGCCTGTGACCCCGGCCGGACCGGCGGCTCAGCCGAGCAGCGTGTAGTTCAGCTCGTCGCACACGCGGCCCAGGGGCAGGTCCAGGCCGGGGTGCTCCAGCGGCAGCAGCACGTCGGGCGAGACGGGCAGGCCGGTCGCCGCGGGCGGGTCCCACAGGCACACCGCCGGCGCGCCCGAGTCCATCGACGACCGGTACCACAGCCCGTCCAGCTCCGGGTAGGCCGCGCGGATCGCCCGCGCCCACTGCCGGGTCATGTGCTTGGGCCCGGAGCTGATCTCCTGCGAGGCGCCCACCCTGGTGGGCCACAGCCCGACCAGGTCGAGCAGCCGCAGCGTCCGCCGCGGTCGCATCACCACCAGGAACGGGCTGCGCGTGCGCCGGTCCACCACCGACGTCGCCTGGAACACCTCGGCCACCGACGTGCGCACGGTGAGGCCGAAGTAGAGCACGCCCTGGTCGTGGGCGTGCGCGGGCGCCCCGTCGGGCGACGGCGGGTGCGTGTCGAAGCGGGCGTGCGCCAGCGGCCCGGTGTAGCGGAAGCTGTTCCAGCGCTGCGGGTGCAGGCCCTTGGCGGCGAAGATCCGCACCAGGCGGGTCGCCCGGTGGACCGCCACGACGTCCTCGGTGCGGCGGAGGCTCGCTTGGAGCACGGCGGGAGCGGGCGGCTGGGGGAGCCGTGACATGCGCGTCCAGTGTCTCGGGGACCGGGGGATCGCGGGACGCGTGGTCCCGCGGGTGGCCCCGGGCGGGTGCGGCCGGGGCGGTGCGCCCCGGGCGGGGGCGTTCCCGGGTGGGCGTGCCTCGGGCGGGTGCCTCGGGCGGGGTGCGCCTCAGGCGGGGGTGTCTCAGGCGGGGGTGCCGAGCTGCGCGGCGAGCGCGGTCACGCGGCGGGGGTCGCCGCCGGCCAGCAGCCACTCGCGGGGCGAGGTCGGCTCGTCGTCGACGAGCAGGTCCTCCTGCGGGGTCGTCATGAACCCGGCCACGACCAGCGCGGGCTGGTCGGCGGGCACGGCGGCCAGCACGGCCTCCAGGCCCGGCAGCACGCCGTCGCCGGCGAACTGCCACGCGGGCAGCCGCCAGCTGCCCCGGTCCTTCCAGCCGACGAGGCGGCCCACGCCGAGCCGGTGCCGGATGCGGCTCGTGTCCACGCCCAGCTGGCGGGCCGCGTCGGCGACGGTCATCGCCGAGTCGCGCAGCACCGCGTGCGCCACCACCGTCCGCGCGCGCCCCTGGTCGTCGGCGGTGCGGTGAGGTGCGAGGTCGAGGCCGACCTCCACCAGCGCGTCGCGCTGGTCCGGTGGGAAGTAGCTGCCCGGGTCCGGGTGCGGAGGGGCGAGCCTCTTGGCGGCGTCGGCGACGAGGGACAGGAACTCGTCGGGGGTGACCTGAAGACCTGCCTTGGCCAACACCGCCTCAAGCGCGGGACTCATGCGCACAGGGTATCCCGGGCGTGCGCTTTTGTGCGCACATGTAACTCGAATGTCGGCAGTTGTGAACGCAGCGCACACAGCACACCACTCTACGTAAACGAACGAGGTGGGGCACGGTGACCTGGGACTCACCCGGCCGCTGGATACGATGCCGCCGGATGAGAGGGCGGGGGTGGTCCGGTGGTGGTACCGGCGCGGGTGGACAAGAGGGTGGCCGGGGTGGCCGTCCTGTGGGCGGGGGCGGTCGTGACCGCGCTCGTCGTGGTCCTCGGCCGCTCCGGCGGTGACATCGGCCTGCTCGACCTGCGCGTCTACCGCACCGGCGGCGAGGCGTGGCTGGAGGGCGTCCGGCTGTACTCGGACGGCTTCCCGAAGCCCCTGGACGGCCCGTCGTTCCCGTTCACCTACCCGCCGCTGGCCGCGTTCCTGTTCAGCCCGCTCGCGCTCGTGCCGTGGCCCGCCGCCGTGCTGATCTGGACCGCCGTCGGGCTCGCGCTGCTCACCGGCGTCTGCCTGGTCACCGCCGAGCACGCCTACGGCCGCACGCACCGCGCCCTGCTGGTCGGCCTCGGCGTGGCCCTCGGGTCGCTGCTGCTCGAACCCGTCACCGCGACGCTCGACTTCGGGCAGATCAACCTCGTGCTGCTCGGCCTGGCCGGGCTCGACTGCCTGCTGCCCCGGACCCGCTGGCCGCGCGGCCTGCTCATCGGCCTCGCCGCCGCCGTCAAGCTCACGCCGCTGGTGTTCGTGCTGTTCTTCCTGCCGCGCAGGCAGATCAGGCCCGTCGTCACGGCGGTCGCGTCGTTCGTCGGCTTCGGCCTCGTCGGCTTCGCCGTCGCGCCGACCGACAGCAAGGAGTACTGGTTCCACGCGCTGCTCGACCCGGGCCGCGTCGGCGGTCTCGACTACGTGGCCAACCAGTCGCTGCGCGGCCTGGTCAACCGGTGGGGCTTCACCGGCACCGCCGAGTCCGGCCTGTGGGTGGCGCTGTGCCTGGCCGCGGTCGCGCTCGTGTGGGTCGCGGTGGCGCGGTCGGGCGAGGACCGGGTCGGCGCGTTCCTCGCCGTCGCCGTCGGCGGCCTGCTCGTGTCGCCCGTGTCGTGGACGCACCACTGGGTGTGGGTCGTGCCCGCGATCGCCTACCTGCTGCACCGGTCGTGGCCGTGGGCCGCCGCCGTCGCGCTCCTCTTCTGGCTCGGGCCGATGTGGTACGTGCCGTACGAGGACAAGCTGGAGCAGACCTGGAACTGGTGGCAGCAGGTCGTCGGCAACGCCTACGTCTGGGCGGGGCTCGCCGCGCTCGTCGTGCTGGCGCTCAGGCCACGCCCCGCGGCGGTCACGGCCCCGTGATCAGCGCGACCGCGCGGTCGCGGGTGGCCTCGTCCACCTCGCCCACGCGGAAGCCGCGGGCCACGATGTGCGCCACCAGCTCCGGCTCCGGCGGCAGGCCGTGCTTGCGCAGGTAGTGCGGCACCGCCCCGGCCCACACCCACGTCCCGTCGGTGCGGAAGTTCAGCGGCACGTCCACCTCGGCGGGCGCGAACTCGTCCACGTCGAGGTTCCGCGCGGCCAGCACCACCGGCGCGCCCTCCAGGTAGGTGAGCAGCGCCTCGCCCAGCTGCCGGTCGATCGCCTGCCGGTTCACCACCGGGCGGCCCGCGTCGTCGCGGCCGTCGTACACGTGCGCGGTGCGCAGCTCCCGCTGCCGCGGCGGCAGGCCCACGCGCTGCCGCAACCAGTCGGGCACGCGGTCGTCGTGCCGGGGGAACGTGCGCAGCTCGTCCTGGAAGCCGATCACCGGCGGCGCGTTGCGCCAGCGCGGCTCGTCCTCGGCGTTGAAGTCCACGGAGAACGACGCGGGCGCATCGATCTCGTACACCGCGCTCAGCCACGTGCCCCGGTCCGGCTGGTGCATCCCCGCCCGCAGCTGCCCGAACAGCTGCACCACGTCCAACGGGGGCCGCACCGGCCGCCACTGCCCGTCCGGTCCGGCGAACGCCAGGTCGACCTCGATGTGCCTGCCCGCCGCCCGGTACTCGGCGCGGATGCGCTGCCACCCCGGGGGCAGCGCCGGCAGCATGGCGCGGCCGATCTGCTTGACGAGCCTGCTCTGCTCCTCCTCGGACAGCGGTGTGGCTGGCTGGCTCATGCGTCGAACACCCTTTCGGCTCCCCCCGACACGGTGCGCTGATCTTAACGGCCACGACACACCGCCGGGGTCCGGTCGGGACAGCTCAGCCCCCGTCCCCGACCGGCGCGCCCCGCTCGTCCCACCGCTCGACCTGCTCGGGCCGACCGCTGTCGGAGAACACGTGGTGGGCGGCCGACCGCCCGTCCGGGTACCACTCGTACCAGTCGCCGACAGCGACGCCCATGTGGGTCCAACCCCTGGACCTGAGCCGCCCATCGGGGTGGTACTCCTCCTGAAGACCGCTGCTGATGCCCTCGAAGTAGCTGTTCGACCCCACCAGGCGGCCGTTCCCGTCGCGGTGCTCGACCTCGCCGGTGAACGGCCCGTCGTCGTGGCAGACCCGCTGGGCGTCGTCCACGTACGTGTCCGACTCGTCGACGCGCACGATCGTCACGGTGCGGAGCCCCCTCGTTCCCGGTGCCCTGGTCTTCGCGACCCCGTTCCCCGCGCGGGGAACGGGGAGCGCTTCACGGACCGCCGCCGGCGGTCAGGGCTGCTTCGCCCACTCGGTGACCAGGTTGCCCCGCTGGTCCCACTCGCGTCGTTCGAGCTGGTCGCCCCGGTCGCTGAACAGGAGGTCGGCCGCGAGCCGGCCGTCCGTGTGCCACTGCCGGTGCCGACCGACCGGGATGCCGTAGCGCATCTCCCCCTCTTTGTAGGGGCGATCGCGGTCGAACCACTCCCGGTACGGCCCGTCCTCGACGCCGTTGAGGTAGGTGTACAGCGTGAGGACGGTCCCGTCGGGCCGGGACTCGACCACCTCGCCCGTGAACGGCACGCCCTGGTGGAAGACGACGCCCTCGTCCTCCTCGACCTCATCAGCGTCAACTCGCATAGTGCCTCTCCTCCGGGGGGATGATGCGTCGGTTCGGGTCGCCCACCGCGTGGGTCGCGCGTTCCGTTCCGCTGCGCACGCCGTCGATCATCCTCGTGCAGTTGGGGCAGCACTTGGCGATGTCGGGGAACTCCCCGGATGCGTTCGGCCCTCGACCCGGTGGCGTGAACGCGTTGTCCACCCGCAACTCCGCGAGCACCTCGTCCAACTGCTCCGGCGTGAGGTCGGGCGGCAGGTCGCGGTCGTTCAACATCTGGTTCACGTTCTTGACCTCGGCGTGCCGGGTGGGCGCGTCGTTCTGCGGCCACTCGGTGCGGACCTCGTTGCCGCTGCCGTCGCGAGCGGGCTGCCCGAGCCGATCGGGGTGGCGGTCCGGCTGGGTGTAGCCGGGGCGCGTGCCGTCGGGTTGGGGGTTCCCGCGCATGGCCTCCTGGCGATCACGGAGCACGGGGTGCAAGTCGCTGTCCGGGATCAGGTCGGTCGGGGCGCCGTTGATGGACTCGTACACCTTGCCGGTCCGGTGGTCGATCGAGACGGATACGCAGACGACGTTCTTGCCCGCCCACTTCTCCGGGTTGCGGTGCGTCTCACCCCGGATGCTCTCCGGCATGAGGGACCGGTCCTCGATCCTGGACTGGATGAGCTTCGCCCGGTCCGCGAGGACGTCCCGCTGGTAGGCGTCGATCGGTTGGCCGTCGTAGTGGGTGATCAGGCCGTTCTCGGTCCCACACCGGGCGGGGTCGAGGGTTTCCAGCTCCTGGGGCCTCTTCGGGTCCGGTGGCGGGTCGTCCGGGTGGTGCTCGAAGCGCGGGTCGCGCTCGTAGGGACCACCGTCGGTCGCGCGGTCGCGGGCGCCGTCGGCGTCGGTGTGGTCGCCCTTGTCGGTGTCGTGGGTGCCGGGCGCGTAGCCGTCGCCGCCGGCCTTCGTGGTGGTGCCGTCGGGGTGGTGGGTCTGCCACTCGCCGTTGGGCGGGATGCGGGGGTGGCGGTTCCCGTCCGGGCCGATGTGGGCGTCGCTGGTGTAGACGCGGCCGTTGGCGTCCGTCCAGGCGGGTTTGGTGGGGGCGAGGACGTCGGCCCCGGTGTGGCGGGAGAGGCGCTGGGCGAAGTCGTTGCTGCCGGCGTCGCAGCCGATGAGGCGGATGGGGGTCCTGCCGTCCCAGCCGCTGCGGCGGAGCAGGTCGCCGTACTGCTCGGGGGTGCAGGTGCGGTTGCCGATGCGGGCGTGGCCGTCCGGGGTGATGTGGACGTCGGCGGTGAAGCGGTGGGGGTCGGGTGGGACGCGGTGGGGCAGGTCGCCCATGTCGGGGTCGCCGCGGTGGTGGCTGACGCCGGCGGGTGTGGTCTCGCCGTGGCGGGCGTGCGCCTCGTCGATGCCCGACCGGTCGGTGTCCGCGCGGTCGGTGTCGGGGCGGTCGCTGTCAGGACCTTCGTGGTGGTGGCCGGGGCCGGGGGTGGTGTCGGGATCGCGGCGCGGCGGGGTCCACGGCTCGGCGGCGCGCGGGCGCGCGCCATCGGCGGCGTGGGGCGCGTCGGGCCGCCCGGGCGGGCCGTGGTGACCGGGTGCGGGCGGGTTCGGGCCGGGGCCGCCGGGGCGATCGTGCGGCGGGGTACCGGGGCCGGTGTGGGTCGGGCCCGCACCTCCCGGCCGACCGTGGCCCGGAGCGTTGTGACCGGGAGCGTTGTGACCGGAGCTGTTGTGACCAGGGCTGTTGTGGCCGGGTCCAGCATGGCCGGGGCCCGCATGGCCGGGGCCCGCATGGCCGGGGCCCGCGTGACTGGGCCCGAACGACGAGGGTCCGAACGACGAGGGCCTCGGAGTCTCGGGGCCGCGTGCCGCGGGGACACCCGAGCCCATGTCACCTCGACCGCCGGGGGTTCCGGTCCAGCCACCACCGCCGCCACCGGGACGCGGGCCGCCGCCGGGAGCACCGCCGCCCGGTGTGCCGCCACCGCTGGGCAGGCCGCCTCCGGGCATGCCGCCCGGGACGTTGCCCGGCGTGCCGGCGGGGTTCGGGTAACCGCCGGGGGTGTTGGGCTGGCCGTGGCGCGGGGGTGCCTCGGGCGTCGAGGCGGTGGAGGTCGAGGTCTGGTCGAAGCGGTGGGGCGTGGGCGCGCCCGGGGCCCCGCCGTTGGGGGAACCGCCGCCGTACGGGGAACCGCCGGTTCCCGGGGCGGGCTGCCCGCCCGGGCCGCCTCGGTGCTCGCCCACGGGCACGCCGCCGGAGGGGTTGCCGGAGGGGGTGCTGCCGGGCGGGTACTGCCCGCCGGGGCCGCCCCGGTGCTCGCCGACCGGCACGCCGCCGCGCGGGGTGCCGTGGCCGGGAACACCCGGCGCGGGAGTGCCGGGAGTGGGGCCGCCCGGCGTGGTGCCGCCGCGCGGCAGGTCGTGGTCCGGGCTGTCCGGGGTGCGGCCCGGGCGCGGTGCGGACAGGGGGCCGTCCGGGTCGCGGCCCGGCCTGGGGTAGTCGGTACCGGTCGTGGTGCCGGAGGTCGTGGTGGTGTCGCCGGGGCGGCCGGTGCCGGGGGTTCCGGTGCCGGGGTCACCAGTGCCGGGGGTTCCGGTACCGGGGTTGCCGGTGCCAGGGGTGCCGGTGCCGGGAGTGCCGCTGTCGGGGTTGCCGGTACCGCCGTCACGGCCCGTGCCGCGGTCACCGCCGGCGGGAGGGCCGTCCGGCGTCCCACCGGGCGCGTCGACGTCGGTCCGACCGGTCTGCAGGAACCCGCCCCGCTTGATGTTCTTCGGGTCGAGCACGTCCAGGCCGGTGGCCTTGCCGGCCAGCTTGCCGACCACCTTCATGATCTTCTCGAAGACCTCGACCAGGCGCTTCAACATCGGCGAGACGCGCTTGATCGCGTCCAGCAGGTCCTGGACGATCTTCGAGATCTTCGCGGCCCACCGCGCGATCGCGGTCACCGCCTGCGCCACGATCACCGGCGTCCCGAACCCGAGCGTGAACGCCGCCTCCAGCACCCACGCGATGAGCTTCCCCACCAGGTCGGCGATCAGGTCGCGCACCACCTCGCGCACGAACGCCACGACCATGCCCATCATGCCCACGACCGTGCCCACGGTCCCCGCCGCCGACGCCGCGCCGGACAGCGCGTCACCGTGGACCTTCGAGTTCTCCGCGTACGCCTCGGCCGCCGCACCGGTCCACCCGGCCGTGCCCGACGACACCGCCGACGCGTAGTCCTCGGCGATCTTCCCCAGCTCGGTGGCGACGTTGGTCCAGGTCGTCGAGTACGACTCGATCACCGGCGGGTTCCCGGCCAGCCAGTCCAGCATGTCCTTGAGCGGCTGGACGTGCTCCATCAGGAACGACGCCGCCGACGACATCAGCGTCCCGAACGGGTCGATCGCCATCGCCGCCGCGTCCGCGGCCAGCCCGACCATCCCCAGGCCGGCGCCGACCCAGTCGCCGTCCTTGACGCCGTTGAACGTGTCCATCGCGGACTCGGCGATGGAGATGCCCGTCGCCCACCCGTTGTCGCCGGTGCCCGCGTTGACGACACCACCCGGTTCCGCCGGGGCCTGCGCCACCAGCGGGTTCTCGCCGGCCATCAGTCGCCCGACCCGAAGCCGTCGCGGATGGCGTCCTCCACCTCGCGGTACTGCGCCGCCGTGGTCCGCACGGACTCGCCCGCGGCCTCCATGGCCCCGACCGCGCCCTGGAGCGCGTCCAGGCCCCACTGCTCGACGGGGTCGAGCATCATCCGGAACGGCTGGCAGATGATGCCGTAGGCGTCGGTCGGCATGCTCACCGTCCGGGCGGCGTCCACCGCGCCCTGGAGGCGCGTGCCCAGGTCCGTCAACTGCTTGCCGTGCGCGTCGAGGCTGTCCGCGACGATCTCGAAGCCCGCCATGCCCTACCCCCCTTGAACCGTGCTCACGACAGGAACGAACGCCCGCCGAAGTCGTCGTCCTCGTCGTCCGGGCGCGCGTGCCGCCGGGGCGGTGGCTGGACGGGACGGGGCGGCCGGGCCGCACCGGGTGGCTGGGACGGGCCGGGCGGCTGGGCCGCGTCGTCCTCGATGCCGAACCGCAGCTCGCGGTTGACCGGGGGCGGCGGCTCCTCGTGCGGCGGGGCCGGGAAGGTGCGCTTCGCCTGGTCGAACAGGGCGTTGGCCGTCTCGTCCCGGGTGCCGATGGTCTCGCTCATGGCCTGCTGGAGCAGCTCCGGGATGCGGGACTGCGCGCGTTGCAGGGTGCGCATCACCTCGGCCGACACCTCGGCCATCCGCTTGTCCCGCGCGGACTCGGCGATCTCCAGGTTCGTCAGGATGCCGTTGGAGCCGATGGTGAGGCGGACCGAACCGTCGCGCGAGGTCTCCGAGATGGACATGCCCTGCACGCGGGTCGCCATCTCCTGGTAGCGCTCGGCCTTCTCCTCGACGCTGCGCTGCCACTGGCTGAGCATCCGCTCGGACGCCCCGATGTCCTCGGGCACGGCGGCTTCCCCCTCGCTGTACCGGTCCCCTGCGTTCCCCCGACAGGATGACGCAGACGCGAACGGCCCGGTTCCGGGGCTGGACCAAATGCTCCGAACGGAGCAGCCGCCGGGACCGGGCCGGGTGGCGCGGCTAGTTCACGCCGAGCAGGTCGACCACGAAGATCAGCGTCTCGCCCGGCTTGATCACGCCACCCGCGCCGCGGTCGCCGTAACCCAGGTGGGCGGGGATGACCAGCTTGCGCCGGCCGCCGACCTTCATGCCCTGCACGCCCTGGTCCCAGCCGGCGATGACGCGCCCGCCGCCCAGCGGGAACGAGAACGCCTCGCCGCGGTCCCAGGACGCGTCGAACTGCTCGCCGGTCGAGTGCGCGACGCCGACGTAGTGGACGTGCACGAGCTGGCCGGCGGTCGCCTCGGGTCCGTCGCCGACGGTGATGTCCTCGATCACCAGGTCGGCGGGCGCGGCGCCCTCGTAGGGCTCCACCTCGGGCTTGCTCGGGGCCATGTCACTCTCCTGTGCTCGCGGTCAGCCCCTGGCGGGGCGGTCGGCGACTACTCAACCACGCCCGCCCGGGTGAGGCCGATCGGCCCAGCGGTCGCGGAATCCGGCGTGCCGCGCAACCGCGCCGCCGCCCCGCCCCGTCCTGGGGGCATGAGGCGATGGTCCTGGGGTTCGCGGGCGGCGCTGGTCGGCGGCGCGGCGCTGGTGCTGGGGGTGAGCGCGGCCTCCGCCGTGCCCGCGCCGGAGGTGGACTGGCGGATCGTGCCGCCGATCGAGGCGGTGCCGGTCGACCTGGTCGCGTTCGACTCGTGCGAGAACGCGCTGAACGGCCTGCGCACGGCCGTCGCGCCGCACGTCGGCCCGTACGGCCTGGGCGGCGGTTTCCTGATGAGCGCCGAGGGCGACGTCGCCACCGACGCGCGGGCGGGCGCTGTCCCGCCGGTCGCGGGACAGCGGTCCTCGGGGGAGAAGGCCGCGGTGGAGCAGTCCGCGCCCGACGCACCCGCCCCCGACCACTCCACCACCAACACCCACGAGCGCGGCGTGGACGAGCCGGACCTGGTGAAGACCGACGGCGAGCGGGTCGTCACGGTCGTCGACGGCCGGCTGCGCGTGCTCGACGTGGCCTCGAAGCGGGTCACCGGCACCCTCGACCTGGCCGACGCGCCCGCGTCCCAGCTGCTGCTGCGCGGGGACCGCGCGCTGCTCGTCGGCGGGGCGCACGGCCCGACCGGCCGGGGGACCGCGGTCGACGGCGTCCCGGGGGAGGGCGCCACGATCACGCTGGTCGACCTCACGGGCGAGCCGGCGGTGCTGGGCTCGCTCCGGGTCGACGGCCGGTACGTCGACGCGCGGCAGGTGGACGACGTCGTGCGCGTGGTCGTCCACTCAGGACCGGAGCTGCCCTGGACCTACCCGGCGGACGGGCGCGGCGAGGCCGAGTCCCTGATCAGGAACCGGGAGGTCGTCGCCACCGCGCCGATCGAGGCGTGGCTGCCGCGCTACGAGCTGAGCGACCCGGCCGGCCGGACGTCGCAGGGCCCGCTGGTCGCGTGCGACCGGATCAGCGCGCCCACCGGCCACTCGGGCACGTCGATGCTGTCCGTGCTCACCTTCGACTTCCCCGGCGACCTGGGCACCGGCGACGCGGTGACGATCCTGGCGGACGGCGACACCGTGTACGGCACGGGCGGGTCCCTCTACGTCGCCGACGACCACCGCCTGCGTCCGCGGACGCGCCGCGCGCCGGACGGTCCGCCGACGACCGCGATCCACCAGTTCGACGTGTCGAGGCCCGGGCCGCCGGAGCACGTGGCGTCCGGTCGGGTCGCGGGCACGCTGCTCAACCAGTACTCGCTGTCCGAGCACGCGGGCCACCTGCGGGTGGCGACGACGACCGGGGACGCGCCGGGCGTCCCCGAGCGGGCGCCCGCCACGCAGAGCGCGGTGACCGTGCTCAAGCGGGACGGCGGGGAGCTGGAGGAGGTCGGCAAGGTCGACGGTCTCGGCGTGGGGGAGCGGATCTACAGCGTCCGGTTCGTCGGCCCGGTCGGGTACGTGGTGACGTTCCGGCAGGTCGACCCGCTCTACACGCTGGACCTGTCCGACCCGGCCAGGCCGCGCCGGGTGGGCGAGCTGAAGATCACCGGGTACTCGGCCTACCTGCACCCCGGCGAGGGCGGGACGCTCATCGGCGTCGGCCAGGAGGCCACCGGGCAGGGCCGCACCACGGGCACGCAGGTGTCGCTGTTCGACGTGTCGGACCCGGCCGCGCCCGCCAAGGTCGCGGGGCACCACCTGCCGGGGGCGAGTTCCGAGGTGGAGTACGACCCGCACGCGTTCCTGTACTCGCCCGAGCGCGACCTCGTCGTGCTGCCGGTGGTGACCGCGTCGGCCACGTCGCCCGTGCCGACCGCGTCGCCCGCCGACCCGACCGGCACGGTGGGGAAGCCGGTCGCGCCGGCGGTCGGCGGGGTGCTCGTGCTGCGGCTCGCCGACCGGGCGTTCACCGCGCTCGGCGAGGTCCGGCACGAGGCGTCGTCCTACGACGCGGGCATCCGCCGGGCGCTGCTGATCGGCGACGACCTGTGGACGCTGTCCGCCACCGGCGCGCGGGTCACCCGGCTCGACGGGCTGGTGGAGCGGGCCTGGCTGCCGTTCACCTGACCAGGTCACCTGGCCCGGTCGGTCACCTGACCTGGTCGTGCAGCAGCCGGTGCGCGAGGACCGTGCCGCCCGCCGTCGCGGCGGGCAGCACGACCAGCGCCGCCAACGGGATCAGGCACAGCAGGTAGACGGGCACCGCGTAGCCGAGCGTGATCGCGCGCCGGCGGCGCAGGACCTGCCTGCGCACCTTCAGGTTCAGGCCGCGCCGGGTGAACGGGATCGCGGTGAGCTCGATGGCGAGGATCGTGGCGTTGACGCACACCGCGATCACCGGCACCACCGTCTGGCCGACGACCGGGATGAACCCGGCCGCGAACAGCGGGATGGCGCACAGGACCGCGAGGCCGACCAGCAGCACGGCGTCGCGCACGCCGATCGCGGCCGAGGTGAGCCAGCTCACCCGCTCGGCCTCGGGCACGCCGCCGAGGTGGTCGTCCTCGATCTTCTCGGCGATGTACTCGTAGAACGGGCTGCCGATGACCAGCGTGATCGCGGTGAACAGCAGCAGGCCGACCGAGACGAACGCGACGACGGCGCCGACCCCGGCGGCGAACCGGACGACCGAGCGGGGCGTCTCCGCCCAGTCGTCGGCGAACGGCGTGATCCACGCCGCGATGTCGTCGACGTAGGTGGTGAGCCCGATCAGGCCGCCGATCAGCAGCGCCGTCGTGACGAGCGCCGGGATCGCCCCGATCAGCAACAGCTTCGGCGAGCGGAACACCAGCCCGAAGCCCTCGCCGAGCACCTTCACACCGGTGGAGAAGTCCCGCAGCACCCTGATCACGGCGCGGAGCATATCCGCGTGGGCGCCACGACCCGTGGTCGTTGTCGGTAACCCCACGGGAACGCGGCCCGCTCAACCGCTTGAGCACGGGCTTCCGGTACCCCGAAACGGCGGTGTGCCCCGTCCCGGCAGCGGTGCCAGGATGCGGGGTCTCGCGAAGGGACGGGCATGGCACTCGACCGCACCGACCCGACCTCGGGGAAGCCCGACGCGGTGGTCCCGCGGGGCCCGTTGCCGCCGTTGCCGCCGTCGCTGTGGGCCGCCGCCGAGGTGCGCGACGCGGTGCGCCACCGGTCACCGGGGGCCGTCGTCGCGGCGGCCCGCCGCGCGCACGGCCTGCGCCAGGACGAGCTGGGCGCGCTCGCGGGCTTCTCGCAGTCCGCGATCTCCCGGTTGGAGGCGGGCAGCAACATCGCCTACGACCTGCGCGTGCTGCGGCCCCTCCAGCGGCTGATGGGCATCCCGGCGCACCTGCTCGGCCTGGCCGACGACACGGTGCCGGTCGAGGCGCGGCAGGTGCGCGCGCTCGCGCCGGACTTCGCGGCCGGCCCCGGCGCGGTGGTCGCGGGCGGTGAGGCCGGCGCGGCGAGGCCGGCCGGCGCGGCGGGTCTGGGCGCGGCGGGCGCGGGCGGCGCGGCGGGTCTGGCTGGTGCGGCGGGACTGGCCGGCGCAGCGGGGTTGGGTGGTGCGGCGGGTCTGGCTGGTGCGGCGAATCTGGGTGGTGCCGCGGGTTTGGGCGCGGGCGGTGCGGCCGGCGCGGGCGGTGCGGCGGGGCTGGCCGGTGCGGTGGGCGCGGGCGGTGCGGGTGACGTGCTCGGCCTGGACGCGGCGGCGTTGATCGCGCTCACCGGCTCGGCGGTGTTCGGCGGCGGCCCGGCCGGCGGGCCGATCGCCGACGACACGTTCGAGCGCCTGATGGTGCTGCGCCGCGTCGTCAACGACGCGCACAACTGGCGCGGCTTCGCGGCGCTCGCACCGACCGTGCGCGCCCTGCACGACTTCATCGACGCGCTGCGCCGCTCCGCGCGCGGCGAGCAGCGCCGCAGGCTGCTCGGCATCGTCGCCGTGTACGCGGAGTTCTGCGGCTGGCTGCACGAGGAGACCCACGACCCGCGCGGCGCGGTGGGCTGGACGGCCCGCGCGCTGGAGCAGGGCCAGGCCGCCGACGACCGCGACGTCGTCGGCTACTCGTACGTGCGCCTGTCCCAGCTCGCCGAGGCCGACGGCGACGCGGACCGGGTGATCGGCCTGGCCCGCGCGGCGCGCCGCGAGCACGGGCTGAGCCCCGTCGTGCGGGCCATGGCGCTGCGCCAGGAGGCGCGCGGCCTCGCCGCGGCGGGCGACGAGACGTGCATGGAGCGGCTCGACCTGGCCGACGCCGAGTTCGAGCGCGTCCGGCGGCCCGACGGCGACGCCTACTGGATCGGCTACTGCTTCACCGCCGAGCACATCGAGCTGGAACGCGCGGCCGGCTGGCTGGAGCTGGGCCGGCCCACCCGCGCCATCGAGGTCTACGAGGACCTGCACCAGCGCCGGTGGCGGCGGATGTGCCTGTGGGAGCAGGGGGTGCACATCGCCAAGCTGGCCCGCGCGCACGCCAGGGCGGGCCACCGCGACCGGGCGGCGGAGCTGGCCTGGGAGGCGCTCGACGCGGCCCGCGCCACGGGGTCGGCGCAGGTCGTCCGCGAGCTGGCCGGGCTGGGGCACTGGGAGGGCGCACCCCACGTCGCCGAACTGGCCCGCGGCGCGAAGTGAGACGCGCCAGGCCTCAACCGTTCACATGCGTCTTGCGCATACCGCGGCGTCGATCGGGTCTCCGCCCTTCGCCGACCGCCGGCCGACCCCCACGATGAGGGGATGACCGAACCGGAACCCACGGGCCCACCGCCGCGGGACGCGACCGGCGGCCACCCGGGCGGCCACCCGGTCGAGGCCCGCCGGCGCCGCGGGCCGCACCTCCCGGACTTCCGCGCCACGCCCGACGCGGTGGTGCGCGGCGTGACCGACGGGCCGGTGGTGCCGTGAGCCCCGCCGCGCGCCGCGAGGACCCCGTGCTGCTGGTGCGCAGGCTCGACGACGCGTCGGGGCGGGAGCGCAGCTGCCACCTCGTCCCGCTGCCGGACGGCACGCGGTCGGCGCTGGTCGCCCTGTGCGGCGAGCGCATCGAGGTCGGCACGGCGGAGCTGCTGCCCGAACCCGAGGGCGTGCCGTGCGTGCCGTGCCTGCTCTCCGCCCCGCCGGCGCGCACCTGACCCGGTACGCGGGGAGGCCCCGGACCGACGTGGTCCGGGGCCTCACGTGAGCGCTGGAGCCTCAGCGGCGGCGCCGGAAGCTGAGCGTGCGCGCGCCCGCGCCGACACCCGCCAGGTGCAGTGCCACGCACAGCAGCCCCGCCATCAGCAGCGTCCCGCTGTCGAGCACGGTGCCCAGCGAGGCGTCGGCGAGGTCGAGCAGGAGCGCGAGGCCGAAGATGACCGCGGCGATGATCGCTAGCACGGGAGCCTCCCGGTGTAGTAGGTGATCGGGACTTACCCGCTCCCACCTGCTCCCAAGCAGGCATTCGGCCCAACTTCCGGGCCGGTCGCGCTCCTCGCGCGGCCCGGTCGGCGCGTCACGGACCCCCGGTCAGCCGCGGCACGCCCGCGCCGGTCCCGGCCCAGGCGACCAGCCCGGCGACGTCGATCCCGTGCGGCGGCCGGTCGGCGTACGGCGCGATGTTGACCGCGCCGCGGTCGAGCAGCGACCGCGCGCCCGCGGTGTTGCCGCGCGCGGCGTGCGTGAGGCCCACGGCGAGCTGCGCCAGCCCGCGCCACAGCTCCCGCTCGTGCTCGGGCGCGGCCTTCCACGCGTCCTCCAGCACCTCGTGCGCGTGGAACGGGCGGCCGGTGTCGAGCAGCCGCTGCGCCTCGGTCAGCGCCTCGTCCGGCGTGCGGGGCACGCCCTCGGGCTGCCGCTCCACGCCGGGCAGCCCGTGGGGCAGCGGTCGGCCGAGGCCGTCGCGCGGTCGCGCGTTGCGGGCCCGGCCCTGCTCGTCGCGGTCACGGGGGCTCGTGCTCATGGCGTGATCGTGTCACGGACCGCGCGCGGGTGTCAGCGTGCGACCCGCGCTCGACCCGGGGAACCGCGGCGACCGGGGTGTCCCCCCGGTCGCCGCGGGCCTGTCCGGGGACGGGTCAGACGCCCGCCACCGACTGGATCCAGGACCGGTAGCGCGTCACGTTCGTGTAAGCGGTGGTGGTCTGCCGGTCGCTGGTCGAGGCGACGCCGACCTGCACGCCACCGGCCATCATCGGGCCGCCCGAGTCACCGCCCGCGGTGATGCCGTCGCCGCGCCGGGCGCAGATCGCGCTGCCGCCGTAGGCGTCGGTGCAGCCGCCGGTGACGGTCACGTTCGCGACCTTCAGGTACTGCGACTGGCAGTTGATCTCCGAACCGCACTGGGAGGTCGCGCCCCAGCCGTACACCTGCACGGACTGGCCCACGGTGACCGAACCCGGCTGCCCGAGCCGCGCGTAGGTGGCGCTCACCGAGCGGTCCAGGCGCACCAGGGACAGGTCGGAGCTGTGGTTCACGGTCTGCACGCCGTTGGCCAGGGTGCCGCCGGAGGTCTGGTCGAGGCTGCCGATCCGGAAGGACAGCCCGCCGCCGCTCACGCAGTGCTTCGCGGTCAGCACCCACGTCGGCGCGATGATCGTCGCGCTGCACGTCTGCCGGCCGTTGGAGAACAGCCGGGCCGCCCACGGCGCGTTGCTCGCGTAGCCGCCGCCGATGATGTACGGCGCGACCCCGCCGTCCGCGGCGGGCGCCGCCGAACCGGACAGGGCGAGGGCGGGCAGGGAGAGCAGTGCGGCGACGAGCGTGGGGATCAACCTGGTGAGTCGCACGGTTTCCTCGTTTCGTGAGACGCGCGATTGCTCGCGCACAGGGGTGTCTCGGAACAGGGGATTCGTACCACCCGACCGGGTGAAAAGGGCCATACCGAACCGGCTATAACGTGGGCCGCGTGCTTGTCGAGATGGCCATCGGGGACGCGTACGGCGCGGGCTTCGAGTACGCCGACGCGGACCACGTGACCAGGTGCAACACCCTCGCCGGGTACGTGCGCAACCCGGTGCACCCGGCGCTGGCGCCGGGCCGCTACACCGATGACACGCAGATGGCGCTGGCCCTGGCCGAACTGCTGGCGTCCGGCGGGCCGTGGACCGCGGCGTCGATCGCGTCGGCTTTCACGACGGCGTTCCACCGCGACCCGCGCGAGGGCTACGCGCGCGGTTTCCGGGCGTTCCTGGGGTCGGTGCGCACGGGGGAGGAGTTCCTCGCGCGCATCCGGCCGGGCAGCGACAAGAGCGGCGCGGCCATGCGGGTCGCCCCGGTCGGCCTGCTGCCGGGGGTGGCCGACGTGCTGCACCACAGCGACGTGCAGGCCCGCGTCACGCACGACACCCCGGACGGGATCGCGTCGGCGCGGGCCGCCGCGCTCGCCGTGCACTACTGCCACCGCGGCCTGGGCCCGGTCGCCTCGGTCGGCACGTGGGTCGCCGACCGGCTGGGCTCGCCGGTGTGGGCGCGGCCGTGGCGCGGACCGGTGGGCCCGAAGGGCGTGGCGAGCGTGCGGGCCGCGCTGACGGCGCTCGCGACCGGCGGGTCGCTGAGCGCCGTCCTGCGCGCGTGCGTCGCGTTCACCGGGGACGTGGACACGGTCGCGGCGATCGCGCTGGCCGCCGCGTCCGGGTCGGACGAGGTCGCCGCCGACCTGCCGGTGTCCCTGGTGGACGGTCTGGAGGACGGGCCGTTCGGCCGCACTCACCTGTCCTCTGTGGACAGCCTCCTCCGGTAGCGGGCCAGCAGTTCCGCCTCTCGGTCCGCCGGCCACGGGCGCCGGACCCCGCCGAGGAGGGCCGCGAGGAACAGCTCCAGGTGCACGTGCCAGGCGGCGAGCGCGCGCGGCGCGGACGCCGGGTCGACCGGCCGGTGCGTCAGCTCGACCACCGTGCCGCGTTCGGGGTCGTGCCGGAACTCCCACCGCACCCGCCCGGCCGGCGAGTCGTGCGCCAGCACGCGCGGCGGCGTGCGCTCGACCAGCGGACCGGCGGGCGCGGCCGGGTTGGTCACGCCCACCGGCACCTCGTCGGAGCCCTCGGTGAGCAGGTCCCACACCACGTCCAGCGGTCGCCACACCAGGTCGCGGGCGAACCGCACCTCGCCGTCCTCGAACACGCCCTCGTCCAGGCCGAACTCGCGCGCGTACCGCTCGACCGGGCCCAGCACGTCCCCGTCCGGGGTGAACGGCCGCCCGTCGAGCCGCGCGCCCAGGCCGGCCAGGCAGGTGTCCCAGCCGGCCGCGGTGCGCGCGGTGCCCAGTTCGTCGTCCACGACGTGCGTGAACACCAGCAGGCAGCCGCGCTCGTGCGGCAGCAGCTCGAACCGCAGCACGTCGCTCGCCCAGCGGAACGCGAACACCCGCGGCGGGTCGTGCTCCAGCACCTCGCCGGTGGTGACCTGGTCGGGGAACGCGAACGTCATCGCCCGACCCTCGACGGCCACCGCCGCCGGGAACCAGTGCGCCAGTTCGTCCGGCTCGGTGACCACCCGCCACACCTTCTCGGGCGGGTGGTCGAGCACGCGCTCGAAGCGCAGCACGGGCTTGCCCGCGACGCGGCGCAGCTCGGCGCTCACCCGTCCACCTCGTCCAGCCGCCGCTCCAGTCGGTCGAGGCTCGCCTCCCACATGCGCCGGTACGGCGCGAGCCAGGCGTCGACCTCGGACAGCGGCCCGGGTCGCAGCCGGTACAGCCGCCGCTGGGCGTCGCGCCGCACCTCGACCAGACCGGCCTCGCGCAGCACCTTCAGGTGCTTGGACACCGCGGGCTGGCTGATCGCCAACCCGTCGACCAGGTCGCCGACCGGCCGCTCGCCGTGCCGCAGCACGTCGAGGATGTGCCGGCGGTGCGCGTCGGCCAGCACCGCGAACGTGGATTCCATACCGGCAATACAACCCATCAGGCATGTAGGTGTCAGGAGCGGCGGACCGGCATCAGCGGTCGCGGCACCGAGGTGAGGAACCCGGCCACCAGCCGTTCGCACAGGTCCGGCTGCTCGAACAGCGCCAGGTGCGAGCTGCCCGGCACGATCGCCAGCTGCGCGTCGGCGATCCCCCGGTACATCGCGACGGTGTGCTCCAGGTGCACGATGTCGTCGTCGCTGCCCAGCACCAGCGTCGGGCAGGTGATCGCGGCCAGGTCCACGACCTCCGGCGAGCGCGCGGCGCGGGCGAACTTGTCGACCACCACCGGGAAGTGCTCCCGACCGTCCGGCGACACCTCGGCGTACCGGTCCACGACCGAGGGCGGGAACTCGACATCCGGCTCCGGCAGGAACACCCAGCCGTCGGCGGAGAAGCCCGAGTTCAGCACCACCAGCCGGCGCACCAGGTCCGGCCGCCGCGCGGCCACCCCCAGCGCCACCACCCCGCCCGCGCTGTAGCCCGCCAGGTGCGCCGGGCCGCCCACGACCCGTTCCAGGAACGCGATCACGTCACCCGCGAGCAGGTCCGCGCCCACCTCGCCCGGCACGTCCGGGGTGCGGCCGTGACCGCGCCGGTCCACCAGGAACACCCGGAACCGGTCCGCGAGCCGCGCCAGGTTCGGCCCGAAGTCCCGCGAGTCGCCGAACCCGCCGTGCAGCAGCACCAGCGGCTCGCCCTCGCCGCGCACCTCGAACCAGGTGCGCACGCCGTTCACGTCCTCGTACATCAGCGGTCCTCCCGTAGGTCTCACCCATCAGTACGGACCGGGGCGTCGAAACTCATCGGCAGCCCGAACAACCCGAACAGCGAATCGCCCAGGAACGTCGTGGCCGACACCAGGCGCGACCCCGAGAACTCGACCACGACCAGCGCGAACGGCCGCAGCACGCCGTCCGCGTCCGGCCGGTACTGGGCGAGCGCGGGCACCCCGTTCGCCCGGGTCGGCACCACCCGCGCGGTCTCGCAGCCCGCGCCCGGCACCGCGAGGACGGCGGCGACGTCCGCCCGCCCGCGCAGCCACCACGCGAACGGCGGCATGGTCGTCGTCGCGTCCTCGTGCAGCATCGCGACGAGCGCGGCCACGTCGTGCCGCTCGAACGCGGTCGTGTACCGCTCCAGCAGGCCCTCGTCGACCGGTTCGAGCGGCGCCGGCCTGCGCTCGGCGATCGTGGCGCGGGCGCGCTGGAGCGCGCTGTTGACCGCCGCGGTGGTGGTGCCCAGCAGGTCCGCCACCTCGTGCGCCCGCCACACCAGCACGTCGCGCAGGACCAGCACGGCCCGCTGCCGGGGCGGCAGGTGCTGGAGCGCGGCGACGAACGCGAGCCGCACCGACTCGCGCCGCTCGACCAGCACGTCGGCGGGCAGCACGCGGGCGTCCGGCGCGGGCCACACCCACGCGCCCGGCGGCAGCGGCTCGCCCAGCGGGGACCCCGGCGCGGCGGGCGCGGCCAGGTCGTGCGCCAGGGCCCGGCGCCGCGCGCCGCGCAGCAGGTCGAAGCACACGTTCGTGGCGATCGCGTACAGCCACCGCCGCAGCGGGCCCCGAGCCGGGTCGAACCCGCCGCCCCAGGCCCGCGCGAACGCCTCCTGCACGGCGTCCTCGGCCTCGAACGGGCTGCCGAGCAGGCGGTAGCAGTAGCCGGTCAGCTCCACCCGATGCTTCTCCAGGTCCACCCGGCACACGGTAAACTGGCCCCGGCGCCCCTCGACCCCTCGGTGCAGCCCACTTCCGCGTGGCACGACCGCGTGAACGCCCCGCTCGCCCCGCCGAAGCCCCGAGGAGTCACCGTGCCGCGCACGTTCACCAGTTCCCCGGTCCGCGACCTGCTCGCCCTCACCAGCCGCCCCGAGGTGATCTCGTTCGCGGGCGGCCTGCCCGCGCCCGAGCTGTTCGACGTCGACGGCCTGCGCGCCGCGTTCGACCGGGCGCTGTCCCGCAGGACCCTCCAGTACGCGCCCACCGAGGGCGACGCGGACCTGCGCGCCCTCGTCGCCGCCCGGATGACCCGCCGCGGCCTGCCCACCACCGCCGCCGCCGACCTGCTCGTCACCACCGGGTCGCAGCAGGCGCTGACGCTCGTGGCGACCGCGCTGCTGGAACCGGGCTCGGTCGTCGCCGTCGAGGAACCCACCTACCTCGCCGCGCTCCAGTGCTTCCGGCTCGCGGGCGCGCGGGTCGTGCCCGTGGCGGGCGACGAGCACGGCCTGGACCCGGCGGCGCTGGCCGAGGTCGTCGAGCGGGAGCGGCCCGAGCTGCTCTACCTCGTGCCGACGTTCGCCAACCCCACCGGCCGCACGATCGACGCCGGGCGGCGCGCCGAGATCGCCGCCGTCGCCGACCGGCACGGCCTGTGGGTGGTGGAGGACGACCCGTACGGCGAGCTGCGGTTCCGCGGCGAACCGGTGCCCCCGCTGGCCTCGTTCAGCGACCGCGTCCTGCACCTGGGCAGCTTCTCCAAGACCGGCGCGCCCGGCCTGCGGCTCGGCTGGCTGCGCGCGCCCGAGTCGCTGATGCGCACGCTGGTGATCGTGAAGCAGGCCGCCGACCTGCACACCTCCGCCCTCGACCAGGCCGCCGCCGCCGTCTACCTCGGCGCGCGCGACCTGGACGAGCACGTGCGCGGCCTGTGCGCCGCCTACCGCGAGCGGCGGGACGCGATGGTGTCGGCGCTGCCGTCGACCACGCCCGACGGCACCCGGTGGACCGACCCGGACGGCGGCATGTTCGTGTGGCTGACCCTGCCCGGCGACGTCGACACCGCCGAGCTGCTGGTGGGAGCGTTGGAGCGGGACGTGGCGTTCGTGCCCGGCGCGCCCTTCCACGCCGGTGAGCCGGACCGGGCGACGATGCGGCTGTCGTTCACCACGAACACGCCGGACGACATCGCCGAGGGGATGCGCCGGCTGGCGACCGTGCTGCGGTAGCCGGACCCGGTTCCCCGGCCCTCCGGTCCCGGTTCCCGGCCCGCCGTTCCCCGGTCCGGCCCGCTCCGGGGAACCGGGGGCGGCAGGTCGGGCGGCGTCGCGGCCCGCGCGCGGCGACCCCGCCCGGCGGCGGCGACCTAGCTTCGCCCCATGACAGAACCGCTCCCGAAGTCCGGCCCGCGCCGCGTGGTCGTCGCGCTCGGTGCGCTCGTCGTGCTCCTGATCGGCGCGTCGGTGCTGGCGATCACGCTGTTCGCCGGTGCGCGCGACGACCGCGACCTGGAGTCCCAGCGCCTGGACCAGCTGTCGGCGACCCGGTCCGAGGCGGAGGGCCGGCTGGCGGACACGACGGCGTCGATCGACGAGCTGGGCGACGGGATCGCCCGCCTGCAGGCCGAGAACGCCGAGCTGCACAAGTGCGCCGACCCGGCCAAGGACTCCATCATCGCCGCGCGGGACGACGACGACGCGGCGCTGGGCCCCGCCGTGGACCGCGCCTCGGACAACTGCTGAACGAGGGGAACCGCACATGACCACGTCCGAACCCGCCCAGCAGTCCCAGCCCACCGACGAGCACCCCGCGCGACCGCCGCAGTCCCCGGTCCACCCGGAGACCTACCCGCAGCCCGCCCCGCACCAGCCCGCCCCGCCGGCCGCTGTTTTACCTGCCGCCGCTCCGCCGGCCGCCTTCCCGCCGCCGGCCGCCCCGTCGCCGCCCGCCGCCCCGTCCCGCGCGCCGGTCGTCGTGCTCACCGCGCTGGCCGTCGTGTTCGCGGTCGTCGCCGCCGTGTTCACCGTGCTGCACGCCAACACCGGCGACGACCGCGACCGGCTCACCGCGGCCCGGCAGGAGGAGGAACGCCTCCTCTCCGGCGTGCGGGCCGGGCAGGACGAGGCCGACCGGGCGCTGGAGGACAGCCGCTCCCGCCACGCCACCCTGACCTCCGAGCACGACGTGCTCACCCGGTGCGTCGACGCCGCCAAGGCGTACTTCGACCTGCCGCCCGTCGAGTCGCCCGAGTCGTCACGCCTGTTCGCCATCATGTACGACGTCTGCCCGGAGGTCTGACTCCCGCGCCGCCTGCACGCCGCGGACCGCCAGCCGGTCCGCGCGCTCGTTCTCCGGGTGCCCGGAGTGGCCCTTCACCCAGTGCCACTCGACGTCGTGCGGCGTGAGCGCGACGTCGAGGCGCTGCCACAGGTCGACGTTCTTCACCGGCTGGCGGGCGGAGGTGAGCCAGCCGTTGGACTTCCACTTCGCCATCCACGACAGGACGCCGTTGCGGACGTAGGTGCTGTCGGTGTAGATCCGCACGGTGGACGGCCGCTTCAGCGTCTCCAGCGCCCGGATCGGCGCCATCAGCTCCATGCGGTTGTTGGTGGTGGCCGAGGACTCACCGCCGAACAGGTCGCGCTCGTGCTCCCCGTACCGCAGCACCGCGCCCCACCCGCCCGGCCCGGGGTTCCCGCTGCACGCCCCGTCGGTGTAGATCTCCACCACCCGCTCCACGCGCCAGAACATACCGGGGCGTTCGTCGGCAGCTGATCAGCCGAGAGCGGACCCCACTACCGCCGCCCGTCGCCGGCGTGCACGGTGTGCGGTGTGGACCTGGGATTCAGGGGAGAGGTGGCGGCCCTCTACCGCCGGTACCGCCGCGGCTACCCGCCGCCGGTGGTCGACGCGCTGGTGGCCGCGTTCGCCCTCACGCGCGACGACGTCGTGGTCGACCTGGGCTGCGGCACGGGCCAGTTGGCCGTGCCGCTGGCGGGCCGGGTGCGCGGCGTGGTCGGCGTGGACCCCGAACCGGACATGCTCGCCGAGGCCCGCGCCGCCGCCGGCGACCTGCCGAACGCGACGTGGGTGGTCGGCTCGGACGCGGACGTGCCCGCGCTGCGCGCGGTCCTGGGCGCGGGGACGGTCGGCGCGGTCACCATCGGCCAGGCGCTGCACTGGATGGACCGCGAACGCCTGTTCGCCGAGCTGGCGACCCTGGTGCGGCCGGGCGGGGGCGTCGCCGTGGTCACCAACGGCACCCCGCTGTGGCGGCAGGGCAGCGCGTGGTCGCGGGCGCTGCGGGCGTTCCTGCACGACCACCTGGGCCTGGGCGGCGACCGCGCGTGCGGCACGGACGACGAGTCGCAGCGGCACTACGCCGCCGACCTCTCCGCCGCGGGCTACGCCGTCGCCGCGACCACCGTCGAGTACACCGCGCCCCTGACCGCGGACGACATCGCGGGCGGCGTGCTGTCCGCGCTCCCGGTGGACCGCCTGCCACCCGACCGGGCCGCCTTCACCGCCGCCGTGATGGACGCCGTGGCCCCGCACGCGCCGTTCACCGAGGACGTGCGCGTCGCCGTGCTGACGGGTCGGCGGGGCTGACAGGGCGACGGGGCTGACAGGGCGGCGTCCGGGCTCCCGGCTCACACGCCGATCGGCGCGGGCAGCCGGTCGAGCGCGTCCAGCGCCGCCCGCACGGTCCCCGGCGCGGCGGGCAGCAGGGGCAGGCGCACGGCGGGCGTCGGGATGCGGCCCAGCGCGTGCAGCACGCCCTTGACCACGGTCGGGTTGGGTTCGGCGAACAGGGCGTCCGACAGCGGCGCGAGGGCGTTGCCCAGGGCGCGGGCCCTGGCCGGGTCGGTGCGCCAGGCCGTCACCAGGTCGGCGAACCCGGCCGTGACGACGTTGGCCGACGCCAGGACGCCGCCCTGCGCGCCCATGGCCAGCAGCGGCGAGATCACCAGGTCGTCGCCGCCGAGGACGGCGAAGCCCGCCGGCGGGTCGGCGAGCAGCGCCACGGTGTCGGCGTCGATCCCGCCCACCGCGTGCTTCACGCCGACGACGCCGGGCACGGCGGCCAGGTCGCGCAGCGCGCCCACCGACAGCCGCTGACCCGTCCGGTACGGGATGTTGTAGACGACCAACGGGACCGGGCTGAGCGAGGCCAGGTGCGCGAAGTGCGCCACCACGCCCGCCTCGCCCGGCCGCACGAACGGCGGCACGGTCGCCAGCGCGGCGGTCACCACCGCGGGGTCCAGCGCGGTCAGCGCCTCGGCCGTGCTCGCGCCGACCGTCAGCGGCACGCCCCGCTCCCGGCACACGCCCGCGACGAGGTCCACCACGGCCCGCCGCTCGACCTCGGTCAACGACCCCGGCTCACCGGTCGTGCCGAGCGCCACCAGGCCGGACGCGCCCTCGTCCAGCACGTCCCGCGCCAACCGCTCCAGGGCGTCGAGGGCGACGCGGCCGTCCACGTCGAAGGGCGTGATGAGCGGCACGTGCACACCGGTGAGGGTCATGGCGTCCAGCGTCGGCCACCCGATCCGTAAGGTCCAGTTCGCATCCGTGACGAGAACCGTAAGCTCACCTGATGCTCGACGTGCGCCGGCTGAGCCTGCTCTGCGACCTCGCCCGCCTCGGCACGATCGCCGCCGCGGCCCGCGCCAACGCCTACACGCCGTCCGCCGTCTCCCAGCAGCTGTCCGCGCTGGAGCGGGAGGCCGGCGTGCCGCTGCTGGAGCGCACCGGCCGCGGCGTCACCCTCACCACCGCCGGCCGCGTCCTCGTCGAGCACGCCGAGTCCGTCCTGGCCGCCCTCGAACGCACGTCCGCGGCCCTGGCGGCGGTGTCGACCGGCCTGTCCGGCCCGCTGCGCATCGGCGCGTTCCCCACCGCCGTGCGCACGTTGCTGCCCACCGCGCTGGTCGCGCTGGGCGAGGAGCACCCCGGCCTGGAGCTGATGGTGACCGAGCTGGACCCGGTGGACGTGCCGGCCGCCCTGCGCGACCGCCGCCTCGACGTGGGGCTGCTCAACGACTACGACGTGGTACCGGTCGTGCCCGACCCGTCCCTCGACTCCGTGCCGCTGCTGGAGGAGACGGTCTACCTGGCCGTGCCCGCCACCGCGCCGTGCACCGCCGACCCGCTGCACGCCGCCCGCGACGCCGACTGGATCATGGCCGCCCCCGGCACCCTCTGCCACACCGCGACCACCCTGGTGTGCCGGGCCGCCGGCTTCGCCCCGCGCGCCCGCCACCACGCGGACGACTTCACCACCGTCCTGGCCCTGGTGGCCGCCGACCAGGGCGTCTCGCTCGTGCCCCAGCTGGCCGCCGAACGCCCCCCGCCGGGCGTCCGCCTGGTCCCCCTGCCGACCCGCCGCAGGACCCGCGTCGCCCACCGCCGCGGCGCCGCCGCCCACCCGGTCACCGCGGCCTGCGTGACGGCCCTGCGCGACTCGGTGGCCGCGTTCCTGCGCCGCTGACCCGTGCGACCGGCGGGTGCACGAGGATGGACCGGTGAAGTGGACGCGTGCGGTGGGGCACCTGCGGGACCTGGCGGAGAAGTGCGACGAGCTGGCGGAACAGGCGAACCCGGTCTACCGGCTGCGGGTGGTGCGGCTGTGGGCCGTCGGGGACGTCCTCGGCGGGGTCCGCGACATCGACCGGCTCACCGTTGCCCTGGAGGTCGACCTCCCCGCCGACGAGGTGCCGTGGCTGAGCGAGCCGGTCGGCGCGGGGCACTGGGCCCACGCCACCCGCGTCGCCACGAACCCGATCACACCGCTGTGGCGTTCGACCCGCGCCCCCGTCTGGAACCACCGCGTCGACCGCCCCGCACTGCTGTGGGACGCGGCGACCGGCGTGGCGGAGGAGACCCTGGCGGCGCTGGCCGAGGGGCGCGGCGAGCAGGTCCGCACCCCCGCGCCGAGCCCGGACGACCTGCGCGCCCGCCTGGAGGACGAGCTGGCCGTGAGCCTGCGCGCCCTGCGCGGCCGGACGCGCGGCTACGAGGAGGCGCGCTGGCGCCCCGGCAAGCTCGACCCCGTCGCGGACGACCTCTGGCGCTCCGCCGACGGCTACCTCGACGTCCTGGACGCGCTCGCGGGCACCCCCTGACCCCGGCGGCCTTCGGTCGACCGGCCGGCGGGCCCGTGGTGGAGGAGAGGTGCACCCGGCTTCCTCCCGGGAACAGCGAGTCGCTTCGACGGTGAACACGCCGCCGGCTGTCGTTCGTGGGGCGATGCCCAGGCGCGGGCAGTGGGCTACCGCCGTGCCGCTGTGGCGCCGTGCCGCTGTGCCTATCGGCGCACGGCCCCGCCCGGAACCACCGCGTCGAACGTTCCGCCCCGGTGTGGGATTCGGGGAGCGTGGTCGTCGAGAACGCGTTGGCGGAGGGGCATGGTGACCGGCCCCGGCCGTCCGAGATAGTGACCGCATGAACACGGGTGATCGCCACCGCGTGCGTGGAGCAGCCGCTGACTCCTTGGCGGCAGAGTTCGAGAACTGGGCCGCCGCGCACGGCCTCGACGCCGACCACTTCGTGGTGGAGGCGGCGTTGGAGTGGCGCGTTTCGGGGGATGGCGATCCCGCCCGGTGGACTGCCGAGGACATCCGGGAGCTGTTGGTCGAGTGGTTTCCCCGCAAGGTGACCATGAGCCGGTCCGAGTGGCCGGGAACGTTGTCGACGCTGCACAGCTGGGTTGATTTCCTGGCGGTCGCGCCGATCGACCGGCCGGGCGATCCGGCCGCGTTGCACGCGGTGATCGACCAGGTCGCCCCGGTCTTCTTCGAGAGGATGGCCGACGAGCGCAACTACGGGTTGGGGAAGTTCTGGGCGACGCGCATGATCGAGCAGGGCGTCGACCCGCAGGACGGTGAGGGTGTTCGCCGCTTCGTGGCGGCGGCCCAGGCCGGCGAGGTCGACTACGACCAGGACGTCCTGGCCGAGATCGTGCGGCGCGGTGCGTTCGACGGTGGGGTCGACCTGGTCGACCTCGGCTTCGACGAGGGTGTGGGGCGTCAACTGCCGCCGGTGGTCCTGCCCCCCGAGCAGGACCTGGCCGCCATGGCGGGTGGTTCGGCCCTGGTGACCCGGCTCCGCGCGGTGGTGGCGTGGGTGGGGGCGGGGCGCGCGTTGACGGCGACCAAGCGCCTGCGCGTCACCGACGCCCGTGAGCTGGCCGGGCTGCTGGGTGTGGACGAGCCCTTCCTGGAGCGGGCACGGAGCAGCGCCGACCTGCCGCAGGTGTCGCTGCTGGTCGAGTGGGCCAGGGCGGTCCGCGTGCTCCGGGTGGTCAAGGGCCGGTTGGTGCCGGTCAAGAGCGCGGTCGGACTGCTCGACCGACCGCTGGACCTGTGGCGGCGGGCGTACGCGGCCCTCCCGGGGTTGGGGCACGTGTTGTGCGCGCCCACCAGCTACTACGAAGCTCCTTCCCCGCTCGGGGAGTCCCTGCCCGAGGTGGCGCCCGAACTGCTGCTGGACCTCTACACCGCGGGCGGGACGCCGTTGCCGGTGGAGTTGCTGGTCCGGAACGTCCGGAACCTGCTTTCCGAGCTGTTCGACTTCGGCGTCGGCGGGCTCTTGGTGGACTTCCGCGAGCTGATGTGGCGCAGGGACCTCGACAACGTGCTCACGGCGCTGGAGACGTTGGGAGCGGTGGAGGAGGTGGCCGCGGAGTCGTGGGAACTGGACGAGGTCGCCGAGCTGTCCGGTGAGGAGAACCCCGATCCGAGGCTCGTGAAGTTGACCCCGCTGGGGTTGTGGGGTGTGCGGGAGGTGCTGTTGGCGGAGGGCTTCGACGCACCCACGGCCGAGGAGCTGGCCGAACGGCCGCTGGACCAGGTGTGCGAAGCCTTGCGGCAGGCGGCGCCCGAGCTGGTCGAGTCGGTGTTGGCGGGCTGGGTCGGGGCGAGGGGGACCGCTGAGGCGGCGGCCGGGTTGGCGGAGTGCTGCGCGGCCGGGCCGTCGCCGTCAGCTCGCCTGCTGGCCTGGTCGGCGTTGCACCACACGGGCGCGTCAGGCGTCGAACAGGCCCGCCGCTTGCGCGCCACCGGCGGAGTGCCGGGGGCCGTGGCCACCGAGTGGCTGGTCCGCCACGGCGAGCTGGCCCCGAGCGCCGCGCGGAAGCACGAGGTGGTCCTCGCGCTGGCCGAGAACCTCGCCGCCAGGCACGAGCACGGCCTGCTGGTCGAAGAGCTGACCGGGCACCCGCTCGACGACCAGCTCGGCTTCGTCCGAGCGCTGGCCGACGCCGACCACCCCGACCGGTACGACATGCTGTCCACCATCTCCGAGCACCACCCGGACCGGGGCGTCGCCGCCGGGGCACGCGCGATCCTCGCCAACCGGGCCGGAGGGGCGGCAGGCACCCACCCGCGCTGACGCCCTCGGTCGATCGCGTCGGCAGGCGGTGGTCTCCGACCGTCCGCTCACCAGCCCTGCGAACGCCACTCGTCCAGGTGAGGCCGTTCACGCCCCAGGGTGGTGTCGTCCCCGTGACCCCGGTACACCCAGCTATCATCGGGCAGGCACGTCGAAGATCTGGGAACGGCGAATCACACCAACGGTGAACACGGCGCCATCACGGTCGCGCGGTTTCCCACAGCGCCGCGATGGGCAGTGACACCAGTCGGTCGCCGAAGCTGATACCCCCCTGGCGTCCGGTGTGGAAGACGACGCCCAGCGAGAACTGGTCACCCAGCAGGTCTCGCAACGTGGCCAGTCCCCGGAAGTCCTCGCCGGTGACGGTGTCCTTCGCCTTGGCCTCGATGCCGACCACGTGGCCGTCGTCGCGCTCCAGGACCACGTCGACTTCCGCGCCTCCGCTGACTCGCCAATGGTGCAAGCGAACCGCTGTTTCGCTCCAGGTGGCGTGTTTCGCCAACTCGTTGACGATGAACGTCTCGACGAGCGGACCGCGCGCCGGAGCTACCGGCTTCGCCAGGGACTCGGGCGAGACGCCCAGCATCGATGCGGCCAAACCGGTGTCCGTGAGGTGCAGTTTGGAGTGCTTGACGACTCGCGCCGTCAGGTTCCGGGACCAGACCGGGAGCCTGTGGACCAGGAAGACCGCTTCGAGGAGTTCGATGTAGCGGTTCACGGTGGTGCGGTGCAGACCGGTCTTGCTCGATGTGTTGACGCTGTTGTGCTCCTGGGCGGTGATCGAGGCGAGGTAGGCGAGCAGGGCGGTGATGGCGCTCGGTTCGTTGACCCTGGCCATCTCCCGGATGTCGCGTTCCGCGATCGCCTGCACGTAACTGCGGAACCACGTGCGCCGGGCGCGAGCGGTCTTCATCAGCGCCGGCTCGGGGAACCCGCCTCGACACAGGCGCTCGAAGTAGCCGAGCCGATCCACAGCGGTTGGCGGGAACGCCCTCAACGAACCCGGATCGTCGAACGCGATGTCGATGAAGCTCTCGAACCTGCCCTCGAACTCGCCTTGCGAGAACGGCCACACGTCCACGACCGCGCCGCGCCCCGCGAGCGACTCGGACAGGCTCGGAGTGGCGAGGAAGCGCGTGGATCCGGCCAGGACGTAGCGACCTGGTGCGGGTGCGGAGTCGACCTCGGCCTTTATCGCGCGCACGAGTGCGTCACCGGCTCGCTGGACCTCGTCGATGAACCGCGGCTCCTCACCACTGGTCACGAAGGCCAACGGATCGCTGACCGCCGCTTGCAGCAGTTGCTCGTTGTCGAGGTTGAGCAGTGTTCCGCCGCGCTCCTGTCGCATGTGCCTGAGCAGGGTGGTCTTACCCGCTTGGCGTGGTCCGTTGAGGATGACGACCCTGAAGGTCGAAAGGTACTCCTCGGCCACTGTGCTGCAAGCGCGCATCAGGTCGGTGTCGGTCATCTGCCCTCAGCAGGGGATTGTCGTGGCACGGCAGGCTGACCGTACACCTCGCCACGCGCTGGACCGACAGTTCACAGCACACCGGATCGACATTTGGCGACAGGTCGAACCGACATATTACCGATCTTGAGAGCGACGCGGGCGCTCCCCGGTCCGTGTGGCTCCGCCTGCGGGGAGCGCCGGGCGAGGAGGCAGCCGCGTCCTGCGGACGGGCAGTACACCCGGCTAGAACAGCAAGCCGCACCAGCGGACAGCGGGATCAGCACTTCAGCGTGCGGCAGCGCCACGATCGGCTGTCTCTCGACCCGACTCGATCACAGGCGCGCCATGTCGACTCCGCTCGGACCGGGCAGCCGTGCGTGTCCTCCCGGTCAAGTGGTCGAGCACGGGCATCAGAGGTCGGATGGCGCCCGGCGCGTCACGTGCTCGATGTGGTGCGACGTGGCGATGGCTATCCAGCGGGGCACGGTGCCCGCGGTTCTTCCGCCCCCTCGCCTGCAACGGGTCAACTCGTGGTCACCCCACGAGAAGTCCCTGCCGGCGAACTCCGGCCGTGCCAGAAGCTCTTCCGCCAAGGCGGTGAAGGCCTCGACGGCCGCACCCTGCACCGGCTTGCCGTCTTCCCTGGCGAGTTGTCTGCGCAGCGCGACCGTGGAACCCGGAGCCGTGTAGTAGAGGTACGGGTTGACGGTTCTCGGGCCCGGGTCCCCGCCTTCGGGTGGCACCGGGTGAACCACGCCGTAGTCCCCGTAGTTCACCGCCCTGCCCACCTGCTCGGCGACCGCAAGCCACAGAGGTACTTCGGGGCGTTGACGGGTAGTCGTGGCGAAGCTGTTCCGGCCGGCCGGGATCGAACCGGCCAGCAGCGTCGTCGACGACGGCCCGATGCCCTCGACGATCGTGCCGATCAGCCGTGCGGCCCGTGCCACGTGGGCGGGTTGCACGGTCTCGACGAAGCCGAGGTCGATCACGGCGTGCAGGTGCCCCGCCTCGACGCCGGTCCGGCTGACGACGCGCCGGAGCCGGTCGACGATCTCCGCCGGCGGGGTGGCGACCCCGCGCACCCGCACCACGACGTCCCGCGGCCGGTGTTGTCGGAGTAGGGAGATCGTCCTGAGTTCGTCGTCCGTCGCCGAGTCGGCCACGACGGGGATCAACGCGGTGACGTCGAGCGCCAGAAGCCCGAGCTCGTCGTGCAGCGTGTTCTCGATCTGCTTGTCGAGGAATTCCAACGGGCCGCCCGGCTGGCGGGCCAGCGAACTGGTCGCGCTGAGCAGGTGCGCGTCGATCCACAGTGGTTTGTCGTGCGCTGCCGCGTCCACCGCGGCTCTGACGAGCGCGGGCAGGAGTTGCCCTCTTTCCGCCACTCCGACGGAGTCCAGCAATTCCACGAGGATCGCCGGTCGTGACTCGGGGTTCGCCGGAAGGTGGTGGAGCGCGTCGAGTTCACCTTTTTTGCTCTTCAACGCGATCAATGGGGTGAAGGGCATCGCGTGACTCCCTGCCGAAGAGCGCCTGTGGTCGCAAGCCGGGCAACTTCGATCCTGGGAGTTCGACCGGTCCGCTGACACCTGCCGATCGGGTGATCTTCGGCTCTCGCTCTCGCGCTGAGGGCCCGGTGACCCGTGTGGGATACAGGCGACCGCACAAGTGCGGTCAAGCCACGCGCCTGTCGGTGGTGGTGACGACCCGGTTTCCGGAGATCGCGGTGCTCGTGGTGCACGGCAAGCGTGAGTCCCGGCCGCCGAACAGGGCATTGCCGGTGCGGGTAGGTGGGATCGCGACGACCGGTACCGGCCGAACGTCCCGGTGGTCTGCGTTGTCCACGACCCTGAAGCTGGCACCCCCCACTGGGCGAACGCCACCGCGCAGTTGCGAAACGCGAGTCGATTCGGTGACGAACTCAAATCGATCCGGGTTCCCCGCGAGCCGGTGCTGGCCGACGACGCGCTGCCCGAATTTGTCGACGAACTCCGCCTCCACCTCTTCTCGCGTACCGATCTCATTCACGCCCTGGCTGATCACGTCGGTGCCGACGCGAAGTCCACGACTACGTGGCCCACTTCACCGACAATTCCGATTCCCTGGTGGTGACCGACTACGGCGAGGCGGCCTGGGGGAGGGAGGCAGGATGGTGGACTACTTCTTGAAACACCACGACACCCCTGGTCGTGTGGTCTCGACCCTGGACGAGCGGATGTGGTGCGATTGTGTGCGGCCGCGAGCGCGTGGTGGCGCAAGGCGCCGGCGCGGAAGGGCTGAGCGAAGCAGATCGTGAAGGTGGACGGGCTGCCGGTTTCCACCGAACAGCCCGTCTGTCGGCTCACCAGCCGCGCGAACGCCACTCGTCCAGGTGAGGACGTTCAGCCCCCAGGGTGGTGTCGTCCCCGTGACCCGGGTACACCCAGGTGTCATCCGGCAGCACGTCGAAGATCCGGGACGACACATCGGAGATCAACGACGTGAAGTCCTCCGGCGACGTGGTCCTGCCCACACCACCCGGGAACAGGGAGTCCCCGGTGAACAGGTGGGGGTGGCCGGTCGGGTCGCGGTACAGCAGGGCGATCGACCCCGGGGTGTGGCCGCGCAGGTGGATCACCTCCAGCGGTACCTCGCCGACCCGCACCGCGTCACCGTGCTCCACCAGGAAGTCCGGCGGGATCGGGAGCACGCCCGCGTCCGCGGCGTGCGCCACCGTGTTCGACCCGTTGGCCCCCGCCACCGCGCCCAGGGCGCCCCAGTGGTCCGCGTGCTGGTGCGTCGTCACGACCGTCTTGAGCCTGGGCCGGTTCAGCGAGTGGCCCACCAGGTCGGACAGGCGTTCCGGGTCGGCGGCCGCGTCGACCAGCAGCGCCTCGTTGGTCGCCCGGCAGACGAGGAGGTAGGCGTTGTTGTCCATCGGTCCGACGGAGATCTTCGTGATGGTCAGCGCGTCCAGGGTGCGCCGCGCGGCGGGCCCGCCCGGCTCCACGTGCCCCGTGTAGTCCTCAAGTACGTCCACAGCGGCCGACGGTAGCCGACCCACGCCCTTCAGGGTCCCCACAGGTGCCTCCCCTAGGGTTGGCGCCGCGCCCCGCCGCACCGCCGATGTCGTCTGAATAGGGTTTTCCCACCTCGTGCCTACTAGCGCGCCCACCACCCGCCGGATCAACTGGGACGTCCTGCGCATCGCCGCCGTGCTGTGCGTCCTCCTCCAGCACGCGACCCACGCCGGACCGTCCGTCCACCCCGAACTCGGCGACCCCGTCTTCGCCTTCGGCCTGGAGTTCGGCGCCAGCGCGCTGGTGGTGATCTCCGCCTTCTTCGCCTGCGCCTCGCTGGCCAAGGGCGCCCCGGCGCGCTTCCTGCGCCACCGCCTGGCCCGCCTGCTGCCCGCCTACGTCGTGGCCGCCGTGGTCACCTACCTCGTGCTGCGCCACGTCGCGCCGGCGGGCTGGAGCCACCTGGAGCCGCGCGACCTGCTGTTCAACGCCCTGATGCTCCAGAACTGGTTCCCCGGCGTCCGCCTGGTCGACTTCTCCTACTGGACGCTGCCCGTGCAGGTCACGGGGTTCGTCGCGGGCGCGCTGCTGGTCTCCCGGGTCCGCGGCGGCGGGGTCAAGGCGATGCTGTGGGCGCTGGTCCTCGGCCCCCTGGTGGCGCGCGGGTGGACCGGGGACCCCGGTCTCGTCCGCACCCTCTACGACGGCCTCGGCGTGCACCGCGGCCAGCTGTTCGCGATCGGCGTCGGCATCTGGCTGTGGGCGCGCGGCAGGCTGGGCGACACGCACCTGTTCGCCCTGCTCACGGCCGCGCTGCTGGCGCAGGCGGTGCACAGCGCGGACCTGCCGTCGACCATCGGGCTCGGCGTGCTGCTGATCGCGGTGTGCGCGGCGGCGGGCGGCCCGGACTGGGACGTCGCGCCGGTGCGCGCCCTCGCCCGACCCATCCGGTGGTTGGCGGGCATCTCCTACGGCGTGTACCTGGTCCACCAGGAGATCGGCTACGTGGTCATGGCGAAGGTCGCCCCCCTCGGCCCGTGGGCCGAGCTGGCGGCGTTCACCGGGACCGCCGTCGTCCTCGGCTGGCTGCTGACGCGGTTCGTGGAGCGGCCGGCGCACCGCGCGCTGACCGCGAGCCCGAACGGGCCGGTGCTCGCGGGCCTGGTGCTCAGCGCGCGGCTGCACGCCGCCGGGACCCAGGTCGTTCAGAGCCACCTGGGCAGCGTCGGGGCCGTGCCGGTCAACCGCGCCCCGCTCTGGCGGCCGGTCAGCCACCCGAGCACGTCCGCCGCGTCGCCGCTCACGGCCACCGGGTCGGCGCCGGCCGCGGTGAGCGCCCAGCTGCGCTGACGGCCGTCCGGGAACACCGCCTCGACGCGCAGCGGCGGCACGTCCGACCGGTTCGCGTACTGGCCCGCCGCGTCGGCCAGCAGGTGGTCGAGCACGTCCTCCGGCAGGTCGCCGAACCCGACGCCGCGGTCGAGGTCGACCAGGTGCACCCACAGCTCGCGCACCCGCAGCCACGGCACGCGGCACGCGGGCATCGGCGCGCCGGTGCCGGGGTGCGCGAGCAGGTGGTCCCAGGCGCTGTCGGGCAGCTCACCGCCCGCCGTGGCGAACCTCTCGCACGCCGCGTCCAGGTCGGCGCGGAGCAGCTGCGGCAGGCGGCCCGCGCCCTCCTCGATGTCCGCGTCCCGGTCGGCCCGGCTCGGGTACATCAGGTGCTCGACACCCGTCTTGGCCCAGGTCAGGAGGTTGACCAGGGCGTCGGCGTTGCGGGCGAGGTGGGTCACGACGTGCGCCCGCGTCCACCCCGGCAGCAGGCTCGGACCGCGCAGGGCGCGCTGGTCGAGCGCCGCGACGACCTCGTACACCGCGTCGGTGGCCCGCTCCGCGGCGGCCAGCCCGGCCTTCGCGTCGCGGACCGGCGCGGAGTGCTCGCGCGGCGCGGGTACGCTCGTCTGGGCGGATCGGACCTGGGCGGCATCAGCGGAGCTCATGGGCACCTCATCCCGGCGTCATGCGGCCGAACGGCCTATCGCCCCAGCGTAGGGGCGTCGTCTACCCACCGGTAGAGCCGTTGGCGCACGATCGTGGGAGAGCCGCCACCGCGTTTTTGTCGGTGGGCCCACCTAGCATGGTCCGAGCCCTCCCCGACAGACCCCGGCCCGGTGGTCCGATACGCTTTTCGAACGTCTGTTCGGGGGATGGTCAACTTCGAAGGGAACATGCTGTGGCCGACCGGCTTGTCGTTCGCGGGGCGCGCGAGCACAACCTGCGAGGGGTGGACCTCGACCTGCCGAGGGACAGCCTCATCGTGTTCACCGGGCTGTCCGGCTCGGGCAAGTCCAGCCTCGCCTTCGACACCATCTTCGCCGAGGGGCAGAGACGCTACGTCGAGTCGCTCTCGGCGTACGCGCGGCAGTTCCTCGGCCAGATGGACAAGCCGGACGTGGACTTCATCGAGGGCCTCTCGCCCGCGGTGTCGATCGACCAGAAGTCGACCAGCCGCAACCCGCGCTCCACCGTGGGCACCATCACCGAGGTCTACGACTACCTGCGCCTGCTCTACGCGCGCGCCGGCAAGGCGCACTGCCCGCAGTGCGGCGAGGCGATCAGCAAGCAGACGCCGCAGCAGATCGTGGACCAGGTCCTGGCCATGGAGCAGGGCACGAAGTTCCAGGTGCTGGCCCCGGTCATCCGCGGCCGCAAGGGCGAGTACGTCGACCTGTTCTCCACGCTCCAGTCGCAGGGCTACTCCCGCGCCAAGGTCGACGGCGTCGTGCACGCCCTGGGCGAGGTGCCGAAGCTCAAGAAGCAGGAGAAGCACCACATCGCGGTCGTGATCGACCGGCTGAGCGTGAAGGCGAGCTCCAAGCAGCGGCTCACCGACTCGGTGGAGACCGCGCTGCGCCTGGCCGACGGCCTGGTCGAGCTGGAGTTCGTCGACGTGCCGGAGAACGACCCCGGCCGGGTGCGCGGCTTCTCCGAGAACCTGGCCTGCCCGAACGGCCACGCGCTGGCGATCGAGGACCTGGAGCCCCGGTCGTTCTCCTTCAACTCGCCCTACGGCGCGTGCCCCACGTGCACCGGCATCGGCGTGCGCAAGGAGGTCGACCCGGAGCTGGTCGTGCCGGACGACGAGCTGTCGCTCGGCGAGGGCGCCATCGCGCCGTGGGCCTCGGGCCAGACCGCCGAGTACTTCACCCGCCTGCTGGAGTCGCTGTCGCTGGCCGTGGGCTTCCGGATGGACACGCCGTGGCGGCAGCTCCCCGCGAAGGTGCAGAAGGCGGTGCTGCACGGCGTCGACGAGCAGGTCAACGTCCGCTACCGCAACCGCTACGGCCGCGAGCGCTCCTACTACGCCAACTTCGAGGGCGTGATCCCGTTCCTGGAGCGGCGGCAGGAGCAGACCGAGTCCGAGTACATGAAGGAGAAGTACGAGGGCTACATGCGGGAGGTGCCGTGCCCGGTGTGCCGGGGCACGCGCCTCAAGCCGGAGATCCTGGCCGTCACGCTGCACCACGCGACCAAGGGCGACAAGTCGATCGCCGAGGTCTGCAACATGTCGGTGGCCGAGTGCTCCGACTTCCTCGACGGGCTGCGGCTGGGCACGCGCGAGGCGATGATCGCGGGCGCGGTGCTCAAGGAGATCCAGGCCCGGCTGCGGTTCCTGCTCGACGTCGGCCTCAACTACCTGTCGCTGGACCGCGCCTCGGGCACCCTGTCCGGCGGTGAGGCGCAGCGCATCCGGCTGGCCACCCAGATCGGCTCCGGCCTGGTCGGCGTGCTGTACGTGCTGGACGAGCCGTCGATCGGCCTGCACCAGCGCGACAACCACCGGCTGATCGAGACGCTGACCCGGCTGCGCGACCTGGGCAACACGCTGATCGTCGTCGAGCACGACGAGGACACCATCCGCACGTCCGACTGGGTGGTCGACATCGGCCCCGGCGCGGGCGAGCACGGCGGCAAGGTCGTGCACAGCGGCCCGTACAAGGCGCTGCTGAAGAACAAGGAGTCGATCACCGGCGCGTACCTGGCGGGGCGCAGGGAGATCCCGATGCCCGCCACCCGCCGCAAGGTCGACAAGAAGCGGCAGCTGACCGTGGTGGGCGCGCGCGAGCACAACCTGCGCGGCATCGACGTGTCGTTCCCGCTCGGGTGCCTGGTGTCGGTCACGGGCGTGTCCGGCTCGGGCAAGTCCACGCTGGTCAACGACATCCTGGCGACGGTGCTGGCGAACAAGCTCAACGGCGCCCGCCAGGTGCCGGGCCGGCACACCCGGATCAAGGGCCTGGAGCACGTCGACAAGCTGGTGCAGGTCGACCAGTCCCCGATCGGCCGCACGCCCCGGTCCAACCCGGCGACCTACACGGGCGTGTTCGACCACATCCGCAAGCTGTTCGCGGCCACGACCGAGGCGAAGGTGCGCGGCTACCAGCCGGGCCGCTTCTCGTTCAACGTCAAGGGCGGGCGCTGCGAGGCGTGCGCGGGCGACGGCACCATCAAGATCGAGATGAACTTCCTGCCGGACGTCTACGTCCCGTGCGAGGTGTGCAAGGGCGCCCGCTACAACCGCGAGACGCTGGAAGTGCACTACAAGGGCAGGACGATCTCCGAGGTCCTCGACATGCCGATCGAGGAGGCCGCGACGTTCTTCGAGCCCATCAACGCCATCCACCGGCACCTGCGCACGCTGGTCGAGGTCGGCCTCGGGTACGTGCGGCTGGGCCAGCCCGCGCCGACCCTGTCGGGCGGTGAGGCGCAGCGCGTGAAGCTCGCGTCCGAGCTGCAGAAGCGGTCGACCGGCAAGACGGTCTACATCCTCGACGAGCCGACCACGGGCCTGCACTTCGAGGACATCCGCAAGCTGCTGGGCGTGATCAACGGGCTGGTCGACAAGGGCAACTCGGTGATCGTGATCGAGCACAACCTGGACGTCATCAAGACCTCCGACTGGCTGGTCGACATGGGCCCCGAGGGCGGTTCGGGCGGCGGCACGGTCGTCGCCGAGGGCACGCCGGAGCAGGTCGCCGCGGTGGCCGACAGCTACACGGGCGAGTTCCTGCGCACGGTGCTGCCGGCGACGGCGGCGGCGGGCTGAGCCCGCCGGTTCGGGAGGGCGTCGCGGGGGTAGTGGGACGGCATGGCGCTGAACCACTACCGCTTCCGCAGCACCTGGTCGCTCGACGAGGGGCCCGTGCCGGTCTACGACGTGCTCTCCGACCTCGCGGGCTACCAGGGGTGGTGGCGGGAGGTGCGCGGCGGACGGCGGGTGGCCGACGACGCCGCCGAGCTGCGCCTGCGGTCCCTGCTGCCCTACGAGCTGGTGGTGGTGCTGCGCCGGGACGTGGACGACCCGGCGGCGGGCGTGCTGCGGGCCGTGCTGTCCGGTGACATGGACGGCACGGCGACCTGGCGCATCGCGCCCGCGGGCACCGGGACGCGCCTGGTGTTCGAGCAGGAGGTCGAGGTGCGCAAGCCGCTGCTGCGCGCGCTCGCGCCGGTGGCCCGGCCGCTGTTCACCGCCAACCACGCGCTGATGATGCGCAGCGGCCTGCGCGGCCTGCGCGCCCGCCTGGCGGGGGAGCGGACCGGCTAGGCGGTGTCCCGCGGGTCGTTGTCGCAGCCGGGGGGCGATGGCGGTGGTGGTGGGTCCGGCCAGTTGCCCGCGGCGGGCACGATGGTGGGGTGCCCCGGACGTGGATCTGCGTACGACAGGTTCTGCTGACCCTCGGATTCCTGCTCGCCATCGTGGTGACCAGCGGCGGAGTGGCCTACAGCCACAGCTTCGGCTTCACCTGGCTCACCGTCCTGGTCTCGTTGCCCCTGCTGGTCGGCGCGTTCGCCAGCGTGATGGTGTGCTTCATCGGCGAGCATTCGCTGGATGTCGAACCGGAGTGGATCCTGCCGGTGGTGCTCGCCGCGGTCTGCCTGTTCTTCTACGCCCCGACCGGTCTGTCGCTCGCTTACCTGCACACGGCTGCGGATCGGGTGGCCGTCGTGGTCGTCGACGACCACGACGGCGACTCCGCTCCGGACACCGGCCGGAAGATCCGGGTCGCGGACGCCGGCACCGGCGCGGACCTCGGCGAGCTCGCCCACCACGCCGACCGGGACCTGCGGGTCGGCGACCGGCTGGAGGTCCTGGTCGATCCGCGGGGCCGGCTGCCGATGGAGGGCCCGGGGATGTCTCCCGAGGCGCGCACGTCGACCTACCTGTTCGCCGGCCCCGGGTTCGGCGTGATCTTCCTGGTCACCGGGTTGCGCATGCGCCGGGACCTGCGCCGCTACCGGCTCACCGGCTCCCGCATGCCGTTCGCGACGCCGGCGAAGGCGCGGGGCCCCGAACCCCGGCGGGAACCGACGGCGGACGACCCGGATGCGCCGAAGTCCGACCCGCCCGGACCCGACGGCGTGCCGAAGCGGGCTGATCGGGGGGACGGTGGTGGCTCCTCCGGCGGTGACCACGGCGACTCCGGCGGCGACTACGGCGGCGACTCCGGGGATTGAGCCGTCCGGGACGGGGCCGTCCCGTCTCGGCGAGTGGTCCACCGGCCGGGCTTGCGCGGCGGGCGACCACCGGGCCGGACCCACCATCGCCGCCGTCGTCCCCCGGCCGCGACAACGACCTGCGGGACACCGGCTAGGCCGGGTCCGCCGGTCGGCCGAGGTGGCGCACGAGGCGGGCCAGCTGCTCGGCGTAGCGCTCGGCGAACCCGGCCGACGCAGGGTCCTCGCCGGTGATCCGCCGCGCCGTCTTCGGCATGAACAGCGACGCCGAGGCCGCCGCCGTGAGCGCGAGCAGCAGGTGCGCGGGGTCGAGGTCGGCGGGGACCTCGCCGTCGGCCTGGCGCTGGCGCAGCGCCTCGACCTGACCGCGCAGGAAACCGTCGTCGGAGTCGCCGTCCCCGGGGGCTCCGGGGTCGCCGTCGTCCGAGACGTTCTCCCACACCATCAGGCGCGCCCAGTCGCGCTGCTCGTGCGCGGACAGCGCGAAACCGCGCACGACCTCGTCCAGCGGCCCGTCGGCGAGCTGCCCGCCGTTGTGGCGCCACCGGTCGGCCAGGGCCCGGTAGAGGCCCTCCTTGCCGCCGAAGTAGTACGAGATCAGCTGCTTGTTCACGCCCGCGCGCTCGGCGATGCCGCCGACGCGCGCCCCGGCGTACCCCTTGGCGCCGAACTCGGCCGCCGCCGCCTCCAGGATGCGCGCCCTGGTGCGTTCGGGGTCGCGCTTGCGCTCGGTGGCGTCGGGGGAGCGGCGTGGCACGCGCCCACGGTAGTCCATCGCCCACTGTCAACCACCTGTTTGACTCAATCAAACGTATGGTTGATAGTGGGCGTCATGGGGATTCACGTAGCGGTGATCGGTGCCGGGGTGGGCGGGTTGTGCCTGGCCCAGGGGTTGCGGCGGAACGGGGTGGAGGTGTCGGTGCACGAGCGGGACGCGACGCCGACCGACCGGGTGCAGGGGTACCGCCTGCACGTCAACCCGGTCGGCGCGCACGCCCTGCACGAGTGCCTGCCGCCGGCGCTGTGGGAGCGGTTCACCGCCGGCACGGGCCGGGGCGGCGGCGGGTTCGGGTTCCTCGACGAGCGGCTGCGGCGGCTGCTCGTCCTGGACGGGCGGGACGACGCGCCCGAGCGCGCCCACCACTCGGTGAGCCGGGTGGCGCTGCGCGAGGTGCTGCTGGACGGCCTGGGCGACGCGGTGGCGTTCGGCCGGCGGTTCACCCGCTACGAGCACGAGGGCGGCCGGGTGACCGCGCACTTCGCCGACGGCACGGCGGTGCGCTGCGACGTGCTGGTGGGCGCGGACGGCGCGCGGTCGGCGGTGCGGGCCCAGCGCCTGCCGCACGCCGCGCTGGTCGACACCGGCATCACCGCCGTGGCCGGTCGCCTGCCGCTGACCCCGGCGACCCGGGCGTGGCTGCCGCCGGACCTGCTGGCGCACGCGTGGTCCGTGGTGCCGCGGGCGGCGGCGGGGATGTTCCTAGCGCCGCACGAACTGGCCGACGACGGCTACCTGATGTGGGCCTTCGCCGCCCGTGACCTGGCGACCGCCGACGCGGGGGAGGTGCTCGGGCACCTCGCCGGCTGGCACCCCGACCTGGTGCGCCTGGTGCGGGACACGCCGCCCGGGGCGGTGGCGCACTGGCCGATCCGCACGTCGGTGCGGGTGCCGCCGTGGGAACCGTCGGCGGTGACGCTGCTCGGCGACGCGGTGCACAGCATGACGCCGATGCGCGGCACCGGGGCCAACACCGCGCTGCGCGACGCCCTGGCCCTGTGCCGCGCCCTCACCCCCCACGCCGCCCCGACCTCCCATGCCGCCCCGACCTCCCGCGGCACCCCGACCACCCGCGACCTGCTCGCCGCGATCGGCGCCTACGAGCAGGACATGCGCGAGCACGGCTTCGCCGCCGTCGAGGCGTCGCTGCGCAGCGCCCGCCAGTTCGTGTCCGGCCGGGGCCGGTCGGCGTTCCGGACCGCGCTGCGGGCGTTCCAGGCGGTGCCGCCGCTCAAGCGGGCGGTGTTCCGGGAGCACGGCGAACGCTGAAGGTCCCGGCCGGGGATTTTCGCCGAAGATCCTTGTGAACCACCCCCGGGTGACATCCGTGTCGGGTGCATCGGTTGCCGCGACGGGACGCGGGCGATCACCCAGGGGAGGTCCACCATGATCCTCACTCGTGCGGTTGCGCTCGGGGCGGCGGCCCTGCTCGGCACCGTCCTGCTCGGCGCGTGCGGCCGGGTCGCGGCACCCACCCCGGGCACGGCGGTCCAGGCGGCGGGCGACGGGCTGGACGTGCGGCGGTTCGCCGGGGCGGCGGAGCTGGCCACCGCCGTCGTGCCGGAGCTGGGCACCGTGCTCACCGACGGCGAGGGCCTGACGCTCTACCGGTTCGACCGGGACACCGCCAAGCCCTCGACCGCGACCTGCGACGGGCCGTGCGCCGAGAAGTGGCCGCCCGCCCTGGCCACCTCCGGGGACGTGGAGGTGCAGGGCGTCGACCGGGCGCTGGTCGGCACGGTCGACCGCGCGGACGGCACCAGGCAGATCACCGTCGCCGGCTGGCCGGTCTACCACTTCGCCGAGGACACCGCGCCGGGCCAGGCGGGCGGTCAGGGCGTGGACGGCACGTGGTTCGTCGCCGCGCCGGACGGCCGGAAGGCGCTGCCCCCGGCCGCCGGTCTCGCGCTGACCACCGCGTCCGTCGGCGCGCTGGGCACCGTGCTGACCGACCGGACCGGCATGACGCTGTACCGCTTCGAGGACGACCCGACCGACCCGCCGGCGTCCACCTGCGACGGCGCGTGCGCCGCCCAGTGGCCGCCGCTGCTGGTCGACTCGCCGAACTTCGAGGCGCAGGGCGTGGACGCGTCGCTGGTCGGCACGGTGACCCGCGCGGACGGCGCGCTCCAGGTCACCGTCGCGGGCAAGCCGCTGTACCTGTTCGCCGAGGACCGGCTGTGCGGCGAGGCCAAGGGGCACGGCGTGGGCGGCAAGTGGTTCGCCGCCGGGCCCGGCGGCGCGAAGGCCGGGGCCTGAACAAGCGGGGCCTGAACAAGCGGGGCCCTGAACCAGCGGGGCCCGAACCACCGGGGCCTGAACCGCGGGCTCCCGGAGCACCGCGGGGCCGGTGTCCCCCACCGGGGGGTGGGGACACCGGCCCCGCGGGTCACACCACCAGGCTGAGCAGCGCGGCCACGACGAAGCCGACCACCGACAGGACCGTCTCCAGCACGGTCCACGTCTGGAGGGTCTCCTTGACCGACAGGCCGAAGTAGCGGGACACGATCCAGAACCCGCCGTCGTTGACGTGCGAGGCGATGATCGAGCCGGCGGCGATGGCCATGACGACCAGCGCCAGCCGCGGCTGCGAGTACCCCAGGTCCGCGACGACCGGGGCGACGATGCCCGTGGTGGTCACGATGGCGACCGTGGCCGAGCCCTGGGCGATGCGCATCCCGCAGCTGATCACGTAGGACAGGGCGATCACCGGCAGGCCCAGGTCGGCCAGCGAGCCGGCGAGCACCTTGCCGACGCCGGTGGCGGCGAGCACCGCGCCGAAGAAGCCGCCCGCGCCGACCACCAGCAGGATCATCGCGACCGGGCGCAGCGACGCGGCGGACAGCTCGGTGACCTGCTCGCGGGTCATGCCGCGCCGGTACCCCAGCAGCCAGAACGCGAGCAGCACGGCGATCGTGAGCGCCACGGCGGGCGTGCCGAAGAACGTGAACACGCCGAGCGCGGTGGACCCCTCGGGCAGCAGGACGCTGCCGAACGTGCCCGCCAGGATCAGCACCAGCGGCACCGCGATGACGCCCAGCACCAGCGACAGCGGCGGCTCGCCCTTCGCCTCCCGGTTCCGCAGTTCCTCCGCGGCGGCCAGCATCTCCTCGGGCACCGGCACGTGCAGGCGCTTGCCGATCCACGACGAGAACAGCACGCCGCCGACGAACCACGACGGGATGGCCACGGCGAGCGCCATGAGGATGATCCAGCCCAGTTCGACGCCGAGCAGGCCGGCCGCGGCGACCGGGCCGGGGTGGGGCGGCATGAACGCGTGCATCACGGACAGGCCGGCCAGCAGCGGCAGGGCGTAGAGCACGATCGACCGGCCACTGCGCTTCGCCGCGACGTACACCAGGGGCGCGAGCACGAAGATGCCGATGTCGAAGAACACCGGCACGCCGAAGATCAGGCCGGACAGGCCCATCGCGAGCGGGGCGCGCTTCTCGCCGAACGCCCGCAGCAGCGACCGGGTGAGCACCTCGGCCCCGCCGGACGCCTCCAGGATCGCGCCGAGCAGCGTGCCCAGGCCGATGATGGCGGCGATGTGGCCGAGGATGCCGCCGAAGCCCTTCTCCAGCAGGGACTCGGAGGCTTTCTGCGCGGAACCGACGAGCGCCTCCACGGGCAGGCCGGCGGCGAGCGCGACGAGCAGGCCCACGACCAGCAGGGCGATGAACGGTTCGACCTTCAGCCTGATGATCAGCGCCAGCAGCAGGGCGATGCTGAGCGCGGACAGCGTCAGCAGCCCTCCCGTCGAGTGCTGCAACCAGTCGATCACGCGTGGCTCCGGGGGTTTCGCAGGGACGTGCCGGGCAGGGCGTCGGTGCGTTCGCCGTCGTCGAGCACGGGGACGCCGTTGACGACGACGTGGCTGATGCCCGCGGCGGCGCGCCGGGGCTCGTCGAAGGTGGCGGTGTCGGCGACCGCGTCGGGGTCGAACAGCACCAGGTCGGCGGCGAAGCCCTCGCGCACCAGGCCCCGGTCGGCCAGCCGCAGCCGCCGCGCGGCCCGCCCGGTCAGGTGGTGCACGCACTCCTCCAGGCCGAGCACGCCGAGTTCGCGCACGTACCGGGCGAGGTAGCGGGGGAACGTGCCCCAGGCGCGCGGGTGCGGCCGGTCGCCCACGAGCAGGCCGTCGCTGCCGCCGGTGTGCGCGGGGTGGCGCATGATCGCCCGCACGTTGTCCTCGTGGCCGACGTGCATGAGGCACGAGGTGCCGAGGCGCTCGGAGACCAGCACGTCGAAGTACAGCTCGGCGGGCGGCCGGCCGGCGCGGCGCGCGGCCTCCGCCACCGACAGCCCCACGAGGTGCGCGTTCTCGGCCCGGCGCACGCCGTTGACCTCGATCGTCGCCCAGTCGACGGGCACGCCGTGGCAGCCGTCCGAGCCGACCTCCTCGACCTCGACCCGGATGCGCTCGCGGGTCGCCGGGTCGGTCAGCCGGGCCAGCGTGGCGTCCGGGCCGCCCTCGCCGGCCCAGCTGGGCAGCAGCGCGGACAGGTACGTCGCGCCCGGCAGGTACGGGTAGGTGTCGAGCGTGATGTCGACGCCGGTCGCGAGGGCGTCGTCCAGCAGGGCCAGCAGCTCGCCCGCGCGGCCCCGGTTGACCTCGAAGTTCATCGTGGCGTGCGCGAGGTGCAGCGGGCAGCCGGACTCCCGCGACACGGCCACCACCTCCGCGTACGCCTCCAGCGCGCCCGCGCCGTAGCTGCGGTGGTGCGGGCTGTAGAACCCGCCGTGCTCGGCGACGACCCGGCACAGCGCGGTCAGCTCGGCGGTGTCGGCGTACATGCCGGGCGTGTAGGTCAGGCCCGAGGACAGGCCCACCGCGCCCTCGCGCAGCGACGTGGCCAGCACCTCGCGCATCCGGTCCAGCTCGGCGTCGGTGGGCGGCCGGTCGTCGTAGCCGACGCACAGCATCCGCAGCGTGCCCTGCGGCACGAGGTAGGCGGCGTTGACGGCGATGCCCCGGTCGAGCCGGTCGAGGTACCCGCCGACCGAGCGCCAGTCCCAGTCGAACCCGGCGGGGTCGTCGTTCCACCCGGCGAGCTGGGCGCGCAGCGCGGCGAGCACGCCGTCGTCCACGGGCGCGTAGGACAGCCCGTCCTGGCCGAGCACCTCGGTGGTCACGCCCTGGGTGACCTTGGCCAGGTGCTCGGGGTTCGCGAGCACCTGGAGGTCGGAGTGGGAGTGCATGTCGATGAAGCCGGGCGCGAGCACGCGGCCGTCGGCCTCGACGGTCCGGCGGCCGGTGACCCGGTCGCCGATCTCGGCGATCCGCCCGTCGCGCACGCCGACGTCCGCCCGGCGGCCGGGCGCGCCGGTGCCGTCCACGACCAGCGCGCCCCGGAAGACGATGTCCACGCCGCCCCCTCAGAAGTAGGTCCGCACGAGGTCGACGACGGTGGTGCCGTCGACCACCGGGATGAGCTGCCACTTGTCGAACACCGTGCACGGGTGGGACAGGCCCAGGCCCACCCAGTCGCCGACCTCCACGGGGTCGTCGGGGGAGAGCCGCACGAACGCGTGCTGGTCGTTGAGCGCGGTCACCTCGGCGGTCAGCGGCCTGACCGCGCCGTCGCGCCCGCGCACCAGCTGGGGTTCGGGCAGGCCCTCGTCGAACGACGCGTCGCGCTTGCCGAGCGTGAGCAGCGCCAGGCCGGGTTCGGGCCGCGACGTGACCTGCGCCCAGGCGCGCAGCGCGGGCCGGAACGGTTCCGCGCCGGGCGTGCGGCCCAGCGGCGAGATGCCCCGGTAGAACCCGTCGTCGTGGGTGACGTACGCGCCGCTGCGCAGCACCGGCCGCACCGGGAACGGCCACTCGCGGGTCAGCGCGGCGGCCACCTGGTCGAAGTACGCGCTGCCGCCCGCGGTGACGATCGGCTCGTCCACCTCGAACCCGTCGCGCAGCCGGGTCGCCAGCTCCCGCAACGACTCCAGGTAGCCGTCGACGGTGGCCCTCGCCCCCGGCGACGCGTCGTGCGCCAGCGCGCCCTCGTAGCCGCCGACGCCGGCGAGCCGCAGCGCGGGGCTGGCCTCGACCGCCCGCGCGACCGCCAGCGCGGTGTCGAGGTCGCGCGCGCCGGTCCGGCCGCCGGGCGCGCCCAGCTCCACCAGCACGTCCACCGGCCGGTCGGGCGTGCCCAGCACCTCGGTCATCCGCTCGACGGCCGCCCGCGAGTCGACCCAGCAGGTGAACTCGAACGTCTCGTCGGCCAGCTCGTCGGCCAGCCAGCGCAGGCCCGCCGGGTCCACGAGCTGGTTGGCCAGCAGGACGCGGCCCACCTCGAACGCCCGGTACACGCGCACCTGGCTGATGGTGGCCGCGGTGATGCCCCACGCGCCGTGCGCCAGCTGGCGGGCGAACAGCTGCGGGGCCATGGTCGTCTTGCCGTGCGGGGCGAGCAGCACGCCGCGCTCGGCGCACCAGCGGGCCATGGTGGCGAGGTTGTGCTCCAGGGCGGCGGCGTCGAGCACGACCAGCGGGCCGACGAACCCGTCGGCGAACAGGTCGGGCCGGCGGTCGACCAGCTCGCCGACCGTGCCGCCGAACGCGTCGGCGGGCAGGCCCTTGAAGCGCCAGTCCACCCGGTCCTGGCGGATGGCGTCCACAGCGTCGAGGTCCACGGGGATCGGCACTCCTCACGTTGCATTATACGCAACGGCTATTGCGCGATGTGATGTCGAAGTGTGTAACATTCGGCTCGCCGCCCGTCAACGCGAAGGCGCTGGGAGGAGCACGGATGCGGTTCGACCTGCCGGGTGGCGTGGTGTGCCTCGGCGAGACCATGGCGGTGCTGGTGCCCGCCGACCCGGGCCCGGTGCGCGCCGCGCGCACGTGGACCCGGGCGATCGGCGGCGCCGAGTCCAACGTGGCCGTCCACCTGTGCCGACTGGGCGTGCGCAGCCGCTGGGTGGGCGCGGTCGGCGACGACGCGTTCGGCGGCGCCGTCCTCGACGCGGTCGGCGGCGCGGGCGTCGACGTCACCGGCGTGCGGGTCGACCCCGACCGGCCCACCGGCCTGTACGTCAAGGAGGCCGACGCCGCCGGCAGCCGCGTCCGCTACTACCGGCGCGGGTCCGCCGCCTCCGCCCTCGACCCCTCCGTGCTCGACCGGCTCGACCTCCGCGACACCCTGCTCGTGCACGTCACCGGCATCACCGCCGCCCTGTCCGACAGCTGCCTCGACCTGCTGCGGGCCGTGCTCGACGGGCCGCGCGCCGCACCCGTGTCGTTCGACCTGAACTGGCGGCCCGCGCTGTGGCGCGACCGCGACCCCGGCGTGCTGCGCGACCTCGCCGACGCCGCCGACGTCGTGCTCGCCGGGGCCGACGAGGCGCAGGCCGTGTGGGGCACCGGCGACCCCGACGAGCTGCGCGCCCTGCTGCCCCGCCCGAGGACGCTGGTCGTGAAGCACGGCGCGCGCGGCGCGACCGTCGTGGAGGACGGCGCGACGACCTTCCACCCGGGCCTGCGGGTCGACGTCGTCGAACCCGTCGGGGCGGGCGACGCGTTCGCCGCCGGCTACCTCGCCGCGCACCTCGCCGGCGACCCGCCGGCCCGCCGGCTGCGCGCCGGGCACCTCCAGGCCGCGTCCGCACTGCTCACCAGGGAGGATGTCGGCGAACCACTGCCGCCCCACGTCACCGCGCCGCTGCTGGACGCCGACCCGGGCACGTGGGCCGCCGCACACCTGAGGAGACGTCGATGAGCCAGAGCCTGGACCGGGCCCTCACCCTGGTGCGCGAGCTGGCGACCGGGCCGAAGACCCTGGAGGAGCTGTCCGGCGTGGTCGACGTCCACAAGTCGACCGCCCTGCGGCTGCTGCGCACCCTGGAGTCGCACCGGTTCGTGCAGCGCGACGGCGTGCACCACTACCGGCTGGGCACCGCCCTGTTCGACCTCGCCAACCGGGCGCTGGAGGAGCGCGACGTGCGGCGCAGCGCCGAGACCGCGCTGCGCGAGCTGAACGCCCGCACCGGCTACACCGTGCACCTCGCGTCCTACGAGGACGGTGAGGTCATCTACATCGACAAGTACGACAGCACCCACCCGATGCGCATGTACTCCCGCATCGGCCGCCGCGCCCCGCTGCACTGCACGGCCGTGGCGAAGGTCCTGCTGTCGGACCTGCCCGAGGCCCGCCGCCGCGAGGTCGCCGCCGCCATCGACTACGTGCCGCTGACCGCGAACACCCTCGTCACGCCCGAGGCGTACCTGGCCGAGCTGGAGCGCGTGCGCGCCGCCGGCTACGCCGTGGACAACGCCGAGCACGAGGACTTCATCCACTGCATCGCCGCGCCGATCAGGGGCGCGCGCGGCGAGGTGGTGGCCGCCGTGTCGATGTCCGTGCCGAAGGTCCTGCTGGACTTCGACGGCCTCATCGGCCACCTGCCCGACCTGCTCGCGACCGCGCGGGCGGCGTCCGTCGAGTGCGGCTGGTCGCCGCGCGACTGAAGAAGAGGAAGAAACGCATGTCGAAGACCGAGATCCGCACCGCCTCCGCCCCCACCCCGGTGGCCGCCTTCTCCCAGGGCGTCCGCAAGGGACCGGTCCTCCAGGTCGCGGGGCAGGTCGCGTTCGACCCGGAGACCGGCGCGGTCGTCGGCAGCACCGTCGCCGAGCAGACCGCGCAGGCGCTGCGCAACGTCGAGGCCGTGCTCGCGGCGGGCGGCGCGTCCCTGGCCGACGTGGTGATGCTGCGCGTGTACCTCACCGACACCGCGCACTTCGCCGAGATGAACGAGACCTACAACGCCCTCGTGACCGAGACCCCGTTCCCGGCCCGCACCACCGTCTACGTGGGCCTGCCCGAGGGCCTCCTGGTCGAGATCGACGCCCTGGCCGTCCTCGACTGACCCACCCACCCACCCCCGAGAGTCCAACCCCCAGACCCCGAGAGTCCAACCCCCAGGCCCGGCGAGTCCTACGCTCAGGCCCGGCGAGTCCTACGCCCAGGACCCGCGAGTCATGCGCTCGTGACCCGCGAGTCATGCGCTCGTGACCCGCGTGTCCTGCGTTCGTCCCCCGGCGACCGTCCACCCGGGCGCTCCCGGGTGGACGGGTGTACTTCTGCCGGTTGTTCTGCGTGGTGCCGGGGAACCCCGCGGGGTTGACTGGGGGCACCCGAGAGCACGGCACGGAAGGACCCCGGCGATGGCGAGGAACGCGTCACCGATCGGTTGACCTCAGGTGTGCGGCCCGGTCGCGGAATTCCCCAGCCGCGATCGGGTCGCCCAGGTCGTCGTGGACGTCGGCGAGGGCTTCGAGCACGTCCGCCAGGTCGTGGTGGCGCTGGGCGTCGGCCAGGTCGACGGCCAGCGCCAGCTCGACCCGCGCGCCCGCCGGGTCGCCGAGCCGGTGCAGCGCGAGCCCGCGCAGGCGGTGGGCCTCGCACAGCGTGGACGGCGCCGTGGCGCCCCGCAGCGCGTCCAGCGCCTCGTCCGCCACCGCCAGCACCTCGGCCCACCTCCGCAGCGGCACCAGGCTGTTCGCCGTGCGCACGAGCAGCTGCGCCGTCATCTCCGCCGCCATCACCGGCGCCATCGCCAACCGCCCTGACCGCACGGCACCCACCAGCTCCCGGTGCACCACCACCGCGTCCTCGTACCGCGCCAGCCCGTGCAGCACCAGCCCCAGGCACGACAGCGCGATGTGCTCGCCCAGCGCGAAGCCCGCCCCGCGGAACAGCACCTGCGCCCGCCGCGCGTCGCCCTGCGCCGCCTCCAGCCGGCCCGACCGCATCTGCGACACCGCCCGGTAGTGCATCGCCCAGCCCTGCTCCACCACGTCCCCCGACGCCACGGCCGCCCGCCACGCCTCGTCGTGCAGCGCCAGCGCCTCGTCGTAGCGGCGCAGCAGCACGGCCAACGTCCAGGTCAGGAAGTTCAGCTGCACGGCCTCGTCGCGCACGCTGCCCAGCGCCCGCGCCGCCGCCACGCCCGCCCTGAACACCTCCACCCACGTCTCGCCGCGCCCCCGCTGGTCGGAGTACCAGTGCATGGCCGTGGCCAGCCGCAGCACGTCCTCGTGCCGCCCGTCCCGCGCCGCCCACCGCAGCGCGCCCGCCCAGTTCGCGGTCTCCGCGCTGAGCCACGCGTCGGCGTCCTCCTGGCTGCGCAGCGACCCGGACGGCGCGCTGCTCGCGTCCGGCCCGAAGAACCCGGCCGCCGAGACCGCCGTGCCCAGCAGGTGGTCCACCACCCGCCGCCGCGCCGCGCCGACCACGGGCACCGGCTCCTCGTCCACCAGCCGTTCCCCGGCGAACACCCGGATCAGGTCGTGGAACACGTACCGCCCCGGCACCTCCCCGGTGGCGAGCAGGCTCACGTCGACCAGCTCCTCCAGCGTGTCCTCCGCGGAGAACCGGTCCACGTCGGCGAGCACCGCCGCCAGGTCCGGCCCGAAGTCCGCGCCCGGCACCAGCGACAGCCGCCGGAACAGCACCGCGGCCTTCTCGCCCAGCTGCCGGTAGGACATCTCGAACGCGGTGCGCACCTGGAGGTCGCCCGCGGTCAGCGCGGTCAGCCTGCGCCGCTCGTCGGCCAGCTGCTCCGCCAGGTGCGTGATCGTCCACTTCGGACGGCTGGCGAGCCGGTTGCCCGCGATGCGCAGCGCCAGCGGCAGGTGCCCGCACAGCATCGCGACCCGCGCCGCCTCCACCGGCTCCGCGTCGACCCGGGCCCGCCCCGCGATCGCGGCCAGCAGGTCCAGCGACTCGCCCGGACCCAGCACGTCCAGCCCCAGCCGCAGGCTCGCCTCCAGCCCGCCGAGGACCAGCCGCGACGTCACCAGCACCAGCGACCGCGACCCGGTCGCCAGCAGCGGGCGCACCTGCCCCTCGTCGGAGGCGTTGTCCAGCACCAGCAACGTCGACCGCTCCCGCAGCAGGGCCCGGTAGAGGTCCGAGCGCTCCGCCTCGCCGGCCGGAACCCCCTTTTCGTCCACGCCCAGCGCCAGCAGCATCCGGTGCACGACCTCCGAGGGGTGCACCGGCCGCGCGTCCATGCCGCGCAGGTTGAAGAAGAAGCACCCGTCGGGGAAGCGCTTCGCCAGCCGGTAGGCCGCCCGCACCGCCAGCGTCGTCTTGCCCGCGCCCGGCGGCCCGTGCAGCACCACCATCGACGTCGTCCGCCGCTCCGACCCGGCCGCGTCCAGGGCGGCCAGCTCGTCCTCCCGACCGGTCAGGTCCGCCACGTCCGGCGGCAGCGCCGACTGCGCGACCGGCGGCCCGGCGGGGGCGGTGCGCCGCGCCCGGCCCTCCTTCGCCGCGTCCAGCAGCTCCTCGACCTCGTGCCCGGCCAGCGCCAGCACCGCGGCCAGGGCCTCCACCGTGCGCCGCTGTGGCCCGCGGGCCCGGCCCCGCTCCATGTCGCTGATCGCCCGCACGCTCACCCCGGAGCCCTCCGCCAGCTCCTCCTGGGTCAGCCTCACCCGCCGGCGGTGCGCCCGCAGCAGGTCACCGAACGTCGTCCCCACCCCTGCGACAGTAGTAGCCGCCACGCCCACCCCGGCCGGGTGACGTCACCAACAATGACCATTCGCGCAACCATCCGGCAGCGGCCCGTCACCGGCGGCCCGAGCCTGGTAAGACCACGCACATGAAGTGGTACGCGGACCGCCCGGCCCGGTTGGCCCGGCAGGTGGTGGCCGACCTCGCGGCGGTGGCCTGGGTGTTGTTCTGGGCGACCACCGCCCTGGCGGTGGGCGAGGCCGTCCGGGCGCTGCGCGCCCCCGGTGACGGGCTCGTGGACGCCGGGCGCGGCCTGTCCGACACGTTCGGCGACGCCGCGGCCAAGGCCCGTGACGTGCCGCTGGTCGGCGACCGGCTGGGCGAGGCCCTCGACAAGGGCAAGGACGCGGGCGGCACCCTGTCCGACGCCGGGAACACGCAGATCGAGGCCGTCGAGACCACCGCGATGTGGCTCACCGTCGCGCTCATCGCCATCCCGGTCGCGTTCCTGCTCATCACCTGGCTGCCGCTGCGGCTGCGGTTCGCCCGCCGGGCGGGCGCGGCCAGGCGGCTGCGCGACCAGGGCCGCCTCGACCTGCTCGCGCTGCACGCCCTGAACAACCTGTCCCTGCGGGAGCTGGCGAACTTCCCCCAGGACCCGGTGGAGGGCTGGCGCCGCCAGGACCCCGAGGTCATCACGGCCCTGGCGGCCAGGCAGCTGCGCGCCAGCGGCGTGCGGACCTGATCACCGACAGCGGTCAAGCGGACACGCGCGGTGCCCGAGCCGAACGGTGGCGGGCACCGCGACCCGTGGCGCCGGGGTCACGCGCGGACCCCGGCGCCGCGGTCGGGCGTCACCCGAGGCGGTGCCAGAAGACCTGGCCGCCCGGCCCGTAGAGCACCACGTTCGAGTCGTTCTGCACGATCAGCCGGTCCGCCGCCGTGCCCCACGTGCCCGTGTTCCACTTCGCCACGCCCGCCGCCGTGTAGACCACCAGGTTGCCGTCACCCTGGAGCACCGCGTGCGTCGCACCCGTGCCGTGCGTGTTCGTGTGCCACAGCGCCTGACCCGCCGCCGTGTACAGCACCAGGTTCCCGTCACCCTGCATGACCAGCGTGAAGCGGCCGTCCGCCGACGTCCGCGACTGGCCCGCCTGGAGCGCCTCGCCGCGCAGCAGCGTGTCGTTCGACGGCTGCGGCGGCGGCGCGGACCCCGTGAACAGCAGCAGGTTCGGCGACCCCGTGCCCGGGTTGGGCACCTTGTTCGGCGTCGCCGCCGACACCAGCGCGTCCCGCACCTGCTGCGGCGTCGCGCCCGGGTTCGCCGCCAGGTGCAGCGCCGCCGCGCCCGCCGCGTGCGGCGACGCCATCGACGTGCCGCTGATCGTGTTCGTCGCCGAGTCGCCCGTGCTCCACGCCGACGTGATGCCCACGCCCGGCGCGAACAGGTCCGTGCACGAACCCCAGTTCGAGAACGACGCCCGGCCGTCGTTGGCGTCGGTCGCGTTGACCGTGATGGCCTCCGCCACCCGCGCCGGCGAGAACGAGCAGGCGTTCGCGTTCGAGTTGCCCGATGCCACCGCGTAGGTGATGCCCGACGCGATCGAGTTGCGCACCGCCGCGTCCAGCGCGTCGTTCGCGCCACCGCCCAGGCTCATGTTCGCCACGGCCGGCTTCACCGCGTTCGCCGTCACCCAGTCCACGCCCGCCACGACGCCCGCGATCGTGCCCGAACCCGAGCACGACAGCACCTTCACGCCGTGCAGCCGCACGCCCTTCGCCACGCCGTGCGCCGTGCCGCCCACCGTGCCCGCGACGTGCGTGCCGTGCCCGTTGCAGTCGGTGTCGTTGCCGTCCCCGGTCGTGTTGACGTCGAACGACGCCCGCCCGCCGAAGTCCTGGTGCGAGGCGCGGATGCCGGTGTCGACGACGTAGGCGTGCACGTTCGGCGCGGTCGTGGCGTAGCCGTAGTTCGCGTTGAGCGGCAGGTCGCGCTGGTCGACCCGGTCCAGGCCCCACGACGGCGGGTTCGGCTGGTCGGCCGCCACCCGCACGTACCGGTCCTGGGTGACGTAGTCCACCGCCGGGTCGGCGGCCAGCCGCTTCGCCGCCGCCTCCGACATCGTGGCGGCGAACCCGTCCAGGGCCGCCGAGTACCGGTGCGTGACCCGCCCGTCCACCTCCGAGGTGAACGCGCGGCCCTCCTTCAGCACGACGACGTAGCTGCCGGCCACGGCGTCCGGGCCGCCCGCGTCGCGGATCGACGCCTCGGCGGCCTGGGCGGGTGCGGCGACCAGCGCCGCGGTGGCGACGGCTATCGCGCCGGCACCCGCCAACCTGGTCCAGGGCGCGCGGAACTCTCCCATGTCGGGTTCTCCCTCGTGCGGGGTCGTGGATCAAGGGGGTTCGCGCGAACCCCTCGACCATGGCACGGGGTGAACTGCCGTCACAGGGCGTGGCGACGGGTCCTTCGGGCGGTCCTTCGGTCGGGTGGCCCCGATCGGCGCACCGCGGTCAGTACACGGGGCCGGTGTACTTCTCGCCCGGCCCCTGCCCCGGCTCGTCCGGGTACGCCGACGCCTCGCGGAACGCCCGCTGCACCGACTGGAGCCCCTCGCGCAGGGGACCCGCGTGCGGCCCCAGGTACTCCGCCGACGCCGTGACCAGCCCCGCCAGGGCGGTGATCAGGCGGCGGGCCTCGTCCAGGTCGCGGCGCGGGCTCGTGTCGGGGTCCTCGTCGGCCAGGCCGAGGCGCTCGGCGGCGGAGCTGAGCAGCATGATCGCCGCCTTGCTGATCACCTCCACGCTGGGGACGTCGGAGAGCTCGCGGACGTTGTCGGGGGCGTTGTCGGCAGGCAGGTCGGTCACGCGGGACATTCTCGCAACCCCGTCGGACGGCTCGCCGGTTCGGGGGTTGACAAGCCCGTCTGCTACTATCTTTGGCGCGACCAGTCCCCACCCGTGTGGGGACGGCAAGTGGAGCCCCGCTCCCACCCGCGTCCGCCGCTTCGAGCAGGTGGCCGGGTCCGGTCCGGTGAAGGGTGGACTGCGCCCTTCGCCGTGCGATCGGTCGGAAGCGGGCCTCACACCGGGCAGGTGTGGGGCCTCTTGTCTTTGGCGCACAACGAGTCACAAAGGACGTGAATGACAAGTCCCTCGAACCGAGGTGCTCCTGTGAGCACCGAGCCGCGCATCAACGACCGCATCCGCGTGCCCGAGGTTCGACTGGTCGGGCCGAACGGCGAGCAGGTCGGGATCGTTCGCATCGAGGACGCGCTCCGACTCGCCCAGGAATCGGATCTCGACCTCGTCGAGGTCGCCGCGCAGGCTCGGCCGCCCGTCTGCAAGCTCATGGACTACGGCAAGTTCAAGTACGAGAGCGCGCAGAAGGCCCGCGAGTCACGCCGCAACCAGCAGCTGACGGTCATCAAGGAGCAGAAGCTCCGCCCGAAGATCGACCCGCACGACTACCAGACGAAGAAGGGCCACGTGGCCCGCTTCCTGTCGCACGGGAACAAGGTCAAGGTGACCATCATGTTCCGCGGCCGTGAGCAGTCCCGGCCGGAGCTGGGCTACCGGCTGCTCCAGAAGCTCGCTGAGGACGTCGCGGAGCTGGGGTTCGTCGAGTCCAACCCGAAGCAGGACGGCCGCAACATGATCATGGTGCTGGCCCCGCACAAGACCACGAAGACCCGCCCGATCAGGAGCGACAGCGCCGAGGACGAGGCGCCGGCGGAGTCTGTCGAGGAGTGAAGTCCCGGCCCCCAGGGGTCGGGAACCGGTGCCCCCGGCCCTCACGGGCCGGCGGGCGAGCATGGCCGCCCCCATCCCCGGTGGCTGCACGAGACTGAGGACGGAAATGCCCAAGAACAAGAGCCACAGCGGGACCTCCAAGCGCGTGAAGGTCACCGGCAGCGGCAAGCTGCTCCGTGAGAAGGCCGGCAAGCGCCACCTGCTGGAGAAGAAGTCCAGCAAGCTGACCCGCCGCCTCTCCGGCACCACCGAGGTCGCCAAGAACGACGTGCCGCGGCTGAAGAAGCTGCTGGGCCTCTAAGACCTTCCCCCTTGAACACCCGGGGCCCCTCACCCGGCCCCACGAGATCGACAGGACGGACCCGTGGCACGCGTCAAAAGGGCAGTGAACGCCCAGAAGAAGCGCCGTACCACCCTTGAGCTCGCCAGCGGCTACCGCGGCCAGCGTTCGAGGCTGTACCGCAAGGCCAAGGAGCAGGTGCTCCACTCGCTCAACTACGCCTACCGGGACCGCCGCGCCCGCAAGGGCGACTTCCGGAAGCTGTGGATCCAGCGCATCAACGCCGGTGTCCGCGCCAACGGCATGACGTACAACCGCTTCATCCAGGGCCTGCGCCTGGCCGGCATCGAGGTGGACCGCAAGATCCTCGCCGAGCTGGCCGTCAGCGACGCCGCCGCCTTCGCCGCGCTGGTCGAGGCCGCTCGCGCCGCCCTGCCGGACGACGTCAACGCGCCCGCCCAGGACCAGGGCTGAGCGGCGACGACCGCGCACCACGACCCGGGGATGCTCCGTTCACCGAGCGGACACCCCGGGTCGTTGCCGCTCGGCGGCTGACCAGGCGCTCCGGCCGCGACCGCGCCGGGCGCTTCCTCGCCGAGGGCGCGCAGGCGGTGCGCGAAGCCCTCGCCTGGGCCGACGCCGGGCGCGGCGAGGTGCACGAGCTGTTCGTCACCGCCGTCGCCGCCACCCGCAACCCCGACCTGGTGCGCGCCGCCGTCGACGCGGGCGTGCGGATCAGCGGCGTCACCGACAAGGCCGCCGCCGCGCTGTCGGAAACCGTGACGCCCCAGGGCGTCGTCGCCGTCTGCTCACCCGTGGACGTGTCGCCCGCCGACGCGCTGGTCCCCGGCGTGCGGCTGGTCGCGGTCCTGCACGGGGTGACCGACCCCGGCAACGCGGGCACCGTGGTGCGCGTCGCCGACGCGGCGGGCGCCGACGCGGTGGTCTTCGCCGGCGACACGGTCGACCCGCACAACGGCAAGTGCGTCCGCGCGTCCACCGGCAGCGTCTTCCACCTGCCCATCACGCGCGTCCGCGACGCGTCCGAGGCGTTCGACGCGCTGCGCGCGGCCGGCCTGCGCCTCGTCGCCGCCGACGGCTACGCACCCGAGGACCTCGTCACCGCCGACCTGCGCGGCGACCTGGCCACCCCCACCGCGTGGGTGTTCGGCAGCGAGGCCCACGGCCTGCCCGACGACGTGGTGGCCGGCCTCGACGCGGCGCTCAAGGTGCCCATCTACGGCGGCGCGGAAAGCCTCAACCTGGCCACCGCCGCCGCCGTGTGCCTCTACGCCTCGGCCCGCGCCCAACGCTCCTGACCGGCCCGGGTCCGACCGGCCCCGCTCCCGACCGGTCCGGGTCCGATCGGGCCGGGTGCCCGGTCCGGTCGTGCCCGGTCCGGTCACACCTGGTCGCCCGGCGCGACCAGCCCCGTCTCGTAGGCCAGCACCACGGCCTGCGCCCGGTCGCGCAACGCCAGCTTCGCGAAGATGCGGGCCACGTGCGTCTTCACCGTCGCCTCGCTGAGGACCAGCGCCGAGGCCAGCTCGGCGTTCGACAGGCCCCGGCCCAACAGGGTCAGCACCTCCCGCTCGCGCGGCGTCAACGACGCCAGGTCCCGGTGCACCGCAGGCCCCGACGCCGCGCCGCCCGACGCGAATCGCTCCACCAGCCGCCGCGTGATCGACGGCGCCAGCAGCGCGTCCCCCGTGTCGACCAGGCGCACCGCCGCCACCAGGTGCTCCGGCGTGACGTCCTTCAACAGGAACCCGCTCGCCCCCGCCGCCAACGCCGAGTACACGTACCGGTCCAGGTCGAACGTCGTCAGCATCAGCACCCGGCACCCCGGCGACAGCCCCAGCACGCGGCGGGTCGCCTCCAGGCCGTCCACGACGGGCATCCGGACGTCCATCAGCACCACGTCCGGCCGCAGCGCCCGCACCAGCTCCACCGCCTCCGCCCCGTCGGCGGCCTCACCCACCACGTCGACGCCGCCCGACGCCAGGATCATCCGGAAACCCGTGCGCACCAACGCCTGGTCGTCGGCGATCACCACCCGCGGCCCGGCACCCGTCACGGCCGCTCCAGGGGAATCCGCGCCCTGACCCGGAACCCGCCGCCCAACCGCCGCCGCGCGTCCAGGTCACCGCCGAACACCGCCACCCGCTGCCGCAACCCCGCCAGACCGCGACCCTCGTCGTTGTTCAGGTTGTCGTTCACTTTGTCGTTCACCTTGTTCAGCCCGGCCACCCGCGTGTTCGGTTTGTCGTTCGTCTTGTTCAGCGCGCTCGGCCCGCCGTTCAGCACCTCCACCCGCAGGTAGTGGTCCGCGTACCGCACCGTCACCTCCGCCGTCGACCCGTCACCGTGCTTCAACGCGTTCGTCAACGCCTCCTGGATGATCCGGTACGCCGTCAGGTCCACCCCCGACGGCAACGGCCTCGGCTCACCCGAGATCCGCACCTCCACCGGCAACCCCGCGAACGCGATCCGGTCCACCAGCGGCCCCAGCACCCGCAGGCTCGGCTGCGGCGACAGGTCCGACGGCTCCCCGCCGTCCGCGGGCGGCGCCAGCACACCCAGCAGGTGCCGCAGCTCCGTCATCGCGTCCCGCCCCGCCGACTCCACCGCCCACAACGCCGCCGCGGCCTGCCCCGGCTCGGCGTCGAGCACCCGCCGCGCCGCACCCGCCTGCACCACCATCACGCTCACGTTGTGGCTCACGATGTCGTGCAGCTCCCGCGCGATCCGCGCGCGCTCCGCGTCCACCGCGCCCCGCGCCGCGCTCTCCCGCTCCCGCTCCAACAACCAGCCGCGCTCCTCCAACGCCCTCGTGAACGCGCGCCGCGCGCGGACCAACCGCGCCGCCAGCACACCGGCCACCGCCACCACCACCGCCACGACCAGCCACGGCACCCACACGGCGGCCACTGTCCCAGCCCGCGCACCGCCCGCGCATCACCTCCGCGCCCCATCCCGACCCGCGCCTACATCCCCGGGATGACCCCGCCCCGCCGGATACCACCCCGGCCCGATGCCCCGACCCGCGCACCTGCCACAGGATTGCCCACCGTGACGACAGAAGACAGCACGAAGCGGGTGGTCGTGGAACTGACCGCCGTCCGCAAGGAGTACAGCGACTCCGTCGCACTCGACGACGTCTCGCTGCGCGTCCACGCGGGGGAGGCCGTCGCGGTCATGGGCCCCTCCGGCAGCGGCAAGTCCACCCTGCTCAACATGATCGCCGGCCTCGACCGGCCCACCTCGGGCTCCGTCGTCGTCAACGGCGACGACCTCGGCGGCCTGGGCGAAACCGGCCTGGCCCTGTTCCGCCGCCGCCGCATCGGCATGATCTTCCAGTTCTTCAACCTCCTCGACGACCTCCCCGCCCTCGACAACGTCGCCCTCGCCGCCCAGCTCACCGGCACCCCCGCCGCCCAGGCCCGCGCACGCGCCCTCGAACTCCTCGACGAACTCGGCGTCGCCAACCGCCGCAACACCTACCCCGCCCAGCTCAGCGGCGGTGAACGACAACGCGTCGCGGTCGCCAGGGCACTCGTGAACCGCCCCGCCCTGCTGCTCGCCGACGAACCCACCGGCGCGCTCGACAGCCGCGCGGGCGACCAGGTCGTCGACCTCCTGCTCGACCTCAACCAGATCGGCCAGACCCTCCTGCTCGTCACCCACGACGAACGGCTCGCCACCCGCTGCGCGGGCCGGGTCGTCGAGGTCGTCGACGGCCGGATCGCCCGCGAGACCAGCGTGGAGCGGACGCCGTGACCGCCGTGTGGCGGGTCGCCGGCGCCGCGGTGCGGCGCCGCAAGCTCCAGACGACCGTGATCGCCGTCGTGACCGGCGTGTCCACCGCGACGATCGTGGTCGCCCTCGGACTGCTCACCTCCGCGTCGGCCCCCTTCGACCGGGCGCACACCCAGCAGAACGGCGCCCACCTCGTCGCCGCCTACGACGCCACCGCCGCACCCGACGACCAGCTCACCGCCGCCGCGTCCTCCCCGCTGGTCACCGCCGTGGCCGGACCGTTCGACCAGGTCACCCTCGACACCGCCGGCTCCCGCATCGCCCCCGCCCTCACCACCGCGGGCCGCGCCGACCCCGGCGGCGACGTCGACCGCCTCGACGTGTGGCAAGGCCGCTGGGTCGACGGACCCGGCGAGATCGTCCTCGCCCGGAACCCCGGCGAACTCGGCCCCACCCGCCTCGGCGACCGCGTCGACGTCCCCGGACGCCCCGCCCTCACCATCGTCGGCTTCGCCCACTCCGTCAGCACCTCCGCCGACGCCTGGGTCACCCCCGACCAGATGGCGGCCCTCGACCCGACCGACACCCAGCTCCTCTACCGCTTCACCGCCGCAGCCACCGCCGACGACATCGCCGCCGGCCAAGCCGCCGTCACCGCGGGCCTCCCGCCGGACGCGCTGCTCGGCACCCGGTCGTACCTCACGACCAAGCAGCAGGTCATCGCCGAGTCCGGCGTCTACATCCCGTTCCTCGTCGTGTTCGGCATCCTCGGCGTGGTGGTCGCGGTCCTCATCGTGGCCAACGTGATCAGCGGCGCCGTCGTGGCCGGGTACCGGCACATCGGCGTGCTCAAGTCCCTCGGGTTCACCCCCGACCAGGTGATGGCCGTCTACCTGGTCCTGGTCACGGTCCCGGCCGCCGCCGGCTGCGTGGCCGGCACCCTCCTCGGCAACCTCGCCGCCCGGCAGATGCTCGAAGACGCCTTCGCGGGCTTCGGCGCCACCGACATCGGCATCGACCCGTGGGTGAACGCCGTCGCGCTGCTCGGGATGCCCGCCGTCGTGCTCCTGGCCGCCTCGGTGTCCGCCCTGCGCGCCCGCCGCCTACCGGCCGCGCGGGCGATCAGCGCGGGCAGCGCGCCGGGAGGTGGACGCGCGCTCGCCATCCAGCGCCGACTGGCCGGGACGCACCTGCCGAGAGCGGTCAGCCTGGGCCTGGGCGTGCCCTTCGCCCGCCCGGCGCGCAGCACCCTCACCCTGGCCGCGGTGGTGCTCGGCGTGGTCACCGTGACCCTGGCGCTGGGCATCACGATGTCCGTCACCGCCTACCGCGACGCGGTAGCCCCGTCCCACCACGACCGAGTGGAACTGCTGACCAACCGCCCACCCCCGACCGCCCCGCCCACAGCCACCCCGCCCACAGCCACCCCGGGCGCGGCCACCCCGCCCCCACCCATCCCGCCAAGACCGAACCGAACCCCCCACACCCCCACCACCGAACCGGAACTGAGCGACCCCGAGGACGAGGCCCTGCTGCGCTCACTCCCCGGCGCGACCGCCGTGGCGGCCCTGACCCACCGTGCGGTCGGCGTGGCCGGCGGCGGCCAACTCGCGGGCGTCACGTTCTACCGAGGCGACGCCACCGCCCTGAGCCCGCAGGTGCTGTCGGGCCACTGGCCGAACGGCCCGGGACAGCTGGCGGTCCCGTCGAGGTTCCTGAACCAGCGCGGCCTGGCGATCGGCGACACCGTCACCCTCGAACTCGAAGGCAACCGCGCCCAGGTGCGGATCGTCGGCGTCGTCCTGGCCAACAACGCCAGTGAGACCTTCTCCAACTGGGACACCCTGCGGCTGCTGGCCCCGGACGCGCCAGCCGACACCTACCAGGTGCGCCTCGCGCCGGGCACCGACCAGCAGGCGTACCTCGACGCGGCCGAGGCGGGCGACGCGGGCCTGCTCCCCGCGCCACCGCGCGACAACACCTCGTCGCAGGCCGTGGTCATCATCAGCACCGCCACGCTCCTCACGCTGGTGCTCGGAGCCGTGGCCGCCCTGGGCGTCTTCAACACCGTCGTCCTCAACGCCCGCGAACGCCGCCGCGACCTGGGCATGCTCAAGTCGATCGGCATGACCCCCCGCCAGGTCACGACCATGCTGGTGACCTCCATGGCCGCGCTGGGCGTGCTGGGCGGCCTCATCGGCCTGCCGCTGGGGGTCGCGGCGCACAGCCTGGTCGCGCCGGCCATGATGCGCGCGGCGCAGGCCGACGTGCTCGACGTCGTCGTGGACGTCTACCAGCCCGCTGTGCTCGTCGGCCCCGTGCTGGCCGGGGTGCTCATCACCGTGCTGGGGGCGCTGTTCCCCGCCAGGGCCGCGGCGCGGACGACCATCGCGGAGGTCCTGCGCAACGAGTGACCGCCGGTGAGCGACCGCCCGCCGGTGACCACTGGCCGCTGACCGCCGGTGAGTGACCGCCAGCCGGCGAGCGCCCGCCAGCCGCTGACCGCCGGCGGGCGATTGCAGGGGGCAGCCACCGGAGGGCGGCTGCTGGCCGGCGGCCGCGAGGGGTGGCCGCCGGCGAGTGGCTGTTGGCCGGCGGCAGTCGGGGGTGGCCGTCGGCGAGCCGCCGCTGCGCTGGTGGCCGGTGGCGCTGGTGGCCGGTGGCGCTGTCGGTCGGTGGCGCTTCCGGTTGGTGGCTGGGGCGGTGGTTGTGGGGCGGCGGTTGTGGGTGTGGTGTGCGGAGGCCGGCGGTGCTGGGCGCTTGGGCCGGCCTCCTTCCTCGTTCAAGGCGACGCTCGACCGGCGTTGTGGTTCTAGCTGCGCGGCCGGTTGTGGTCAGGTTCGCTCGATTCGGTGGTCTTGCTTGACATCCGGCTCAGGACTCCAGCCTCGTGGTCAGGGCTCTGAGCAGGGGGTCGGTCTGGGCGGGTTTGTCCTGCGCCCTCAACGCTTCCTCCAGCACGTTCGCCGTGTCGCCGAGGATCTGGGGCGGCGTGCTGTCGGTGATGAGGGTCCCCGCCCGGCGCGCTTCCGACTCGGCGTTCTCGGCGTCGCCGGACTCCAGGAGGAACCGGGCTCCCCGCGCGACCAGGAACGCCTGCCAGTCGACGTCACCCATCTGCGCGGCCAGTTCCTCGGCCACGCCGTTCTGCTCCACGGCCTCGGCGTGCTCCCCGGCCTGGACGTGCAGGAACGCCCTGATCGCGGCGATCCGCGCGGTCAGGTGGGTGCGGTGGTCGGTGTCCTCCACCTCGGGCAGCAGGCGTTCCGCCGCGCTCAGGGTGGTGGCGCACTCGGCGGTCTCCTCGTTCGGCAGCGCGGCCGCCGCCTCGACCAGGGAGCCCGCGGCCTCGGCGTCGTCCGGCACCTGCTGCCACGCCGCCGCCGCGCCCTGGTAGGCGGAGGCGGCTTCGAGCGGGCGGTCCAGGCGGCGCAGGACGCTGCCCAGCAGGTCGAGGACCATGGCCCTGCGCCACGCCTCGTCCGGCGGGACGAGGCCGAGCGCGTGCTCCAGGTGGCGGCGGGCGGCGTCGGTCTCGTCGAGGCGGGCGCAGACCTGGCCCAGCCGGTAGCGGATGGGCACGACGACGTCCGGGTCGACGTCGCCGGACTCGACCACGCGGACGGCTTCCTCCAACGCCTCGGCGGCCTCCACGAACCGGCCCGACTTGAGGTAGCCGCCGGCCAGGGCGTAGCACGCCTTGGCCACGTCGTCCGGCACGCCCACCTCGTGCCCGGCGGCCACGGCGTCGCGCAGCTCCACGAGGTGCGCGGCCTCCACGCCGAGCCGCTCCACGGACGCCACGCGCTGCCGGTGCGCCTCGGCGGTCCACGGCCCGCGCGGCACGCTGAACGCGCGCACGAACTCCTCCGCCGTCGCCACCGCCTCGGCGTCACCGCGCACGGTCCGGATCTTCAGCAGCAGGCGCAGCGCGTCGAACCGCACGGACGCGGGCGCGTCGTCCGCCAGCACGTCGACGACCTCGGCGTGCGCCTCGTCCAGCTCGCCCACCGTCGCCAGGTGCTGGGCCCGGTCGCAGCGCGCCCGCGACACCAGCTCGGGCACCTCGGCGCGCGCCAGCTCCAGCGCCTGCGCGGCGAGCACGCCCTGCTCGTCGTGCTCGTCGGCCTCGGCGAGCAGGTCGGCCAGCAGCAGCCTGGTCAGCACACGCGTGTACGCGGTGCCCGCGACCTCGGCCTCGGCCAGGCACGTGCGCGCCACCTCGGTGCACTCGTCCAGGGCGTCCTCGACGGCCTCGGCGCGCAGGCCGGCGCCCCGCGCCCGGTAGCGGTTGGCCAGGTCGTGCTCGCCGCACGCGGCCAGCCGCGCGACGCCCTCGTCCAGCTCGGCCAGCACCTCGTCGCGCGGGCGGACGTGCGCGCCGGAGATGGCCCGCCGCACCGCCACCAGCGCGGCCAGCGGTTCGGGCAGCAGCGGGTCGAGGTCGGCGGGCAGCGACCGCAGCAGCCGCATGCCGGTGATGAACTCGCCCGTGTCGAACGCCTCGCACATGGCGTGCGCCAGCTCCACCGGGTCGCCGACCGCGACCGGCTCCTCCTCCGCGACGGGCGCGGGCGGCGCGGCGACCGGCACCGCCAGTGGCACGGGGGCCGTGTCCGGCCGCTCCAGGGTCTCCCGGATGCGCCTGCTCATCGCGTCCGACCCGTTGCGCCGGTCGAACCGGGCGGCCAGGTCGAGCGCCTGCTCCTCCAGCAGCGCCCGCAGCCGGGCCGCCGTCAGCACGGTGGCCGTGCCGTCGCGCGGAACGGCGAACTCCTCGTCCGGGTCGACCCGGCTGAGCAGCAGCGCCGCGCCCGCCGAGAAGTGCGCGGCCTGCGACGGGCTGGTCGAGTGGTGCACCCGGTGCAGGTGGCCGCGCAGCAGGTCGACGCCGCGGCGCACGTTGCCCGACGTCGCGCAGAACACCAGGTGGTCGTCCAGGTAGCCGCCGACGAGGTCGTCGCGGATCAGCCGGTGCGCCACGACGTGCGCCCGCCGGGCCCGCTCCACGTCGCCCAGCGCGACGAACGCGGGCGTCAGCGTGGTGAGGATGCCCTGCGGCTGGGTGGCGCAGCCCGTCTCCTGCTCCAGCTGGTGCTCGGCGTGCGCGACGGCCTCGGCGTGCCTGCCCTGCCGGATCAGGTGCCCGGCCTGCTCCTCGACGACGCACGCCTCGCAGTCGCTCATCGGCCCGCGGTCGACCGCCAGGTACCGGGCGAAGTGCTCCCGGTACGCCTCGTCGTCGCCGACGTGCGCGGCCAGGTCGGCGCGCGCGCCGTGCACGGGCTGCATCGAGTACCCGAGCCGCTGGTAGCGGGCGGCGAGCTGGTCGACGAACGACTCGATCTGCGCCAGCGTGAACCTCGGGTCGGCGATCAGGCCCGACACGATCCACTTGTGCGCCCAGTCGAAGCTGTGCGTCTCCCACTCGTCGAACGCGCCCGGGTCGCGCTTCTCCGCCGTGCCGCACCACGCGAACGGGGCCAGCATCAGGTCGTAGCGGCCCAGGTCGTAGGCGGAGCGGATCAGCGCGATCCGGCAGCTCACGGCCAGCGGCAGGTGGTCGACGGCGTCCGCGGCGCGGGCCGCGCGCTCCAGCGCCTCGTGCCGCGCCATGCCCTCGGGCATGTGGTACGCCTCGACGAACTGGCGCTCGGCGGCGTCCTTCTCCTCGCTCATCAACGGTCTCCCACGGCGCGGTCCAGCAGTTCCAGGAACGAGCGGTTCAGCGCGGCGGTGTCCTTCGGGCGCATCGGCCGCCGGGCCTGCAGCAGGGCGTGCACGTACAGCGACTCCATGGTCAGCTCCACCAGCGCCGCGTCGGTCAGCCTCGCCAGGCGCCGCACCAGCGGGTTGCGGCAGTTCAGCACGAGGCGCTGCGCGGCGTCGGACGACGAGGACTCGACGAGGCTGCCCAGCAGTTCCGCCCACAGCGGGTCGGCCTGCTCGCCCGCCTGCTGCGCGTCCCGCCTGCGCTCGGCCTCGGCGTTCGTGACCAGCAGCGCGGGCAGCGTGCCCGGGTCGAAGTCGCGCGGCACGGCCTCGCAGTCGTGCCGCTCCAGGACGTCCTTGGCCAGCACGAGGCGTTCGCGCAGGGCGCGTTCCAGCTCCGGTTCGGGGTCGCCGAGGGCGGCCAGCACCTCGCTCGGGGCGACGCGGCGCGCGGCGGCCGGGCCGTCGAGGGCGACGAGCCGGTCCATGATCTCGGCGTCGTAGGCGTAGCCCGCGTTGACCAGGCCCATGCCCTGGGCGTGCGCGACCGGCGCGAGCTGGCGGAACTCGTCGACGTCCGGGACGTGCGCGACCGTGCCGTGCCGGCGGCGGAACTGGCGCAGCGACTGCGGGCCGTCGGTGGTCTCGAACGGCAGCCACCGCTCGACCAGGCGCAGCATCTCGTCGTCGGCGCGGGCCAGCGACTTGATGCCCAGGTGGTGCGCGTCGAGCAGGGCGCGGGTGCGGTCGGGGTCGGTCGCGTCGAGCCGCACGAGCCAGTCGCGGACCTGGCGGCCCAGCTCCTCGCGCACCGCGAGCAGCGTCTCGTCCTGGTAGAGCGACTCGCGGCTCGCGGTCGGGCGCAGCGACGTCGAGTCGACCGCGCAGCGCACGAAGTACGCCCACTCCGGCAGCAGGCCCTCGATGGAGTCGCCGACCAGCATCCGCTTCAGGTAGACGCGGTGCGACTGGCGGGCGCCGGGGTGCACGCCGCCCGGCAGGACGTACGCGACGCCCCTGAGGCCGACGGTGGGCACCTCGACGGGGATCGCGTCGAACGGCCGCACGCCCAGCACGCGCTCGCCGTAGGCCAGGGCGTCGTCGCCGGTCCACGGCAGCTCGTCGTGCGTGACCACCTCGCCGCCGACCCGGACGGTCACCGGCAGCAGCTCGCCGTACTCGGTGACCAGGGCCTTGACGACGTCGTGCTCCAGCCAGTGCTCGGCGTCGCGGTGCGGCACCAGCTCGATCGTGGTGCCGACCTCGGCCCGCTCGGCCGCGGTGACCTCGTAGGCGCCGCTCGCGTCGGCGGTCCAGCGCACGGCGGGACCGCCCCTGGCCGACCGGGTGGTCAGGTTGACGCGCTCGGCGACCAGGAACGCGGACAGCAGGCCCACGCCGAACTGGCCCAGGAAGCCCTGGCGGGCGAAGCCCAGGTCGTCGCGCTTGGACGTGCGGCCGAGCGTGGAGAGCAGGTCGTGCACCTCGTGCTCGGTGAGGCCGATGCCGGTGTCGGAGATGCGGAAGGTGCCGCCTGGGGACCCGACCGGCTCGATCACCACCTCGCCCGGCGCGTCCGGCTGGAGCGCGCGGCGGGCGGTGATCGCGTCCACCGCGTTCTGGAGCAGTTCGCGCGCGTAGACGCGGGGGCCGCTGTAGAGGTGGTGGCTGAGCAGGTCGATGATGCCGCGCAGGTCGACACCGAAGGTGTGTGCCAAGTGGAGTTCACCTCGGGGTCAAGGTCGCGTGTGACGGACGATTCTAGGTTCGTTCGCGCGGCTCGTGGTCCGGTTTTCCGCTGTTCGCCCGCCGGTCCCGCTCGCGACCGCAAGACTGCCACGACCCACCGACAATCCCGCGGTCGCGCCCCGGAGCGCGACGCGACCCGCGGCCGGGGGAGCGGTGACCGGCGCGGGGCGCGGCCCGGCGCGGCGAGCCGAGGTCACGGAGCACGGCCGCGCCGGACGGCGGTTCATGCCGGTCGGGCCCCATCACCTAGGATCGGTCCGCCGCTCCGCGTCCCTCGCGGAGGGGGATATCCACCTGTTGTCCGTGACGGGAGCTGTCCACCAACCATGTCCGGAGCCAACGACCCGTACGACCCGAAGCAGGTCGCGGCGCTCTCCCCGGAGGCGCTGGGCGCGGCGGTCGAGCAGGCTCGGGAGGCGTTCGCCAAGGCGGCCGACCTCGACGAGCTGGCCGCCGTGAAGCCGAGCCACCTGGGCGACCGCTCGCCGGTGCTGCTGGCGCGCCGCGAGATCGGCGCCCTGCCGCCCGCCGCGAAGGCCGAGGCGGGCAAGCGGGTGAACGAGGCGCAGAACGCGGTCAAGCTCGCGTTCGAGGAGCGGCGCGGCGAGCTCCAGGCGGAGCGCGACGAGCGCGTGCTGCGCGAGGAGGCGGTCGACGTCACGCTGCCGTGGGACCGCGTCCCGCGCGGCGCGCGGCACCCGATCTCCACGCTCGCCGAGCGCGTCGCCGACGTGTTCGTGGCCATGGGCTACGAGGTCGCCGAGGGCCCCGAGCTGGAGACCGAGTGGTTCAACTTCGACGCGTTGAACTTCGGCAAGGACCACCCGGCGCGGACCATGCAGGACACGTTCTACGTCGCGCCCGCCGACTCCGGCCTGGTGCTGCGCACGCACACCAGCCCGGTGCAGGCCCGCACGCTGCTGGACCGCGAGCCGCCCGTGTACGTGGTGTGCCCCGGCCGCACGTTCCGCACCGACGAGCTGGACGCCACGCACACCCCGGTGTTCCACCAGGTCGAGGGCCTGGCCGTGGACAAGGGCCTGACCATGGCGCACCTGAAGGGCACGCTCGACGCGTTCGCCCGCGCCATGTTCGGCGAGGGCTCCCGCACCCGCCTGCGCCCGAGCTTCTTCCCCTTCACCGAGCCGTCCGCCGAGGTGGACGTGTGGTTCCCGGAGAAGAAGGGCGGCGCGGGCTGGGTCGAGTGGGGCGGCTGCGGCATGGTCAACCCGAACGTGTTGCGCAACTGCGGCGTCGACCCCGGCACCTACTCGGGCTTCGCGTTCGGCATGGGCCTGGAGCGCACCCTGCAGTTCCGCAACGGGCTGCCCGACATGCGGGACATGGTCGAGGGCGACGTCCGCTTCACCCAGCCATTCGGAACGGAGGCCTGACCGGTGCGCATTCCGGTTACCTGGCTGGTCGAGAACCTCGAGTTCACCGAGACCCCCACGCCAGAGCAGCTCGCCGAGGCGTTCACGCGGATCGGCATCGAGGTGGAGGACGTCCACCGGCTCGACGGCGTCACCGGTCCGCTGGTCGCGGGCCGCGTGGTGGAGATCGAGGAGCTGACCGAGTTCAAGAAGCCGATCCGCTTCTGCCGGGTCGAGGTCGGCCCGGACCAGGTCAACGGCATCGTCTGCGGCGCGTCGAACTTCCGCGAGGGCGACACGGTCGTGGTGGCGCTGCCCGGCGCGGTGCTGCCCGGCGGGTTCGCCATCTCCGCCCGCAAGACCTACGGCAGGACCAGCGAGGGCATGATCTGCTCGGCCCGCGAGGTGGGCCTGGGCGACGACCACGCCGGGATCATGGTGCTGCCCAGCGGCACCGCGCAGCCCGGTGACGACGCCGTCGAGCTGCTCGGCCTGGGCGACGCGGTCATCGAGGTCTCGCCGACCCCGGACCGCGGCTACGCGTTCTCGGTGCGCGGCCTGGCCCGCGAGCTGGCCTGCGCGTTCGACGTGCCGTTCGGCGACCCCGGCCTGGCCGAGGTGCCCGAGGGCGAGGGCGAGGTGCTGCCGGTCCGCGTCGAGGACGAGGTGGCGTGCCCGCGGTTCGTGGCCCGCCGGGTCACCGGGGTCGACCCGACCGCGCCCACCCCGTGGTGGATGCGCCGGCGGCTGATGCTCGCGGGCATCCGGTCGATCTCGCTGCCGGTGGACGTCACCAACTACGTGATGCTGGAGCTGGGGCAGCCGCTGCACGCGTTCGACGCGTCGTCGGTCAAGGGCGGCCTGGTGGTGCGGCGCGCGGTGGCCGGCGAGAAGCTGACCACGCTCGACGAGCAGGTCCGCGCCCTGGACCCGGACGACATCGTGATCGCCGACGACAGCGGCGTCATCTCGCTCGCCGGCGTCATGGGCGGCGCGAGCACCGAGGTCGGCCCCGGCAGCTCGGACATCCTGCTGGAGGCGGCGAACTGGGACCCGGCGTCCATCGCCCGCACGGTGCGCCGCCACAAGCTGCCCAGCGAGGCGGCGCGGCGCTTCGAGCGGGTCGTGGACCCGGCGCTGGCGCCGGTGGCGCTGGAGCGCGCCGCGCGGCTGCTCGACATGTTCGCCGACGGCAGCATCCGGCCCGAGCGCACGGACGTCGGCTCGCCCGCCGCGCCCGGCCCGGTGTCGATGCCGATCGACCTGCCCGACCGGGTCGCCGGGGTGCGCTACGCGCGCGGCGTGACGGCGCGCCGGCTGGGCCAGATCGGCTGCCAGGTCGAGGTCACCACCGGTGACGACGGCGCGACGATGGTCACCGCGGTGCCGCCGACGTGGCGCGCGGACCTCACCCAGCCCGCGGACCTGGTGGAGGAGGTGCTGCGGCTGGAGGGCTACGACACGATCCCGTCGGTCCTGCCGCCCGCGCCCGCCGGTCGCGGCCTGACCGAGCAGCAGCGCCGCCGCCGCACGGTGTCGCGCGCCCTGGCCGAGAACGGGTTCGTCGAGGTCAAGCCGTTCCCGTTCGTGGCGCCCGCGGTGTTCGACGCGCTGGGCCTGCCCGAGGGCGACGTGCGGCGCAACGCGGTGAGCGTGCTCAACCCGCTGGAGGCCGACAAGCACGCGCTGGCCACCACGCTGGTGCCGGGGCTGCTGGAGACCGTGCAGCGCAACCTGGCGCGCGGCCAGAAGGACCTGGCGGTCTACGCGGTCGCCCAGGTCACGCTGCCGCGCGCGCAGCAGGTGCCGGTGCCCGCGGTCGGCGTGGGCGCGCGCCCGTCCGACGCGGACGTCGCCTCGCTGCTGGCATCGCTGCCGCAGCAGCCGGTGCACGTGGCCGCCGTGCTCGCGGGCAACCGCGAGCGGGCCGGCTGGTGGGGCAAGGGCCGCCCGGCTGACTGGGCGGACGCGGTGGGCGCGGCGCGGCTGATCGGCCAGGCGTACGGGGTGGAGCTGACCGCGGTCGCCTCCGACCTGGCCCCGTGGCACCCCGGCCGGTGCGCGGAGCTGCGCGTCGGCGACTGGCCCGTGGGCCACGCGGGCGAGCTGCACCCGAAGGTCGTGGAGGCGCTGGGCCTGCCGAAGCGCACGGTGGCGCTGGAGCTGGACCTCGACGCGCTGCCGCTGACCGACGACCGGCCCGCGCCGGTCGTGTCGCCGTACCCGCCGGTGCTGCTGGACGTGGCCGTGGTGGTGGGCGCGGACGTGCCCGCCGACCGGGTGTCCCGGGCGCTGCGCTCCGGCGGCGGCGCCCTGCTGGAGGACATCCGGCTGTTCGACGTCTACACCGGCGACCAGGTGGGGGAGGGCAAGCGCTCGCTGGCCTACTCCCTGCGCTTCCGCGCGCCGGACCGCACGCTGACCGTGGACGAGGCGACGGCGGCGCGCGACGCGGCCGTGGCCGCCGCCGCGGAACGCTTCGGCGCGGTGCTCAGGGGCTGAGACGCGAGGGGACCGGCCCGGTCCCGGAGCCGCACCGCTGCGGGTCCGGGACTAGGCCGGTCGGGTGATGCCCGCGGTCGTCGAAACCGGTGAACGCGCAGGTCAACCCCGGTGCCGTGGCGTGTCAAGGGGCCCAAAGACCCGTGTTTCCGGGCAGGCCGGGTCCTTGCGCGGAGGTTGAACGTTCTTCAAGATTGATCCCGCGGCCCGCTGGGCCGAGGGGCGAAGCGATGAACCGCCGGGCGTGTCTGGTCGCCGGTCCGACGGGGAGCTAGCGGCGAACCCACCGCCTGGAGCAGCAATCGAGTGAGGTTGCCTCATGCGCAGTTTGGGTCCCCGGATGGAAGCCGCCGTCGCCGCGACCATCCTCGGTGCGGGCGCCGTCGTGGTGGCGTCCATGCACCTGACCTGGCCCGAACCCGAGTTGCCCGCCATGGCGTACTCGGTGAGCGGCGCCGAGGCCGGGGTGGCCGACCTGGAGCCGTTCGGCATCGACGACGTCTCCGGCGCCCCGGTCGAGCTGACCCCGGGCAGCGAGGGCGCGCGGCTGGTGCGCCTCTCCAACCCCAACAGCGTCGACATCGTCGTGCTGACCCTCCAGGCCCTGCCGGGCCAACCGCTGGACGCGGCGCACAACCGCGTCCCCGACTGCCCCTCCGGGGTGCTCACCGTGGTGCCCATGGGGGAACCGGTCACCATCCCGCCCGCCGGCGAGGTCGAGGTGGAGATGGTCGTGCAGATCTCGCACGACGTGCCGGTGGCGTGCCAGGACCTCGTCTTCCCGCTCACCTACACGGGGCGCGCGGCCCGCGGCTAGGGGCGCTCGGGGGCCTCGCGCGGGAAGGGGTCGGCGGCGTCGGCCCCGACCGCGGCGGACCGCCCCGGCGGGTCCGTTCACCCGATCACCGCGGAACGGGTTCTTGTGCGAGGCTTCGGGCATGAGCGAGTACGACTACGACCTGGTCGTCATCGGATCGGGCCCCGGCGGGCAGAAGGCGGCCATCGCGGGCGCCAAGCTCGGCAAGCGCGTCGCCGTCGTGGACCGCGCCGACATGGTGGGCGGCGTGTGCGTCAACACCGGGACGATCCCGTCGAAGACGCTGCGCGAGGCGGTGATGTACCTGACCGGGATGAGCCAGCGCGAGCTGTACGGCGCGAGCTACCGGGTCAAGAACGACATCACCATCTCCGACCTGCTCGCCCGCACGCAGCACGTCATCGGGCGCGAGGTCCAGGTCGTGCGCGCCCAGCTGCACCGCAACCACATCGACCTGCTCAGCGGCACGGCGAGCTTCGTCGACCCGCACACCGTCGCCGTGCAGGGCGCGCACCGCGGCGAGCACCAGGTCGTCACCGCCGACAAGGTCGTGATCGCCACCGGCACCCGGCCCGCGCGCCCGGAGCAGGTGGACTTCGACGAGGAGCGGGTCCTCGACTCCGACGAGGTGCTGGCGCTCAACGAGATCCCGTCGTCGCTGGTCGTGGTCGGCGCGGGCGTCATCGGCATCGAGTACGCCTCCATGTTCGCCGCGCTCGGCACCCGCGTCACGGTGGTCGAGCAGCGCGACCGGATGCTCGACTTCTGCGACCCGGAGATCGTCGAGTCGCTCAAGTTCCACCTGCGCGACCTGGCGGTGACGTTCCGGTTCGGCGAGAAGGTCGTCACCGTCGACGTGTCGGAGAGCGGCACGGTGACGACGCTGGCCAGCGGCAAGCGCATCCCGGCCGCCGCGGTCATGTACTCGGCCGGCCGGCAGGGCAACACCGAGGCGCTCGACCTGGACAAGGCGGGCCTGGAGGCCGACCGGCGCGGCCGGCTCGCCGTGGACGAGCACTACCGCACGCCCGTGGAGCACATCTACGCGGTGGGCGACGTGATCGGCTTCCCGGCGCTGGCCGCCACGTCGATGGACCAGGGCAGGCTCGCCGCCTACCACGCGTTCGGCGAGGAGGCGCGCGAGCTGTCGTCGTTGCAGCCGATCGGCATCTACACCATCCCGGAGATCTCCTACTGCGGCGCCACGGAGGCCGAGCTGACCTCGTCCGCCACGCCGTACGAGGTGGGCCTGGCGCGGTACCGGGAGCTGGCGCGTGGCTCGATCGTCGGCGACGCCTACGGGATGCTCAAGCTGCTGGTGTCCACCGTGGACCGCAAGCTGCTGGGCGTGCACCTGTTCGGCACCGGCGCGACGGACCTCGTCCACATCGGGCAGGCCGTCATGGCGTGCGGCGGCACGGTGGACTACCTGGTGGACACCGTCTTCAACTACCCGACCCTGTCCGAGGCGTACAAGGTCGCCGCCCTGGACGCCACGAACAAGATCCGCGCGCTGGAGCGCTTCGGCCGGTAGGCGCGGCTACGCTCGCGTCGTGCCGGAGAACGCGGAACTGCCCGGGTCGTGCGCCGCGCTCGTGGACGCGGTGGGCCGGCGCGACGCCGCGGGGTTCCGCGAGGTCTACGAGGTGCTGGTCGAGCGCCTCCCGGAGGCCGACGGGGCGCAGCTGTCCGCCGCCCTCGCCGTGCTGGGACCGGCGCTGCCCGACCTGTCGCTGGGCAACGGCGGCGACCTCGTGCAGCTCACCGGCGCCCTGGTGCACCTCGGCGGCGACCCGGCACCCGTGCTGGGGCCGCTGGTGCTGCGCGTGGCCGACGCCCTGGAGCGGGCGACGCGGTTCGTGGGGCGGTGGCGCGCCGCGGGCGGTGGCGAGCCGCCCGCGCCGGAGCGCGACAACATCCCCGCCGTGCTGACGCGGCTGCCCACCCCGGACGGCCGGCACGTGGCCGAGGCGTGGTTCGCCGTCGACGAGTGGGTGGCCGGGCTGCTGGTGCCGTTGCAGCTCGCCGACGTGCGGCGCGCCCTGCCCCACCGCGACCGGCTCCGCGCGGCGACCGGGGCGGCGCGGCGGGTGGCCTCCGCGCCGTGGCTGCACGGCCTGCTGGACGTGCTCGACGACGAACCGCTGGTCGTCGTCCACCGGGGCACGGGCGCCGCCTACGAGCTGACCGTCGGCGGCGTCGGCGACAACGCCCAGCTGCACACCCTGCTCGCGGCGGTGCTCGTCGGCGACCCGGCGCGCGGCCTGCTGCCGGGCCGGCCGCCGCACCCCCGGTGGGTGGCGGCGGCGGTCGACGGCGACGACCTCCGGCCCGAGGGCGGCATCCGCGGCTCGTTCACCCTGGTCGACGCGCACGGCGCGGCGATCCGGCACGAGGGCCGGCCGGCGGACGTGCCGCTGGTGGGCGGGCGGCGCGTCGTGGTGCTCGACCCGCCCCGGGGGCGCTCCTGGGAAGCCGGCCGCGCCTACCCGCTGATGCGGCCGACCGTGGTGCTCGACCGCGTGCTCACCGGGGCCGACGCCGCGCGGTGGGCGGACCTCGTGGCGCCCGGCCGCCGCTAGCCGCGCCCGGCCGCCGCTAGCCGCGCCCGGCCGCCGCCAGCCGCGACCAGCCGCGATCACCCTCGTCCGGCCGGCTGAAGATCACCGTGCGCAGTCGTCCGTCACTGCCCGTGTCGTGGCGTCTCACTCGCCCGACCCTGCCGCGTCACCCCGCGCCGTCGCTACCGTGTCCGCGCCGCCCCTCCCCGCACCGCCGACGCCGGAGGCCCGCCATGACCCTGCCCCTGCACATGCGCCGCGAGGGGTTCGCCCCGGCGGCCGAGCTGGCCGCGGTGCGCGACGACGAGGGCGTGCGGCTGTTCGACTCGCCGATCGGCGACCGGGTGTGGCTGGTGACCCGCGTCGCCGACGTCCGCCGCGTCCTGGGCGACCCGGTCGTGTTCGGCAACTCCGCGCACCACCTCGTGCCCGGCGCGCCCGCCATGTCCGAGGAGGAGCTGGCCCGCGTGCGGCCCGGCAACCCGCTCGGCTACGACCCGCCCGGGCACACCCGGCTGCGGCGGCTGGTCGCGCCCGGCTTCACCGCCCGGCGGGTGCGCCTGCTCGAACCCCGGGTGCGCGAGATCGTGCGCGACCACCTCGACGCGGTGGCCGCCGCCGGCCCGCCCGCCGACCTCGTGCCCGCGTTCGCGCTGCCGGTGCCGTCGCTGGTGATCTGCGAGCTGCTGGGCGTGCCCTACGCGGAGCGCAGCGAGTTCCAGCAGCGCGCCGCCGACTTCTTCGACGTGTCCCTCTCACCCGACGAGCGGTTCGCCGTCGCGCTGCGGTCCCGCGCCTACCTGGCCGAGCTGGTCGCCCGCGCCAGGGTCGAACCGGGCGACGACCTGCTGGGCGTCCTGGCGCGCGCCGGCGGGCCGGCCGACGGCGGCCTGGCGGACGACGAGCTGGTGGGCGTGGCCGACCTGCTGCTGCTCGCGGGCCACGAGACCACGGCGAACATGCTGAGCCTGGGCGCGCTGGCCCTGCTGCGCCACCCCGACCAGTGCCGCCTGCTGCGCGAGCGACCCGACCTGGACGACGCTGCGGTGGAGGAGCTGCTGCGCTGGCTGACCGTCGTGCACACCGGCGTGCCGCGGGTGGTGACCGCCGACGTCGAGCTGGGCGGGCGCGAGCTGGCCGCGGGCGACCTCGTCGTCTGCTCGCTGCCCGCCGCCAACCGCGACCCCGACCTGCTGGCCGGCGCCGACGACCTCGACCTGACCCGCTCGCCGGTGAGCCACGTCGCGTTCGGCCACGGCGTCCACCACTGCGTCGGCGCGCCCCTGGCCCGGCTGGAGATGCGCGCCGCCTTCCCGGCGCTGGTCCGCCGCTTCCCGGACCTGCGCCTGGCCGGCGAGCCGGTGTTCCGCTCGCAGCAGGTCGTCCACGGCCTGTCGTCGCTGCCCGTGGCGTGGTGACCCGCGGCCCGGTGGACCGCGGCGCGGTGAGGTGCTCCCACACCGTGGAATAAAATTTGAGTGATGATGCACGGCGGTGCATACTTATCCGCATGACGGTGCGGATCGCGGTGGCCGGGGCCAGTGGCTACGCCGGCGGTGAGGTGCTCCGGCTGCTGCTCGGGCACCCGGACGTGGAGATCGGGGCGCTCACGGCGGGCGGCAACGCGGGCGCGCCGCTGCTCGCCCACCAGCCGCACCTGCTGCCGCTGGCCGACCGCGTGCTGGAGGAGACCACCGCCGAGCGCCTGCGCGGCCACGACGTCGTCTTCCTCGCCCTCCCGCACGGCAAGTCCGCCGAACTCGCCGCCCTGCTCGGCGACGACGTCCTCGTCGTCGACTGCGGCGCGGACCACCGGCTCACCAGCGCCGCGGCCTGGGAGCGCTGGTACGGCGGCGAGCACGCGGGCAGCTGGCCCTACGGCCTGCCCGAGCTGCCCGGCAAGCGCGACGAGCTGCGCGGCGCCCGGCGCGTCGCCGTGCCCGGCTGCTACCCGACCGTGTCCTCGCTGGCCCTGGCCCCCGCGATGGGGCTGGTCGAGCCCGAGGTCACCGTGGTCGCCGTCTCCGGCGCGTCCGGCGCGGGCAAGTCGCTCAAGCCGAACCTGCTCGGCTCGGAGGTCATGGGCTCGCTGTCCGCCTACGGCGTCGGCGGCGCGCACCGGCACACCCCCGAGATCGCGCAGAACCTGACCGCCGTCGCCGGGCACGACGTGAAGGTCTCGTTCACCCCCGTGCTGGCCCCGCTGCCGCGCGGCATCCTGGCCACCTGCTCCGCGACCCTCAAGGACCCCGACGAGGACGTCCGCGCCGCCTACGCGAAGGCGTACGCCGACGAGCCGTTCGTGCACCTGCTGCCGGAGGGCCACTGGCCCACCACGGGCGCGGTGCTCGGCTCGAACGCCGTGCAGCTCCAGGTCACCGTCGACCGGGACCTGGGCAGGCTCGTCGTCGTCGCCGCGGTCGACAACCTGGCGAAGGGCACCGCGGGCGCCGCGGTGCAGTGCATGAACCTGGCACTCGGCCTGCCGGAGACCACCGGCCTGTCCACCGTGGGAGTAGCACCGTGAACCGCAGCAGGGGTGTGACCGGCCCGTCCGGCTTCAGGGCCGCGGGTGTCGCGGCCGGCATCAAGGAGTCCGGCGCGCTCGACCTCGCGCTGGTCGTCAACGAGGGGCCGGGCCAGGCCGCCGCGGGCGTCTTCACCACCAATCAGGTCAAGGCCGCGCCCGTCCTGTGGTCCCAGCAGGTGCTCGGGGAGCGCAGGCTGCGCGCCGTGGTGCTCAACTCCGGCGGCGCGAACGCGTGCACCGGCCCGGAGGGCTTCCAGGACACCCACGCCACCGCCGAGAAGGTCGCGGACGTCCTCGGTGTCGGCGCGATCGAGGTCGCCGTGTGCTCCACCGGCCTCATCGGCGAGCGCCTGCCCATGGACGCCCTCACCGCGGGCGTCGACAAGGCCGCCGCGGAACTGGCCGGCACCGACGAGGCCGGCCTGGCCGCCGCCACCGCCGTGATGACCACCGACACCCACCCCAAGCAGTCGTTCGAGGCCCACCCCGACGGCTGGTCCGTCGGCGGCTTCGTCAAGGGCGCCGGGATGCTGTCGCCGAACATGGCCACCATGCTCAGCGTCATCACCACCGACGCCGCCCTCGACGGCGACGCGCTCGACGCGGCCCTGCGCCGGGTCACCGCCCGCACCTACGACCGGCTCGACGTGGACGGCGGCACGTCCACCAACGACACCGTGCTGCTGCTCGCCTCCGGCGCGTCCGGCACCACCCCCGACGCCGAGGAGTTCGCGCGCGTCCTCGAAGCCGTCGCGGGCGACCTGGTCAAGCAGCTCCAGGGCGACGCGGAGGGCGTCACCAAGGAGGTGTCCATCACGGTCGACGGCGCGCTCACCGAGGCCGAGGCCGTCGAGGTCGCCAAGACCGTCGCCGAGGACAACCTGGTGAAGACCGCGCTGTTCGGCTCGGACCCCAACTGGGGCCGCATCGCGATGGCCGTGGGCCGGTCGAGGGCCACCGTCGACCAGCACAGGCTCGGCATCGCCATCAACGGCGTCACGCTGTTCGCCGACGGCCACAAGGCCGCCGACCGCGCCGAGGCCGACCTGTCCGGCCGCGACGTCGAGATCGTGGTGAGCCTGGGCCTCGGCGACGGCACGGCCACCGTGCTCACCACCGACCTGTCGCACGCCTACGTCGAAGAGAACAGCGCGTACAGCTCATGACCACACCGCACGACAAGGCCGCCGTCCTGGTCGAGGCGCTGCCCTGGCTCCAGCGCTCCCGCGGCGCCACCGTCGTCCTCAAGTACGGCGGCAACGCCATGGTCGACGACGCGCTCAAGCGCGCGTTCGCCCAGGACGTCGTGTTCCTCAAGCTCGCCGGCCTGCACCCGGTCGTGGTGCACGGCGGCGGCCCGCAGATCGCCGCCATGCTCGGGAAGCTCGGCATCCACAGCGAGTTCCGCGGCGGCCTGCGCGTCACCACGCCCGAGGCCATGGACGTCGTCCGCATGGTGCTCGTCGGCCAGGTGCAGCGCGAACTCGTCGGCCTGATCAACGAGCACGGCCCGTACGCGGTCGGCCTGTCCGGCGAGGACGCCCGCCTGCTCACCGCCGCCCGCCGCCCCGCGGTCGTGGACGGCGAACCGGTCGACATCGGCCTCGTCGGCGACATCGTGGACGTCGACCCGGACGCGGTGCTCGACGTCGTGCACGCCGGCCGCATCCCGGTGATCTCCTCCGTCGCCCCGGACGCCGACGGCGTCGTGCACAACGTCAACGCCGACACGGCGGCGGGCGCGGTGGCCGTCGCGCTGCGGGCGCGGAAGCTCGTGGTCCTCACCGACGTGGAGGGCCTGTACGCGAACTGGCCGGACCGCGGCTCGCTGCTGCACCGCGTCGACGCCGACGCGCTGGAGAAGATGCTGCCCGACCTGGACAGCGGGATGGTGCCCAAGATGGAGGCGTGCCTGCGCGCGGTGCGCGGCGGCGTCCCGGAGGCGCACGTGATCGACGGGCGGTTGGCGCACTCGGTGCTGCTGGAGGTCTTCACCTCCGAGGGCGTCGGGACCATGGTGACCGAGGGGACTGGGGAACGGGCATGAACGACCGGCAGCGGTGGCAGGCCGCGATGATGAACAACTACGGCACACCCGACCTGACCCTGGTGCGCGGCGAGGGCGCGCACGTCTGGGACGCCGACGGCAACCGCTACCTCGACCTGCTCACCGGCATCGCCGTCAACGCCCTCGGCCACGCCCACCCGGCGGTCGTCGCGGCCGTCACCGAGCAGATCGGCCGGATCTCCCACACCTCCAACCTCTACATCAACGAGCCCGCGCTCAAGCTCGCCGAGCGCCTGCTCGACCTGGCCGGCGCGGACGGCGACGGCCGGGTGCTGTTCTGCAACTCCGGCGCCGAGGCCAACGAGGCCGCGTTCAAGCTCAGCCGCCGCACCGGCCGGGTGAAGGTCGTCGCCACCGAGGGCGGCTTCCACGGCCGCACCATGGGCGCCCTCGCGCTCACCGGCCAGCCCGCCAAGCGCGAACCGTTCGAACCGCTGGTGCCCGGCGTCGTGCACGTCCCGTTCGGCGACGTCGAGGCGCTGGAGGCGGTGATCGACGACGACACCGCCGCGTTCGTCGTGGAACCCATCCAGGGCGAGAACGGCGTCGTCGTGCCGCCCGAGGGCTACCTCCAGGCCGCCCGCCGCATCACCGCCGAGCACGGCGCGCTGCTCGTGCTCGACGAGGTGCAGACCGGCGTCGGCCGCCTCGGCACCTGGTTCGCCTTCCAGCAGGCCGGCGTCGTGCCGGACGTGTTCACGCTGGCCAAGGGCATCGGCGGCGGCCTGCCGCTGGGCGTGTGCGTCGCCCTCGGCCCCGCCAAGGACCTGTTCGCGCCCGGCCAGCACGGCACCACGTTCGGCGGCAACCCGGTGTGCTGCGCCGCCGCGCTCGCCGTGCTCGACACGATCGCCGCCGACGGGCTGCTGGAGCACGCCTCCGCCGTCGGCAAGGAGATCGCCGCCGGCGTCGAGGCCCTCGACCACCCGCTCATCTCCGGTGTGCGGGGCGCCGGCCTGCTGCTCGGGATCACGCTGCGCGAGGCGGTCTCGGCGAAGGCCGCGGCGGCCGCGCAGCAGGCCGGGTACCTCATCAACCCCATCCAGCCCGACGTCATCCGGCTCGCCCCGCCGCTGGTCCTCGACCAGGCCGACGCCCACCGGCTCGTCGCCGAGCTGCCCACCTGGTTGGAGGTCTGACGTGGTCCGGCACTTCCTGCGCGACGACGACCTGACGCCCGCCGAGCAGGCCGAGGTCCTCGACCTCGCCGACGCCTGCAAGACCGACCGGCTCACCGCCAAGCCCCTGGCCGGGCCGAAGTCCGTCGCGGTCATCTTCGAGAAGAACTCCACCCGCACCCGCCTGTCGTTCGAGGTGGGCATCGCCCAGCTCGGCGGCAACCCGGTGATCATCGACGGCCGCTCCATGCAGCTCGGCCGCGAGGAGACCATCGAGGACACCTCCCGCATCCTGTCCGGCTACGTCGACGCGGTCATCTGGCGCACCTTCGCGCAGAAGCGCATCGACGCCATGGCGTCCGTCTCGCGCATCCCGGTGATCAACGCGCTGACCGACGAGTTCCACCCCTGCCAGGTGCTCGCCGACCTCCAGACGATCCGCCTGCGGCACGGCGCGCTGCCCGGCCTCACCGTCACCTACCTGGGCGACGGCGCGAACAACATGTCCCACTCGATGCTGCTCGGCGGCGTCACCGCGGGCATGCACGTGCGGATCGCCGCGCCCGAGAACTTCCAACCGCAGCCGTGGGTCCTCGACGACGCCCGCAAGCGCGCCGCCGACACCGGCGGCTCGGTCCGGGTGGTCACCGACCCGCGCGAGGCCGTGGACGGCGCGGACGTGCTCGTCACCGACACGTGGACGTCGATGGGCCAGGAAAACGACGGCCGCGACCGGATGCGGCCCTTCCGGCCCTACCAGGTCAACGCCGACCTCGTCGCCGCCACCGGCGTGCGCACCACGGTCCTGCACTGCCTGCCCGCCCACCGCGGCCAGGAGATCACCGACGACGTCCTCGACGGCCCCGACAGCGCCGTCTGGGACGAGGCCGAGAACCGCCTGCACGCCCAGAAGGCGCTGCTCGTCTGGCTCCTGGAGCAGTCGGCGTGACACGCACCGCGCGGCAGGCCCGCATCGTCGAACTGGTCGCCCAGCGCGCCATCCGCAGCCAGTCGGAGCTGGCGAAAACGCTTGCGGTGGAGGGCATCGAGGTCACCCAGGCCACGCTGTCGCGCGACCTGGACGAGCTCGGTGCGGTGAAGCTGCGCGGACCCGACGGCGGCGCGCCCGTCTACGTCATCCCCGAGGACGGCAGCCCCGTGCGCGGCGTGCAGGGCGGCACCACCCGGCTCGTGCGGGTCCTCAACGAGCTGCTGGTGTCCGTGGACCACTCCGGCAACCTCGCCGTCCTGCGCACCCCGCCCGGCGCGGCCCAGTTCCTGGCCAGCGCCCTGGACCGGGCCGCGCTGCACGACATCGTCGGCACCATCGCGGGCGACGACACCATCCTCGCCGTCGCCCGCGAACCGCTCACCGGCGCCGAGCTGGCGGCCCGGGTCGCCGCCCTCGCCACCGGCGAACCCGGGGACGAGGGACCGTGAACCGGCGGGTCGTCCTGGCCTACTCGGGCGCCCTCGCCTCGTCCGTCGCCCTGCGCCGCCTCGCCGAGACCGGCGCCGAGGTCATCGCGGTGACCCTCGACGTCGGCCGCGCCGTCGCCCCGGTGGGCGGTGCCCCCGTCGGCGGGGCCCTCGTCGCCGTCCGCGAGCGGGCCCTCGCCTGCGGCGCCGCCGAGGCCCTCGTCGTGGACGCCCGCGACGAGTTCGCCGAGCACTACTGCCTGCCCGCGCTGCGGGCCAACGCGCTGCACGGCCCGCTGCTCCCCGCCCTCACCCGGCCGCTGCTCGCCGAGCACCTCGTCCGGGTCGCCGAGCGGCACGGCGCCGGGGCCGTCGCCCACGACCTCGCCGCCGCCGACCGGGCGGCCGTCGAAGCCGGCGTCGAGGCCCTCGCACCGCACCTGACCGTCCTCGCGCCCGACCACGAACCACCCCGGACCGGGCCCGACACCGGCGGCGAGGCCGCGAGCACCGGGCCCGCCGACGCCTGCGAGGTCGTCGTCACCTTCGACCGGGGCGTGCCCGTCGCCCTCGACGGCGAGACCGTCACCGCGTTCCAGGCCATCCGCGAACTCGACCTCAAGGCCGGCCGGCACACTGTGCGCGGGGTGCGGCAGGCACCCGGTGCCCTCGCGCTGACCACCGCGCACCGGGAGCTGGAAGCCGCCACCCTGGAGCAGGGGACGGCCCGCTTCAAGCGGCAGGTCGACCTCCGGTGGGGTGAACTGGTGCGCGACGGGCAGTGGTTCTCGCCGCTGCGGCACGCGCTGGACGGCTTCCTGGGCACCACCCGGCGGCACGTGACCGGCGAGGTGCGGCTGGCGCTGCACGACGGCCGCGCCACCGTCACCGCCGTGCTCGGCCACGAGCCGCACGACTCCGCCCCCGCCGGCCGCGGCTGGGGCCACCCGCACGACCAGCCGAAGAGGGATCAGGGGTAGATGAGTTCTCTGTGGGGCGGGCGTTTCGCCAGTGGACCGGCCGAGGCGATGGCGATGCTGTCGCTCTCGACGCACTTCGACTGGCGACTCGCCCCCTACGACATCAGGGGTTCCAGGGCGCACGCCCGCGTGCTCACCCGCGCGGGCCTGCTCACCGACGACGAGCTGGCGCGCATGCTCGCCGCGCTCGACGCCCTGGAGGCCGACGTCGCCTCCGGCGCGTTCACGCCGGTGCTCGCCGACGAGGACGTGCACACCGCCCTGGAACGCGGCCTCATCGACCGCGCCGGGCCCGAGCTGGGCGGCAAGCTGCGCGCCGGCCGCTCCCGCAACGACCAGGTCGCCACGCTGTTCCGCATGTGGCTGCGCGACGCCGCCAAGCGCGTCTCCGAGGGCGTGCTCGACGTGGTCGACGCCCTCGCCGGCCAGGCCACCGCGCACGCCGGCGCCGTCATGCCCGGCCGCACGCACCTCCAGTCCGCGCAGCCCGTGCTGCTCGCGCACCACCTCCTCGCGCACGGCCAGGCGCTGCTGCGCGACGTCGACCGGCTCCGCGACTGGGACAAGCGCGCCGCCGTCTCCCCGTACGGGTCGGGCGCCCTCGCCGGCTCGTCGCTGGGCCTCGACCCCGCCGCGGTCGCCGAGGAGCTGGGCTTCGACGCGCCGGTGGAGAACTCCATCGACGGCACCGCCTCGCGCGACTTCGCCGCCGAGATCGCGTTCGTGCTGGCCATGATCGGCGTCGACCTGTCCCGGATCGCCGAGGAGGTGATCATCTGGACGACCGCCGAGTTCCGCTTCGCCGTCCTCGACGACGCGTGGGCCACCGGCAGCTCGATCATGCCGCAGAAGAAGAACCCCGACGTCGCCGAGCTGACCCGCGGCAAGTCCGGCCGGCTCATCGGCAACCTCACCGGCCTGCTCGCCACCCTCAAGGCCCAGCCGCTCGCCTACAACCGGGACCTCCAGGAGGACAAGGAACCCCTGTTCGACTCCGTCGAGCAGCTGGAGCTGCTGCTGCCCGCCCTGGCCGGGATGATCGCCACGATGCGGTTCGACACCGACCGCATGGCCGCGCTCGCCCCCGCCGGGTTCACCCTGGCCACCGACATCGCCGAGTGGCTGGTCCGGCAGGGCGTGCCGTTCCGCGTCGCCCACGAGGCGGCGGGGGAGTGCGTGCGCGCCGCCGAGGCCCGCGGCGTCGGCCTGGACGAGCTGACCGACGACGAGTTCGCCGCCATCTCGCCCGCCCTCACCCCCGAGGTGCGCGACGTGCTCACCGTGCAGGGCTCCATCGCCTCCCGCGACGCCCACGGCGGCACCGCGCCCGACCGGGTCGCCGAGCAGCTCAAGAGGCTGCGGGACAGGGTCTCCCTTGCCCGCCTCCCCTAGGCAGCTCACCGAGCGGGAGCTGGCCGTCGACCCCGTCGACGCCGCCCGGCTCCTGCTCGGCGCCACCGTCGAGGCCACCTCGCCCGAGGGCGTCGTGGGCGTGCGGGTCGTCGAGGTCGAGGCGTACCGGGGCGGCGACGACCCGGCCTCCCACTGCTACCGGGGCCGGACGCCGCGCAACGACGTCATGTTCGGCCCCGCCGGGCGGCTCTACGTGTACTTCGTCTACGGCATGCACTTCTGCGCCAACGTCGTGTCGCTCACCGACGGCGTCCCCGGCGCCGTGCTGCTGCGCGCGGGCGAGGTCGTGACCGGCGTCGAACTGGCCCGCGCCCGCCGCCCCGCCGCGCGCAGCGACGCCGAGCTGGCCAAGGGCCCGGCCCGCCTCACCGGCGTCCTCGGCCTCGACCGCGCCCACAACGGCACCGACCTGACCTCGCCGGACGCCACCGTGCGGCTGCTCGCGGGCGACCCCGTCGACCCGGCCGACATCCGCACCGGGCCCCGCGTCGGCGTCGCCGTCGCGGTCGACGTGCCGTGGCGGTTCTGGATCGACTCCCCGGCGGTCAGCACCTACCGCCGGGGCACCCGCCGCACCCGCGCCACCCCCTAGGCGCCCTTCACCTCGCCGAACACGTGCGTGCCGGGCGCCTCCGGGTCGTCACCGGCCCAGAACTCGACCCAGTGCCGCACGAACTCCGACTTGGAGATCGCGCCGTCGCCGTCGAGGTCCAACCGGGCGAACACCGCGTCCGTCGGCGCGTCGTCACCGGTCCAGGCGTGGATCATGCGGCCGTACTCGGGCGCCGACACCGTGCCGTCGCCGTCCTCGTCCACCGCCTCGAACATCGACTCGGCCGTGGCCACTACGAGGTCCAGCATCGTGCCCAGGTCGGACACCACCGCCAGCACCTCGTCGATCGTCACCTTGTCGTCGCTGTCCTGGTCGGAGGCCGCGTGCAGCGCCTCCCACCAGCCCATCATGATCTCCCGCAACCGCTCCGGCCCGTCCCCGCCGCGCAGGCCCACCCATCGGTCCGTCAACGCCTCGAAATCGGCGCGCTCCAGGTAACCGTCGCCGTTCACGTCCATCGCGGCGAACACGATGGAGGTCTTCTCCCGCTGCAAGTCGCTGGCCACGTGAACGAACTTGGTGGTCGAACGCGGTGCGGGCAATTGACCAGCCGGGGCATACCCGTGTGCGGCAGGGTGAACGACGCGGTGACCGTCGGTAGCGCCGGTGATCAGCGCACGGTCCGCCGGTACCAGACCCGCCGCTCGCCCTCCGGCAGCGCGACCCGGGTGATCACGTTCGTCAGCACCGCGCCGATCAGCAGCCACAGCAGCGCGGCCAGCCCGTCGTTCAGCAGCGTCCGCAGACCGGCGCTCGCGGGCGTGAACAGGTCGCGCAGGCCCAGCGACACCCCCGCCGACCACGACTCGATCATCTGCGCGAACCCGTTCGCCGGGTTCGCGCCGCCGATCACCAGGAAGATGTGGATCGCCAGCACGACGGCGAACAGCCAGCACAGCACGTCGATCACCGCGCAGGCCACGCGCACCGCGCGCACGCGGCCGTCACCGCGCTCCACGACCTCCTCCTGCTGGTAGGGCACCTGCTGCTGGGCAGCCGCGTGCTGCTGGGTGGGTACGTGCTGCTGCGGCACCTGCGGCACCCCGGGACGGGGCACGACCTCGGTGGGGCGGTCAGCGGGACGTGGATCGCGATCCGGGTAGCTCATCGCTGCGGTCCTCTCACTAGAGCCCGCTCCCGACTACCCGAAGCGCACACCGCCTCAAACCGCGTTGACCAGGTGTCGGACAATGGCCTGGTGAGCGAGCACATCCTCGACGAGCTGACCTGGCGCGGCCTCATCGCGCACTCCACCGACCTCGACGCACTGCGGAAGGACCTCGACTCGGGCCCGCTCACCCTCTACGCCGGGTTCGACCCGACCGCGCCCAGCCTGCACGCCGGCAACCTCGTGCCCCTGCTCATGCTGCGCCGCTTCCAGCGCGCCGGGCACCGGCCCGTCGTCCTGGCGGGCGGCGCCACCGGCATGATCGGCGACCCGCGCGACACCGCCGAGCGGTCCCTCAACCCCCTCGACACCGTCGCCGACTGGGTCGGGCGCATCCGCGGCCAGCTGGAGCGGTTCGTCGAGTTCGACGACAGCCCCACCGGCGCGGTCGTCGTCAACAACCTCGACTGGACGGGGCCCGTCACCGCCCTGGAGTTCCTGCGCGACGTCGGCAAGCACTTCTCGATCAACGTCATGCTCGCGCGCGAGACGGTCAAGCGCCGCCTCGAAGGCGACGGCATGTCGTACACCGAGTTCAGCTACCTGCTGCTCCAGTCCCACGACTACCTCCAGCTCCACCGGCAGTACGGGACGCGGCTCCAGGTCGGCGGCTCCGACCAGTGGGGCAACATCATCGGCGGCGTCGACCTCGTCCGGAAGGTCGAGGGCAAGACGGTGCACGCCCTGACCGCGCCCCTGGTCACCGACGCCGAGGGCCGCAAGTTCGGCAAGTCCACCGGCGGCGGCAACGTGTGGCTCGACCCGGCGATGACCTCCCCGTACGCCTGGTACCAGTACTTCGTGAACGTCGGCGACGCCGACGTGCTGCGGTACCTGCGGCTGTTCACCTTCCTGCCGAAGG